>JALHNH010000054.1 GCA_022843625.1 Bryobacter sp. | reverse complement strand
CATGTGGAAGTGGAGATCGAGAGCACGGTGGTTGACCGTCTTGATCGAAAGCGTGAGCTCGCCTTCAGAGATCGAGCGCCGGACGCGGGCGTAGCCAGTCATACTGCGTATGTTCATGAGTTTTCGAGTGTAGCCGATTCTTGGAATTGAAGTTCGTGGAGGCGGCCGTAGAGCCCCCCTTGTTGGATGAGCTGATCGTGGGTTCCGCTCTGAATGATTTCGCCTTTTTCGAGGACCAGGATGCGAGTGGCACGGCGGATTGTGGACAGGCGATGGGCGATGACGATTACCGTTCTCTGTGCCATCAGGTTAGCAAGAGCTTTCTGAACCAGCACCTCAGACTCGGCGTCGAGATGAGAGGTGGCTTCATCGAGGATCAGGATGGGCGCGTTGCGAAGGACGGCTCTCGCGATGGCCAGACGCTGGCGCTGGCCTCCACTGAGTTTGACGCCGCGCTCGCCGATGCGGGTTTCATAACCTTCTGGCATGCGGTTGATAAATTCGTCGGCGATGGCTGTGGCAGCGGCGGATTGGACTTCTTCAAGGGTTGCATTGGGGCGTCCGTAACGGATGTTGTTGGCGACGGTGTCGTCGAAGAGAAAGGTGTCTTGCGCAACCGAGGAGATTTGTGCGCGAAGACTGTTCATGGTGACGTCGCGGAGGTTCTGGCCGTCGATGCGGATGTTGCCGCTGATTGGATCGTAGAGGCGCGGGAGAAGGCTGGCGAGTGTGGTTTTGCCGGCACCGCTGGGGCCAACGAGGGCGATCACCTCACCGGCGCTGACTTTGAGGGTGAGGCTCTTGAGGATGTCGGGCTGATCGGGCGAGCTGGTGGGGTAGCGGAAGCGGACCTGGTCGAATTCAATTGATTGATGGAAGGCGGGCAGCGTGGCGGCGTTTGGTTTGTCGGCTACCTTGGGTTCCTGATCGAGATATTCGAATACGCGCTGGGCGGAGCCGGTGGCCTGTTGGAAGATGTTTTGGATACCGGTGAGGCGCTTGACGGGTTCGTAGAGCATCAGGAGGGCGATGACGAAGCTGGTGAATTCGCCGGCAGTCATCTGGTTGGCCTGAATTTGAGTGCGGGCGTAACCGATGAGGCCGACGATGGTGAGAGCACCAAGGAATTCAATAACGGGCGAGGGGAGAGCCTGCTGGGCAATGTAGCGGAGGTTTGATTTGCGCAGGGCATCAGCAGCAGTATGGAAGCGCGCGGATTCGATGGATTCTGCATTGAAGGAACGGACGACCTGCTGACCGGTGATGGCTTCCTGGAGGATGTGGTTGAGGTGGGCGGCATCGTCTTGTGCGCCACGGGTGGTGCGGCGGATGCGTTTGCCGAGGCGGGCTGTGGGGATCATGACGAAGGGAAGCACTGTGAGGGAGAAGAGTGCGAGCTTCCAGTCGTGGTTAATGAGGACGGCGAGGAGGCCGATGGCGGAGAAGGTTTGACGGAGCCAGTCGGCGAGCATGTGGGAGATGGCGACCTGAATTTTTTCAATGTCGTTCATTACCGAAGACATGAGGCGGCCGGTGGAGTTGACTTCGAAAAAGCTGGTGTCCTGCCGGAGGACGTGATCGAAGACGCGCTGGCGGAGGTCTGTGATGGCGTTGAGGCCGACGTAGTTTACGAGGTAGTTGCCGATGTAATCGCAGATGCCTTTGATCGCGAATACGAGGAGGATGCCGATTGCGACGAGGGCCCAGATGTTCTGGATCTGGGGGGGGAGAAAGGAATCCAGCTGAATTTGCCAGTTCAAGACCGGGACTGTGAACGAGGTGGGTTCAGCGGTTGAGGGACTGAGTACGCGATCGAGGAGTGGCTTGATGAGAAGTGCCATTGCGGCTTGGCAGACGCCCACAATAGCCATAAAAACTACGCTAAGCAGGAGGGTGGGCCAGTAGTGAAGGCCGAGACGGATGACGCGTTTCATGCGATTACTTTGAGCCTGGCAAGGGCTTCGACTGCTTGGGTTGTAGTGATGCCGGACATGCCGGCGGGGGAATGGAGGACCTGAGACTCTGTGCGCCAGGGGGCCCAGATTTCAGGGTTGGAAGGGCCATAGAGGACTGCGACGGGAACGCCAAAGGCGGCAGCCATATGGGCGGGGCCACTGTCGTTCCCGAAGAAGAGCGAGGCCGAGGCGAGAAGGCTTTTGGTCTTTTTGAGGTCTGTTGAGATTTCGACGTGCCAGGGCTCGAACGGGGCCGGGTCGTCGCCGGGGCCGCCGATGAAGATGGGTTCGAGGTGGAGGGCGCGGCGGAGGAACTCTGCAACGTCGAGGAAGCGCTGGGCGGGCCAGGCTTTATCGGCTGCACTGGCGAAGGGATGGATTACCGCATAGCCCTCGTCGCGCCATTTTTTGGAAGTGAAGAGGCGGGCTCGGGGGACGGTCTGGATCGGGACGCCGAGGTGGAACATGGCCGAGGCCGCGTGTTCGGCCGTGTGCATTACGCGTTCCTGGTTGAGGATTTGCTGCGCTCTTGGGATGCGGATGTTGTAGGCGAGAGAGTAGCGGTAATGAGCGAAGCCGGCACGGTAGCGGGCGAGCGAGGCGGTGGTGAGGACAAGGCTGCGAGTGCCGCCATGGAGGTTGAGTGCGAGGTTGGGCTTCCAGCGGCGGATCAGCGGGCCGCTGGGGACGATGATGTCGTCGATATCGGGATTTTCTTCAAAGAGAGGAATGAAGGGTGGCTCTGAGACTACGGCGATGCGGAGGTCTGGCCGGTGTGCTTTGAGCAGATGAATGGCGGGCGTCGAGAGGACGCAGTCTCCGAGTGAGCGTAGGCGAATGATGGCAATACGCGAGCCTGACTTCAGACGCTCGAGGATTGGGGGCATTGCCTATTCTTCGATTTTTGCTTCGTCGACCAGCATGACCGGAATGTCTTCGCGGATCGGGTAAACGCGCTTGCAGGCGAGGCACTTGAGGCCAGAGCCGTCCTGCTTGAGTTCGAGCTCACCGCGGCAGGCGGGGCAAATGAGAATATCGAGAAGTTCTTGACTGATAGCCATCCGTATCTAGTATGGCCTACCAGCGGGGGCTGCGGGCGAGGAGACGCTCTGTGTCGTTGGATGAGGTGGGTTTGGTGAAATAAAAGCCCTGGGCCAGATGGCATTTGAGTTCGCGGAGGACAGCAAGTTGTTCGAGGCTTTCGACACCTTCGGCGACCACAAGCATGTTTCGCGATTGGGCCGAGTGGATGATGTCGCGGACCTTATCCCGATTTTTGCCCGAAGCAATTTCGCGAACCAGAGTGGGAGAGATCTTGATGCGATCGGCTACCTCAGTATTTATGTTCAATCGAGCCTGGAGTTTGCCGAGGTTGTGGAGAATATCGGTTGCCGAGTGGTTGGTTTGCGGGTTGAGTTCCATGCAAAGCCAGGATGGATCCACTTCAGAGTCTCGAATGACGTCTTCGAGAGCCTTTGTGTCTTCAGCGTTCAGGAAGTGCGAGCTGGAGAGATTGACAGTAAGGATGAGAGGCTCGATGCGGCGGGTTCGGAGGTTGAGCCTGCGGGCCTTTGCACAGGCTTCGGCAAGCATCCAGCGGTCGAGTTTGAGGATGAGCCCGGAGGCTTCGGCGGCAGGCAGGAATTGATTGGGCGTAAGAAGACCGCGCTCGGGATGCTGCCAGCGGATGAGTGCTTCAAGGCCACCAATTTCTCCGGTGGCGAGATCGACGATGGGGTGGTAGAAGACTCGTAACTGGTCTGGCTGGAAAGTGTCGAGTTGAGTGGCGGTGGCAGGCTTGGGTTTTGATTCAGCCATGGCACGAGAGGCCTGCTGCAGCATGGCTTCAGCGTCTTTGAAGGTACCGGTGAGGGTGGTGGCGTAGCCGAGATTGATGGCGAAGGAGACTTGACGGCCTGAGAAATCGAAATTTCTGGCGAGGCGTGAGCGCAAGAGCGCGGTGAGGGATTCGAGTTTGACCGGGTCGGCGGTAGGAATCAGAGCGACAAACTCGTCGCTGCTGTGCCGGGCGACAAAACTGTTGGGAGGGAGGGATTCTGCGATGCGCCGGCCGGCTTCAGCGAGGGCTTTGTCCCCACCGCGGGTGCCGATGGTTTCATTGACCGCAGCGAAGTTGACGAGGTCGAGGAAAGCGACGGCGAAGGGCTGGGCCGGGTGTGCGAGAAGGCCGTTGAGGCGGTCGAGGAAAAGGGCGCGGTTGGCAAGGCCGGTTACTGAATCATGGAAAGCCTCAAAGAGGAGTTGTTCATCGAGCTGCTTCTGGTCATGGATGTCGGTTTGAAGACCCACGAGGCGTGTAGCTTCGCCGGATTCATTGCGCATGGCAATGGCGCGGGTGATCATCCAGCGGAATTGGCCGCCGCGTGTGCGGGCACGGTACTCGGCTTCGAGGTGTTCTGGTTGGCCCTTGAGATAGGTAGCGATACGATTGCGGAGAATTGGCAGATCGTCGGGATGGACGAGCATGTACCACTCGCCGAGATCTTCGGTGATTTCAGAATCGGAATAGCCGAGCATCTCTTTCCAGCGAGGCGAGAAATAGACTTCGTCGGTGCGTAGGTTCCAATCCCAGAGACCTTCTGTTGAGCCAAGGGCGTTGAGGGTTTTGGTTTTATCATCCAACGCAATGGCGTCGATTGCGGACTTCTTGTCAGTGATGTCGCGATGGATGGCAACCGAGCCAGTGGCTTCTTTTTGTTCATTGAAAGTGACAGCGATAGAAACATCCTGGACGATTTCGCGGCCGGTGGGAGAGAAATTGGAGATCTCTCCCTTCCAGGAGCCTTCAAGGTCGAGGGCTTGAAGGATTTGGTCACGAGAGGGGACCTGGAGCCAGTCGGGCTGGATCTCGCTGAGGGTCTTGCCTTTGGCAAATTCGGCAGTGAAGCCGTAGAGTTGCTCGGCCGCCTGATTCATCCACAAGACACGGTGCTGGGTATCGTAGGTGAGGATGGCGTCCTGAATAGCATTGAGCAGATCTGTGGGCGGCTTCTGAACCGATGCCGGGTGTGCGGCCAGTAGAGTCAGTGGCGTGCCCTTGATGGGGAGGATGGTTCCTTCGAGCTTGAGCGTGGGGCCTTCGGCTTGTTTGAGGTGGAGGACCATTGGGTCGCTTCCGGGCGTAATTTCTTCGAGGATTTTTGAGGCGGGGCGGCCGATGATGCGATTGGGGTCCTGCCCCAAAAGCGCGCTAACGGCGGGGTTGATGTACTGAACCGTGGTGTCGAGGTCCAGGATGGCGAGAATGTCAGAGGCATTCTCGACCAGGGCCCGGAAACTGGTTTCACGTTCAGCCAGTTGTTCATTGGCGATGTGCTCGCCGGTGAGGTCTGCCATGAAGCTCATGTAGCGGGTGGAGGGAGTGCCGTCTGCATCGTAGAGCGGTGCAGTGTAGACGGCGAGGTCGAGGCGGTTGCCGTTTTTGCGGAGAATGCGGATATCTTCGCGAGTCCAGAAGCCTGGCTGTGGGAACTTGGGAGCGATTGGGGATGTCTGGCCGATGATTTCTGAGGTAGCAAAGCCGGTGGTGGATTCAGCGAGAGGATTCCAGTGGAGAACTTTGCCTGTGGCGTCGAGGATTTGAACCGGGAGAGGAGATTCAGCGAGCATCTTTTCGATGACGTGGGTGGCATCGAGTTTGGCGGCTTCAGCCTTTTTGAAGGAGATGATCCAGTGCGTGATGTCGTGGCTTGAGTTGATCACGGGTTTGGCGTGCATTTCGACATCAATGGCCACGTTGGCTTTGTGCCAGATGGAAACGCGCGAGTCGATAGGCTTACCGCCGGAAAAGAACTCGGAATTAAAGAGAGTCTTTGGTGATTTGCCAGTGATTTCAGAGGATTCAAAGCCGGTGAGGCGCGTGAATGCTTCATTGACGAAGAGAACGATGGGGCCAGCGCCCATGACCTTTTCAGCTTCAGCAATAAAGATGGCATCGTCGATGGAGGAGATTGTAGTCTCCCAAAGTCTGAGGCGGTCTTCGATCTTACGCCGTTGTTCGGCGGCGTCCGGGATGTAGGTGGCCGGTTTGGCTTTGCCCCGGTGGGCGATCAGGAAAATCAGGCCGGAGAAAATACAAGCCAGGCCGATGCCGGAAAGGAGGATGAGGTCGGCAAGATTTTCGTTGGAGCGCTGGAAGTCCGGGCTGGGCCAGAGGCGCATTTTCCATTCGGAGCCAAAGATTTTGAGGCTAGTCATTTGTTCCCAGTCGTCTGGCCGATTCTTGGGAAGGCCTCGGGAGTAAATAGGCTCGTAGCCGTCGAGAAGCTGGAGTGAATAGTCGCTGGCAAGAAGACGATCGAAAACGTAGTCCATCATGACCTGGAGATGGAAAACACCTACGAGGGCTCCGGTGAGCTTGCCGTCGACGACGCTGGGAACATATGCAGCGAAGGCTTTTCCTCTATCGGCAACGACGATGGCATCGCTGATGCGCGTACGTCGCTGTTCGGCGAGTTCTGTCAGAAGTTCGATGCGGTTGTCTTTGACAATGCCGTGGAGCTTGACGACAGCTGGTTCATAGATATTTGGGAGGGCCCATGTGATACGCCAGTCTTCAACGGCCTGACGGGGGCTGCGGTCGGGCTTATTGGCCGAGGGGTTTTCAATCCAGGCGATGGCAAGTAGGCTGGGATGTTGTTCGAGAATCTGCCGGACGTCGAATTCCCATTCGACACGATTCATATCAGGACGAATTTGCCATTTGGAAGCCATTCGCTGAAGTGCGCTCAGCTCCTGATCGAGCTCCCCTGAAACACGGTCCTGGAGGGAGGTGGAAGCAGTGAGCAGGAGGGACTTTGCACGGCGGGTTTCCTGGCCCCGCAGGAACAACCACATGGAGAGCGCGGCAGCGAGGGTGACAACGAAAACAACGACCATGAGAAGCCAATAGCCGGGTTTGATAGTGACTCTCATCTGGATAGTTTGATTGTATGGGGATGAGCACCGCCTCGACTATGGTGAAAAAGTTTCTTTCACGCTGGTACCCGGCGAGTGGTACTTTCTCGAGGATTGGGAAATTTAGAGGATGTCAGGGGTATTATGCCCTAAAGAATCTTATGGATACAAATTTGAAAAATTCTGCTAGCATGCTACTAGTGATGTACTGTACCTTCTCGCAGGTAATATCCTGCTCATCGCCCCAAGTGGCGCCCTTCCTTTAAGCATGTTTCCGAACAATAGACCCCCCTTTCGGCGCGTTCCCAAGATAAGAGAAAACGTAAACGAGGCTATCCGCGTTAAGGAAGTACGCG
The DNA here is from genome assembly GCA_022843625.1 of Bryobacter sp. Classification (GTDB taxonomy): domain Bacteria; phylum Acidobacteriota; class Terriglobia; order Bryobacterales; family Bryobacteraceae; genus Bryobacter. The sequence goes on along the minus strand of JALHNH010000054.1, from coordinate 37,435 downwards.
CAGTATTTCCTGACGGAGTGGTTGAAGTATTGCCCACCGCCACCGCGATACGCCGGGCCCAGGAACTTGGCCTTGATCTGATTCTCGTTTCTCCGACGGCAGAACCGCCGGTTGCTAAAGCCATGGATTATGGCCAGTGGCAATACGAACAGAAAAAGAAGACACACGACGCCAAGAAGAAACAGCATGTGATTCAGGTGAAGGAAGTGAAATTCCGACCGAACACCGATGACCATGACTATGAGTTTAAAAAGAACAACGCTCTGCGCTTCTTGAAGGAAGGTAACCGCGTAAAGGCAGTGGTCCAGTTCAGAGGGCGCGAAATTGCGCACGTGGATCTGGGCAAAAAGCTGTTGTTGCGTTTTGCCGAAGACTTGAAGGAAGTGGGCGCAGTGGAAGGCTCTCCGAAGCTGGAAGGCCGTAATGCGCACATCATCATGAGCCCGGTGAAGATACAGGTGCAGGCACCTGCGTCCAAGCCCAAGGAAAAGATTGTTGTGCCGGGCCCCAAGCCGCCCATCGAAGCTCCTCAGAGCTAGGTTTCCACACCCAGCCAAGTACCGGGTGTGGATCGATAGTCTGGCTGGGAGTCCAAGCGGTTCTGCATAAATTGTTCGTACATGTCGAGGAAGCGTCTGGCAGTGTGAGGGGCGTGGTACTGGGCGGCAGTGGCTAAAGCGGCTGCAGTGCGTGATTGGCGCAGATCTGGATCAAAAGTATCTAAAATTGCCTCGGCTAAAGCCGGGGCATTCGCTTTTGTAAGCCAGGCATTGGTGGAATTGGCATAGGTGAGAATGCCGCCGCTGTGCGGTGCCACCAATGGAAGACCGCTGGCCATGGCCTCCAGCGGGGCGATGCCGAAGGGTTCTGCTGGATTGGTGTGGACGAAGACGCTGGCGCTTGCGTAGAGCCTGGCAAGTTCTGATTTTGAATTTATGTGTCCGAGGAATGTAGCGCGACCTGGAAACCGCTGGTTGGCTGCTGCTTCCAGTGATTGACGCTCGATGCCGTCACCGGCGACGACGAGGCGGAAGTCCTGAGGGAGCAGGGCGAAAGAATCGATCAGAAGTTGAAGGTTCTTTTCAGGGGCGAGGCGGCCCGCATAGAGAACGGTTGGGGCATTTTGATCTTGCGATAAAGGCTTGAAGCTGGAAAGGTCGATGCCGGGCGGACGCACCCAGATGCCACGCTCGGTAACATGGCCGCGAGCGGCGAGGCGAAGTTCGTCGGCGACGTGATTGGAATTGACGATGTGGTGATCGAAGAAACCGAAGTAGACCCACTTCATGTACCAGGCAGCAAAGGCTTTGCCGAGCGGTGATTTTGTCAGATAGACGCCGAGGTTGTCGTCCATGCGTTCGCAACTGAGGCCCACCAGCACAGGCCTCTTCCTGAGGCCCTTGATGTAACCCTTTCGGATGGCACCAGCAAGATAATGAAGACTATATTTATCGCAAACTTCGATGAGATCGGGTTGCTCGTCGAGGATAATTTGCCGGACGCGGGAGTGGACGCCCGGCCACTGATTGGGCATGATGCTGCGGTAAGCAGAGTTGAAGGGAGACGGCGAGGCAGCAACGGTATGGATGCGCGTGGTTTGGCCGTTCTCAACACCATCCCGCTCCCCAGGGATCACCATCACCATCTGGCGGCCCGTGAGTTCGGCTTCTTTAAGCAGGGAGCGGTAGTGGGTTGCGATGCCGCCAGAGGTGGCGTGCCACGCATTGGTTAAGTGGATGGATTTCATCGGCTGAGGATAAGCCGGGGGCCGGAAGTAACAAAGCCCCAGAAGAGGCGGGGAAAGGCGTTAATGTCGTGCCAGAGCGACCTGGCTTCAGCACCAACGATCAGCGAGCCACGCCGCATCGAATAGAGATTGAAGAGCGTCGAGATGATGGTGAAGCCGAAGCTGACACCGATCGAAATTGCAAGGCGTGGGGTGCCGCGGAAGTAATGAATTGCGAATTCGATCAGGTGCTGAAAAAGTGGAAGAACAAAGATCGCGAGCATGTTTGCCTTCCAGGCTGGCTGCATTCGAGAAAGGGCCTGAGTGATCGAGCCATAGTAGCCGGAGGCAATCAAGCGGTAAAGAAATTCGGCGAGGGCTGCGCCTGAGGCAACACGCCAGCCGGAAGTCGCGTTAACAGCGAAGAAGATGGAACAACGGATGAAGGCGCTGAACAGCGCCGCTTTCCAGTGCCAGGTGAATCTCATTACTGTTTAGACTAGAGGGCTAGAGTTTGGATCTGGTGAATGTTTCGTGAAGGAATGACTAAGAATCCATTCTTTTGCGTCTTCAAAGAGGGAGTAAAAAACAGGTACGGCGAGCAGTGTGAGAAGGAGGCAGAGGCTTTGGCCTCCGACAACCAGGACACCAATTGAGCGATTGGTTTCTGCGCCTTGACCTGTGCCGAGGACAAGTGGAATCATGCCGGCGACTAGGGCGATGGTGGTCATCAGAATCGGGCGGAGCCGGTCTCGATTGGCCTGGATGATGGCTTTGTCCCTTGGCAACCCATGGGAGCGAAGAGTGTTGGTGTGGTCGATCTGGAGGATCGCGTTTTTCTTGACGACACCAAAGAGGAGAAGGATGCCGAGCATCGAGAAGATGTTGAGCTGCTGACCTGCCAGTGCAGAGCTAAGCATCGCGAAGGGGACCGAGAGCGGCAGGGTAAGCAGGATTGTGACCGGGTGGATGAAGCTTTCAAACTGGGCGGCCAGCACCATGTACATAAAAATAAACGTGAGGCCGACGGCAATCATGAAATAGAAGCCGGTCTTTTCCAGTTCCTTTACGTCGCCGGAGACCGCTTGACGGTAGCCGGGATCGAAATTCATTGTTTCGACGAATTTACGGATGGATTCCACTGCTTCGCTTTGGCTGCCGCCAGGGGCGGGATTGGCGTAGAGAGTGACCTGCCGCTGGCGATTGAAGCGGTCGATGGTGCCGGGGCCTGAGCCTTCACTGATCGAGGCAACGTTGCGGAGCTCTACCGGGCCACTCGTGGAGGGGACCATGGTGCGCAGGACGGCGTCGCGATCCTGCCGGGCGGCGGCGGTGGCGCGGACGCGAATCTCGTATTGATTCTTGCCTTCGCTGAAGTTGTTGACGCGCTCGCCAGAATACATCGTGTTGATAGTGGAGGCGATGTCTTCAACACGGACGCCGAGATCGGCGGCGCGGGCCCGATCAATCTTGAGGCGGAGTTCCGGCTTGCCGGGCAGAAGGCTTCGGTCGGCGTCAGCCATGTTGGGATCCTTTTTCATGTGCTCGAGTAGTTTGGCGGAGTATTCGTCGAGCTTGTTCAAGTCGTTGCCCGCGATGATGAACTGGATGGAGGCGTTACGGTCGCCACCAGCAAAGGGGTTCACCGCCTGCACCGAGGTGTAGATGTTTTTGGGGTAGACCTTAAGCAACTCGCGGGCGGCGGCGATCAGGGTCTTCTGGTCTGGCTTGCGTTCTGAGATTTGCTTGAGGCGAACGAAGATGGTGCCGGCATTGGCTTGTTGCTGGGCGTTAAAGCCGGCGACGGCGAGGGTAGACTGCACGCCTTCCAGTTCGTTGCGGATGCGGCGCGCCATGTCTTCCATCACAGACTCGCTGGCGGCAAGGCTGCTGCCTTCCGGGAGCCGAATTGAGACCTCGAATTCGTTTTCGTCGTCTTCGGCAATGAAGGTGAAGCCGGCAACCATCGAGAGAGGTACGATGCTCGCGATCACCAGACCACAGAGCGTCACAACCTTGCCGCGATTGGCCATGCTCCAGACGAGCATGAGGGTGTAGGCGCGATCGAGCCAGAGATTGAGCCCACTTTCTTTTGAGTCGTGGCCCTTTTCGTTCGGTTTGATCCAGCGGGCTGCCAGGGCCGGCGTCAGGGTGAAGGAAACGATGAGACTGACGGCAATAGCAGCAGCGCAGGTGAGGCCGAAGCTCTGCATGAACTGGCCGACGATGCCGCCCATGAAACCAATTGGCACAAAGACGGCGAGAAGAGAAAGTGTGGTGGCCATGACGGCGAGGCCGATTTCGCGGGTGCCTTCGATGGCAGCCTCGAAGGGCGACATTCCTTTTTCTTCCACGAAGCGGTAGATGTTTTCAAGGACGACGATCGCGTCATCGATGACTACGCCCACCATCAGAGTGAGAGCGAGCATGGTCATCATATTGAGCGTGTAGCCGAGGGCCTTCATCACGGCAAACGAAGCGATGATCGAAGTGGGGATGGCGATGGCAGCGATGAGGGTGCTGCGCCAGTTGCGGAGGAAAAGGAAGACAACGCCTGCGGCAAGGAAGCCGCCAACAATCAAGTGTTCCTCGATGCTGTTGAGGGCGGCACGGATGAACTCGCTCTGATCGCGGACAAGATCGATCTGGACATCTTTGGGGAAGTTGAGTTTGAGTTCGGCAATGCGCTCTTTTACTGCGTCGATGGTGGCGACGGTGTTTACGCCCGATTGCTTCTGGATGCCAATGACAATGGCGCTTTCGCCGTTTTGACGGGCGACGCTGGTGGGCTGCTGGCCGCCGTCGAGCACCTGGGCGACATCACGGAGTTTGACGGGATAGCCTTCGCGGTTGGCCACGACGATCTCGCTGAGTGTTGCGAGGTCTGTCGTTTTGCCTAAAGTTCTCACCGTGAGGCGGCGGGTGGATTCTTCTACGTTGCCACCGGGAAGTTCCATGTTCTGGCTACGAAGGGCGTTGGTAAGGTCAGCTACGGTGAGTGAGTAAGCGCTCAAGCGGCTGGAATCGACGCGGACTTCGATCTCGCGCTTACTGCCACCAAAGATGCGGACAGAACCGACGCCAGAGACGCTCTCAATCTGGTCGACGATTTCTTTGTCGGCGAACTCAGTGATTGCGACGAGGGGCCGGGGAGAACGTATGGCATAAAGCAATACGTCGGCTGCGTCACTGTTGAGCTTCTGCACCTGAGGCTTGTCGGCGGTCTTGGGGAGTTCGTTCAAGACGAGGTCTACTTTCTGGCGGACTTCGGCGGCGGCGGTATCGACGTTTTTGCCCAGCTGGAACTGGATCACAACCTGCGAGATGCCTTCAGAAGAAGTGGAGCGCAGCTCTTCTATGCCTGAGACGGTGTTGACGGCCCCTTCAATGCGATCGCTGATTTCGCGCTCGATTTCTTCAGGCGATGCTCCCGGGTTGGTTGTGATGATTGCGACAACGGGCAGATCGACGTTGGGGAAGCGGTCAACGCCCAGAAGGCCGAAGGAGAAGGCCCCAATTACGGTGAGCGCCATCACGATCATGGTGGCGAAGACGGGGCGGCGGATGCAGATTTCAGCAAGTTTTTGCATGTGGCTATTTCTCCTGAACGGGTGCGCCATCAAAGAGTTTGGCGCGGTCGCTGACGATGACGGTTGCGTTGGGGCTTAGGCCGCGGCGAATTTGTACTTCTTGCGCCGAGCGTGAGGCAACCTCGACTAGGTTGAGGTGGGCCAGGCCCTTCTCGATGGTCCAGACACGGTTGGAATCTGTGCGGTTGTCGAGTTCGAGGGCGTTCGGCGGGACTGCAACGCGGGCTTCGCTGGTGCCGAGATCAATGCGGACGTCGGCGAACATCCCGGGTTTGAGCAGGAGCTTTGAGTTATCGAAGCGGGCTTCGATCAGAAAACTACGAGAAGCAGGGCTTACCGACATGTTTACAGCAGCAACATTACCGATGAAGGTTTGGCCGGGGTAGGCCTGGACGGTTGCGCGGACTTTCAGGCCCGGCTTGATGCGGGCGGCTTCCGATTCCGGGACCTGGATTTGCAGTTTGAGGGGGTCAATGCGGTCGAGAGTGATGAATTTGCTTTGGTCGTTTACGAACTCTCCGGGAGCGGTGGATCGGGCGCTAACGTAGCCAGCGAAAGGTGCGCGGATGGTGGTGTCGGCCAGAGCTTTACGGGCCAGGCCGGTTTGGGCGCGGGCGGTATCGAGGGCGGCACGGGCTCCATCCAGGCTGCCGCTGCTCTGGCGGGCCTGATTGAGGGTTGCTTCGTACTGTCTGGCTGCGCCTGCCGTGCGGGCTGCGGCCATGGCGAAGTTGGCATTGGCTCGATCGGCGGAGGCGCGGGAGACGTCGCCTGTCTTCAGCAGGTTGGCAGCGCGGCGGTCTTCGATCTCCAGCAGGCGCTGTTCGGCCTGGGCTGATTCGAGAGTGGCTTTGGCGGCAAGGACTTCGGGGACAGATTCGAGCCGACCAGCAAGACCTGCGCCCAGGCGGGCTTCTGCCTGCTTGAGCAGGGCGGCAAATTCGCGCTCGCGGGCTTCGGCTTCTCTGAGACGAAGTTGGGCGGATTGCTTTGAAAGTTCGAGCACTGGGGCGCCTTTCGAGACGAAGTCGCCGATGCGGACTGGAGTAGCTGCGACGATGCCGGGGGCTTCGGCCGAGAGTGCGGCGCTCGATTCTGCCATGAAATTTCCAGTCAGGATGATTTCGAGCGGAGCATCGACAGAGGTGGATTTGACCGTACGGACGGTGATGGCGCTTGGTGCAACTGTATCTGTCTTCTTGGTTGAAACTTCGCCGCCGCAGGCGACCAGAAGGCTAAGGATGATAAGGATGCCGGTGATTTTCATGTTTACTCTACGGTGACCTCGAAGGTGGTGAGACTGGTGGCGCTGATGCGTCGAAGGTCGGCGGCAGCGAGATTGTAGGTGCGCCAGGCGTTGACGAGAAGCTGACGGCTTTCGGCCAGCTCGTTCTGCCTGGTGTTGAGGTTGAGGTTGTTCGATTGGCCTTCGCGGAAGAGGCGGAATTCGCTTTGGAGGCGTTCGTCGCTAGAGAGCAGTGCCGCGTCGGCGCTGGCGATGCGCTCGCGGGCGGCTTCGATGCGGGCCCACGCTTGCTCAATACCCGTGACGAGCTGGATTTCGGCTTGTTTGCGCTGGGCGGCGATGCGGGTTTCGAGCAAGCGCTGTTGGGCGAGGCGGCCTTCGGCTGTGCGGTTGCGCAAGGGAAGCTCGATGGAGAGGCTGGCCTGATAGGTGGGGTAGTTGTTGCGCCAGACCTGATTGCCCGCGCGCGGGAAGCCGCCGATCAGTTGGGGAGGAGCGTCAAGATTGAAGCCGGGGAAGAGATTGCCTTGAGGGACGGAGGAACCGGCGAGGCCCTGGCGGCTGTGAGTGAACTGGAGGTCGACTTGCGGCTTGGCGGCTTCTGCGGCGACGGCGGTGAGATCCCGCTGGGATTCCAGGCGTAGCGAGAAGGCCTGAAGATCCGGATGTTTGGTTAGAGCTTGCGCCGTGAGTTCGGTGGGTGTGTTTGCGGCGAGTGGGGATTTGGTTTCAGTGGGTGTCAAGGTATCTGGCCAGACCGGATCAGAAGCGGTAGAGGCGAGAAAGGATTTAAGTTGGGCCTGGGCTTCGAGCTTGATACCGTAAGCGTTGGCGCGATTCTCAGCCGCGCGGTTCATCTGGCCCCGGGCACCTGCGAGATCGGCCTGGGCCATTTCCCCTTCTTTGACCTGACGCTCGGTGGAGGCGAGGCTTTCTTTGGCGTAACGCTCAACTTCTTGCGCTGCGTTGAAGGCCTCCGTTGCGGCGACGAGGCTCCAGTAGGCGGCTTCGACACGGTTGACCAGATCGAGGAGGCGGGATTCAAAATCAAAGCGCAGGGTGTTGCGCTCTCTAGACCGGATTTTGAGCTCGGTGCGGAATTCGTCGGTTTTCAGGTTGCGCCAGAGGGGGATGGTGATCGTGTTGCGCTGGATGAGCTGGTAGTAGGGATTGAGCGATGTGAAGGGGTTGGAGGTGGCGATGCGGGAATTCTCGATTGCGGAATCAAACTGTATGCCAAGCCAGGGAAGGCGTTGGCGCAGACCGAGGCTCTGGTTCCAATTTCGTTCGTCGAGACGGCCGTTGACACCCTGCAGGATGGAGGTGGCCGGGGTGGTGGCCTGACGCCATTCACCCTTGAGGCCGAGGATTGGATCGAAGGCACCTTTCGCTGCGTTGAGTGCGGGTTGGGCGGCCTGGAATTGAGTTCGTTCCGCAACCACTTCTGGGTTGTTTGCGATAGCGCGCTGAACAGCCTCGCGAAGACTGATTTTGGTTTCGGCCTGGATGAGGCAGTTTGTTAGAAGCAGATAAAGTGCAAGTCGCATTTAGGACACAGTTCTCCTTGTCCTCTTTTGTTGGAGGGTTGGTTTGCAGTGTTTATTGGGTCATTTGGATCAGACGGTCGTGAACCGTTCTGATTTGTGGATGGTTGGGCTCAAGGATTCCGAAGAGGACCTGGAGCCAGAGGCTGTCGGATGCGCCGGCGAGGATGGTGGCGAGGACGGGATCGATTCCGTCGTTCTCCACGTTGGCTTGCATTTGAGCAAAAAACTCCCGCTGGGACTGGAAGATGTCTGGCTTGACGCTGGCAAGTTCGAGGAGGTTGAGGATAAAGCTGGGGATTCCCTGTTCGATAGTTTCGAGGTTGCAGCGCATGTAGGCGCGGAGAAAACGCCCCTTCTGGCCGGCGTCTGGCTCTTCGAGGAGGAGGCGGTTGAGCTGCTCTGTCATGAGCGTGGAGACACAGTTCAGCATCGCTAGAAGGAGATCGTCCTTGGAGGGGAAGTGGTGGATGAGGCCACCCTTGCTGACGCCGGCCTGTTTGGCTACTTTGTCGAGCGTGAGGCCACGAACACCGTGCTGGTGGAGGACGTCCTGGGCGGCCTTGAGGATGGAATCGTGGGTGAGCTCTGCTTTTTTCGACATAAAAACCGACTGGTCGGTCGGCATATTTAGAGATTACCGACCAACTGGTCGGTTGTCAAGCAGGTATTTAGTTGCGGCCGAGGTTCTTGCCCCGGACCATTGCTGGTGGACGGGATTGCGAGCGACCGTGCGGGGAGGCTGTGGCTGCTGACGGGTCGTGCTGTTCCAGCCAGACTCGCAGTGGAACATCGGCGGCTGTGGGGTCGTAGGTGCCGTTGGCGGAGGCGCTTCCGCCGAGGATTTGCCGTCGAATGGGATCGACCTTTGAATAGAGATGCGCGACGGTCATCTCGTCTTTGGGGCGTAGCCAGCGGTAGCCGTAGCCGTACCAGATGACTTTGCGGGTGAGGTCTGAGGCGTTGGCGCTGCGGGAGTGCCAGGTGCGGCGGTCCAGCAAAAGCGCGGAGCCGGGTGGGACACAGAGCGAGATGCAGCCTTCAGGGTTGGACGCGCCGTCCTGCGGGACTTCGATCTCATTCCACAACTGGGTGCCTGGCACGAGCAGGGTGTTGCCGCGCCCGGGCTGGCTGACATCGGTGAGGTAGTAGCCGACTTTCAGAGAGAGCCTGGGCCGGGGATTGGATTCGATCTCGTCGTTCACGCGCATGCTGTCCTGATGCCAGGCCACAGACCAGTTTTGCGCTGTCGCGTTTTCCTGAGGGGTAACGTCGAGATGCGAGTGGTAGAGGTAGATATTCCAACCCAGAATTCCCCATACTTTGGGGAAGACTGTGGGTAGGTCCAGCAAGTCGACCATGGCATCGTCTTCATGCACGACGTTTGAGATGGACAGCAGCTTGTTGGCCATGGCTGGGGTACGCTCGCGAGCGTCGACGCGGTCTACAACGGTTAGAAGCCGCTCCAGCAGATCGGGCGGAATCGCGTTCTCAACCACAAGGTAACCGTTGGTTTCAAAGAAGTCGCGTTCGTCGGTGCTGAGGCTGTGGGCGAGGCAGGCTGGGTCCATATCGGCTACATCATAACAGCCGTCAGCGGTAGGCCTCACGCCGGTTGAGTACGCGGGGGATCTCAACGTCTGTACCGTCGGTATAGCAACGGACAGGTCAATAGCCGGAATCTACCTTGCGTGAGGCTTCGACCTTTGCGGTGGATAGGCAGCGGATCGCGAGGCCTGGGCCTGGGAAGGGGTGGCGGTCTAGCAGGTCGTCGGGGAGACTTATGGCTCGGACGCAGACCGCTTGAGAAAGTACCTAGCCCGGTTTGGCCTGGATTGGGCAGAGGTCGCGCGGGCCAAATGAGCCTCGACTAACTCGACGCAGGAACCCAACGCATCAGCCCCTCTAGCGAACCACAATTCACGAGGTCTAGCTCCTGGCAAGTGGCAGCTCAGGCGTGGATTCTGGTCACGATGGATGGCCCTCTTCGCCGCCGCAACATTACGATCCCGCCCAGCCCGCTTACCATTGCCCACCATGTCCCTGGCTCTGGCACCACCACCTCCCCCGTAACGCTGCTCGCCGAAAATGATCCCTGAATGAATGTGTTCTCGAGAAGCCCGAAACCGGGCAGCGTCCGATCATCCACCGACCGGAAGTTCTGATACCTCACAAACCCGGCGGAGAATGAAGGAGTACCGCTAATGGCTTGAAACTGTCCGGTCAGCGGGTTATAGGGGATCCCAGACAGCCCTTGTGCATTCAAAGCCCAAACCCCCTCACGCCTAAAGCTTAAAAATTCCGGATTTGTCCAGGTATCTTTCACACTCAAACCAACCCGCAGGGCGTTGAGGGATTCGAGCACTCCAAACCTTTGGTCATACACGGAGGGCTCCACGCTTGTGCCATCCGCCGGCACCGGAACCGGTTCCAGAAAATAGGGGCCAGGCTCAAAAAATCCGTTGGGGAATCCCGGAAAACCATCCACCGAAAACTCTGCATCCCGCAGCCATAAAGGACTCGAGCCAATCGTTTCGTAGCCCGTATCAAACTCTGTCACGCTTGTCGGGGCTGGCAGCGCATCCATCACAATGCTGATCTTGCCTCGTAGCGTAAACCCGGTCAGGCTTTGCTGCAATCCTTGGCCGTCTGTCCCAAACGTGAACGCAAAGGCGCCCTCACCGAAGGTTCCCACAAACTGCACCTGATAGATCGAACTCGCCCAACTGGCTCCAACAGCCATCAACATCATCAACAAAAATCTGTTCATGTGGTCATCCTGATACCGAATTTTGCCCGTGCAAAGTATGATGGGGAGTACTCCGGGGTAAACTACCCCTCTTAACTAATTGAAAACAGTGGATATCTCGTCACAGGACAAATCTCGCGCGCTGGCCTCGGTGTTGGGCTCGACCGACTTTGCACAAAGCCCAAAACTGTCTAACTTGCTCAGTTTTCTCGCGTCGCAGCCCGACGAGGAGCCGCCCAAAGAGACAGTTATCGGGGTGGCCATCTTTGGCCGCGACGCAGGGTATGACCCGAAAACCGATCCCATCGTTCGTGTCGAGGTTCGCCGACTGCGCGCCAAGTTGCTGGAATACTACGATGCCAGTGGGCGTAATGATGCCTTACGCGTCGAGATTCCCAAGGGCGCGTATGCCGTCCAATTTCGCTCTATACATCCCGCTCACAATGCTGCGCCTGCCTATCGAGCCCCTGCCTGGCTGGCGCTGCCCATTGTGGCTCTGCTTGCCTTGGGGCTCGGCTACCTGTTGGCCCGCAACAGCTCGCCCTCCAGCCAGCAGGATATTCCCGCGCCCCATCAAATCACTGCCCACCAATTCAATTCCCGCTCGCCCGCCTGGGCCCCTGATGGCCTGCGCCTTGCCTTTTCCCGCGATGCTGAAGCAGGAAATTCTCATATCATCCTCACCGAGCCCGGCCAGTCGGAACGCAACATCACCTCCGGTGGCGTCCGAGACTACGAACCCGCCTGGTCTCCGGCCGGTGCTCTGGCCTTCCTCCGCCAAATCCCGCAAGGCTTCCTGCTCATGCAAAAGGACCGGCCAGACCAACCCGAGCATGAAATCGCTCACCTTCGCATCCGCCAACCCTTTAGCTATTCACTCGACTCGCGCGCCGTCTTTGTTTCCGATAGCGAAGCTCCGGGCCAGCCTGTCCGGCTATGGCGTATTGAAATCGATACTGGCCGCCGCACTCCGCTCACTCAGCCCCGGGCTGGCATGCTGGGGGATTTGTCGCCCAAACTCTCCCCAGACGGTACACAACTCGCATTTATCCGCGCCACCGAGTCAGCTATGTCCAATTTGTGGATTCTGCCACTCACGGCCAATTCCCAGCCCCGCCAGTTGTCGTACGATGGCCGCACCATTGAGGGCTTTGACTGGACCAGCGATAGCCAGGCCATCGTCGCCAGTCTTGAGCGTGGAAATCAGGCCCGCAGCCTCTGGCGTCTCGACATTCAAAGCGGCCAATCCCGCCGTATCGCTGCCGCAGGTCTTGGCCCTATCAATCCCTCTCTCGACCGCAAGCGCAACCGCATCTCTTACGTCGTCAGGGTGGCTGACACTAATATCTGGCGTTTGGATTTGGGCGCCAACCCCAACCCCCGCCGCCTCACGTCTGCCATCCACCTCGACACCAGTTCTCAAATTTCACCCGATGGGGAAACAATCGCCTTCCGCTCCGCCCGCAGTGGTGCCAATGAAGTCTGGCTGATGTCGGCCACCGGCAGTGCGCCCCGGCAATTGTCCCGCTTTGACGGACCGCTCTCGGGCAGCCCCCGCTGGTCACCAGACGGCAGCCGTCTGGTGCTGGAATCCCGTCTCGCCGGCAACGGCGATATCTATGTAATGTCCACCACCGGTGGCTCCCCCACTCCCCTCACCCGTGAGTCCTCCAACGAAGTGCTGCCCAGTTGGTCTCGCGATGGACGTTCGATCTACTTTGCCTCAGATCGCACAGGCCATTGGGAAATCTTCCGAACCACGGAAAACTCCACCAGCCCACTTCAGATCACAACCCATGGCGGCTTTGCCGCTTTCGAATCGCCGGACGGCCAATTCATCTACTTCACCAAACAGGATGAAGTTGGCGGTATCTGGCGCAAGTCCCTGTCTGGCCCTGAAAAAGAAGAATGGCTAGCCCCTCTGCCGCCCAATTTCTGGGGCCAATGGGCTATCGCCAAACGCGCACTCTATTACCTGGAAGTGCTCCCCGATGCCCGCCGCCAAATCGTGCGGCTCAACTTGGCCACCCGCCAGAAACGGATCCTCTTTCAGTTCACCCAGCTCCCTGTTCAATTCGATTCCAGTATGTCAGTCTCTCCTGAGGAAAGCTTTATCACATGGGCCCAACTGGATTCTTCCAGTTCTGACATTTTCGTCCTGACCACCCCGGAGTTAGCCCTGAACGGACCATCGAAATGATATCGCCCTATTTGCGGCTATTCCCACTCAATCGTTGCTGGTGGCTTGTTCGTCAGGTCAAAGAAGACGGCGGCGATTCCGGGCACTTTCATTAGCAGGGTTGTCATTTCCTCTAAGAGGGCGGCGGGCATCGGGACTGCTTTCGCCGTCATTCCGTCTACGCTGTCGATTGGCCTTAAGACAACAGAATCGGGCTTGCCCTCCACCCCGCAAGGCAGCAGCACTACCGGAAATTGCCAGATTCTCTCTTCAAAGCCGCTGTCGTAGGATAGCTTTCTTACGATCGAGTCGCAGTCGCGCAGGCGGGCGAGACGGGTTTCGTCTATTGCTGAGACGTGGCTCTTGAAGTCGCTTAAAGGGGCGACTCCGCGGACCAGTGCCACAACCCGATTTACGTCAGTTAGTTGATTGATTAGCTCTGTAGCTGTGGCGAAGGCTTCTTCTGTGTACTGCTCAAGCGCCAGGGTGGAACGGTAGGTTCTCGAGTCGCCTTGTACCCCTACGCTCAATACGGGCAGCACGTAGCCGGAATCTACTTTACGCGACTCTTCGGCCTTCGCAGTGGACAGGCAGCGGATTGCGAGACCCGGGCCTGGGAAGGGGTGGCGGTCCAGCAGATCGTCGGGGAGCCCGATGGCGCGGCCTACTTGCCGGACTTCGTCTTTGTAGAACTGGGCTAGCGGCTCGATCAGCCGGCCTTCCTCAATGAGAGTCTGGATGCCAGCTACCCGGTTGTGGTGGGTCTTGATCACCTCAGCCTTCGCCGTGCCGCCGCTCTCAATCGTGTCCGGGTAAATCGTGCCTTGGCCCAGGATCCATTTGCCGTCGAGAAAACGGCCGCTTTCGAGGACTCGTTGCTGCGTGATCACGAATTCTTCGCCGATGATCTTGCGCTTGGCTTCGGGCTCCACTACTCCAGATAGCTTCGACAGGAATTCATTCTTCGCATCCACGACTTCGAAGGAATCTCCCGCCATTTTGGTGAAGACTTCTCTTACGAATTCGGTTTCGCCTTCACGCATTAAGCCTGTATCGACGTAGGCGGCGTGGACTCGCTCCTTGCCCAAGGCTTTCAGGCACAACGAGAAGGCTACGGTGGAATCTACTCCCCCGGAGGCAAAAAAGAAGACGTTGCGGCCTCGGGCGGTGCAGCGGATTTCATCTTCCAACTCTTCGAGGTGGCGGGTCGGTTCCCAATCCTGCTCGCAGCCGGCGATGGAGAAGAGGAAGTTGCCCAGGATGATTTTGCCGCCCTGGGTGTGGACTACCTCGGGGTGGAACTGGATGCCGTAGAGCTTGCGCCAGTCGTTGGCCATGGCTGCAATCGGACAGGTTTCGGTGGTGGCTGTTACTACAAAATCTTCTGGCACTTCGCCGACCCGGTCGCGATGGCTCATCCAGACTTCTGAGACAGCTTGAAAATTATCGAAGAGCTTGTCGTGCTCTGTGACCTTCAAATTTGCGAGGCCGTATTCGCCTTTGATGCCCTTGGTGACTTTGCCGCCGGGGATCAGGTGGGCCATCAGTTGCAGACCGTAGCAGATTCCCAGGACCGGGACACCTAGCGAGAAGATTTCAGGATCGACAGTTGGGCTGCCGGGCTCGTAAACGCTGGCGGGGCCGCCGGAAATGATGATGCCACGACGGTCTTGCAGCTTGTCTGCAGGAGTTTCGCTGGGCATCACTTCGGCATAAACGCCGAGTTCTCTCACTCGCCGGGCAATCAAGTGACAATACTGACCGCCCGCGTCAAGCACGGTAATTTGAGGTTGCTTCGTCAAACTAACAGGATAAGGCCTATTTGCCTGGTTCGGCCATGCGCTGGACGATCATCTTCTTGGCTTTATCGCCAAGTTCGCGTGCCTTGGGTAGGGCGTCGATGGCCTTGAGGATTTCAGGGTCCACTTCAACCTCATAACGGGCGGCTTCGTCGATGTCAAAGGCCGTCTTGTAGAACTCAGTCTGCAAGGTGGTCTTTACCCATTCGAGGTTCGCCTTAAAGTCTTCTTCGGTGAAGGCGGCATTGGCCTTTTTCAGATAATCCTTGAACTCGTCCAGAACCTTGGCGTCGGGAGACCAGCCCTTGGGGAGCTTGGCTTCTTTGTTGCCAAAGTAGACTGGAGTGAAGCCGAAGAAAGCTGCGCGGCGGAGCAGTTCGATCTGGAACTTGTTGTAAGGAGTGGGGACGAACTTCTCGTCAGGAGCGATTCCGTTGCCACCGTAAACGGCGCGGCCGGAGTCTGTCATCTTCACGTCCTTCGGGTTCTTGAGCTCCGTATCTTTACGGTAATAGTAATCGAAGAAGCTGATATTGGAGTAGTCGCGCTGGATCAGGCGGCCACTCGGGGTGTAGTATTTCGCAGTGGTGAGAGCAAGGCCGCTATTTTCGCTGAGCGGATAGACGGTCTGGACGAGGCCCTTGCCGAAGGTGTCTTCGCCGATCACCCAGCCACGGTCATGATCCTGTAGTGCGCCCGCTACGATTTCGGCGGCTGAGGCAGAGTACTTGTTCACGACTACGACGATCGGATAATCGTACGGACCAGTTCCGCGACGCTCGGTATAGCTTCGCTCGGGGTTGGCGCGGCCACGGTGAGAAACAACCAACTGGCCTTTCTGAAGGAAGCGGCCGGCAACGGCAACACCTTCATTAAGCAGGCCGCCGGGGTTGGCGCGGAGGTCGAGGATCAAGCCTTTGACGTTCTTTTCGCCGAGGCGCTTGAAGTTTTCGTTTACTTCGGCGCTGGTGTTTTCGTTGAAACTCTCGACATCGAGATACATGATGCCGGGCTTGACCCAGAAAGCATCCTTAACGCTCTTACGTGGGATCTCGTCGCGGGTAACATTCAAGACTAGAGGCTTGTCGACCCCGGCGCGCTGCAGCTTGATCTGTGCCTGGGTGCCGCGGGGGCCACGAAGCAGATCGGCTACGTCGGCCGTGGTCATGTTGTCTGTCTTTTTGTCGTTCACTTCAGCGATGATGTCGCCGGGGCGGATGCCAGCCTTGTAGGCGGGCGATGCCGGGAAGGGGGCGAGCACGATGATGCGGCCGTCGCGAGCTGAAATGGTCATGCCGACGCCGAAGTAGCGGCCGCGCTGATCTTCGCGCATTTGGGCGTACATCTTGGGGTCGTAGAAATTGGAGTGGGGGTCGAGGGTGCGCAGCATCCCGGGGATAGCACCCTGATAGATGGTGCGGTCTGCCGATACTTTTTCAGCGAAGTTGTCTTCGACAACTTCATAGACCTTCGAGAAGACCCTGAGGCCAGCTTTAATGTCGTCTTCGGTGGTCGCTGCGTTTACTTCGTCCAGTTCAGGACCAAAAACACCGCCCATGTAAGAGCAGAGTGCGACAAGCAAAGGAATTACCAACCATGATGCACGGCTACGCGCCATATAATTACAGGCCTCCGAATTTGACTACAGTATATGCCAATGATGAGTAGACGCGGGTGAGGGGTACTTCGCTTCTATGATTTTCAGCGGGCTTTGCGGACTGCCTGGGCTGAACCGGATTCCCGGCCTACTGGTTTGCGCATTGGTGGCAGAGTGGCCTGGATACGGCGAACCTGATCGCTGACACATACAAGAAACATCGGCTGGCGCGCGTTTTTCAAGATGTCAATAATCGTATTTGAGTTGTCTTCGAGGTAAATGTTCTTGCCGTCGGTGACCAGATGGAGGTCTGAGCGGACGTCGATCACCTCGGCCAGGCGCTTGCCGATGTTCTTCTGGAGGAAGCGAAGGACGCGGCGGATTTTCTGGAGGGAGAAGCCTTTGCGGCGGAGTTCGGCGATGACCGAGATCTCGAGAACCTCTTCTGTAAGATAGAGGCGGCGGTGGCCTTCCTGGCGGGGGGAGACGACTTTCTTTTCATCCCACCACTGGAGCTGGCGGAGGCTGACGCCGGTAATTGTCGAGACGTCTGTTGACGTAAACGATGGGGACGAAACCAGTAAATCAATTTTGATCTTTTTTGTTTTAACCATAAGGCCTCTTTTTTGTTTTGGTCGTCTCGGACCATACAAATATGAGGCATTCGAGGGTAGGGGTCAAGCTACTAGATATAGCGGTATGCCCCGCCCAAACTACGATGGGCGGGGCATAGGTGGACGCACTTTTTGAGGGCGGGTTGTTACTTTTTCGCGGTCATGCGGTCGTAGATAAAGCCGGCGGTTCCGCCGGTGGCTGCGCCAATGCCGGCACCTTTGCCGCCACCAGCCAGGGCTCCGATTGCGGCGCCTGCTCCGGCGCTACCGGCCACAATTGCGACGGATTTGCCAGTGGAACGGCCTTGCCGCGATGCGACCCTATTACCAGAAACCGGATTGGAAGTGACTTGATTGGAAGAACTGGAGCGGGCGGCACTGAGAGCCGAAGCTTTGTTTTCAACCGACACAGCGACAATGTGGCCCTGTGCGTTGTACAGTGCACCCTGGTAGCCGGGGACAAATACTTCTGGGGCGGCGACCACAATAGTTTGCGCAACAGGCTGGGCAGGAAAGGTAGGCGCCTGGGCACTGGCGGTGTTCTTGTTGTATGCAAGTGCGCCGAGGCCAGCTACGAGAACGCCGCCAAGTACGGCCGAGAGAAGTCCGAGTCTAATTTCATTTGTTTGCATTTGGATTGATGCTCCTGTTGCCTAATACAGTGCAAATGGAGCGCCAAACGCTAAACTATTGATTCCCTGAGACTTCTTCCAGCATAGCTTGGTTCATTGCCATATAAGTTTTGCTGGTTGGGCGTGTTACGGCGAAGTTTTTACCGGGCTGAACTGGTTCAGGAGTGGGCTTCCAGGCTTTGTAATGCGTAGCGTAGACCAGAACTTTTCGCTTGTAGCGCTCGTTAAGCGCGGGTAGGTGGTGGATCTGCTCTTGAGCTGAGATCTGAGGTGAAAGCGGAGACAGTTTCCAGACCAGATTGGACGACTCGACGCTCGAAATCTCCGGCTTTGAGAGCTCGTAGCCAAACAAGGCAATCGTTGCGAGCAGGATAATTCCTGCTAACGAATGTACTACGTGTGTAAGGTTGATTTCCTCGATCTTCATCACCGTTTTCCCTTAGTTGAATCTCAGTGTTTGTACTGATATCGGTAAGGTTGCGGCGAAGGTTTAGCTTTTTTATCAACGAATTTGCATTGGAGGAACCGGAATGCTCTTTACAGGCTCAAAGAGCCCGAAAGTGAGGATTGAAGTTGCATTTGCGATGGAAACGTATTGTTTGCCGTCAATTGCGAAGGTGATGGGAGAAGCGGTGATGCTGTCGCCAGTCTGGTAGTGCCAGAGGTGTTTGCCGGTTTTGGCCTCGATGGCTATGAGGTGGCCGTCGTCGTCCCCGGCAAAAAGTACACCTGTGACAGTGCCGGTGAGGCCAGCCCACATTTCGGCTTTTCCAGTCATAGGATACTGCCACTTGCGTTCTCCGGTGAGAGGATTGAAGGCGCGCATGTAAAACTTACCTGCGTCGTTGGGGCGAGGGCCAGCACCGCCGCCTGCGAAGTTTTTACCTGGTTCCGGGGTTTTGGAGGAGCTGGTAAAGACGTCGCACTGTTCGAGAACAATTACGGAGAGCAGCCCGGTGGCGGGGTTCCAGCTTTGGCTCATCCAGTTGGTGGCACCGCGAACGCCGGGGCAGATGCGGTTGCCTTCGGGTGTGGGGTCTTTTCCGGGAACGCTGATCGGGCGACCTTTGGCATCAATACCGGTCGCCCAGTCGAGGTTATCGAGGAGTTTAGAAGCTCTGAGGTATTTTCCAGTTTCGCGGTCCAGGAGGTAAAGAAAGCCATTGCGGTTGGCGTGAAAGATGACTTTGCGGGGCTTGCCCTCGTATTGGACGTCGGCAAGGACGGGCCAGGATTGGGCGTCCCAATCGTGCCAGTCGCCGGGGGTGAATTGGAAATACCATTTCATTTTGCCGGTGTTGGCGTCGAGAGCCAGGAGCGAGCAGGAGTAGAGGTTGTCGCCCTTGCGATCCCCACCGTAGAAGTCGGGCCAGGGGTTGCCGGTGGTCCAGAAAAGGGTGTTGGTTTCGGGCTCGTAGGTGCCGGAGAGCCAGGTGGCACCGCCGCCATATTCGATGAAGTTGCCCCAGGTTTCGCTGCCGGCCTCGCCTCGGGCAGGGATGGTGTAGGTGCGCCAGAGTTCAGCGCCGGTAGAAGCGTCGAGAGCTGCCAGGTAGCCGCGCATGCCTTCGTCTCCTCCAGCGGTACCGACGATGATCTTGCCGTTGATGGCGACAGGTGCAGAGGTGCAGAAGACGCCGTCTTTGATGTTGCCGTATTGCTTGCGCCATGCGACGCCGCCGGTGCGGCGGTCGAGTGAGACGAGGTGGCAATCGGCGGTAACGAAGTAGACCTGATTGCCGAGAATGGCAGCTCCGCGGTTGACGGCCTCTTTCTTCGACTGAGTGTCGACGTACTGCCAGATGCGACGGCCGCTGCGGGCGTCGAGAGCATATATGGCATTAGTGTTGGTGTAGTACATGACGCCGTCGGCAACGATGGGGCGAGCTCGCAAGCCTTTTGCATTAGGGACGTTGAAGGTCCATTTTGGGGTCAGGTTTTGAGCGTTTTCAGGACTGATCTGAGTGAGAGGGGAGAGGCCACGGCCTTTGTAGTCGCCAGCGTAGGTGAGCCAGTTTTGATTGGGGCTTTTGGTGATGTCTTCGTAGGAGACTTGCGCTGTTAGCGTGGCCGTGAGAAGGAACAAGCAGAGTCGCATTATTTGGCTCCTTGCTGGCGGAGGAAGCTGACGAGATTGGTGATGTCGTCTTTGGAGAGTTTGGTTTGGTAGTCGCGAGGCATTGTAGTGGCTTCGGTGATTTCAAGGGATTCGACGGTGTTGACGGGGATGGAGCGAAGGCTGCCGTCTCTGAGCTGGAGTTGGAGGTTGTAGTTGGTGCGATCTTTGACAAGGCCGGTGAGTTTTTCGCCGGTGCGCATGGTGAGGGCGGCACGGTGGAAGCCGGGGGTACGTTCGTAATCTGGATCGAGTATCGAGCGGCGGAGTTTGGGCAGAGTGGAGGTACGGCCAATGTTGGAGAGATCAGGCCCCGCAAAGCCACCTTTGCCGCCGATGCGGTGGCAGTTGTTGCAACTGGAATTAAACAGGGTTTCGCCCAGCGCTGGATCGCCCGGTGCTTTGATCTCAACGGCTGGTGAGGTGAGGGAGCGGACGAAGGCGACGAGTTCCCAACCTCGATCTGTGGGGAGATTGGCGGCGGGCATAATGCCGACTCCCTTTTGGATTGTGGCGTAGAGGTTATCGTCGGTCATGGGGTGCCATGCGGCACGGTCAATGATGCTGGGGCCACGGCCGCCACCACCTTCGGGGCCGTGGCAGCCGGCACAACCGCCGAGGTAAGCCTTGCGGCCGGCTTCGATGCGGGCTGGGTCGCCCATGAACGGGTGTTTGGCGGCTTCGTCGTCTTTGGCGTGCTGGGCGAGGAGGCTGGTGGCAATCAGGATGACTAAGAAAATGCGCTGCACAATAGATGGGATTCTATACCTTTAGGAGAATCAATGGGCCCCGACGATTTTTTGTTTTCTCCACAGTATGTGACAATAGGGACTATGGCCGAATCCAAGCTTGCTACCCGCGTGAATGCGAATTTTGTAATTCCGGACGATCCGGAATTGTCGACCTACCGCTTCATCATTGTTGCGGCCAAGCGTGCGCGTCAGTTGCAGAGCGGACAGCGGTCCTTCCTGCCGACGATGTCGCGTAAGCCCACCGTCGTGGCAATGGAAGAGACCCGTCGCGGTTTGGTGCAATATCACAACGCCGCAGCTCCTGAGCCGAAGATCGAAGATCCCAGCTAGAACGCCATGCCTCAAGAAGGCACCCGCCAGTCTTCTCCAGCCCGAATCATTCTTGGTATAGGCGGCGGCATCGCCGCCTACAAATCTGCAGAACTCGCCCGCATTCTCATCCAGCGCGGATACTCCGTGCAACCGGTGATGACTCATGCGGCAACTGAGTTCATCACCCCCCTTACCCTTTCTTCCCTTACACACCGCAAGGTGATTACCAGTCTTTTCGCTTCGCGTGAAGATGCAACAGCCGTGCTTTCGAGCGCGATTGAGCACATCGATGTAGCGCTTGAGAATGATCTGCTGATCGTCGCCCCGGCAACGGCGGATCTGATGGCGCAGTTTGCCCATGGCCTGGCTGGTGATTTCCTGACGACTATGCATTTGGCATTTACCGGCCCAGTGCTGCTGGCTCCGGCGATGAACACCAATATGTGGAACCATGCTGCGACACAGGCGAACCTGAAGGTATTGCGCGAGCGCGGCTATCACTTTATGGGGCCGGACGCCGGGGATCTGGCTTGTGGGATGGTGGGGCCTGGAAGGTTGTCTGATCCGCTGGAAATTGCCGATGCTGCGACGGCGATTTTGAATGGCCGGCAAGATCTGGCCGGTGAAACGATTCTGATTACCGCAGGGCCCACGCAAGAAGCGATTGACCCGGTGCGTGTGATCACAAACCGGTCTTCGGGAAAGATGGGTTATGCGATTGCCGAGAAGGCTGTGCGGCGTGGGGCACGGGTGATTCTGGTGAGCGGGCCGGTAGCGCTGGCTGCGCCACAGGGCGTCGAATTGATTCGGGTGGAATCGGCCGAGCAGATGAAGAATGCGGTGATTGCCCAGCTCGATGCGGCTTCCATCTTTATCAGCGTGGCCGCAGTGGCGGATTACCGGCCGACAAGCCCGGCTGATCAGAAGATGAAGAAGACAGCTTCGCGGCTGTCGATTGAGCTTGAACCGACTTCCGATATTCTGGCTGAGGTGGGGCGACGCAAGGGTGACAGGATCGTGATCGGATTTGCGGCAGAGACGGAGAATCTGGCGTCTGAGGGCAAAAGGAAGCTTGAATCGAAGAATTGCGACATGGTGGTGGCGAACCTGGTGGGCTCGAGTGGAACAGGGTTTGAGGGTGATGAAAACGAAGTGTTGCTGATTACTCGCGACAAGGAGCCTGTTGCGGTACCCAAGGCGGCAAAGAAGGAAATCGCACGTCATATTCTCGATGCTGTGCTGGCTTTGCGATTGTCAGCGAGGGCCGCGCAGCAATGACTCCGGAACAGATCCGCCAATACCTCGAATACTATCGGGAAATTGGCATCACTCATTTGAACTTGCCTTCAGCGCCGGCCAAGGTGAGTGCAACTGTACCTGTGCTTGCGGCGCCACCGATTCCAAAAGTAAAGGCTCCCGTCATGGACCTGGTATTGCCAACTCTGGCACCCGAGGGCGATACCCTCGTCAAAATTCGCGAAGACATTGGCGACTGCAAGCGTTGCAAACTTTGTCAGGAGCGGAAGAACATTGTCTTTGGCTCGGGTAACGAGCGGGCGCGGCTGGTATTTGTAGGTGAAGGCCCAGGAGCCGACGAGGACGAGCAGGGATTGCCATTTGTGGGACGCGCTGGCCAATTGCTTACCCAGATGATTGAGGGTACTGCAGCCAAGGACAAGTTGCCTCTGCGTCGCGAGGATTGCTACATCGCCAACGTGGTGAAGTGCAGGCCGCCGGAGAATCGTGCTCCGCAGCCGGATGAGATGGAAATTTGCGGGCAGTTCCTGTTTCGTCAATTAATGGTGCTCAAGCCCAAAGCGATTTGTGCGCTGGGTGCTACCGCCGCCAAGGCTTTGCTGAATACCAAAGAAGGCGTGACGAAGATGCGCGGCAACTGGCAGCGCTGGCACGGAATTCCTCTGATGGTGACCTACCATCCTTCTTATTTGCTGCGTGCTTACAATGCCGAGGCTAAGAAGGAAGCGTGGCTCGATTTGCGTAAGCTCTTTCACTACGTGCTGGACGACTCGAAGGTAGATCCGGAATAAGCAGATGGCTGAAGGACTCTTTATCAGCATCGAGGGAATCGACGGCAGCGGAAAGTCAACGCAACTCGATCACCTGACCAAGCGGCTTGATCTTGAAGGTATTCCTTATTTGTTGAACCGGGAGCCGGGTGGGTCTGGGGTGGGGATGCAGATTCGGCAGATTGTGCTGGACCCGAAGAACCCGGTTTCGCCTACGGCAGAGCTGCTGCTTTACTTTGCCAACCGGGCGCAGAATGTCGATGAGCAGATTCGCCCGGCTATGGCAGAGGGCAAGCTGGTGATCTCAGACCGGTATACGGATTCGACACTGGCTTATCAGGGTGTAGCGCGGGATTTAGGCCAGGATCTGGTGGCGCAGCTGCACGCCATTGCCTGCCGGGGGACCGAGCCTACGCTTACCATCTATCTACGGATTCGCCCTGAGGTGAGCGCTAATCGATTACGCAATGCAAAGAAAGACAGGCTGGAGGCTGAAGGCGCTGCCTTTCATTTTCGCGTTTATCAGGCTTATGAAGCATTGGCTGCGGCCCATCCCGAGCGGATCGTTCCGGTGAACGGAGAGCGCGGCGAAGGATCGATTGCAGACGATATCTGGCGGATTCTGATGGAGAGGTGGCAGCGGCGTGATTCGTAACTTTCATGGCAATGCCGAAGCCGTCGAGACGCTGACGGAGATGCTGGCGACGAGCCGGATTCCGCAGACGATTCTGCTTTCAGGGCCGAGCGGGGTTGGCAAGGCGACGCTGGTACGGCGCTTTGCATCCGTCATTCTAGATGCCACCGATGCTGACATCGAGAAGATCGAACGGGACGATCTGTTCTTGCCGCACAACGTAGAGATGCTGGCCGAGCGCGAGAAGCTGGCTAGTGACAAGCGTGGGGACGACCCGTTGATGTTGGCTACTCATGCTGATTTCATTACGTTCAGCCCGGATGGGCCGCTGCGGCAGGTGTCGATTCAGCAGATTCGTCTGCTGAAGGATCAGGCACGGATGAATCCTTCGCGTGGCAAGTGGCGTGTGTTTCTGATTGACCAGATTGACCGGGCCAATGAGCAGGCGGCAAATTCGCTTTTAAAGGTGCTCGAAGAGCCTCCTTCGCACCTGCTGATTTTTATGACGGCCGAGAATCCTTACGATTTGTTGCCAACGATTCGTTCGAGGTCGGTCAATATCCGGATGCACCGATTGCAGGAAGCTGAGATTGCCTCGTTCTTGGCTACGCGAGGCCTCGATCAGCCCGAGCGCAGAGCGCGTCTGGGGAATGGTTCGCCTGGAGCGGCGGCATCGATTGACCTTGAAGTTTTTGACAAGCGACGGGCGGCGATGTTGAACTTGCTGGAGGTTGCCAGCAGGCGGGCGGCCTTCGGGACATGGCTCAAGAATGTCGAATCGATCTCGGCATCAAAATCAGAAAAGCTCGAGTATTACCTCGAAGTTCTGTTTCTGTTGCTGGAAGATATTCTGATGCTCGCCCATGGCTTCGACCAGATTCGCAACCCGGACCTGGCGCGGCAGCTGAAGGCAATCGCCGATGCCGTGAGCCTCGAATGGATGCGGAAGGCAGTCGAGCGAACCGACGAGATGGTACGGCTCTTGCGGCGGAATATCCAGAAGGGGATTGCCCTCGATGCCTTTGCGATCGAACTTCGGGATATGATCCCAACAGGATCTTAAGCACTGTTGAACCTTTTGGTTCTTTGATGCGTCTCTCCTTCAACGGCTCAACCCGCTTATAATGATTAGTAATTCATAAGGAGTTCTACCTTGGACACACCAATACGCCGTGTTTTGCGGGCCCCTCTCACCGAGTCGCGGGAGAAGGCTCATTCCACGGCCAAGTCTGCGTCGTCATCGGCACCCAAAAAGCAGATTCCACCGGATCAGACCAACGCAGAAAACTTCTATTACATCAAGCAGATGAACACCAAGACGCCTATGGTGATCGTGCTCAAAGACGGCGAAATTCTGCACGGTGTCATTGAGTGGTACGACAAAGGGTCGCTTAAGGTAAACCGAGACGGTGCCCCCAATCTGCTCGTTTACAAGTCGAGCATCAAATACATGTATAAGGACGAAGACGAAGAAGAATCCTAGTATTCTCCCGCCTTCAACTTGTTTTTCATATCGAGACGGTACTGACGGCGGGCTCCCGCCTGTTCGTACCGTCTTTTTTCGTCTTCCGTTTCGGGGACGAGATGGGCGACAGGGATCTTGCTGCCTTTGCCGTCTACGGCGACGAACGTGAGGTAGGCGGAAGTTGTGTGTTTGACTTCGCCCGTCATCAGGTTTTCGACATAGACCTTGACTCCGACCTCCATCGAGGTGTTCCAGGCGCGATTGACAGAGCTTCGGACAATGACGAGTTCGCCGATCTGGATAGGGTGGAGAAAGTTCATGTAGTCGACAGAGGCTGTGACGACGGGGGCGCGGGCGTGGCGGCTGGCGGCGATGGCACCGGCGATATCGACCAGGTGCATGACGCGACCGCCAATCAGGTAGCCAAGGGGGTTGGCATCATTGAGCAGGGCCAGTTCTGAGATCTCGGATCGGCTTTCGCCGACGGTGCGGCCTGCGCTTGGGGTCTGTTGGTTTGTTTCGAGCTTCCAGCCTGACATTTCTTTTCGACGCTACCATGAGTGTAGTGTCCAATCGTATTGAAACTCTTCAAAATTTACTAGCCCAGTCGCCCGGGGATAGCCGTTTTCGCTACATGCTGGCGAGCGAATACAAGAATGGCGGGCAGTTGGCCGAAGCGGTAGTTGAATTTAACGCGATCATTGCCGGGGATGCGAACTACGGGCCGGCTTATTATCACGGGGGGCAGACGCTTGAGAAGTTGAACCTGCTCGATGAAGCGCGAGCAATGTACGCTGCCGGTATTGAGGCGACGCGTAGGTCCGGGGATGCACATACGCGCGGGGAGCTTGAGGCGGCGCTCTCTATCCTGGGCTGAGCTGGGCGGCGAACGCTCCGACTAATGCGGGCCAAGTAAGTGGGGCAAGGTGTAATGCCAGGCTGTATAATTTACGCAATGAATCCCAAAATGATACTACTTGTCCTGGCAGCTTCAAGCGTGTTTGGTCAAACATGGCTTGAAACTTCCCGATTGAAGCTGGGCAGGGCGGAGTATGCGCGGGAGCAGCTGCATGTGCAGGGGATCCCGGTGTGGGGTGAGGAAGCGATCCGTACGGATGGGGAACGAATCGAGACTGCGCGGGCACGGACGAAGTTTCCGGGCAAGCTGGACGGGCTTCGATTCGGGAGCGTCAATGAAGCTGAAGCAGTGGAGACAGCGAAGAGGGAGCTCGGTTGGCCTGAAGGACGAGTGGCGTATTCGGATCGCTGGTGGAAACCCAAAGCGGATGGGACCTTAACTGGGGTTTGGCGGGTGATTCTGGAGCGGCATATGGGGCAGGTGAGGCGGGTGCTGGTAGACGCCTCGAGCGGGCTGGTGCTGGAGACTTTTCAGCTCACTAACCGGCAGGCGCGCGGAAATGTCTTTCCACGAAGCCCCGTGTCTTCACGATTACAGCAGGCGACACTTGCAGGACTTACGAGCACCAATGCACTAACAGGTAGAGCGGCCCGCGTTTACAGCTATGTACCCGTGTTGTTGGGGTTGATTCCGGATACCAGTATCGGATTGCCGGAATCGCAGCTAGCCCGGCCTGACACCGGTGGAAACTACTTTTATTCGCCGGACGATCCGCGTTTTTCTGAAGTGCAAGCCTACTACGGGATCACGCGCGCGGCCGACTACATTCGGGGGCTGGGGTATTCCGGATTGAACCGGCAGTTCGATGTGGTTGTGCAGTATGTGGATCTGGAAAATCCCTACGATGTGAATGCCTTTTTTAGCCCGGTGCTGTTTAGCAACCGGGGCGGGATTGTGATGCAATCGAACTTTCTGGGTGCGGACACGACGCTCGATTCGAGCATTCTTTTCCATGAATACGGGCATGCGACGGTACACGGAATTGTGGGGACGCTCAATAGCTCAAAAGAGTTTGACGCTGTCAATGAGGCGTTTGCAGACTATTTTGCGGGCAGCTTTCTGAATACGCCGGCGATCGGAGAATACTTTCCCTATCTGAGCCCTTCGCCCAATTTTCTAACGCGACAAGCGTATTTGAGGACGATGGATAACGAGACCTTTTATCCTGACTTTATTCAAGGGCAGCCGCACGGAGATTCGTTGATGTTTAGCGGCGCCATGTGGGACATGCGGCGGGCACTGGGCCAGCAGCGGGCGGACCTCGTGGCCGTTAACGGACTGGCGCGGATGTCCGCCCAGATGGGATTTTATTCCGCCTCGCAGGCCTTGATTGCAGCGGCGAATACTCTGTATGGGAACTCCGTCAGAGACCAGGTGAGCCAGATCTTTGCCAATCGCGGATTGACCAGCAACGCGGCACAATATTCCGAGCTGAGCATTCCGCTGGAGAGTGGACAAACGCGGGTAAGCCTGGTGCCCGGAAATCCTTCGGGAGTTCGTTACTTTCTGGCGCAGGATGACTTCCGAATCTCGGTGCCTCGTGGAGTGTCGGGAATGCAGGTGCAGGTGGAGGCCACCGGGCCAGTGAGGGCATTTATACGGTTCCGCTCGCCGGTGGATATCGATGGGAGCAACATCTTAAGTGATTATTTTATTGGCGACGGGCGGAGCTTGAATGGGACGGTGAGCCTGTCGAGCACTCCTGAGTTGCAAGCGGGCGAATATTACTTCAACGTAGCCAACACGACGGGGACTCAGGTGGAGTATGCGATCCGGGTCACGCTGGTGAATGATCCGGCAGGAGCGGGGGCTTCGTTCCCTGTAATATCGAGCGGGGTTCCGGTGACGGGATCTGTACCGGGCAACTTTCTCAACACCCGTCAGTTCCGAGTGGTGGTGCCGGTGGGAGCGACGGCGCTCGATCTTGAGTTAAGCGGCGACCAGGATGTAGATTTGTATGTGAACTTTGGCAATCCGGTGCAGCCAGGGGGAGAGGGCTTGCCGTTGGCCGAGGGGATTTCCGCCTCTGCCGCGAATACCGAACGGATGACGCTTTTGACGTCGACAGTGCCGAACCTGCGGCCTGGCACCTACTTCATTGCGGTGCAAAATTACGTCCTCGCGACGACGGCCAAGTTCACTCTGCGTGCGACGTTGCGCAACGATGTGACGTACGTACCGAGCCAGGATGTAGTACCTCAAAATGAGCAGCGGAATTTGTTTTTGCCAGCGAGTACGAATACCGGGATCCTGCTGACACGGCAATTCCGGATTGATACGCAGGCGGCCTGGCGCGGATTGAATCTACGAGTAGCAAGCAATTCGAATCTTCTGCTGATGGTGAAACGGAATCAGCCGATTCGGTTTGCCAATGGTGTGCCAGATGCCGATGTCCGCTTTTTGGTTCAAAACGAAGCGAAGACCTTTACTCTCGATGCAGGATCAAATCCGGTATTCCAGCAGGGAACTTATTATGTCGCGGTACTTAGCTTGAGCGAGCGGGGCGGGACGATGAGCTTTGACTACGGTTCGGTAATTCCCACCGTTGGGGCACCGGCGATTGCGGCGGTGGTGGATGGAGCCGGCTTTACGCGGCAGATCAGCCCGGGGTCGTGGATCACAATTACCGGGACTGCCCTGGCGGCGAGCACCCGGATCTGGGGTGGCTCAGACTTTATAGGTACCGCTTTGCCGACGCAGCTCGATGGGGTTTCCGTAACGGTAGGCGGGGTGCCAGCGTTTGTGTACTTTATCAGCCCGGGGCAGTTGAATGTGCTGGTGCCACAAGCGTTGCGGACCGGGAACCTGGACGTTGTAGTGACGACGCGGGGAGGCCGGAGCGCGGCGTTTTCGGTGAGTTGTGTGGCCGCGGTGCCGGCGCTATTTCGCTTTGATCCGCAAGCAAGGCGCTATGCGGCGGCGGTGTTTGTGAATGGCGCTTATGCGGGGCCGGCGGGCTTATTTGGAACAGCGCTGGCGACGAGGCCCGCCAACCGTGGAGAGGTGGTGCAGTTGTTTGCGACAGGCCTCGGATCGGTGGGGAGTGTGGATGGCGTCACGAATGAGCCCCTGGTGAACATCACGAACCGCGTGACGGCGACCCTGGGGGGTGTTGGTGCGCGGGTAACGTTCGCCGGGCGTGTGGGAGCAGGGCTTTACCAGATCAATCTGGAGGTGCCGGTGAGCTTAGCGAGTGGCGATCAGGCGCTGCGGATTTCGATTGGGGGCGTGCAGAGCGACGCGGGGGTGTTTCTGGCGGTGCAGTAGGGACAGAGAAGTGCGGTTGTGTTCCGGCCTTCGCTTGTCTTGACTACTGCAACAGTGGGGCTAAGCCGGTCTGAGGAGGGGGCCATCACCCCAGGCCTGATCCTATTGAGGATTTGGCAAAACAAATAACTGAACAAAACGGCCCTGCAGGGAATTTACGGGTATGTCCTTTTTCCCGCTACTGGCTGTTTGCCTTCTCGCTTCTTTCGCTTCTGCATCGGCACAACAGGGCCGATTGCTGATTCGCGCCAAAGATCCATCCGGAGGCGTGGTAAGCGTGCAAGGTCAGCTTTCCGCTAAGGGTGGCACCGTGGTGGTTCCTATATCGACGGCTCCTTCTGGAAGCGCGGTAATTGAGAACCTGCCGCCTGGTGTCTATCAGTTAAAGGTTGGGGGCTCTGGTTTTGAGCCGACACAACTGGAAGTTACAGTGGAAGCCGGAAGAGAGGTTGCCCCGGAGATCTCACTGAAATTGGCACAGGTAGGATCCTCGGTTGTGGTGAAGGTTTTGCCTGGCAGCCTGGATGGTGTTCCGGGAGCAACAGCCGTTATTACGCGAGAAGATCTTGATCTGTTGCGGCCATTGTCTGTGAAGGAATCGCTGCGGCAGGTGACGGGCGTTCATATTGTGGATGAGGATGCCTTTGGCCTGAACCTGAACGTGGGGCTGAGAGGGCTGAACCCTCGCCGCACGCAACGCACGCTACTGCTGGAAGACGGGGTGCCAATTCACCTTGGGCCCTACAGTGACCCTTCTGCCCACTACCATACGCCGCCGGAGTTAACTGAAAGCATCGAAGTATTGAAAGGCGCTGGGCAGATAGCGCATGGGCCGCAAACGGTGGGCGGGATGATCAACTTTGTTACGCAGGCTCCGCCAGACCGGACGCGCGGGACGGTAGCAGTGCAAGGTGGCAATCGAGATTACCGCAGCCTGCTCGGCAAGTTTGGCACAGGTGGAGAGCGTGGTGGGATCCTTGGGCATTTGCTTTACCGGGATGGCGCAGGAACCCGGGATGGGCACGCACACCAGATCCTGCATAGCGGGCTCTCCGGGTTGCTGCGCATGAAGGGAAACCAGACGCTGCAGTTGCGCGGCAATTACTACGAGGAGAACTCAAAGTTCACAGAAAGTGGCATCAGCCAGGCAGCCTTTACGAGGAATCCTCTGGGCAACCCCTTCTCGCAAGACCGTTTTTACTTAACGAGGCTGAGTTTTCAAGCGCTGTATGGAGTGCAAATAAACGAGAGCACACAAGTTGCAGCGAACTTTTACTATCAGAATCTGGACCGCTCCTCTTACCGCCAAGCCGACTTCTCCGGGGACGAGATGACGGCAAACGCGGCGACTGGCTGCACGGGTGCAGCGCGGGTGGACTATGAGCGGTTTGCCCCACTGTGTGGGAACAAGATGCGGCCGCGTAAATACGATTTTTTCGGCATAGACCCGCGGCTGGAATGGCGGGGCAGAGTGTTTGGTTTGCGGAATGAGACCTCGATGGGAGTTCGTTATCACACTGAGGATATTGACCGCCGCCGCTATAACGGTTTGACCCCAGATGCCAGGGAGGAATCGCCCGGCATACTATTCCGCGACTGGAACACGATTCGCACGCACGCAGCGGCAGGATATGTACAAAGCCGATTTTTCGCGGGGAAGTGGAGCTTTACGCCCGGGGTGCGGCTGGAACACGTAAGATCGACAAATCAGGTGTTACGGAGGGGCAACGTCGCGCGGGATGCTTCACTGAGCGCCACGCAGACAATGGCATTGCCCGGGTTTGGTGTGACCTACGGAGGCCTTGCGCGAAGCACGATTTTTGCTGGAGTGCATCGTGGGTTTGCCCCACCGCGGCCCGATGACAACTTCGACCCACTGGACCCGAATGCACGGCCAGTTGATGCGGAGCGAAGCACCAACTATGAAATAGGGATTCGAAGCAATCTCGCGCGCTGGATTCAAATAGAAGCGACTGTTTTCCGGATCGATTTCACAAACCAGATCGTCGCGGGCTCAAGTGCCGGTTTGCCGCAGTTTACCTGGGCGAATGCGGGAAAAACTCTCAATGCGGGAGTAGAGTTTGGGGGGCGCTTTGATTTCAGTTCGTGGTTGCCGGACGGGCACAGTGTATTTGTGAAAGCCTCTCATACCGGTGTTGGGGCAGCGCGGTTCACCAGCGATTTAATCACAGGGGGTGTGAACGTGCGGGGCAATCGTCTTCCGTACGCACCTGAGCATACACTCTCGCCGAGCGTCCATTATCAACATCGAACGGGCTTCAGTCTGAGCCTGAGCCCGGAGTATGTGAGCCGCCAGTTTAGCGACAACCGGAACCGGACTGCGGCTTCGGCCGATGGGCTTATCGGAACAGTGCCATCCTATGCGGTTTTCAATGCAGCGGTGAATGTACCGCTGGGAGCGCGCCGCCCGGTGGTATTCATGAACATCTCGAACCTTGGAGACCGTCGCTTTATCGTCAGCCGTGTGGATGGCATTCATGTGGGACGACCAAGGCAGGCCTTTGCGGGACTAAGGTGGGACTTCTAGGACGGAAAACACCCCACGGTCAGGGCTGCCTGGATCGAATGGCGTGCCGCTATAATCTTACTGAGGTCTTACTTTATGGAAACTACGCGGCTTTCGACGAAGGGGCAAGTTGTTGTGCCGAAGAGCATTCGGATTGCTCATAACTGGGCTGCCGGGATGGAGTTTACGGTATTGGAGAGCGAAGGTGGAATTCTGCTCAAGCCCGCAGCGTTGTTTCCGCGAACGACGCTTGACGAGGTGGCTGGGTCTGCCGGGTATCACGGTAAAGCGAAGAGCATTGAGGAGATGAAGGCTGGGATCGCGCGTAAGGCGAGGGAGCGTCATGATCGCGGTCGATACTAATGTTGTCGTGCGGTTGCTGGTGGGCGATGACCTGAAGCAGAGTAAGGCCGCAAGAGCTTTGTTTGAGCGCGAGATTGTCTGGATTTCGCGGACAGTTTTACTTGAGACAGCCTGGGTTTTGGATAGCGTGTATGGACTTGAGGACAGGCAGGTTGCGGCAACATTGGGAGGGTTGCTGGGCCTTGCGCAGGTGAAGGTAGAGGACGGGGAGGGTGTTAGACTAGCGCTCGCCTGGGCGGCTCAGGGGATGAACCTTTCGGATGCAATTCACTTGAGTGGGGTACCGGATTCGACTCGGTTTACGACTTTTGACCGGGGACTGGTTCGCTCGGCGAAGAAGCTGGGGTTGAACGTGGTGGGTTTGGGATCATGAAGCCGCCTGGTATGTACTGGGTGGGTTTGACTACTGCAAGAGTGGAGCGAAAGATGGGCTCAGGGCATATTTTCGGGTTTTTCTGGCAGGATCTGAAACTATGAGAAAACCGCTTTCTACCCAGGCGGTGAGGATGTTGCGTGCGGCTCGTTGTGAGATGCCAAAGAGAGTCTCGATGTGGGCGCTGGTGATGAGGCTTGTGCCGATGAAGAGTTGGAGGGCTTTTCGCTGTCTGGGGTCGAGGTTTCGGAGCTGGGAGGAATGGTCGCGGGCACCTGTGCTCGCTTCGTGTTCTGCATTGCGCCGGACATTGTCGAAGCTTTCTGCCATCCCATTGCAGAAGTACTCGATCCAATGAGAGATGTCTGCATTGGCACGGCCTTCGTAGTAGTTGTGGGAGGGTCCTACCGTGAGGGCCTGATAGTAGGCACCGAGATTGCGTGCGTAATATTCTTCGAGTGAGTAAAGGCCTTTTAGGTCGTAGCCACCGAGATGCAGAATGAGGGTGCTTAGCAAGCGGGCAGTTCTGCCGTTGCCGTCATAGTAGGGATGAATGGTTGCGAACTGGTAATGAGCAATGCCAGCGCGAATGGGGCATGGCAGTGAAGCAGCTTGCGCGGTGGCGAGCCAGCGGACTAAGGCATCCATCAGAGCTGGCACATCTTTTGCCTCCGGGGGCATGTAAACAATAGCGCGGCTGCGGGTATCGCGGATGACGTTTTGGCCGTCGCGGTAGGGGGTTGGCTTCGCCTTCTTGCGCCCCTCGGCCATGACTAGAGCATGGAGAGTCTGGATGTGTGTTGTTGAGAGCGGGACGGCGGAGGCGGCGAGTTGCTCTACGTGTTCGAGGGCAACGTAATAGCCAAGCACTTCTTTTTCTTCGCGTTCTCGGCCGGCGAAATGCCCTTTATGCTGAATGACACTGGAAACCTCGTGCTGCGTTAGTTGATTGCCCTCAATGCTGGTGGAGTAATGGGTGGAGCTGAGGCGTGCCGTTTCCCGGAGTCTAGTTAAGACGTTAGGGGTGATGGGGAGATATTGCAGGGACTGCTTTGCGGCCTCGATGCGCATCAGACTGGTGGCAGTTTTGGGTGAAATCTGGAAGACCGGTTCGAAGGGCATTTTAACGGCAGTTTTTCGGAATAAGGGACTACCGTTATTGTGCCGTTAAAGTTCCGTTATTGCAAGGGTGGTCGGATATTGCGGCCGATTTCGATTGAGGTTTCGATCCATTCTTCGATGATGGTTTCGAGGTTTGCGACGGCTTGCTGGCGGGTGGGGCCGTCGGCGCAGCAGCCAGGGAGTTCTGGGGCTTCGGCGATGAAGGCGTTGTCGGGTTGGCTCCAGTAGATTTCTACTTTGTGTTTGGTCATTTTCTCAAGCAGCGGGTAGGGGCATTTTGATTTCACTTCGTTTTGGAATGCGCTGAATGGCTTTGCCGAGTTGCTGGCGGGCGAGGTCGAGTTCGTAGGTGCTTTGGAGGTTCATCCAGAAATCGGCTGACATTCCGAAGAACTGGCTGAGACGCAAGGCGGTGTTTGCTGTGATGTTTCGCTTGCTGGCCAGAAGTTGGTAGAGGCGGTTAGGTGGGACTTCGAGAAGGTCGGCCAGTTTTTTCGCGGAGATATCGATTGCTTCCAGTTCGTCTGCGAGGATTTCTCCGGGGTGGATTGGTGTGCGTGCCATGGTCTATCCTTGCGGTTTAGTGATAATCCAGAATTTCCTGTTCTACCTTCATGGAGTACCTCGTCTGGATTGTCGCCGTTTTGGGTGAATCGTGCTCCTCATCCACGATTGTGACGAACGAATTCAACCGCCTCGTCAATCGCGGCGTCGATCTCGCTTTCAGGAACGCCCTCTGCCTTTTGTGCGGTCGCGTCGGCGCGATCGAAAAAGCGCTGATACGCTTCTGTGAGCGCATCGCCGACGAGTCCCGGCTTTAAGGTCCTGCCCTTTGAAGACCTTACCAGGACGAGTTCGTCTTCGCCCAAAGTAGCGCCAAGAAGGATTTCGGCGGCGTGTCGCTTCTCGGGAGGCAGGTCGCGGGCTTGACAGAAAAGGCTTTTTTCCATTGACTCTCTCCAATTCCATACTCTCAACCCGGATTCTGAATTCATTTAAGGAACCTGGAGAAGAAGAGCTTTCGCGCCAGGGAGGGCTTGGTGCGGGTACGACCGTCCCCCCTGCAAAATTCTCAAAATTTGGCCTGGCTGTATTCTTTTGTGTTTCTGGTTAAGTGATTGATTCTGTGGGGCTTGAAGTTGTAGCTCAGGAGATCGGGTCGAAGACGGTCTAAAAGCTTGGGCTGGATTTGGTCGCGAAAACCTCAAAAACATTGAGGAAAATGGAAGGATGCTGCTGGGACGGTCCAGGCTGATGACCTTCCTTGAGCAGTTTGTGTACGCTGGGAGGGAGCTCGATTCTGTCGCCGTTCGAGCCGGGAGCAACGAGGGCAGCGGATTCCAAGCCAAGCATGCGCTTGAGTTCCTGGATCTGGTGATTCTCGGATGCGGGAATGGCTTTTAGCATTGTGTGCCTCTAATTGAAGGCTACACTAATTCGAAATAAACGAAAAGGATGTTTTGATTTGGGGGCTGGGAAGGCTTGGTGCGGGTGTGACCGTCCCCCCCTGCAAAATTCTCAAAATTTGGGCTGGCCGGATTCTTTTGTGTTTCTGGTTAAGTGATTGATTCTGTGGAACTTGAAGTTGTGGCTCAGGAGATCGGGTTGAAGACGGTCAGAGAGCTTGTGCTGGATTTGGCCGCGAAAACCTCTAAAACATTGAGGAAAATGGGAGGATGCGGCTGGGACGGGTCAGGCTGATGACCGTCCCAGGAGATCGGGCTGAAGAGGGTCAGAGAGCTTGTGCTGGATTTGGTCGCGAAAACCTCAAAAACATTGAGGAAAATGGAAGGATGCGGCTGGGACGGACCAGGCTGATGACCTTCCAAGCGGCCAATTGCTAAAAAGGAAGAGGAAGACAAATTCACAAATGTGTAACCCATGTGGTTAAAAACTTTTGTTGCCTTTGTGCCGGAGTGTTCAATTAAAGAGGTCGGATCAAATCGTCACCACGCTTCAAATTCATCTCGTCCATAGAACTCTTGTGGGACTACCCGACATTTGGTACCAATCTCTCGCTTCATGGATCCTATACCCTCGCCCCAAACCAGCTCCCGGCACTCACCAAACAGTGAGCACGTACACATCTCAAATCTGACTTTACTCCGTGCCTCAGCGAAAGCTTGCCGCACTTCCGATGGAATCGGTCCACGGCGAGTATTCGCTATAGCGAATGGCTTGCGCGTGCCTTCTCGCACCACGTATCCATGTGCTGGATCTGTTGCTAGATAGCTCTGATCTACTGGAATGGGTGTGAAGCCGGTTAGGGGGTATTCAGCTGGGATTCCAAGCCTTTGTTTTAACTCGGTCAAGCCCTTCACCGGTGAGCCGTCTACGAAAACTTGAAGCCATTGGACATACCCCGGTCCCAGTCCATCGTTCAAGAAATACCAGCCTACTTCATCTGCCTCGCCAACAGTCAACGGTCGCAGCGCCGGGCGCATGCGAGCTTTTTCATAGATCCTTTGTTCACGCGCTTGCCAGCCTGAAAGAAGTAACGCGGTCAAAGCAATGATCATTGCGGAAAAGCCAACCATATCTTTGGAACAAGTGCTTCCCAACCTCGCCAAGAATGAACGGATTGCAGTTTTCATGAAAATACGTTAGCAGATTGGTAGGAGCGCACGTATACAAGACGAGACATGTCGGTGGACGGATTTGCCGCTTGGTGTCTTCAATTTGTCACATTGCCGAGGCATTCATGTGAATGCCATTGGCCTAAAAGCTTCCTAACTATTCCCGCTCACACTAGGTGCTTAATCCTTGTAAGGCAAGCGTGGCGAGAAGGGTTTGGCCGTCGAGCGCTAGTCTGGTGCGGAAGCCGTTCTTTTCTAGTAGGGTTCGCATTGGCTTGTTGTCGGCTAGCAGCTCGGCGGTCAGCTTTTTCAGGCCTTCAGCTTTGGCGGCTTCGATGATGTTTTCTACCAGCGCTTTTCCTATGCCTTGGCCTTGGGCGGAGTCTCGGACGAGGAAGGCTACTTCGGCTTCTTCCATTCGCAAGGGGTTGCGCTGGAGGCGGCCTACTCCTAATATCTTGTCGTCTTGTTCTACTACTAGCGCTAGCTCTCTTGCGTAGTCGTTGAAGCAGACTCTGGCCAAGCGCTCGTGCATGATTCTTTCTTCAAACTTCAGGAATTGCAGGTAGCGGAGGTAGACCGTTCTCTCGGATAGGTCGTTGTGGAAGTCTACGATTCTTGTTTCGTCTTCGGGGCGGATAGGGCGCAGCGTCGCTGCTTGGCCGTTTCGCAGGGTTAGTTGCTTGATGTATTGCTTGGGGTAGGGGCGGATGACGCATTTGGGCCACTGGCTTCTCTCGAGACCTTCGGGTTGGAGGGTTGCTGAGGAGTGGCTGGACCAGATGGTTCCGTCGGGTTCTACCTGGATTTCCAGTTCGAGGTCTCTTAGCACTTGGTGTTCACTTACGATTCTGGAGACTCGCACTAGCAGGTCTTCCAGGGCCTCCTGGGCTGGGGGTTGGCAGGCTGTAACTTGTTTTACAAGGTCCAGGACTCGGCGGGATTGGGTGGAGGTTAGCGGGGGGAGCGTGGCTACTGAGTCTTCGTAGAGTTTTGAGGCTTCGAGGGTTAGCACCGGGCCGAAGCTTTGGTCTGGATTGCTGCTGATGCGGAAATGGACTGAGGTTGGGGACTGGAATTGGCTGGAGGAGATTCCGTAGGCGTTTAGGAGTTTTTTTAGTGTGGTTTCGTCTAGCGGGCCTCGCTTCGATTCGAGGTCTGCGGCTAGGGTGGTGGTGTCTTCAATGTCGGCGGTGAAGACTGGGGTCTCGTATAACGCGCTGAGGTTTCTGGAATACTGCCAGAGGCGGGCGAAGACTTTAGCTGCGGTGTCGGGATAAGGGAAGGTGGGGATTCTTGCTTCGGC
>JALHNH010000053.1 GCA_022843625.1 Bryobacter sp. | reverse complement strand
GCTCTTCCGATCTCTCATTTACAGAAATCTGGGCCAAGTGCGATCCGTTATCGAAGAGGGGCAGCGTGGAGTGTGCCGGCATGACTTCGACCAGCAGCCTCCATTTGGTTTTCGGAGCGTAGTCTATTTCGGTGAGACGAAATACTGCATTCCTCTTCACGATCCGATGGGTGTAGTTGCGCGGTTGAAAGCGTCAGTGGCCGTCTACCCCGAACTCATGAAGAAGACAATTACACAGGAGAGCTTGTGGGGTGGCGAATTCAGTCTTTGGTCCTGCGATCTCTTTTCAGCTTCGGCCGACGTCTACAATGCGGCTGGTTGTATGACCCGAGCTGCACAATTTATTGTTCAGGCCCTCTTCGCGATAAACGAAGAGTATTTCTTGAATGACAAGCACATAAACCGGAATCTTGCCCGCTTCACCCAGGCCCCAGACAATAGTGCTGAGCGCCTTGCAGATATCCTGTCCAGGCCCGGCCGGGATTCGCGTGAACTTCGCGCGTCTCTGGATTCGCTTTGCCAACTGTGGAGCGAAGTGGTAAGTCTGACAAAGGGAGCTTACCAGCCCCGCTTCAACCTCGCGACCGCACGTGCGATTCCATCCAGCAGCCCTTCCGAGTAGAAGCCCGTCTCAAGCAGGAAGCTTTGCGTCACCACGAGTGATCCTGACGATCTTCGCTTCAGCGAGAAAATGCTTTTGTCGCCTAGCTGCTCTTCGCAGGCACCTTCCACACAAAGTCTTCCATCACCGTCCTGCCATGTGGACGGGTGTGCCTGAGCGCCTGCATCCCCATGCAGCATCGTGCGCCTCAGGTGTGTTGAGTGCGACGGTTTGCTTCTCCCCCCTTCGATCCTGCCACTTCCCCATGCGAGCCCAAATCCCCTCTAGACTGCGCCGTTGATTGGATTCAAATTGCGGGCAAGCTCAAGCGCTTTTCAGCCGCTCCTCAGCGTCCATCACGTTTGCAAGAATCGCATTGATCCGGCTTAAATGACCCGGCCCCTTCGATCTCAGCCACGCCAGGACATCGTTTTGAACGCGGAACGAAATCAGTGTCGTCTTGGATCGCAGCCGGAATGGCACCATTTGAGCGAGTTGTTCGTCGGTCAAAGAAGGCATGTCAGAGACGTCTATCTCGGAGTCTGGCTTTTGGGCCAGCCGCGCAAGCCGCTCGCGCTGTGTCTTTGTAACCGGTTCATTGAAAATACGCTCGGCGCTCATTCTTACGAGCTTTTCTGGCCGAGATGATGCGGGCAATTTCTTCGCCATTGATTGCCTCCCTATAAACGTGAACGACCAATAGAATAGGCTCTAATCCGGCGGCCAGACCTAGAGCATGCCAACGCCGTTCGCCCGTCTCGTCGATTCGATCTCCCCTCAGCGTTACGTGAGGGTCCGCGAATACGAGCGCCGACAACGCAAAATCCTTCTCCTCCCGGAACAACTGGATCAGACGTTTCGAACCCGGCCTCAGCGGATCGCCAGCTTGACCGGTTTCCCAATGCGGCTCAGCATTTCCACTAGCGTATCGATCGTAAACTTGGCCGTCTTCTGATTCACCACGTCGGATACACGCGGCCGCGAGACCATCAGAATCTCAGCGGCGTCGGCCTGCTTCAAATGATGCTTCTCAATCCACATAGACAACTCTGTCATCAGTTGCTGCTTGAGCAGTCTCGTATCGTTGATTTGTTTGCGGGACGCAGCCTGTAGACGTTTGGCCTCCTCTGGACTAAAACCCAGTTCCAGAAATAAATTCGCCCCAGCTTTAGTGACATGGCGGATTTCGGTGTCGACCTTCATTTGTTTCCCTTTCTCGCGTTGACCACAGCACGATAGCGCGCCCCGGCAATAGACTTATCCAGCTTGCTGGTCGTTTGAGCCTTCTTCTGGAAGCAATGCAGGACATAGATCGCCTCTTCAAACTTGGCGACGTACATCACGCGGTAAATACCGCTCGCGTCCCTGACGCGAATCTCCCTTGTACCCGCACCCACATCGTCAAACGGCTTCCAGTCGGCCGGGTCAAGCCCAGCTTGGACTTTTCCTAATTGAAAGCCCGCCTCCTTGCGGGAATCTCTGGGAAACGCCAGCAGATCATCGTAGGAAGAACCTACACAGCGGATCTCCTTTTCTTCGTTCACAGCTTCAATATGTATAAAATTTTATACGCCATTTCAATGCGAGTCAAGATGCATCGATAACAAGGGTTATCGGATAGACTACATGAGTGCCCCTTTCGCCAGGCGACAAACTAGGGCCTTATGAAATCGTCTCCCTCCTGGGCAAAGGCGGCATGGGCGAAGTGTACAAAGCGCGCGATACGCGACTGGGCCGTAGCGCCCGATTGCATGCCAGGCAACAGTCACAAATCCCCGGGACGAAGTCTTGATCCACTCCAATATTTAGGATGTGTGTTCCGGGTAATCACTTTCTTAGCCTAGCTTTCCTTCGAAGTGACCTTCCAAACGAAATCCTCCATCACCGTCTTGTCATCAGGACGAGTGTCCCTGAGCGCCTGATCGGCAGCATACACCAGCAGCATCACGCGCTTTAGGCGGCCAGGCGCAAACGCAGTCATCGTCTGCTCCACCTGTTCGGCACGCGCTTTCCACATCGGCGTGCCCAACTTGCTGAAGTGCCCCTGTATCTGCATCGACCCCTTCACCCTTGCCTCGTGTGCGGCCAGCGCCAGTCGAAATTGCGTTGCCAGAAACGCCAGCGCAATCGGCAGGTATTCTCCCTCCCGAATCAAAGTGTCGAGAATGTCCAGGCTTTTGGCCCGGTCGCCTCTGCCAATTGCAGCCACCAGGCCGAAAATGTTTGCTGCTCTCGCATTGGGCACCAGCGCCGTAATCGTGTCATGCGTGATCGTCTCGCCTGGCTTTGCATAGAGCGAGAGCTTTTCCATCTCGTTGCTGATACGAGAAGCGTCCGCACCCGTAGCCTCGATCAGCAGTTCCAGTTCTGGCGCAGCAATCCGGATTTTCTTCTCAGCCGCAAGGTCGAGCGCGAGTCGCCGCGCGGCATCGGGCGTGAAGCGGGGAAATTCCACCTGTGCCTTCACGTTTGCAAAGAACTTGCGAAGGTTCTCCACTTTGGTCTTGTCGTCACCTTCGAAATCATATCGGGAACAATCGAAAATAATGGTTGTGTCGGGCGTCGGATTGGCAAGGTAGGCGATGAGTTCTTTGGCCCCGTTCGATTCATCGTCCTGCTTGGCACGGCCCTTGGGGACTACGGCTTCTGCCCCGGCCACCCAAATCAGTCTGCGACTGGCGAAGAGCGACATCGACGCGGCATCGTCCAAAACCTGAGCGACGCTGACTTCCGTAAGATCCCAACGACTCCAGCCGCTTTCCCGGTCTTCAGGTGTGGGCAGAACGGTGGCTATAAGAGCGTCTTTGCAAAGGGTACGCATGTAAGCGTCCGGGCCGACAAAAAGACAAACGGACGGCGGCTTTTGTTTTTGAAGGCCAGTGACAAACTGCTCGGCGTTCATGGTTAGAAGTTCTCAAGTATGGCGGTGACTACAGAAGTGGCGACATCGCGGCTCAGTCGCTCAAAGGCACTGGTGGATTCGTCAAAGTAGGCCTGTGGGTCAGTCGAAATTTCGTACCGCTGTCTGAAATCTAGGGCTGGATTTGTATACAGAACCTTGTTCGAAACCGCCTGGGTGAGCGTAACAGCGAGAATCGTCTGCACCTGCACACCCGCAGCGCGGCCACTAGTTGGGTCGAATACTGTCGGGAAGGCCATGATCATGCCGATAGAGCCCTGCAGGACGGCGTCGGCACCGTTGGCATCAGGCAGAATCTGGTATTTCGTGCGGGCGAGGAACTCGCGGGTGATCGCAATTGGCAGCCGCTCGGTGAGCCTGTAGCGAGTCGTGGGGTTGCTGAACGGAGGGATTCCGATACTGCGAATTTCCTTCGGCATCAAGTCCGCCTTGCCCGCAACGTGATATCCGCAGGAAGTGGCTCCAACCGCAGCGCTGCTCAATAGAAATGCCCGGCGTTTCAAACTTTGATCCTCTCCATAGCCACCAGAATCGCATTTTGCGAGGTGATGCGGTGGTTGTCCGCCGCCAGCCAGAACCAGGCACTGCGAGGGTGGTTGCGATCCGCTTCAATCGCGCCAACTGCAACACCCTCCTGATTGGCTACCTGTACGTTATTAGGTGGTTCGAGGTCTTCACCGCGGATGTCGATACCCGCTTTGGACAGCACTTCGGCGATACGTTTCAGGTCTGGCGAGGATTCAAATTCGATCCAGATCGAAGCGCTGATGCCGTGAAAAACAGGAGCCTGTGTGAGCCTCAGCGAAGGCAGTGGCACTTTGCCGCCCAGTAGGCTCGCGAGGTTGCGCTCAATGCGAAGCTCAATCTTCTCAAGTTTGTGTGCTGACTCCTCGCCAAGTCTCGCGAGCATGGCAAAGGCAGCCTGTGTGTCGAAGAGTTTCTTCTGCAGAGTTTGGAAGCTAAGCAGAGCGACCGTTTGTTGCTGCAACTCCGTGATGCCGGGGGTGCCAAATTCGCTTGCCGGCTGGAAAAGGTTGGCAACGCTGCGGGCGATGGGTGCAATCGAATTCAGCGTTTGCAGAAAGAGGGCCAACATGGTTGCGGCCGGATGGGCGATCACCTCCACTGGCGAAGCCGGTCTTGCCATTGGTGCTTCGCTCAGAGGTGAGCGCAGTCGGGCGGTGGGGTCGATTTCGAGAACGCCGGTCAGATCGATCAAGTCGCGGGTGCGCATCTTGCGAACCTTGGCCGTAGATTCAAGATCACCAGCCAGCATCACTATTGCTGCGGCTTCCACCACCTTC
This sequence comes from Bryobacter sp., assembly GCA_022843625.1. GTDB lineage: Bacteria > Acidobacteriota > Terriglobia > Bryobacterales > Bryobacteraceae > Bryobacter. Next base: position 40,054 of record JALHNH010000053.1, on the reverse strand, counting down.
TGATCGAGCGGCGACATGAGCGCCAGGTCGTCTTCATCCCGCACCAGGGTCTTGCCCTCGTCGTCGGTGGTATCCATCGGATGGACGTCAAAGTCTTTGGCGTGCTCGCGGATTTCGCGGCCAAGCAGCGTCTGGCCGCCAACGAGGGCGAGCTTTGGTTTAGCCAAGCGAGGGATTCTCCGTTGCTGTTGGAATGGCTGCAGGCTTGCGCCGCAGCAGGCCGCCAATGCGGACAAGGATCCCGCTGGCCGTATATGTGAAGCACATCAAGAAGAGAACGGGCTGCGAGTAATTCCAGACCATAAAGATCACGCTGCCCACAAAAATGATGCTCAGAGGCGAGCGGGGCTGCAGCAGGTTGAGATCTTTAAAGCTGCGGTAGCGCCACGTGCTCACCATCAGAAAGCTCATCAGCGCAAGCAAGCCAAGCCAGAGCAATGAGACGATCCAGTTCTCAATCGGGACGCTGTTGGCAAAGTAAACAATGCTCGCGATAAAGGCTGCCGCCGCAGGGATAGGCAGGCCTACAAAATATTTACGATCCGGCCGCCCCGGGTTCTTCGGTACCGGGTTGGTCACCACATTGAAGCGCGCCAGACGGGCTGCCCCGCACAGCAGGTAAACAAACGAAAGAAAGTAGCCCCCCTGCAGGATCTGATCGCGGAAGGCAGCTTCGATATTGTGGCTGACGAAAAAGAAGCCCCAACAGAACGCCAGCACAGCGGGTGCAATTCCAAAGGTAATGACGTCGGCAAGAGAATCCAGCTCACGGCCAAAATCGCTAACCGTATTGGTCATCCGGGCAATTCGCCCATCGAGGCCATCACAAGCGACAGCAACCCCGATCAGCTGCGCCGCAAGGGCATATTCAGGAATCGAAACTGCACCCTGCTGGGTTGCCTTCAGCGTGCCCTCAATCGTTTTGGTGATGGCAAGAAAGCCAAAGAAAACGTTGGCTGAGGTAAAGAGAGTCGGCAGGGCATAGGCAGCGCGCCTCGGCCTGCGTTCCGGGCTCTTGGGGTCGATGAGTCGTTCTGAGAGGCGCAAGGGCATGCTGTGTTTATTTCACTCGCTTGGCGATAACGCTTGAGCCGGCCGAGACACGGTCGCCGAGTGTCACACTCAGCTTCCAGTCGGCGTTAAACAATACATCGACTCGTGACCCAAATTTGATCAGGCCCACACGTTCACCACGTTCTACTGTATCGCCAGTATCTTTGTACCAAACGATGCGACGGGCGATCAGACCGGCGATCTGGCTGAATTCAATCGTTGTGCCTTCGCCTTCTACAACAAACGTGTTCTGTTCGTTCTCGGTTCCTGCAGCGTCGTTGCTGGCCACCAGAAACTTGCCGGGCTTGTAGGTACGCCGGGTGATCTTGCCAGCGATTGGGGTTCGGTTTACATGCACGTCAAAAACGTTCAGAAAAATGCCGAGTCGAGTGCGCCCGTCAGGGTCTTTGGTGATCGAGACCACTTTGCCATCGGCCGGCGAAACTGCAACTGGCCCATCAGCAATCACACGATTGGGATCGCGAAAGAACCACAGGCAAAAAATAGCGAGGATGTAGAAAGGGATGCCGAGCCAGGCAGTTTTTGTCAGGTAGCCGGTCAGCGCACCGACAACGGTGAGCGCGAGGGCGTACCAAATACCAGTAATAACCATGAACCTCTATTATCTATGTCCAGCGCTGTACTTTGGGCTTGGCAGTGATGGAATAGAACAGTTCCAGCCCGATTCGGTACTTTAGACCCTTTTGGCGGCAATAGCGGACGCTGGCGGAGCCGTCAATTTCCCAGGCCGGAACCTTGATCAACACCGTCTGCCGCAGCGGTAGCTTGCGATCCATCTCGATCATGGCCCCGCTATCGGCGAGATCGGTCAGCAGAATCTTCTCGACCATGCTTTCACCCGACTCGGTTTGCCAGGAGATGCTACCGGGCTCGTTGACTTCAATACGCTGGGAACGGCGTTTTTCTGTTGCCATGCTTCTCCCTCAACATGACTTTACTCTATATAAACGCTCAGCACATTACTCGGCCGGTCCAGATATCGAATCTGCAGTGAGACAGGTTGCGAAGAAGAAATACCTTCTGGCACACGCACATTGATCTGGCTTGTCTCTCCTTCCGCCCATCCAGGCCGGCCAAAATAGAGCACCTCCGCCAGCTTTCCGCCAATCATCACCATTGGTGGCACCTTCCCGTTTTTTGCGAGTCCAGCACCATAAATTTCAAGAATCGAACCTGCCCTTGCCGGGTCTGTCGCACTGACAAGGCGCCCCGATCCAGCATGCACCGAACCAGCGAGGCTTGGGCCAGGAATCGGATTGCTTGGCTCATATAATTCCACCGCTCTAGAAAATGACGTCCCTCCAATTACGAGAACCTGGCCATTTGGCAGCAAGGTAGCGGTATGGTGGCTGCGTGACTTCCACATCCTTCCAGCAGCAGAAAATTGGCGAAGCGCAGGCGAGTAAATCTCTACATCATCGATATAATCCTCTTGCCCATCGGTCCCGCCCAGCACCAACACATTTCCATCCGGCATTAAGGTAGCTGTATGTCCGGCACGCTCCTTGTGCATTTTCTCAATCGGCAAAGTGGCGTTGCTTTCGGGGAAGAACAACACGGAATGCTTGACGCCTTGTGGGAACCAGAAATATTCCTCGCTACCGCCAGCAATCAGTATTGTTCCATCGAGCAACCCAGTCATCGAGTGGTGCTCCACGCTGCATTGTATTTTGTTTAGCCACACCTTCTCCATCACGCTGCCTGAAGGCACCAACATGGTTCCTGAGGCCCCTGAGCTACTGCAGCCAAATATGCCCCCGCCGGCACTGGGCACAAACCTTGCGGGCAACCCGGTCCAATCCCCCTCCAGCCACTCAAAGGAATTTGTGGCTGGGTCGAAGATCTCGGGAGGATTATTGCCGTTGATGCCGCCAACGATCAACACTTTCCCGTTCGGCAGAAGAATGGAATTGTGATGGTAGCGTTGCTTTTTCATGGCAAGCAAGGGGCCAAAGCTTCTGGTTGCCGGATCATAAACTTCCGCGCTGGATCGGAGCTGCGATTGACTCACACCTCCACTGATCAGTACGCGGCCATCAGGCAAAAGAACTGCCGAATGCAAGCTGCGCGTTTCTTTCATAGGTCCGGTAAGCGCAAAGGATTTTGAGATTGGGTCAAACGTTTCGGCTTCAGGGCTGCATCTTAGGTTTTCAAAGTTGCAGTTACCGCCAACAATAAGAACTTGCCCGTCGTTCAGCAAAGTTGCCGTATGGAAAAAGCGTGAATCTTGAGCCAATCCGATTTCTACGAAACTTCCAAAAGTAGAGCTGGTTTGCGCAAGGGTCGCCTGCCAAGACAAAAAGAGCAAAATGAAGCCATACAAACTTCTCATAGGCCGCCAGTATAGTCTCTAGGCCGGTAAATTCGCAATGAGGATTATATGAGGAATACCTAAGTGGCAGTGATTACAGCCTAAATCAGAACGGAACTTCATCATTGGCAATCGCCGGAGCCATCCCCAGGTGCAGCAGCCGCAGAATGGCTAGTGCGCCCTCTTTCCCTCTTTCTCCCACTTCGCCCACCGGCCCGACACAAGACGGGCAACCTGCTTCGCAAGTGCAAGCCGAAATCAGCTCCTCGGCACCCTCAAGCAACCGCTTGGTCTGGTTGTAGAGGGGCAACGATTGGCCAATCCCGCCAGGATAGGTGTCGTAGAGATAAAGGTTGGGTTCCCAGGCCACAAGGCCTCCGGCGATCTCCTCGGTCAGCGATGTGCCGATGTCGCGAGGGTCACACATCACCAGCATCGAGGCGACAGCTCTGAGCGCATTCGCCAGGCCCGCCAGGCCATTGGCCCTCTCAGATGGTGAAAACTCTGTAAGCTGCGCAAGAAACTCAGCCGGGCAGTGCAGCCACCACGCCGTTGTATGCATCTCCTGCTCGGGCATCGACAAATTCCCCGCACCCACATTCTCAAGCGTGTAGAACTTCACTTTCTTGAAGCCGACGATCTGACGATTCACGCGGACATCCCCGTGGCAGGCGCGAGCACGCTGGATCGGGCGCTGATCAAACTCTTCAAGTACTTTCACCTGCGTGTAATCGATCGCATCGGTGAAGTAGTCACAATCGACGCGCCGCACAAAGGCCTTGCGCTGCTCGTAGTCGAATTTCTCTACCTGATACTGCTTTGCCTCATGCAGGTAAATCGCCTTCTCGTGCAGCGTCACCAGGGCGACCGGAAACGACACTTCGGCAATGATGTTGTTGTGATTGGTCGTGTCGATCACCACAAAATTGTCACTGGTCACCGCCCGCAGGCTGATTGCGTCGGCCGGGTAGCTGTCGCTAGTCCAGTGCCATGCTTTGGCTGAGTGATTCACCAGCCCCAAATCAGCAAGAAACTGGCAAAGCTCCGCCGTATCATGCGGCCCAAACTTTTCGCCTTCCTTGATCGGCAGCTCAAAGGCCGCGCACTTCAGATGATTGATCAGGATCTCGGTATTGTCCGGGTTGATCGTCGCGCGCTCTGGCGGCTGGCCAAAGAAGTATTCCGGGTGCTCAACGATGAATTGATCAAGCGGAGCAGAGCTCGCCACCATCACTGCAAGCGAGGTGTTCTGCCGCCGTCCGGCCCGGCCTGACCGTTGCCACGTCGAGGCGATCGTGCCCGGGTAGCCCGCCAGCACCACACAATCGAGCGAGCCAATATCGACGCCCAGCTCAAGCGCATTGGTTGCGACCACGCCTCGGATCTGGCCCGACCGGAGCTTGGCTTCAATCTCGCGCCGCTCCTTCGGCAGATAGCCGCCACGGTAGCCACGAATCAGCCCTTGCGCCGTCGGGCCTTTCTCGATTGCGTCCTTCAGATACGTAATGAGGATCTCTGTCGCAAGCCGGTTGTTGGCAAAAACCAGCGTCTGCTGCCCGCGCTGGATCGCGTCGATGGCCACGCGGCGGCTCTCATGCAGATAGCTGCGGCGGATGCCCAACTGCCGGTTCACCACCGGCGGGTTGTACATCACGAAAAACTTCTCGCCCGACGGCGCCCCATTCTGATCCACCAGCGAGAAGGGCTCAGCGGTAATCGCCTCGGCAAGTTCCTTAGGGTTCGCAATCGTAGCCGAGCAGCAGATAAACTTCGGGCTCGACCCATAGAACTCACAAAGCCGCTTCAGCCGCCGGATGATATTGGCGAGATGGCTACCGTAGACGCCGCGATAGTAATGCAGCTCGTCGATGATGAAGCACTTCAGGTTCTCAAATAGCTTGGCCCACTTGGTGTGATGCGGAAGAATCCCCGAGTGCAGCATGTCGGGATTGGTCAGCACGACATTGGCGCGCTCCCGGATGGCACGCCGCGCATCCTGCGGCGTGTCGCCGTCGTAGGTAAAGCACTTCAGGTCTGAGCCCATCTCTTCCACCGCACCGTGCAACTCGTTGAGCTGATCTTCAGCCAGGGCCTTGGTGGGGAAAAGATAAAGTGCCCGCGCCCCCGGGTCGCTCAATAGCTTATTGACGACAGGCAGGTTGTAGCAAAGTGTTTTGCCTGACGCTGTGGGAGTAACGATGACGACATTGCGCCCCGCATCAACATGCTCAAAAGCGGCGGCCTGGTGTGAGTAAAGCTTTTCAATGCCCCGTTTGTTTAGCGCCGCAGCGAGGAGTGGGTTTACTGCCGCTGGAATGGGAGCGTACTGGCCCTCCCGCGCCGGAACATGCCGAATCGACCGCACCGGCGACTCCGGTTTGTTCGAAATCTCCTCAAAGCGCTGAACGGCCTGCATCACCGTCTCGCGACGGGGAATCGGCAACGTTTTGCGTGTCGCCTCATCCTCCGGAAAATCGAATAGCAAATTGCTCACTCTCTAGAGATAACTCTTTAGGTGAACAAAAGGCAAAACCCCGTACTGAATTAATACTTCCCGTCCGTCGTATTCCAGCGAAAGTCGAGCCGCCTCGGTCACCAGTTCGTTATAGCTGGAATTGCTAGCCGTAGCCACAATCCCCTGGCTTTCGATCACGTCCAACTGCGACGCATCCGCTTCCACACTCTGCGCCGCCTCAACCAGCGCCTCGATCGACCGGTAGCCGTAGCCCACCACTCGCTCGCCAGGGCCGAGGTGATTGGGGACGTACTGCATATAGTCTGGGCTCGGCTCAGAATAGCCACCGTCGACATAACAATACTCAAGGCCGCGGTGAGAATCGGTATGGTTCAAGAATCCGCCCCGGTCTCCCAGGCTGGTCCACAACGTCATGCCTTGCGTGTTTGCGCCCGGGCCTTGATCCGGATAACCAAGCGCGTTCTGCACATTCAAAAGCCCGCCATTCGACCATTTCACTCGCGCATCGGTCCACATCCAGGCATCGGTGCCATTGGGGAATTTCTCCGGCACCCCGGCGACAGAAATGCTTACTGGCAGCAAGCCTGTGATGAAGTGGACCAGATCGACATAATGGCAGCCGATGTAGGTGAAGGCGTCGGAATTCTCCATCGAGAACCAGTTCTGAAAGTTCGAGTGGCGGTAATACCATTTCTCGAACAATCGAGCCGTCCCCAGCTTGAAGTCTCCAAAGTGCCCGGCGCGGTAACGATCCCGCGCCATCAGCGCACGGTCGTCAAAGCGCTTGTGATACTCCACCCCAACAAATAGATTGCGATCCCGGGCAGCCGTCTCGATGATCTTCGCCTGCTGGATTTTCTGCACTAGAGGCTTCACGCAAATTACGTGCTGCTGAGCTTCGATTGCCGTCATCACAGCATCGAAATGCAATTGATCTGGCAGCGCGATGATCGTCAGATTCCGCAGCGCCGCATTGGCCAGAACGTCCTTGTAGCCAGCCGTAGTCGCAATAAAACTCTCACTGGGAAAAGCCTTTGCGATCCGTTCATTGGCAGCCAGATTGTCTAGCGTAGCCTTGTTGCGCGCACAAATCGTGATGTTCCCCACCAGCCCTTTACGCCGAAGTTGATAGAGCGACGGCAGGATCTGATCGTGAACAATCATCCCGCCGCCAATTACAGTGACATGCATTTTCATTGAGCGACCAGTGCTTCGGCAAAGCATTCAGAGAGCACGGCGGTTGATTCGAGCAAGGCTTCTTCCGTGATGCAAAGCGGCGGGCAGATCTTGATCGTCGCCCCGCCAAAGCCAACCGGCGAGAACAGCAACACGCCCTTCTCCATCATGCTGTTGATGATCTGGAAAGCGAGGTCGGGATCAGGATCAAGCGTGCCAGGTTTGACGCAGGCAATGCCCACCACCAGGCCCTTGCCATCGACGCACCCGATTACGTCCGGATATTTTTCCTGCAAAGACTTCAGCCGGTCCAGCAGCAGATCGCCCATGACTCTGGATTGCTCAACCAACCCTTCGTTGATGACGATGTCGATCGAGGCCAGCGCCGCTGCACAACACACCGGGTTGCCCGTATGCGTACTGGTCATGCTGCCCGGGGGAAAGAGGTCCATCAAATCAGGACGGCCTGCAACAAAGGCCAGCGGCAGAGAGCTCGAAACACCCTTGCCCCAGGTGGTCAGATCCGGCACGATCTCATAATGCTCAAAGCCCCACAGCTTACCCGTACGGCCAAAGCCCGCCTGCACTTCGTCGCAAGTCAGGATGATGTCGTGTTCCCGGGTCCAGGCATACATCTTCTGCATGTATTCCACCGGTGCAAAGCTCGCGCTGCCGCCCTGATAGGTTTCAAGAATCACGCCTGCAATCTGGCTGGGCTTCACGCCCTGCTGCTCGAGACACGCAAGAAAGAATTCAAAACTCGTATCCGGTGTACGAAACCCGTCCGGGAAGGGAACCTGTACAAAGCCCGGGTCGAGATTCACAATCCATTCCTTCAACGCGGGAATGCCGCCCGCCTGCTGACTACCCATCGTGCGGCCATGAAACGCCTTCTCATAGCTGACGATGATGTTCTTTTCCCTGCCGTGATGCTTGACGGCGTGGGCGCGGGAAAGCTTGATCGCACACTCAACGGTTTCTGATCCCGTGGTGAGCAGAAATACCTTTTTCAGCGGCTCCGGCAGCAGATCAATCAGGCGCTGCGTCAGCTGCGCACGGATCTCGCTCGGGAAACAATAGTTGGTCAGCAGCTTCGACTGCGCCTGGTGCACAATCGCGTCGATGATCTCTTTACGGCCGTGTCCGGCGTTGGTGATCAGCACGCCGCTCGACCAGTCGATCCAGCAATTGCCCCACTTGTCGTAAACCTGAAAGCCTTCGGCGTGATCCCACACCACAGGCGGCTGTCCCTGCATCGCAATCGGCTCATTGCGGCGTAGGGTTTCTATCGTTTCAATCGATCCCGGTGCCGGGATCTGGGTAACAATCTTGCGTAGTTTCGTGTCGACTTGGGGGACTGTACGGGGTTCTGAAGAATATGCGCGAGCCATCCTTACGAGCGTATCAAGTACGCATCAAAAAAAGCGCGATACCCGCCCCGGCTGCAGCAAGTCCTGTACCAAGCCACATCACCCGAAGCAGCCGGTTGACCTCAATTTGAGCCTGCACCTGAAGCGTTTCCATATGAATCATTCGTTCTGCCTCTTGAGATTTTCGCTCCGATTCCCATTGCTTCAGGGCTGCCTCAATCGTATGGCATTGACGCTCTTCGCTGGCCTCTATCAATTGCTGGATTTCTTCAGCCGACTCGGTGGGTGGCGGAGTATCAACAATTCGATCATGCATCAATTCGAGAAGTTGCCCAATCGCGAGGTACATCTCAGCCATCCTTAGCGAATTTGATTGCGGCCTTGGGCTGGGTGTGGGCGGCTGGGCTGCCTGAGGCTGGGCTCCTTGAGGTTGGCTTGCCTGGGCCTGAATCAGTGCCAGCAGGGAACGCCCCATCTCGTTTTCCGGAATTTCTGCCGTCACGGGCGTTTCGAGTTTTGTTTCAGTCGTTTCCATGCTTCCTGGCGCTCTTGTAGAGGCTTATCGGCCCAAACCGGAATTTTGCGAATTTCGCGGCTCTCGTTGCTCCGCATGTCCTCACCAAGTCACTCAAATCAAAGCAATAAAAAAATTAGATGAAATTTCATGAATTCGTTGTAAGCGAATTTATTTGGTGGTAGCATAAAAACTGCCTGACGACTACGAAATTTTTCCAACCTTCGTCAGATCCCCTTTAGCGAGACGCCCCACCGAATGAGTTTTACCGTTTTTCTTGGCAATTTACCCACCTGGGTTACGGCCGATGACATCCAGTCATGGTTGAATGCCGAAGCTCTGGTTGCCGATTCCATCAAAGTTATCCGCAACCCTGAGACCCAGGAATCCAAAGGCTTTGCCTTCATCGAAGCTCCGAATGCGGAAGAGATGCAGGCAATCATTCGCCGGTTTGACCGTGCCCCCCTCGAAGACAAGCTGCTTCGTGCAAACCCGGCACAGCCCCCCAAGGGCAAGACAGGTGTTCCTATGGGACGCCCCGAAGACCGCAGACCCGGCATGGGTGCTGACCGTCGCAGGGAAGGTGCCCCTATGGGAGCCCGCTCTGCAGGTACGGAAGCGCGTCCTGCTGGAGATCGCCCTGCTGGCGACCGTCCTCCGGCGGGTGACCGTCCCCCCGCAGGCGACCGCAGCGCTACTGCTGCTGCCGGCCCGTCGGCAGATCGCAATCGTGCAGCCAAGCGCCGTGGTAAGCCAGGTGGCACCAGCGCTTTTGCTGAAGAACTCGCCAAAGCCCTCTAAGCTTCGGCACTTCCGTCTAACAAATTTTCGCGTCTCGCAAATTCACTTAGTCTTTACATTTCAAAACCCGGTGCTAGAATTAGGCACCGGGTTTTGACTTTTGGCATTCGGAGGGAATCTCAACAGGTCCACCGGCTGGGTAAATCTAATGCTCGACCTCTTTCTTCTCCGCACTCTCTTCGTTTCACTTCTGGCTGTTTGCGCCTGGTTTCTCCGCCCCTTCCAACTCGACTCCCCTCTTGCAGCCGGCCTCGGTTTCCTCTTCGGTTCTGCCGTGGTTCTTTTCGAGATGCGTCTCAAAGACGTCAGCCTCAAGCGATTGATCGGCGCAGCGATTGGCTCGATTCTCGGCATCTTCGGTGCCCTGATGATCTCTCTGATCCTCCGCCAGTCCATCACCAGCTCCTCCTCTACCATTCCTTTCCTCCAACTCGCCACACTCCTGCTGATGGCTTATGTCGGCCTGATTCTCGGTGCTACCAAAGGTGACCTTCTCAATCTGGCGGCCCTCGGCGGCATCTTCGGCGGCGAAAACGCCCAGAAAGGATCCTCCTTCAAGATCATCGACACCAGCGTCATCATCGATGGCCGCATTGCCGACGTCCTCGAAACCGGCTTTCTCGATGGAGTGATGGTCATACCTCAATTCGTGCTGCGCGAGTTGCAGATGGTGGCTGATTCCAGCGATTCTCTCAAACGCAATCGCGGCCGCCGCGGCCTCGATGTCCTGCAGCGCATCCAGAAAATGACCAAGGTCAACATCCAGATCGTCGAAGACGATTTCCCAAACGTCAATGAAGTCGACCTCAAACTCATCGAACTGGCGAAAATGTACGATTGCAAGATCCTCACCAACGACTTCAACCTCAACAAAGTCGCCCAGTTGCACGGCGTCCAAGTTTTGAACATCAATGAACTCGCCAACGCCATGCGCCCTGTCGTTCTACCCGGCGAAATCATGCGCGTCTTCATCCTCAAAGAAGGCAAAGAGTACAGCCAGGGCGTTGCTTACCTTGATGACGGCACCATGGTGGTGGTCGATAACGCCCGCCGCATGATCTCAAAGACGATCGACATCGCCGTAACCAGTGTCCTGCAAACCACTGCCGGCAAGATGATCTTCGGCCGATTCGATGATCGGGTTCATGCCGTCCACGACAACAAGGGCAACGCCAAAGAAGCCGCCCTTAGTGCCGAAGCTGCCTCCCGTGGCGGCGATTAGCCCAGCGAATACGCTGCCTGGCCGTACATCAGATCGCGCCTTTGCACTGGAGCCTTTCCTCGTACAAAGTAGCGTGAAGTCCGCACCGGCACAAAGCCCGCACCAGCCATCAGGCTTTCCGCATCGGCATGCGCATCCGGCAGCGCCACCCTCGGCTCCCCGTCAAACTCAAGATCGAGAGCGGCATCGAGCAAATCCGCCGCAGCCTGCTTCGATAACGCCATAAACGGCCCGAGCACCTTCGGCTGCGCCACAACAAAACCCTGAATCGCCCCTCGCGCATCCTCGGCAATCAGCGTCCGCCCCGGCACCTCTCCGTCCAGTGCCGCAAGCAGCGCGCTACGATTGCCACCAAACACCTCGCGATCTACTGCCACAATTCGCGCAATATCCTTAGTGGCGCTGATCCTGTAATGGCGGCTATGTGCTTTGCGCTTGCGCAGTTGCCACTCCGTACTGATGCCCTGCCACACAAACCCGTGCCGGGGATAGAAGCCCAACCCCGCATCGGTCGAATACAGCGTAATCGAATCCAATCCGCGTCGCTCCAGCTCATCGAGCGCATGTTGCAGCAGTATCGATCCCACACCGCCACTCTGCTGGGAGGGATGAATCGCCATGAGTCCGATATGCGCAAAGGGTCCAAAATCAGTTGCCCCCACAACCCCGACCGTATGCCCATCCTGCTCCAACACCCACCAGCAATCCGGCGTCAGATGAAAGTTTCGGGCCAGAATCTTCGCATAGCTCGACTGCACCAGATGCGCCGCCATCAAGATCGCGTCCACTTCCGCAATGTCTGCGTCCGTCATGTTTCGAATGGAGTGCATCTTGTTTCTGATATTGTCGCCCAACCAGAAAAAAAGGCGCACTGATAAAAACAGGCGCGGGGGTGCTGACGGCTTTCTGGAGCAAATCAAAAATACAGGTAAATTGTCAAAGAACCTGCGCGGTGGCCAGAGGACTCGCGTCCCGCGCCCTCAGAAAAGCTTTTTCCGAGGCAGAAGGGTGAGGGCTAAGCTGCCATCAATAAGGGGTTTAGCTCCAATTTGGCTTTGTTCGCGATTTTTCGCACGTGTTCGAGGCGGTTGAGGGTTCGTTGGAAGAGTGCCATGAGGCGGAGCTCCATCGCTTCCTGGCGAGCAAAGGACGGCTTCAGGTTTTCGAGCTTTTCCATGGCGAGGACGGTGACCTGAGTGGGTGTAGGTCTGTCTTGTGCGGGCTGGATTTGGGTTTGTTCCGTGATTACTTCTTCGATGGCCTGATTGAGGCGCATTTGGATGAGAGAAGTGATGCGGCGGCGACGCCAAACGGTTTGGATGAGTTGGTCGACGAGTTCGAGTTCGGTTGGAGTTTGGGGCTGGAGCTCATCGAGGATTTCCTGAGCGAGATTTTTGAAGATGCCGGCATCTTCGGTTAAGAGGATGTGGGTCTCGCTGCAGGCACCGTGGCGGAGAGCGTTGAGGCTGGTTTTGAATTTGCCTTCGCGGGTTTTGGGGCCGGTGCTTTTTTGGGAGTTACGGCGATTCGCCGCGATCTGTTTTTCGGTTGCCATGAGGATTCGTCCTTCAGTAACTGCTTCGTTTTGTAGTTGGGCACAAGTGGTAGCCCGGGCTTAGTTTTAGCAGTGGGGCGAAAAGGGGTTGGCTGGGGGATTGCGGTAAGTGATTGAAAACAGGGGCAAAATAAATCTTGGAGGAGCTTGAACCAATTCCATGAGCACGTACAAGTCCTTAGCTCACAACCCAGGATATGCCAGCCTCTCGGTGCAAGGGATCCCCACGCTTACGCATGGGGTTGGACGGGGGGCAATCATCGACAAGCCCTTGATTCAACTGCCGTTTTGGCTTCACCTTTGCCGGAGGTTAATGCAGTGGCATATTTCTGTTACCGCAACGGCCTTCAATGGGTAGCCTTTTGAACCCGAAGTCCCATTCCTACCGACGACGTTCTTAGGTCCAGCCTTCAGTAGAGCCCACGTTACGGCAGTCTTGCGATCCTCATCGAGTGTCCCCAGGCGATGGTCGAGTTCTGCCTGCTGCGCAGGCGTCACTGGCAATTGCTCATGGCCGAGGCTGTCCCAAAGCTGGGAAATCAGAGAGAGCCGTTCCGGCGGCGTCAGACGCTCCATTTCCTCAGGCGTCAGCAGGGCCATATCCTTCAGCCTAGAGTAAAAGCCGGCCTTGGGCAATGACTTTCAGCTTCGATGCTGCAGCACCCGCGGCTAGCCGCTTCCTTCCATCTTTTTGCACACCCTCCCACATTGACAGACTTGAACCTGTAATCTAATCTCAAGGCAGAAACCCGAGGCCCTCACCATGAACGTACATTTGACCCCAGAGCTGGAACAATTCGTACAAGCCAAGGTTGAATCAGGGCGCTACAACTCAGCGAGCGAAGTTGTCAGTGAAGCCCTCCTACTGATGCAGCAAAACGACGAGTTTCACGCAATTCACCTTCAGGAACTCCACAACCGCATGGACATTGCGCTGAGCGAATCCGCCCGAGGCGAAGGTACCGACGGAGAGCAGTTTATTCAGGATATGCTTCAGGATCTCGACGTCGTAGCCGAAATCGTCAAGCCGTCCGCGAAAAGCGTTCCAAGCTTCGGTACCCTGCACGACGTTGTACAAATGACTCCGGAACAGTTCCGGGAAGCAACGCGCCCCATGACAGAGCAGGAAGTCGACGCGTTCGTGAAAGGGCGTTAGGGATCATTCAACGCGCCGCGCTTCGCCTCATTCGCACCCCGCTCCAGCTTGGCCTTCAGTTGCAAAAAAAGCCTCATCCCGCTCCATCTCCTGCTGCTTCACTATTGCTCCATCTTCTGCTCCGTCTTCCCACCCTCAACCCACAATCTGCAACCCGGCTAAACTATCCCCATGGCGGCAACCCTCAAGCATCACTCTCCCGCCGCCAACTTTGACGCTCCGGCCACCAAACACACCAGCCATGAAGCTCCTCCTCTGCACTAAGAACGATCTCTTCGGCGCGGTGATCCTGAACTACCTGCTGCCCGAACTCAGCCACCACGAGATCCGGGTCCTGCTCTCGGACAAAGCACGCACCGGCGAAGACACCATCCCCGAACTGCGCGCCGAAAAATTCCTCGAGCGCGAATATCCGCTCCACCATTTCTTTCCCACCCTCGACAGTGAAGGCATTACAGGCCAATGGCTCACCTTCAACGCCCTAGCCGCCAAATTCGGCATCTCGATCGAGCGCGAATATGACATCAACGGCACCGAGAGCACCCAGCGGCTCAGCACCTGGGCCCCGGACCTCATCCTCAGTGCCCGCTTCAGCCTGATCTTTGCGCCGCAGATCCTGGCTCTCGCACGGCTGGGCGCCTACAACGTCCATCCTGGGGTCCTTCCCGGCTACGCAGGAGTCCTGGCACCGCTACGGGCGCTATGGAATGCGGAGCCGCGTTTGGGCTGCACGGTACACCGCATCGATAAGGGAATCGACACAGGCCCGGTCTATTCGATCTCCTACATGACAGCCACACCCGGCCGCGCGGTCCAATCCTACATCCCAGACCTCTACCGGCTGGGCATAGACAGTCTTCTCGAGTTGGTCAAGTCGATCGAGAGCGGCCACCGTCCCGAGCTGAGACCGCAAGACCCTGCAGCTTTCCGCTACTTCCGCCCCCCAACGGACGAAGACTACCGTACAAAAAATATCCCCTTGTACGACCTGTCGGATTACTCGAAATTACTGCAGCAATTCCTCCCCGCCGATGCCGCCCCTGAAGCGAGACTGGGAACCGACCTAGCAAATCTTGAATCGCTGCTCAGCCAGCACATGAAGCAAAGCGCCGCATCTAGCTGAGCTTGCCTGCGCCGTGGCTCGCGCTACCCGCCTTCGGCGTCGCGATAAGCGGAGTTCTTCATTTTTGTCAGCCACATGACTACTCCAGAGTCCTCGAGAAACGAGTGAGTAATCTCTTTCTAAGTATGAAATCCTGGTAAAGCTTGAAAGAGGCAATGAATGAGTCTTGAGCTTTTGGTAGATTTGATCCATTCCGGTAATCTGGACCAGTGGAGCGAGCGCAATTCAGCAGCGTTTGATGAATTGTTTGGCGGGAACGGCAGGTACCCTAGCCGGGCAAAAGAAGAATTCAGTTTGCGAGCGCCCGGAATCAAGTCGGAACTGGGCGTGCCGTTCGCAGCTTACATACATCCTTCAAATCCCAAATCTGGGACATACAGCGGGATGTCCTTTGTCATTTTCCCTGTTGACGGAAAACCTAGCCTCATCGGATTGGGGGTTGGAACGGGAGGACTCGCGCCGGACCACACGATTCTGGGACGCCCTGGCCACGCCCGGAAGGTGCGGGCGATTTGCGAGTGGCTCAACAAGGGACAAGGACAGCGTATGGCATGGGCGAAACAGGACCCTACAAGGACAGATATCGTTATGCCCAGCGATGTCACGAAGGAGTTCGCTGAATACAAAGCTGTCTTCGACCGGTATGGGTCGGTGATGTACACGATTTACAGACCGACTGAAGACCGGGCTGTGACCCGTCAAGCACTTGCCGCGTTTCTAGACTTGGTTCTCGATGAGCGAGGCTACGTGCCTTTGAAGGCTGAGACCAAGGAATCTGAATCGATTCGAGCCGCCTGGTTTGAGCAGATGATGCCGACTGTTGACGAGCAATCAGTCTCTCAACTTCTCGATAGCCGGAAGTTCGTAATTATCCAGGGGCCACCCGGAACCGGGAAAACTCGCATGGCTACAGAGTTGATTGCGAAGACCTATGGTGGGTTTGGAGAGAGTATCCAATTTCACCCCAATACCAGCTACGAAAACTTTATCGGAGGCCTGGCGCCGGCAATGGACGAGGGCCAATTTGGTTTGAAGTTTAAGCCCGCAATGGGATTTCTAATGCAGGCCGCTGCAAAGGCGCTACAAGACCCAGGCCGAAATTACTTGCTCCATATCGATGAGATCAATAGGGCAGACCTGGCGAAGACACTGGGGGAAGCGATCTTTTTGTTGGAGCCCGGACTTGAGCGGGTGAGAACCATTCGCTTGCCGCATGGCTTTGGTGAGCCTTTCCAAGATTTGTTCTATTTGCCGACCAATCTGCATATTTTGGGAACGATGAACAGTGCGGATCGGAGTATTGCCATTCTGGATGTTGCCGTAAGACGGCGATTCGCTTTTGTTTCACTTTGGCCTAGCCTGGCAGTGGTGCGGGAGCATGGTGGCGAGTTCATGCAGGAAGCTTTTCAGAAACTGATGTCTCACTTTGTGGAACATGCCGGTGAAGATTCATTTGCATTGATGCCCGGCCATTCCTACTTTTTGGAGCGAGATGATACAAAGGCAAAACAGAGTTTGAAGGTGAACCTGGGACCTCTACTTGAAGAGTATTTGGCACAAGGATACGTTGGCGGGTTTGCTGAACCGATTCGGAGTTATCTACAATGGCTGCACGCGCAGTAAGCCGAGCGGCCAGAGGCAGCTTGCTGCCCGTTTCGCCAGTGGAGGAGCTTTGTCTTGAAATTGAAGACCATGGAGTGGCGCGTAAATCTGCAGTTGAGTTCTTTGGGATCAAGAATTCCAGAGACCCTAGCGGGCAGGCGGGCAAGCTCGCCGAGCAGTTTGTTCAGAGGAATGAATCTTTGTTGGAGATTCTGGATACACGCATAGAGCGGGAATATGATGGCCGAGATGTACGACTCGTTGTTCGGACTGGAGGAGTTGCCGGGGCCATTCCGCTCTTTTCACCAACGTCTGCTCGACCTGACTATGGGCTTGTGGTTCGGCCCCGTTTTTCCTGGATGGGTATCGGGCCGATGTTAGCTCAGATGGGTTGGCGTGTCGCACCTAGCCCATTAAAGCTACCTATGTTGAGGCGATCCGAGCGTCGAGTGCCGCTATGGGTGCTCTCTTCGATGATTCTGACACGGTTGAATGCCTTACTTGATTCCGTTGACCGGAGATTCGAAGTTGTCACAGACGATTTGAGGGCACCGCGAGGCAGAGTGGATTGGTCTGCCTATTCCTTGAACCGCTTGCCGCGCGCGCGGGTGCTGGATCTGCCATGTACATTTCCTGATTTGAGGGATGATCGACAACTGAAAGGGGCAGTGCGCTACTGCGTTGAGAGGCAAATTCAGTCGCTTGAAACCCAAAAGAGTTATGGTGCTTTTGTTCACCAACTCATTGAATATGGTTTGCAAGTATTAGCGCGAGTCAGGCAGATTCAGAGCGTAGCTCCAACCCGGGGCACATTGGATGCCTGGCTTCAAAGGCCTCTTCGCAATGAACACTTTGTGGCTGGAATTCAGGGATTGAGTTGGACGATGGAAGAAAGAGGATTGGCGGGACTGAGTGACCTCGAAGGGATTCCCTGGAGATTGCCCATGGATCAGTTCTTTGAGGCATGGGTTGAAACCGTTCTGGTTGAGGTAAGCAAGAGAACGGGTGGAAAGTTAAGGACTGGGCGGAATCGAGAAACGGTGCATCCCATCCATTGGCAGCCTACATTTGGAGGATCTCAGAAGTCTTTGGTTCCGGATTTCTGGATGGACTATCCGAAGGTACAAGTAATTGTTGACGCCAAGTACAAGCGCCATCTGGAGGAGTTTCAAAACCATTCGTGGAGTAGAGTAGAATCCGAGCTTCGAGAGACTCATCGGCAGGACCTATTTCAGGTATTGGCATATGGGAGCTTGGCTAGTTCTTCAAACATCATTGTTTGTCTTGCCTATCCGTGTTCAGAAATGACTTGGGAGTCACTGAAAGCAAGAAGACGATTGCATCATCAGGCCGAGATTGTTGTGGGTGAGAGACGAGTTGGGCTTTGGCTGACAGCCATCCCGATGTCAATTGGCGCCGATCGTGCGTGTGAGCCCTTGGCGGCGGAGATACAAAAGCTGATGTTCAACTATAGTTAAACGGGTTGTGAAGTTAGTAGTTCATCAGCCTGGACCGTCCCAGCTATTCTTTGTGTGCGTAGATGCTTGCAGTCAAGTACCCTGCCGCATCAAGAAGAAATACTTCAGGAAATGGTCGTATATTGACGGTCTTTTTGACTTGTGTGATGGCCTCTTCCCATTCCTCCGGGAGCACGGTGCGCTCGAAAGTGCAGCTAACGAGCAGAACAGTATTTTGCGGGTAGACCTTGGCAGTCTTCTTGGCAACTGCATCGCGGATCGTGGCGACCATACTCTCCAGAAATTCATAGTTGCGCCAGACGGAAGGCGTTGAGGTCAATTCCCCCTCCGCATTCTTACTAATGCTTATCGGGCCAAACGATACGCGCTGTGAGTCCACAAGCAACCGGCTGTAGTAATCGTTTCTGTGCATCGCATTCGTGATTTCCACGTAGAATCGTCTAGAGTACACGCCTACTTCAACAGCACCCCCACTTCGGTAAAGCTGTGCATCGAACGATTGATTCCCGGCCCGCCACCGGACACGGATCTGGACGGCCGCACTGTACTTTCTTTGGATGAACACCGCGAGTGGGATTAATTCCTCGACAAGCTTCTTTAACTCAGGGTTATTACGACGCCGCAACAGTGACTTGCCCTGAGGACCGCCGCGAATATTCTCGAAGTATCGGTAGACTCTGCGGCAGAACAAGAGGCCATCCATGAGACGGCCATCAAATTCGGGAAGCACCTTGCGCTGCGACATTGTTGTGAACCCCAACGTAACACGGTGCTGACGCCGAGAATATGTTTCTGCGACCAGTTTCATTGCAGAGTTTTGACAAGAGACGCAATTCCCTAGCAGGAAATTGGATACTGGGAAATTGATCTTGGACAAGATATGAATCGTTGGAACATCCCCGCCATGTTGGAGCGCGAGGTGCTGGAGCGCGACACCGCGTGTGTTTATTGCGGTGTGGTGTTCGGGCTCGCGGACGCCAAGTTCGGGAGTAGGCCAAGCTGGGAGCATATCGTCAACGATGCGCGGATCATCACCCTGGAGAACATCGCGCGTTGCTGTCGTTCATGCAACGCCAGCAAAGGAGTAAAGCCATTGTCCGTTTGGCTGGAGTCACCATACTGCAAGACCCGCGGCATCAACAAAACTACCTTGGCAGCAATCGTGAGAAGTACGCTGAACCACGAATAACAACCAGCCGATTGTATGCCCAAAAGACACCCGCTGACTTCTTCGGGGTAGCTACTTTGTTCTCTCGTCGATGAAGCGGGCAAACAATAGAGGTGTCTGTGGCGTCTGTGACAGCCTGACCACAACCCTGCAAAATCCTCAACAAAATCAGGCCTTCGGCGACACGCGCATCAGCTGCAGCCCTGTAGTTCCTGCAATCGCACCATTTAATATAAAACGCTATCGCATTCCAATTCAGTAGCTAAAGCACTACTCGCCAAATTTTCCAAAATCCCGAAATTTCACCAAGTTCCGGCTGGGACAGGTCGCGCGTTTCCGAGCTAAAAAACTGCTCTATCCGCGCTCACCTCACCATAGGGCTCCCCCAGCGGTGGCACCTTCGCATGGCATGATCCTCAATCACTCCGTCAGCTCTTGTACGCTAGACGACACCCGTCTATATTGGTCCTCAGTAAGGCATGATCAGAAGCTACCGCGATAAAGAAACCGCCTAGCTGGCATCTGGCGAGTCCATTCGTCGCTGGGAACCTTTCCGCCAACAGGCAGAAAAGCGATTGCGCGTTCTCGATGCCGCCACCGCACTTTCAGATCTTGCCGCTTTGAACATAAACCGGCTCGAAGGTCTAAGGGAAATCGCAAGGGGCAGTATTCCATTCGGATCGATGACCAATGGCGCATTTGCTTTACATGGGCCAAAGAGAATCCAGGTTGATCGAATGTTGAAATTGTCGATTACCACTGGGACGAAAGGATAGACCATGCCACGCACCCCCATCCACCCGGGAGAAATCCTTGCAGAGGAACTGGAAGCAATCGATATCTATGCCAAAAAACTGGCCGGCCTTCTCGAAGTCCCACCCAACCGCCTCTACCAACTACTGGCCGGCAATCGGAATGTCACAGCAGATACAGCGTTGCTTCTCAGCCAATTCTTAGGCATGTCAGCCGATTTTTGGATGAACCGCGCCACCGGCCTCACTCCGTATAGCGGTGCCCACCAGTGATAAACATTAAAACTACACCAGAAAAAAAGTGGAAAATGAATTTCCATTATTTAGATTTGATCATTGCGGGACTTAGATCTGGAGAGGTCCTCATCTCGTTTAGCCATTTACTAATTTTTGGATTATCGGCAAATATTGCGGTGAATGGAATAACCCCTGTCGCCGTGCCCATTTTCAGTTCGGCAATTGTTTGGGTGTCTTCTGGCACAAACTTGTTAACAACAATTCCATGGGCGGAGTCTTTTAGTTCTGGATATTCCGGGGATGTTGATCCGAGAAGTCCTCCAGAACTGCCAAAATCTGAAAAGCAGTCTGTAATCCAACGGCCATCGATGCCACGCGAATATAGTTGGCATGACGGATCTACAATAAGCGTATTGCCGTCCATAATACCTGACTTCTCTTGAAAGGGGTGTCCGGCCATGTACAGTGGCAGCCCTTGAAGGTCTTGATACCGAGATTCGCCATCAATAAAAGCAAAACCCAATTTTTGTGTTTTTTCGCAGGAGAGATTGTCACCTGCGACATATTCTATCTCTGGAAAAGTCCCGTGAAACCGGATCTTAACTTTGCCTTCAATGGGAGTCTTGCCGTCTGGATCTTCGGCTCGAAATAAATACACTTTGTCTTTCAAAGTTCCGCCCGGAAGAGTGCTAATAAAATTTGGGTTATCTTTAGTAAGTCCTGCCTCAACCACATGCATCGCCGTAAACAATGTGCAATTTGGGCCGAGAAAACCGGAAGCCTTTCCGCCATTTCCAAAAACTTGAACAACAAAGGGTAGCTTCTTTCCATTGAGTCCGCCTACTTCCAAGGGGGTGCCAGGTACTTTTCTTAAAATAGAGGCAGCAGAGGATGTGTCGCGCGATGGGCTTGGCGGCGGTGCGGAAATTTCTCCTACCTGAGAGCAATACTCGCAAGTATCAGCTTTATCCTTGTCGAACCCGTATGAGGTCGCGCCAACCATAATAGAAGCTAAAACAAATAGGATAGTGTTCATCGCGCAATCTCCTTAGCGTATTACAACTTAAAGATTTGATGAAGCCATCAACCTCAGAGTCTGTCGGAAATAAGATAAGGAATGTCAGCGGAAGGTCAGCAGTCTGATGCGTCCCAGCGCCATCCGTCCATTTTCCTCAATGTTTTTCAGGTTTTCTCTCCCATTTCCAGCCACAGCCTGCCTCCAGACTCCCCCAACCAGATCCGGCACCATTCCCCAAGTCACTCAGAATCTGCCAGTTAGCACAAAACCCGAACAAATCCCAAGAGCCAGGATTTTGACTAAATCACAGTCAGGACGGGTGCACCCGCACCGAACACAAATGCACCCGGACCGAACACAAATGCACCCGGACTCCGCCAGGCCCCAAGCGCCGCGAATTCGCTTCAAAGCCAGGGCGCACTTTCGGCCTGATCCGTCTCAGCCACCTCGATCCATCCCAGCACCTCGATCCATCTTCCCCAATGTTTACGGCCTTGCTGTGCCTATCCCCGGGTATATTCTCCCCCCAATGGCCAGCGTTCCACCACGCGGATCCACCACTCAAGCGAAAATCTTCCTTATGCCCGGGACACAACGGCAATTCAGAGTTCTGTTTGCGTATCGCGGCAAACAACTTTTACGAAGGCCGGTACCGCCTTGTGCAGAATTCGGAGTTGGTCTGCGAACGTCCTCTTGATGTCGCTCGCTTGTTCACGAAGTACCCCAACAACAGCTTGAGGATCAGAATCGTAAAGCCGCTTCAGCAACTGACTGGGACCGACGGCGCTAACTTGCCACGGCTTGGTCGAACTCAAGGGAAAGTGCTTGAGGTTATAGGTAACAAGCATAGGCGCCTTCGAGTGCGCGGCAGCCGCCAAAACATGGCGGTCTTTCAGGTCGTTGGTCATGGACGAGATTAAGGGTTCAAAGCCTTCAATCCAGGCTTCAGGGAAATGTTCGCGCAGCTTCGATTCAAGGTGCGAAATGCGATTTTGGGTGATACCGAATTGACCGGAAAGCGTTCGTCGCACCTCGCTCATGATCTCGGCCGACCAAAGCGGCCGATAAAGTTCCGGCCCTTCGGCCAAACGCAAGAGAGTGTCGCGCACCGGTGCTTGTACCAGAACGTTGGCATCGATCACTGCGGCTAGGCGAATTGCCAATCCTCAACCTCTATTCGTCTTGCGCGCCGTCAGGCAGGATCACGGTGTCGTAGGTGCCGGCCGCCACATCCCCTCTGGCGAGGCTCCTGATAGCGTCATGACGCGCGCGGTCACGCTTGGCTTTGTATTCGAGCAGGTCCGACAGGTAGACGCGGCGATGAGATCCCACCATGTGAAACGGCAGCTTCCCGTCTTCCAGCATCCGCACCAGAAACGGTCGCGAGACACCAAGGATATTCGCGGCTCTCTGCGTAGTGAGTTCGTGCTGTTCTGCAACAACGGATACCGATTTCCCTGCTTCCATGTTGCGGGCAATCTCCGCCAGCAGAGTCCTTACCGGCGCCGGGATCGTCACCGATTCCCCGCCCTTTCCTACAAGTTTCGTCGAACTATTTTGCACAAGGCGGCGCAAGACGCGAAACTGGTTCGCCTCCATACTTTGCTTCGAATTGTACGCAGTGAGTGTTGACACAGAGACCTCTATCTTCACTATCGCATAAACGATATAACCGAAATAACCGAATCGGACAAACGGAAGCTTAGCTGCCCGAGGCATGTCAGCTGAAGCGTCCCGACGCCATCCGTCCGTTTCCCTCAATGTTTTCGAGAATTTTTCTTCCAACTTCCGCCTTACGGGCAATCGAGCCGTGGATGCCAAATCGTCACGGCGCAAACTGAGTCGCTGAACCTACCAGATAGACTGCACTGAAGATGTTTGAATTCGCCGGTCTTTGCTGATCACAGGGACACCCAGATAAAGCGCGGTGGCAGCCACGACCCGATCCGGCATGTCGGGAACATCCTCGCTGGAGACTCGATGCAAGACTTTCACCACTTCTTTAGTAAACGGAGCTTCCTTAAAAACATGATTTTCGTTCTCAAGGGCCGCTTCCAGGTCTTCAAGCGCAGATGTGGGAATCCGATTCTTCTCTACAAGGTAAACGATTTCGGCAAGGCTGATCGGTGAGATTTCAATGGAACGACGATCCACCGCAGCCTGATCGATAAACGCTTTCGCAGTAGCAGACAGTCGCGGATCGCCGAACAGGTACCACAAAGCAGTATGAGTGTCGGCAACGCCGGCAATCATCAAAAGCTCTCGCCAAAACCACCAAACATGGCACGCCGATTCTCATCCATCTCCTCAGCAGAGGGTGCCGGCCCGTATTTCGCCAGCATGCCATAACCGCTTTCATACGGTGTTAAGGGTGTCGTAGACAAAACAGCATCTCCCAGGATGCTCTCAAGAACTCGGCTAACAAAACGATCGGGAGACACACCTTGCTCTTTTGCCTGAGCTTTGACAACAGCCGCAAGGGCATCAGGAATCTCAATGTTCAGATGCATCGCCATGTTCTCCTTCTTCTTAAAGTACCGGATGTGGAGGATTCTGTCACGAAGTTCCAGGATCCCCTCCCGGTAGTCTGGCACCTAAGCTTTGTTCCGCTCGCAAGCTGTTGCCTAAAGCCCTTTGCCTGCGGCTTCAAGCTATGCCACTATAGGCATACCGAAATCTCTTGAAGACTCTCACTTGGCTCTGCATTCCCGATCGTGCGTCAGGCTCTTTCCGGCCAGCGTCCAGGATGACATCGACTTCGCTTTGTACCTGGCGCAGTTGGGAGACTTGAGCCCTAAAGCTAAACCCTTGCAAGGGTTTGGATCCGGGGTAATGGAAATCGTAGCCAATGATGCAAGTGGAACCTATCGTGCCGTATATACGGTTTCGATTGGTGACTCAATTTTCGTGATTCACGCATTTCAAAAGAAGTCCAAGTCTGGGATTGCCACCCCGCAATCAGAAATCGAAATCATCCGCCAACGGCTCAAACAGTTGCGCAGCGAGGTAAAGAATGCCCAAAACAACATCACTTGAAATGGAACCCAGTTCCGGAAATGTCTTTGCGGACCTTGGACTCGCTGATGCGAGCGAACATTTGATCAAGGCCGGACTGGTGGTCAAAATAGATCGCACCATCCGCCAACGCCGCTTGACTCAAACCGTCGCTGCGGAACTCATGGGAATCGATCAACCCAAAGTGTCGGCAATGCTGGCCGGCCAATTCCGGGGCTATTCGGTAGAGCGCCTCATGCGTTTTCTCGTAGCGCTAGGCCATGATGTCGAAATTGTCGTTAAACCCAGAAAACGCGGGCCAGCAGAACTTCGAGTCGCCTAGCTCAGTTGCCCACAGGCAGAGGCATCGGCTTAAGCTGCGCAAGACGCGGAATCCGCTGGTGGCAATCCACCCCAGATCACCGCATCCGGGCAATGGTCCACCCCACCCGGCCAAACGAGGCTCCCCCCTCGGCCCGCACCTGGCGGAACATCTCCTCGTCCGAACGAATACCTTCAAAGACCGGACCACTCAATAAATGCAGAAGGTCCCGCTGAACAACTTCGCCATTGGTCAATCTGAGCTCTACTTGAAACGCTTGAAGTGGTTTTACGCCCAAAATAGGCTGTTGCCAGCAGGGTGGCTGTGGCAGTCTGGTTGAAAATGAAACGCCAACACCAATTTCCCTCTCTAAGCATTCGTAGGCCAACCAGCATTGCTTCCGCTTGTCGAACCACCCCATATCCCCGAAAAGCTTCACTCGAAAGTAGTCGTTGTAATGAATGAGGCTTCCGGAACCCTCAGTGTGCCCGAAAATCGCGCCATCCTTATCCGGGCACTCGAAAACGCGGGTCTGGACGCGACGGTGCTCACTATTACCGATGGCGACGAAATCGAGCCAGCCCTGCGTCCGCATATCGAAGGCGGTTGCCAGCTTGTGGTTGCGGCGGGAGGAGATGGCACAATCAATGCCGTGGCCACCCTTCTTGCTGGCACTCAAGTAAGCCTGGGAGTGATCCCGGGGGGAACCTTGAATCACTTCGCCCGGGACTTGCACATACCCGAGGGTCTCGTCGAAGCCGTGAATCTACTGAAGGCGGGTACCACTCAACTGGTGGACGTGGGCACCGTAAACGGGCGCTTGTTCCTGAACAATTCAGGCCTCGGCTTATACCCTGAGATGGTGATGAAGCGCGAAGAGATTCGGAAGAACGGCGTGCGCAAAGCGATTGCACTGCTGATGGCCTCGGCGCTGACGCTGCTGCGCTTTCCGCTCCTGCGCGTGCGCCTCGAGGTGAACGGCCATGTAATTGAACGCTTCACACCCTTTGTTTTTGTGGGAAATAACCTCTACGAGGTGGACGGCCTCCAGTTCGGGATACGGTCGCGCGTGGACAAGGGTGCGCTTTGCGTTTGGGTAGCCCACGCTACCGGCCGCTTCGGCTTGCTGCGGGCAGTATTTCAAATGGCCTTCAAAGGCCTGGCGGGAGTGCGGGAGCTCGATGTGCTCAATACCCGCGATGTGGTGATTCGATCACGCCGAAGGCATGTGCCCGTATCTCTCGACGGCGAAGTATTCAAGCTCAGGACGCCGCTGCACTATGAGACGCGCCCCGGGGCATTGCGTGTGATTGTGCCCTCTAGAGGTAAGCCCGAATGAGCCGGATAATTCTCCATCTTTCCGATCTGCATTTCGGACGTATCAGTCCCGGCTTGCCAGAGGCGCTGCTGGAGGCGGCCGCGCGGATTGCTCCGGATGTGGTTGTGATCTCTGGCGATCTCACACAGAGAGCCACGGCGCTCGAGTTTCAGCAGGCTAAAGCTTTTCTTGAGCAACTGCCCTATCCGCAAATTGTGGTGCCCGGCAATCACGATGTACCGCTGCACAATCTTTATGCCCGGTTTTTCGAGGGTCTCGGCCGCTTCAAGCGTTATGTCACTGAGGATCTGGAGCCGGTTTATCAGGACGGTGAGCTTGCTGTTTTTGGAGTGAATACGGCTCGTTCTTCCACCTGGAAAGGAGGCAGAATCAACAGCGGCCAGATCGAATCCCTGCGCGCCCGATTGTGCGCGGCTGGCCCTGATCAGGCTCGCATCGTAGTGACTCACCACCCCTTTGAAATACCGCATGGTTTTCATATTCGTAACGCCGTTGGTTCGGCGCGGGCGGCTCTTGAGCGATGGTCTGATTGTGGGGCGGATCTATTGCTGTGCGGCCATCTGCACGTGGCCGATTCAACGACCACTCTGCAGCGTTACAACCATGTGAGCTGGCGGTCTATTGTGGTGAGCGCCGGGACGGCCACTTCAAACCGGGGTCGCGGCTCTCCGAATTCCTTCAACGTGATCACAATAGAAGACCGTTGCGCGGTGAAAGTGACGCAGTGGAGCTGGGAAGTATCAGGGAAAGGTTTTCAGCGCCTTTCAGAGGCGCAATTCGTAAGAGCTGAGGATGGATGGGTTCGGGCAAGTCACGAGGGCCGGATATAAGAGGCTCAAGCCTCCCTGGAATATGCTTCGTCTCCTTCCCTCGCCCCAACTTCCCACCAAACCAACCAGCTCCGGAAACAATCTCACGCCAGCATCATCCTTAAAGGTAGGGCGCAGTTGCGCCTACCATCATGGAGCCCAACCCCGAATCTTCCAATCAGGTCTCGCTCGACCGAAGCTCCCTTCAGGTAAGCGTCCTGGCTGCCGTCACCCTGGCTTGCCTGGCTGTATGCCTCTGGCTGGCTGCCCCATTCTTTACCGCGATCGTCTGGTCGCTCGCTCTCGCCGTGGCAGCCTACCCAGTCCACAAATGGATTGCCATCCGTGCGACCAACACTACCCTTGCCGCCACGCTAACTGTCGCCGTCATCGTTCTACTCATCCTCACTCCCATCCTTCTGATCGTGCAGCAACTCGTAGTGGAAGCCGCCGCAGAATCACGGCGATTTCAGGCCTGGCTCGACACAGCCGACATTGAAAGCTATTTCTTCAACACTCCGTTTGCCTACAAGATCTACCAGTGGCTTAAGCAAAACATGAATTTGACCAACGATGCGGGTGCGTTTCAATTCAATATCGGGAGCTACTTTACGCTTTGGCTGAGCGGCACCATTGCCACCCTCACCCAGTTTCTGATCATGATATTTCTGCTCTTCTATATCTACCGGGACCGCACCAGCGTCATGCAAACCTTTCGGGATCACGTTCCCCTGTCTAAACAGGAAACGGCCCAGGTTCTGACTCGAGTTGGGGATATGGTCTATGCCACCGTTTATGGCTCTCTGGGCGTTGCTGCGGTTCAGGGCTTTCTCGGCGGCACGATGTTCTGGATGCTCGGCCTTCCCGCCCCCCTGCTGTGGGGGGCGGTCATGATGATCTTCGCCATCGTGCCGGTAGTGGGAACTTTCGTCATCTGGATGCCAGCTGCGATCGCCCTTTTCCTGCAAGGCAGCACTACCAAAGCAATCATCCTTCTGATCTACGGCGCAACCGCAATCAGCCTCGTAGACAACCTGCTTTACCCATATCTGGTCGGCTCCAAGGTACGCTTGCATACGGTCCCTGTCTTCATTTCAATTGCCGGCGGCCTGATCGTATTTGGTCTCTCCGGCCTCGTCGTAGGCCCTGCTGTTCTCTCCCTCACCCTGGCCCTCCTCGAAGTACTCCGCAAACGTACCGAAGACGGCCGCTCCGCAACCGATCCCGTAAAGTTTGGCCTCCAGACCACACCCTGAGGTTGTCACAAAGTGATGCACCTGCCCTTTCGCGATAGACTGTCCGTCAGATCACCATGCGATTCGCAATTTTCTTCCTCGCCATTTCCTCTTTCCTTGCTGCTGCACCCCCAATCAGGATCATGCTTCTCGATGGAGAACAGGGTGGCCCTTACCACGCGTGGCAGGAGACAACTCCTTATCTCAAGAAGATGCTCGACCAAACCGGCCTCTTCACTGTTGACGTTGTCACAGCCCCACCCAAAGGTGCCGATTTCTCTACCTTCAACCCGGACTTCAGCCAGTACAAAGCCGTTGTACTGAACTACGATGCTCCCGACGACCGTTGGCCTGACGCACTCAAAACCTCTTTTGAAAAATACGTCGCCGCTGGTGGTGGCGTTGTTATCTTTCACGCAGCCGACAATGCCTTCCCCAACTGGAAGGCCTACAACCAGATGATCGGAGTCGGCGGCTGGAGAAATCGTACCGAGAAGGATGGCCCTTACTGGTTCTACAAGGATGGCAAGCTCGAAGCAGACCCATCCCCTGGTAAGGCCGGTAGCCACGGCGCCCGCCTCCCTTACAAGCTGGTCCACCGCGACACGAAGCACCCCATTACCAAAGGCCTCCCTGCGGAATGGATGCATGTCGGAGATGAACTTTATGCCCGAATGCGGGGCCCCGGAACCAACATGCATGTTCTCGCCACAGCCTTCTCCGATCCGGCAAACAAAGGCACCGGCCGCGACGAACCCGCCCTCATGACCCTCAGCTTCGAAAAGGGCCGTATCTTCCACACCATCCTCGGCCATGACCGGGCCGCACTCAACTCAGTCGGCTTCATCGTAACTTTCCAGAGGGGAACAGAATGGGTTGCTACCGGAAAAGTCACGCAGAAAATGCCGAAAGACTTTCCAACTGCGGACAAGTTCGCAACCCGCCCTGAATTTGTGCCGCCCGCTAAATAGCTGGCTTCAAAGCCAATGATTCCCTTACTCCTATCTAAGGGTTCTGCTTATTGCTCAATCGCCAGTACTGCCATAGTCTTTAAATTGCACAATGTACAAAAGCACTGGATTTAGGTCGATTATTGTCAAACTGACACTCTTGCTGTGTCTGGCATTGCCATCGGTGGCAAGTTCGTTCGTCATCGATGTGAACTTTGGGGGCGGTCTTACCCTGTCGCAGCAGGGCCTCTTCACCGCAGCTGCCAACACCTGGATGTCTTTGCTGCCGAATTACCGTGCTGGAATTAACATGTCGCCCCTTACAATCACGGCCACCGGCCTTAGTATCGATGGGGTGGGTGGAACGCTTGGCTCGGCTGGGCCGGATGTGGTGGTTTCTCGGGCTGGATTCTGGCTTGCAGCAAGCGGGTCGATGGAATTTGATACTGCTGACTTGACTCAGCTGGAAACCAACGGTACTTTGACCGCGGTAATCCTGCATGAAATGGCCCATGTAATGGGCTTTGGCACATTGTGGGACCTGAACAACATATACATTGATGGCTCGGGTCGATACACCGGTGCGAATGCATTGGCCGCCTACCGAACTGAATTCAATCAACCCGGTGCCACTTTTGTGCCGGTAGAACTGGGCGGAGGCCTTGGCACCGCCAATGGCCATTGGGATGAAGTAGATAATGGGGCGGGTAACACCGGACGGGTGAGTTCAAAAGGCGACATGAGATTTGAACTCATGACTGGCTGGCTCAACAGTCCTACCTACATCAGCGAAACCACGGTGCAGTCGTTTGTTGACATCGGATTTGAGGCAGCCGTCCCGGAACCCTCAACTCTCGTTTCTTTGGCTTCAGGAACCTTAGTCCTGATCCTTTTCAGGCGCCGCCGCTAAACCTTGGCCTGCTTGAACAATTTCTGAGATTTCAGTCTGATCTCCCGTGCCATTTCGTAAGGATCTGCCTGCTGATACTTGGCGAGAAAGAGCTCCACTGAAATCGGTCCTGAGTAGCCCTTCTGGACAAGCTTGCGAAGAATCTTCGCCAGAGGTGCCACTCCATCCCCAGGCACCACTCTAGTCTGCAGATCGAGCAGTTCTCGCGGCAAATCCTGGGTGTCGTTTAAATGAGCGTGAATGATCTCTCCGGGGCGGATCATGTTCAGATCTTCCATTTTGCTCGGGCCAGACCAGAAGTGATAGCAGTCGAACAAAATTCCAAAATTCGGATGGGCCGTTTCACGATGCAGGCGCAGAGCCGTAGGCAAAGACGCCATGAACGTGGAGGTCCTGACAAACTCCGCCGCAACTTTCAATTGAAACTGTCTGGCAACCTCTGCGACTTTACGAATTCTCTCCGGGCTCCTCGTATAGTCGTCGGAGTGAAACTTCGCACTGGTTACGCATGGGGAATAAACCACCGGCGCACCCAGTTCGGCGAACTGCTCGCAGCGCTTGCGAAAGGCTTCCAGGTTCTCTGCGAATTTGGCATTAGGCTCCCAAAGTCCGGTGGTACCGACTGCGCCGGAAACAATCTTCAAGCCGTTGTCGGTCAAAACCCGTTTGGCGCTGGCCAGCGTGTCGGTCTTCAGGAAATCGTCCAGCAGATTGGAGGACGGCTCGACAAGCTTGATACCAGCCCTGGCCCAGCCCTCGAGCGACTTGCGATAGCCAGCTCCGGCTGAAGTGAATTGATGCAGGCTCAGTTTCATTTCCCCTCCCTTGGCTAGCGCTAAAGGCGCCATAAACAACATCCTGCGTGATACTTTATCTGGCACACAAATTCCAGGCAGCAGCTATCAGACGTGATACATGCATCATGCGAGCAAGAATAACAAAGATCACTGGATCAGCAATACTTCAGCTTCATCCAGGTCGCAATCTCATCAAACATGGCAACTGGATCGCCCATCTTCTCGATTGAAATGCAGGCATTCAGGACTGTCTTTGCATTGCCTTCCACTGTTTCAGCCGCATGGGAACATACAAGTCCACTGGCAAATCTTCCAAAATACTCAGGCAGAAAGTCGACCAGCGCCAGATGGGCGTCAAAGTTTCTGCGCTTGAATCTGAGATCCGCCTCTTTTCTTTTTCGTAACTCGGCTGGAGGTGCACTCAAAATTATGTAGAGGTGCGGCCAAGCCAATTCGTTTCGCACCAGATGCGAACGGTAAAAGTCCAGCACCTGCTGATAGCTCAGGCTAGTCACCGAAGGAAACAGAGGGTTGTACCAGAGGGGCTGAAAAGGATCACCATCGAGAACTACCAGGCAGTCTTCGGGATGAGATCTGGCCATTTGAAAGCGCTCCACTTGCCGCTCGCAATACCAATAAGGGCTCTCATCGGAGGGACGCTTGAAGAGCGAATTTACTTCCGGAATGTGTATTGCCCCGTGCTGCTCAGCAAGGTACCTTGAGGTGCTGCTTTTTCCAACAGCGCTTGGGCCTTCAATACAGACGATTGGCATAGACTTTCAAAGCTAAGATTAGCTAATGAAATTCACTGCGGCACTTCTTCTTTACGCGTGCCTGGCTCTGCACGGCCAAACCTTTGAAGTTGCCGAATCAACAATCGCTGCCCAGCAGAAGGCGATGGCAGAAGGCCGGCTCACTTCAAAGGCGCTGGTACAGGCCTACCTGAACCGCATCGCTGCCTTTGACCAAAAGGGCCCGCGCCTGAATGCAATTATCACCGTCAACCCGAAAGCGCTTGAGCAAGCCGAAGCGCTCGACCGTGAGCGCGCCGCCAAGGGGGCCCGTGGCCCACTGCACGGCATCCCGATCATCGTTAAGGACAATTACGGCACCGCCGACATGCCCACCACTGCGGGAACCCTTGCACTCCTTGGCTTCACTCCATCGACTGATGCCCATCAGGTTAAAAAGCTTCGTGAAGCTGGCGCCGTCATCATTGCCAAATCCAACCTGCATGAGCTGGCGTCAGGGATCACTACTGTTGGTTCCGCCTTCGGTCAAACTCTCAATCCCTACGACCCCTCTCGCAACCCCGGAGGCTCTAGCGGTGGTACTGGCGCGGCAATCGCTGCCAGCTACGCTGCTGTTGGCATGGGCTCTGATACATGCGGGTCTATACGCATCCCTGCCGCTGTAAACAATCTTGTAGGCTTGCGGCCCACCAAAGGGCTCTCCAGCATTGCGGGCATTGTGCCGCTGTCGACAACGCAGGACACCGGTGGCCCACTGGCGCGTACGACAGCCGATCTTGCCTTGGTACTGGATGCAACGATAGGCGAAGACCCGGCTGACCCGGCTACGCTCCTCGGACCCAAACAACAGCGGCCCAATTTCACGGAGGCGTTGAAATCCGCCTCGCTCAAAGATGTACGAATCGGCATCCTCGAGCCACTCTTCGGGGATGCAACCGACGATGCCGAAGTCATCAAACTTGTGCGCAATGCAATAGATGAAATGAAGAAACTGGGGGCGGTTCCAGTGCCGGTTCCACTTGCAAATCTGCTGGCGGCAATCGATGGGGCCTCAGTGATTGCGCTTGAACTCAAAGAAGATCTCGCCGCCTATCTTGCCGCTCAACCAAATGCTCCGGTTCACTCTCTCGACGAGATTGTCAATGGGGGACTGATTCATGCCTCACTCGAAAGCTTGATGAAAACTCGTGTTGGCGGAAAAGGACGTGACTCGATTGACTATAAGCTCGCCCTTGCCAAGCGTGCCGCTTTACAGCAGCTGATTCTCAAGGCTATGGCCGACAACAAAGTGGATGTACTTGCCTACCCGACTCTGCTCCGCAAAGTAGCACGAATCAACGAAGCCGCTCTTGGTTCTACTTGTCATCTCAGCGCCTTGACTGGATTTCCCGCGCTGACAATGCCTGCAGGCTTTACCGCCGACGGGCTGCCGGTAGCAGTGGAGCTGTTCAGCCGGCCCTTCGAAGATGCGCGGCTTGTCGGCTACAGCTACGTTTTTGAGAACGCAACCCGACACCGCCGCGCCCCAGCCCGTACGCCTTCTCTCGACAAGCTTTCCCCAATTCGCTGGCAAGCCAGCAACGCTGCATTGCAGACGAGATTCAGCCTCAACCCTTCCACCGGCGAGCTCAGCTATACAATCACTGCAACTGGCCTGCCCGCCGCAGATATTCTTGCATTGACTCTGCATCGCAAGGACAAAGAAGAGAACGGCCCGGTGATTGCCGTATTTGCCAACCGGGATTTCAAGACCATCGAAGGCGCGGTGACCCTCTCTGATCCCGATCGGGAACGTCTTGCCTCTTCGGGCCTTTATCTGCGTCTGGCTTCCAAATCTAAATCTGCGCATAACACGCGCCTCATCCTGAACCCTGGCCAATTTTGACGAAATATCGCCGCTGACTCCGGGGAGTCAATGGATTCCACGTTGATTCTTCCTGTGTCGGGAGAAGGTTTGGCCGTCTGCGTGCAGAAGCCATGAGTGCAACTCTATGGCCGATCTATCCAAATTCTTCAAAAACTTCGAAGCCTCCATGGGTGTTTTTCATCCCAAAGACTACACCATTGCAACGTTTCCGACCTTCGAGGCGGCAAAGGGAGCATACGATGCTCTGCGCCAAACGGGCGTTCCCGACGACGAAGTGCTGCTTGCGACTGGCAGTGAAATGCTAGCGTATCTCAAGGAATTTCGGGAAGGCGAAGGCCTTTGGGGAGAGTTGATGCGACCGCTGTCCCGGTTTATTGGCACGGAGGCGATCAACGCAGATCGTACCGTCGCTCAGGCCCAGGACGGATTCGGTTTCGTCGCCATCCATTGCCTGACCGATGAAGTCGCACTGAAGTACATGGAAACGATGAAGCCGTTTGAGCCAAGTGCCGCCGACTGGTATCTCTGGGGCGGGGTGAGAAGTCTTGTCTAGACCGACAGAATGATATAGTCGCGGAGTTAGCTATGACTCCGCGTACTTTGCTCCTACTTGCCGCTTCATCCTTGATTTTTATTGCTTACACGCAGCAGAAAGACTGGGCTACTGAAAAGCTG
The DNA here is from genome assembly GCA_022843625.1 of Bryobacter sp. GTDB lineage: Bacteria > Acidobacteriota > Terriglobia > Bryobacterales > Bryobacteraceae > Bryobacter. The sequence goes on along the minus strand of JALHNH010000053.1, from coordinate 6,371 downwards.
GAGCGCTCCAGGGCGGCAGAAGCCAAGGCAAATCTTGGGGAAGGTTTCCGCGGCATCACTGCTGCTGGGACAGTCGAGCCAAACCTGTTCAAGATCCGCTCTACCGGGGTTTCTACCGCTCCGGTACTCAAAGCCGCGAATGCGTTTCTTGGCAGCCTGAATGAGGAGCAGCGGAAGAAGACGCAGTTCCCCGTCGATGACATCGAGTGGCGTAAATGGATGAACCAGGACTTCTATGTGCGCCAGGGGATGGGCTTTGCCGATATGACGGACAAGCAACGAGAAGCTGCCTTTGGCATCATGAAGGCCGGGCTTAGTGCCAAAGGCCTGCAACTCTCCCGCGACATCATGCGGTTGAATGAAACCCTGGGCGAGCTAACGGGCAACCTGCCTCGATATGGGGAATGGGCCTACTGGATCACGATTATGGGCGAGCCCTCTGCCACAAAGCCGTGGGGCTTTCAGATGGATGGCCACCACCTGATCATCAACTACTTCATCCTTGGGGATCAGGTGGTGATGAGCCCGTTCTTTATCGGCTCCGAGCCCGTGATTGCCACCAGCGGAAAGTACAAAGGCATCAAAATCCTTCAGGAAGAACAAGCCGCTGGCTTGAAGTTCATGCTGGCGCTCAACGATCAAGAGCGCAAACAGGCTTTGCTCAATCCCGACAAGACTGACAATAACAACCTGACTGAAGCCTTCAAGGATAATGTTGTGATTCCTTACGCAGGGGTGCCTGTAAAGGACCTGGATGCGGCTCGCAAGCAGGAATTGCTGAAGCTAATCGGAATGATGATCAACAACATGGATGCTGGACACGCCAGGGTAAAAATGGATGAAGTGAAACAGCATCTGGACAAGACCCACTTTGCCTGGATCGGCGGGACCGAAGCGGAGGGAGTTTACTATTACCGCATCCATAGCCCGGTTCTGCTGATTGAATTTGATCACCAGCGCCCTGCGGGACTTACACCCTTTTCGAAGAATCCGCGTGCACCGAACCACGACCACATCCATATCGTTGTACGCACTCCGAATGGTAATGACTATGGCAAAGACCTCCTGAGGCTGCACCTGCTTGCTCAAAAACACTAAGCTGGGCCGACGCAGTTTCCTGCAAACACTTGCGCCCGGGTTGATGGCCCAAAACTCGCGGCCGAATATCCTCTTTGCGATTGCGGATGACCGGTCGTGGCCGGGGGCCTTTGCTGCCCGCAACAACGCACTTGTACTGCCTGCGATAGATCGGGTAGAGCGACAAGGCGTACGCTTTAATCACTCCTTTTGTGCGTCACCTTCCTGCACTCCGTCGAGAAGTTCAATCCTAACGGGCCGTCAGGCCTGGCAGTTGCAGGAGGGTGGTGTGCTCTACGGCACGATGCGCCCGCAATACCCTGTCTTTACGCACTTGCTTGAAGATGCGGGTTATCACGTTGGAGCCACGGGCAAGACCTGGGCCCCGGGCAACTGGAAAGCTGCCGGGCAAACACGGCCTCCATCCGGCCAGGACTATAATGCCAGGCTGCTGAAGCCACCGGCGGGCGGGCTTGACAACCGCGACTACGCAGCCAACTTCGAAGACTTCCTTGCCACACGCAAAGCCGGCCAGCCCTTCTTCTTCTGGTATGGAGGGACAGAGCCGCACAGGGCCTACACGGCAGGTTATGGGCTTCAGACCGGCAAGAAGCTGGAGGATGTGGATGTGCCTCCCTTCTGGCCTGACTCGGAAGCGGTTCGCAGCGACATTCTGGATTATTGTGCCGAGGTAGAGTGGTTCGACTCTCATCTGGGGCGAATGCTTGCGGCGCTTGAGCGCAAGGGCGAACTGGATAACACGATGGTGGTTGTCACCAGCGACAACGGCATGCCTTTCCCGAGGGCTAAGGTGAATCTTTATGATTGGGGCGTTCGCATGCCCCTGGCTATTTCATGGGGCTCCAGGCTCCCGGCCGGGCGTAGTATCGACTCCTTTGTGCAACACATAGACTTTGCGCCGACCTTTCTTGAAGCTGCTGGCCTTAAGGCACCAGAATCGATGACGGGGCGGAGCCTGATTCCGCTGTTCAAGGAAGAAGATCCGAAACGGGATGCCGCTTACTGTTCTCTCGAACGTCATGTCATGGCGAGGCCCAATGGGGAGACTTACCCGATTCGCTCTATCCGCACAAAAGACTACCTTTATTTGAGGAACTTCAAGCCCAACCGCTGGCCCACCGGAGGTACATTCATCTCCTCCAATCGCACACCTCATGGTGATGTCGATGCGGGCCCGACGCCCGCGTTTATCAGCCAGAATGTCTTTTCGCGTGAGTACGATCTTTGCTACAACCGCCGCCCCGCCGAGGAGCTGTACGATCTGAAGACAGACCCCTGGCAGATGAAGAATGTAGCTACTGATCCTGCTCACAAGAGTGCAAAGAAGCAGCTATGGGGCAGGCTTGAGAGCTACCTGAGGCAGACCGGTGACCCGCGGATCGAAGGTCGCGACCCCTGGAAGGATTATGTTTATCACCAGACCACGGGCTACGGTGCGGCTTTCAATAAAAGCCTGCCGGCAGAAGAGCGCAAGAAAGCACTTGAGCTTCCTCGACACAAACCGGAATAGCTCTTAGCTACTTTTTGGCTTCAGAAACAGTGATGTTGCGGTAGCGGATGATACCGTGATGGTCGCCTTGCAGGAAGAAGGGGCCGGGCTCGGATTCGTTGCCGTCGAGTGCGCCGCCGGTTGGAGCGGGGATCTCGACGTTGTCGTGATACATCTTGCCATCGCGCAGAACGGTAACGCGGCGGCCTACCAGGGTGATGTCGAATGAGGTCCATTTGCCGAGGCCGAGTTCAGCGTTTGCCGGTGGTGGATAGTGGCTATAGACTGCGCCCATCTCGTGATCGGGAAGCTTGCCGCCCTCGGTGCCAACCTGGATTTCATAGCGGCCGCGCAAGTAGATGCCGCTGTTGCCGGTAGTGGGGCAGTTGACTTCGATGTGAAGTTTGAAGTCTTGAAACTTGGCGGTGGTTTTGATGTTGGCTGCGCCCGGGTTTTTCACGCCTGGAACTTCGGGGTTGTCGTTGACGAGTTCGCCGTCACGGGCTACCCATTTGCTGTTTTTGACATTGCCGATGGGTTCCCAGCCGGTGAGGTCTTTGCCATTGAAAAGGGCTACAGGTTTGGCCCATTTCCTGGGCATCTTACGGTCGAGCTTTGGTGCACGAACGCCAGCAAGAGACGGGCCTGCGGTTTCGCCGCGCATTTCAACGCCTGCGATCTTTTCGGGGCCCGGCGAGGTGAGTTCCCAGCGAATGTTTCCCACCGCGACCACCATCTTGCCGGAATTCATACCGGCGCTGGTGAGAGGCCGCCAGCCGCCGCCACGGGGCTGGACGCGGCCTTCGAGTTTGCCGTCCTTCTCGATCAGTTCGAGCCACTGCGGAAAAGGGTTGCCAGTGGCTGGGGTGACGACTACATTCCAGCGGCCGAGGAAGGGTTTAGAATCCTGGGCCGCTGCAATGTAAGAGAGGGAAGCGATTGCGATGAGTTTGAACATTTGCCTAGAACTGAAGTCTAGCGCCAACCTGGCCGGTACGTCCGCCGCCGAAGTCGACACCACGTGCGTTACGGATGACTCCGAAGGCGTTGTCGTTCACGTTGAGAATCGGGTCGCCGAGGTTGGTCCAGTTAGGAACGTTGGTGAAGCTGCCCTCGATGCGGAAGGAAACCTTCTCAGTCAGGCGGATCTGCTTCATCATGCCCATGTTCCAGCCGAAAGTTCCGGGGCCGACGACAATGCCGACGCCTGAATTGCCGAAACGGCCAATCGGGGCGACATCGCGACCAGGAACAACACCAACGACGCAATCATATTGGTTGGCGGCACCAGGGGCACGGCCGGGGCAGAAGAAGTCTGCCCGGTTGAGCCATTGGTTAGCTGTGGGGTTGGATACGCTGCCAAAGGCTGCGCCGACGCGGTCTGGGCGCTGTGCGCCCCGGCTGGCAGCCAGGGTTCCGGAGGGGTCGCCGACGCTGACAGTTGGCGTCAGGAAGGGGCCGCTCTGCAGCGTGACGATCGAGGAAACCTGCCAGCCACCGAGGACAGTGTCGACGAAACGGTTGGAGTTGCTCATGAAGCTACGGCCTTTGCCGAAAGGCAATTCGTAGACAAGGTTGAGCAAGCCGCGATGACGGCGGAAGGCGTAAACGTCGCCACGGTCGCCCGCGCGATTGTAGGAGTTAGTAACGCGGCCGCCACCTGTTTCACCGGCGAAGCCACCAGGGTTAGGGCCGGCGTTGTCGGCGAGCGCTTTTGCCCACGTGTAGGCGCTCGTGAAAGACAAGCCCTTGGCGAAGCGTCGATTGATTTCTGCCTGTAGTGAGTTGTAGATAGAATTGGCACCTGCGTCACGGCTGAAGATCAGCCCCCAGTTGGGGAAGGGGCGATCGGTATTGGGGCGCTGTGAGAAGAAGCGGGTGTCGGAAGGCATCTGGTTGAGGTCAGGGGCCCAGGGCATATGGGAGCTCTTGTTGCCGATGTAGCTGAGGCGAAGGCCGGTGTTGTTGTTGAGCTGACGGTCGATCGAGAGTGACCACTGGACCATTTGCGGGGGGCGGAAATCGATCTGGTTGGCCGTGCGGAATTCAAAGCTGCCCACTGCGCCAGCGCGAATTCCGCTGCCGGGCGTGCGGGTGTCGGGTAAGGTGAAGACCGGTCTGCCATCGCTGCCCACGTTGTTGAAGAAGCGAACGTCGCTCTGTACTGTGCCGGTGAGCGAGAAGAAAACACTGCCGAGGGTAATCATGTTGTAGAGGCCGGCGCTGGCGCGTACCGTAGTCTTATTGTCGAGACGGTAAGCCATGCCAAGGCGCGGAAGGAACTGTGTGTAGTAGTTTTGACGAAGGCCTTCGGGGAGGTTAGCCTCCGCAGCAGTGACGATGGGAGTGCAGGCGATGCCGTTGATCGGGTTGCCGGGGCAGCCGTTGAAGGATGTGATGGCACCCGGAGCTACCAGCGTGCGGGCTTTGGGATCGCTCATGATCACGACGCGACCCGTGCGAGGAACGGTGCGATCAAAGTTGGCGATGTTGAAGCCAGCGTCTGAATAGCCGGGGTGGAATTCCCAGCGGAGGCCCGCTTCGATGGTGAGCTTGGGGGTAATGCGCCAGCTGTCCTGAGCATAGAACTTGTAGTGTGTGGCGCGGCCGTCATTGTCGGTTGACAAGACGGCAATCTGGCTGGAGGCAGGTGTGCCGAGGAGAAAGTCTCCCCAGGAATTGCCGGTGAATGCGCCAGTGAAAGAGAAGTCGCCGTAGTTGTTGCCGGTGGTGAAACCGAGGGCGCTTTCGGCCTGGAGCTTGCGAATATCGCCGCCAAACTTAAAGGTGTGCTTTCCCTTGATCCACGTAAGGTTGTCAATGAACTGGATATTCTTCGAGACGTCAAAACCCGGGCGGCCCTTGTTGAAGCCCTGGTATTGATCGATACCGAAATTGGGCAAGCCGTTGAAGAAGATGTCTCTCTGAATGTCTTTCAGGTTGAGGCTGTTGGTAAAGGCGCGCCCATCAAAGGGAAAGTCCCTGCGGCTTTCAGAGTAGCTGTAGCCGCCGCGCAGTTCATTCAAGAGGTTCGGTTTGATTGTCCAGGTGTGGCTGGCTACCAGCTGCTGGAGGTTCGCCTTGAGTGTGTCCGAGGGAAGGGAGAGGTTGTTTGGGCTGATGGTGGGATTCTGCTTCCAGGTGTAACGTCCAAAGATGCTGTGCTTGGTGCCGATAGTCTGGTCGATACGAAGGTCATACTGGTTGGATTCGATGTTGGCTACGCGATTTTCGATGAAGTTGTTCACCGAGCGGCGTGAGCCATCGCCAATGTTGATTTTGGGATAGAAAGGGATCACTGCTCTGGCTACGGGATTGATGCGGCTGGTTGGGATGACGTTGCCGGGAAAGGGCTGTCCGGTTACCGGGTCTCGCACAGTAACGCCTTCTGCAGTGAAGTCACCATTGCGGAGACGATCTGTGGGAAGGGTGTTGGCAACGGTAGATTGCCGTGGGAAACGGAGGCTTTCCCAGGCGAACTGGAAGAAGGTCTTGTTGGTGCCGTTATAGAGCTTGGGAATACGGACCGGGCCACCAAGTGTGCCACCGAAGTTGTTGCTGACCTTGGCGGCCAAAGTGGGGACACCAAAAGTTCGCGCATCGAGGGCCTTGTTCTGGTGGTACCAGAAGAGGGCACCATGATAGTTGTTTGTGCCGCTCTTGGAAATGATGGTGACGTCGCCAGGCTGGCCAAACTCAGCCGAGTTACCTACGCCCTGAACCCGGATTTCGCTAATCGATTCGATTGAGGGGAAGAGGTTGCGATTGGGGCTGTTACCGGTAA
>JALHNH010000052.1 GCA_022843625.1 Bryobacter sp. | reverse complement strand
GCGAGCGGCAACAAACCCAGTAAAGAACGTCGATCGATCACGCGCTCATCATATACTCACAGGGATGCTTTCGCTCGTTGTTACTGGCCCTCGCCCGGGCCATCGCTTTTCCTGACGAGATGCAGCCGGAGAGTGACAGCAATCTTATGGTGGAGTTCGAGCCAGGTCTGCGGATCGGCCTGATCAAATTCGAGTCTCTTATTGCGATATTGGAGTTGCTCGCAGGGCGCAGAGTGGATATGGCTAACTGGCAGATCCCATGGGATTCGGCCATGGATGACGTTTCCAAAGTGCATCGAAAGATCCTGAACATCCTCGCAACTGAGTTTCCCCGGCCAGATCCTGGGCCTCGCATGTGCTGACTAGCGTCTGGTGGGCCCAGTCTCTTGCATTCTTCAACGGATCTTCGAGGCTGCCGAGAATGGAGAACAGCGATACGGCTTCCGCGAGAGCTGGCTTCATCTTCTCACGCAGAACAGCGACTCCAACCCCAGCCGCCGAGCCCCGATGGTCGCACCAACACCGGCCGAACTGCCTCTCACAATGGCAACGTCGAAGATTACCGTCGGTATGTCGGCTGCAACCATCAGACCGAAGACGCTGATCGAAAGTAAAGACCTCCGTAGTCGCATGCCGGTGGACTCACTCCTTGGATTTCGGATCTGCTGTTCAACTCGCGGGATCGAACTTCAAAACGTCAGCTTCAAACCGATCTGAATCTGCCGCGGTCCGTTGAGCACATTGAGCGATCGAACAACGCCGAAATCGCCCGCCGTGAAAACAGAACCGGGGGCACCAAAGGTAGGCGTGTTGGTGAAGTTAGTAGCCTCTCCCCGGAGTTGCAACCCAATTCGTTCGGTGATCGCGAACATCTTGAAGACGGAGAAATCCAGTTGTTGCAGGCCATCGGTGCGCGTTCGCGGAAGCACTCGGCCTAGGTTGCCGAACGTGAAGGGGGCGATGGTTGAGAACGCGCTCCTGTTGAACCAGGCCTCGATGTTCGGGTTGTCCGGATTCGGGTCTCCCTGGACGTTCGGCCGAATGCCGCCGAAGGCCGGGGCTGGCGCGGTGATCGAGATCGGATTTCCGCTCTGGAGGGTCAAGATCCCGTTCGCCTGCCAGCCGCCAAGTACGGAGCGGACCAACCGGGACCCTTGTTTGAAGAACGGCAGAGCATAGGTCGAGGAAATCACAAGGCGCTGGGGAAGATCGATCGTCGAGACAGCCCGCTCGCGCCTCAGATCGTCCCAATTCTGAACTGAGTTATCGCCGCCCGCGCCAAAGGCGCCGCGCAGGTTGTCGTCGATGGTCTTGGAGAAGGTATAGGCCAGCAAAAGCCCGAGCCCGTTCGTGAAGCGCCGCTCCAATCGGACGGTCAGCGCATGGTAGATCGAGTTGGCCCAGTTGTCCAATCCGGAGGCGCCGGTATACTGCGGGTAGTTGTTGAGGAGAGTGGCCCTGGTGACGCGCGGCAAACTCAGTGGGCCTGTTCTGATGATCGAGGCGTAGGGATTGTCGACCAATTCCTGGAGTGCGTTTCCCAATGCCAGTTGGCTGGAAGGAAGATATCGTAAGGTTCGGTTGGCCGGTAGCGAAACGCCACGGTTGCCGCTGTAGCCAAGTTCCGCGATCCAATTCCTCGGTAACTCCCGCTGTATGTTGAGACTCCATTGTTGGCTGTAGCCGCCCCAGAGACCGCGCGGATTTCCGCTGACCGACGTACCCAGGCCAGTGCGCAGGCCTTGCGACGCGCCCGAAGGAAGGGCAATTCCCGTCGGCAACGGGTTGGCCAGGTTATAGAGCGGTGTAAGGTTGCCGTCGACCGAGGTCACCATCGGCGTTTGCAACGAAAAGCCACTCACCCCGAGCCGGGTGGAGATCCCGGTAATCGGGAGAAAGAAGATTCCGTAGCTTCCGCGGGCGACCGTGCGTTTATTTAACTGATACGAGAAACCGAAGCGCGGGCTGAAGTCGCCGTAGCGGGTGTCGCGGTCGCCACGGGTCAGTCCGCCATTTCCGGGAAAAATGAGGCCGCCGCGCAGTGGGACGCCGTTGACTGAATGGCTGACCGTCGGATCGAAATTGCTGATAATGTCAAAGCGGTCGGTGTAGGGCATCTGGAGGTCCCAGCGCAGGCCGAGATTGAGGGTGAAGCGCGGAGTCACGCGCCAATCATCCTGAACGAAGAAGCCGTAGTATGGAATGCTATAGGCCACCGATGACGCGCGGTTCGCGTCTCCGCTGGCGTGCGCTCCCAAGAGGAAACTCGCGAAGCCGTAACCAGCATTGGCGGCGGCCACGTTGGGATTTGGCCCTTGCGTGAAGCCGCGGTTGAAGTTGAAGGCCAGAACGTTCTGCCCAAGGAACTGGGAATCGAAATTGCGATAGAGTCGAGCCTCGCCGCCCATCTTCACGGTATGGCTCGAACGGATCCAGGTGAAGGTTCCGCTGGCGGAATAGGTGTCGTTCGCCTTGATGATCTGGTCTCCGGGGTCTCCGCCAATGACGTTTGCATCCGAGATATTGAAGCGGGGGAACATGGGGATCTGGACCTGCGTGTTCAACAACGCAGGCAAGCCGAGTTGGGAGGCGTCAAACCCAAAACTACGGGTGATGCGAGGAGTAGTGTAGCGGTTGAAGCCCAGCCTGCCCTCGAACAGCAAGGTAGGAGTGATCGATTGCGTGTAGCCCGCCGCCGCGCTGTGGCGGCCGAAGGCAATGTCGGAGGTGCCGGGTTCCGCCAGATTGCCGAACAGGTTCGGTTCCTTCCGGGGGGCGTTGTCATAGGTGTACCGGCCGAAGATTCTCCTCGCCGGAGTGAAGTTGTGATCGATCTTGATGCCGTAGACATTTTTGGTCAGGACCTGTGAGTCCTGGCCGAAGAAGTTCTGCGCCTGGGTATTGGCAACGCCGGCCGTGTTGGCCGCGGGATAGAAACGCGCCACGGCCGTCGCAACCGGGCTCAGCCGGTTCGCCGGAATCCGGTTGCCGGCGAGAGGGTCGCGAAGGAACCCACCCGGTTGGGCCGGATTCGGCCGGGTAGAACTCGGATCGAAGATGGTGATGAGCCTACCCTGAGGGTCCAAGGTAGCAGAGAAGTCTCCTTCGCGTTGGAGCGCGGTGGGCACGGTGCGGAACCCCTGAGACAAAGTCCTCTGGTCGAACTTTTCCCAATTGAAAAACCAGAACGTCTTATCCTTGCCGCTATAGACCTTGGGGATCGTCAGCGGTCCCCCGACGGCAGCGCCAAAGTTGTTGTAGATGAATTGCGGCCGGGCTGTCCCGGTCCGGTTGGAGAAGAAGTTGTTGGCGTTGAGGACTCGGTTGCGGAAGAACTCGTAGACGGTGCCTTTCACCTCATTAGTGCCGGATTTGCTGACGACCGCGATGACGCCGCCGCCGGTCCGCCCGTACTCGGCGCTGGCGTTGTGCGTGATGATGCGGAATTCTTCGGTAGCGTCGACAGACAGGCTGATCATGATCCCACCGAACCCCACTTCGTCCGCCGCGACCCCATCGACGAGTGGTGCGTTGGCGCTCGGAGCACCGCCGCCGATGGATGCGGCCGAAGAGCCAACCGCCGATGCCGCGATATTGCCCAGGTTGGCCGTAGGCCTGACGCCGGGGACCAGGCCCGCCAGCGCGATGATGTTGCGGTTGATGAGCGGCATGTCGAGGATCTTTTGTGATGTCACCACCGTGCTGACCGAGGAGTTTTCCGTTTCGAGGAGCGCCGCTGAGCCGGAGACCTCCAGGCGCTCGACGACGGTGCCCACCACCAGTCGAACATCCAGTCGCGCTACCTGCCCGTCGTCCAGAATCAGCCCGCGCCGCTCCGCGACCTGGAAACCTGCTTGATTGACTGTCACATCGTATGTGCCTCTCGGGATCAACGGAAACGCGTAGTAGCCATCCGCGGAGGTGACCCCCTCCCGCTTGAATCCGGTATCCCGGTTCGAGATGGTGACTTTCGCCCCCGCAACCGGCGCGTTAGAAGGGTCGGTGATCCGGCCTGTGATCTGGGTGTTTTGCGCAAATGCGGCGGTGACAGCGAGCGCGAAGGCCAGCGCAAAGAGGGTTTTCATCCCTCGATCCTGGCCGAGGCCTTCCGCAACTGGAAGCAGATACAGGCCGAAAACTGTTACGTAACGCGTTTGAGCTTAGGGCGTAATGATTCGGTGAGCCTTGTAGCGGTATTTGATCGGCAGGTTTCCAGACGTCGACGCATCCACCACTACCTGGTAGGCTCGAGGCCAAAATCTCGATTCCCCCACTCCCAATTTCGAGCTGAGTTCGTTTAGCGTAGACGCCGAAGTGAAGTACTCTTGCGCCGCTTGCGACCCGGCGGACGTCAGCCCGGAGAACACGACGATTTGGTTCGACCCCGATTCGCCCTGGTCTTGCCGAAACACACTGATCAGGCCCAGGCACTCTTCGGATTGACGCCTTCGAAAGGCGTCTGGTTCCCCGGGCCTGGGATCCCGATTCACGATGGCCTCCCAACGGGTGCCGGGGTCGTATTCGACGCGAAACGGGGCATCCTTGAGCAACTGCTCGACCGCCGGACTGTACTCGGGATTACCGAAGAGCAAAACGTTTCTTCCGCGCAGAGCGTACGGTTTCACGACACGTTCCGGCAAAACCTGATGCGGGATTCCATACATCGAGAGAGTCTTAACCGCCCCAATCGCCCCCGCAACGTCACCCCAGAGCGGGGATCCAATGTTTGGATGAAGAAGCACAAACTCCTTCTGATCTGGAGCCTTGGATTCGAAAAACCACTGGCGCAATGGCTGGTCTTGCGGGATTTCCGGATACCACTTCTCGTTCCTCGGCAGTTCCCTCGAGGAGAAGTCGCGAGCCCAAAACTGCTTGGGAACCGCTACCACCACAAGTACCTCGGACCGGGAACTCAAGATCGGCCCCCATGCGTCTCGCACTACTGCGGGAGGGCCCGGACTGACGGGCGAAGATCGAAGCCAAAGCGCGGCGATGGCAACCGCCAAACCGGCCGCAAAAGCCATAGCCAGGGGGCCATAGGAAGGACGGAACTTGCCGGGAACTGGCGCTGCAGCGGGAAGTTCTTTGGTGGGCGCCGCGACGCTGCCACTTACAGTTAGCCACTCCGGGATGTAGCTCCCTTTCGGCAGGACAACCCGGAGTTCCGCTGACTGAAGCTCTTCGCGATAGCAGTCTTCCAACTTTCGGCGCAAGGCGTGCGCGCGGCTGCGCACCGAGGAATCGGCTTCCGGAGAAAAATCTGCCGGCCGGCCGAGAGCTTCAATGGCGATGCTATATTCCGTGATCTGGTCGCCCTGACCCGCAATCTCCTTTTCGCCAATGAACCGGAGAAACCGAATCAGTAGATCCGACTTTTGAAAGGTCCGGCTCGTAAGAACTTGTTGGAGCGCCGCGAGCTTCTCCTCGGCGGTATACGCGGAACTGGTGGCAAACGCGGACACTTTGCACATCATACTATCGAGTTTGGCTGTTAGGTGCATGTACGTGCTTCCACACGCCCCGATTTTGGGGCACATTGGAAGCTCATGCTCACGAAGATCCCCCTCCTCTTAACACTCTTGGTTCCAATTGCTGGCTTTGCAGCCGATCCGCCGTCCGAACGCTTCGATGTCGTCATCATCGGAGGCAGTTCAGCAGGTGTCGGCGCGGCCATTGGCGCGGGCCGCCTGGGAGTGAAGGTCGCCTTGATCGAAGATACTCCCGTGCTCGGTGGGATGCTTTCCAACGGCATCTCCAATATCGATGGATACTCACGTGGCTCGATGAGTGGCGCGTTTGAGGAGTTCCGGCAGCAGGTGAAGCAGTATTATGCCGAGTACAACCGCCAAGATGCATCTCTCGCCGCCCGGCGGGCCAAGTTCTTCACCGATCCGAAGAACCGCTCACGGAATGACATCCGTCCGATCGATCCCGGGTCTTATTGGGGCAACGATCCGGGCGAAGGCGGCGTTTGGGAGCCACAGGTTGCGGATCAGATTTTGAAGAAGATGCTGACCCCCTATCCGAATGTCAAGGTTTTCTACAAGCACTTTGCCAGCGGAGTGGTTCGGGTGAACCGGCGCATCGTCGGCGTTGTGGTCGAACAGTCTGCTGCCGCTTATGCCTATGCTCCTGCCGTCGAGGGCAGCCGCAAGATCTTCTATGGCTCGGCGATAGTTGACGCCACTCATGAAGGCGACATCGCCGCATGGGCGGGGGCTCCCTACCGGGTAGGGCGCGAAGCGCGCTCTCCACTTGAACCACATGCCGGGGAGATCTACGTGCAAGAGCAGTCGGCTGAACTCGTGATCGGGAGCAACGGGCGCCAGGATCCAGCTCCATCCGGATACATCCTGCGGCTGGGCGTCCAATGCGACTTCGACTCCACCAAGGATACGGCACACCTGCTGAAGTCCCCGCCACCGGATTATGATCGGTCCCGATACCTGGACCTGAAATTCGATCCTGCACGGACTCCATGTCCAGGCTTCGGCGGCTTGCCGAAGGCGCAGGCCGAATGGAATGGCTCCGAGTTTCGAGCTGGGTTGGATGGCACTTATTGGAAGTGGCCGGAAGCCACGCGCGACGAGCGACGGAAAATGTACGAAGCTTACCGCAATGTTGCCCTCGGCCAACTCTACTTCCTGCAGACCGAGCGTGGATACAAGTCTCTGGGATTGGCGAAGAACGCTTGGCCGGAGAATGGCAACCTGCCCTACCGGGTCTTTACTCGCGAAGGTCGCCGCATCCTGGGCGACCAGATGCTCACTGAGCAGAACGTCAACGCGTTCCTCGGGCGGGACGGATTGCGTTCGCCCTTCTTTGCAAACAGCATCGGCCTGGCACACTATCCCATCGACGCCAAGCCAGTGGAACCGAAGCGGGACGATGCAACACCGGAAATGCTCGGCAACGGCAACATGTACCTCACCGGCGTGACCACAGCCACCCAGATCCCCTACGGCGCGATGTTGCCACAGCTGGTCGAAGGGTTGCTTGTGCCTGCGGCGCTGTCGGCTACGCACGTGGCGCAAGCGTCCATCCGCCAAGATCCCTACTGGATCGTCACTGGTCAGGCTGCCGGTATCGCCGCAGCTCTCAGCAGCAAGCAAGGGATTTCGCCCCGGCAGCTCCCGATCCACGAACTTCAGGCGGAACTTCTCAAGCAGAAGTGCAAACTGGTCCTGTTCTACGACGTGAGCGCCGAGCATCCACATTTTGCCTCGATCCAGCGGATGGCCTTACAAGGAATTGTCACCGAGCGCGACGATCGTAGCTTCGGACCAGACGAACCAATCACGCGCGCAGCCGCAGCCGAGATGCTCGTGAAAGCCTTTGACCTCTGGACGAGCGTGACGCATTCTCATTTTGCAGACGTCTCCTTTCGTCATCCTTCTTTCCGTGCCATTGAAACGTTGTGCGACCACGGATTCCTGGATGATCTTGGCTTCACTCCGCTCTGGCGGAAGCGTGGCCGCTTCGATCCAGCGCGAGACTCCGGCTATCAAGCTCAGGAGCACTATGGCAACTTTGACCCCGACAAAACGGTGAGTGCGGCCGAGTTTGCAGCATTGATTCGGACTATCAAGGAACGCGGCGTGATGTCACCGGGTAAAGCGGAGTTCATTCGCATCCCTTCGCAACTGCCGCTTGCCCCGTCAGGTCTATTGACCCGGGCGGTGGCCGTTTCCTACCTGGAGTCGAGTCTCACCAAATGAGCGTGATCTAGCCTATCGGCCCCCGATGGCCTTTTTGCGTGCTCCCAGTCCGACGCGGAACTTTTCGGGATGCAACAGCCAACTAGCCAGTGCCGGATGATAGGCTCCGACATTGCAGGACGGCTGTGTCCCTACGCAAAATTCCAACTGGACTCCACAGAGAAAGACGCTTCAAGCCGGAAGCGGATTGCTTTGGGCGCATTCAGCCAAGCGGGACCACCGCCCTCTCATCATTAGCCGAAATCTCAATCCCGTCCCCCCCGAATCCACAATCTGGATCTGGCGGCTCGAATCCGCTTCGTCGCTGGGCCCATTCCGCGGCGCTTCAATCGAAAACTCTCGCGCCACACGCTTCACACCCTCATGCACGGAGACAAAGAACAGGTGCGCCGTTGCCTTAGGGATCACGGCAATCCGCCGCTGGCCCCGCGTTCCACAACCTGCGAGCGGCAACAAACCCAGTAAAGAACGTCGATCGATCACGCGCTCATCATATACTCACCGCATATACTGGCAGGAATGCTCCCCTTGTTGTTACTGGCCCTCGCCCAGGCCCCAGACCTCATCCTCCACAACGCCAAAATCCTCACCGTCGACGCCCGCAACAGCACCGCCCAGGCCATGGCCATCCGTGGCGATCGCATCGTCTCGGTGGGCACCTCTGCAAAGATCCTCAGCCTCAAGGGCCCCAAAACCCAAATCCTCGACGCAAAAGGCAAGACCGTCCTCCCAGGCCTGATCGACAGCCACACACATTCCCTCGATGCTTCCATGTTCGAATTCGACCACGAAATTCCCAGCATGGCTTCCGTCGAAGACGTCCTCAACCATATCCGCAACCGCACCCAAATCGTTCCTGAAGGCGATTGGATCAGCCTCCGTCAGATCTTCATCACACGCCTCAAAGAACAACGCTATCCAACCAAAACCGAACTCGACGAAGCTGCCCCAAAACACCCGGTCATCTTCTCTACCGGCCCGGATGCCTCGCTGAACACGCTCGCACTCAAAGCCAATAACATCACTAAAGACACCAGGTCTCCCACCGGTCAACCGGGCAAAGTCGAGCTCGACGCGAAAACCGGCCAGCCCTCCGGCATCCTTCGCACCTACGCTGCCTTCGTCAAAGATGTCCCCTCCGGCAGACAACCCACCGACGAAGACCGCCGCAATCGCCTCAAACTCCTCATGGCCGACTACAACTCCATCGGCATCACCAGCTTTACCGAACGCGCCGCCACACCCAGGCACATCGACATCTATCGCCAGCTCCGCCAGCGTAACGAACTCACCACCAGAATCTTCCTCGACTATCACATCACCAACCCCAACGGCGACTGGCCCGCCATCGAGGCCGAAATCGAGGCCGCCTCCAAAGACCCTCTGCACACTTACGACAACATGCTCTGGCTACGCGGCCTCAAAGTCTTCCTCGACGGAGGCATGCTCACCGGCTCCGCACTCATGCGCGAACCCTGGGGTACCAGCGAGATCTACTCCATCACCGACCCAAACTATCGCGGCATGCGCTACATCAACCAGCAACGGCTTACAGATCTCGCCCGGGCAAGCCTCAAGCGAGAGCTCCAGTTCACTGCCCACGCGGTGGGCGACGGCGCTGTCCAGTCCCTGATTGCCGCCTATGAAGAAGTCAACAAAGAGTTCCCCGTAAGAGACGGCCGCCCCTGCCTTACCCACGCCAACTTCATGACTCCTGAAGGCATCGAGAAGATGGCAAAAATCGGCATCGTAGCCGACATGCAACCCGCCTGGCTAGAGCTTGACGGCGCAACGCTGATCAAACACTTTGGCCTCCCCAGGCTCCGATTCTTCCAGCCCTACGCCACCCTCTTCAAAAACAACATCATCATCGGCGGCGGCAGCGACCACATGCAAAAGATCGGCGGCATGCGCGCCACCAACCCCTACAATCCCTTCTGGGGCATGTGGGTCGCAATCACCCGCAAACCCCGCTGGACTGACCAAATCCTCCACCCCTCAGAATCCATCACCCGCGCTCAAGCCCTCCGTCTCTACACCATCAACAACGCCTACCTAAGCTTTGAAGAAAAACAAAAGGGCTCACTCGAAGCCGGCAAACTCGCCGACTTCATCCTCATCGATCGGGACATCCTCACCTGCCCCACAGATCAGATCAAGGACATCAAAGTAGAAGCCACTTACCTCGGCGGCCGCCGCATCTACTCCACTCCAGATCCAACGAATCAAAAATAGCTAGCTCGCCCCAAACACCCCTGGCTGCGCCGCGGCCAAATCAGATCCGTCTTCCGGCAAGAGATGGCGGTCGAAGCCCAAGTTTACAAGCTTTTCGAAGGCGGCCATTACCTCGGTTGGAATCCGTTGGGGGGCGGAGTATCCAAGGCGGGAGTAAATCCAGAGCCTCTGCAGGTCGCCCAGGATGATGTTTGCTACTTTGACCGGGTCCAGATCTGGATGCGTGCAGTAATCGTCGAAGGTCGACGGCCAAGAAGACATGGTAGCGGGAATTTCAGGCCATTCTACGGCATGTGTGGCATACGCGCGGCGCTGCATGAAGGGTTTGGTAACAATCAGGATTCGGGAAAGCGCGTAGGTCTTCAGGAGTTGGCGGGAGAAGCGAATGTTTTGGGCGGTGTTGGTTGCGTAGGGCTCCAGCAAGAGGGCTGTCGGAGGGACTCCGCTAGCGAGCATGGAGTCGGCGAAGACTTCAGCCTCGGGACGGTTCCAATTTGTCGAAAGGAGGTCGTTTTGATGGGCGATGCCGCCTGTAATAACAACGAGGGGAGCGAGGCCCTGATGGAAAAGATCTGCGGCGTGATCGGCGACACGGATATCGTTGGTACCTAGCACGAGCATGGCGTCAGCAGGTGCCGGGACGTGGCGGAGTTGATGATAATCAAAGATTATCGAGGCCAAGCGCCTGGCTTGCCCGGTCATACGGGGCAAGCCAACATCGTTAGTAAATGCATGACTTCTTATTGTAGAAGCTGCAAGGCGGGGAGCCAGGATTCAGCTGGCCTTGGACTTGAATAGACAAAAAAATACGAGGGCACAAGTGAAGTGCCCTCGTTGTGTTCAGTGTGGAAGGAGACTGCTTTACTGAGAAGAAGTGGCTTTGCCGATCTGGGTGCCGATGAGGTCTCCAGAGATTACGATCTCGACTCGACGGTTTTGCTGACGACCTGCCGCATTGTCGTTGGAGGAGGCGGGTTTGGATTCGCCAAATCCTTTCGAAGTAAGTGAAGAAGCGGCCATACCCGCATTAGCCAGGTAATCACGGACGGATGATCCGCGCTTTTCAGAAAGGATTTGATTGGAGGAATCGCTGCCAACACTATCGGTATGGCCCTCGATATCGAGTTTCAAGCCGGGGTGGCCCGATACAATTCCAGCAACTCTGGCTAGTTTTTCGCGGGCAATGGAACGCAATGTAAATTGACCGGTATCAAAGAGGACATCAGGCATGTTTACGATGAGACCACGCGCTGTGTCCTCAGTTTTGAGGATTGCGTTGAATTGCTTCAACAGCAGGATTCGCAATTCGGCCTTTTCGCGCTCCATTTGCTCACGCTGTTGTGCGGCGTTAGCAATTTGCGCTTCATTTTCACGTTTGAGCCGGTCCGCTTCCGCTGCTGCCGCACTCAAGCGAGCTTCGCTTTCCCTTTTGATCTTGTCGGCTTCGTTTGCAGCCGCAGCCAAACGCGCTTCGCTTTCCAACTTGATGCGTTCGGCCTCTGAAGTTGCGGACGCGAGGCGAGCTGCATTTTCCGCCTTTAAGCGTTCTGTTTCCAGATCTGCGGCAGCCATACGGGCGGCGGCTTCACGCCTGGCTTGTTCGGCCGCCTGGGCTGAAGCCACTGCCTGCGCCTCTTTTTCTTTGGTCAGCCGCTCGGATTCTGCTTTGGCAGCCAGACGGGCGGCTTCCGCTTCCCGGCTAATCCGATTTGCTTCAGATTCGGCGGCGGCTCGACCGGCTTCTGCCTGGTTCTGGCGGTCTGCCGCACGTTGACGTTCTGCCACCAGCGCTTCTTCTTCCTGACGCTTAACAGCAATCAGGCGGGCATCTTCAGCCGTCTGAACAGCCTCACGAGCCATCATCGTGACGGGCTTTTTGCCTGCTTTGCGAGCCTGGTAAGCTTCTGCCTGAGCCAGACTTTTTTCAGCCTTAACGAAGGTATCAGAAGCAAAGCGGTCCGCACCCATGGCGCGTGCGATCTGGACAGCGTTGCGTGCCTCATAAAGTTCCAGTGGCTGCTTGTTATCCAGCTTCAAGTTCAGCGGGTTGGTGAGTTTAGAATATTGCCCTCGTTCGAGCAACTCGTATTTAGCATCGACCTCTTCGACTTTACCTGCAGTATCGGTGCGCACAACATTTTCCATAACGATCAAATCGCTGGGCCTCGTGACGGCAAAATAGGGTTCTGCGGTGACTACCAACGCAAAGGACTGCAGCTCTGTGGATACGTTCAGCTTGCTCTTGGTGCCGTTCAGAAGAATCTCACCCAGATTCGAGGTGCGACCTTCGGGAGTAATGGCCCACAAGACGTAAGTGAGATATTCCGACCCGAGTAGATTTGCCGGTTTGAGATCGTCAAATTCCACTTCTATTTCAATGTAGCCCTGCTTGCCTTCCACTTTGGCTTCGCCTCTCGATCCCGGAAGAAGGCTGGTGCCGCGAAAGTCAATCTTGGTGGCTCCGTTTCTATGTTGATAGTTAACTGCTTTGGCCGTGCGAGCGGTGGTGGTGACGCGGTATACCGGAATGGGACCGTCGGCCAAGCGTTCGGTCTGGACTTGAGTGGTCTGGGCAGAAAGGATGCCAAGGGCAAAAATCACTGCTCCAGTAAATTTATATGGGTTCATGTTCTCTTCCTGGCTCCTATTTTTTGGCTGATACAGCAGAAGGTTTATTCTCACGCGGAGAATACTTGTTGAGAAGGGTGATAAGGCTCGAGGCAGACTTCGGGGCTTTCACACGGGTTGTAACAATCTGGCGGTTCTCGAGCCTTTTGCCATACAGAGTTTGGTTGTCATCGAGATCTTGCCGTAACGTGGCTCCCTCGAGGGCAAGCCCGGCAAAAAGTCCTTGCGAGCGAGACCAGGAGAGAATTTCAGCATGCATCTGAGCATCGGTCTGAGCCGTGGCAGTGCGCCCCACAGGGCCAGCAGCGACGGAGCCTTCCGCACCCAGCGTGAATTTGCTTCCAAGCAATTTATCGACGCCGCGTTGATTCATGACCAGCATGATCAAATCGGTTTCTGAACCACCAATCTGAAAACCAACGCTACCGCCTTCGATTCGTACGGTGGCTGGAGCAGACCAGCCCATAATTCCTTTATTTCGGCAGAGCATGTAGCCTTTGCCGTATTTACCGCCAACTACAAACGCGGCAGTTTTCAGGCCCGGCACGATGACGATGCAATGGGCATTACCCAACATATCTTCAGGGATGCCCTTGTCGGGTGTGGCCATAATTTCATTCATTACGGCGGCTGCCTCAGTAAGCCGCTTTGCCGGTTCATTGTCTATGGCTAACAGGGGCGCAAGCGCCAACGAAGCTGCCAGTAATATTTTCATTCTCAACCTCTTCAGTCAGCCCAGTAAACTATTGAAAAGTTGCGGGCGACACTTGAATGAATGCAAGCACATTGCCAATTCGATTTGTTGAAAACAAAACGACATTTGGAAACATCGACAGGTACTTTTGACCAAATGAGGTCATCTGGCGAGTGATCGTCGAATTCCAAGAACAGCGCGTGAAGCTGAAAACGCCGCGCATAAAATGCGCGGCGTGGTACGGCGTCAAGCAATTCAGATTATGTTATCGCTTACGCAAAACAATACCCATACCCAGGAGGCCAGCTCCAAAGAGCGCCATGGTTCCGGGTTCTGGAACTGAGCCATCTACGATGGTGCCTTCAACTGTTGTCTCTCCTGGATCGTTTCCAGAGTTAGGAGCAACAATAGGGGTAAGGCCCTGGATTGTAAATCTTACGAGGCCAAAATTGCCATTGAGAGCATTTTCATCCCCGGGACCGAGAAAAAGGGGAACAAAGTTGATCGTTATCGTACTGGCGTCAGTGAACACGGTGCCTCCCAGCGAAGTGCCGCGGAAGCGACCTTGCGCACCATCCTCCACGGTGACCAGCAAGTCGAATGTGAAGCCGGCAAAGACGGCCCCGCCACCCTGCTCCCTGTTGGTGCAAGATTCGCACAACAGGCTGAAGATGCCGTAGTTGATGTTGGAGGGTGGATCAACAGTGTTGCTTGTGGGGTTAAAGGTGAGAGTGGCCGCTGCCCCTCCGGTGCTGTTCAGGATCGGGCTTCCAGTTGTAAACTGCGATCCTTCTGTGGTGTAGGTGACCGTTATAGCACTGGCGTTGGCACCCATCGAGAGGAGGGCCAGACCGAATGTGGCAACAGTTTTGACGAAACCTGCGTTGGTTGTTTTCATTTTTCTATTCCTTGTTTTTGAGCCCTAACTCACTATTCGCTTTGTGATACATGTTGCGAGTTTGTCATTGCGAATACTGAGCAGGTCACTCTCTGTGTTGCAACCAATGGGCCAGCAACACGCTATATATGCACACACAACTTCAGGTGACGAATAGTGACTACCGGCCGTCAGTCGTCGTCACTTGGTCAGACACTGTCAGGGCAGGAATGACACTGCTGGAGTGGATGAGGTTGTCGTCTGCCCATTCCCAGAAGTCGATTCTCTGAACGTCAATCTTTAAAAGAACTAACTGCTCGGTGCCAACTCCAGTGGGTAATAATTTCTCATTTGCTTCGACCGTGAAATAAGCAAGACTTGCCTTGTGATCGACGATAGAGGCATCACCCGACAGTGCTGCGCACTGTCTCAAGGGCGGGCATGAGACTGCTACGGTAACTTGCGGACTGGTGCCGTACAGAGCCTTCAAAAGCGGAGTCCGTTGGCTGAAATACCAGAGTCCACCAGCGAGATTATTACGCTGTCGAGTCATTGGCCTACGCTGTAGATCGGATTTATGGCCTTTACGCCAAATGAGAGAAATTTCAATTTCCTTCAGCAAAGTGAATAGTTTTTGCATTATTGGAGAGCCCTCAGCTTGCCTGCTTTCTCTTGCTGTGCTCAAGTTGTTTCCTTAGCGGTTTTGCCTATCGCCCCAGATCGACTTGCCCAAAAAGACGCCGGCTATTGCAGCAATAGTCATTGCCTGGACCGGATATTTCGTAAAGAGGGAGCGGCAATCTACCCACATTTGACTTGCCGGCTGGGTTCGTAAGTAAGTGGCCCCTTGCATCAGAGATTCAGCAGAATTATGAGCAGTGCCTTCTATTGCTTCGGCCCCGGCAATCAGTGACTCTGAACCAGATTCGATGGCATGAGAAAGCCTCTGCTTGACAGTTTCAAAGCCCGATTCGCCTTTTTCCATTAGCGCCTCGGCTTCTTTAAGTACGTTGTTCATGTCTAATACCTCACAGACTGGTATGCAATCTTGAGGCCAACACGCATTGCTAGATGATACTTCCAATTGGCCCTCAAAATGCCAAGACGTTTGCATGGAAACTTTAGTAAGTACCCTGATGCCTACGTGCCTTGACGAATCCAATTATGCAAGCGCTTATCAGAAGGGTTTCAATGTAACGCTCCGTTCTGTGCGCTTTCTGGGGGCCAACGCCGAGATGGCTGAAGAGGTAGCGCAGGCTGCCTGGGCGCGAGGATGGCAATGCCGTAAACAGCTGCAGTGCCCCGACCTGGTAGGTGCCTGGGTGAATGCGATCGCACGCAATCTTTACCGCAGTGTGATCCGTATGGAGAAGCGTTTTATGCAGCTCGAAGACTTTGCGGCGCCTTCAAAATTGTTAAGCAATCTCGAGGCTGATGTGATGATTGAGAACTGCACAGATCTGGAATCGCGGATGCTGACGATGTACTATTTGGAGGGTTATTCTACCGGGGAAATCGCCGATAAGGAAAAGCTCTGTCCGACATCTGTTCGAGTGCGTTTGATGAGGATTCGCCGCCGTTTGCGGGAGAGAATGGGAGCTCCAGCACAGCAGGCCTTCTTGGCGGGAAACGTTCAATAGTGACCGTTAGTGGTCAGGCGACGAATTTCAGTCAGAAATCCCGGCGTGAGATGCCGAGTTTTTTCATCATGGCGTTGAGGGTCGTCCGGGGCATCCCAAGCTTGGAAGCGGCGACACTGACAACGCCTTTGTTCTCCCGCAGCACGCAGAGGATGTGATCTCTTTCAACCTGTTCCAGCGTGCCTAAACGGGGGGCAGGATCGAGGCCTTCACGCATTTCCTGGATTGGCGCTCGTAGAGCGGTACCGCTGGAGAGAATGACGGCCCGCTCGATAAAGTTTTCCAGTTCGCGGACATTGCCGGGCCAAGTCCATTCGACGAGTGACTGCATCACCGCCGAGGGGATCGTTTCGATGTTTCGGCCCATTTTAAGGCTGTATTTGGCAGTGAAGTGGCGGACAAGGATCG
Organism: Bryobacter sp.; assembly: GCA_022843625.1. Classification (GTDB taxonomy): domain Bacteria; phylum Acidobacteriota; class Terriglobia; order Bryobacterales; family Bryobacteraceae; genus Bryobacter. The sequence goes on along the minus strand of JALHNH010000052.1, from coordinate 28,908 downwards.
GGATGTCCTCTGGCCTCTCGCGCAAGGGAGGAGTGGTGATGGGGAATACTTTTAGGCGGTAGTAGAGATCGCTGCGGAAGAGCTTGTCGCTCATCATCTGATTGAGATTACGGTTGGTGGCAGCAACGAGCCTGACGTCGATAGGAATTGTTTTTGTACCTCCGAGGCGCTCAAACGATTTCTCCTGGAGGGCGCGAAGGAGTTTGGGTTGAAGATCGATGGGGATATCGCCGACTTCATCCAGAAATAGGGTGCCACGATGAGCCATTTCGAAACGACCGATCTTCTGAGCGAGCGCGCCGGTGAAGGCTCCGCGTTCATATCCAAAGAGTTCGCTCTCAAGCAGGCCGGTAGGGATGGCAGCGCAATTGAGAGTGACAAAGGGCATTTTGCTGCGGGGACTCAGGCGATGAATTGCACGAGCCACCAGTTCTTTACCCGTACCCGTTTCACCGAGTACCAGTACGGTAGCGTCAGTTGGAGCCACAACTTCAATTTGCTGCTGGATGCGGCGTAACGGTAAACTCTCACCGACAATTTCGATGAAATTCTGTGAGGAACTGGACTCGTGGCCGGTAAGAGCTTCGAAGCGATTTCGAGCGCTGAGATCCTGTACGAAACTGATCCAGTGTAGAGGGGAGAGCCTTAAAATGGCGGTGGAAATGAGCACAGGAAGCCTGGTGCCATTCTTATGGATCAGCTCTTTTTCATATGGGGTGCAGCCACCACACTGGAGAGCCTCCTCGTACGCAATTTCATCGAGCGGCTCAAATTCAGCGGGGGTAAGATCGAGCCAGGAGAAAGCGCCATCTTCCAGATCCTGACGGTTGTAGCCCAGCATTTCCAACAATGCGTCATTGACTTCAAGAGGGTGATCCAATTGACCAGAGATGACGCCGGCGACGGCAGACTGTTGCGAAAGCGGGTGAGCACGCGAGCGCTTCAGCCGTATTTTTTCATCGCGTTCGTGGCGGTCGGAAAAGTCTCGTACAATTCGGGCGAAGCCTTGCAAAATACCGGCCTCATCACGCAGTGCAACCAAGATGACGTTAGCCCAAAACCTTGAGCCGTCGCCCCGCTTTTGCCAGCATTCGGAGCCAACGTGGCCCGAGACCTCCGCCCGATGCAGTTGTTGCAGGATTTGGTCAGAACGGACGTCGGCGTGCTCGTAGAGAAAAGAAATGTGTTGATGCCTGACAATATCGGGAGAATAACGATAAATCCGGGCTGCGCCTTCGTACCAGGCAACGATTGAGCCCTGCAGATCGACCAGACATAGCGCATAATCCCGAATCCAGGACGGAATGCTGCCTTCACCGAAGGCCAGAACATGGCGCGCAGGAAGTATGTCGGAACTGGCAACATAGTTGAGGTTCCGGTAGTCGCCCGACGGGTTGGGAAGTTTGAGGACGCCTTCGTTGGCGCCGCTGTTGAGAAATTCGTGCCAAATCCTGGGTAGATCTGTACTTTTCTCGTCGGCCAGCTTCTGTGCAGCGAGACTCAGTACAGTCTTCGAACCGACTCCAGCTGCCTGGTAGTAGCCCTCGGGATCAGCGATCAGCACGGGGGCGGCAGGGTGAAAGACAATGGCTCGAATGAGTTGTTCGAGCGCCTTGGGCCCCTGCAATTCCAGCCATTCCGTGTCGAGTTTGAGACGTACAGCAGTGCTCACGTAAAACGATCTTTCTGCTAGTGCCTATCTCAGCGGGCAGGGTGAGAGACTGTCAGTAGCTGCATTCAGCCCAACCATAGCACCATTTGCTTCGGTTGGGAAGCTTTAATGACCAAATCGGGTCAATTGGAGCGTCACCGTTTGGTCCTGTAATTGCTTTGGTAGGAGATACAGGACAAACTATGCCTTTACTAAATGTAGTGCTCATGCTGATTATCTTCGGAGTCGGCCTCTATCTGATTAACCGGTACATTCCTATGGCTTCGAGTATTAAATCCATTCTGAACATATTCGTAGTTGTTGTGGTGTGCATCTGGCTACTCCAGGTAACAGGGCTGTGGGGTGGGGTCAGCACCTTCCGTCTGACCCGGTGAGCGGTGACCAAATGTTGTCAACCTGACCCTGAATGGTCAGGTTGGTAGAGATCCAGACGTAGCTGAAGCACAACCAAAATGCGGCTAGACAAGGCCCAAAGTCGATTTTGCGCATCGGACCTCCAAATGCCTCATTCCAAGTGCGGGACAAAACCTCGTGAAAGGAAATGATTGATATGAAACTATCTACAGCAGTAAAGCCAATCTTATGTTTGGCGTTGATGTGCGCGTTTGTACCCTCCGCCGCGCAGGCGGATGCCTGGAATCGGAAAACCGTGGTGACCTTTAGCGGCCCGGTGGAAATTCCAGGAGTACATGCCGCAGGCTGGGGCATACTTCCAGCGGGAACCTACGTATTCAAAATACTGGATTCGCTCTCGGATCGTCATATTGTGCAGATTTTCAACAAAGAAGAGACGCAAATATACGCAACGATTCTTGCGATTCCCAATTACCGGCTGAAGGCCACCGACAAGACAGTGATGACTTTTGCCGAACGTGCGGCAGGAGAACCAGAAGCATTGAGGGCGTGGTTTTATCCAGGTCGCAATTGGGGTGAAGAGTTTGTGTACCCGAAGTCTCGGGCGATAGCCCTGGCTAAGGCCACAAACACACCTGTGCTTTACACACCCGTAGAGCTACCGATCGAGGTCTCCACTCCATCGCCAAAAGCCTATGAGGTAGTAGTAGTCGAACTGAAGCGCGCACCGATCATGGCCATCGAGCCTTCAGGCCAGGATGTGGTGATTGCCCAAGTGGTAACGACACCGCCAGCAGCAGAACTGGTTGCCGACTCACAAGTATCAACTCCCGAACCTGCGGCACGACAGGTTGCCGAAACTCTGCCTGCAACAGCCAGCGATCTGCCTTTGATCGCGCTGCTTGGAATCATGGCATTGGTAAGCGGGCTGACGATCCGCAGCATTGCAAAGACCTTCTAGCAGAAAGCGGTTGACTCCTATGCGACTGAAACCAATTCCGTTTCTGGCGCCAAGCTTAAAGCAAAGGCGAAAGCAGCAGGGTCCCTGGCGAACCATAGCCCGGGGCTCTGCCATTTTGAACTCGCCCTGGTTAAACAAAGGTACTGCGTTTACCGAGAGAGAGAGAAGCACGCTTGGTCTAACGGGGCTGCTTCCTCCACAAACCAGCTCACTTGATATTCAGGTGAAACGCGCTTATATCCAGTACGACCGGCTTGCTGACGTCTTGAGCAAGAATGTGTATCTGTCCGCTTTGCATGACCGGAATGAGGTCTTGTTTTACAAACTTTTTTCGGAGCATTTACGGGAGATGATTCCAGTGGTGAACGATCTTACAGTCGGGCAGGCAATCGTGCAATATCCGCACGAGTTCCGCCGGCCGCGTGGACTTTACCTATCCATTCAACATATGGAGAGCATCCAGGCTGCGTTTGACAACATCGGTGCCGCCAGCGACGAGATCGATCTGATTCTTGCGACGGACGCCGAGGGCATTCTGGGAATCGGTGATGCAGGGGTAGGGGGCATTGAGGTTGCCATTGGAAAGCTGGCGATCTACACAGCGGCCGCCGGGATTGACCCAGCCCGAGTCATTCCGGTGATGCTCGACACCGGAACCAACAAACAGGGCCTGCTTGAGGACCCAATGTATGTCGGAAACCGTCATCCGCGGGTTCGCGGGGAACGCTATGACGCTTTTATAAAGGAGTATGTGGAAACGGCAACCAGAAAGTTTCCGAATGCCGTTCTGCTGTGGGAAGATTTCACGACTCTGAACGGTAAGCGCATTCTCGATCAGTATCGCGAGAAGATCCGAATGTTTAACGACGATATACAAGGGACCGGGGCGATCACCCTGGCAGCGGCGATATCGGCAGTGCGGGTGGCTGGGGTGCCGCTTGGAAAACAGAGGATCGTGATCTGTGGCGCAGGCGATGGGGCAATTGGTGTAGCCCGCCAGCTTTACGTAGCAATGATGCGGGAGGGTAGCACCAGTGGAGATGCGCTGGACAGATTCTGGTGTCTCGATCAAAAAGGTTTGATTACCGGCGAAAGACCGGATGCCACATCGGAGCTTCCCTCCTCTTTCTTTCGCCCTAGCGCAGAATCCAAAGGCTGGCGCCGGAGTCTGGACGCTGAGGGAAACCCGGTTGGCGTCGGGCTTGCAGAGGTTGTGCATCGAGTCAGACCCACAATGTTGATTGGCGCGTCGAGCGAAGTGGATGCGTTTGGGGAAGAGATCATCCGGGAAATGGCGCAATATGCTGAACGGCCGATCGTGTTTATTCTGTCCACTCCTGCTTCGCGTTGTGAGGCTAATGCGACAGATCTGATTGCCTGGACTGAGGGGCGAGGGCTCATCGCCACCCGGGCCTTCTCACCACCGGTGACCTACAAAGGGTTGACACACGTGATTGCGCACATCACGAATACCCTGCTTTATCCAGGGCTGGCGCTGGGAACGATTGTTTCCAAAGCAAGCCGGATTAGCGACGGCATGATTGCGGCGGCGGCGAATGCTGTATCGAGCCTGGTGTCAGTTCGGCAGCCGGGGGCGTCTTTACTCCCACAGATGGATGACCTGCGGACGGTATCGTTGACGGTAGCCGTTGGAGTAGCCGAGGCGGCTGAGAACGAAGCGATCTCATGCACGCCCATGGGAGACATTGTGGAAATGGTGCAGGATGCGATGTGGCAGCCGGAGTACCGGCCGATAGAGGCGATATGAAAAGCGTGGGGCTGCTGCTATTACTCTCCCTGATAGGCAGAGATTCATGGGCTTTTGCGATTCAGGATGAATTTCAAATATCCGTAAATGTCGACCTTGTCGTTTTGAACGCTACGGTACGTGACCGCAATGGACGGCTGGTAGGAAATCTGGCGGAGCAGGATTTCTCTGTCATGGAAGACGGAAAGGCGCAAACACTGAAGGTATTTCGCCGTGAGGACCTTCCTGTAACCGTAGGGATGGTGATCGATCACAGCGGCAGCATGAAGAGCAAGCTGGAGAACGTGATAGCCGCCGCACTGCAGTTTCTTGAATTCAGCAACCCGGACGATCAGCTTTTTGTTGTGAATTTTAACGAAGGTGTGAGCTTTGGGTTACCTCTTGCGATGGAGTTTACAAGTTCACCGTCTCAGCTCAAAGCGGCAATCCTGGGAGCCCCCACAACAGGCAAGACAGCTTTGTACGATGCAATTACTCTAGCTTTAAAGCGCCTGGACTACGGCAAGAGAGATCGCAACGTTTTGTTGGTGGTGAGTGATGGAGCCGATAACGCAAGCCGGATGAGCCTGGACGAGCTGCTAAAAATCGCCGGCCAATCGAGCGCGATGATTTATGCAATCGGCATCTTTGCTCCTGAGGACCCCGACCGCAACCCGGAAGTGTTGCGAAAACTGGCGCAGGCAACCGGCGGGGAGGCCTTCTTCCCAAAGAAGCTGGAAGATTTGGCGGCAATTTGTGAACGGATCGCTCGCGAAATTCGAAGTCAGTACATTCTCGGATACATCCCCAACAATCCCGAGCGGGCCGGGCACTACCGGCGTATCCGTGTTGCGGCGAAGTCTGAGGCTTACGAAAAACTCTCCGTGCGTACGCGTGCGGGCTATTCAAAAGAGGAGAAGAAATGAAGCTGCGAATTCAAATGGGTTTGTTACGCAAAGGCCTGGTCTTCACTCAGGCCATCCTTTTGACCATTGGCACAGCTCTCCTTGGGTATTTCTGCATTGTGAAAATTGATGAAAAGCTCTTTCAACAATCGGAACACCCGGAGTTGCGAAGGCAAAGAACAAATCTGGCCGCCAACCCGGTACTGTCGGATGGCAGTCTGGGACGGATCGAAATTCCGCGTTTGGGCATATCAGCACTGATCGTAGAGGGAACAAGCTATACGGCACTGAATCGCGGTGTAGGGCATATTGAAGGGACAAGTTGGACGGGGGTACCTGGAAACATAGGGCTGTCCGCTCACCGTGATACGCTCTTCCGTCCGTTGCGCAATGTTCGGAAGGGCGATGAAATCAGCTTGACGCAAGCTGCAAAACAATTTCGATATCGTGTGGTGTCGACGAAAATTGTAAGGCCAACCGATGTTGCTGTACTTGAGCCTGACGGGCGCGAGATTCTCACGCTTGTTACTTGCTATCCGTTCTACTTTATTGGCCCGGCACCAAGCCGATTTATTGTGCGAGCGGAACGGGTGGACGAGCGCAAGCTAAAACCGTCGGAATGTTTATCGTGCTTTAAAGATGCAATCCAAGACTCGGCGGAAATGAGAGTCATTCGCGCCGAATCGAAACCCGGCCGATAGGAGACGTAGAGGGATCTACGCGGCGAGCCAGGATTGGATAGTTTCGCGGCCACAATAGGTTAGATCGGGGTAGCGTTCCGGCTTCCACCAGCCCTTGAGAACACGGTCCTGACCGAGGGTCTTTTCATCTTTTTTCATTTGCCGGATTCGGCGGCGCGCGGTGTCCACTACCAATGCCCTGCCCTTCTTTAATTGCTCCGCAAGATTTGCGTTTGGAGCCTTGAGGATGTCCCGGTCGAACTTTTCGATCGATAACGTGAAGGCGCCGCCTTCACGTGGATGCTCCATCAACCACTGCAAGACGGAAGCTTCAGTCTTGAACTTTTCCATGTATGCATCAACGCCGGCGATGTTCTCCGTTGAGAATGACTTTTCCGGAGAATCCAGAGTCCACCCCAGATTCCTGGCGAATTTCACACTGCGGTTGGGGCGAAGATCGATTTTGGCCCCGGATCCGGATCCGCCATCCACCGTGCTTACCGACTTGCCACCGAAGGAATCGACGACGATGCCGACGTGGGCTGCAACGGCTCCGCCGGCTCGCAATAAGAATTTGAAATCGCCCTCGCCATCAATGTAATAAATGTCTCCCACTTCGAGTTGCGGGCGGTTGGCTTCATTGGCATTGTTGTCATCAAAGCCGCGGGCTCCAAAGAGGTATTGGTCGTCACGCATCATGCTGGCTTCGGTATATTTTCTTCCGCTATTGGAGATCTTCTGGACAGGAATTCCGAGTTCCACCTGAGGACCGCCAGGTGTGCCAACCGAAGGGGGCCGGTCTCCAATCATTTTGAGCCCCGATGCGTGATAGGTAGCACGGGCAGTCATGATGCAGGTGGTGCCGCCTGACCTTTTTGCATCAGCCAGCCCGGTATTTGTCTCGGAACTGCTGAAGTAGCCGCCGAGGGAATAGAGTACCGTCAGGAGGTCGTTGCCCAAGTCGGCACCGGCATGAGCTTTGGCAATAGCGGCGATCCGCTTTCTGGTATTCCAGAGTGATTCATAAAACTCAGTGTAGAAAATGTAGGTTTTTGCGTTTTCTTGAAGTTTTGTGCGTAAGGGGGCGCATGCGAGCATGGCCTTTCTTAAATTATGGAGGAAAGGATTTACGCGGTAGCCGCCTTCGTGGTCTGCCAGCATGTATTTGCCGCCGAGGCAGATGCCAAAAATCCCTGCTGCGAGGACGTTGATGGAGCACTGATGGGATTCGCGCTCGTTCCTTAGCATTTGTCTGAGATGGCTGCGGAGGCCAGTGTCGCTCGAATTGGCTGCTATTTTGTTCAGCAGGTCCAGAAGCTCGGCTTCGGGTGTGGCCTGGGTGATCTTGTCGAGGCGGTCAATGATGTCTTGCATGGCTTTGTCATCAAGCAATGCGAGAACAAATTCATAGATCGATCAAGGGGGTTGCTTCTTTTTTTGCGATTCTCTTACCGATTGCCGTGACGACCGGTACTGTCAACGTGGTCGAGGATACGTGCGGCTACGGCGGTTGCTTCCTTGGTATCTTCTGCCACTATAGGTTCTGCGAAGGGAGCACCGCTTCTATCAAAGAATTCGTCATCCTGCTTGAGCTACCATTCGGGAAAATGACCAAAGGCGTGAGATCGATCCAGCCAGTGCAACTGCTGGATATCTACATAACGCTTGTCGCGATGACTGGGGGCAAGGCGCCGTCTGGAATTGATGGCATCTCTGTCCTGGCTCTTCCGGGTGGCGATCGCTAAGGTGCGCGCAAATCGACATATGCTGAGAAGAAAGTTTAAAGCTGGTGGGCATGGTAAGGCGTGAATGCATACTCAAGGCGGCGGCACTGGGATTGGTTCCGGCCGCGTCCCCGGCTGCACCGAGTTCACTCGATGTTTCATCCATTGAAAAAGTGAAGGTGCTTGCCGATGCGGGGAAGTATCTTTTACTCAAACCTGCCATTGAGGAATTTCATTATTCGCCAACATCTCCTGTGGACTTAAGACCATGAACTCAAAACTTACACGTCGGCAGTTCTTTATGGGCAGCGGCCTTGCCCTTGCTTCAGCGGCACAGACAAAGAAACCAAACATCCTGTTCTTTGCAGTGGACGATTTGCGTCCTGAGTTTGGCTGCTACGGATTTGACTACATCAAGAGCCCAAATCTAGACCGGCTCGCCAAACAGGGCATGGTCTTTGACCGGGCTTATTGCCAGCAGGCCGTATGCTCGCCTTCGCGGACCAGCTTGCTGACTGGCGCGAGACCCGATTCCACGCAGGTTTGGGATCTGGTAACGCACTTTCGCAAGGCGATGCCAAATGTCGTGACTCTGCCACAGCACTTCAAACAGAACGGGTATTTTGTTCAAGGGATGGGCAAGATTTTCCACGGCGGTTATGACGACGAGGGGTCCTGGACTGTACCGTGGCAGACGCCAAAGGCACCGAACTATTCCAAGGTGCAGACGGCTGCCATCAAAGACGATGACAAACCGAATCCAAAGGATGGCCCTGCATTTGAATCGGCCGATGTGGCCGACAATTTCTACAAAGATGGCATGACTGCCGATCTTGCCGTCAAGACTCTGCAGGGGCTGAAATCAAAGAAAGAACCGTTCTTTTTGGCTGTCGGATTTTCCAAGCCCCACCTTCCCTTCGTTGCCCCGAAGAAGTATTGGGATCTGTATGATCCATCAACCATCAAGCTCGCGCCCAATCCGTATCATCCCGAAGATTCGCCCGAGTACGCATTGACTAGCAGCGGCGAACTGCGCAACTACCAGGGAATGCCGGCCAAGGGTGCGATTCCAGATGATCTGGCTCGCACGCTAAAGCACGGCTACTATGCTTCCCTCAGTTATACGGATGCTCAGATTGGCAAAGTGCTGGACGAGCTGGATCGTCAGGGACTGCGCCAAAACACAGTGATTGTGCTTTGGGGTGATCACGGATGGAAGCTGGGCGAACACGGCGAGTGGTGCAAGCACAGCAATGTCGAGAACGACACGAACGCACCGCTACTGCTTTCAGCGCCAGGGATGAAAACAGCGGGCAAGCACAGCCGTGCACTAGTCGAGTTTGTTGACATCTACCCGACGCTTGCAGAATTGGCTGGGCTTCCTTTACCTGCGCATCTCGAAGGTACTAGCTTCAAGCCGTTGCTTGAGAATCCGAACCGGCCCTGGAAGCAGGCGGCATTCAGCCAGTATCCTCGCGGGCAGAAGGTGATGGGCTACTCGATGCGGACGGATCGGTATCGCTTCACTGTATGGGTTGGACGTAAGGACCACTCGAAGGTAGAGGCAATCGAGTTGTACGATCACCAGAAAGATCCTCAAGAAAATCGTAATGTTGCGAAGGCCCCAGAAAACGCAAAGCTGGTGGACGCACTGATGCTGCAATGGAAAGCCGGTTGGCAGGGGGCGAAGCAAAAGCTCTAGTTTTATATGCTTTAGGTAATGCTACGTTCTCTTGCTCTCCTCCTTTGCAGTTTTGCTTATTTGATCCAGGCGCAGACGCCCCTTTACGACATTGTGATTTCCGGTGGGAGGGTGATGGACCCGGAGAGCGGTCTGGATGCAGTCCGGAATGTCGGGATCAGGAACGGGAAGATTGCCGTTATCAGCGCGCGGCCTCTGCGCGGGGCGCGCATGATTGATGCGCAGAAGATGGTGGTTGCACCCGGGTTTATCGATCTGCATTCACACGGGATCAACAACGCTTCGAATGAATACCAGATGCATGACGGCGTAACCACTGCGCTCGAACTGGAGGCAGGGTTGCCCTCGGTGGCCGGGTACCTGAAAGCTCGCGAAGGCAAGGCGCTCATCCATTATGGGACAACCGTCGCGCATGCCTCGGCCCGGGTGAAGGCGATGAAGGAGTTTGCTTCGAATCTTGCGCCGGATACGAATGCGCCGATGAGCGGGATCCCGCTGGCGGGGCGCAACGCCAAGATCAGGGACGAAGAGGAATACAGCAGAATGGCCTTCCTGATGGAGCAGGGGCTGAAGGAAGGCGGGCTGGGACTGGGTGTGATTCCGGCTTACTTGCCAGGGGCGACGAGGGCAGAAATCTTTCGCGTTTACCAAATGGCAGGAAGATGGAAGGTTCCGGTCTATACCCACGTACGGGGACGGGGTGAGGAAGGAATTCAGGAAGCGATTGCCAATGCGGCGGGCAGTGGGGCGAGTGTGCACATCGTTCATCTGAACAGCTCCTCACGAGGAGCGCTTCCTGTTGCGCTCGAGATGATAGCGGGAGCACGCAAGCGCGGGATCGATATCACGACGGAAGCCTATCCTTATACAGCTGGATCGACGTTTATTGAGTCCGCTATTTTTGACGATGGCTGGATGGAGGCGCAGAACAGTACTTACAGTGACCTGCAATGGCAAGCTACGGGGGAGAGACTGACCAAGGAGACTTTTGAGAAGTACCGCAAAGAGGGCGGCATCGTGATTCAACACAGCATGAGGCCCGAGTGGATCCGGATGGCGATGGCTTCACCGTTTGTGATTGTCGCCTCAGACGGGATGCCTTACGCGAAAGGAGCGCATCCTCGTGGAGGCGGCACGTTCAGCAAGGTGTTGGGGGAGTATGTGCGAGAGATGAAGGCAACAACGCTGATGGAGGCGTTGCGGCGCATGACATTGCTTCCGGCACAGAGGCTGGAAGCGATGGCACCGCAGATGAAGAACAAGGGGCGGATTCGAGTGGGGGCCGATGCCGATATCACCGTGTTTGATCCCGAAACTGTGAAGGATACAGGCACCTATGAGACGGGCCCGCAATATTCAAGGGGAATCGCTCAGGTGATCGTGAATGGAGTGGCGGTTGTCGCTGATGGAAAGACAGTTGAGAATGTGTTTCCGGGACAGGCGATTAGAGGCAGCTACGGGAAGCTCAATTAGTTGGGTTTGAGGCCGGGTGTCCTGACGCGGATGCTCCAGATGGTGCCTCCTGCGCTGACGTAGAGGGTACGCATATCGGCTCCGCCGAAGGCAACATTCGTTACCTCGTCGAGTGGGACAGGGATAAACTCGAGGAGTTTACCTTCGGGTGAGAGGACGTAGACGCCTCCTTTTTTGGTGTTGGTTTCGTGTGGTGGGTGGGATTGGCTTAAACCTCCGGCAACGAAGAGGCGGCCTTTGGCGTCCATCTCCAAACCATCGGGGCCGCGGCTGTCGCCCCAGTCGTGGATTAGCTTGCGGCTGCGTTCGTTGACTGAGCCATCGGGACGCAAGTTAAAGCGCCAAAGTTTTCTTGCGGCACCCGGGTTGTTGTTATTGTTGTCGGCGACGTAGAGGTAGCGATCGCGAGGGGAGACGAGGATGCCGTTGGGGCGGTCTACGAGGTCGCGGCCCAAAACCCGAGTGACCTGGCCTGGGGCGTCGATTCGATAGACTCCTTCGACTGTCATCTCCATGCTGTCGCGACTGCCGTAACGTGGGTCAGTGAAGTAGATGCGGCCTTTGCTGTCGATGGAGAGGTCGTTGGGGGAGTTGAATTTCCTGCCTTCGAAGGACTCTGCCAGGACGGTGATGGTGCCATCGGGTTCTGTTCTGGTGACGCGGCGGTTGGCAGCTTCGCATACGATGAGGCGGCCCTGCTTGTCGAAGAGGAGACCGTTGGCACCGCCGGAGGACTCGCGGAAGACCTGAGTCTGGCCACTGGAGTGGAGTTTGAAGATGCGGCCTTTGCCCGTGAAGTAGAGATTGCCTTTGCCGTCCCAGACGGGGCCTTCGCTGCCTCCGGCTTCGCTGGCTTTGAGCAGTTTCGCGCCGTCTTCTGTGATGACACCGGCTATTGCCATTGCCGCAATTAGAAAAAGCATCGTTATCCTATTGACCGCGTTTCAAGAATGCCAAGAGCCAGGATTGGACTTCCGCAACCTGCTCGGGGATGTTGTTATGACCGGTTTCGAGGGCGAGGAGGAGTTTCTTTTGCGCCGGGATTACGTTGTAGGCGGAATACATCGAGGTTGGCGGGCAGGTCTCATCGTTGTAGCCCCAGGAATAGAGGCCGGGGACCTCGAGACGGCGAGCGAAATTGACTACGTCGTAGTAGCGGGAGGTTTCAATCTTTTCTGGTGAGCGGTGGGCCAGCGGGCCTTCTGTCATGCGGAACATATGAGGCCAGCCTCCGGCGCGATTCTGCAGATATCCGGTGACATCGGCGAGTGCGGGGTAGTAGGCGGCGAGGCCCTTGACTCGCGGGTCGAGCGCGGCAGTGACTATGGAGAGGGCTCCGCCCTGGCTGCCGCCGGTGACGGCAAGGTTTGCTCCGTCCCACCTGGGGTGGCTGGTGAGGAAGTCGTTCGCGCGCACGCAGCCAAGATAGACGCGACGGTAATAGTAACGGTCACGGCTGTCGAGGCCGAAGGCGTTGTAATTTGAAAGAGCTCCGGCACCGAGAGAGTCATAAACAGATTGCTCCATGGTGACGGGGATGCCGTGGATTCCGACTTGAAGGGTGATGATACCTTTGGCGGCCATCTCGGCCATCCCCCGGTAGGGACGGACCCCAGCACCGGGGACGCTGAGGAGAGCGGGATATTTACCAGGGGCTTTGGGTTCGCACAAGACACCATAGAAGCGAGAGGGTGCCGTGTTCATGCCGACGTTCTGCAGATTGAGGTGGAAGCAGTCGGCGGCGGCATTGCCGTATTCCGGCAGTGGGGTGAGTTTGGCATCGATGGGCAATTTGGCAAGGGCGGCTTTACCTGCGGCCCAGAACTGATCGAAGTCGGCGGGGTCCTGTTGGGTAGGCTGGATGGCTTCTGGCTGGAAGGCTGCAGTGGCGAGGCCCCGGTAGGTCTTGCCGTTAAGTTCGACAGTGGCGATGCAGCGGAGGAAGCCAGGTTCGGTCATGGTGCCCGCGTCGACAGTGATGCCATCGGCCGTCGAGGTTGCAGACTGGTCAATCTTTGCAGGCATCATCTCGGGGCCGATTTTGTAAGTGACTTTGAGCCCGCTGACTGGTTGACCGTCCTGGACTGCAAGGATGCGGAAGCGGACGGGTTGACCGGGCTGGTAGCGCCAATCTGTGTGATCGGTAGACACGCGCACCTGAACGGTACCGATGCGGTCCTGGGCAACTAGCGGGAGTGCAAGAAGGGAGAGGATGACGAATTGCAGCATGAGTTGAACCTTTACCATATCGCGTGTTGTGGATAAGATGAGAGCGAACTGGAGATCCCCTTTATGAAAGCTTTGCTTGGATTCGTTGTGGTGTTGGTGGCTGGTGCGCAAGAGATTGTTTTTGAACATGTGAACCTGATCCCGATGACGCGTGAGGTGGTGCTGAAGGATTACTCGGTTCGCTCCAAGGACGGGCGCTTTGTGGAGGTAGGCCCCTCGGGGAAATTGAAGGTTCCGGCCGGTGCCACTCGAATTGATGGCCGAGGGAAGTATCTGATGCCGGCCTTGAGTGAGATGCACGGGCACATTCCTCCGCCGTCGGCGCCGCAGTCTTACATTGACGATGTCCTCTATTTATATGTGGCCAACGGAATCACGACGGTTCGCGGGATGCTGGGACATGCCGGGCAGCTCGATTTTCGCGAGAAGGCCAGGAGGAACGAGATTGTTGCGCCGACCCTTTATCTTGCGGGCCCCAGTTTTAGTGGAGCAACCGTGAAGAATCCGGTGCAGGCGGCGGAGAGAGTAAGGCAGCAGAAGGCGGAAGGGTGGGACTTGTTGAAGATCCATCCGGGGGTGTCCCGCGAGAGTTATGATGCGCTGGCGAAGACAGCTCGCGAGGTGGGGATTTCGTTTTCGGGGCATGTTCCGGCGGAGGTAGGGATCCTGCATGCACTGGAGCAGAAGCAGGAAACGATTGATCACCTCGATGGTTACATCGAGTATCTGGACAAGCTGGGGTCTCCGATAACGGATGCGCAATTGGTGGATCTCGCGAAGAAAACGAAAGAGGCAGGGGCGTGGGTAGTACCGACGATGGTGCTTTGGGAAACAATTATCGGAGCTCCGGATGCGGCAGCGTTGCGGGCGTTTCCGGAATTGAAGTTCATGCCGCGTGACATTGTGAAGCAATGGACAGAAGCATTTGACGGGCGGCAATCGACGCCGCAATTTTCGCGCGTGAAAGCGCAACGGATTGCCGCTGATCGCAAGCGGTTGCTGAAAGTGATGAATGCGCAGGGAGTGAAGATTTTGTTGGGGACAGATTCGCCGCAGCAGTTTAGTGTTCCTGGATTTTCCATACATCGGGAAATGAAGTCAATGGCCGAGGCGGGGATGAAGCCTTATGAGATATTGCGGTCGGGGACGGTGAGAGTTGGCGAATATCTGAAGGCGAAAGATGCGTTTGGGACGATTGCGGCAGGGCAGCGCGGAGATGCGGTGTTGCTGGACGCAAACCCACTGGAGGACGTGGGAAATTACTCGCGGATTGCGGGAGTGCTGGTGCGAGGGAAGTGGATGGCCGCCAGCGAGATACAGGCGGGCCTGGCCAGGATTTCGGCGCGGAACCATCGCTGATACCATTGCACAATGTTGATGAATCGACTGGTTCTTCTCTTGCTGGCGCTTATTGGCCTTGTCTGCGGACAGGAGCACAGCTATACGCAAGCTGATATTGCGGCAGGCGGGCAGTTCTATCGAACGAATTGCGTCGGCTGCCATGGCGGTGATGGCGCGACCGTATCGGGGATTGACCTTGGGCGCGGGAAGTTCAAGATCTCCAAGAATGACGAGGATCTGGTAAGGATCATCATCAATGGGTTGCCTGGAACGGGGATGCCATCAACCAATACTTCGAGTGCACGGGCCACCATGATTGTGGCTTATTTGCGCACGATGCATGAGGTGAAGGGCCGCAAATCGATTGCCGCCGCAAGGGGGAATGCTGAGCGGGGCCAACTACTTTTTGAGGGTAAAGGCGAGTGTGCCGGGTGTCATCGAATTTTTGGCAAAGGGGGACGATCGGGACCAGACCTGAGCGATACCGGGCATCTGTTGCGACCTATCGATATCGAGACAGCCATCCTCGACGCGGATGAACAATATCCGCTTGGTACACGACCGGTGCGAGTTGTACGAAAGTCTGGCGCTACTTTGTCAGGGCTGTTGGTGAATCAGGACACCTATAGCTTGCAGTTAGTAGATCAGGAAGGATCGTTGCTATCAATCAACCGGAACGATGTAAAAGAAGAGGGCCCGACGCGGTCGTGGATGCCTGCTTATCGCGGAAAGTTCGATGCCCAGGAACTGGCGGATCTAATCGCCTATCTGGCAAAACAAAAGGGTGTGCAATGAGATCGAGATTGTTTTTGCTCGTGTTGAGTGTTTGTGTTGTTGAGGCTCAGGTGAACTGGGAACGGCTGAAGAATGCAGAGCGGGAGTCGCAGAACTGGCTGACGCATTCGGGCACCAATCTAAGCCAGCGACATAGTGCGCTTAGCTCAATTCACCCCGGCAACGTGAAAGATCTTGAATTGAAGTGGGTCTTTCAGGCGGCTTCGTTTGAGAAGTTTGAAGCCACTCCGCTGGTGGTCGACGGGGTCCTTTACACCGTGCAGGCACCGAACGATATCGTGGCGATAGACGCGGCAACGGGACGTATCTTCTGGACCTACAATTACGCGCCTTCCAAGGAAAGCAGAGTGTGCTGCGGGAGAGTGAACCGGGGCTTGGCAATTCTGGGTGATTTGCTCTATATGGGGACCATTGACGGGCACCTGATTGCCGTTGATGCCAAGAGCGGAAAGCCGGTGTGGAATATCGCCGTGGACCGGCCGGAGGCTGGTTATTCGCTGACTCACGCGCCGCTGATTGTGAAGGACAAGGTGATTGTGGGTGTGGCTGGCGGGGAGTATGGGATTCGTGGTTACATCGCCGCCTATGACGCGAAGACCGGTAAGGAAGCCTGGCGATTTTATACGGTGCCTGGGCCGGGTGAAGCTGGCAATGAGACCTGGGCCGGGGATTCCTGGAAGACGGGTGGTGGGTCGATCTGGGTTACGGGATCTTATGACGCCGAGACGAACCTGACCTACTGGGGTGTTGGGAACCCGGGGCCAGATTGGAATGGCGACGGGCGAATGGGCGACAACCTTTATTCGGATTGTGTGGTGGCCCTGGATGCCGATACGGGCAAGCTGAAATGGCATTATCAATTCACACCGCACGATGAGCTGGACTATGACGCAGTGCAGGTGCCCGTTCTGGGCGATATCGAGGTGCAGGGGCGCAAGCGGCAGGTGATTTTGTGGGGCAATCGCAACGGGCTGTACTATGTGCTGGACCGCAAGACGGGTGAGTTTCTGACGGGGAAGCCATTTACCAAGGTGACCTGGATGGACGGCTTTGATGCCAAGGGCCGGCCAAAGAAAGTGGCTGGGATGGCGCCTTCCAAGGAAGGGACTCTGATTTATCCTGGTGTACAAGGCGCGACTAACTGGTATTCGCCTTCTTACAGCCCGAAGACGGGAATGTTCTATTTGTCCGCCTGGGAGAACAGCTTCTCATCGTTTGTGAAGGCTGCGGACACTTACAAGGAAGGGCAGAAGTTTCTCGGGGGCTATCCACGTTCGAGCTTTGGGTTGAGCCGCGGTGCACAGGCCAACATCAGAAAGCGCGAACAGGGGCATGGGGCAGTGATGGCGCTGGATGCGGCGACGGGCGAGAAGAAATGGCAACTGGACTTTGTTGATGTGACGGATTCCGGGATTCTGACAACCGCAACGGATCTGCTCTTTGCCGGGAATCGTGAGGAGCATTTCTATGCCATTCATGCGCGAACGGGTGCCGTACTGTGGCGCACTTCGCTGGGCGGAGCGATCGCCAGTGGGCCGATGACCTATGCCGTCAATGGGCAGCAATATGTAGCGGTATCTGCAGGCAATAGCCTGTTTGTGTTTGGACTGCGCCGTTAGATTTGCGGGAGAGAAGCGGCGGTAGCGGCTTGCCCTGCGCGCACCACTCTACTGCTGTAAGTTTCAGCTGAAGCGCTTGTGTTTATTTTGAAAACTTAGTAGCGTTTAAATCTCGAGCGGCAACTCGGCATAGAATTGCTTTTCCAGGAGGAATCAATGCGATCTTTGGGCCTACTATTTGTCTTAAGCCTGACCACCTTGTTCGGACAGACCACCACAAGCACCCTGACGGGCTCGTTGAAAGACGGTACTGGAGCAGCAATTCCCAGCGCTTCACTAACTATCGTGAATCTCGATTCTGGTGTTTCTTTTTCAGCACAGAGCAACAGCGTTGGCCTGTACCGGGTCAGCGGCCTGATTCCAGGGTCTTACAAGATCGAAGTCGCGGCTCAGGGATTTCAAAAGCTTGTCCGTAGTGGGATTACGGTCCAGATCAGCCAGACACTGCAAATCGACTTGACGCTTCAAGTTGGGGACATGCGCCAGACGATCGACGTCACCGCAACCTCGCCGGTGCTCGAATCACAATCATCTACGATTGGGCAACTTGTCGAGCGCAACATGATCGAAGGCATGCCTATGCCCAACCGCACGTCGACGGCCCTCCTGGCTTTGATTCCCGGTGCTTCCATTCAGAACGTCTCAGGAGACATTCCGGTCTTCACTGTTGCCGGCGGGCGAACGCGCAATCAGCAGTTCACACTGGACGGAGGGAACCACACCAACACGGTTGGACTTGCAGTAAATCAAAGCCAAGTTCCATTGCCTTTGGACGCGATGCAGGAGTTTCGAGTACTTTCCAATAGTTACTCCGCAGAATACGGACAATCGCAAAGCGGAGTCATCACGCTTGCCACACGGTCGGGCACCAATCAATGGCATGGGAATCTGTTTGAATATTTCCGGAACGAGTCGCTTGATGCGCGCAACTTCTTTGCGGATACCCGCCCGAAGTTTCGTCAGAACCAGTTTGGCGGATCGCTGGGCGGCCCAATCCGGCGCGATCGCACGCACTTTTTTGCCACGTACGAAAGAACGCAGCAGGTGACTGGTGGAACCGCGCAGTGGACTGTGCCTACAGCGCTACAGCGCTCGGGCGACTTTTCGCAGACCTTTAATGCGCAAGGGGCACAGCTTCTCATTTTCGATCCCGCAACCACAGAGGGAAGTTCACGGCTGCCCTTCCCGAACAATGTCATCCCAGCGGCGAGGCTCGATCTGGTGTCACGCAACATAGCTTCGTTCTGGCCTACACCGAACAGAGCGGGCACGATTACGGGTGCCAACAATTTCACGCTCAACACGCGGCCCTCGCTCGACCGGAACATCATCGTCACGCGTGGCGATCACCAGATCAACAGCACGAATCAAGTCATGGTTCGCTATTTCTACGCGGGATCCGCGCAGAGCACTCCCGGAATTACTGCCAAGCCTGAGGCGGATACAATCGCCAGCCTCACAGACCAGCGGACCGACAACATCCTCGGTTCCTGGGCCTGGAACATCCGGCCCAATCTGCTGAGCGATTTTCGTTTCGGGTTGGTGCGCCGCGAGTTCGCCAACTACCGCTATGGTCTGAATGAGGGTATCGCAGGCCAACTCGGTTTGCGCGGCGTTTCGGGGGCGGCGTTTCCGATAATTGGCGTGGCTGGTTTTCAAGGGCTCGGCGGAGCACCATTTCGTTATTCGAATCCATTGCTGGATTATCAGATTCAGGAATCGATCTCCTGGTATCGAGGACGTCATGCGATCAAATTCGGCATGGAGGGCCGCATCGGGGTCTTCAATGACGACACCGATACATCGTCGAGCGGAAATTTCAGTTTCGGTCCCCTGCTAACGGCTCGTCCAGGGGCCGCTAATACCGGTAACGCATTTGCTACTTTCCTTTTGGGTGAGGTCGATTCGGCGAACACGATCCGACCCGATCCGATCCTGTCCCGCGCGTCTTACTGGGGACTATACGTGCAAGACGATTACCGTATCACGGATAAGTTGACACTGAACCTCGGCCTCCGCTGGGAGGCAACCGCGCCGCGAACCGAAGACAACAACCGCATGAACGCCTTCGACACAACGGCGATCAATCCCGTTTCGAGAACGCCCGGCGTCATCACTTTCGCCGGGCGCAACGGTGTGCCGCGTACGGCCTTCGATATGGATCTCAACAACATTGGCCCACGTGTCGGCTTTGCCTGGAACGCCCTTCCGCGTACAGTGATTCGCGGCGGCGGTGGCTTGATTTACGGAGCTGCGGTCAACTCGATCGTAGGCACCGCAGCAGCTCTCGGCTTTTCCACTGATCTACGGATTGCAACACCGCAAATCGGTGTTGCCTCTGCCATGACCATGCGCAGTGGATTCCCGGCGATCAGTCGTGTGCCGGTCGAACAACTGGGAGCTGGCTTCGGCGCAGTCCCACCCGGATCGGCGACAAACACCGCCGTCACCTTCTTCGAGCGTAACCGGGCTGTTCCCGTCTCTTATCAGTACAACCTCGATGTTCAGCACGAACTGGTACCAAACCTGCTGATTGAAGTCAGCTATATAGGCAACCAGAGTCGAAAATTGACCGCTCCCGACCTTTCGATCAATCAGGTGCCGCCGGATCTGATGGGCCCGGGCAATGCTCAGTCGCGCCGTCCATTCCCGCAGTTCACTAACGTGACCATTATCAATCCCGCCCTCGGAGGCTCCTCCTATCACGGCGGGTTCGTCAAGGTCGAACGCCGCTACCAGGCTGGCTTGTCGCTACTCGCGCACTATACCTTCTCCCGGTTTCTCGATGATGTCGAATCTTTCACCGAGATCGGCGATTCTGGCTCCTACATGAACTTCTACAACCGGAAGCTGGACAAAGGGCCGTCGGGCAGCGACATTCGCCACCGCGCGGTTCTGAGCGGTGTCTACGATTTGCCATTTCTTAAAGACAGAGGTTGGTTGACCAGAGCCTTCGGTGGTTGGCGGGTGGGGATGATCGGCAGTCTTCAGTCCGGGCCCACATTCACCGTCTTTAGTCTTGCCAACGCGACCAACTCCTTTAATCCGGGCGCCAATCGCGCAGACATCGTCGGCCAGCCGAGGCTGGCTGCAGGCGAACGGACCCTGGGGCGATGGTTCAACACAGCCGCTTTTGCCGCCCCTGCGGCCTTTCGCTTTGGAACCTCAGGGCGCGGAATCATGAACGGGCCCGGATTGATCAACATCGATAGTTCCTTCGCCAAACGCATCCCGATCCACGAAAAGTGGCGCGCTGAACTGCGTGCAGAATTTTTCAATTTGCTCAATCAAAGCAACTTCAACCTGCCCGGACGTTCCATCGGCGCACCCACCTTCGGTGTGATCAACTCAGCCCGGCCAGCGCGAAGCGGGCAACTTGCATTCCGAATCGATTTCTAATATGAGCGTCACCCTATCCAGAAGAGAACTCGGAACCGCCCTGGCTGCGGGCAGTGCGAACGCAAAGCAATCCCGGCCAAATCTTGTATTCGTCTTCAGCGATCAACAATCCTACGACATGCTCGGTTCATCAGGCAATCGGCAGATTATAACACCGCAGCTCGACGCGTTTGCCCGTGAATCCGTGCGCTTTCGCCATTGCGTAGCAAACTCTCCTTTGTGTACTCCCTATCGAGGTGTCCTGCTGTCCGGGCAGCACCCCTTGCGAAACGGAGCTCTCGAGAACGACATCCAGATGTTGCCTGGACAAGGCAAGTACTTCGGAGAAGTTCTGAGGAAGGCCGGCTATCAGACTGGATACATCGGAAAGTGGCACCTGTATGGCGGCAACCGTGTCCGCCCCATTCCCGCGGGCGAGTACCGGTATGGATTCGACGGTACGTTTCTTTCGAACAACTGCACCGTTGTCTTCGACGAAAACCGCGCATACTACTGGGACGAGAAGGGCCAGCGCCAGCGCTACGGCGACTGGGAGCCCTATGCGCAGACCAGGCAGGCTGAAGAGTTCATCGACAGGCAAGGCGAAGATCCATTCGCGTTATTTCTTTCCTGGCATCCACCTCATAATTGGGCACCCGTGAATCCGCCAGCCAAGGGCCCTGAGGATCAATATGGTGCGCCAGAAGACATGTTGCGCCTCTATGATCCTGAGGCAATTCGGGTGCGCGGCAACTGCGAGAATACAGCGTCGCACCGCCGCGTCTATCGCGGACATATGGCGATGTGTTCCAGCCTCGACCAAGCCTTCGGGCAACTCATGAAGAAGCTCGCGGCCAAGGGGCTGGCCGACAATACGATCGTCGTCTTCACCTCGGATCATGGCGACACTTTGCTTTCGCACGGGTTTAAGCACAACAAAATGAGGCCTGAGGCAGAGTCCATTCGAGTTCCACTGTTAGTTCGCTTTCCTCGTGCGTTACGACCTCGCACCAGCGATCTGCTGGTAGGAACTCTCGACTTGATGCCGACCTTGCTTGGCTTGATGGGGCTGACGGTCCCAGGCACTTGCGAAGGCCAAAATCTCGCTGAGGCGATCCGTACAGGTGCCGACAACACGGTAGAGTCTGTCCCACTCTTCCTGTTGAACCTCGATTGGCGAGGCGTCTACACGCGCCGCCATACCTACGCGTTCGACACGAGCCGACCGGGTGGCGATGCACTCTATCGCAACGCTTACTTCCAAACACCAGAGCACGTGCGCTGGAACTGCCTCTATGATCGCCAGCGCGACCAGTGGGAGCTTCGCAATATGTATGGGGAAAGTGAGGCCGCGCGCACTCAACAGCGTCTGCACGAACAATCACTGGCATGGATGAAGAAATTCGGTGACAGCGGATTTTCTTACGACTCTGTTTTGCAGGCAGCGATGAGTCCTCAAGATCTCGCTTTGCGCAAGTCTGGCAAGTATTTCCAGCAACGCAGCGGCATCCTGCTGGGTCAACCCGCGGCCCTGCTGGCTGCTGGCGGAGGCTAGGCTATTCGTATTTGGATGCGCGGTTAAATTTGAGGGAGCGAAGCGGCGGCAGCGGCTTGTCCTACACGACGGCTGGCTTCATCGGGAAGACGGACTTCGATGCTGAGGTGCGGGAAGTCCTTAGCCAGGACTTCGTTTGCGACTTCGAGAATGATATCGCCGCCCTGACCCGTCGTTACCCTGCCCATGACGAGGACGGTGCCGATGTCGTAGTAGTTGGCATAGTGGGCGAGAGCGTAGCCGAAATAGACGCCGATGGTCTGGTAGATTTTCCCGGTGCGGGGGTCGCCATTCTTGTGCAGAGCCTGGACTTGTTCGAGGCGCTCGGGGACACCCATATTTTCCGGAAACTCAAGACCAGCCGGCTTGAGCAGGCGGTTGACTGCCTGTTGTGAGAGGTACTGTACGCCGCAGCCACGATCGTTAGACCACTCGTCGGGTGGCGCGAGCGGGTTCATATCAATGGGGACGAAGGCGAGTTCGTCGAGCCAGGTGGTGATGTTCCCTGCCCCATCCACATAGCCTGCAGCGAGACTGCTGCCGAAGGCGAGGCCGAGGACGCGGTTGCGATTGAGCGACATGGAGCCGGCAAGAGCCGAGACGGAACCGTCGTTCGCGACCACCACAGGGATGCCGCCGTACTCTTCCTGGATGCGATGGTACATCGGAACGATTTCATTTTCGAAGTCGTGGCGGGAGAGGCCGCGGAAGAGGGAAGCTACGCGCGGCTCATTGGCAATGTAGACACCGGCAGAGCTGACCCCGATGGCATCGACGCGTGGGAGCGTGGCAGCGGCGGTAGCGATGGCGTTGCGGATGTGCTTGTTGTGATAGGAAGGGTCGGTTTGTGGTTTGGGGTCCCACTTGAACTCACCAGAAAAGGTAGTGACGCCGTCCTGCTCTGCGTAGGCCTTGATGTCAGAAGCACCCTTGTCGATCGAGACCCGGCAACCACCGGCGTGGCGGCCCAGAGGAAGTGTGACGTGCGAGGCTAATGGAAAGCTTGCACCCGGGGCGTAGACGATTTCGCAAGGATGGCCGTAGATGGTGGGCCCCATTACTTCCAGGTCAAAGAGGCGGTTTGCATCGTAGCGGTAGATGTAGTTGCGGAGGAGTGAGACCAGATCTTCTGGTGCATCTATGTGAATGCGGAAACCACCAACAGCCCAGAGGAGGAATTTGACTTCCCGTTCCAGGAAGCGAAGGTTTACGGCGATGTCGTCGCGGCAGATGTTACGGCAGAAGACGTAAATGGATCCGTCGCCTTGTTCAATTGCAATTCTGACTGGCTGAGAGTTGCCCTCGATATGTTGGGCGAAGGCGCGCCAGGCGAGAGCGGAAGGCCTGAAGTCGGGATCGAGACTGGGAGTGATGGAGGGAGCGATGAGTTCCATTTAGTTGTGGTTGACCTGGTAGGAAGAGTCCTGAAAGCGGACGCCCCGGGAATGAGAAGGGGTCTGGCTGAGCGAGATGTTGCAGCGACGAAGGGCAGGAGCAAGGAAGGCAGCCGCGTTGGCAGTGACAGCGGCTTCTACGACTTGTTGCGGGATGCCCCACTGGATCGCAATGTTCATGCACTCGATCAACGAAGTACAGGAGCCGCTGAGATCGTAAGAACGAACATGGCCTGCTTCATCTTTTCGGATTTCGAAGGTGTGGCCCCAGAGGGTTGCTGTGGTGCCGACGGGAGCGCCAATGAGAGGGCTTTCGTCTGAGACGAAAATTACTTTGTCAGGGCCTTTGCTTTGAGCCATGAGTTGGACAGCGTAGGCGGGCACGTGGACGGCGTCGGGGATGATCATGGACCAGGCGCGGCGGTCTGTGAATTGCGCGACCATGCGGAGGTCTTTGGCAGAGAGCTTGTCGCGTGTGGCAGCATTGAGGACATGAGTGAAGGAGGTGGCACCGGCTTCAAGGGCGGCCTGGATGTCTTCGACGACGGGATTCATGTGGCCGAGGCTGATGCTGACGCCTTTGCTGGTGAGATAACGGATGGTGTCGAGCGCACCGGGTCGCTCCGGGGCCATGGTGATGAAACCGATGAAACCGCCGGACCAGTCGAAGAGTTTGTCAGCGAAGGCGAGGGTAGGGTCCTGCCGTAGCGATGGGTTGTGTGCACCCATGCAGTCTGGCGAGAAGAACGGGCCCTCGAGGTGTGGCGGGAGAATTCCCTGCCCCCAGTCGAAGTCGCGTGCAGCGCGGAAGGTGGGGAGGTTGGACTGGTATGCCTCAGGACTAGAGGTAACCATCGTAGGGCAGAAGTAACCGTAGCCCAGGCTGTAGTAGTAGCGGGCGACAGATTCAAGTTGGGCCAGCGTCAGGCCGGGACTGTCGAAAGACACATAGCCTGACCAGACTCCGTTGGTAAAAAGAGGGCCACCATTCGCCTGAAGGGAAAGGGGGTAAACGATCTCACTCAAGTGTGCAAAACTCCTGCGGGGAAACCCAAGTTCCACGATACAACTCTTGGGCATCGCTGGGACCGTTTCAGCTCAAGAAAGGTGCCAGTTTTTGATAGGACCTGCGGGCGGCAGCGATGGGATCGTAGCCGGCCTGAATTTGGAGTTGACGGCTGATCTCGACCAGCATCCAGCCCCGGTACTTCCTGGCCTTTAGCAGTTTGAAGTATTTCTTGTAGTCGGTGGTGCCATCGCCGGGAAGCAGAAACTGAGGATTGCCATCGACGAGGCGGCCGTCTTTTACGGTGATAAAGGAGGAACGAGGGAGCAGCGTATCGAGGGTCTTTTCGAGGTCGAGGTTGAGGAGCTGAAAATGGCTGTAATCGTAGATGCCGCTGAGGGCAGGGCTTTTCACCTGGTCGAGCAGCCAAACGAGTTTCTCGGGAGTATTGGATGCGCTGCCGATGTGGGACTTCACCGCCATCCTGATGCCATTCTCTTCAGCCACGCGAGCCCAGCCGGCGAGCCGGATGGCCATTTTTGCTTTTACCTGTTCCCATTCTTCGGGCTTGCCGCCGAGGACGGTTTGCAGAAGTGGAGGGTTCTTCGGGGCGATGTCCAGAGCGAGAGCAGCGGCAATGCGGATGCGGTCGAGAGTGCGGGCGTAGTCGGGATCGGAGACGAGGAGGTTGAAGTTCTCGATCATCGTTGGGATGGGAAGCGGCTGCTCGCGGATGCGGCGGCGTGCGGGGATATTGAGCTTATAGGGCTCGCTGGGCCAGCCTGCCATCAGGCAGAGTTCTGCGCCGTCATAACCGATCTGATGGATTTGCTCAAGTGCCTTGTCGACATCGAGGTTCTGCATTCCGTAGGTGCCGATAGAAAGCTGTATGGGTTTGGGCGGGACTGCGAGTGCGAAGAAGGTTCGGCGTTTCACTCTTGATCTGCCTCGGCCAACATCAGCATGAACTCGCGCATGAAGAGGTGGTTGTCATGCCAGGTGCGGCCGCTAACCAGGTTGCCATCGCGAACGCAGCCTTCGTTTACGAATTGTCCACCGGAGAAGGTGACATCCAAAGCGCACTTGGCTACAGTAGCAACGCGACGTCCACGGATGACATCAGCGGCAGCGATGATCTCGACTCCATGACAGACGCTGGCCACAGGTTTATTTGTCGAAAAGAAATGACGGGTGATGGCCAGGAGATGTTGGTCGTAGCGCAGGTATTCCGGGGCGCGACCACCGGTGATGAAGAGGCCGATGTAGTCTTCTGGATTTAGATCCGAGAAAGCGATGTCGGCGGCGAGATGGTAGCTGGGGCCTTCGCGTGTGATGTCCCAGCCGGGTGGGATTTCGTGCATGACCAGATGGTAGAGGCGAGCTTGAGGGCCCGCGACTACAACTTCGTAGCCAGCCTCTTTGATGCGGAAGAAAGGGTAGAGCGTGTCCATCGCTTCCGCTGCGTCACCGATTACGATCAGAACTTTCGACATAGATGATCTTCTTGTATCACGAGGACGCGCGGATTTCGTTTACGATGCGGCCATCTTCGAGGGTAATCGCCCGGTCGGCGATGGCACCGAAAGCAGCGTTGTGAGTGGTGAGCAGGATTGCCAGCCCCTCGCTGGCAGCGAGGCGCTGAAAGACGGCGATGATGGATTCGCCGGTTGCTTTGTCGAGATTGCCGGTAGGCTCGTCGGCGACGAGAATCTTTGGCCTGGAAATGAGTGCACGAGCAATGGCCACACGCTGCATCTGCCCGCCAGAGAGTTCACGCGGGAAGTGTGTTGCGCGGTCTGTGAGTCCGACAGAAGCCAGGATATTCGCAGTGTGGATTGGGTTCGGCTTTAGCCCGAGAAACATCAGGGGGAGCTCGATGTTTTCGGTGACGGTGAGAGTGGGCAGCAAAGAAAAGTGCTGGAAGACAAAGCCAAGGGTGCCGCGCCGGACTTCCACCAGCTGATCTTCGGTAAGCCCATCCACGGATTTTCCGGCAACTGAGAGCTTGCCTGCGGTTGGGGCATCGAGGCAGGAGAGCAGATTGATGAGAGAGGTCTTACCCGAGCCAGAGGGACCGAGAATGGAAACGATCTCACCGGCATGGATCTGAATATCGACACCGTCGAGCGCTTTCACTGTTTCGCTACCGCGCTGGTAGTAACGTTTGAGGCCACTGGCCTCGATCAGGATTTTATTCATGTCAATTGCCTTTATTGATCGCTTCAACAGGTCGCATGGAAGAGGCTCGCCAGGCCGGATAGAGCCCGGCAAAGAAGCCGAGGATGACAGCGCCAAGAATGGCGTAGCCGATAACCGCAGGAGTGATTTGAACGATAGAACCCGAGACGCCCATGTCGGCGACAGACTTGATCGCCTTCTCAACGAGGTCTGAACCGATAACAGCCATGATGGAGCCGAAGATGCCACCTGCGAGACACATCATCACGGTTTCGAGCCAGATGAGCTGAAAGATCGAATCGCGCCGGGCACCAAGGGCCTTCATAATTCCAATCTCGGAGGTGCGCTCATAGACGCTCATCAGAATCGTATTGATGACGCCGATGAAGGCGACGATGATAGCGATGATAGCAACGGCGGCGATCATCGTCTGAGCGGTAGCCACCAAGCCGACGAGTGTGTTCTTGACCTGTTGCAGGCCAACGACCTGGACCTCGGGAAGCTTGAGCCAGCGGGTTTCAAAGTTCCTCATGTTTACGGCATTGAATTGCTTCAACTTGATGCCGAGGATCGTGAGCTGACCTGGCCGGCCAAAGTATTCGCGAGTGACGTCGAGAGGCAAAAAGACAGTGCCGTCGTCCTGGGTGCCAGTGCGGTCGAGGATGCCAACGACTTTGAGTTCGTGCTGGACTGGTTCCGGCTTACCGGCAGGAGTGATTGTGGCAAAGAAGGTGTCGCCGACTTTGCGTTGCTCGTATTCAGCAGCCTCAAAGCCGAGGACAACTTCGTTGCGCGAGCCAGGGGAGAACCAGCGGCCGCCATCAAAGCCCTGTCCGGATTTAAAGTTGATCCAGGGCTTCATCTCTTTGTAGCTTGCTACTTCAATCCCGCTGATGATGATGAAATTCTTTTCCGAGGAATCTTCACGAATGCCACTGCCCTGCTTCTGAGCCACGCCGACAAAGATAGGCGTGATGCTTTCGATTCCAGCATCGTTGCGAACACTGTCGTAGATCTCACCCGGCAAGTAGAGGAGGCCGGTGCCGCCTTTGAGCATCATGGTGGCGGCCTCATACGGGCAACCCTTCGCCATGATCATGACCTGAAAACCAAGCATGTCGATGCTCTTGTCGATGGCGCCACGATAGCCGAGCATGAAGCCGCCAAGCGAGACGGCAACGGTGACGGCAAGGGCGACTCCGGCGATGGTGAGGCCTGTGCGGACAAGGCGACGGCGGAGATTTCTAATCGCAAGTACGAAATATCTACGGAGAATGAAGGGGTCATTCTGCAGTTGGGTGTTCATTGGGTACTCACTTGAATTCGACGGCAGTAGCAAAGAGCTGATAGCCGTCTCCATAGGGGACAATTTGGCCTTCTACCCGGGCGGGGCGGCCTTCGCGCATGGGCGCGTACATTGCAATTTGTTCTAGGTCGACGCGCAGTTGCTTGTCTCCTTCATGAAAGAAGAAGAAGCAGCCCATGGCTTTGCACTGCTCGCGGATCTGACCTTCAATGAGTACAGTCTTGTTGAGGAAGTCTTTGGGCCTCTCGATCAAGTCGATTACGGCTGCCTTAGGGGCTCCAGTGAAGGACCCCGAAAGTGTAGGCAACTGCATCGAGCGCCAGAGCAGGAAGCCGCCTAAGGCGAGAAGGGAGACGCACAGGGTAAGGATGGTTTTCATTGGTTTTCCTTTTTACTATTTGTTTTGCCCACGGCTTGCTGGGCTCGCTCGAAGAAGGGCTCGAATCGTTTGTCGTAAACAAAGTAGTCGAGCAAAATCAAGTTTTTGCGAAGCCCTCGCAACGAGGCGTTGTAATCGGCTTGACCAGACTGTTCCATGGCTGGTGGTTTGATGGAGGCTAGCTTGTCTGCTTTGACTCCCGGTGAGGCGATCGAGTAGTAGTCGTGTTTGTAGAAGTCGGCGAGAGTGATGCCGTTAAATTGAGCACGAAAGTCCTTGTTGCGGAGCTGACGGGCAGCTGGACTTTCCAGACGCTGAAAGAAGAAGTTCTGGATCGTTGCGGTGGCCGGGTCTGTGGCAAGAAAGACCTGGATAACGCCACCTTTGCCGGGGACATTGACCCCATGAACGATTGGAGTGAACCCCTAAACTGAGACAGATAGAATCGGGACAGTTCTCAAGTAGAAGGAGAGAGCATGTCAAAACCGAGACGGAAATTCAGTCCGGAGT
>JALHNH010000051.1 GCA_022843625.1 Bryobacter sp. | reverse complement strand
GGAAGAAGGCTGCCGCCCCCTTTCCCCGCACCCCTATCCCCGCCTCCAACCAAATACCAATACAATCGGATTGTCCCGATCTAAAACTGTCTCACCTGAAGGGTTCACTTCACGATGCCTATACGTGTCGAGCCTTCAAAGACACTATAGACAGTGTAGGGGGTCTCGTAGCTCTCGTAGATTGGATCCAGGTCGCTGCCAAGACGGGCTTTGAGACCTTTGTAAAGAGCAGAACCGTCTTTGATGCGTGGGAATTCTTTGAGCTCCTCTTTGAATGTGGTCATTTTCGGGAAGAGGTATTTCAGGTCTTCGGCAGGATTGCTGAGAGTGCAGCCAATGGCAGCATCCAGGACTTGGGGTATCAGCAGGAGCAACGGGATCAAAATTCTCATGAGTTTTCCTTAGCGATAGAAGTAGTACTGGAGCGCGACAACAGTATGGGACGGAAGCGGTTGACTGCGCTCAAGACGGCGCTCGACGTTGAGCTTGAGCCAGTGGAGATTCGAATTGCCGATGTCGTTGCGTAAATACCAGGTGAGGTCGGCGAGCAAGGAAGCATCCGGATTCAAATCGAACTGATGATGCCGGCGGTATTGTGTAGCGATACCCCAGCGTCGGGAGGCATGAAGGTAGTCAGCCTGATGCAGTTGCATGGTTAGCGATCTGCGGGAATCACTACCGGCACTCCATTCGTGCGTCAGAGTGAAGAGACCTTTGGGGACGGGGCGGCGGTATCGCGCATCAATGCCAGTTCGACGGGTTTCGATGCGGGCGTGATCCTGCATTCTGAGGCGTTCCCCGCCAAGAACGGAAACGCCGGCTTCGAGGCCATATTGGGAGCTGTACTTGTTCGCGAGGCTGACACGCAAGGCCGCGAGGCCACGTTGGCCCTTGAGGGCAATATCATAGCCGGAACCCAACAAGTAGTAAGCGTCGTAGTTGAGGTGTTGGTTGATAGAACCATAAAGGCCGGTATACCAGTCGCGCTCAAAGCCGAAGTTGCGGTCATTGGAGAGTTGCAATACAGGAGCGTGGGTATCGGTTTGAAGGTTGAGTCCGAAGGGAACGTAGAAGCGACCAGCGCGCAGGTTAAAGCGCCCAACATTGCGGCCACGCTGGGTGGTACTGAGTACCGGATTGAACACATTGTAAACGTCGAGAAAGGCATTGTGATATTCAAAGAACCAGCCCGGGCGGCGTTGTCCTTCCATGTCGTTCTGGACCGGATTGAAGCCATCGCGGCGGACCATCCGGCCCTGAAAACTCAGGCTGGCGACCGTGGCCGTAGATGTCGAGAATTTCTTCAGGACCTCGAAGCCTACAGACTGCCGGCTAGCCCGACGACCCTCTTCGGTTGTCGTCAACTGCGACATCATTTCTTTTCTGAAACCGAAGTTGTCAGTAAAAAAAGAGCGGAAGCCGGTGGCCTTTCGGGTTAGAGCCACAGGTTTGTCGACTATATTCGCAAAAGGGTCTTGCGGGGGTGCTGCCTGTTTAGCGAAACAGGCAATGAGCAACAATGCGAATTGCATGAAGCATCTCCTAAAATCGAAGGTCAAATGAAGAAGGAGATGAGAGCTTAGACGAGGAACTGGCCGCAGGTGAGAAAGAGATCGATCAAGGGCTTCGGAGAATTGAGAACGACGAGTGGAATCTGCTTGCTAGCCGGGGCAGGGTCTCGAGACTCAACGACAGAAATGGCACTTCCGAGGAGGAGCTGCGAGTCCGGAGCGGGAGCGACCGGGATGACTCGAGTGTCGAGATAAATGCAACCTGGTCTCGCACAATCACTCGGAATCGGCGCGCGTTTGCCAGGAGAGGAGGGATGGCATGGCTTGGTTGTTACAGTCTTGGTTTCCGCACACGCACCAACGGGGCTGAAGAAGAGGACAGCAGTTACCAAAGCCGCGAGTACTAGTTTTGCCGCCCTCTTCATTTCACAGCCATATGAGCATGTTTGGAGCCAACGTAATCCCCTTTGGAATCAACAAAGCCAGCAGAAGGATAATGAAGAATAGGGCGAAATGCCCCAAATACATTGGCGGAATCACCCAAGTTAACTGAGAATTTGCTCAATGGGGCCGTGGCCCTCTTCTACAAGATGGAAGAGGCGGCCAAGGGCTCGGTATTGCATTTTCTTGTGATCGAGCCCGAGTTGCTTAAGGATGGTGGCGTGAAGGTCACTGTAGTAATGCGGGTTTTCGATGGCCTTGTATCCGTACTCGTCGGTTGCGCCGTGAATCGTGCCACCCTTGATGCCGCCGCCCGCAAGCCAAGTGGAATAGCCTTTGGGGTTGTGGTCGCGGCCGGTGGTGTTTTGTGACCAGGGACTGCGGCCGAATTCACTGGTAAAAACAACAAGGGTGCGCTTGAGCATTCCGCGCTGCTTGAGATCGCTGATGAGGCCCGCGATCGGTTTGTCTACTGCGCGGCACAGTGGCTCGTGGGTCTTCATGTCGCCATGGGCATCCCAGCTGCCGTTGCCGCCGCCCGCATGACAGATCTGCACAAAACGCACTCCGTTTTCGACCAGACGGCGGGCCATGAGGAGTTGGCGGCCAAACTCATCGGTTGGCTTTTCGCCGATGCCATAGAGATCCAGAATGTGTTGTGGCTCTTTGGCAAGGTCGACTACACCAGGAGCAGTGAGTTGCATGTTTGCAGCAAGCTCGTAAGACTTGATGCGGGCTGCAATATCAGTATTGAGAGCGTGTCGCTCACGGAACTCGCGGTTGAGATTCGCGAGCATCTCCATCTCTTTGTCTCGTGTAGCGGCAGAGCTGGAGGTGGGCGGATTGAGATTTGGAATGGGTGTTGGACCTGGCTGAAAGGGCGTGGCCGAATAGGTTGCGCCGAGATATCCACCCGTGAGCTGGACCGGCGAAGAAGCACGGCCTACGTTGACAAAGGTGGGCAGGTTCTTGTTGCCCGTGCCCAAGGCGTAAGAGACCCAGGCGCCGAAACTGGGGTTATCGAAGGCGCGGCCACGATGACCCGTCTGAGTTTCAATAACGGCCGGAAAGTGGTTGCCTTCGTTGCACCACATTGAGCGAACGATGGCGAGTTCGTCAACAACGCCGCCGACGTTGGGAAACCAGTCGGATACCGGGATTCCGGATTGGCCGTAGTTTTTGAATGTGCGCAGACAGGGGATGACCGGGCGCTTCATCTCCGACAAATTGTCCCCGAAGCCGATGGCATCGATCAGCTTGCCAGCGTGCTGATTGCCTTTGGGGTCGAAGGTATCAATGTGGCTGACGCCGCCACACATGAAGAGGAAGATGACCGCGTCAGCCTTTTTGTCGCCGGGAAGCCTGGCATCCAGCTTGCCGTCTTCAGCCCAGAGAGCGCCGACGGCGCCACCGAGGAGAGCGCCGATGGATTGATGAAATAGATGGCGGCGATTGATCATTGGATGTACAGGAACTCGTCGAGATTGAAGAGCAGCCACGCGAGACTCTTGAGCCGTTTGGGGTCGTTGGCCAGATAAGTGAGCGACTGATCTTTCTCTGCAGGAGTGGGCGGTCGATTGAGGGCGATGCGGTAACCCAGGTCAACGGCATCCGTGAGAGGTTCTTTACTCAATCGATCGGCAAACATCGTGCTGGCCTTCTCGATTTCGGGGCTGTTCATGAAGAAGAGACCTTGAGGTGCCGTTACGCTTTGCGTGCGTATCGGACAGGGGGCGCGACCATCATCAACATCAAAGGATTGCAGGAAGTTGGGCACGATCTCACGATTGGTGGAGAACCCGCGGACGATGTATGCGCCACGGCGATTCATCTTTGCTTCCGGGGTGGGAAGGGCACCGCGACGTGGAGCGCGAATTTCGATGTCGAAGGAAGGGCCACCCAGGCTTGTGTCGAGATTGCCTGCCGCGGAGAGTATGGAATCCCAGATTGGCTCGGCTTCGAGGCGTTGCAAGCGGAAGCTCGACAGATAACGATTGGCTGGGTCGA
This sequence comes from Bryobacter sp., assembly GCA_022843625.1. GTDB lineage: Bacteria > Acidobacteriota > Terriglobia > Bryobacterales > Bryobacteraceae > Bryobacter. The sequence goes on along the minus strand of JALHNH010000051.1, from coordinate 42,228 downwards.
CGGAGAGATTCTTCTCCATGAGCTTGCTGTCGCCAGAGGAGGCGCGGCGGTAAACATCGGATGTCATGATGAGCTTGTGCATCTGCTTCATGCTGTAATTGCGAGCGATGAATTCGCTGGCGAGCCAGTCGAGCAGTGGCGGGTTGCCGGGGCGGCCGCCCATGATGCCGTAATCGCTTGAAGCCTTGTGGAGCCCTTCGCCAAAGTGCCACTGCCAAAGACGGTTGATGGCGACACGGGCGAAGAGAGGATTGTCATTGGCGGTAAGCCAATCGGAAAAGGCTTCCACGCGGCCCTCGCGGAAGTCAGGCTGGCCTGAATAGAAGGGCCAACCGGGTTCAACCGGGTTGTTCTTCTCGGGACGCTCCGGGTCACCGCTGGTGAGGATGTAGCTGGGCTCGCGTTCGAGGCCACGGTCGACTTCAACCGTCCAGAAAGCGGGCAGGTCTTTCACCATCTCCCGCCGGGTTGGGCCATTGATCTGGTTGAGTGTCTCGCGCAAAGCTTTGTATTTTTGCTTGTCTTCCTCGCTCATGACTTCTTCGATCTTTTCGTTGTCTATACGAAGCACCGGGAAGTAGTCATCTGCGATTTTTTGTTCGGCCTTGGTGCGCAGTTTTTCGCTCTTGTTGATCACTAGCTGTACATCGGGAGGAAGCACTGCGACGCGGTCTGCATAAAGTTTCTTGCGGTAGGGCGCTGTGAGTGCGGCGATCGGGGCCTCTGCCGCCTCTCGCTTCTTCGAGAACGCTTCCACTTGTTGGCCATAGAGGACGAGTTCGGCGGGCGAGGCAAGCGTCTGCTTCTTGATCACCAGAGGATCAAAGAGTGCCTTCATCGCGTAGAAATCCTTCTGGCGGATGGGGTCATACATGTGGTCGTGGCACTTGGCGCAACCGACGGTCATTCCCATGAAGGCGGTGGATACAGTCTCGACGGCGGCGATTTGAAGTTCGCCGAGATCTTTGCTGTCGCGATTGACGGCACCACGAGCGAGGAAGCCGAGGGCGAAGATGTCTTCAGGGCGGCGCTCCAGCGGGAAGCGGCGGCCTACGCCTTCGATGCTGGTGCGCTGGGAGGTGCGGTAGCCGGTAAGTTGTGCGCGGACGAACTGATCGTAAGGAAGATCCGCATTGATCGCATTGATCACCCAATCCCGCCAGTAGTGGATGCCTGGGGCAGCATACATGTTCTCTTCGGCATCGGCGTATCTGAGCACGTCGAGCCAGTGCCGGCCGTAACGAACGCCATGTTGGTCACTCGCAAGGAGGCGGTCCAGCAGTTTTTCATAGGCGTCTGGTGAGGTGTCTTTGAGATAGGCCTCCTGCTGAGCTGGAGTAGGCGGAATGCCGATGAGGTCCAGATAGACGCGGCGGAGAAGCGTTTGAGGATCGGCCATGCCGACCGGCTGGAGGCCCTTCGCTTTGTAGTTGGCCTCAATGAAGGCATCAATCGGATTCGCGGTTGTTGCGGGAGGCACGGGGCGGACCAGGGGCTGTAGTGACCACAAGCGCGGACGTTTGGTCATCGGAGGAACCACAGGCATCTTTGGGGCAACGCCTGACTTTTTCGCCGACGGCTTTGGCTTCACCGGATCTGCGGCGAAGAGCGTGGCCAGGGCAAGAGCGAGAACCAGGACTTTTGTGAAGATAGACACCTCTTTAGATGATGCCCGATTGCGGGCCAAGATTACAGGGGGGAATCATCAATTACTGCTGCGGAGACCATCTCAAGAATGCGTCTCACTCCATCATCAACACCAATGGGGCCGTCGCTGAACTGGCTGCGAGGGGCGGGCTTCCAGTTGTCGCGTGAACCATCGTATGGGTAGTCTTGCTTGAGACCAGTGCGGGCGGGGTCGTATTGCGAATCATCACCCGCCATTTTGTAGATAACCATATCGAGCGAAGGAATTACGATGACGCCAAAGCCGCCGCCACCTGATTTGAAGTAAGCGTCTTTGGGTGCCCCTGCGACATGGCCATCGGCGTTGTTCTCAAACATCATTCTGAAGGGCGCGTGCGCGTTCCATTTGGTGGGCCTGGAGCAAAGCTCGATGTAATCGGCAGATACGATCTGCTGGTTTTGCCAGCGGCCTTTTTTCAGGAGCATGTATGCGAAGCGCAGATGATCTGTGGCCCTTACAGCGATATCACCACCTCCGGGAGCGTGCGGTAGAACGATATCACCCCGGCGTCGTGCCCAGGCCCATTGGCCCCAGCTGAGAGGCTTGGCGAGGCGAAGGTCAAGATAGTCCTGCATCTCCATTCCCGTGAGCTTGCGTAAGACGATCGAGGCGACGTGGGCGGAGGCCGACGAATAGGAATAACCTGCGCCAGGCTTGGCCCAAAGAGGTGTGCGGATGGCGGCAAGGTCTTGGCTCAAAGGTGGATCGGGTCGAGGGAGAGGGCTGAGTTTTGCCGAGGGGAGCCCATTCACAAATCCTGGATTAGAACCTTCTCCATGGAAGCCAGCGGACATGGAAAGAAGTTGACCGAGAGTTACCTCTGTCTTTGCCGTGTCATCCAGTGGAAAGGCTTCGGGCAGTAATTCCGCGTTAAAGACTTTGGTGTCAAGCCCGTTGGGAATCGTTGCTTTCTTGTCGGCCAGCATGATGCCGGAGGCGATGCTCGTGTAGGCTTTTCCAACAGACGCAGAAGCCGGGTTGGCGTCACGATGGCCTCGGCCGTAGTAGCGCTCATAGACGAGCCAGCCATGCCGCACTACAAGAAGGCCGCCGTGCTGGCTGGACCGCGAAGCGTATTCGAATGCCTGATCGAGCTTCTTGAGATCCATGCCGGCGGTCTTGCGGATCCCTGAGGCATCTTTCAGGGTGCGCCAGCCGCCAGCAATATCAGGCTTGGGGAAGTAGTCTTCGGCGCTGAGTGCAGCGGGGCAGAGGAGAAGAAGCAGTTGCAGGATACGCACCCTAAAAGCCTATGTGAATCTCGCTAAGGTGGAGTAATGAATCGACGAGCAATGCTGGCGATGCCCTGGGCTTTAGAACTGGATGCCTCAGAGAGTGCGCCACCGGCGAAGAATACCGATTATGTATTGGTGCACATCGACACCGAGACTACTGGCTTGCAGGCCGGCTATCACGAGCTCATTGATATCGGGGTTGTCTACACCGACCGGATGGGCAAAGAATTGGGGCGTTGGTACAAGCGTCTGATGCCGTTACACCCGGAGCGGCTCGACCCCGGGGCGCAGAAGGTGAATGGCTTTGATGCCGCCTTATGGAAACGGGAGGGAGCATGGGCACCAGAGAAGGCGCTTGCCGACTGGATCGCTTACGAGGAGAAGACTTTTGGGAAACGGCCAAGACTTCGCGTTGCCTACAACTGCGGTTTCGACAAGAGCTTTCTCGATGCCCTGTACCGGCAATGCGGACGCGAGTGGAGTGAAAACTACACCTACTTCTGGTTTGATTTACCCTCGATGGCCTGGGCATTGGGCTACCGGCAAATTCGGGGGCCCTGGGTTGCCGAGGCTCTTGGGGTTCAGGACGAGCCCCATGGAGGGATCGATCATACTGGCATCACGGGGGCAGAGGTGAATGTCCGCATTTATAGAAAGTTGATGGAGAAAGCAAAGGCATGATTCGTTGGATTGCTCCACTGGCATTGGCGGTTTGCTGTTTCGGACAAGCCCGCGAAGGATTTCTTAATGTTCCGGGCGGCCCGGTTTGGTATCAGATTCGGGGCACGGGATCGGGCATTCCCCTGGTGGTTCTCCACGGAGGCCCTGGCGGGACATCGTGCGGATTCTCAGCTTTGGCCCCTTTGGGTGGTGAAAGACCGATTGTTACTTATGACCAATTGGGCAGCGGCCGAAGCGGACGGCCGGCGGACCGCAGCCTCTGGACGGTAGAGCATTTTGTTGAGGAACTGGATTTGGTTCGCAAGCAGCTTGGATTCGAGAGGATGCATTTGATGGGGCACTCTTGGGGAGGGGCTTTGGCGGCTGCTTATGTATTGAGCAAGGGCAGCAAGGGAATCGAATCGCTGATTCTGTCCAGTGCTTTATTGAGTACGCCAGACTGGATCCGCGACGCCGAGGAGCTTCGGAAGCAGTTGCCGCTGGGGGTACAAAAAACTCTTCGCAAGCATGAGCTGGCAGGTACTACAGATGACCCCGAGTATCGAGCTGCCGAGTTTGAATACACCAAGCGCTTTGTCCGGCGAAAGGCCCGCGAGGGGCCGAATCCGGAGTGTGCAGATTCGGTTGGCAACAGAGTGATCTATGAGCAGATGTGGGGGCCCTCTGAATTCCACGCAACCGGGAGTCTGAAGAGTTTTGACCTGACGAAACAGCTAAGTGAGTTGCGATTGCCTGTTTTGTTGGTGGCGGGAGAGTTTGACGAGGCCACCCCCAAGACTGCGGCCCGATATCAAAAGCTCATCAAGGGATCGAAGCTTGAGGTGATTCCGGGGGCGGCGCATTCGCAGCTAGGTGACAATCCCGAAGCAGCGCTGACCGCACTTCAATCCTTTCTCAGGAGCGTTGAGAGCGCGCGCCCTAAATAAAGTTGAAGGACAATCCGCCTGATCTACGCCATATTGAATGTATGAAATTTGTAACTAATGCCCTTTTCTTGATCTGGGTTTGCTTCGTTTTGAGTGCCCAGCAGCCCCGTATCCAAGTGGAACAGGGGTATTTGAGTAAAAATCCGCGTGTTGGAGCAAAAGCTCACATCTGGGGGCAGCAGAATACTTCCACCAGAGTCTTTGCAGGATGGAGCGGCGACACGCAATACCTACTGGACCCGTCTGCAATCTACACCAGCCTGATTGTGCCCAATGCAGATGTGAACCTGAAAGCAAACTATCGGACCGTGCCCGCATGGACCGTAAGAACTGCGACACTTGGCGGGATCCCCGTTTCTTACTACATTCCTCCAGATCCGATCGGTCTGGTTTTCGATTTTCATGGCACCGGCGGTACAGGCGCAGGGCTATTCACCGGTTCTGAATTTCTTGCCTTTCACCGGGACCTTGTAGCCGCAGGATTTGCGGTGGCTTCTTTCGATTGCCTGAACCGTGAGACAGGGCAGTGGAACACAACCATCACAGGAACGGCGAATCCGGATATCGTTCGTTTGAACGGTGTAATCGCAGCAATGCGCAGCCAGGGGCTCATCTCTCCGTCGCTGCCATTGTTGGCGTTTGGACATTCCAATGGTGGACTTTTCTCGCACTTTTCTTCGATGGCGATGAATTGGGCTGCTGTGTCTATCTCTTCGGTGCAGGGGTCTTTGCCAGCCAGTTCTTCATATAACGGCCCTGTCATCTGGTGGATGCCCAAGAACGACGATCACCCGCAGGTTGGACTGGTTGGTGGCGTGGCAACATCGGTGAGCCGATATGAGGTCATCGCCAATCGCGGTCTTCATGCAAGACATACGATTCAGGAAGCGGTTCCACTCTATCCGGAGCGCTTTACGCGAAGCCTCTATCTCACTATGGCGGATTCCCTTGAAGTCTACGGAATCTTCAAGGCCAGAGGCTGGATTGACGAGAACGATTTTCTGGTGAGAAATCCCAACGAGATTGACTGGCGCGCAGCGCTTCCGGCCCGCTACACGGAGACGATGAGGCAAGCAACAAACGGACAACTGGAGGGCACGCATATGACGCATGAATTCGTAAACTTCACCTCGCACATCACGATTGATACGTACCTGAGAGCCATTGGAAAGAGTCCGGTGGTGAGACCAGTATCCGGGGCCAGTTTCTCCGGCACGAGTCTGGCACCAAACTCGATTGCAACCATTTTCACAGGGGGGATGGCTTCCGGACTTCAAGTGGCAAGCAGCGGACCTCAAGCTGGTCTTGGCGGCGCTAATGCTGTATTGCGATCCAGCACCGGTGTTGAGACGGCAGTGCCTTGGTTCTTTGTATCTCCGGGGCAAGGAAGCTTTCTTGTGCCTGGCGGACTGGCCCCCGGAAATATGGCGCTCAAGATAACGTCAGGGGACCGTAAGGTCACTTTCCCTGTCTCGATTGCGGCCACATCGCCCGGAATCTTTACTGCAAACGGAAACGGCCAGGGGGCTCCAGCAGCGGTGATACTTCGAGTGGCTCCGGACAACGCTCGAAGCACTGAATTTCCTTTTGTGCTCGGAGCTGCAGGCTTTGAGGCAGCAGCAATTCGATTCGGCGCAGACCGGCTCTTTCTCGATTTCTATGCCACCGGAGTTCGAGGGTCAAACAACGTGCAGGTTCTGTTAGGCGGAGAGACGATCACGCCTCTATATGCCGGAGCTCAACCGCAGTTCATCGGCCTCGATCAGGTGACGATCGAATTGCCAAAAAGCTTTACCGGACGTGGCAAGGTGGAGGCAACAATCATTTCTGGAGGGGTCAGGTCGAATTCTGTGGAGTTGAACTTCGGAAATTAGAAGACGCCCTACTGTCCACGAGCCAGGTGCAGAGTAATCCAATAAAATAAGCGAGCACATCCAGAAAGCTGAAATGCGTGCCCAGGAGGCGAGCGAAAATTTTTGTGCCCATCTCAGGCCGCGCCAACATCGAGGCAGGAACGCCCGTTACCTGAAAAGCTTCGATGGCGATCATGATGGCAGCACTTGTAAACAGGATCGAAGCAGGGTTGGCTTTAGTGAATAATCGCAGCAGCACATAGACCATTGCCGCATAGAGCACATCTCCGAAGTATTTGTCCCAGAGCAGGTGGCCCAAATGAATTGTGCGGGACACGATGCCGAGCGCAATTATGGCAACAAGAGCGATCAGCCAGTAAGCGCGAACGGTCATGTTGGCATTGTAGGATGGTCGTGATGAGAGCGAAGGATGAGTTCACAAGCCCACCCAAGAGCGTGGTTGAGTACCTCGACCGGGTTCCTGAACCTGGAAGGACGACACTATTGAAGGTGCGCGCCATCATACAGACTCTCGTGCCGGAAGGGACCACCGAAGTGATCAGCTATCAACTCCCAAGTTTCAATTACAAAGGGATGCTGCTGGCGATCGGAGCATTCAAAAATCATTGCAGTCTGTTTGCGATGAACCCGGCAGTGCAGGTATTGTTTAAGGAAGAGTTGAAGCCTTACAAGACCTCAAAAGGAACCATACAATTCCCACTCGACAAGCCATTGCCCAAGGGGTTGCTTACGAAGCTGGTGAAGGCACGGATTGCGCAGCAAAAGGCCAGGAAGAAGTCAGCGGGCCAGGAAAGTCAAGGCTGAATCTGTCGTTGGTAATCCGCTTGGTCAAAGTGGCCGAGAGAAGCCGCAATAAGACCGTCCGCTGACATCGTCCAGACTTCATAGCCGCTGATGCGAACGTGCTTGCCTGTTTCAGCGTAGATGCCGGTCAAGGTCCAGTGATAAGTGGTTGAGCCTGGATCGAAGGTGAGATCGTCCATGTAAACCTGGAGATCCGGGAAGGCAGTCATGAAGCCCTGAGCTACGGTAGTAATTGCAATGCGGCCAAGCGCCGGAGGCGAATCGTTCACCTGGAGCGAACCGTCCATAGAAAAAAACTCCGCGACGCTAGATGGATTTTTACTGCACCAGGCAGCAGTGTATTGTTCTGCGAAAGATTTCATAGACTGGGACCGCATCAAACCATAACAGATTTCAGCGTCAGGCGGCAAGCTCCTCAAGACGGACCTGTTCCGCAGCCTGAGCCAAGGCTGATGCCCAGGACTGAAACATGCGCCGGTCGTGGCGAACATGAATTCGAAGTTGATCAAGGGACACAGCGAGAAGCTGAGTCGTGAAGCGCACGCCGTGATAGACGCGCGGCTCTGCCAATGGGCTGAATCCGAAGAGGCGCTCATAAGTAGGTGCCTGCTCGAGTCTGGGACAGGCCACCAGCCATCGGACCGAATAAAACTCGGCAAGTGCGGCCATGTTACCGAGCAGAGTAATGAAGGTATTTGTACGCGCCTGCGGGGCAAAACAAAGACGGCTCGCCTCGACATACGATTCACCGGCGATGGATTGAAATTCTGGACAGTCTCCATACACATGAAGCGCAGGAGATTCGGTCCAGCTCAAATCGGGCCGGACTACACTGATGCGAACCGTGGCGAGTGCTTGTTCCGCAGAGCCAAGCAAATAGCTGAAGTGGTTCTGGGTATTGTCAAAATCATCGGAAAAGCGCTCGGCCGTGTTGGGATCGATTGAATTGTCTCGCCGGTAGCATTCATAACGGATCCGGTACACTTCGTCGCGAGTCTGCCGGCTTCTGGCCTCAGTGCAATAAAGCTTGCTGATGTTCACTTTACGTCTCCTTGCACTATGGAGCGCGAGAGTTGGGACAGATCCGCCAACTATTTGTTGGACTTGAATCCCGCAATCAGCAGCCGTGTCGATTGAGAGGCAAACTCCATTGCGGCTTTACGAGACTGAAGCCCTGCTTGCTGGCGTGTTGCGAGTTCGGCTATCCCGTGAATATTAGCCCAAAGCAGACGTGAGGCAATTCGCGAGTTGATCGTGGGAAAAAAACAGGCGTCAACCAGGGATATCAGTGAAGCCAAAGGACGGTCGAGAAGACCAGCAGAGTCAGCCGGGAGCGAGAGGAGCAGACGGAATTCATCGGGCCGATCCAGCGCAAAACGAAGATAGGCGAGAGTTCCAAGCTCAAGGCACTCGATGTTGCTATGACCTTTCAGAGAAAAATAAGTAATCCGGTCTGCGATTCGGCTAAAACTCGCAGAAACAAGTTCGGCAACGATTTGATCTTTATTGCGAAAATGGCGGTATGGGGCCGTGTGAGAAACTCCGGAGAGGCGAGCGACTTCGCGGAGAGTAAAGCTTTTTATTCCATTGCTTTTAATAAGACCAAGAGAAGTCTGGAGCAAGATCTCCCTAAGGTTGCCGTGGTGATAGGGCTTGGTGGCTGGCATACGAAGTAGTTTCACTTTATCCTAATAAATGACCTGATTTGTTGGGAAACACCTGAACTAATCCTTCTATACTGACAGGGTCTGAATGAGCTCCTGGTTCAAAAAACGGATGGAGCACCCGATATGAGGTTGCAAGTTTGAAAATGAAGGCAACGTGCATTCGATGGGTTCTGTGGCTTCTTCTCAGTGGAGTATTGCCGCTTTGCGCCCAAATCGAGCAAGGTTGGCGTTATTGGACCATCAGCGACGGAATGTTTGAATCCTACAGCCGCTACTTGAGCCGAAGTAGAAACGGGGAGATCTGGTCGCGCCACGGGATGATTGGAAAACTGAGTATTCTCGAAGGGGAAAAAGTGAAACTAATCACTGATCCTGTAATGAGCACACAGGATTGGTGGAATTGGAAGAGTCGAGTTTGTCCCGATGGCAAGGGCGGGGCGTGGACGCTGGTCAATCAAGAGATATTGAGGCTGAATGATGGCACCTGGAAGGTGGAAGCCGCCGCGCTAAAAGGAAGACAGAGGCGGGATGTAGCTGTTCTTGACGACAGAAGATTGCTGGTTATGAGCCCGGATCGCATTGAAACTTACGATCCCGATTCAAAGCGGTTTGAAGTCACAAGAGAAGCAAAACAATCTGAAATTGGGAGCTATAGAGAACTGATCTCAGGTTTTGAAGGGGAAGTTTGGATTGCAGGAGAGGCGGGAGTGGGCAGACTCTCAAAGATGGGCGAGTGGGAAACGCGAAGTAGCCTAACGCTGGGAATGCAGAATTTGGATCATCTGGAACCAGGCATTGACGGGCAGTTAGTGGTTTCAGGCTCGATAAATGGAAAACGGGGAGTAATGCAGTGGGGCGCAACGGGGCTGAGGATTGTCGCTCAAGGCCTTGGACCAGGGAGCTTTGGCTGGCACGGGCCGGAGGGGGCGGTGTGGATCCTGGATGGGCATGATCTCTACCGCATGACCAGCCAGGGAAAAGAACTGGTTCCAAAACGAGGACGTTTATCCAGTGAAATCCTCTCTGTGGTTACCGAGCCGGATGGAGGCTTTTGGCTGGGAACCGTGGATGGGCTGATTCATCGCAAAGCAAGTCTTTGGTCAACTCCAGCGGGGGCCTTGGATATAAATCAACTGGTCCATGACATAGTCGAAGACAAGACAGGGCGGTTGTGGTTTGCGGCAACAAACACTCTTGTGCTCCTGGATGGAAGTAAATGGACGAAGTATCCATTGCCTGCCGGGTTTTCGACGCACAATCTGATGAGCCGGGCGCTGCTCATGATGCCCGATGGCAGGATGCTTGTGAAGGCGCAACCAGCCGACAAGCGCAACGTGGTTTTCATCTTTGACCCTGTGAGCACCAGGTTTACAGAGCTTTTGCGGTCAAAGGATCAGCCGATTCGATTATTTAAAATCAATAGCGATGGACGTGTAATGGTGTCCACAGGATCCGGGCTGAGGATTGAAGGATTTGACGGCGAGAAGTTTCAGTTCATTGCCGATTTAAGTAAAGATTGGAACGGGGGAGTTCTCAAAGACCTGCTGGAGATGACAGATGGAAGGCTCTGGCTCGCAGGAGCGGCGGGAGCAGGCATCCTGCAAGGCAATAGATTCCAAAAGGTGGCTCCGGAGAAAGAGTGGAACGACGATGGGTTCTTTTCACTCTGGCCGGAACAGGACGGAGCGCTATTGGTGGGAGGACGGCGAAGTTTAATGGAGTGGCGTGGAGACCGTTTGAGAGGGATCAAAGCGGGTCTGGACCGAGTACGGAGCGTGATGCGGGACCGTGCGGGGACAGTATGGATGGCAACAGCGTCAGGGGTTCTTCGGATGAATAATCAGACGGTGATTCGTAATGGGGAAGAAGATGGCCTGGCCTCAGGGATGGCGCACAAAGTGTTTGAAGACAGCCTCGGCAGAATTTGGGCAGGAACGACTCAGGGGCTCAGCCTTTATCGAGGGGAAAGCGACAAAGATCCACCACGTACCCGGTTGAGTCTTTCCAGAAATTCCAACCAGGCATCGGCCAGCGGATTTATTCGTATTGCTCTGGCAGGAATGGATCGCTGGAAACAAACGGAAGAAAGGCAGTTATTGTTCTCCTGGAGGATGGATGATGGCGCATGGACCGAGTTTGCAGAATCGGATGAAGCCCAATTTGAAGGATTGGCACCGGGGCGGCGAAGGCTGGAAGTAAGGAGCATGGATCGCAACGGCAACCTCGAAAAACAAGCCTCAACGTATTGGTTTGAAGTACCGATGCCCTGGTACCGGGAAACCGCTTTCCTGGTTCTGGCAGCAATCATGTGCCTGGGATTGGGAGTCTTGTTGTTGCTGGCTGTTCGGAGTTATCGTGAGCGGGGCAAGATGGTCATCGAGTTGCGGAATGCCCGTGAAGACGCCGAAGCGGCCAGTAGACAGAAGAGTATTTTTCTAGCCAACATGAGTCACGAGATACGCACGCCGATGAATGCCATTCTCGGCATGAATCAACTGGCGCTTGAAACTCCGGCAGGCACCGAACAACATGAATATTTGAAGATGGCTTCACAGTCGGCGGGAGAACTTCTAAACCTCCTCAATGACATTCTGGACCTGTCAAAGGTAGAAGCTGGCAAACTCGACCTGGTGGACAAGAATTTCGATCTATCAGCCTGTGTTGGAGCAGTATTGACCACGCTTGGGCTCAGAGCTAGAGAAAAAGGGTTGAGTCTGGAATGGCAAATGGATGAAGCAATCCCGAAATACGTGGTGTGCGACGAACATCGACTGCGTCAGGTTCTATTCAATCTGGTTGGGAACGGATTGAAGTTCACGGAACGAGGCGGGGTGAAGATTGAAGTCAGGAAAGCGGGAGAAGAGTTGCAATGGGCGATTCGGGATAGTGGCAGCGGGATCCCCGTTGACCAGCAGCAAAAAGTGTTTGCACCCTTTGTTCAGGCTGATGGAACTGCCACGCGCAAACACGGGGGCACGGGTCTTGGGCTCGCGATCAGTCTGGAACTGGTTAAGAAGATGGGCGGGAAGATCTGGTTGGAGAGCCCGTGGAAACAGCCTGGATCCGAGCTGATGGTTGAGGGAAGCGCATTTCATTTCACGCTACCCCTCAAGGCTGGACAGCCGGAGGACAAGACGAAAGTGGAAGTGGCCCAATGGCAAGAGCCCTTGCGCGTATTGGTGGCTGAAGACAATCTGATCAACCAGAAGCTGATTGCAAAGCTTCTAAGCCGGGATGGCCACTCGGTGACGGTAGTTTCCAATGGCATTGAGGCAATTGAAGCACTCGACCGGCTGGAAGTGGATCTGGTGCTTATGGACGTGCAGATGCCCGAAATGGATGGCCTTGAAGCTGCGCGCGAGATACGGCGGCGGGAAGTTGGCCGCAGCCGGCACCAGAGGATTGTTGCAATTACAGCAAACGCCTTCGACGGAGACCGTGAGAAGTGCATGGCGGCGGGAATGGACGATTACCTTTCCAAGCCGATTCAAAGTTCGGAGCTGCGGCGGATTCTCAAATACACTGGAATGCATGTCGACTGAAACACAGATCCAAGGAATCGATTTGCGCGGGCGTAACGCAGTAGTGATTGGCGGGACATCGGGAATCGGAAAGACGCTGGCCCTCGGGATGGCCCGGGCCGGAGCAAATGTAGTCCCTACGGGGCGGCGCGAGGCAAATATTGCCGAAGTGTGTGCCGAGATTAAGGCAATGGGCCGCAAGACACTGATCAAGACTTGCGATGCAAGTTCAAGGGCGAGCCTCGATGAGCTGCGCGATGCGGTAGTGGCTGAATTGGGCGGAGTCGATATTCTCTTGAATGCAGCCGGCCAGACATTTCGCAAGCCAACCATCGACGTTGAAGAGGCGGAATGGAACCGGGTGATGGATGTAAATGTAACCGGTATCCTCCGGGCATGCCAAAGCTTCTACGGCCCGCTTAAGGCCAGCGGCAAGGGGCGGATCGTAAACATCGCGAGCCTCAGTTCCTTTGTCGGCTTGGCGCAGGTGACAGCATACTGCGCTTCAAAAGCCGCCGTGCTAAGCCTCACCCGCTCGCTTGCTATCGAGTGGGCCCTGGATGGCATTAACGTAAACTGCATCGCGCCGGGCGTCTTCCCAACAGAATTGAACTCTGCATTGTTGAACGGCACAGAACGCGGCCGTGAGTTCATCATGCGAACTCCGATGAAGAGGTTCGGCAAGACAGAGGAACTCGTGGGTGCTTGCGTCTTGCTGGCGAGCGATGCTGCGAGCTACATTTCCGGGCAAAGCATTGCTGTGGATGGTGGTTTCCTTGCCTCGGGCGTGAACTCGATCTAGAGCCTAGAACTCGAAGCAGCCTACTACAACGTGGTGCATTCGGGCAGTGCCGATGTCGGAGAAACTGCCGCGGCCAATGCCGTTGAATCTTCCGAATGCACCGATGCTCTGCAGGTTGTAGCTTCCACCTGGATCTCCGAATTGGGGTTGCTTTGTTGGATTGTTGCAATCCCGGCGAATGGAGAAGCGCATCTGCTCACGGACTGTGAACGTCTTCGAGATGGAAAGCTGCGTCCAATTGAGCCCCAGTGATTCAAGAACGTTTCGACCCATCGTACCGGCGGTGAAAGCAGCAGGATAGGCGAAAGCATTCACATTCAGGTAGGAATTTTGAGCAACTAGCGGGAATCGGTTGTTACCGATTGTGTAATTGTCGACCACCATCTGCTCTGCCGGCAGCACGCTGTTAGGCCGAAACTGGCCGGGCAGATAGCGACTTGGGCTTCCGGCGAAAGTCACGTTGAAAGGCGGACCAGACTGTATTGTTTGGGTCCCTGCAAAATCCCATTCCCCGAAGATGTAGTTTTTAAATCCGCCACCAGACATCCATTTGCGTCCCTTGCCAAAAGGAAGTTCATAAGTGGCTACCGTCTCAAACCGGTGATGAATCCCGAAGCTGGCGCGAGCTTTTTCCAGTTGGCGGTTGTAGAAGGTGATGCCCGTGCGACCTCCATCATCATCACCATCGTTGAGGGTCTTTCCGTATTGATAGAACGAGGTGAGGGTAAGCCCCTGGCCATACCGCTTTTCGGCGCGAACGGTGCCGGAATGGTGCGAGTTGTGGCCGTAGTTGGCGTAATGCTGAATGGATCCGAACTGGCGGTAGGGCTTGTAGTTTTGAGTGGCATTGAATACCTGATTGAGCACGGCTGGATCAGTTGAAATATTGAGCGGGACGACGTTGATGTCCCAGTTGTTCAACAGGCCGACGCCGGAGGAACCCTGGTAGAGAAGTTCGAAGAGCCAGGACTTCGATACCTGGCGCTGGACACCAAAGGACCACATTGCAACATAGGGAAGCCGCATGTTGGGGTCAAACCAGGAAGCATTACGGCCTCCGAAATTGGTGCCCTGAAAGGGGACGCTACCATCGGCCGAAGAGGGGAAGTTGATGGAGCCAGGCCCTTTGGATAGCACGAAGGCATGACTGGGGTCGCCGGGAGCAGCCTGAAGGTTGGCGGTTGCAACGCATTCTTCGAAGTTCTGCCCCGTGCTATTCGTCATCAGGTCGACAGTATAGAGTCCGAGACTGGCCCTTAGGACAGTCTTGGGGTTCAGGGTCCAGGCAACACCGATGCGGGGCTGGAAGTTGTTGAGGTCGCGTTTGGCGAGGTTCCCTTTGCCATGGACGATGGCACCCCTAAGGCCGGTGAGTGGATCTGTTGCATCAGGGACAAACTGGGATTGCTGTCCAAACTTGGTGGAGAAGGGAGACTCATCGCTCCAGCGGAGCCCTAGTCCCAGCGTGAGGTTACGGCGAGGGCGCCACGAGGATTGGGCATAGAGAGAGTGTGACCACCAACGCGGCAGCCAGGTAGCCCGATTTTGTTGGAAAACACCCTGCCCCACGGTTCCGAGGAGGAAGCTGGCGAAGGGGTTGCCCGTGTTGGGGGTAAATGGAAGCTCGGTTCCGGCCATGCGATATTGGCCCGAATCAAGGCTGCCAAATAGTGAATTGTAGCGGGTACGCATGGCCTCGTAGCCGATCTTGATGGTGTGCTTACCTACGATCTTGGTGAAGTTCTCCTGGAAGGTATAGTCTTCAGCCACATCGAGGGTTTTGCCGCCGGGGCCAAAGTTGGAGAAGCGGCCGCCACCGGAATTCTGAAAGTCCGGGAAGGTTGCGTCAGATACACCGGGGATCCCGAGTCTAGATGCCCAATTTGGGCCGAAGCTCTCAGGAGCACCCCGATTGAGACGTCGATTGAAGCCAAGGCGCATTTCATTGATGGTTGTGGGGTTAAAAGTGTAGGTGTCGGACAGGACGATGTTCCGTTGATCGAGGGGACGGATGTAGACATTGCCGTAGACAATTTCAGTGAGTTCGCGCACGGAGCGTTCTTCGCTGCGATGGCGCACCTGGGAATAGCGGCCAAAGAGACGATGATTGACGTTGAACTGGTGGTCTACCTTAAAGTCGTAACGCTGAAAGTCATACCCGCCACCGGCATTGTAGGTGAGGTTGTGGATCAGGCCGGTGGGTTGGATGGTTACCTGCATCGGAGGCGGCACGCCAGGGTTTAAGGTCCAGCACGTTTCTTGAAACGGGGTCGAAAAGGTTTGCAGGTACGACATTGCCAGGGAAGGGATCGCGAGTCCAGGCAGTACCATTCAGCCTTGTCGTGAAAGGGTTGTAGATGGGAAGTCCGCGGCCACCAAAGCTGAAATTACCAGCGAGCATTTCATTACTGGGAACAGAAACAATGACCGTTTCGCTGAGCTTTTCATAGTGCTGTTGAACGCCGGCAAACCAGAAGGTCTTGTTGCGGATGACGGGGCCAGAGGCTGTTGCGCCGCACTCGTGATGAATGAATTCGCCGCTGCGTGGGAGTTGTTCGAGGTAAGCGCGGGGAACTAGCTTGATGTCGGTGTAGCGGTCTTCGATGGTTCCATGAAAGGCGTTTCCGCCGCTTTTAAACACAGTGCTGAGCTGGCCGCCGGCTGAATGGCCAAATTCTGCGGGAGCTCCGGTGGTCCACATCTTGAACTCCTGAATTGCATCAAGTGAGGCGATCATGGTGCGCTGGAAGTCGCCAACCTTGCCGACGGCTGACTCTTTACCGCTGACGCCATCCATGGTGTAGCCAATGGCGCGCTGACGCTGCCCGACAGCGTGTTGGCCGTTGATGTTTGTCATCCCGGCCATGTAGAGCACAACGCGGTGAACAAATTTCTGCATGACGGGAAGTTTTTGAACGACTTCAGCGCCGAGCACCTGGCCGGAATCGGCGGTTTCCGTTTCAAGCAGGGGAAGAGTGGAGTCGACTCGAACCGAATCGGCGACGTTTCCCACCTCAAGGCTTACATCGACTCGAGGTTGTTCGTTGATGCGAAGAACAAGACCGGTTTGGACATATCGTTTGAAGCCCTTGGCTTCCAAAATCAATTCATAGTTGCCAGAAAGAAGATTTGGAATGTAGTAGGCTCCGGTGGAATTGGTCTCAGACTCGTAAGCCAATTGCGTAGCAAGATTGCGTGCGGTAACCTTTACGCCGGGTACGATTGCGGCGGTGGTATCGGTGACGGTTCCGACCAGAGTCGCGGTACCGGTGGAATGCGCAGAGGCGAGTGAAATAGCAAGAGCAAGAACGGCAAGAAGACGAAACATAGTCGAACTCCCAATCGTGTGGATCTCAATTGCTTAAAATGCAGGTGCAGTAAGCCTATTCAAAGGCGCAATGGGTGTCAAGCCGAATCCCTGCGGCATCTATCATATAGATATGGAGCATCGCACCAGTTGAGGCTTGGGATTGATTTTGGAACGACACGAATTGTTGTGTCCTGGGCAGACCGGGGGAACTATCCGTTGGTGTCATTTGATTGCCCCGATGGGGCTAGCAGGGACTGGTTCCCGGCGCTGGCGGCCTTCCATGTGGAGTGCACGGGGGAACGTGCCTATGGATGGGATGCGTGGGCCAAGCAAGCTGAGCCTGGCTGGGCTTCTGTCCGAAGCCTGAAACGGCTTCTGGGCGAATTGGGTCCCGCTACACCAATCAGTGTAGGACCCCATCGATTCCCTGCGCTGGATCTGTACCGGGAACTGGCCCAGTCTCTGCGCAAGGCGATGGTAGAAGCGTCCAATCTGACGCTAGCAGCCGATGAAACCCTCGAGGTGATTCTCGGGGTTCCCGCGCACGCCAATTCGAATCAGCGTTTCTTGACCGCTGAAGCATTTCGTCTGGCAGGGTTTCAGGTGCTGGCCATGTTGAACGAGCCGTCGGCGGCGGCTATCGAATTCGGCCATCGCAACAAGATGACAAAAGACCGGATCCTGGTTTACGACCTTGGGGGCGGCACCTTTGATGCATCGATTGTTGCCCTGACCGAGACGGAACGAAGTGTAATGGCCAGTGAAGGAATCGCAACCCTCGGGGGAGACGAGTTTGACCTGGTGATGGCGGAGATGGCGCTTGAGGCGATGGAGCTTGACGCAAGTGAGATGAGCCAGCAGGAGTGGTTCCTTCTGGTGGAGGCTTGCCGCGAGAAAAAAGAAGCATTGCATCCCAACACACGTAAAATCGAGATCGATCTGGAGGGAATCCGGGCAGCTGGAGGAAAGGTTACCCTGGCGGTTACCGACTTCAATGAGCGTGCATGGCCGCTGGTAGCGGAAACTCTGCACGCAACCACCGACCTGCTTGGTTTGTGGGGTGGCATAGAATCTGTCGAAGCCATTTACGTGACCGGTGGTGGCAGTGAATTGCCGCTGATAGCAAGGCAGTTGAAAGAACAGTATGGGCGCAAGGTGAAGCGCAGCGCTTACATGCGCGCGGCTACCGCAATCGGCCTTGCAATTCATGCCGATCAGGAGTCGGGATATACCTTGAAAGAACGCTTTCATCAGTTCTTTGGAGTCTGGCGCGAGGCCGATCAGGGCCGCAGTATAGTATTCGATCCCATCTTTGCCAAAGGCACGGAGTTGCCAGCCGCAAAGAAGCCGCCGCTGCTGGTGGAACGTCACTACAGGCCGGTGCACAACGTTGGGCACTTTCGATTTCTTGAGTCCACGCGGATTGCCGGCGACCAGCAGCCTGCAGGCGAGATTTCCTATTGGGACGAAATTCTCTTCCCTTTTGATCCGGCACTTGAGCAGCGTGGAGACTTGGCAAACATAGCAGTGGGACACAACGACCGTGCCCATCACTGCGAGATTGTCGAACGCTACCGTTGTGATGCCAATGGACAGGTAAGTGTTGAGATTGCGAATCGTGCGACAGGCTATTCGAAGATCTACCCGCTGGCAAGATGGGGCCATAAGGGAGAGCCGATAGCGGCAGAGTCAACAACAAAAAAACGTAAAGCAAGGAAGGCGGCGAAAGCTTGAATTGGTTATTGGTCCTGACCCCAGCGGTCATATATCTGCATCTGACGCACTATGAAAATCAGACCACGATCTTTGTACTGGCCTGTTTGGCAATTCTGCCACTGGCTGGATGGCTGGGCCACGCGACAGAGCATCTGGCAGCGAAGACGAATGAAAGTGTCGGCGGGCTGCTAAATGCCACCTTCGGCAACGCCGCCGAACTGATTATCGCAATCAGCGCAATGCGTGCGGGATTGTTTGACGTCGTAAAGGCATCACTTACCGGCTCAATCATTGGTAATCTGTTGTTGGTGTTAGGGGCTTCGATTCTGGCCGGCGGTCTGAAGTATAAGGAGCAAAGGTTCAGCGCGCAGGCGGCACGAGCGCAAACAACATTGCTCACGATCGCCTCGATCTCCTTGATTCTTCCAGCGGCATTTCATTATCTGGCTGGCGGGATGAAGGCTTCGGCGGAGTTGGAACGGGATCTGAGCCTCGAGTTTTCGATCGTCTTGCTTATCATTTACGGTTTGAGTTTGCTCTTTTCGCTCAAAACACACAAGCACTACTTTGCGACAGAAAATGACGAGGAGGCTCATGGCGAACATTGGAGTTTGACCAAGAGCCTTGGGATTCTTGCAGCAGCCACTACGGCAATCGCGGTTGTCAGTGAAATTCTGGTTCACAACGTGGAAAGTGCAGCGGCAAGTTTTGGTATGTCTAGCGTCTTTGTTGGTGTTATTGTCGTTGCGATTGTGGGTAATGCTGCGGAGCACTCAACGGCGATTCTGGTGGCGCGCAAGAATCGTATGGATTTGAGTCTTTCGATTGCCATTGGCTCGAGCTTGCAAATTGCGATCTTTGTCGGACCCTTACTGGTGGTGCTGAGTCATTTCATGGGCCCCAAGCCAATGGACCTGGTCTTTACAATGGCCGAAGTACTCGCAGTGGTTATTAGCGTATTTATTACCGGGCAAGTTGCCGATGATGGTGTCAGCCACTGGATGGAAGGGGTGCAGTTGCTGGCGGTCTACATTATGCTTGGGATTATCTTTTTCTTCCTCCCCAGCGGGCTTCCACAACACTAAAATCGTTAGGGCTTCAATTGTTGGAGCAGGCGCCGGGCTGCGGGCTGGTCGGGGTCATATTTCAGAGCCTGCTCGATTTCCGCAGCGGCAGCAGCGCGGTTTCCCTGACGGAAGAGAGCCTGGGCGAGGTTCATTCTTACGCCGGTTTGGGCGGGATTCGCTTTGAGAGCCAGGCGCCAGAGAAGAATCGCTTCGTTTGTGCTTCCCGCCTTCACGAGAATGACGGCGAGGTTTGTGCAGGCTGTAGCGTTAGCAGGTTCCAGCTTGAGAATCGATTCGTAGAGCGGACGGGCAAGGTCTTCCCTGCCCTCGCGGTCATGAATTTGCGCCAGTTGCGAGAGCACCTGGATGTCGCGTGGGTTGGTCTTTGAAGCTGCCTCAAGCAATGGTTTGGCTTCGTTTGCTTTTCCGGTAACGGCGTAGGCCAGGCCGAGGTCGCGGGAGTTGGCTGAGTTTGACCAAAAACTGGTGAGGGCACTGCTGATGGCCGGTTTGGCTTCGTTTACACGTCGAGGAATGGAGTGATTTGTGTAGGAGGAGTGATCGACACCTCGTCCGGCACCTTTCGGCATATGGCAGTGGATGCAATCCCCTTTAGGCTCTGTGCTGCAGGGTTTGTCCTGGTGGCAGGACTGGCATTTCCCATTAAAATAGGCTGAGGCATTTTCCGGTTCCGAGTGCGGATCGTGGCAAGTGGTGCAGGTGAGCTTGTCGCTGGAGGCGATTTTGCAGCGGCTGAGGGCCAGGTTCTCGTAATGACTGGTAACACCAATCGTGGAACTGACTTCGGCCTGCCCGCCGACAAAAATGGCCGAGTAGTCAGACAGTTTTTTGCCGGGCTGGTAGGTGTCGCCCGAAGGGCGGAATTTCGCGACGCGCGCTGAACCGGTAAGGTGGCATTGGGCGCAGACACTATCGCGCTCATGAGCGGGAAGTTTCTTCGGGTTTAGTGCCGCTACTTTGCCGGCTGTGGCTATGTGTTGCGGGGAGTGGCCGTGGCAGCGCTCACAAGAGATCCCTGGTTCCAGAGCAAGGGTTGCCGGGTTGAAGCTGGAGGTGTGGCAGTTGAGACAACTCGGTTCGACCACACGGGTGAGGTCTAGTTGAGGACGGCGCTGGAAGCCTGGTGAAAGTTGCCACTTGGCAGCTTCGGTGTAGTAAGAAAGCGGGGATTGGAAGAGGCGATTGCCCTGCGTGAAGAGCAGACTGTGGCCGACACGGCCAGAACCGATTACCCAATCGAGTTGGCGCGTGCCTTCGAAGGCATCCGGCTTGCTGAACTGCAATTCGAGAGTAGGGGTAATTCTAAAGGTGGTCTTGGTGATGGGTTCAAAGAATGGTTCAGCTGAGCGAAGAATAGAAGTGTCTTTGGCACTGGTTCGGGCCATTGCGGTCTTAGCGTAACTGGCAACGATCTGGAGATGACAAGGCTGGCAGGGGTTCTGTGCCTGGACCATGAGTAGTAATGCAGCAATCATCCATGAGCCTTAAGAATCTTGAATCCGGCATCAAGAAGAATCTGGACACCAAGGCAGAGAAGGATAAATGCCGAGAGGCGGAGCATCACGATACTGCCAGTGCGTCCAATCAGCCCCCCGAGTCTGGGAGCAGAGCGATAGCAGAGGTAAACCAGAGCGGAGACGATCATGAGACCGGCGAGAGTGGCGAAGCTGCGCTCGTCTATCTGAACGCCTTCGCTGAAGAGGCCGGCACCAAGAGTTAGAGCGACCGAGATTGAGCCTGGGCCGCAGGTGAGTGGAAAGGTAAGCGGATAGAAGGCTCGGCTCGATATGAGGTCGTCGGATGGATCGGTTGGAGCATCAACGTGCGCGTCCGGGTCGCTATGGAGGAGTCTCCAGCCCGAGGCCGCAACCAGCAAACCACCGCCAATTCTCACGGCATCAAGCGAGAGACCGAAAAAGGCCAGTACGAGCGAACCGAGAAAGGTCGCCGACAGCAACAGGAAGAAGGTATAAATGCCGATTCGACGCGCGACGCTGGTGCGAGCGTCCTGCGGCCAACCGGCCGTCATGCCGAGATAAATGGGCGTAAGACCGAGCGGGTTGATGATCGGAAGTAGCGTAAACACAACAAGAAATAGCTGCTTGCCAAGCAACCCGATTTGAAGGGGCATTGGCCTCAGTATAACGGGCGGGACTTGGGGTCGATGCCAGACTTACCCATGACATCAAGCAGAGATTTTGCGCCATTACCGAGCATCACCAGGTCAGAAGGGCCTTGAATGAACTGGAAGCCTTCGGCGAGATATTGCTTGATCAGTTCCGGCGTACCGGCAGGGCGGCCAACGGGAAGGTTGTACTTCTTGCCTGCGGCGAGAATCTTGGAAACCGCTTCCTTCATTTTTGGGTGATTCATTTGGCCGCTGACACCGAGTGATTGGCTGAGGTCACTGGTGCCAATGAAGAGAACGTCGATGCCGGGGGTGGAGGCAATTGCGTCGAGGTTGGCGAGGGCTCGCTCTTCTTCGACGATGACGATCGTCATCACGTTGCGGTTGGCAAATACGGGATAGCCTTCGGGGGATGGCCAACGGAAACTGGGCAGGCCAGCAGCAAAACCGCGTTTGCCCTCAGGCGGATATTTGGTGGCAGCAGCAGCTTGTTTGGCAAGCTCGGGAGTAGAGGTGAAGGGGAAGATGACGCCAATGGCACCCATGTCGAGAGCTCGTTTAGCGGTCCAGAGTTCGTTGACCGGGATGCGAACGAAGGGCATGGCCTTGAGACCACGGGTGGCCAGGATCATGTTGCGGGCGGTTTCGAGAGTGATGGGGGAATGCTCCATCTCGATCCAGATCAGGTCGAAGCCCATGTTGGCCATCTGGGCGGCGACGTCGACGCTGGCGGTGGTGACGGTGCCGGCGATGACTGGCTTGCCCTCTTTGAGGAGCTTGCGGACTGGGTTCTCCCAGACTTCTTGGCCGCAGAGCAAGGCCGGGATGAGGGTGAGGAATAGATAGCGATTTCGCATTGGCTTTGTGAGCATAATACAGAATTGTGGCGACAAAGACCAATGCAATGCGTTTACTCGATCAAATGGGGATCGTCTATGAGGTACGAGACTACGAGGTGGACGAGGACGATTTGAGTGCCGAAACGGTAGCGCGCAAGATTGGAATGCCCGAAGAACAGGTATTCAAAACGCTGGTGGCCAGGGGCGACACTAACGGCATTGTGATGGCTATCATTGCGGCCAACACAGAACTCGACCTCAAAGCGCTGGCACGCGCCCGCGGCGACCGCAAAATCGACACGGTCGCCCTCAAAGAAGTACAGCCGTTGACGGGATACATACGGGGCGGAGTGACGGCGCTGGCAGCAAAGAAAGACTATCCGGTGGTAGTGGATGAGTTGGCGCAATTGTTTGATTTGATCTCGGTGTCACCGGGACAACGAGGGATGCAGTTGATCCTGAATCCGATGGACTATGCCAGGGCCGTGAATGCCGTCTTCGCACCGATCTCGCGATTCAAATAGAATGGTCGGCATGAAATGGATTCTTCCGATCGCACTCGCAACTGGATTGATGGCGGAGGGTTTGCCCAAGGGCTTTAAGCCCCTCTTTGACGGAAAGAGTTTCAAGGGCTGGCATATCAGCGAAGTCAATCACCATGGCAACACCAAGGCATGGAAGATCGAAAAGGGTCTGATCACCGTGACACAGGACCGGCCTGGTAACGGAGGAATCATCCTCACCGATAAGCAATATGCGAACTACGAACTCAGTCTCGAAGTGAAGCCAGACTTTGGTTGTGATGGTGGAGTTTTTCTAAGGGCAACCGAGAAGGGCGAAGCATACCAGATCATGATTGATTACCTTGAAGGTGGGGTCGTGGGTGGGATTTATGGAGAGCGCATCCCAGAGATTGGCGTTGAGGGCAACGGCACCGGCAAGCGCATCGACCGCGAGTGGAGCAAGCACTGGAAGAAGGACGACTGGAATCATTTGCGAATTCGTATCGAAGGCGAGATTCCGCATATCCAGGTCTGGATCAATGGCCAGCAGACGGCGGATTGGACCGACAGTGCGAACCACGCCAAAACTGGCACTGGAATGGGCATGATTGCCTTACAATCCCATCGGTCAGACCCAAAAGCGAAAAGTCAGCGCTGGGTTGAAGGTGGTTTCCATCGTTTTCGAAATGTCGGCATCAAAGAGTTGAAGTAGTCTGGTAGCAATAAACGTAACGAAAGAGCCGTAACGCCGTCTGTTAACATAAGGTTGCGGAGAAAAACACCCAATGAATCGCCGATTTCAATTTCTTTTTGTCTCATCGTCACTCCTGGCAGTAGTGATGCTCCTGGTCGGCGTGAAGCTGGGCCGCAGCGCAAGTAATAGCGACGATCCCTACAAGCACTTCAGCGTATTCAGCGAAGTGATCACTCGCATCAAGAGCGACTACGTCGAAGAGCCGGACATGAAGAATGTCACACTTGGTGCGTTGAACGGATTGCTTGAGTCGATCGACCCCTTCGCAAGTTACCTCAATGCCGATCAGTACAAGCAGTATCAGGCAACCAAGGGTGCATCGAAAGCGAATGTGGGCCTGGTGTTGAGCCGCCGCTTTGGATACGTGAGTGTTGTGGATTCCGTGCCTGGATCGCCTGCAGCCAAGGCCGGACTTCATACGGGAGACATGCTTGAGACGATCAAGGGCATTTCCACTCGAGATATGCCGCTGGCTTTTGCCGAGATGCTGCTGATGGGTGACGAAAATTCTACTGTTGATGTGCAGGTGCTGCGCGCACGCAAGCCCGAGCCCGAGAAGTTGACGCTGACCCGAGTGAAGTCTGCCTATCCGCAACCGGTACTGACTATCGGTGCAGATGGCGTTGGGACATTTGTCGTGAATTCCCTCGAAGGCAAATTGAAAGAAGCCGTTAAGAAGGGCCTTGAAAGTGCCAATTCCAAGGGAGTTAAGAAGCTGATTCTCGACCTGCGTCACTGCTCGACTGGCCACCCAGCCGATGGAGTTGATATTGCTGAGTGGTTCCTCGATAAAGGTGCAATTGGTTCGGTGAAGGGCCAAAGAACGGATGAGCAAAGTTTTGTAGCCGATGCTGCGAAACAAGTCTGGAAGAATCCCGTGGTGGTGATTGTGAACCGCGGTACCGCAGGAGCAGCTGAAGTGCTTGCTGCTGCGCTACTGGATAGTAAGCGCGCTGATGTGGTGGGAGAGCGCAGCTATGGCGATGCTTCCATTCGTAAAGCTCTATCACTTGATGATGGCAGTGCTGTGATCCTGAGTGTCGCCAAGTACTACGCACCGAACGGGAAAGCCATCCAGGATA
Source organism: Bryobacter sp. (assembly GCA_022843625.1). GTDB lineage: Bacteria > Acidobacteriota > Terriglobia > Bryobacterales > Bryobacteraceae > Bryobacter. Next base: position 17,611 of record JALHNH010000051.1, on the reverse strand, counting down.
CGGGCGTTGTGCCGAACTATCCGATGAACGATACCCTGCTGGTTGCTGACGAAGACCCGGATGGCGACGGTATTCCGAATGCTCCTTCAGACAAACCCAAAGAAGACTCGCTGATGAAAAAGGCAATTGAACTTCTGAACGGTGTAAAGACTGTTGCCGGAATAAATCCTGAAGCCGCAATGAAGCGCTAGTCAATTCCTGTCAAAATAGAATTATGCCGATTTATGAATACCGCTGTGTTGAATGCGGTAAGACCTTTGACTCTATCCAAAAGTTCAGTGACGAGCCATTCTCCAAGTGTGGACAATCCAACGTGGAATGTCCCAAGGATGGGAATGGAGCTGTTGAACGCCTGATGAGTGCCCCGTCTTTCCATTTCAAGGGGAGCGGGTTCTATATCACCGATTACAACAAGGGCAGCGGTGGAGCCAAAGAAGCGAAGTCTCCCGCCACGAGTTCATCATCCACCGAGAGCAAATCGGAAACCAAATCGGAAACCAAACCAGAATCCAAACCGGCGGCGACAACAAGCAGCACGCCCGCTACTCCAACCAAGACCAGTTAAAGAGCGTCTTGTCAGTGACTGACAGAATGCGAAGTCCTGAGTGCATTCCCATGTAGTCCGATACGGACACATTGGGCGTAAGCGCGATAAAGCTCTTCAAATACGTCGTCCCATGTCTGGACGAATTTCGATTGCAAGGCACCTTCACGCAGGCGTTTGCGGCTGTCTGGATTGCGGGCCACTGAGACTGAACTTGCGATGAACTTTGCGTCAGAGTTCGCGACTAACCCGGAGACTTCATTCTCAATCAGGAATTTGGGTCCGCCACCTGAGGTCACGATGCAGGGGGTACCGCAGGCAAGCGCCTCTAGTATTACATTGCCGAAAGTGTCGGTCCAACTCGGGAACAAAAAAACGTCCATGTTGGCATAAGCTTCAGCCAGTTGCTGGCCCCGCAGGATTCCCGGGAGTTCAACAGACTTCATATTTTGCTGAAGCCACTCGCGCTCATTTCCATCACCGACGATTAGAAATTTGTAGTTAGTTACGCCTTCGGCAATGAGCATTTCCTCAATGCGGGCGAGGATGCGAACGTTTTTTTCTGGGCGCAACCTGCCGCAAAATCCAAAGACGAGATTGTCGTCACGCCTGGTTCGACGCATGGGATGAAACAGCTCCCGGTCGATGCCACGGTGCATCAACTGGCAGGGGAGCTTGGTCTTTTTTTCGAGCAGCCGTTGCAGTTCAGGATTGGGGGCCAGCAAGAGTCTGGCAAACGAATAATAGAAGCTAAGGATGTCTAGTGAGGCGGCCTCGGCCGCGCGCTCGATCTTCGCTCGAATCGAATCTGTAGTGCACCAGGAGATAATGCTACCCAGCCTGGTGCCAGCGTACTCGTGCAGGTTGGTATGCCAACTGGCAAGAATCGGAATCCCAAGCCTTTCGGCACAGGCAGCGCCTAGAATACCGACATCGCTCGGGCCTGTCAGGTGGATCACATCGGGCTGAAACTCCCTCAGCGCCTCCATGGTTCTGCTCCAGTGACGAGCAAAGAAAAGATCAAAGCTCATGTCGTTTTCAATGGGGATGCCAACGGGCGAACGCTTCAGATTCAATTCGATGTGGTTGCCCGTACGGATGAGCTCCGTCTTCTCACCGGCATGGATACTTAGAAATGGAAGATTGCGGCGGCGAGCGAACCCGTCGAGATTGCGGCTGGTATGGGCTACGCCGTTAATCTCGTGGAAGGAATCGGTAAAGAACGCAACGCGCATGGGCTTCATTCCAATCTAGATTTAGTATCCGCTATGTAGCAAGGGCCAACTTGAGCACAGCTCGTACGTGGCGCGATTCCAACAGACGCATTGCCGAAATAAATTGCCCCACAATATCGGGGCCATTACCAGTCCAGACGTCGGAGACCCGGCGGATGGTTGAGTCGTCGCAAAGATAGAAGACACGGTCTGACCAACGGCGGCGGTCGGAAGAAAAGTTATTGTAAGTGCGAAGGACATCAGACATTACCTGTAATACGCGCAAGCGAATCGGCTCGTCGTACTGCTCCATGTAGACGGTATGAGTCGGTGCCCCGTTTCGAATTTCCGCTGCAAAGTCATTAAAGCTGGTGGCATTTGTGAGGTTGACGAGAGCGTTGGGCTCACAGCCATGACGATCGCCTCCAGAGATGAGAGGCAACCCCCAGACTTCAGCCAGTTGCACGACATCGTTGTTTTCTTTTGGCGAACGAAGACCATTGAGCTCAAGAGCATGGATGTGTCGGCCGTGACGAGCAAGAAAGGAATTAAGAATCTGCAGGTGATGAGTTTGGCCGATTCGAGCCTCGTCCCAAAGGGGATGATTGATGATGATCAGCGTGTTCGGGTCGCGCTGCAGTTCGTCAAGCATGGCCTCGATGCGTTCTTCTGAAGGATTGGCCGTGACTTGCTTCATCGACTCCTCCAGCATGCGAGCACGCCCCGGCTGCATATTGTGGACTCCGAGATGAAGGAAGGACTGGCCTAGCGGGACGGTCCATTCAGAGGATATGGGCGCACCGGCGCATTCTTCGAAGATCTCGAGAGCGAAACCGGCATCGACGTTGTCGTGGTCGCTAAGGCTGACCAAGGCGGCGCGTCCGAGCTTCTGTTCAATCTGCTTGCGTTCGAGGTCGAAGGCGGCTTTGGGTTCAAGAGGTGGGGTCCACCAGACACGGGAGTAATCGAAGGGTTTGCCATGGTAGTCGAAATAAGCGGTCTCCAGGTGACGGATGCGCCCGGTCATATAAGGAACCTTATTGACATAGCGCGGAATGAAGCTCATGGTCTCGCGGGACCGGCTGGTGTGCGAGTGCAGCGACACAGCAGTACCGAGATGCCCGGGCAGGGGCTGGCGAGAAGCGTGATAGAGGAAAGATCGAGTCAAGCAGTCTCCTTGGGGGCCGCTGGCTCGGGGACTGCTACGAGAGTAAGGCGCAGCCAGGCTTTGGGATTGTATTCAATGCGAATCGGGAGTTCAAGGTGTCCTGTATTGCGACAAGTGAAACTGAAGCGATGCCGACTCTTGCCTTGAACCTCAGCATCCAAAACTATTTTGTCCCCTATATGTTGGCGGTTGGATGAGAACCTGAGTACCCTGTCTCCATATTGATAGGTGGTGTTTAGAGTGAAAGAAGCACCAAAGGCAGATTGTGCAAGTACACTAAGAAAGCTCTGGCAAGGTTTTGCCGTGCGGGAACCTTGCAGGCAGGATGTGGCGCAAATCCTTGAAAGGGCAGTTCGCATAACCTGACACAGGCCACCAAGGGAAGAGAGGCTGGCATCCTTTGGAAGCGGGGCCTCGTAGGTTTTGGAAAAGCTGGCCTGCCCATCGGTAATCTCTCCCTCGACCGCACAACAATATTGAGTTTTGGCACTGGAGTCCGCGGCAAGGGCCAGAGTTGCAGAACTGGGAGCACCCTCTGGCGCATTTGAAATGAAGCCAAAATAGCGGCTTGAGAGAAGCTTCGTTTGCGCTTCTGAAAGCTCTTCCTCAAAGTAGCCGATCTGATGAATGCCGTTTGTTCGATCCGGAATGCTGGCACCACCAAATTCGAAGGCAGTGACTGATTCTCCATTCCCTGTGTGAACTCGAAGGCGGGCGAAACCAAAGCCGACTTCTTTACGGGAAAAGACAGTGAAACCAAACGGCGCGATGGTTGCATCGATCCGGTAACGAGTTGAAAGCGAAAGAGGGCTGGCGGCATCCAGCGGGGGACAAGCCAAGGCGAGGGGAATAAAGAAAATGTCCCTACGTCGAAGAGTTTGAGCCACGAACTGAGTTTGACCTCAGTTGTTTACATCTAAATTTGCAGTAGATGAATAAACTGTGAATCCAAAACAAAACAACCCGAAATTGTTTTATTCTTCGTCTTCGGAACCATCGTCCTGAGGCGTGAAGAAAACTGGATCTTTCCCATCGGCTTCAAGTCGCATATCAAGAGCAATACCAACAGAGGTGGCTTCGTCGCGGTTGAGCCCGCCCGCTTCTTTTTCGATGCGGCTATAGAGGCTACGAACGCGGCTGGCTGAGATATCAGAAGGGACAGCCATAGCGTAGGCGAAGATAGCGTCTTTGCGAACTTCGTCGTCCATCATCAGATCGCGCAGCTTGCCAATAGCAGTAACGTCACCGCAGACACCGGCGCCACGAATGGCCTGACGGCGAACGGCAAGATCGGCATCATTGAGGTACGAACCGAAGCGAGTATTATAAGCAGCTTCTCGCGAACGCCACATGGCGTGCACGGCATCGGCCCTGGAATCGGGGTCGGCGAGAAACTCCTCAATATGGGTACGAAGGCTAGCCGGGGCTATGCTGTCCGGCAGCAACGTAATCAGGCTGGCAGCACGAATTTTGGCCGGGTTGGTTGCATCCGAAAGAATCGCTTCGGCGACAACACGAACTTCTTCAATCTGATTCAAACGAGCCAAAGCTCGAAAAGCACCAGCACGAACAGGAATGGAACCTGGGGCAGTGGCAAGAGCGATGAGCGGCTGGACAGCGGAGACGGGAAGTTCCAGATCTTCCAGCACGTCAAGTGAGGCGAGACGAACTGCTTCATCCTCGTGCTGAGTGGCAAAATCGACAATCTCGTCGTCTTCAAGAACTTCAAATTCCGGACCCTGGATATCGGGATACGATTCGAGGTGATCCATTTCAGGATCTTCGTAGCCTTCCTGGCGGTTGCACAGTTGTTCCAGTGCGAAGTCGATCTCGCGATTTTTGCCTAATTCGAGGGCCAGTTTTTCCAGGGGAGATTTGCCAGCCGGATCGCCATAAAGACCAAGAAGCATCGCCCCGTCTTCCATATCGAATTCGAGACGTTCGAGGATGATTTCAAGGATTCGCGGATCGCGCAATCCAAGTCCAGCCAGAAGAAATGCGACTTCGCCGGCAGCTTCTTCTTCCATTTCGCGGTAGAGACCAATCAGCGCTTCAACGGCCTTGGGGCCCGCTTTTTTGGTGATCTCAAGCATGCTCTCCGGAATCTCGGTAAAGCCGTCGCGCAACAAAGAGATCACGTAATCCAGTGACTTTTTGTGGGGCATCGCCGCAAGCAGGTTCAGGATGTCGGCGTCGAGTTGCAGCCGGGAATCTTCAGGAGGATTCAGGCCATAAGCAACCAGGGCGGGAGCGGATTCCTCTGGACGGGAAAGGAGAGCATCAATCAGGCGACGGTCCAGGCCCACGCGACCGAGGCCGAGTTCAGAAAGCAGTTCCTTAACTGGAACCTTTGTGTACTGCGAGGGCTGGAGAATCATTTAGTAAGTAGCTCTGCCGCCGCTGGCGTCGTAGGTTTGAGCAGTGACAAAAGACGAATCGGGGCTGGCCAGGAAGTGTACGACAGCGGCGATTTCTTCAGGTTCACCAGTGCGCCGCATGGGGATGCGCTGGGTCATGTAATCGACCTGCTGAGGAGTGAGCTGTTCCAGAATTTTCGTGCGGACGACGGCGGGTGAGACACAGTTGGCGGTAATGCCGTCGAGGGCAACTTCCTTGCCCAGAGATTTCGTAAAACCGATGAGGCCTGCCTTGGTAGCAGAGTATGCGCTCATGTTGGGGTTGCCTTCTTTGCCGGCAATGGAAGCAATGTTCACGATACGGCCATACTTCCGCTTGCGCATGTGAGGCACGGCGGCCCTGCAGAGATAGAAGGGGCCATTGAGGTTAACCGCGACGCAGAGAGCCCAGTCGTCGTTGGTCTGCTCCTCGACAGGAGCAGCTTTGCCGGCTACACCAGCATTGTTTACCACGATGTCGATGCGCCCCGTGCGGGCGATCACTTCGGCAACGAGTTTTTCGCAGCTCTCGCTCGATGTGACATCGAGCGAGAGTGCGAAGGAGGAATTGGGGAGCGAGGCGGCAATCGCTTCACCGGCCGAAACATTGAGATCGGCAATGACTACAGTTGCGCCGGAATTTGCGAAGCGACGGGCAATGGTTTCGCCAATGCCACCGGCTGCGCCAGTAATAATTGCTGTTTGACCAGTTAGATCGAAATAAGCCATCGCAGTAAGATCCTTAGACTTCCTTGGTAATGTTGACAGTGATTTCAGCATTCACATCTTTGTAGAGGTGAAGCTTGACCTTGTGTTCGCCGAGAGTCTTGAGAGGCTCGTCGAGAACAATCTTTTTCTTGTCAATGTTGAAGCTCTTGCGTTCGAGTGCGCCTTCGATGTCGAGCGAAGTAACGGATCCGAAGAGATGATCTTCTTCACCGGCCTTGCGCTCAAATTCGAGGACAACACCGTTGAGGATCTGTGCGAGACCTTCAGCATCAGCCTTGACAGTGGCTTCCTTGCGGAGCCAGCTCTGGCGCTCCTGCTCAACAATCTTCTTGTTGGCAGCAGTAGCAGCAACGGCCATACGGCGGGGGAGAAGGAAGTTACGGGCGTAGCCGTCCTTTACCTTTACAACCTCACCGCGCGAACCGAGCTTGTCGATATCTTCGCGGAGGATGAGTTCCATTTACTTTTCTCCTTCCCGCGTCGCAAACGGCAGCAACGCGATGTTACGGGCGCGCTTGATGGCAACGGCCAGACGGCGCTGAAACTGGGTGCTGGTGCCGGTCAGGCGACGTGGCACAATCTTGCCGCGTTCAGACACATACTGCCGGAGCAGGTTGATGTCCTTGTAGTCGATGTAGTCGATCTTTTCGACCGAGAAACGACATACTTTTTTGCGACGGAAATACTGCTTCTTGTTGACGATGTTCGCCTTGTCACCACCGGTGGGGCGCATCGAGGCCGCAATAGGGCGGCCGCCTCTTCCTTCAGCCATGGTTCAGGTTCTCCTTATTCGCTTCCACTGGTTATTCGGCTACCGGAGCTTGAGCTTCGGCGGCTGGGGCTTCCGGGGCTACCGGCTCATTGGGCTTGCCGGGGGCGGGCACTGCGGGCTCGCTCGGGAGAGCGGGGGCCACAGGGCCAGGTGCGGCAGCACCAGGGGCAGGAGCGGCGGGCATTGCTGCAACCTGCGGCTTGCGGGCGGCGCGCTTCTCGCGACGCTTCTTGCGCTTGTCCACCCACTTCATCTCTTCGTCGAGACGAACGGTGAGGTACTTGATCACAAGATCGTTAACGCGCAAACGGCGTTCGATTTCCTTGATCGTGATACCTGTGGCTTCAAAGCGCAACAGGATGTAATAACCTTCAAAATAACGGCCAACCTGATAAGCAAGCTTGCGAGTGCCCCACTTTTCAGTGGTCTGCACGTTGCCGCCTTCTTTCTCAATCAGCTGCTTCATTTGTTCGATTAGCGGATCGACCAACTCGTCGGTCGAGTCGGGTTTTACGATAAACAGTTCTTCGTAAAGTCTGAGACTCATTTTTCCTCTTCTTTAGAACCTTGGGCGCGACGATTGAACCTCGTCATGGCCTTTTCGGCGCCTTCGGCAATTATGGACTCGATGCTGGACGAAGCTTCATCCAACCAGAGATCCAAATCGGCACGCATGCTCTTGGGAATTACCGCGAGCACAAAGTGCCTGGCTTTTTCACCTAAAACGATAGGCCCGCTGCCAAGCGGAGAGCCCGGATTGATACCGAGCCGGACTCGGGTGAATTCTTCCGAACGGACTGACGAGATGATCGATTTCATTCCGTTGTGTCCGCCGGCGGAGCCTCGGGTACGAATGCGGAGATTTCCCCATTCGAGAGCGAGCTCGTCAAAAACTACAATCAGGTTGGCTGGAGTCAGCTCGTACTTGTCGAGGAGCTGCTTGACAGCGGCACCGCTGAGATTCATGAAAGTCAGCGGCTTGGCAACAATGACGCGGTCGCCCTTCACGTCTCCGACCCCAACCAGAGACTGGCATTCGGGGCGGGAGATCCGTAGACCGTTGCGCGAGGCAAAACGATCTACGGTCAAAAAACCAACATTGTGCGGAGTCCACTCGTATTCGGGGCCAGGATTGCCAAGACCAACGATGAGCCAGGATTGCACAGTGGAAAACTATTACTTCTTCTTGGCAGGAGCCTTGGCAGCAGGAGCGGCCTTGGCAGCAGGAGCAGCACCCTTGGCAGCCTTGGCAGCAGGAGCAGCAGCATCTTCCTTCTTGCCCTTCTTGGCTACTTCAGGCTCGCCAGCCTTGGCTTCAGTGGCTTCTTCTTCAGCACGCAACGAGACGACGTGGGAGATGACGAGTTCGGGATCTGAGAGCAGACGCATTGAGCCAGTCATCGGGATGTCCTTGCTGCGGACGCTCTCATTCAGCTTGAGACCAGCCACGTCGATGGTGAAGTTCTCTGGGATGTCGTCGGGGAGTACTTCGATTTCAACTGAGCGGTTGACCAGCTCATAGTGGCCGCCCTGCAGCTTGACGCCAGAAGGCTCACCGGTGGTAACAACTGGCACGTTGACGGTGATCTTCTTGGTGAGATCGACGCGCTTGAGGTCTACGTGCAGAATGTTGCCCTTGATGGGATGAGTCTGCCAGTCGAGGATGATCACAGGAGTAACCTGACCCTGTACATCGAGGTTAAAAATGGTGTTAAAGCCGCTGGAGCTGGTCAGGATTTTGGTGATTTCCTTGGGGCTCAGGGTCAGAGCAACGGGGTCGCCGCCGGTGCCATAAAGAATACCGGGGCTCTTGTGCTCGACGCGCAGGCGGCGAGCGGCATTCTTGCCACGGGTTTCACGGGTTTCGGCTACGAGGGTAATGTCTTTGCGCATAAAATCTGCCTCTACTGGTCTTTCTGTCGCTTACTCGAAAAGTACGCTGATGGATGTTTCGCCATGGATGGAGTCAATGGCCCGGGCTAGGAGCTTGGCCACGGAGAGAACGCGGATCTTGTCGCACCGCGCAGCCTCCGGACTCAGGGGAATGCTGTTGGTAATGGCGACCTGTTTTAGATACGGGGATTCCGTAATCCGTTGCACTGCGGGGCCACTAAGGACTCCATGAGTTGCACAGGCCTGAACGGAGGAAGCACCGCGACGCGACAGCGCCTCGGCAGCCTTCACAAGAGTGCCTGCTGTGTCGATCAAATCGTCAACCAGCAGACAATTGCGACCCTCGACGTCTCCGATGATGTTCATCACCTCGGCTACGTTGGGCTGGTCGCGACGTTTATCAATGATGGCGAGAGGGGCTTGCAGGCGCTTGGCAAAAGCGCGGGCTCGTTCTACGCCGCCGGCGTCGGGGGAAACGACGGTCAAGTTATCGATCGGGAAATCCTTGAAGTAGTCCAACATGACTGGAGTAACAAAGAGATGGTCGACCTGGATATCAAAGAAGCCTTGAATTTGGGCAGCATGAAGATCGAGAGCCAAAACACGATCTGCGCCCGCGCGCTCAATGAGGTTGGCAACAAGTCGGGCTGAGATAGGGACGCGAGGCTGGTCTTTACGGTCTTGGCGGGCATAGCCAAAGTAGGGGAATACGGCAGTAATTCGATCGGCCGAGGCGCGCTTGAGTGCATCGATGATTAGGAGCAACTCCATCAGGTGATGGTTTACGGGCGAGGAAGTAGGCTGGATAACAAAAACGTCTGAGCCTCTTACATTTTCGTGAACCTGAATCCAGGTTTCGCCATCAGCAAAAGTTTTTACAGAAGTACGAGCAACTTCGACGTCGAGGTGGGCACAGATTTCCTGCGCGAGTGCGGGGTTCGCGTTGCCGGTTAAAATTTTGATGCGGTCAAATCGCATGGCGCTGAGTTCTTTGTCGCTTCTTCCGTTCACACAATCAGGGACCGGGGCGGCCAACTAGCGCCATCCGTAAAGGATGATAAAGCTGTATGCCAGGCACGCTTGTATTGGCGGCGGCTGATGGTGTGGAATTTTTCTACACGAATAGCCGTCGCGTGCCCCGATAGTTCAACTCTAAGCTGTGCTTCCGCTGCGGCAGCAGCTTCAGCGGTCTCGTAAAGTCCAAACAGTGAGGAACCACTTCCTGACATATTTGCCGGGCGGGCTCCCGTGGCCTTGATTCGCTCTAAAAAGGAATCAAGAGCAGGGTGCTGTTCGAACGCTACGGGCTCAAAGTCGTTTTCGCAACCACTAGCCCAAACTGCGGGCGGGTGATTCTCATGCAAACTACGCACGAGAGCGCGAAACCTTTCTATTATCTCGACTTGCCGGCCCGGTGTCAATTCTGCCGCTAAGGGACGGTTGAGTCGGCGGTAAGCGTCTGGGGTAGAGATGTGAAGTCCCGGCGCAATCAGAACACCGTGAATTTCCGCTAAGTCGGGAACTTCAGTCAGAATTTCTCCTCGACCGGATGCTGCGGCAGTGCCCCCGATTAGAAAGAATGGGAGGTCTGATCCGAGTTTTGCCGCCAAGGGGGCCAACAGATCGAATCTCGTCTCAACCCCGAGCAAAGCTGGCAGAGCCAGCAAAATCGCTGCGGCGTCGGTCGATCCTCCACCGAGGCCACCGCCCATAGGAATGCGCTTGGTGATGTGAATCCGGATACGAGCCGAAATCCCCACTGCGTCCAACCAGTTTCGGGCGGCCTTCGTGGCAAGATTGTCGCCCGGAATCTCAACATCACTCGTGGTTTCTATCGAAGTGGCTCCAGAGTGAACAGCCTCTATTTCGATCTCGTCGGCGAGAGATATGGTTTGAAATAGCGTCACGATTTCGTGAAACTGATCCGGACGCTTGTAGAGCACTTTCAGCCCAAGATTGATCTTGGCAAAGGCCAGAATTGTCGGCATTAGTAGTGCAAGAGGCTGAAAATGTCCTGCCCGACAAGACGATCGCGGCCTTTGAGGAAGTCGAGTTCGATGACAAAACTGAGACCGGCCAATTTGCCGCCGGACTGATCTACCAGGTCAGCAACGGCTTTTGCTGTTCCACCAGTGGCAAGAACGTCGTCGACAATCAGTACACGCTGTCCGGGCTCAATCGCGTCTTCGTGAATCTCAAGCTTGTCTGTGCCGTATTCGAGGGCATATTCCATCTGGCGCGTTTTGTAGGGAAGCTTGCCCGGCTTGCGCACTGGCACGAAACCGGCACCTAGAGAGTACGCAACTGCGGGTGCGAAGAAGAAACCCCGCGCCTCTATACCGACTACCGTGTCGATCTGCGCGCCTTTATAGCGCTCTTTGAGCGCGTCAAGAGTACGCTTGAGTCCAGTTGGGTTTTTCAAGAGCGTAGTGATGTCGTAGAAGTTAATTCCCGGCTTGGGGAAGTCAGATACTTCCCGGATCAATTCTTTAAGGTCGTTCATCGGATCTGAAAACCATCGTAGCGAACGATCTCTGCCAACCGCTCATCAATTGTTCGAACTTCAGCCAGCATGGGCCCTCGACGGACGTAGCCAGAAAGAGCATCCAGTTGCGGCTCTTTTCCAACCGCATGCACCTCAACATCTCCGTCGGCCAAGTTCTTCGCGTATCCGGTAAGCCCCAGCTTGCGAGCATGCTTCTGTATGTAGTTGCGGAAACCAACCCCTTGAACTCGACCCGACACCTGCCATTTTCGCGCGGTCATCTCAACATGATAAATCGGCGTCATTGATCGGGGCGATCATAAAGTGAGGTCGGCAAACGGCCGAAATTAATAGGTGAATATCCGGATCCCGTCACATCAGGCCGGGCCTGTAAAGCTTGACTTGCACTTTGCCAGCAGTCAAACTTGCAAGGTGAGCGTTCATCATCGGGACTCGCCGAAATAGGAAATGCAATGAAACAAAAGGTTTTACTACTATCGCTTGCAGCAATTATCCCGCTGTATTCGCAAATGGGTGCTGGAGGCGGCATGGGTGGCTTCGGTGGTCCGGCAGTGCTTGGCAGTGGTTTAGGTTCTGGCACTGGGAAGCGCGGCGGCTCAGACATGGGGATTCGCTTTTTTGGTGGTGTCACAGCAACATACGATAGTGGCTTGACTGGGTTTGCACTGGATTCCGATGGGAAAATCAACAATACAATTGCTGCGGGAGTCGATGGGTTTGCGGGTGTTTTTGGAAGCAAGAGATTGCGGCGCGGGTCGGTTGGGATCAATTATTCCGGCCACTACAGGAATTACCCTTCTCAACCCGCCTTCAATGGCACAGACCAGACGCTTGGACTCTTTACGAACCGACAGTTGACCAAGCGATCTACACTTTCGTTCTTTGCATCTGCAATGACAACAAACCGGGCATTTGGGAATTCGTTTGCCGGCGCATCGATTGATCCTACGTTAGGGTCTATTTTCGGCCCAAATGGTGAAGTATTTGATAACCGTGTCTATTTTGGAAGCGGCAACCTCGACTATTCATACCAAAAGTCAGCAAGGTTGAATTTTTCCATCTCGGGCACTGGCTTCATCACCCGAAGAACTGGAGGAGTATTATTTGGCGTAAATGGATCTACAACGAATGCCATGGTTTCTTATCGAGTGAGCCGAAGACAAACCATCTCTGCAGGCCATCAATTTATGATGTACAATTTCACTCGGAATTTTGGCGATACTTATGGGAACGGAGCCTTCGGGGGATATTCTGTCCAACTGGGAAAACGGGCGCAGATGAGCTTGCAAGGAGGATTTTTCCGGCTCGAGTCGCTAGGCCTGACTCGTACTGCAGTTGACCCGGTGATCGCCGCTCTGATCGGTGTATCTTCGGTGCAAGAGGTCTTCTACAGTGTTTCGATCATGCCCACTGCTCAGTTGTCGCTATCATACCAGGTGAATCGTCTTCACAGCTTTGGGTTCAACGGCGGTATTGCGGCAACGCCCGGAAACGGCATCATAAATACGGCAAGGTCGACTTTTGCAGGAGCAAACTATACCTACTCCGGTATTCGAGATTGGGGATTGGGGGCCAATGTTGGATACATTAAGATGGCAAGCCTCATTGGGGCAAACCAAACCTTTGCATCAATTCAGTCCTCAGTAAACGCCAGTAGAAGGCTGAAAAGCCAGATTTTCTTTACTCTTACAGCAGGAAATCGCAGATTCCTTGGCACTACAACCAATGGCTTCAGAAGGAATTCGTATCAGGTTGCTGCTGGCTTCACCTGGAGCCCTCAAGAAATTCCCGTATCGATCCGTTAGACGAAGCAGTTTACTGCCTGGCGGTTGAGACTGCTTGCGCAATCCACTGCAACCGATGGCTCAAATCTTCACTTGAGTCACTCCACAGCTTCCGTTGCTTTAATCTCAGTTTTGCCGACCAGTCTCCGTTTAGCCGCAGCAAGCTCTTCAGGTTGGATTGATAAAAGTGTAGATCCTTCGTGGTGTCTAGCGACCCGGGCAGGAAAAAGGACTCAATCCCCAATTCTGCACGGATAGATTCTCCAAACTCGCTCGGAAAATCAGGGCCATAGAAAAACAATTGAACCCGGGCAGGCTTGAGTTGCCAGCCTTCGGGCAATTCCTGCCAGAGATCCCAGAACCCTTCAACCTCGAAGGAGACATCCGAGGAGCGCCATTTCTCCATGGCGTCGAATACATCCTCAAGTTGATCCGGCAATTTGAAGACCTGCTCAAGCAGTGCAGGTTCAGTCGGATCAACAGCTGAAACACGCAAGTAAACCTCAGAGGACTGTGTAGAAAATGGGAAGCTTCGAAGTGCCGACGAGAAATGTCGATGCATTCCAAGTGTCGAGTGATTCTCAAGCCAGAGGGACAAATAAAGACGGTCTGCCATCCAAACTCGATGGTAGCGCGGACCGAGCCGCCAAGGGACAATAGAAATAGATTGCAAACACAAACTGAAGCATTATGCGGAGTACTCGTGCTGGACAAGCCGCCGGGCTGGACTTCACATGATGCAGTAAACAAGATGCGCCGGATTGCCGGCACAAAAAAAATTGGACACCTGGGCACGCTCGATCCACTAGCGACGGGGGTACTTCCTCTCGTCGTCGGCCGCGCCACACGCTTGGCCCAGTTTTATACGAAAGACCGTAAAGGATACTCGGCCACCATCCGCTTCGGACATTCTACCGATTCCTATGATCGTGATGGACTAAGAACATCAGATGAAAAGCAGGTCGAGTTAACGGCAGACGAAGTTGAGCGTTTGCTTGGCGCGTTTCGCGGCCCGTTGTCGCAGATGCCCCCCCCGGTCTCCGCCAAAAAGATAAATGGCGTCCCTGCCTACAAGCTGGTTCGCCAACAGAAGCCGGTTGAATTGAATCCTGTTGATATTGAGGTTTTCCGCCTGGATCTCATCAGGATTGAGGGAGCCGACATAGAAGTGCACCTGGAATGTACTTCTGGTACTTACGTGAGATCGATCGCGCATGAGTTGGGGCTTGCCATGGGCTGTGGCGCTTTCGTCCAGGAGTTGCGCAGAACTCTGAGCGGCGAGTTTGCGATTGCGGACGCGAGAACAATTGAACAAGTCGAAGAACTTGCTCAACTGGGTCGATTCGAAGATGCTCTGCTGAAGGGAGAACGACTGCTTCCCACATTTCCTGCCGAAACTGTAGATTTACTGACCGAGTCCCAGATCCGCCAAGGAAGAGACTTCAGGACTTCACCGTTTCGCATCTCGCCAGCTGCTCGACTGGTAAAGGCAATGAGCCAGACCGGAGACTTAGTGGCAATTGGAGAACAGAAACTACCCAATCTCTACCACCCGATTCTGGTACTCTAGACCTTCTTCCGCTTCTTACTTACCCAACCAGGCTTATTCATCTGACGGCTGCGACCCACCGCCAGCGCATCGCTGGGGACAGCATGGGTAATGACGCTTCCAGCCGCTACGTAGCTGTCAGCGTCGATCCTGAGCGGAGCAACAAGGGTGGAATTGCTGCCAACAAAAACGTTTTCGCCAATCTCGGTCATGTGCTTGTTTACCCCGTCGTAGTTGCACGTGATCGTGCCTGCTCCGATATTGACTCCGGCTCCAATATTGCTATCGCCGAGATAGGCAAGATGCATCGCTTTCGACCCGGCACCGAAGCGAGTTTTCTTGAGTTCAACGAAGTTCCCAACATGTGCGCCGGCTTCCACATGGTTGTCTTGTCGAAGGCGGCTGAAAGGGCCGATCTGTACTCCCGATTCAACAACCGATGTGCCAACAAAACAGTACTCGCCCACCCTCACAGAATCCGCAATCACGCTGTCACGAATGACAGAGCCAGCTCCAATTGTGCAATCGGCACCAATTCTGGTTTTGCCCAGAATTTGAGTAAAGGCTGCGATAACGGTATCCTGCCCGATCTCTACTCCGGCATCAATCGCAACAGTTTCAGGTTGAAAAATCGTTACGCCATCAAGCATCAATTGGCGAGTCTTGCGGGCTCTCAAGATTCGATCAGCCTCTGCCAATTCGAGTCGCTGATTGATTCCTAGAATTTCGTTCGGATCATCCAACAGCAGCGCTGCTACACGATGCCCTGCCCCTCTAAGGATTTCCACCAGATCTGTCAGGTAGATTTCGCCGGAGGCCGGGTTTGGAGTAATCTCGCCAACATGCTTCCAAAGTAGGGCAGAGTCGACGCAATAGATCCCTGAGTTGATTTCCCCAATCTTCTTTTGGTCGGGACTAGCCGCCTTTTCTTCGACAATCGCAGCAACTGATCCGTCTTCGGCACGAATGATTCGACCATAGCCGGTTGGCCGTTCCAGCATCGTGGTGATCAACGTAGCGGCAAAAGATCCGTTACGCTGCGTCTCGACCAGCCTTGAAATCGTCGCAGGCGTAAGCAGCGGACAATCCCCATAGAGAATTAGCGTCAGGCCATCCTGGCCAGCCAGGCTGCGACAGATTTCAACAGCATGCCCTGTCCCACGCTGCTCGATCTGAGTGACGAACTGACACCCTCGTGGGGCAAGTAGCTTTTGTACTTTGTCCGCTTGGTGCCCTACGACAACAATCATATTTTCAGGCGAAACCACAATCGCAGCAGCATCCAGTACATGCTCAACCAGAGCTTGCCCTCCAGCCTCATGCAGCACTTTGGCTTTTTTGCTCTTCATTCGAGTACCCAAACCTGCAGCCAGAACGATGGAATTTAATTTAGAAATCGTTTGCATGTAATCACCTTTATGATTTGCTGCGGCGGGCACGAGATTCTGCCGCAAGTTCCATTGCGATCCGTGCGATGGCAGCTGGATCGTGGCGTACCTTGGAGCCCTTGGCAAGCAAGGGCCGACCGACCACTTCGAGGCCCATTTCTGCAATTCTCGGCGTGTCCAACTCTACTGGATAGACTTTGCCGGCCGCATAAAGCCTGCGCTGTGCGGCAGCCAATGGAGTCGTATTCAAAATGACGCGTTCGATTGTGCCCTTACCACCATGTTGGTGAATCGCTTCCACATGATCTGCCGCAGAGTAGGACATCGTTTCCCACGGCTGCCACATCAAGTTTGTAAAGTAGGCCTTCGCGGCCTTGGATTTCCGAATCGAATTGCCGATGCCGTGTACCAGCAAATTGGGGATAACGCTGGTATAAAGACTACCAGGCCCCATCGTAATCAAATCGGCACCCGCAATTGCATCGAGTGCATCACGTAGGGGCTTTACACGCCCCTGGGTCAGCTCCAAACGCTGGATCCGCTTCCTGCTTCGGCTAATTTTGGTTTCGCCTTCAACTATACTGCCGTCCTGCATCACTGCCCGCAAACCGACGTTCTGATTGGTAGAAGGATAGATTCGACCGTAGATCGCCAATACTTCGCTCGATACTCGAACGGCTCTGGGAAAATCGCCGGTGACGTGAGTAAGTGCCGTCAGAAACAGATTGCCAAAGCTGTGCCCTTTGAGCCCGCGACCGGAATCAAAGCGGTATTGAAACAACTGTGACAACAGCGCCTCATGCTCGCTCAAGGCGACCATGCAGTTTCGAATATCTCCCGGGGGAAGAATGTCAAAGTCACGGCGAAGACGGCCCGAAGACCCGCCATCGTCCGTCACGGTCACAATTGCGCAGATATCAACCAAGCCCTGGCGAGCATACTCTTTCAGGCCAGCCAAAAGCGTCGATAGCCCAGTGCCGCCACCAATCGACACGACCCGAAGTGGCCCGGCAAAATCACGGTAGCCGGGCGGAGGGGCAATCATCGCAGTTTAATTTAGGGAACTCAACAACTCCCGAATCGGAGCATGTTGCATTAGTTCAGCAAAATCGGGATCATTGTGCGCTGCAACTCGGTTGCGGGGGGAAATTTCGATGGCACGCTTGAGATGCTCAGCGGCACCGACAATATCCTGCTTCAGTCCTAATACAAGCGCCAGCGCATAGTGAATGTAGTCGGCGTCTTCCTGCTTGAGAGCCTTCTCAAAACTGGCTTGGGCCCCGTCAGCATCACGCTTGTTCATTTGGCTGATGCCGTAATTGTAGAGATCTTCAGCCGATTCAAATTTCACGTTCGATTTAGCAAGTCTTTGCTGGCACATCAAAATATGCTGCTTAGCTGCATAACCGATCTCTTTGACCGGGCCCTCAAGTGAAGCTTCAAACAGCTTGGTAGCCTTGGCAAAGTCGCGCATGTGAAACGCCTGCATCGCAGCGTCAAATGATTTCTGTTGCGCTGATGGTTCCGGGGTGCTCGCCGCGGGCTTGGGGGACGACTTGGCCGCCGCCGCTTTCGTGTTGCTCTTCTGCATCGAATTCCTGTTTATCCGCAGGCTCATCCGCAACGAGCCCACCGCCATATTGTAGCGCTCTCAGCGGGTCTCGTTGT
>JALHNH010000050.1 GCA_022843625.1 Bryobacter sp. | reverse complement strand
ATCGCTCCTGGTCGAGCCTTGAAGGCGAAGGCTCAACTCGCCATTGCAGCGAATGCGAGCGCAAAGTTTATGATCTGGATCAATTCTCCGACCGAGCGATCCGCGAGCTTCTCGCCAGCGGCCAGAGGATTTGCGGTAGAAAGCGCATCGCACCTCGCCGCACATTTCTTGCCTCCCTTACTGCATTTTCACTTTCAGCTTTTCAGCCTTCCAATTCGCGAGAACTCACTGTACGCGTGACTGACGCCAGCGGTGGAACGCTTCCCACGGCTGCGGTCGAGTTGCTGGTCAGCGGTCAGTCCGTTGAGCGACAAGTTGCGACGAATAATGGAGAGGTAGTGCTTCATCTCGAAGCTCAAACAGATCTCTCGATCAAAGTTACCTGCACCTGTTTTGTTGAACAAATCATTCCGGTTACAGTCTCAACGCCTAGCTTGCTTCAAGTTCAACTCGCACTTTCGAGTGGCCCTCAATGCATCATTATCGGCATGATTGTCGAAGATAAACCACCTGGCTTTCTTCAGCGCATGGCTCGGCTGTTTCGTTGGCTCGTGAGATAGGGGTTGATTATGGCTTTCAAGATCCTCCAGCCCTGTTCCCGCTCCTGGTCGAGCCTTGAAGGCGAAGGCTCGGTTCGCTACTGTGGCGAGTGTGGCCGAGACGTCTATGAGCTTATTGACCATACAGACTCACAGATAGGCGACCTGTTGGCGACGGGGAAGCGTGTTTGCGTGCTGGACGCTCGCCCTGCAAGGCGGAGCATTCTTGCCGCTGCGGTTGCAATCACTTCTTCCCGCTTATCGGGACAGGCACTCTCTCGACGGTCAAGTTGGAAAGTGCTTGTAGTTGACCATAGCGGAGCACGAGTCGTTGGTGCTGAGATCAGGCTCCTGAGTGCTCGCAAGGAGAGCTTGCTAGATCAAAAGACTGATGAAAGTGGCTCGGCAAATATCAGTTTTGATTGGCAAGAAGGCATAACCTTAGAGATTTATTCAAAGGGCTTCACAAAGGCACAGATTTCGCTGAAATCGATTCCTGAAGCGACACTTCGCGTTGTGCTTGAGGTGGCCAGAATGGGACAGGTCATCGCAGTGCCTGAGGCTTCTGCTTCCAAGAGAGAATCAACCGCTTCAAAGCGCTTAACGAGATGGGAACGATTCAAGGGCATATTCCGGCGACCCAAGACTTAAGATGTGAGGATACGCCTCGTTACCGTACAACGCATCCGCTATTTCGTAGCAAGTAGAGCTTCTGACCGAGATCTTCAAAAAACAGACCTACCACTAACAGATAAGCGGGAGCCGCCCAAGTCGGCTCCCGCTTTAGAGTCCTACCTGCCGAGTCTTTACTTCTCGTCTTCGTCCTGCTCCTTCTTGGCGCCTTTATTGCCTTTGCCGCCGCCCCCGGAATTCATCTGAATATTCGGGATTCCGAATTTGCCAGTTAGCTTGCCGAGTGAGGCGAGGTCGAGGTCTCCGACGATATTCACGACTGTGAGTTCGCGTGCTTCGGCCGCGACGATCACGAAGCCGCGCATTCCCTTTGGCCCTTTGCGCATGACGATCTCGGTGAAGCCGCCTTTTTCTTTGACCGAGATCAGCGGCACAAAATCTGCGCTCTTGAGCTTGGCACGCAAGCTCTCGGCATCGGCTATGTTGTACATCCCTTCCTTGTCAAATTCAAAGGTCTTCACTTGTACGCGCTCGATTGACTTGCCCAGGCCGAGCAGCTCCTTCGAGCCTTCGCCCGAGAAGCCCATCAGCAGTTGAATCTGCTCTGGCCCCAGGTTGATGTCGGTAGATTCTTTGGCTTTGGCCTCGAGGCCTTTCAGGAAACTCAGGTCCAGCTCCTGCTCGGCAAAGGCGACCAGGCTGCAAAACACGACGGCAATTAGATATTTTGATTTCATTTCTTTTCTCTCTTAGAGCCCGCTCTTGAGCGGAACCTCAACCACCAGATTCTTTTGTATCCGTGCCATTTTGCGAGTGGTGATCGTCATCGCCATCGTAAATTGTTCGGCTACGCGGCTGGCTTCGATTTGTTCGGCCCGCCTTTTCTCTTCCCACCGCAAGACCCCGAAAGTGCCTGTGACCAACAGAGCTGCAAGAGCTCCCCAGCGCAGCCACATATGCTGCGTCACCGGCTTGCGGGTCCTCTCCGCACGGGCCTCTGCCCGCCGGATAATCCGCTCAGCCAATCCCTCTGGAGCTTCGACAGGCCGCAACGCAGCCCGCATTTTCTCTTCGAATTTGTGTTCGTCCATCATGCGTACTTCCTCACTTCAGACCGTTTCTCCAGCTTGCCCCGCAGCAGCTTCATCGTCCGGTGCAGACGGCTTTTTACCGTCGCCACCGGCATGTCGAGCTCTGCGGCAATCTCGCGCGGTTCCATTTCCTGCTGAAACCGCATGATCGTCAACATCCGCGCCAGAGGTGGCAAGCTTGCCACACTCTCACGCAGTTGCGCCACGAGCAACGGGTCTGATTCTTCGGCATCCACCGACGGCTCAGCCACCTGATCGAGAGCTGGCCCACGCCGGTACTTCAGGCGGCGAATCTCGTCCACCGAGCGGTTCGCTGCCGTCCGTCTCAACCAGTTGCGCGCATGATCTTCACTCTCAATCGAGGCGAGGTTCTGGTGCAAACTCAAGAACACTTCCTGGGTCAGATCCTCTGCGACTTCGCGATTGCCCAAAGCCCGCAAGGTTATGGAGAAGACCATTCCCTGGTGGCTGTGAACCAGTTCGCTGAAGCTTGGCAAAGAACCCATCTGCTTTCCTGTACGCACCAACCGGTCGATCGAATGCAAAAAACTAGGATTTTCCTCGGCCTAATTGTTCGACGATTTTTGTCGCTTCCTCTACGGCTCGGGCCAGGACGCTGCGGATCTTGCCGTCTTCGAGCATCAGCAGGCCACCGATGGTGCAACCGGCGGGCGTTGTGACGTCATCGCGCAATGCAGCTGGATGGCGGCCCGTCTCTTGTACCATGCGTGCGGAACCTAGCATCGTCTGCGCAACCAGTTCCATCGCAAGGTCTCTTGGCAAGCCCACTCTGACGCCGGCATCAGCCAGCGATTCCATCACCAGATACATGTAAGCGGGCCCGGAGCCGCTCAGAGCGGTGATGGCGTTAAAGTAGTGCTCTTCCACCTCGAGCGCTTTGCCGACGCTTAAGAAAATCTTCTTGCAAAGATCGAGATGTTTGTCTGTGGCCCAGCGTCCGCCGCAGTACACCGTTACTCCGTGGCCCACCAGACAAGGTGTGTTCGGCATCGCGCGGACGAAGGGATTCTCACTGCCCAGCATGCCCTCAAACCGATCGGTGGTGACGCCTGCAAGCACGCTGATCAGCAGCGCGTCGCTGCGAAGCCCGCTCGCCTTTAACTTTTCGGCTACTTTGGCTGCCTGGCCCGGCTTCACTGAGATGAGAAGGATCTCGGCGTCGCCGACGAGGTCGGCATACTCGCGCGATGTGGTGATGCCCAGGCTCTGGGCTACTTCTTCGCAACTGGCCTCTGTCTTGGCCGCGCCCCAGGCTTGACGCCTCGACAGCAAGCCATGATCGAGCATCCCCTTCAAAAGCGCGGTACCCATTACACCCGCACCAATCACACCCAGTGTCCGTCCCGGACTCAGCAGTTCTTCGCTCATATGCCCATACTGACAGGAAAGTCAGCGCATGAGCGCCCGGATCACCGAATCTAAACATTCATGACGTAAAGTAACGAGTCAGGCCGTCAAACAATTGCTGTTATCGGCCTATGCTACGAGACGGCAGTAAGAAATGGATTCTGCTGAGAACAAGAAACTAAAGGCGGCAGTAGAACAGTTTTTTGAGGAGTAGAGCGATGGCAACTAAAGCACCGGCAAAATCCAAGAAGCGGATGAGCTCAGTCGGGCGCGATATTCTGGCGGGTCTAAAGGAATATGCGGCCTACAAGCGTGGCGAGAAAACGGGTGCCAAACTCTACACGTTCCCCACGATTCCAGAGGATGTCGATGTAAAGTCCATCCGAAGCAAACTTGGCATGACGCAGGAACAGTTCACCAGTTTCGGCTTCTCCTTGAGTGCCATCCGCCACTGGGAAGCCCATAGACGTATGCCGGATGGACCCGCACGCGTCTTGCTCATGGTCATTGCCCGCAATCCCAGCGTTGTGCTTGAAACCCTGCATCGGTAAACGCAGCCGGGATCAAGCCAGGCATACGCCTTCCAAGTACGAAATTAGCTAGGATGAGGCGACTGGCCTCGACTGGCTCATGGGGTGAAAGAACTGCGGGAACGGCTGGGGCTTACGCAGATGGCGCTGGCTGAAAAGCTTGGGTCGAGCCAGTCGCGGGTGGCGAAGATGGAGCATGGAGACCGGTCGTTATCTCTGGATTTAACGACGCGGTCCGTGTTGAGTGTGGGGGGCCACGACGGAAATTGCCAAGTGGATCCGGCGTGCTGAGGGGCGGCGCGTCTCCTGGCGGCATCCGAAACGGTCGACCTGTCCCAAGCGGAATTTCGCAAAATTTGCGAAGTCTTGAACTTTTGGGAGTTGTGTCGGAAGTGCTTTCTTTGTAATTGGATGACACTGTTTTCGTGTCTTCAGCCAGTTGCGGTTTGGAGTGGCTGAGTTCGGTCGGCTCTTCGCCGAAGGCCTGATTTTATTGGTAATCTTGCAAGGTGCAGATCAGGCTGACCACTTGGCGACCACTTGGCGACCACTTGGCCAAACGTCTTCACAAAAATACTGGCCTAAGTGCAGACAACAGTGACATGCAAAATGTTAAAAATCAATTCATCTCAAACGATTGCTTCAACGGAGAAGCGGACAGCCTTCCATGAGGAAAAAGAAAACTACTGGCGGCAATTAAAGCGGCAGTTAGGATTATTTACCACTACTCCACAAAACCGCGCCACCCGGTGCAAGCAGCAAGAGCTCTCCTGAATTACTTATATTAAGAGTTGAGTTTGCCACAGGGGTAATCATTTTATCCATACCCCAAAGGTACTTGTTATCGGGACCAACGAAAACCAAGTTGCCGTCTGGATCCAATCTTAATATTTTTGCACTTAAAGGAGGACCTACCTTGCCAGGACCTAGCTTGCCCTTGGTAACAATGTCCCACTTATAGCCATCATCTTTGGTGGAAACTCCAAAGTTCCCATCGGGTTGAAAGATTGCGTAAAATTGTCTGTTTTCAGCCCAATACTTTTGTTTAACGTTCATTGCTGACCCGGGGGCCAGAACCAACGCGTGCGAGAGTAAGAGCCCGGCGCCGGGTTGAGCCGACGACCAGATCATGTTTCCGCTTGGCCCGATGATCTGCAGCGCGCCCTGCGCGCTGATCTGCACCTTGGACGAGGGGACCGCGGCACTGGTTGGTTGTCGCCAGACAACCTGGTTGTCCCCAGCCAACATCGTCAGCACGCCCTCGCGGGTGAAGACCACCCGCTTCGACTCCTGGAAGCGCACCGTCTTGTCGTTGTTGACGCACCAGACAAAAACTTTGGCATTGGTGTAGACGCAAAGGTTGCCGTCGGCCTGGTAAGTCAGGTAATGACCATTCATTGTGTACTGCGCGCCGCGTTTGAGTTCTTCGTCCGGGAGGAAGAGCCCGGCGCCGGCGGACGAATTTGCGCCCAAAGCCGCGGGAGCCGGCGTCGGCGCGGGTGTCGCCTTCGAGACGGCCACCGGCTGGGGCGGCATCGGCACCGACAGGTATTTCTCGTTGGCCGCGACCTGCCCGGTCCCGCCGAACTCGGCAATTCTCTTCGCGTCAGCCGGCAGGGTCAGCAGCTTTCCCTCGGGAGACGTCAGGTCCGTCGCGCCGTTTCCGTCCATGTTGATCATAAGCCCGCCGCGGTATTTGAATTCCGGCTGGTAGCGCAAACTGTAGCCGGCAGTGCCGGGGCGGACAATGACCAACACCTCGCGTCCTTCATGCAGCAACTGGATCCGGCGCTGGCTAAGGGGCGTGATCCGGATGCCCGACGGCAGGGTCATGGCGGCAGCAGGAATGGGCATCGCGTTGCCGTTAACCAACATGCGCCGCTCGGGCCTTGCGTAGAACTCGATCGTCGTGTTGGCACTGGCGAATCGCACGGCGACCGCCGTGATGATCGTGTGCTCGGGGTTCTGGGGATGCCCCTCCTGCCGGCGGACCAGATCGAACGAGCCATCGGTGGATCGCGCGGAGTAAAAGTCTCCCGAGCCCCGGATCTGTGCGGAGAGCCCGCTAGAGAATGGAGCCGAGGCCGACTCGATTGGCTCGGGCGGCTCGAGAAATTTCTCTCCGAGTTCGATGCCCGTCAGAAAGTTGCCGATGCTCAGGCTGTTGCTCGCCGAGGAAACGGCCTTGAACGACAAGAGCAGCTGATGATCGTCTTTTTTGATGCCGAGGTCGACCGTGTTCCGAATCCACGCGACGTTGGTCGCCTGGAAATCGCGTTCGAGCAGCACCTGCTTCGTCTGCGGATCGACTACCGTTACCTTGAGAACGTCGGGTACCGTCGCGCTCGCGCGACCACGGTGATAGAACGAGAACCCGAACTTGCTGCCCACGGCGATGTTGGAAACGGTCTGCGAAAGCGTGCCCGCCATATTCGCGTTCACTTCGGCAAACTGCTTGTAGCCCGAAGGCGCGTTGTGCACCCTTGCGTCCGCATTGGCGCCATCGCTCCAGATCTCGATTTCAGTATCGGTGGTCGACCAGCCCCTGACTGCGGAGGGTGGATAGAACCTGATCCGGCCGTCATCGACCGACTTCGCGCTGTTCGACGTCGCGTTGTCGGGGATTGAGAAGCCGCCGTTTACGATCGCGGCGTAGCAATGCGAAGTGGCCAAGGCAAGGGTTGCGAGGTGTATCAAGCGGTTGTGCATTTTTGAAATCGTCATATCTTTCCTATGTGAGACACGGGTTCTATGTGAGATAAGGGTGGCCGGGTCGTTCGTTGTCGCCGCAGATCAACGCTTCTGCCACTGGACCACGTACGCGATCTCGTAGATGCTGTCGTCTTCGCCAGTGATCAGCGCGACGTATGCCCCAGGTTCTGTCTTGGCGCTCAGCTTGAGCCCGCCCATGGAATCGTCATAGGATGCTGAGTCCTTCTCATACAGCTCCAGTTCCAACGGCGCATCAAATGTTTTGTTGATGCCCAACTTGATATTGGAGGTGACAAACTTTTCGCCTTCCCACAGTCGCTTGCCGTTCACCTTGATGAAAAGTTCGTCCGTGCCGGAAACTAACTCGTCGATTTTCACTAGGGCCTTTTCTCCGAGTCGCATGTCCAAGAGCTCATCCTTGACGAAATCGGTCAACGGAGAGATCACCATCGAGGCAAAGGCGCCGAAGGGGGTTCTGCCCAATGCTTCGTGAGGAGCTTCGAAGGCCAATGATATGCCGACATCGGAAGTCAGGTTAACC
Source organism: Bryobacter sp. (assembly GCA_022843625.1). Classification (GTDB taxonomy): domain Bacteria; phylum Acidobacteriota; class Terriglobia; order Bryobacterales; family Bryobacteraceae; genus Bryobacter. The sequence goes on along the minus strand of JALHNH010000050.1, from coordinate 38,919 downwards.
AGAAATTTCGCAATATTGCCGACGCCTGCGGCCGGCCTGATGCACTTTACGTGCGCGACGGTGACGGTGGTTTTGTAGGTTTCGTTAATGGTCCGATATGCCCAAACAGTATTCCCATTAAAGGTGCAATCCACCCGCACATTGTTTTGTCTCATATGTTCCACGTTCAAACACGAGCCATTAAGTTTGATGCTGGTGCCTTGGCGAAGTATCCTCTGTCTGGACTTGTTGTCTCCGTCGCAAACATCGAGCTCAACGTCCCCCTTTATGGAAGCGGTAATACACTTCTGCGCGCTAATGCTCTTCAAGTACTTCACTTCCGGATAGGCTTGGGAAGGTTGGTAATACCAGATCTGTCGGCGATCCTCAAAGATGTTCGCGCATCGCTCTATCGTCATCCCGAGCCCGTCATCCTTGGCTGTCAAGCACTTGTTCGAAAAGACATGCTGAATTCGAAATGGCAGCGTCGGCCGGTTGTTCTCCTTGGGCGTGGGGACTTCAAACTCAACAATCCACTGCCGTGGCTTGCCGTCGATACCGCCCGCCGCAAGACCATTTCCGTAGTCGTATAGGTACCTCTTATAGTAGTCGTTCTTCAACTCGATGACATCGCCATTGCGAACGACATTGTCCTTGATCGTGGCCTGCGACCTTTGCTTTTCGATCTCCCACAGGGATGAATCGGATGAAGTGTTGTAATATGGTCTTAGATATGATGTACTCAAGCCAACGTTGTGTATGGCGGTTTCATAAAGAAACTTGTCGCCCAACTTAATCTGGTATGGAACTTTTTCTCGGAGCTCATTTGACCCCGTAAATACGTAGTCCCCTGGCTCCTTGCTGATGGTGGCGAAATCACGATTTTCCGGACCGAGGTAATACGACGGATGGTCCTTCAGCTTCAGGTGAATGACTGTACCGCTCTTTGCGATGGCAGGGGTTAGACTGATGGCAGGGGTTGGACTGATGGCAGGGGTTGGACTGATGGCAGGGGTTAGCAATGTCTCGACTGGCGGCAACGGTTGGCTGTTCACCTTGGGCGCGGGGAGTTCAAACTCAACAACCCAATCCCGCGGCCTTCTGTCGTTGTCGTTAGTGACCGCCGCATAACCATCTCTGTTGTTGTTCAGGTACGTTTTCGGATAGTATTCGTTGCGCAGCTTGATGTGATCGTGATAGCGAACGAACCTGTCTTGGGTCTTTGATCCTATTTTTTCGATCTTCCACGTGCTTGTACTGTTCGCTGAATAATCGAATCTCGCCCATCCATCCCAGTCTTCATAAAGATGCAGGTCGTTCAACTTAATCTGGACTAAGGCTCCGTCTTCGAGCGCAGTGCACCCCGTAAATACGTAGTCCGCCGGCTCCCGGCTGATGGTGGCATAATATTTTTTCATCTTGCCGAGGTAATGCAGCTCATCGCGATCCAGCTTCAGGTGAATGACCGTACCGCACTTTGCGATGTCAGGGTCTTGAGCGATGGCAGGGTCTTGCGCGATGGCAAGGGTTAGGCCGCCCAACAGGCAGCTGATGATGAGTTTAATTACAGTATATTTCACGTTGTTGCCTTCTTCATTTTGCGGATTCCTCGGCCGGGCACCCCCGGCGAGGAGGTGCCAGCCGCCTTTTTGCTTTCAGTTCGCTAGCTTGAACGTAAAGAGTGCTACTTCTTGACGCCCATAATCTTCGTGCCGAACTGGTTCTTCCCACTGATTGTTTTGCCGTCGGCGCTCACCTTCAGGGTGTCACGGAAGTTACCTGGCTGCCAGTCGATGTACACTGTGCAGTCGCTTGTGACCTGCCAAACGCCGGTTCTGCCAGTGCCGGATACCTTCTGGTCAGCCACGTTCAGTGTCGCCGGTCCAAGTTTGTTGAGCTTGCCGTCAGTCCCGGCGATGCCTGTGTTGTTCGTTGTCCACTCATAAGTCCCTCCGGCGTTGACCACACAAGCAGGCGGCTTAACAGTCGCGTCGAGCTTGATGTCGGCCAACAAGTTTCCGGCCGCCTGATTTCCACTTGCGGTGTTAATGGACTCGAAAGAGAGCGTAAGGTCACCGGTTCCATTTTTGGTTCCCACTTTCTCAGTGTGTTGTAACCATTTCGTAGCTGTGGCGAAGTAACGCTTTTTCCAAATGACCTTGTTACCTTCCTTCACGGTGACTTCGATCGTGTCTTCTTCTGTTTCGCTTTTGTGCCTACCGCGATGCCAGAAACTAAAACCGTATTGGCTCTGGTCTGGGATTCCAGTCACCACTTGGCTGAGTGTGCTGTGCTCATAGGCGGCCACCTCAGCGAATTGCTTAATCGCTGTCCCTGGCGGTGCATCATATATTCGACCGCTATAGCTATCATTAAAGCCAGCCCCCCAGATTTCGAATCTCCCTTTCGAGTCTGTGGTTTTCCAGCCCGGGACGGCGGTAGGATACTCCACAGTAGCTGCAGTCTTATTCTGAGGCTTGGAAAAGTCGCCGTTCTGGACCCTCTGGGCGAGACACACCGATGGCATTGTTCCCAACGCCAGTGTGAGGCACAGCCCCTGCAATCTCCGGCTTACTTGTGCGCCAAGCACACGTTGCACTATAAAATTCATTTATTTCTTTCTTTAGCGGAATTCCCCTAAGCGCCATGCCTTTTGGGATGCGTCATAAGAGTCGAACCGTGTTCTTCGTTCGAAATCCGCTTCTCCCCAACTGTACTGGTGAAAGTTGTTGCAAAAGTGACACGCATCGACTGGGAATTTGCGTCCGCGCAGATTGGGGGGAAATGAAGGGCGTGAAGCCGAATGCCGATTAAGGATAACAGCGACCGCTGGAAGCGTGTCTGAGTTTCTGGGACGTCCTTCCATGAGGCGGCTGACTCTGTCAACCGAAAATGTCACTTCTGGTTCGGCTTTTTCTTCTCCTTCGCCTCCATAGCCGCTCCCCTCCACGGGACGCGGCAGCGGTCCAGGCCGCGCGGGGTCGGCGCGCCGTAAGTGGAACCTTGACGGGCGTTGCAAACGCCTCACCCAGTCTTCTTGTTGAGGCCAATGGGCGAGGCTCGGTCGCGGGGTTTGGCGCGTCAGCCGGACGGCCAAACGCAAGGGGCCCATGCAGTTTGGCGGCAGGATGCTTAGCCGTCAAGCCCGATCATGCGGCCGTCGGCACCGATATCGAGCGTTAGAGCGGCTGGAGTTTTGCCCAGGCCGGGCATCAGAGACATGTTGCCGGCGACGGCAGTGACGAAGCCCGCGCCGCCGCGGAGGTAGGCATCGCTGACGGTGAACTCGAAGCCTTCGGGTGCTCCGGTGAGCTTGGGATTATCGGAGAAGGAGTACTGGGTTTTGGCCATGCAGATGGGCAAGTGGCCGAAGCCGGTGGCTTGGAGCTTGGCCAGTTTTTTGGCGGCGACCGCGTCGATGCTAACCTTGCCGGCGCGGTAGATGCGGGTGGCGACGGTACGGATCTTTTCGGTCAGTTCCATCTCTGGCGGGTAGAGCGAGACCGCCGCACCGCCGGTGCTGGCCACGACCTTTTCGGCGAGTTCGACGCCGCCGGCTCCGCCTTGGCCGTACAGGTCGCTGACGGCGCAAGCTACGCCGAGAGAGTCGGCGCAGTAGGCGCGCAGGTCGTCCAGTTCAGCGGTGGTATCGGCGGGGAAGCGGTTGATGGTGACGACGACGGGAACCCCGAAAAGGCGGAGGTTTTCGACGTGGCGGGCCAGATTATCCCGGCCGTTGGCGGCGACGGCGCGGACGCTAGCAACAATGACGGCAACGTCGGGACGGAGGCCGGAGGCGGGCATGACGATATCGAAAAACTTTTCGGCGCCGAGGTCGGCGGCGAAGCCGGTCTCGTTAACGACATAGTCTGCGAGGCCGAGGGCCATGCGGAGGGAGGTGACGCTGGCGGTGCCGTGGGCGATGTTGGCAAACGGGCCGGCGTGGACGAAGGCGGGGGTGCCGTCGGTGGTCTGCACCAGGTTTGGATGGAGCGCGTCCGCGAGGAGCATCACGAGGGAGCCGGTGATGCCCATGTCGCTGACGCGCGCAGAGCCGACGACGATGTTTCCGATGCGGGTGCGGAGGTCTTCGAGGGAGTCTGCGAGGGCGAGGATGGCCATCATTTCGCAGGCGGCGGTGATGACGAATTGGGTTTCGCGGGGTTGGCCGTTCAAGCGACCACCGAGGCCGGTGATGACGGAACGCAGGGAGCGATCGTTGACGTCGACGGCGCGGGGCCAGTCGATGGTGAAGGGGTCCACGGCGAGTTGGCCGTGTTGAAGGAAGGAATCGATGAGGGCGGCGAGGGTATTTTGGGCGGCGGCCACGGCATGGAAGTCGCCGGTGAAATGGACGTTGATGCGATCGTGCGGCAGCACCTGCGAGAGGCCTCCGCCGGTGGCTCCGCCTTTCTGTCCGAATACGGGGCCGAGCGAGGGTTGGCGGAGCGTGGCGACCGCTTTCATCCCGATATGGGCGAGCGCTTGGGTAAGCCCGATGGTGGTGACGGTTTTCCCTTCGCCGTGGACAGTGGGGGTGATGCCGGTGACAAGGACGAGTTTGCCTCGGCGCGGGGGAAGCTGATTGAGCAACCCGAGTTGGACCTTGGCCATGTGGGGTCCATAGGAATGGAGGAACTCGGCGGGAATCCCCAGCGAGTCGGCGACAGCGGTGATCAGCTTCATGTGTTCTTAGTTTACGAACTCCACGGTGATGACCCGCTCCCACTGTTGGACGGGCTGCAGGCGGGTTGGGCCACAACATCAAGCCCAAAGCGGTTCACAGGTATTTTCAAGTTTCTTTTCCACCTAAGCCGTTGATTCTTTATAAAACCAGCTCGGCCAAATCAATAAGCCCGCCAATCCGCCTGCTAACTTCTGCTCAGGAGAAATCTAGTGAAGAACCATCTGAGAGAAGTACAGAATATTGCAAACGAACCATCGACCGTGTCCTCGTAAGTAGCGTCGCAGCCACGCAAGAAAACCATGTACGAAGCCGCCCTCGCCGCCAGCAACGCCTTCGCAATCAAAACCAAAGTTATCGAAGTCTTCGATAACTTCTTCCGCGATAAAAAACTCAGGAACGAAACCAATTTCGCCCCGGGCCGAGTATTCTGCGCTGCCTGAAAAGCGTCCAACAACCACCCTCAACTCACCGCCCGGGACCGTCCCAAACAACGCCGGGGCAGTTCTTTGACAATCTGCCGATTCGAATAAATGGAAGCGCCCAAAGTGTGTCCGGCGGCAAAAGCTTAATCTTTCCGCCGCCGGATTCACTCGCCAATACAAAAGCGTATTCCTGTCTGAAGCCATCCGATTTTCATTGACTCCGATTCAAAGTGGTTCTACTCTTGATTCTGTGAGCCAATTAGAGGGCTCCAACATGCTGAATCCCACCAAACCAATCTAGAGCACCGCTCTAGTTTTTCCTTCAAAACCCCAACACTTACAACTTGTATCTCTTGAAAGGAGACCCATCCCATGTGGATGTTTCTAGCCTTTGCCGCAGGCCTGTGCCTGTTCGCAGCAACGGTCGTTTATTTGTTGTCATTTCATCGTATTGGCCCCAGTGAAGTGGGGCTTGTCACCAAGCGTTTTTCGCGTCGCAAGCTGAGCGACGACAATCTGATCGCCTTGAATGGCGAAGCCGGCTATCAGGCGGAACTGCTGATGCCCGGCCTGCGTTTTCGCCTCTGGCCCCTTTACGGGGTTGAGAAATTCCCGTGGGTGCAAATCCCTGCCGGACAAATCGGCGTTGTGATGGCGCAGGTGGGTGAACCGCTCCCTGTTGGTGCCAAGAGCGCTGTTTATAAGCCGCAGTTTGGCCAGTTTGCCGATCTTGATTTGTTCATTCGAGAGGGCGGTCAGAAAGGAGTGCAGCGTCCTGTATTGCCTCCAGGCACGACGCTGCCCATGCACCCTGTCGCCTTTATGGTGATCACCCGAGATCGCACCTTTGGCCTCCCTGTCAACCCGGAACTCAGCGCTGCCTCTGGCCCGATTACCCCGGCCAGCTTCAATCTTCGCGATGCAGATTTTGAAGTGATTCAGATTCGCCGTGGCAATGATGCCCGCGATATTGTTGGCATCGTCAACACGCTGGAAGGCAGCCCGCTGCCGAGTGGCGATATCTCAAGCCGGTTGAATGGCTTCGAGGACATTATCGAAATGGAGCAATCCACTTCTACCGATCAGGACATCATCGAATTGCTCTTTGGTGCCAAGAATGACCTGCATAACAACTATCAGGACTTTCAGGCCTTTCTCGATCATGGCGGCCGGATCGGCTTGCAGCATGACCCATTGCTCTATGGCGCCTACACGATCAACCCCTTTCTGGTGCGTGTCGAACTCGTGCCGATGCTGGTGATTGAACAAGGCCAGGTCGCCGTGATCAAGAGCTACGTTGGCTTGCCGCCGCGCGATACTTCAGGTGCTGAATTCAAGTTCGGTACTCTCGTTCGCCCAGGGCACCGCGGCATCTGGCAAGAGCCTTTGCGCACTGGCAAGTACCCGATCAATCCTTATTGCTACAAGGCGGAGATTGTTCCCACCGCAATCCTGACGCTAAACTGGGCCGAGCGCATTTCCTCTGCCCATCATCTGGATGCCAAGCTTGAGACCATCACTGCCAAGAGCGCGGAGGGTTTTATCTTCCGCATCGATTTGCAAGTGCAGATCCATGTGCCGGATACCCGCGCCCCGCGTGTCATCTCGACCGTCGGAACAATCAACAACCTTGTCGACGAAGTCTTGCAGGCAGCAGTGGGCAACCACTTCCGCGACACTCTCCAATCGATGCCGGCCATCAGCTTTATCGAGAAGCGGCAAGAGGTACAGCGTGCAGCTTTTGAGCGCATCGCTGAACTGCTCTCGATTTACTTCGTTGAGACCAAGGGTGTCTACATCCAGGACGTGCTCTTCCCGGTGGATCTGGTGAAGGTGTTGACCGAGCGCGAGATCGCAAAGCAAGAGATTGCTACCTTTGAGCAGCAGCGTCAGGCGCAAGATCAGCGTATCCGGATGGAGCAGGCTCGCGGTACCGCCGACATGCAGGCGGAGTTAGCCAAGTCTGCCGTAGGTGTCAACATCAAGACCAATCAGGCCAGTGCGCGGCGTGCCGAGGCAGAAGGCGAAAGCTACTACATCGAGCAAACGGGTAAGGCCAAGGGCGCTGAAGTGCGCTCGGTGGGTCTGGCCAAGGCAGAAGCTTATGATGCGCAGGTGAAGAGCTTTGGTGCTAATGCCACTGCCTTTGTCAACGCAATCGATGCTTTGTCTAAAAGTGGCAACCGCTTCGTGCCGGAGATTCTGGTCTCAGGTAGTGGAGGCGGGGCCTTTGATGGCCTTGCCGCTACGCTGATGAAGTATCTCGGCGAGCGTAAGGCTTCTTAAGCCGCCTGTTATTTCTTTCCCTTGAGCTCTAGCTTTGGGTAGTAGTCGCCCTGAGAGGTTTGGAATTTCTCCATCCACTTCTTGCCTGCATCAGTCGAGAAGCTCCAATCCTGCCGATGGTAGTTCCAACTCTCAGGGTTCAACGTTTGTGCGCGTTGCCACCATTTGGTTGCCAAGTCTTTTTGACCCTTCTCATGAAGTGCCACGGCTAGCCTGAAGGCCGCATCGGCTTCTTTCTCTTGCGGGCTTCGCTCTTTGACGCGGCGTTTATATTCCTCGTCACTGAGAACAAATTCGCTCTTGTCGCCCTTGGCTACCCAGTCCCGCAAGGCGGCGACATAATCGTCGCCTTGAGTCGTGATCAGCTTGCCGCCGATCTTTAGCTCCTGAGTCTTGGGGGCTGCGGTTTCAGGCGGGCGCACCACACGGCCCTGCTCATCGATCCAAACCCCTGCCGGTACGTTTACCAATTGATAGGCCGAGCTTACGGCATGGCCGGTGTCGATCAGGGTGGTGTAGGTTGCTTTGGCTGCGTCATACCATTTGCCAGCTGCTGCTTCACCTCCGGTATCCTGCGCTGCGGCCACAATCTCAAGTCCCTGGCCCTTCAACTCGGTATAGATTTTCTGCCAGCCTGGCAGATCGAGACGGCAGCCTCACCAGGAGGCCCAGGTGAGCAGCAGCACCTTGCGGCCGCGGAAATCCTTGAGCTGAACCATGGAGCCCTTACGATCGGGCATTGCAAAATCAGGGGCCAGGCGTGATTCGAGAAATCCTGTACGCAAGACCGGCATTTCGCCAAAGCTCCAAAGATCGCCCTCGTTGACAACGGCCTGCCTGACCTTGCGAGCGAAGCCGCTCAGATTGAACCAGTTCTTGCTCTTGAGGTCTTTGCTGAGGGGAATGCAGATATCGCCACGGCAGGCGCCCTGCGGCTTCACTTCAAACTGGTTGATCCTGGGGAGGTCTTTCGACTCGATCCAGAGATCGCCCTTTTTTATGTGACTGTTGGTGAGTGCGGTTTCACGGTCTTCATAGAGCACTTTTGCGGTGCTGGCAGGTGCAGCCCAAATTGCAGTTCCACCCAGAAGAAGCAGACGTCGATTCAGCATGCCCAATTGTAGCGGGCTAGCTGGAACTCTTTTGGGTCTTGGATGCCATCACGGCCAACTCATCGCAGCGATTGTTGTCAGGATGATCGGCGTGACCCTTAACCCACTTCCAGGTAGCATCATGACGCGCCACCTGGGCATCGAGTTCTTCCCACAAGTCCTGATTTTTTACTGGTTTCTTGTCTTTCGTCTTCCAGTTGTTACGCTTCCAGCCGTGAATCCACTCGGTGATCCCTTTGCGCACGTACTCAGAGTCTGTCGTGATGGTGACCTGGCAGCGCTCCTTGAGTAGCTTCAGGCCCTCGACGGCCGCGCGCAATTCCATGCGGTTATTGGTTGACGGCGACTCTGCTCCGTATAGTTCTTTTTTGTGCGCCCCGTACTTTAGAATCGCGGCCCAGCCGCCCGGTCCGGGGTTACCTGAACAGGCCCCGTCTGTAATCAGTTCCACAATCTTCATGCCGCGACGATCTCTGTCTCTTGCTCTTTGGAGAAAAATTCTTCTACTGCCTGGATGATTTCTTTAGGCTCGTGGTGTTTGTAGATGCCAGAACGCAGGTGTGCACCGTTTCTCACCCCGTGGGTGAAATAGCTGGTGAACTGCTTCATCTTCCCCACCGCTTCCGGCCAGTTTGTTTCCTCAAGCATGGTGAAGTAGCGCTTCATGATCTCGTATCGATCGACGTGGGTCGGTTGCCAATAGGTGCCGGTTGCGAGGTACTCGCTGATCTGACGGAAGATCCAGGGATTGTAGCTGGCTGCCCGGCCCACCATCACTGCATCGCAGTTGGTTTGCTCGATCATCCTCACGGCGTCTTCGGGGGTGATGATGTCGCCGTTGCCAATGACGGGGATCTTGACTGCCGCTTTGAGCTCTGCAATACGGGTCCAGTCGGCTTTGCCTGCATAGCCCTGTTCTCGGGTACGCGGATGCAGGGCGATGGCAGCCAATCCGAGGTCTTCCGCTATCTTGCCCATCTTTACGTGAACAAGCTCGTTGTCATTCCAGCCAGCGCGAAACTTCATGGTGAGCGGAATCTTGATGGCGGATTTGACCGCAGTGAGGATGTCGACGATGAGGGGTAGATCCCGAAGGCAACCCGAACCTCCATTGCAGCGAACCACCTTCTTTACGGGGCAACCAAAGTTGATGTCGACAAAATCGAATCCGAGGTCTTCGCAATGACGAGCCGCGTCTGCCATCACCTTCGGGTCTGAACCAAAGAGCTGCGACGAGATGGGATGTTCTTCCGGTTCAAAGCAGAGGTAGCGCTTCTCGGTCTTGGAGACCTTCTTCGAACGCACACTAGCAACAACACCGTGGCTAGATGTAAATTCTGTCATAATCAAGCCGCAGCCCCCCTGGTCGCGAATCAGGCGGCGGAAAACGGTATCCGTGACCCCGGCCATAGGGGCAAGAACGGTCGCAGGAACTATATTTTTTGGGCCAATTGGAAAACTGGCCGGGAAAGCACGCATCTTTCTCTATTATGCGGGGTTTCGGGAGTAGACTACGAGAAACGTAGCAGTGTGCGCGTACGTCAGGAGATGTATGAATTCGAAAATCTTGTTAGCCTTCGTCGGCGGAGCAGCAGTGGCAGGTGCTCTGGCCGTGTTTTTGACAAGAGGCTCTGATTCGAAAACAGAGCCGGTAGCTGTCGAAAATGCCTCTACGGCTGTAGTGGAGCGTCCGGTTGAGAGCGCATCCGGTCATGTCGCCGATGTTGCGGCAGGTATGGAAGCCGTGCGTCCCCGGGCCGTTGATACTGCCCGGCGTGTTGATGCAAGACTCCCAAAAGCAGCTCCGGTCGTTGTGAAGAAGGGCAGCGTGGCGGAGCCAGTTAAGACAATGCCCGATACGTCTACCGCAGCAACGAATGAGAGTGGCGGAGGCGTAGTCCTCCCTCCATTTTCTTCTGGCCAGTCCGAGCCTGCTAAACCTGCAAAAGAAGAAGTGAAGCGTGCGGAGATCATGCGTCCGGATCCCGCGGTGAAGCAACCCGCCCGCACTCCTGAGACAGTTAGTGTGCCTGCTGGCACCAGCATCAGCGTTCGCATGAACTCGACCATCAATTCCGAGAAGAACATTGCTGGCGATTCTTTTACTGCAACGCTTGAGGCGCCTCTGGTTGTGGACGACATTGTTCTCGCTGAGCGCGGGGCAAAACTTGAGGGTAAAGTGGTCGAAGTGGATCGTAGTGGGCGCGTTAAGGGTGCTGCCCGGATTACCCTGGCGCTGACAAGGATCCACTTGAGTGATGGCCAGAAGATCGATCTAAAAACCGATGCCTGGGAGCGGATTGCTGAGTCTTCGGCGAAAAAAGATGCTGTCAAGGTTGGAATCGGCGCTGCGTTAGGCGCTGCTATCGGGGCAATCGCGGGGGGAGGCAAGGGTGCAGCCGTCGGTGCAGCCAGCGGAGCAGGTGCCGGCACGGGTGTTGTACTTGCGACGCGAGGCAATGCTGCCCAGATTGACGTGGAAACCAAGATTCCGTTCCGTTTAAGCAATACCCTGACCGTGACTGAAAAGATCAATTGAGCTAGAATTAAGGGCAGTGCCGGTATAGCTCAGTTGGTAGAGCGCCTGATTTGTAATCAGATGGTCGTTGGTTCGATTCCGACTACCGGCTCCAATAGAATTCTTTGTTTCAAAGCCCTCCGCATGAGGGCTTTTTTTGTGGCTACTGATACCGGGGCTGGTAGGCCCAGGACCAGCTATTGGCGGTCGTTCCGTAGTCGATGTTCGGAATTGAGACCCGGTTCCCCCGGCTGGCCTGAGCTACTGCGATCGAACCCCGCACCAGGAAAGTCAATCCAGAGGATGTAAAGGAGCCGCTCGGCGGGAGCTGACCGAAAATACTTGCAGGCACCGTGAATTGTCCCGCATTATTTGGCGCCAGGCACAAAAACACGGTAGGAGCACCGATTGGAGCGCCCAGGTTTGAAACAGAGTAACTGAAGCCCTGGATCTGCACATTCGTTTGCGGATCGCCGCCACTCCATCGCACCGTCAAACTGTTTGCCCGGTTGATCGTTTTGAACTCCTCCGGGTTGTTCAATACAACCAGATCTGGATACACCTCCAGGTTTCCCGCGAATGCGCCTGCGTCCGGACCGCCGCTTCCAGTAAAGCTGTATTGGCCTGCGTTGACGTATGTGTTTGCCAGATTCCTTGCTGCATAGGTCAGGCCTCCCACTTGCTGATTGTTTCGTTCAGCGACGGCTGTGCCGCTGGGGCCGCTTGAGACGATTGCCGGGCCTGCATCAAGAGCCGTGCGCGTAATCTGCGGCCAGGGGTCTGCAGGAATCGTGTTGTACACAATACAACTGCCAACGTTCGGCAAATATTGCGAATAACTGGCGGGTAGCTCTCCGCGTAGCATCCTTCCCAGGTCTGCTCCGCCCATACGCGTGAATGAAGCAGAGAACGAGTCCTGTTTGGTAACCGTCGTCACTCCTCCGTTGAAGTCATCAATCGAATAACCCGTGCTTCGGCCCAAGCCCACTGCGCCGGCGGTGTAGGTGCCGGCAGCAATCCAGCGATTCACCTCATCCTGGGTCGTCATGACTCCAGAGTTGGCTCCTCCGGGTGTATTGGCGGGACAGGTAGAACCTGACGCCGATACCGGTATAGTCCCGACATTGGCCGCAACTCCATTGGTTGTAATCACCAAAGCGACATTGCATCCATATGCAGCCGCATCGAGAGTTGGAATCAATACATTGATCTGATCGAGGCCCGGAAAGATTGTGCGGCCCCGGTAGAGCACCTGCGCTGGCCTGCTGCCGATCTGCACCGTAATCGGAATCGAGGTCAGATCGCCAGAAGCGTTGGCCCCGCTCTGTTCTAAACTTTCATTGCCCGTTGTCGGCCCCAGACCACTGCCATATAGAATTACCGCCCTGCCAGGGTTGGTCGCGTTTGTATTCTGCAGCAGCACGTAGTTTTGATCATGCACTGCAGCTGCTCCTGAGCCTGATCCGTTAATCGTCAGCAATCCAAATGCGCTACGCACGACCGTGATTGGCCGCGTGCTGCTGGTTTTCCCGTTGTTGATTACTGCGAGCGTGCCTGTGCCTACCGGAGTGTTGGACGGCAATATTCCTGCCAGTTGTGTTCTCAAGGCGTAGTAGAGGGGAGCGAAGGTGGTTGTGCCACCGATGATGATTCGAATCTGGACATTACGCAGGTTTGTTTGCAGGGGTACGCTCTGCAAAGTCGTGGTCTCCTGATCTGCGAGATTTGTGCCCTTCACGATGAAGATCGCACCCTGGGCCACCGTTCCCGGATTGCTTAGCCCGTAGTTATTGAGAATCTCTGTAACGGCGGGATTCTGCCCTTGCATCGCTATTGCACAAAGTACGGTTAGGAGAAGTAGGCGGCTCATGGATTCCATTTCATACTGGCTGGTGATATTTTCCGAGATTTTCGTTCTGGGAACCAATAGCAATAGCACACGCGTGGAAGAAGTGAAAGGGCAGATCGCCCAAGGGATCAGTTGCCGAAAGCCCTGCGAGGGTTCTCCCAGAGCAATTGATTCCACCATTTCTGGGGGATTTGCGGCAAGAAATTGCGGTAGATGAAGTCGTAACCATTGAATTGCCCACCGCCTGGATCGCCGACATGCCACCAGCCAGTATCCTGGCTGATTAGTACACGTCCCAGAAGTCCCTCTTTTGCCATGAACTCGACACAGTCTTTATGCCAGTCAAGTGTCCTGGGGCCAATGCCGTCAAACTCAACCCAGGCTCCGGCTCGGGCAACAGCCGCGTGAACCTGATGGTCTTTTTCATTCTGCGCATGCACCCAGACAAATTTGTTGAGAGGAAGTTTCAGCTTCTGCAAAATCTCAACCTGTTCCGGTGCCGCGTTGCGTCCGGTGTGGGAGGCGATCGTCAACCCGGTTTCAAGCGAGGTGATCGCTGCGGCCTCCACCATCTTTCGGTCCAGTTCGGCGAGTGGGCCATTGTTGACGCCGATCTTGATGAAGCGCGGTTTAGTGCCTTCGATTCCATTGCGCCATTCGGCAGTCCATCGTTTGGCTAATTCGAGCGCGGTTTCGGTTCTCGCATATGCGGGAAGGTGCCGGTACTGGTTGGCTGCATACAAACCGGTGTTGGTCCAGATTTCAATGCCGCAGGACTCGGCGAGTCTTGCCAGTAACTTCGGGTCGCGACCAAGATAATTTGGCGTACACTCAATCAACCGGACACAGCCCAACTTTGCGATCGCTTCAAGCTTTGGCTTGGCTGCTGCCACGACCTCGTCCTGTACATAGCGAGATCGCGACACCACTTCCGCACCGGCGAAATCGACCAGGATGTGCTCGTGAACCAGAATGCTTTTGGGGACGGAGCAGGCAACGAATGGCGCAAACGATGCGGCCATCAATGCACGCCTTGAGTAGAGCTTGGACGACTGCATGAGTTTTATCGTATCTAAAATCAGCGTTGGCAGATCAGATGGTGTGGTGTGAGGTTCTCCGAGAACGTCTGCTGACGTTCCCCTTCCAGCGTCTGTCACAAAACTCCAAGCCTGCCGAGGCTGAAACGATTGAGATGATTAGCTGCATTGCGGAAGCTAAGCCCCAACCCCGACGCTCGCGTTTTTTGGCAGAATTTTCGGCGACAAATTTGGGTGTTTGCTCATCCAACGCGGTATGAGTCAATCAAAAGTCGCGTTAGTCACTGGAGCAAACAAGGGCTTGGGGCTGGAAACAGCCCGCCAACTTGCCGCTCTTGGATATGAAGTTCTGGTTGGAGCCCGCAAGGAAGCAGAGGGCACGGCAGCAGCTGAATCCATCGGTCCTGGCGCTCACTTCGTTGCGCTGGATATGAGTAAACCCTCCAGCTTTGGTGCTGTGTCGAAATTCATCGAAGAGAGGTATGGCAAGCTCGACGTGCTGGTGAATAATGCCGGGGTTGGCCATGATAAAGGTATGAAGCCGAGTGAAACGCCGATTGATTTGATTCGGCAGACTTTCGAAACCAACGTATTCGCGCTGGTGGAACTGACGCAGGCGCTTTTGCCATTGATTCGCACTAGCGAGGCTGGCCGCATCGTAAACGTCTCCAGCGTGCTGGGTAGCCTGAATCTGAATGCAGACCTCAATGCGCAGCTTGGGGATTGGCGCAGCTTTGGCTACAACGGGTCAAAGGCCGCGGTGAACATGTTCACTGCGACCCTTGCTTTTGAGCTCAAAGACACACCGATCAAGGTGAACTCAGCCCACCCTGGATGGGTGAAAACTGATCTTGGGGGGGATGGAGCGCCCTTGGAAGTTTCTGATGGTGCGAAGACTTCGGTTCGATTGGCGACTTTGCCTGCCGATGGCCCTACCGGCGGATTTTTTCACATGAACAACACGCTACCCTGGTAGCACTTAAGCCAGTGTCATGATACGAGGGACGCCAGTGCCCGTCAGAACTCCTGCCTGAGAAGGAGTGATACAGAGCTGAACGTCAAATCGCTCTCCATCCACCACGAACTGGATCACATACCAGCTCTCTTTGCCGCTGCGACGGGTGGCAAAGTTGCGCCCAAACACAACGGCAGGAATCGAGAGCCCCATCTGGCCCAGCTTGTTTTCCAGGCTGTTCTTCAGGTTGCCGATGATCATGTTGGTCATCTCTGCCACTGCATCGAGTACCTCGTCAGTAACACTGGGGTATTCCTGCATGAATAAAGTGTTCGCAATTTTGCACGCCAAGGGGGAGCTGCAACTCACCACCGCCGTGCCGGTCCACTCTCCCACAAGGCCAATAATTCCAATTACGCCCATAGTCAGGCCCTTGCCTGGGTCTTCGATGAAGTGTTCTCCAAACTGGGCTTCCATGCCCAACATGGTTGTGAATACTTCATTAGTGGAATTGGTAACCCATTCGACGATTTCTTCCCGCGTTGGAGCCGCGGAGGCTGTAGCTGCAGACATAAGATCCCTCTCTCAACATCCCGTCCCCGTTAAATGAGGCCGGTCAGTTTCTCCTTGATTTGTTCCGTCGTAAACGGCTTGCGCACATATCCTGCGGCCCCCAGACTTACTGCTTCCATCACTTTGTTCTGGTTGCCTTCCGTAGTGATCATGATTACCGGGACGGCCTTGTAGGCGTCCATGCTTTTGATCTTGCCGAGCATCTCGAGCCCGTCCATGTTCGGCATGTTGATATCAGACAGGATCAGCCCCACGGTCTGCTGTTCGAGCATTGCCAGTGCTTCCACCCCGTCACCTGCTTCATGAATGTTGCCTATCGGCATCTCGGTCTGCCTCAACACCCGCTGTAAAATCTTGCGGATCGCCGCCGAGTCGTCAACGATCAACACGTCCAATGCCATTAGTGCTTGATCTCCTCCATAGAAGCCTCTTCGACGAGATAGCGCAGGCATTTAGAATTTATTCACGGCTGAGGCTCTAAAATATAGATGTGCCTGACTTTCCCACTCCCGACCCCGCGCTTCTTCGCACCCTCGCCTGCTTTTCCCTTTCCGGCAAAAAGGCTCTGATTGCCGGTGCCAGCCGCGGAATCGGCCTGGCCATCGCACAGAGCTTTGCCGCTGCCGGGGCCGATACCGTGCTTGCTGCACGCAGCATCGATTCGCTGGAGCGCGAAGCTGCGGCTCTCCGGGATCAGGGGTATCAGGCCTCAAGTCTTTTTCTCGATATGGAAGACACTGTCTCCCTGGAAGCTGCGGCGCACGCCCACGACTACGACATCCTGGTAAACGTCAGCGGCACCAATATTCGCCGCCGTTTTGAAGATTACACCGAGGCCGAATACAACAAAATTTTTCAGACCAATCTGCACGGCGTCGCATACCTCACCCAGAAGGTGGGAGCGCGCATGATCTCCCGTGGCCAAGGGGGACGCATTATTCATATCGCCAGCCTCTTCAGTACCAACGGTGTCCCCTATGTTGCGATCTATGGCATGACCAAGAGCGCCATCGCAGGTCTAACGCGAACTCTCGCGGCTGAATGGGGTCGCTACAACATCACCGTAAACTCCATCGCCCCCGGCTTCATCATCACCGACCTCAACCGCAAGATGTGGGCACCTGAAGAAATGAAGACCTGGCTCCGTGCCACGCAGGCCATCCCACGAACCGGGATTCCCGAAGAAATCGGTCCGATGGCGGTATTTCTGGCCTCGCCCGGTGCAGCCTTCGTTACAGGACAAGTGCTGGCCGTTGATGGTGGTGCCAACTGTACGAAAATCTGGCCCTTTGAGCCAGCAAGCTAAATCATGAACTCGCGCCGCCTGTTTCTTGCGACCTCACTTACGGCTCTAGCCCAGGACCCGGCTGAGAAGCCGGTTGAATTCATTTGTCCGATGGATCCTGACGTCCGTCAATTCAAACCCGGACGCTGTCCACGCTGCGGGATGAAGCTGGTTCCCGGTTTGCCCGATCCGGTGGAATACCCGGTTCGACTGACTACCACCCCACGCAATCCAAAGCCTGGCGACAAAGTTCGCCTTCGCTTTGCCATTCTTCACCCCAAGACAGGAAAACCGGTTCCCGAGTTGGAATTGATCCACGAACGGGTCTTTCATCTCTTTCTGATTTCTGAAGACATGCAGCAATTCGCTCATGAGCATCCCGAACCGGTAGGCCCTGGGGTCTTTGAACTGGATTGGGTTTTCGCAACAGGAGGAATGTGGCGGCTGCTGGCCGACTTCTACCCCGCCCACGCAACTCCTCAACTGATTGCCAAGACCTTGCTCCTCCCCGGTGGGACCCTTCTTCCGGCAAGTCTCAAGGACGATACCAACCAACCCAAACGTGGATCCAATATCGAGGTTTCCCTCCGCCTTGGCCCCACGCAGCCGATTGCCGGGGAGAAGACTTTGCTCTATTACCGGATCGAGCCAAGAGCCAAGTTCGAAGCGTTTCTCGGAGCGATGGGCCACATGCTGGTGGCAAGCCCGGATCTGATTGATCTTCTGCACACACACCCGTTTTTGGTCGACGGTGGCATGGCCGAGCCGCCGTCGGATGCCAAGCTGGTACAGTTTAATGTGATTTTTCCGCGCCCTGGCGTATATCGGGTCTGGGCGCAATTTCAGAGCGCCGGGCAGGTCAATACGATTCCCTTCAACGTGGCTGTGCGGAGCCTCTGATCAGGTTTAGCCTGACTCCCTCAGACGGGTAAGCCTGTAAACGCGTGCCCGCCGGCAAGCGAACTGGCTCGGCGAATTCATAGGTCTTTGCCGCCTTGGGGGAATAGCCTTCGATCCATAAGAGCGGTGTCCGTGTGCCGTCTATGGCCTCGGCTACCAGCTTGAAGCTGAGCCCCTCGCGCATTGCGCCCATCTCAACTCCAGTCAGGTTCATGCCCTGTTTCAAGCTGAGGCTAGCGAGGAAAGGAACTCGAATCCCTGCTACCTTTTTTACTTCGAGGTTTCCCGCTTTTGGTGTGGCTGGAAGCAGATTGGCATCTCCTTCCGGGGCACCGCCTTCCACCCAATCGGCAAGCAGGTGAATCTCTTCTTCGCTCAAGCCGAGATCGTGCTTGAATTCCCCAAATCCCTTGACGGCATTCCAGGGAGGCATCCTGCGGCGCAGGACTTCCTCCTGAATCGCCTTCGCCCAGGGTCTTGCTTCCTCATACTTCAGCAGTGAAAACGCCTTACCCTCGGGGTGGTGGCATCCAGCACAGCGCTTGAAGACCACACGGGAGACTTCCTTCGACCAGGTCAGCTTGGTCGTAATGACATCATGGCCGCAAGCAAGGTCGCCGGACCCCGCTGCGGCCACGAAAAACAACAGATTGCGGATGGACTTAGTCAAGGCCACCGGCGCTCGAAGGCATCGGCGCAGCTTTCTTCTTCGGTCGCATCACGTCCATGATATTCGTATCCACCGGGACGCTTACGTTAAAGAATCCAATCATCATTTCTTCCCAGCTCTGATCGCCCCACTTTACAACCTGGGTTGCATCCGGGTTGAACTTGTTGTTGGGAGAATTGTCAAACCAGCCAGTGGCCAAAACCTGCGAACCTTTTGGAAGCTTGATTGGTTCTTTCAGGCGGTAGGTCAGCTGCCAATTGAAATCGTAGTTAGGAACGCTGAGAAGTTCTTTGACTTCACCGTCCGGCAACTTCACCTGCATGGCAAAAGCCTTGCCGCGTACGTGCATGTGTGGCACCAGGTCTTCAAGAACTGTGTCTTCGTGCAGGATAGTCTTTGCGTCTACTCGATGATTCTCCGCCCCTGCCGGGATCTCAAACTTGCTGTTGACTGCCTGCAAGGTGAGCACGCGCTCAGTGGGCTTTTCTTTGGCAAAAATGATTCCCAGCTTGGCTTTGTCCAGGGTCTCCTTACCGTTTGCCGTCCAGTGCAGCTGCAAAACGATGTCGCTTCCGGCCTTGATCAGCTTTGCCTGGCCCGGTCGCAATTGGTCTGGAACTGTGCCAGGCGCGTACCCGGTAAGAAATTCACCATAGCCTTCGCCAGATCCTTTGTTAGGGATGAAAAGCTCGCCGTGCTTTGCGTCCTTGAACCATTTGTTACCCGGCTCTCGAACGAAAGCGATGATGTGGTGATTGACTGCCCGGCTCTGGGGGCGGGTTTCGGCAGCAGTAACCCACATGTCCTGCTTGAAGTTGGTCGGCAACACGATGTAGTGGTAGTCGATCTTGCCGCTAGCGGGGACCTTGAAGGCCTCTGGCATCTCGATGACAACATCAGGTTTGCCGATCGTCCAACCCTCAGTGAAATCGCGCTTCACAGGCTGGGCATCCTTCACGTTGCCTTCACTGGCTCCAGTCGTGGCCCAATCTACCAGGGTTTTGATGTCGGTCTCGGCGAGCGAACGATCGTTGAGGAAGTGGCCCACTTTCGGGTCTGCATTCCAGGGAGGCATCCGACGCTGGGAAACGCTCGATTTGATCGCGGCAGCAAAAGGCCGTACTTCCTTGTAATTCAGCAAACTCATGGGCGCGGCTTCGCCCGGGCGGTGACATCCCACGCAATTGCGCTCCAAAACCGGCTGTACATCTTTGTAGAAGGTCGGCTTGGGCGCAGCAAAGGCTGCCCCTAGACTGAGAATGAATGCGCAAGCACTTCGTAGGATCATGGTGTTTAAGAAATAGACTCCCATTCCAATTTACGTGAGTTCCGCCTCAAAAGTTTAGTAAGATTCGCGAAATATAAAAAGAGTCGCAATTTGATTCATACTTTATCTGCCCCATCCGATCTGTACTTTTGACGAGACTAAAACCATGGCTGCAATCGACCCCAAACTAAACACGGCTAACTTGAATCCAGCTTCAACCAGTGGCTCGGCCAGCACCGGGGCAGCCGGCAAAACTGCGCAACTCGATCCCGTCAAGATCAATAGTTCGAGCGTTTCCTCCAGCCGGGCGGCGGATCGTGGCGACGAAGTTCAACTATCCAGTTTGTCCAGTAAAATTAACGAGTTACAGTCTGGAAGCCCAGAGCGGGAAGCATACCTCGATGGCCTTCGCCTCGAGGTTGCCTCGGGAGAATATCAGGTCAATCCAGCAGAAGTGGCCAGCGGAATCGTTGCCGACGCCCTTCTCAAATCGGAGTAGTTCCCATGCAGGATCAAAGCTTCAGTCCCAGTGAACTGGCCCAGAACATCAAGGCTGGCCTCACCGACATCCGCCAACTCCTCTTGCACGCACCTTCATCGCTTTCTCTGGAATCCACAGGCCCGGTTCTTGAGCAAATCACCTTTGATCTGTTGGCTCTCAATACGGCCCTGACTCCACCCACCCCGTCGTCCCTGCGCGAAATTCAGATGCTTTCTAATTCTGTGAACGCTTTGTACCGGCAGGCCTCCAGCTTTTATAGCGGCCTGGCTGCGGAATCGATCAAGAACGGCACCTGGGATGCAGCTTCCTACTCGTCTGAGGGCGATTGGGCAAAGCCTCTTTCCAGCGCTACTCCCAGAGTATTGGTGGAGGGCTAGCCCGGATGGGAAATCTATTTGGTTCACTTCTTGCTGCCGGGGGTGCCATGCGGGCCTTCGAAAAAGGCCTTTCCACCACACAAAACAATGTGGTGAATGCCAATACGCCTGGCTACGCCAAGCAGCGGCAAATTTTCGAGGCCAATCGCTTTGAGCCTGAACGCAATATCATTGGCGGAGTTGCCGCACGCGGTCTCTATAACTACCGCGATGCGTTCTCAGAGCGTAATGTCCAACGCCGCACCTCTCAGGCCGGACTGGAGGAGCAACTCAAGAACAGCCTCACTTCCCTTGAGCCTTTATTCCCGGTTACAGAGGGAGCAGGCGTACCCGGCGCAATCAACAAGTTTTTCGGGGCATTCTCGCAACTTACGGTTTCTCCGAATGATTCCGCAAGTCGTCAAGTAGCACTGGACCGCGCCTCTGATTTGGCTTTCAATTTTCGCCGCACCTCAAACCTGCTTCTTGAGGAGCGGGGCAATACGCAGGTATCGGTGCAATCCAGCGTTTCCCGTGTCAACGAAATTGCCGGGCGAATCCGCGATCTCAATGCCACCCGTCGTGGCGATTCTGCCGCTTCCGCTGACCCAGGCAGCGATGCAAAGTTATTCTCAGCGCTGGAAGAACTAGCTGAATATGTAGACTTCACCGCCATCCAGGCCGCCGATGCTGGAGTCAGCATTTATCTCGGTGGTCAGTCCCTACTGGTCATCGGGGATAGGCAATACCCGATTTCAACCGATGTTCTGGACGACAAGGCTCGTATCCTCGATTCGGACGGCATTGAGATCACTGGTGATATCAACAGCGGGAAGTTAATTGGGCTGATCGATGTCTACAACAACAAAATCCCAGCATATCTGAACGATCTCAACAGTCTTGCTGCTTCATTTGCTGACACCATGAATGCCACTCTCGCGCAAGGCGTAGATCAAAATGGCAATCCCCCGCTACAAGACCTCTTTGCTTATGATTCCGCACTGGGTTCTGCTTTCACCATTACCGTTAATGGCATAAGCCCGGAACAACTCGCCCTCTCGGCCCCTGGTCAGGCTGGGGGCAACTCCAATGCGATCAAAATCACGAGTCTGGCCAAAGAACCGGCCATCAATAACCAGACTTTCAGCCAGTTTTACGGCATTGCCGCTGGCCGGGTCGGCCGGGATCTTGCCGGAGCCAGAGCTTCTGCCGGTGTCCAGACAGATCTTCTCACCCAGGCTAAAGAACTCCGCGCTGATCTTCAGGATGTATCCCTCGATGAAGAAGCAGGCCAGTTGATTCAGTACCAGCGCGCCTACCAGGCTACGGCTCAACTCTTTAAGACCATCAACGAGATGACCGATACGATCATCAACGCGCTTCGCTAATCGAAAGAACCATCCACGCCATGATCAACTCCCTATCCGCTTCAGATGCCACATTTCTTCGCAATATCGAAAAGATTCAGGCCCGAGGCGAGCGCGCTCAACTCGAAGTCACCAGTGGCAAGCGCATCTTCACGGCTTCAGACGAACCAGATGGCGTAAGCGCGCTATTGACTACACGGGCCGAAATCGAGGCCAACGAGCAACTCACCAATAACCTCGGCCGCACCAAAGCCGAAGTCGATGCGGCGGAGAATGGGCTGCAGCAGGCGATCAAGGTACTTGAGCGGGCTCGCACTCTGGCTACTCAAGGCAAAAATGGTTTCAACGTCGAATCTACCTGGACCGCCCTTTCGCTCGAAGCCGGAGACCTCACTCAGCAATTGCTGAATGTCTCGAATCTGGCCATCGAAGGCCGATACATTTTTGCAGGCAACAGTGACGCCAATCAGCCTTTCGATTATGACCCGGGCCTCGAGGCGGTAACCTCTTATGCCGGCAGCGCTGCAACCCGGCAGAGCCTATTCCCCGGAGGGAATCCATTTGATGTGGCGAGATCAGGCGACGTGATTTTCGACAACGCCGGTTTTGATTCAAACAGCGTTTCAAAAAGTGCCTTTGCTGCTCTCAAGTCTTTGAGAGATGCGCTCACCGCAAAAGATGAGGACGGTCTCCGCACTGCACTTCAGGCCATCGAAACCAGCGCCAAACATATCTCGGGAGAACTCAGTTTCTATGGAGCAACGCAGAGACGCGTCGTCGAAGCCACCTCCGCAGCGCAATCAACAACTCTGCGTCTGAGTAGCCAGTTGACTCGTCTTGAAGATTCAGATCTTACCCAGGCGATTCTTGAATCTCAGCAGGCACAATTCCAGTTGCAGGCCGCTTTCCAGATCCGTGGCGCCCGCCCGCGCCAAACCCTCTTCGACTATCTGGGTTGATACCCCATTACAATCGAAGTCATGAGAGCTTCGATTATTTTGCTGTTTGCATCCGCGCTGGCTCATGCAGCTAACAAGAATGCAGAGCGTCTAACCGAAGCCACCGCTGTTCTCATCGAGGTCATGGCTACACCCGACAAAGCCATACCAAAAGAACTCCTCGATAAAGCGCATTGCATCGCTGTCGTTCCGGGATTTAAGAAAGGCGCCTTCATTGTCGGGGCCAGTTATGGCAAGGGCTACCTGAGTTGCCGTCAGGCCGGCAAAGCGGGATGGAGTGCTCCAGCAACGATTCGAGTCGAGAGCGGAAGCGTGGGCTTCCAGATTGGCGGCACCGAAACGGACCTGGTCATGCTCGTGATGAACAAGCGTGGGGCCGACTCGCTGATGCAGAGCAAATTCACCGTTGGCGGCACGGTCCAGGCTGCTGCAGGGCCGGTGGGCCGAAGCTCCACAGCAGAAACCGATGCAGCCATGCGGGCCGAAATTCTTTCTTATTCTCGTTCTCGCGGCCTCTTTGCAGGCGTTGCCCTGCAGGGCGCTACCCTTCGCGCTGACCTCGATTCCAACGAGGCCATGTATAAACGTCCGCTCACCACCGTTGAGATCGTGCGCGAGCGTAAGGCAAAACCCACGGCCACCGGTCAAAAGTTTATATCCACCATTACCCGGTACTCACCAAAGGAGTTGAAGTAATCTCATGCGATCCTCAATTCTGATTCTGCTGGCGACTGTGCTCGGGGCTGCGACTCAACCTGCCGATCTCGTACCGGCTCGCTGGCCGAGCGATAACCCGGCAACGCTAGCCATCCTCAATGGATCCCCCATCAACTGTCTGCTGATCCCTGAGGCGAACTGGTCTAATTCTCTTCTTGCTGCGGCTCATTCGAAAAAACTCACTGTGCTGGCCTTGGTGCAACCCGGAAGCCCCGCCTTGCCGCGCGTCAAGAGAGCCCTCAGCCTTGGCCTGGATGGGGCTGTTCTCGAAGGTAATTTCCCTGAAACAGAGGCCAGGGCCGTTCGAAGCAGTCTGACCGAATCCGGCAAGCATTTCGTCGAACTCGGTTTGCGCGGGCGCATTCCTCTGGAAGCCAACGCGCCTTCCATCATCGGGACATTCCAGGGAGTCTGGGCTGGTATCAATCCACATGACGATGGCACTGCCCATGCTGCCCCATCGGGTGCTCCCTGGATCGATACTAATGCCGGATTCCTCCGTTTCGTTCGTGCGTCGACGGATCGTCCTTTTTGGCTGAGCGCTACGCCTCCTCGCGATTCTGTAGTCAACCTGTCGCGTTACCTGCAGATGATCTCTGACCCCGCGATGGTGGGCGGCCGCTGGATCATTAGCCTCGAACCAGCATTCTTTGCCAAACTGCTGGCTGGCGACGCCAAAGCTCAGAAGGATCTGCAACGAATCAATCAGGTACTCCTCTTCTTCGAGCAAAACAGGAAACTCCAGTCCCTGCCTGCCTATGGGCAGTTGGCTATTGTAGGTGACATTCAGAACGGCGCGCTGCTTTCTGGCTCGGTTCTCGACATGATCACAGTCAAACACACGCCTGTTCGCCCTATTCCTTTCAAGTCTGTGGAAGCCAAGGCCTTCGATCAGGCGAAGATGGCGGTAAACGTGGACCCGCAATCCCTCGATGCCAAGCAGCAGCAAACCCTGAAAGATTTCACCCGATCAGGCGGCACGGTGTTGACCGCCCCGCCCGGCTGGCGCATGCCCGTCCCGCGTCCCGACCAGATTGTGACTGATGCCGAGGAAGTCAAAAAGCTGGACCAGATCTGGAAAGAAGTCAACGCGATGATGGGGCGCCGGAATCTGGGCGTTCGGCTTTTCAACGTGTCCAGCATGCTATCGAACATGCTTGGGCCCGCCGACGGCTCGCGGGTGATCGTTTATCTGGTGAACTATTCCGACTTTCCGGTCGACAGCGTTGCCGCGCACCTACTCGGGAAATACTCTAAAATTACGATCCACTGGCCGGAGCGGCCGCCCAAAGCACTTGTCCCTTACGAGACGGAAGATGGTACTGGAGTGGACATCGACATCCTCGAATCCACCGCTATCCTGATCGCAGAAAAGTAGACATTCCCGAAACTCAACTTACAATAGTGTGATGACACGCCGTGACCTGATCGCCCTCGGTGCCCTCCCGCTTTTTGCGCAAGAGAAGAAGCTTCCCACCGCCCCCGTATCCATCCGCAAATGCGATACCTACAACGAAGATTTCTTTGAGATCTTCACTCGCATGTTCGATGACCTTGGTGGCGTCAAAAAACTGGTTGCCAATAAGACGGTCACGATCAAGCTGAACCTTACTGGCTCACCTGGCCTGCGCTTGCAGGGCAAGGCGCTCGGCCTCACGCACTACACACATCCCAAACATGTCCTTGCCATGACTGCTGTGCTTGATCGCGCCGGTGCCAAACGCATCCGTTTCGTTGAGTCAGCCTGGGGTACAGCAGGCCCGCTTGCCGAGTACATGCTCGATTCCGGCTGGAACGTCCGTCAGCTCTCTACTGCAGCGAAACAAGTCGAGTTCCTCAATACCAACGCCCTTGGTGGCTTCGCCAAAAAGTACACACGGATGAAGGTCCAGCACGGCGGCTGGATTTTTCCGGCCTTCGAATTCAACAACGTCTATGCCGAAACAGACGTAATGATGTCGATGGCCAAGCTGAAGAATCATGATGCATGCGGCGTCACACTTGCCATAAAGAACATGTTCGGCTGTACGCCGGCCTCGATCTATGGCAATGACTCCGGCGTCGATGACCCTAATGAAAACCCCACCTCGGGCCGCGATCAGATTTGCCACGTGGGCAAGCGGCAGCCCTCCAAAATTGCCCTTCCAGAGCTCGACCCTTCCTCTCCTCGCGATGCCTTTTATCGCATGCCGCGCATCTCGGTTGAGGTAGCCTCTGCTCGCCCGATCGATATCTCCTTCATCGACGGTATCGAAACAATGACTGGAGGCGAAGGCCCGTGGATCAAGCCGAAAGGCACCTTTGGCGGTACGGCTCACGTGACACCGGGTCTTCTGGTTCTTGGTACAAACCCGGTCACTACCGACACGGTCGGCACTGCGCTGATGGGCTACGATCCTCGTGCCCCCAAAGGCACGCCGCCATTCCAAAAGTGCGACAACATGTTGTTGCTGGCTGAAGAAGCTGGCCTCGGCACCGCTGACCTCAGGAAGATCGAAGTGATTGGCGGCAAGATTGAAGACATGCGCTTCCGCTTCCCAATGAGCGTCTGATGCAGACATTTTTCGACCAGTTATCTGCCGTAATCGCCAAGCTCACGCCGATGGCGGCTCTCGACATTCTGGTCGTCTCTGCCTTCATTTACATCTTCATCATCAACATCCGGGGCCGCCGGGCAGCCCAAATTGTCAGCGGCATGTTTATTCTGACCTGCGCCTATCTGGCGAGCGTCTGGTTTCATCTTGAACTGCTGCGTACTCTGCTTGCGACCCTCGCGCCCTACACTGCCTTTGGCATCATTGTGATGTTTCAGTCTGAGATTCGCCGCGTCCTGGCGCGTATCGGCCGCGCCCGCATCTTTACCTTTGGCGGCAGACTCCAGCGCCGCGAAACGGCTGAAGAAATCCTGATGGCCGTAGCTTATCTTGCCCAACATAAAATCGGCGCGCTGATCGTAGTGGAACGTGACACTGGTCTCAAGACTTTTGTTGAGACTGGTGTCAACCTCGACGCCCGCCTCTCACGCGATCTTCTGCTCAGTATTTTCTATCAGGGCGGGGCACTCCACGATGGCGCTGTCATTGTGCAGGGCGATCGCATTGCCGCTGCGGCCTGCTTTCTGCCTCTTTCGATGAATCCCGCTCGCCTTGGACAGCTTGGAACAAGGCACCGTGCGGCCATCGGCATCTCTGAAGAAACCGATTCGCTTGCGATTGTTGTCTCTGAAGAAACGGGGAAGATCTCCCTCTGTGCCTATGGCGAAATTCAACACGGCGTCTCGATCGAATACCTAGAAGAGCAACTTACCAAGCATTTGAGTCAGCCCCTGACCCCGCCGCTGAACGACAACTCCCAAATGGAGATTCGCCGTTCATGAGGGTGTTTACAGACAACATCCCGGCCAAGATCTTCAGCATTCTCATCGCCTTTCTTCTCTGGGTTGCCCTGGTCGATGAGCCGGAGTTGATCGAGACTGTGACTGTGCCAGTTGAGTATCGGAATTTGTCGAGTGCTCTCGATTTGTCCCCCGACGCACCCACACGGATTCAGCTACAGGTCCGCGGGCCTCGAGGCCGGCTCAACGAAGTCTCCCCAGACCGGACAAATATTGTGCTCGATCTGGCCAACATGGCGCAGCCCTCAGCCCGCACCTTTTCGATCCAGGACAATCTGATCAATCTGCCTCCTACAGTTACTTTGGTGCGCGCCATTCCTTCTCAGTTAAGAGTCAAACTGGAACGTCGCGTTTATAAAGAAATCCCCGTTACGCTTGCCTTTGAGGAGGACCTTCCCTCGAACCTGAAAATCGTTTCAACCGACATTGCTCCCAGCCAGATCAAGGTGGTTGGTCCGGAATCCAGAGTTGCGCTGGCAACTTCTATTAGTACCGAACCGATTAGCATCAAGGACATCACCGCTGGCGCCCCCATTCGCGTTAATGTGCTCCTCACGGATCCAGAGCTTTCCATCGTTGGTTCTGCACTTGTGACCATCAAGTTGGAATCAACCCAGTTACCCTAGAAGGGTACATGGCAAGACAATTATTTGGTACTGACGGAATTCGAGGAAAGGCGGGCGAGCCCCCTCTCGATAAACCCACCGCATACGCTCTCGGATCTGCGCTTGGAACCTGGGCCAAAGGTCAGTCCTCCACCCCCAAAGTGCTCCTCGGGATGGACACGCGTGAATCCGGCCCCTGGCTTGCTCAAGCCGTTGCCGCTGGCCTTGTGTCGGCTGGTGTGGAACCGCACTTTGCTGGCCTGCTCACCACTCCAGGTGTGGCGTACAACACCAAGCATGGCCCCTACGTTGCTGGTGTCATGATCTCGGCTTCGCATAATCCCTACGAAGATAACGGTCTGAAGGTGTTTGATCACTCTGGCTTCAAACTTCCCGATGCACAGGAGCTGATTCTCGAAGAGCAGATTCTGCAAATTCGAGAGAACGCGGTCGTTGCCGATTGCCCCCTGCCGCTGCACCCAGAACTGGCCGACCACTACCTTGATTTCTTGCGCTCTACCTTCACCCATTCTTTAAAAGGCCTTCGTGTGGTCCTGGATTGCGCCAATGGCGCTGCTTCTCATCTTGCTCCCCGCCTCTTTGCTCAACTCGGCGCAGAAGTGATCACGATCGCAAATGCTCCGGACGGGCGCAACATCAATGCTGGCGTTGGCGCTTTGCATACAGAACATGTCCGGGCCGCCGTTCTCGAGCACAAGGCCGATATCGGCATTGCTTTTGATGGGGATGCCGATCGTGCAATGTTCAAATCGGCCAGCGGTGGACGGATTGATGGGGACGCTGTGCTTCTGATCTGTGCGCGCCTCTTTCATGCCTCTGGCCACTTGCCCGGCAACCTCGTTGTCGCAACGGTGATGTCGAATCTTGGGCTTGAAATCGCTCTTCGAAACGAAGGTATCGCGCTGACCCGCACAAACGTTGGCGACAAGTATGTCCTCGAAGAGATGATCCGCTCTGGTGCCAACCTTGGCGGCGAACAATCCGGGCATGTGATCTTTCCTGAATTTGCAACTACAGGCGACGGTATCCTAACCGCCCTTCGTGTGCTTGAGGCCATGGTGATCTCCGGCAAGTCTCTCGATGAACTCACCCAAGGCTTTGATGTCTTCCCGCAACTGCTAGTGAACGTCCGCATCGGCGCACGCCGTCCGCTCGAAGAATTGCCCGCGGTACAGGCTGCGATCGCTGATTGTGATCAGGATTTTGGGTCCAATGGGCGAGTGCTCGTCCGCTTCTCGGGCACCGAACCCCTGGCCCGGGTCATGGTCGAAGGCAATGATGCTGCCAGAGTAGAACACCATGCAAACGCAATTGCCGCCACACTTGAACAGGCAATGGGCTTAAAATAGGTCCGATGCGTATCCTGCTCCTTAGCTCTCTCTTTCTTTCGACTCTTGCTGCCCAAAACGTCAAGCCAGCCAAACTTGCTGGCGAAGACTGGGTTCAGCTTTTTAATGGCAAAGACCTCACCGGCTGGGTTGAGGTAGGCAAAGAAAAGTGGACTGTCGAAGACGGCGAGATCAAGGGCGAAGCAACCAGCAAAGCCTATGGCTATCTGCAGACAGACAAAGACTACAAAGACTTTCATCTCTCGATCAAGTTCAAGTGTGTCGGCAATGGGAATTCAGGTGTCTTCTTTCACACCGCCTTCAAGCCGGGCACTCCCGACATCACGCGTGGTCTGCAATTCGAAGTCGATTGCCGCATCGGACAACACACTGGCGGTATCTACGGCGACGGCCGCGGCTGGATCGTCTGGCCCGCGCCCGAGAACGAACTGAACGTCCGCAAGAGCGACTGGAACGAATACACGCTCAAGGTGGAAGGCAATCGTTACGTCTCGCGCTTGAATGGCGTAGTCATGGTCGATTTCACTGACCCCAACCCGAAGTCTTTTGATGGCCCGATTGCACTGCAACTCCACTCCGGTGGCGAAGGAAATATGCGCTTTAAAGACATCTGGATTCGCGATTTGTCGAAGCGTTAATCACACCCATTGACTGATCAAGAAACCGTCGACAAACTCGCTTTGCTTGCAAAGCCGCGCATCACCAACCTGTTGCGTCTACAGAGTGTCCAGCACATTCACGACGAATCGCCCGGCAAACTGATGGACGTCTCCACCTGCAACGGCATGACCCTGGTGGCCAATCGTTTCAAGGAAGCTTTAGAACCGTATAAGGATTTAACACGCTTCACAACAGAAGAGCGCATCATGTCCCGAGTGATCGATATCGGGCTTCTTCCCATAGTCACTGCCATGATGCAGGAGATCCGCAGCAAGAAATTTCTGCTTACCCGCAACATTGCCCGGCAAAAATCAGACCCCGGCGTTTGCGCGCACATTGAAGGCATCGGCGTGCGTGTCAGCCTTTATCTGGACGCCAGGTCCGGCGACACCATCGTCGCCTGGCATTGCCTCTACGGTACTGCCTGAATCCCGCGTAGCGTCTGATCAAACCAGTCAGCCAGCATCGTGAAGTCATCGTAAATGGTGGCCCAGCCGTGTGCCTTGCCCGGCATTACGATTAGCTTGTGTTTAGCTCCTGCCTGCTTCATCTTCTCGATAAAGACTTCCGATTGCTGCAGCGGCACAGTCTTGTCTTTGTCTCCATGAATGAGCAAAACGGGCGGCGTCTTCTCGTTGATTAAATAAATAGGCGACACGGCGCGGCCCAGTTCTTCAGTCCCCGCTTTGGGGCCAAAGATCTCGCGATAGGCGGCCAGCGGGCCAACGCCTGCACCATTGACACCCGTCTGCCCCCAGTTCAGAAAGTCGGTCGGTGGAAAGAAGCAGGCAACAGCCCCGGCCTTCTCCATCGCCAGCAACGCCAGATGGCATCCTGCACTAAACCCTGAGAGGCCAATCTTCGCACCATCCACTTTCCATTTCGCGCTATCAGTCTGGATCACCTTCACCGCCAAACGCACGTCCTCGATAATTTCTGGAATCGTGAACCGGGGCTGAGAACTTGGCACCACAGCAAACACCGTGTACCCGCGCTCCAATACTTTATTGAAATACTTCGGCACAATCGATGCGTGATTCGACTTCCAGGTGCCGCTCACTACAAACACCATTCCGAAGCCATTTGGCTTGGCCGGTTCGATCACGTCCATTGTAAGAGCGGTTCCAAACTTGCGCCCGTAGATCACATCTTCTGTTCGCTTGAAATCATCTGCCCCCGCGACAATCGCGGCAATTCCCAAGGCCAACCCTAAAAGCTTCATATTGGCTTATTATGACAACAACCCATGAACGCACTCCTGCTCACAGCCACGTTGCTTGCCCAGACCTACCAGCCCACTTGGGAATCTGTCGACAAGCGCCCGAATCCCCCCTGGTTCTCTGACGCCAAATTTGGCATCTTCATCCATTGGGGCGTTTACTCAGTGCCCGCCTATGCACCAGTAATCCCCGGCAAACTCGCCTATGCCGAATGGTATTGGAACGCCATGGCCAAGGGTAAGGAGGGCTCTACCAAGCCCATTGACGCCGGTACCTGGGCCTACCATCAAAAGCAATACGGAGCTGATTTCAAGTATCAGGACTTCGCCCAGCAATTTCGTGCCGAGCTTTTCGATCCAGACCATTGGGCCGACGTTTTCGCCCGTTCGGGTGCGAAATACGTCGCCCTCACCTCCAAGCATCACGAAGGCTTTGCCCTCTGGCCCAGCAAACACGCAAGCGACACCTGGGGCCGCCCCTGGAATGCCGTTGAGACTGGCCCCAAGCGGGACGTCCTCGGCGATCTCACCACCTCGGTCCGCAACAAGGGCCTGCGCATGGGTTACTACTATTCCCTCTACGAATGGTTCAACCCGCTCTGGCTCTCTGACAAGCCACGATTTATCCGCGATCACATGACGCCGCAATTCAAAGACCTCGTTACTCGCTACAAGCCCGACATCATCTTCAGTGACGGCGAGTGGGATCTGCCTTCCTCAGAGTGGCGCAGTGCCGAGATGCTCGCCTGGCTTTACAACGACTCGCCGGTCAAGAACACCGTCGTCGTCAACGATCGTTGGGGCAAAGAAACCCGGCACGTCCACGGTGGTTACTACACCACCGAATACACCGCCGGCATGAGCAACTCAAATCACGATTGGGAAGAAAGCCGCGGCATGGGCTTCTCCTATGGCTACAATCGCGCCGAGCGGGCAGATCATTATCACTCCACTCGCGACCTCATCATCATGCTCGCCGACATCGTGAGCCGGGGCGGCAACTTGCTGCTCGATATCGGCCCCGATGGCGATGGAACCATCCCTGTAGTGATGGAGCAACGCCTGCTCGAGATTGGCAAATGGCTCAAGGTCAACGGAGAAGCCATCTACGGCACCAGGCCCGCAAAGACGCCCAAGCAATGGAGCGCCGGTGAACAGCCGAAGGTCGATTACAACCAGCGCTTTGAATCCAGCTACGACGTCTCGGCTCTGGCCTCCAAGCCCGCCCCCGGCAAGGCTTCCATCGACGCGTTCTTCACCACCAAGGGAAAAGATCTCTACGCGATCCTGCCGCGTTGGTACAAGAGCGAAATTACAATTGAAGGTGCCACTGCAAAACAAGTTGAGCTTCTTGGTTCCTCGCAGCCTCTTAAGTTCAAGAACGCCAAAGCTGGCGTTACAATTCAACTCCCGGCACTCCCGGAAGACCTCATCTCACAACCTGTCTGGACCCTAAAGATCACTCAATGAACCGACGCCATTTCCTTGCCTCAATGACTGCCGCTACGGGCCTCGCCCAGTTCCGGCGTCCCAACGTAGTCTCGCTCTCGGTAGACGATCTCAACGACTGGGTGGGCTGCCTTGGCGGCTACCCCGGCGTCAAGACTCCCAACATCGATAAGCTCGCCAGGCGTGGTGTGCTTTTCTCCGATGCTCATTGCGCCGCCCCATTGTGCAACCCATCCCGTACGGCGATCCTGAGCGGTCTCAGGCCCTCCACCAGCGGTATCTACAATAACGACCAGTATCTGCGCACCAGCCACCCTGATGTCGTCACCCTGCCCCAGTACTTCCGCCGCAATGGCTATCACGTGGCCGGGGCAGGGAAGGTCTTTCACCACGTTGCCGGCCATAACCCGCCAGACCAGTGGGACGAATTCCAGCTGCAGCAATTCGATGACCCATGGTATCGACGTGCCGACTGGTATCCCTGGAACAAACGCATTCCCGCTCCCAAGGGCCATCCCTACAATGGCCTTAAGGATTTCGCCGGCGAATTCGACTGGGGCGTGCTTGAAACTCCAGAAGACCAGTACGGCGATCAGAAGGCCGTAAACTTCGCCAAAGAATTTCTGGGCCGCAAGCACACCAAGCCTTTCTTTCTCGCTACCGGCATGTGGCACCCGCATATCCCGATGTACGCCCCACAGCGCTTCTTTGACATGTACCCGGAGGCCACGGTTCACATCCCTGATACGCGCGACGACGACCTTGCAGACCTGCCCCCGCTGGCCCAGAAACTGGCCGCCTTCCGTCGCCCGGAGTTCGAACGTATCCGCAGCACCGGCAAGTGGAAAGACTTCGTCCGTGCCTATCTGGCGGCCACTTCCTTCGCCGATGCCCTGGTCGGCAGTGTCGTTGATGCCCTCGACAACAGCGAATATGCCAACAATACGATCCTTGTCTTCTGGTCTGACAACGGCTGGCATCTGGGCGAAAAACAGCATGTGCACAAGTCGACGCTCTGGCAGCGCTCGACGCACGTGCCGTTCATCTTCAGCGGCCCAGGTCTGAAAGCCACAGGCACGGCAAGAACGCAGCCCGTCACCACCTTCGATATTTACCCCACGCTTGTCGATCTCTGTGGCCTTCCTGCCAATCCGCGTGTGGAAGGCAAGAGCCTGCGTCCACTCCTTGAAAATCCAAAGGCCAAGCGCGACCCCGTAGTGTCCACGCACCTCCCCGGCACCCATTGCGTGATCGACGAGAAGTGGCGATACATCGTTTACGCAGACGGCAGCGAAGAGCTTTATGATCGCAAGGCAGACCGTAACGAATACACCAACATTGCTTCCAACCCCAGGAACAAGAGCGTGAAGCAGCGGCTTGCAAAGTTTGCTCCCGCAACAAGCGCTGCGCCCCAACCGCAAGTCACCGATTTCGATTTCGACTTCGCGACCTACACTTACAAGAGAAAGACCAAGCCATGATCCTCCCACTGCTGCTGCTTCTTGCAGCCGACCCCAAGCAGGCGCTCACCTTCCGCGCCACCTTCGACAAAGGCCCGGATGCAGACTTCGCCAAGGGCGACAAGTCGATCTATTTTGCCCCCAGCTACAAGGATCAGGCCAGCGCCGTCAAAGGCCTCGGCCAGGCACCGGTTGCGCTTGAAAACGGCGCCCTGCGCTTCAAGTCCAAACACACGACGGCGCTCTTCTTCAAGATCCAGGACAACGTCAATCCCACCACTGGCACGATTTCATTCAAGCTCAAACTCGATCCTGCGCTAGACCTGCCGCCCGACTACGTCGACCCGATTCAATTCACAGACAAAGCCTACAACGATTCGGCTCTTTGGGTCGACTTCACCAAAGACGAAAAGCCCCGCCTCTTCCGCCTGGGTGTCTTCGGCGAACTTAAAGCCTGGAACCCAACGAATATCCCGCCCGACAAGAACCCCAAGTTCAATGAGCGTCTGGTTGTTGTCAAGAATTCGCCCTTCAGCCGCGAACAGTGGACTCACATCGTAATCACCTATGCCACCGGCACCGCAAGCCTTTACATTAACGGCAAGCTTCAGGGCAATAGCTCTCCCATCACGGAACCATTCACCTGGGATCTCGCGAAGGCCACAATCAGACTCGGCGTCAACTACGCCGGTTTGATGGATGATATCTCTATCTACAACCGTGTGCTGACGCCGAAAGAAATCTCGAAACTGAAGTAGTTAGGAGTGGCGGGCGCAAACCTCGCGCAGCTTCTTAAACAGCGCCGGAGTTGCCTCAAGCGCTGCTTCCTTCTCTTCGTATTCCAGCGCGAGGTAGCCGCGATACTTATTGGCAACCAACATCTTTGCGACGCGATCCCAATCAGAGGGCGCAGGGCCTTTTTCGTCCTTCACCATCGCCTTCACCTGAACGTTCACCGCATGGGGAGCGATCATTTCGATCTGCTCGTAGATCTTCGTTTTGAAGTTGGCAGTGTCGAGGTTGATTCCAACCCAGGGGCTGTTCACCTTCTTCACGATCTTGACGATGGTCTCGGCACGATCCGTTACGCCGCCATGGTTTTCCAGACCCAAAATGATGCCATGTTTGCCTGCGTATTCTCCGGCCGGCCCAAGCATCTCCGCTACCCAGTTAGCCGCTTCGTCTTCACTGCTCGTCTTCGGGATCGCACCGCCAAATACACGGATGTGCCCCGCACCAAGCTTGGCTGCCACGTCCACCCACTTCTTGAGATCAGCAAGTGACTGGTCGCGTGTCGGCCCCACCGGCTTGGTCAGCTCAGTGCGCACTGAGATCGAATAGATCTCGATGCCGGCTTTATATGCCGTCCGCTTCAACGGCAGCAGGAAGCTGTCTTCGGTATTCGGGAACCAGTAGACCGTCATGTCCACGCCGTCGAGATCGTTCTCGGCTGCGATGCGGATCATGTCTTCGTACTTGAGGGTGCCCTTCTGCAAATCGTTGCGAAACGAATAAGCGCAAAGCGCAGGCCGCAATCGTGGCTTCAGCGCAGCCCCAAAGGCCAGAGGCGCGGCTGCCATTGCCATCAGTGTAGATCGTCGTGTCATCACTCTAAAATACAAGAAGCCCGGCATGAATGCCGGGCTTCTTGATCTTACTGGTCAGAGTTTAGAAGACGATCTTCAAGCCCAACTGCACTTCACGAGGTCCGTTCGGTGCAGCCTGCGCACCGGTAACCCTGCCAAAGTTGGGGCTGGTGATGTCGCCATTCGGGTTGTTGAATTTCGGCGTGTTGGTCGCATTGAAGCTCTCAAGGCGAAGCTCAGCCGTAAACCGTTCCGTGATTCTGATACGGCGGAACAGTGACGCGTCGATGTTGAACAAACCGGGTCCGGTGAATGCGTTGCGGCCGATGTTGCCGAAGGTGCCGGCTGCAGGTTGTGCGAACGCACCCCTTTCAAACCACTGTGCGCCTGGGCCCACCTCCTTGGTTGCGGTGTAGGTGCCAACCAAATTCGGATCGTTTGCACTGCCGGGAGCATTAATGATGCCGCCCGGGACACTCAGGTTAAACGGTCGGCCCGTTTGTAGAGTGAAGATGCTGTTTACCTGCCAGCCTCCGGCGATCCAAGATGCCGGGCCGCTGGTGAGGAACTTCTTGCCTTTACCGAAAGGAAGCTCATACAGGTAGCTCTGCACAAACACGTGACGGATATCTGCATCGCCGCGCGCACGGTTGCGCTCTGGATTGATGTAGTAGCGGAAGCCGCCATTGTCGGCTCCAGTTGAGTCAATCGCTTTAGCGTAGGTGTAAGCCGTCGTCATGGAGAATCCATTGGAGAAGCGGCGATCCAGCTTGGTCTGCAATGAATGGTAATTCGAGTTCGTGCCGAAGAAGATGTTATTGATCGCATCGCGACGGCCAAACAGGACGTTGAACGGCTGCCCTGCGGCGCCTGCACCAATCTGAAGGCCAGGATTCATGTTGTAGACGC
This sequence comes from Bryobacter sp., assembly GCA_022843625.1. Taxonomy (GTDB): domain Bacteria; phylum Acidobacteriota; class Terriglobia; order Bryobacterales; family Bryobacteraceae; genus Bryobacter. Next base: position 2,826 of record JALHNH010000050.1, on the reverse strand, counting down.
CAGTGATGCCGGTTCCCTTGTTGCCCACATAAGCCAGCTCAAGCGCCAACTGAAATGGCAACTGACGCTGCAGCGCGAGGTTCCAGCTTTGGATGTAAGACTCGCGTGCATCTGGGCGCACATAGTTAAACACCGATGCTGGTGCCGGATTGATGATGCCGTTGGTTGGAATTACAGTGGGCACAAAGGCCGGGAAACCCTGCTGCATAGTACGTGCAACGGTGAATGCACTGGCTGCCTGGAATGAGTTGTTTTCACGTACCGGGAAGTTGAATGCGTAACCGTTATCGGGTAGTGGTGCCCAGGAGATTCCGTAGCCGCCACGGATCACGGTCTTTTCGTTATAGCGATAAGCCATACCGAAACGAGGGGCGAAGTTTGTCTTGTAGTTCTTGCGGCCCAGGTCGAGAGGTACATTGCCTACGCCAGCAACTTCGAGCGAGTTTGTGAACGGGTTGAAGTTTGAGAAGCCAGCCTTCACTCGCGGTGTTGGGGGAGGCCACAATTCGTGACGCAAGCCGATGTTCATGGTCAGCTTTGAGGTTACTGTCCAGTTGTCCTGAATGTAGGAGAACATCGGATTTTGCAGGAAGGTCGGAAAGATCAGTGGAAGATCGCGGCCTGCCTGATTCGGCTGGTCGAGCAGGAAGCTGGCAAATGAGTTTGAGAAGCTCTGCGTGGATCCATTGGTCAACTGGCCAGCGGCGTTGCGCAAGGCGAGAATGGTGGTGCCTTCCGTGAAATTGAAGCGGCCACGGGGACTGAAGGTTTGATTCTGTAGCAACTCGTCGCGCCCTCGGCGGTAGTCCACTCCAAACTTGATTGTGTGGTTGCCCAGCACCTTTGTATTGTTCACGATGAAGTTCAGGTTCGTTTCGCCGCGCTCCCAGGGAAGGCTTGGTGAGTAACCAAGCACAGGATTGCTGAAGCCGTTGATGACAATATTCGAGACTCCACCCGTGAAATCGCTCACGTTTACGCCCGGAATTCCAACCTCTTCGGATGTCTTGAGCTTGATGTCTTCATTCTGTGCGTCGTTGCGATAATAGGCAATTCCGGTTCGAATTTCGGTAATTAAGGTGGGGTTCCAGACGCGTGTGAAATTTACGGCTGCGTTGGTTGCCTTTTGAATTCCGGTTCCCGCAAAGTCGCGGAATCCTCCGCCTCTTGGCCCATAAAGCGGTGGGTCGAAAATCTTCGAGTTCTGCTTTGAATAACGAACGCTCATGCGATCGTTGCTTGAGATCTGCCAGTCCACCTTGATGTCTCCGCCATTGGTATCCTTCTGGCGAACGGTAGATGTCTGGAAGTTCTGCAGGATCGCGCTATTGGTCGGGCCTGGAATGAGCGCGAGCAAACGGGATGCGATCGGGCTGATCCGGTTTGCTGGAACGGTGCGATTCGGGAAGGGCGTTCGGCCTGTGCCGTCTGCTGCGCCGCTGCGGGGGTCATATATGTCTGTACCGCCAGACCAGTTCAGGTCGCCGTTGCGGAAGGCAGTAGTCGGTATGGTTCCCTGATGGAAGTCACCGCGACGGTCTCGAATGCCCTGATAGTCGCCAAAGTAGAAAAGCTTGTTCTTGATCAGTGGGCCACCGAGCGTGAATCCGAAGTTGTTTGCTGTAGTCACTGGCTTCGTATTTGAAAAGAACGGGCGAGCACCCAAACGGCTTACACGGTTGAATTCATAAACACTACCGTGCATCTCATTTGTGCCCGACTTGAAGTTTACGTTCGTCACTGCGCCACCGGCGCGGCCCAATTCTGCCTCGTAGTTTGAAGTGGTAACGTCTACCGTCTGTAGCGCTTCGATCGGAGGAATCATTGCTGTCAGCAGGCCGGTGCGTTGATTGTTGTCGACGCCTTCAAGCTGTACGTTATTCGCCAGTCGGCTCTGACCGTTGACGTTGCTCGAAACCGAATCCTGTACGTTGAAAAACTCTGAGTGCGGCCGGAAAGCACGTGATGCACCGGGTACCAGATTGATCATGTTCTGGAAGTTGCGGTTATAGCCAAGAGGCATATCCGCCAGCTGCCGGGTTTCAATCTTGCGGCCCGTATCAGTACGGTCCGTTTGCAGCACCGAGGCTTCGGCGGTCACCGAAATCGACTCTGACACCTGTCCAGGTTGCAACTCGAAATCGACTCGAGCCGTTGAGTTTACCAGGACGTCGACACCTTCGCGGATCGACTTGCGGAAGCCCGCAACTTCAACTTCAACCTTGTACACCCCGGGCTGAAGATTTGGGAAAGAATAATTGCCGCTCGCATTGGTTACGCCCTGCTGGCTAATACCCGTTTGCGTGGCGATGAGCGTCACTTTACCCGAAGCCACCATGGCTCCAGAGCTGTCGGTCACAGTACCGACCAGCGTTCCATTGACAGCTTGTGAAAAGGCCGTAACTGAGGCCATTAACAAGCAAAGCAAAACACACATTGTTTTGTGCATATGTATCCCTTTACAGAAAGACAAAATCCAACTGCCGTGATTATATGCCAGAGAAGGCTAGCGCTTCAGTCTCATGAGGATTGTGTTTCCTTCATAAAAATACAAGTCGCCTTGTCTAAGCTTGAAGGTCAGCTTCAAGCTCAGCGACTTCAAGAACTCGTCTTCAACCTTCATTTCCGGCCCAAGGCACTCCATCATAGTGGCTGACACCGCTGCAAATTGAATAGAAGTTTTGTTTTTCTTGAATGTTGCGCCAAAGCGGTTGCATCCGCCGGATCCCTCAATCCGCCCACCAGGTTGTGTGAATTGAAGGAAAGGTTTCTTTTGAGTTGCCGGAATCGGCTTGCCCTTGAGCTCTACCAGTTGCCACTTGCCTG
>JALHNH010000049.1 GCA_022843625.1 Bryobacter sp. | reverse complement strand
ATTTCCTACTCTCAGAAACCAACAAACCCCAGAAAATCACCTACTTCGCCCAGCAATCCGACCTCCCCCTCCGCCTCGGCCTCCTGATCGACACCAGCATGAGCCAGGAAAAAGTAATTCCGGCAGAACGCGCCGCCGCCTACCGTTTCCTCGATACTGTCTTAAGAGAAAAGCTCGACAAAATCTTCCTGATCCAGTTCGATACCCTGGCGCGCGTCCGCCTCGGCTTCAGCACCAGCCGCTCCCAACTGGAAACCACACTCAACGACATCGACACCCCCACCCGCAAAGAGCTCCGCGCCTCCGGCGGCTCAGGCACCTCGCTCTTCGACGCCGTAGCCTCCGGCGCCGAGCTCATGAAAATGGAATCCGGCCGCAAAGCCCTGATCGTCCTCTCAGACGGAGTTGATTCCTCAAGCGACCATACTCTCCCGATGGCAATCGAAGCCGCCCTCCGCGCCGACACCCTTGTCTATACGATTTACTTCACCGATTCGAGTTTCTACAGCGGAGGCTTCGGCGTCCCCAACGGCCGCGCCGTAATGAGCCGTCTATCGAAAGAAACCGGTGCCGGAGCCTTCGAAGTCACAAAAAAGCTATCGATCGACCAGATCTTCGCCGCCATCGAGCAAGAGCTAAGAAGCCAGTACAGCATCGGCTACGTCTCAGACATCCCCGTCGGCTACCCAGCCTTCCGCAAGATCCAGCTCACCACCAAACAACGCGGCCTCACGGTCCAGACCCGCGACGGCTATTGGCCCAAACGCCCCTAGTTCAGCTATTTTCGATGCTTTCTAAAGAGTGATTCGAATATGAGGTCTTTAGCCAAATGAGGGCTTGTGGAGCATCCGGGTCAAAGCGTGAAACTGCCACCACTGGCTGCGGACTCATCCAGCAGGTCCAGCACTTCTTGCTCCAGAGTTCGCGAACGCATCATTTCAAGCAGTTCGTCGTCCGCGAGTTCGATTATCTCCGCCACACGCTCTCGAACTTGAGTAGCTGTTTGTGGTTTCCACGTGAGTAGCTTTGTGTCAAGCTCTTCTGCCAGTCCGTCCATGAATAGACTTTTGCTTTTAGCTTACAGGATCAAGACTAAAGCTTAGCCACTGTCGTTCGCGTTCAAAGTCTTCCATGGTGTAATCCGCGCCGACACCGGGAGCCTTAAGAAATCCATCCAGCTCATAGCGCGTACTGAAGCCAAGCAGTCGACGAAGCTCAGGTTTGTTCACCCGCCCAATCTTGAACTCTTCGAGCGCAAAACCTTCCAGTGCGCGACGTGAAAGATCTCCCTCTGCTTCTGTCAAGCGGAGAGCGATATCGTCGGGAATCTCAACAGTCAGGTGCATGGCTGATCCTCTTCTATCCTTCGCACACTACCGAACTTGTGTACCTCTGTCACCGGGCCGCCTCTACTGGTCCAGGAACAAATCCAACTGCGCCAGAAAAAACGCCAGCAACTTATACGTCTCGTGATGCTCTTTGCCCCGAAAAGCCTCCATCCTATCTTTTGCGGAATGCAGAATCTGCCAGTTGGAATTATCCAGCGAATGAAACTCAACCACCCGAACGCCCTGCTTCTGAAAGCTTGCCCCATCCGATTGCCCCACCTGGTCTACGTTCACGCTCCGAAGCCCAAGCTGTAATTGTTCGGCAAGGTTAAAGGCCATTCCCACAAACTCCTTGTCTGAACTGCATCGATATTCACCATGGCCGAAATCCCGGCCATCAGCTCCTTCCCCTTCACTACCTCAATCCCCTTCTTCACCAGTGCCGCCGACCCCAGCAGCCCCTTCTCCTCTCTCCTCATCGGCAAATGCCGAAAAAAACAAAGGTATGCCGCCGAGGCGCACTCGCCAATGATTTCGCGAGCGCCGACAACAACACCACACCCGTCGCGTTATCGATCTTTCCTTCACCGGCACTCACTTTGTCGAAGTGCGCTCCCACCCAGATCATTTTCTGGCTTTCGCCAGGATAGATACAAACCACATTCGCTGGTACATCCTTCTTCCCCAGTGGCACCTCCACAATCTTTGGGCACTTTACATCCTCAAACAACAGGCGCGCCCTCCCCTGTCTCTCCTCGTTCTTCAGAGGAAAAGCCCTCAAACGCTGCTCCATTGGAGCGATGTCGATCAGGTCTACGGTGATCTTCGTCGATTGACCACAAACAACCAGAGTCACTAACAAGTGAAACAAAGAACCACGCAGCAGCATAAATATGATTATTACCTTGCCACCGTGTTGGCCTGGGCAATCTGATAGCCTGACATTTGGATAACACCCAACGCCACGTAGCAAAATCTCCATGCCCGCTTTGCCAAAGGCTGGAGGCTACAGTTGCCTCTCAGCGCTCGCGCACCGGCGACCCCCTCACTACTCTCAACTGCAATCATTGCGGCCTCTTTAGGAATGACCCGCTGCCCACCTCCGAGGAGCTCCGCCGCTTCCACGAAGTCGAGTATCGCGAAAGCTACAAAGGAATTCGCACTCCCAAGCCCCGCAACGTGTATCGCTCCGCACGGCTGGCTATGTACCGATTGCAACGGCTCGCCCGGCGATTGCCCCCGGCATCTCAAATTCTCGATGTGGGCTCTGGTTCTGGAGAGTGGCTCGCCGTTCTCCAGCGGGCCGGACATCGGGTCTGTGGAGTTGAACCTGATCCCTTCTATGGAGAATTCGCCAGGCAGCGCTATGCCGTCCAGGTTGAAACCAAGGGAATTCTCGACCTCGCCCGTCCAGAGAATTCGTTCGAAGTCATAACCCTTTTTCACGTCCTCGAACATCTGCCTGATCCTCTGGCGGCGCTACAAAACTTTCGCGAGTGGCTTCCTCCCGGTGGTCTGTTGGTGATTGAGGTACCAAACACAAACTCGATCCATCAGAACCCTGCCGGCCGATTTCACCCTGCTCACGTTATTGGCTTCACAAAAGAAAGCTTGCAATTTGCCGGCGCCGCCGGGGGCTGGGAGCAGCTTGAAATTTCCCTTGACGACTACGAACGAAATCTTTTGGCCGTCTTCCGCAAACCGCTCGCAGACGCTCCCCCGCCCCTGCTTTCAGCCAGTCCAGCAAAGGCTGAGCCTCTGCTTACCACCCCGGCAACGGTGGCCCGTTACTACTTCCAGATTTCTACGTACATCCGTTTTTTTACCCGAATGCTGCAATTCGCCCGAGAGTGGCTCGCACTGCGTTTGCCCGGACACAATAGCCCACTTCCCGCTCTCGATCAGCCAAACCGGTCCTGATCCGCTTAGGGCTTCTCACCGGGCTTGATCCGCCGAAACCCGCCCGGTTTGCCGTCCTCGGCAGCCGGCTTTGTTTCTTCTTTCGCCGGTACCGCAGCAGGCTTCACTTCAGCAGTCTTCGCCGGCACCACTACTGTCTCCGGTTCTTTCTCCACTTGCACTGGCGCACTTCCCACCCGCCGGAATCCACCCGACCCGCTCCCCGGCTCATCTACCGCAACACGCCGCCGTGGCTTGGGCGAATCCTGAACTGGATCGTCCGTTCGTGCCGGCTTCCGGTCAGACAAGCCGTCATTCGTACCCGGATTCCGGCGAGTCACGGTCGGTGTATCGTCACTGGTCGTGCTCGGTCCGCTCGTCGTACTTCCTTCCGACACCACATAGGATGGCCGGTACCGCAGTTCCGCATTTTGATAGCGCCGCGTTGCCGTCCCTGTCAGCGCAATCTGCACGTTTCGCTTTTCACCCTGCTTCACGCCTTCCGGCGCGTTGAAGTAAAGCGCGTAGCTTTGCCGAATTCGCTCCAGCGTATCCTGCAATGCCGAAGCGTTATCCACCGTCATGCTATCCCCGCCAGAAGCCCGGGCGATCTCTTCCGTCCCGGCTGACTTCAAGCGGCCATTTCCGATCACCACTGGCCCGTTCCCCCCGCCATTACCGCCGCCGGGATAACCTCCACCCGGATTCCGTCGTGTTCCCGGGATACCGCCGCCAAAGATGATTCCGCCCAGTCCACCTAATCCTCCCCCGCCATTTCCGCCCGGATAGCCACCACCCACACCCCCGCCACGACGCGAAGATCCCGGATAGCGCTGTCCCATACCGCCCATTGCATCCGGTGTAATCAAAGCACTCATCACCGTATTGGCTTCCTCCAGTGCCCGGCCCACGCCAAATTCATCGGCGTTAAACTCCGTCCGGTCATCAGTCAGAATCACAATCCCGCGCCGCGCACCAGCCCGGGCATTCCTTTGTATAAACTTAGTCGCGTCATACATGGCACGCGTAATGTCCGTACCGCCATTAAAATGTTCCCGGTCGAGCAACCGCTCAAAGCCCCGCACAATCTCATCGTGGTTCTGATTAAACGGCATACTGGTGCGCGTACTGCGGTCAAACACCAATATCGCCACCCTGTCTTCATTTCCCAAAACACCCAGTGCTTCATGGGCTGCATTGGCAATCCGCTCCACATGCGGACGCATGCTGCCGCTTACATCAATCAGCAACACCAGGTCGAGCGGCAAATTCTCCCGTCCAAAATTCACGATGTCGCGCACCTGGCCCGATTCCCGCAACTCAAAGTCTTCCCGCTGCAACTTGCCAATAACCTGGCCAGTCGCGCTCAACACCTGAACATCAACTCGAACAAGCGAAACGTCGCTCTTAAAGACAACAGGAGCATCTTGGTACGCGCTGAGTCCAGAGGCCAGACTCAGCGCCAGGGCAGCCAGAGCGGTTTTGGAACAGACTGTGCGGGGCATTCACTCATTAGAACGCGCACGAGCCCAGGGAAGTTTCGGTCTTTACAATGCTTAAAGGTTTTGAGCCAGTTCCGGAACTCTTTTCGCCGTTTTATAGCGGTTGTAGCCGTCCAGCATGGCCTTGTAAAGCAGATTCCCAATAATCTTCGCCCCACCCGGCATCGGGTGGATGAAATCGGCGCCCACCAACCGGGGCTCAGAGCCATACCATTTCGCCATGGTCCCATTGCCTCCCATTGCCTCAAAGGTATTAAAGAAGGCCACACCCTCTTCTTTAGCTACGCGGGCTTCGATCTCAACCAGCCGCTGCAGCGCCGGTACAGTTTCTATCTGTCCACTCACGTTGCGCTCCCCACGATCCATCGGGCTCATCACCAGAATCCCTTTACCCGGCAAGGCCACCCGAATCCGGCGGATCGCCTCTCGCAACTCTTTCTCGAAAACCTTGTCGACAAAGGCCGCAAAAACACTCTCGTTGGTCCCGTAATTAATCACAACCACATCCGGAGCGTAGTGCTGCAACTGTGTCTGCCAGTGATCGGCTTTAAGAAATTTAGATAGCACGCTGATGTAGGCCCCATTCAGTCCAAGACTGTCGTAAACAACACCCGGTGCGGCCTTCAAAAACTCAATTCCATAGAGTCTCACCGCTCCGCCCTCCACCTTTACTGTCAGGTCCCGGCAGCTTTCGGGCACAGCAAATTCAGCGTAACCATCACCCTCTTCCCCGGCCGTCGACTTATCGCCCACTCTTTCCCCACAAGCCTCCAAAACGATACTGCCGCCACCGGCCACCTGCTTGAAACCCAGCTCCACACGCGTGGTGCCGGCCTCCTTCAACCGAAAGCGCGCCCGTGATCCCGGTCCACCGCGAAAGCTAACCCCGCCATAACCGTAATAGCCATCCTTCTTCGACACCAGATTCGAAGCTTCAATATCCCAGCCGCTGGAATCACTATCCACGCCGCGATGTCCATACCAGGCCCAGGGCTTCGCCATCAGGTAAAACCCATGCCCGGCATCCCCAAATCGTTTCTGCAATAAGCCCCGCACGTCTGCCGTGATCAGGTCGGCCGTTGTTGGCGAATCCCCATAATGCGCCAGCCTCACCTTGGCCCCCGGCTCACCGCTCTCCACCCTCTCAATCGCCTCATAAAATGCGGCAAGGCTATTGGCCGGGTCGCTCAGCGGCTCAACCTGGCCTTTCACGACTTTCTTCTCGTAAACGCGGCCCGGCTTCAACACCGCCTCTTCTACCGGCTCCAGAGGCATCGCCCGGCTCGGCGCAAAATCCCCTACCTGCTTCACCGCATCCCAGTCGAGAAGACGGTAATTCCGGAATTCTGGCACATACTCAAGCCCGGCCACCATGCCAAACATGGTCACCACCGTCCAGAATGTCTTTCTCGGAAACTCCATGACTCCTCTTAAAACTGCGTGTAGACAAAAGGCGCGCTACCCGTCGTCGCCACGTACTTGATGCTCAAGGCTAGCAACAACAACAGAATTGCTTGCGCAAAAAACGGCGTGCGTGCGAACAAACCCTCAGACGCATCCAGCCACTTCTTCGGTGCATAATGTCCGGCAATCGCAATCCCGGCGATCAGCAGGATTGTCCCGCTCAGATTTGCCGCAGACCAGGTCAGGCTTCCAATCTGGCCTAGAATCTCAATGGCATTTTCAAGACTGACCGCCCGAAAGAAAACCCAGCCCAGACAAACAAACTGCACCGTCCAGAAACAGGCTAGAGCCCGGCTCACAGGATGATCCCATTTCGACGCCCCCCTCCAGGTTTGCCACCCACGGCACACAGCCAGCCCGAGCCCATGCAGCGCTCCCCAGATTACAAAATTCCAGGTTGCCCCATGCCAGAACCCGCCAATCACCATGGTCAACGTCAAGGCGACGTACGGCATCGCCTTACCCCGCAAGCCTGGAAAAGAAAAGTAGACATAGTCCCGCAACCAGCTCGAAAGGCTGATATGCCATCGCCGCCAGAACTCTGCAATGTTTGTAGCCGCATATGGCATGTTGAAATTCTGCGGAATCTTCAAGCCCAAAAGCAAGGCACTCCCAATCGCGATATCGCTGTATCCCGAAAAGTCGAAATAGAGCTGCAAAGCATAACCATACACAGCAGCCAGGACTTCGAGGCCGCTATAAAGCTTTGGAAAATCAAAAATCCGATTCACAAGATTCTCTGCCAGATAATCGGCAACCAGCAGCTTTTTCATAGCTCCCAGGCCGATTAAAAACAATGCCCGTCCTCCATCGGTGGCACTCAGCTTCTTTGGCTTCTCCAGTTGCGGAATCAGATTCGATACGCGAGTAATCGGCCCGGCCAGAATCGCTGGAAAGAAACTTACCGCCGTAAAGTAAGCAAGCAAACTTGACGTTGCCTTCGCATCCCGCCGGTATACGTCGAGAGTATAGCTAAGAGCCTGAAAACAGTAGAAGCTCAAGCCAAGCGGGAAAACCCACTGCCAGTTTTTGTCCCAGCCCGGCATGTACTTGAAGGCAACCAGAATTCCCAGATTGGTCGCGAGACTCAAACCAAGTAAAATCCTCCGCCACCAGTTGCGCTTGCTCGCCTGCATCCCCCTCCCGCACAGATAATCCACCAGGCTGGCCAGTGGAATCAGTGTCAGGTAGAAGAGATCCCAGCGGGCATAGAAAAAGTAGTTGGCTCCCAACACAACGGCCAGTGCCGGCAGACGCCAGCGGGCAACCGCCCAGTAGCAGATGAATACGCCCGCCAGAAAGACAAAATACGCGGACGAAGTATTCAGCACCCTAGTAACTCTTGCTGAACTTGTTCCGCTGATTCAGGATTGTGAAGTGCCCGTCCGTCTTTGCCGTCACCTCAAAATGAAAACCGCCCGGCGAAGTCAGATTCGCAATGTAGGGGTCTTCCACATTGTGATCCTTGCCAGCCTTGATCGAATAATGCAACTGCCAGAAGTTCTTAAGACCAGGAGCGCCGCGCATGCTGTCGATCGCCTCGGCATCGCCGCCTTTTTTGTCACCGTTGTTCATGATCATCGCTTTGGCTTCGAGCGCATGCACCATCGCCGGGTTGTTGCTGGCCCAGAGCCCGTGGTGATTTGTCAGATACAAGTCCACTTTGCCCACTTTGTTTACGGGGCAGGCTACTTCCATCTCTTTATTCCAGGTCAGGTCGGCCAGATCAAGGAAGCGGAACTCGCCGAACTTTAGCAAAAAGCCGATGCTTCGCGCGTTTTCTGTTGGGTCGGCTTCCTTTTTGGCTGCAGCGCCGCATAGCGCATTGTCGCCCGCACCACGTGCCAGGGAAGACGCCTTCCCCATCACATCGCCACGTGCAGTGATCACTTCGATATCCAGACCCGCAAGCGGAATCCGGTCGCCCGGCTTCACGATCAACTCCTTGGTCTTTGACTTCGCTTCTTCATACTGTTTGCTCAACTGTGCGGCACCCTTACCGCTTTCAGTATTGGTGCCGTGGCTGATCAGGTTCACTACCTTCATCTTGTCCATCAGAGTAGTGATGCCGCCAACATGGTCGGTGTGATAGTGCGTGATCAGCAACCAGTCGATCTGCTTGATCTTGGCCTTCTTTGCTACCAGCGCAATCCGCTCGGCGTCACGGCTGTTATTCCCGGGCCATCCTGTGTCTACAAGCATGCTTTCGCCCTTCGGGGTTACGATCAGCGTGCACTGCCCGCCTTCTACATCAATGAAGTAGATCTTCAGGTCTTTCGAGAAAGCACTGCCCGCCAGGAGCATCAATAGAAGGAACAAGCCACGCAGCTTTTGCATAGTTCCAAGCTAACATTCAGGCGAATCAACTATCCACTCATCAAAGCCGTATACACTGATGAAAACGTAGATTATGCCCTTTTGTAGCAAATGTGGTTTTGAAGTCCAGTCTGGAGATCTCTTCTGCGGTCGCTGCGGTGCGCCACAATCTGAGGCAGCCGTTCCTCCAAAACCAAAACCGAAAAACTCAGCCAACGACCCTCTTTCCGGTATTGATGACAACACGTCCGCTGTCCTCTGCTATATCCCCTTTCTCGGTTGGATTGCCTCGATCTACATTCTCGCGGTAGACCGTTTCCGCTCCAACAACAACGTCCGCTTCCATGCCTTCCAGGGCCTATACCTCTTTGTGGGCTGGCTTATCTACGACTGGGTGCTCGAAGGCATCCTCTATGACATCTTCAACAGCGCCTGGATCATTACCCGCGCAGTAAAACTCGGCCTCACCGCTGTCTGGCTCTTCCTCCTCTACAAGACCAGCCAGCGCGAGATCGTCCGAATCCCTTTCATCAGCGACCTCGCCGACAAGTCAGTCGCCGAACAACGCTAACCGATGGTATAATTATTCATAGTCACTGAATAATTAATCATGTCCAGCTCCAAGTCGCTCCGCGCGGGCATCGTCGGTTTCCGGGGTTATTCCGGCAACGAACTCCTGCAGATTCTCAATCACCATCGCTTCGTCGCGGGTATCCCGCTCGAACACCGCTCAGACTCTACCACTGCATCCCCGCTATCCGGGCAAACGGTGAAGGATCAAGACCTATCAGTGGTCTTTCTCGCGACTCCTCCAGAGGCCTCCATGGAGCTGACCGCAGAGTTTCTGGCCGCCGGTGCTAAGGTTGTCGACCTTTCCGGCGCATTCCGGTTGCGAACCGTAGAAAACTACAGCCGCTGGTATAAAGAAACTCATACCGCTCCTGATCTGCTGAACGAAGCGGCCTACGGCCTGCCGGAGTTTTACCGCAACACGATCAAACACGCCCGTCTGATTTCCAATCCTGGCTGCTATCCAACGGCCGCCAATCTGGCTATCCGTCCGCTGGTCAGCGCCGGAGCGATCCACCTCGAAGCAGGCATCATTTGCGACGCTAAAAGCGGTGTCTCCGGCGCAGGCCGCAAGCCCAGCATGAAGACTTCCTTCTGTGAGGTCACCGAAAACTTCTCGGCTTACTCACTGCTCGACCACCGCCATGTACCCGAAGTGCTTCAAAACTCGAATCTTGAAGAAACTCAGTTTAGCTTCACCGCACAGCTGATCCCGATTGATCGCGGCATTCTCGAAACCATCTACTTCCGTCGTGCAACTCCCGAATTCACGACAGATCATATTTACCAGATCTACCAGGACGCATACGCAAACGAACCCTTCGTTCGCATTCATGCTCCCGGTAAGGTGCCCGATCTTCATTCCGTTCGCCGCACCAACTTCTGCGACATCGGCTTTTCACAACAGCCAGACGGCCGCACTGTCGTAGTGGCTGCCATCGACAATCTCGTCAAAGGTGCTGCAGGCCAGGCAGTCCAGAACATGAATCTCATCCTTGGCTTCCCCGAGGGCGAAGGCCTGTGAAACTCCTCGTCAAACTTGGCGGCACGCTACTAGACGACCCACAATCGCGCCAGGGTCTGGCAACACAACTGGCCGCTCTTCACCAAACAAACCCAATCACTGCTGTCGTCCATGGCGGGGGAAAGCAAATGACTCGCTTTCTCGAAGAGCGCGGCGTGCCAAGCAATTTCGTTGACGGTCTGCGTGTTTCAAGCCCCGAAGTAATTGACGCCGTGCTCAAGGTCTTTGCGGGAACGGTCAACCATGAACTGGTTGCCTCGCTCGTAGCCGCTGGCCTCGATGCTGTCGGCCTCACCGGGATTGACTGTGCCCTAACTGAGTGCGAGCTCGTAAATCCCGCCCTCGGCCAGGTAGGCCATCCTGTGAAGGCAAACACCCGAATTCTCGACACCCTTTGTGGAAACAACTTCGTCCCTGTCATCGCTTGTGTGGGCGGAGACCGGTCTGGTAAGGTTTACAACGTCAATGCAGACCAGATGGCTACCAGCCTAGCCGCAGCCTGGCGAGTAGACAGGCTCCTTTTCCTCACCGATGTCGAAGGCGTGCGCGGAGCCGACGGCCAGCGCATCCCCGTTCTTCGACCAGCCGATGCCCAAAACTTGATCGACACCGGCGTCGCCCACAGCGGAATGTTGGCAAAGCTCCGTGCCGCGCAGTTTGCACTCGAAAACGGTGTCGGTGAAGTGCGTATCGTCCACGGCGCAACACCCGATGTTTTGGCCCGTGTTCAGTCAGGAGAAGCCCTTGGAACAGCTTTCCTCCTCTAAGACAGTACGCAAGGCCGCCATGGCCGACATCCCCGCAATTCTCGCAATGATTAACGGATATGCAGCGAATGGAATCATGCTGCCCAGAACAGAATTCGAATTATCAGAATTTATTCGCGATTTTACGGTGATTTATGACAAAGACCGTTTAATTGGGTGCGCTGCTCTACACTTTTACGGCCCTACTATTGCAGAACTCCGCTCGTTGGCTGTCGATCCTTCAGCAAAGGGCACCGGAGCCGGCCGTCTCCTCATGAAAGCCATCGACGATGAGGCAAATGCCTTCGGTTTACAGTCGCTCTTTGCCTTCACCTATGTCCCTGACTTCTTCGCAAAAATGGGCTATTCCCTCGTAGACCGTAACGAACTACCCCTAAAAGCATGGAAGGACTGCCTCCGTTGCCCTAAGTTCCAGGCTTGTGATGAGATTGCAGTACTAAAGCACCTGCGCCCTCCAACTGGCACAAAGCGCGCCGAAGAACCCTTCCAGATTTTTAGTCCTGATTCAACTTCTGGAGCAGCTTTTCAGCAATACACCTTACCTCGGCCCTCAGGTCATTAGATCCGAAAAAAATAGCAACTTCAAACAATTAATCTGAGATTATTCGCTTGCTGTGAGTACTAGAACGAGTATAATCGGGTTGATTATATGGCCGATTCCAGTGGCCAGCAGCCCTTAATCAGGAGACCGTTGCTATGCGGGCGCAAACTATTGACATTTTAGAATCTTCCGGAAGAATTCTCTGCTGCACTATCTTTAAACCGTGTGGCAAGAAGCTCCTCTCAAAGGGCCACATCCTGAATGAGGAAGACGTTCGTCTCCTCAAGACGGAAGGAATGTCCGAAGTCTGGGTCACCCAGCTCGAAGAAGGCGAAGTCTCCGAAGACGATGCGGTACTAAGCGTAGGCCGTGAAGTCGGCTGTGGCTGCATAGAAATGCGTCCAGCTCCCGGCGGCCGGGTAAACATCTTCGCGACCGAAGACTGCTGTGTTCTGGTTGACGACGAATTGCTCAAACAGATTAACTGCACTGCCAGCGTCGTTATTGCCACCATGCCGAACTTCAGCTATGCCCAGGCCAATCAGCGCATTGCCACCATCAAAAGCACTCCCTTTGCCGTCGCTCAATCTCAGCTTGAAGCAATCACAAACGTTTTGAAAGAGCGGGGGGCCATCCTGCAGGCGCGCCCAATCCGCAAACCAACCGTTGGAGTTCTGTATTCAGACCCGATCAACGGCGATCGCGGGCGCATGCTCTTTGAGGGAATTGTCCGTCAGCGCCTCGAGCGTTACGGCACCAGCAGCACCTATGCTCTGGCTTGCCTTGAAGATGAAGAAGAAGTCACTCGTGGTCTGCATCATCTGGTGCGAACCAAGCCCACGATGATTTTAATTGCTTCCACCACTGCCCCTGCCGGCCCCGAAGACGTAATTGGACGAGCCCTCGTAAGGCTGGGCAGTCACATGGAGCGCTTCCTGGCTCCCGTCGAACCAGGCAACCTCTTGTTGCTGGCCTACAAAAACGACATCCCCATCATTTCCGCCCCAGGCTGCCATCGTTCTGCCAAACAGAACGTCGTCGACCTTCTCATCCCCCCAGCCCTTGCGAAATATCGCATCTCCGGCTGGGAGGTAGCCTGTCTCGGACACGGCGGTCTGCTTGGTTAGAGTCCCCTCCTCAAGCTAACCAAGCCGCCGCCGGAGAAACTTGGCTCCCTCCCAGGCAATATCTGCCGGGGTGGGAGCTAAATCTCGCCAAATGCAGGCAGCGGCGGCAATCTCTTTGATGTTGAAGCCAAAGCTCTCAATTACACACCAGCCGTCATAGCCCGCAGCATCCAGCCCCTCGAACAACCCATCCCAATCCACATGTCCGCTGCCTGGTGCACCGCGGTCGTTTTCGCAGGTATGGACATGAAAGAGGGCCTGGCCCAGACTGGCTGCCGCCGGGCCAATCTTCTGCTCTTCAATGTTGGCGTGAAAGCTGTCGTAGAGTATTCCCACATGAGGGGATGCAACGGCGTTCACGAGGGCCAGTGCATCAGCGGCAGTGTTCAGGAAAAAAGTCTCAAAGCGATTGAGTGGCTCGATTGCCATTCGGATATTCGCACCGGCAAAGTAAGGGGCGATTTCTTGAAGGCTTGAAACAACCTGATTCCATTCTTCTGTGGTGCGACGCCGTCCGGGAAGATAACCCACCGGAGTGCAGAAAGGGCCAACAAGCGTGTCAGCGCCAATCGAGACGGCGGCATCACAGGCCTGTTTCAGGAACGCTTTGGCTTTGTCTGGATTGCTTCCGGCAAGCGACAGGTCGCCGGTAAATGCGGTGCAGAGTATGAGTTCAAGGCCATTGTCAGCGGCTGCACGGCGAATCTCCTGCGCCGGAAAATCCTCGAAATCAAATCGGGCAACTTCAACGCCATCAAAGCCATGAGCCTTGATTTCCGGAAAAAGTACGAGGTGTTCCCTTTCAAATCTTGCGGTCCAGATAAGGGTGTTGACACCGAGCTTCATACTAGCGATTCCCACCCGTAACCAAAGAGCCTGTAATCTGAGGGCCCTTGTTCGACTTGATGCGAAGCAGGATCGGCTCTGGTGCTGCGTGTATCGTTTGTTGGGGGCTACGTGTTTCAATCGTGCCGCCAATGTAGATCACCTGTTCGAGGGGCTCGCTATCCGGCAGGGCAGCCAGAGTGAAGCCGCGCTTGGTTTCGTCTTCGTTCAGAAGAACGCCGTTCAGGCCCACATCAAGTACACGGACAGACGGGGGTAAATTCATCACCTGTACCGGAACCCGGCCTTGAAATCCATTGTTTCGAGTGATGCTAAGGTTCACATCAGCAGTGCTGCCCGCTTCGAGTTCGACCACTTTGGTGATCGCGGTCATCGTGATGTCAGCTTGTGGCATGACCGAGAGGAGCTTGAGGTTGTCTTCCTGACTGGCGTAGCGTACCTTGTCGGCGTAGCGCCCGGTAACCTCGATCGGAAAAGCTGCGGAGTGCGGTTTGCCGTCACTCTTGAGCAAGACAGTGGCGAAAATTTGCCCAGGAGGGATGACCGTGGGAGTCGCAGTAACGCCGGGAGGAAGTCCATTAAAGTTGACCGAGATAGGCCCATCGAAACCATCCATTCGGAAGGCTTGCATTGTAACCGGGATCGCACCGCCAAGAGGCACAGTCGGGTTGCGCGGGTTCATCGAGAGGCGGAAGTCGGGCTCGGAATGACGAGCCGTAAGGCGGTAGGCCTGGGGCTTGTTGAGCTTGCCACGAACGTCTTTCAGCACAAGCTGATACTCACCATCGGCTGGCGCAGTGAAATGTAGCAGCGAGTCTTTGCCATATCCGGGGCCACCGTCATCGTTGCGATAGTAAAGACGCAAGAGGGGAAGCCCATTGGGCGTGAACTTTGAGCCGGCCGGGAAAATCTGGGCCTTGTAAATGCTCTTGTCGATGGCGTGAGCCTCGGCTGTGGTGTCGAAGTAGGTGATGCGCTGGCCGTTGAAATTTTCGAAAATCATGTCGTCATCCGGCCCCCGGGGCATGGCGTTAATCTTGATCACTTCTCCGCCGAGCATCACATAGTCGCCAACCTTGAGAGCGTTCCAGGAGTTAATGCGGATGCCGCGAGCGGCGCTGTCGTGGTCTCGCAGGGTAGTCGTGGTCTCCCAGACTGGCCGTACCACGGCACGCTCAATCGACTTACCTTGCATATCGAGAACTTCAAGGAAGGAGTCGACGTCGCTTCCGGCACGCCGGGCATCCACTTCAAAAACCAGTTCTTCGCCGCGTCGCGCATTAAAGCGATAGCGGGCGGTGTCGCTCAGTTTTCCATTCACAGTGAGCGGAAACGTGAGTTTGTCCACGCCTTCCGCTTCAGGGTGCTGGCCAAGTTCGAGGCGGACATCGTTGAAGGCTTTGTTGGGGCGAAGCACTACAGCAAAGGCATCGCGTTCACTCGGCTCGCCTTTGACGGCCAACTTCGCTTCCGCGACATTGATGCCCTCAAGGGTTACGTTTGCTGTCTTGCCCTTCTGGACACCGAGTGGATAAACGCCGGTGATCACGGTGAAGTCGCCTGCTTTGAGGCGGTAGAAATGGCTGGCTCGTCCGCTTTGCTGGAAGTCGCTGATTTGAACAAAGTAGGTGCCTTCTTTGTCGAAGCGGTGGGCAAAGCGCCGGACGCTTTCGCCCCCATCCTGGCCAAATTCAGCGGCAACGCTCTGGTCCTCTCGCAGAATTCGCACAATCGGCTGGAGTGAGCTGCCAAGCATGGTTGCTCCGTTTTCGAAGACTACCTGCTGGCCGGCGCGAGCCTTGATCTTGTAATGATCCACGTCCCCATTGCGGCTGATCGCACCCGTTAGGATGGCTGGGAGGTAAACCTCGGGAGCGTTCTCGACGCTATCGTTTGGCTCCATATCAGCGGCTTCGCCGTAGAAGGGCTCCACGAGAAAAGTGCCGACAGGGCTGGTGCCGAGCGGCGTAAGCAGCCGGAAGCTAACCGGGCCGACCTTGGCTTCTGTCGAGATATCGATCTCAACTGTCACCTGATTGCGTGCCGGGATTTGGCCAAGTTCAATCGAGGACACTCCACCACTGGCTCCCAAACGAACCTCAGCTTGATCTGGAAGCTCTTTGATGCGCAGGATCTTCCCGGTAATACCCTTCTCGCTGAAGTAGATGGCAGAGGCTTTGGCAAGATTGAAGCCTTCCACCTCCATCTCGATGGTCATGCCCCGGGCGATGCCGAGCGGTGAGACGCGGGCGATGGTGGGAGGCGTTGTTCGCTGTGCCTGTGCCCAAATCAAGCCGGTGCTCAGGATTGCGATCGAGATCAGTTTCTTCATGGCTTCACCTCAGTAATTAAGAGACTTCCGTTCATTCGGCCCAGTGCAACTCGCGAGCCATCAGGTGAGTATTCAACGGCGTAGGCCCAGTCGGGCTGGCCGCCCAGCATCTTCAGTTCGCTCAAGTCTGAGGCGCGAAACAGCTTCAGACTGCGGTCTGCAGAGCTGGAGAGTAGAGTCTTGCCGTCGCGGCTCCAGACGATTTTGAGAATGGCGTCTTCGTGAGCGATCATCGAAACCTCAAGCGTGGCACCCTTTTCTTCCAGCAGCCAGATGCGGATGGTTTTGTCTTGCCCGGCGGCGGCAATGCGCTTGCCGTCAGGGGAGATGGCCACCGAATTCACACCGTCGGTGGGCTCGCTCATCGTAAAGAGGCGCTCGCCGGTTTCGGGGTTCCATACCTTGATCGACCGGTCAGAGGCTCCACTCACCAGGCGCTTGCCATCGGGGGTAAAGGCAAGCGCATAGATGGCATCGATATGGTCTTTGAGGGTGCGAATCTCTTTGCCCGTGCCCGCATCCCAGAGCTTGATCAGCTTGTCATAGCTGGCCGTGGCGATGGTCTTGCCGTCGGGTGAGATGGCGACGCCGTAAATGCAATCGGCATGGCCACTGATAGTTGCTTGCAGAGTGCCGTCGGCCTTCCAGACTTTGACTTCACCTTTACGTGCAGGCGAGCCTCCCGCAGCGGCGAGAAAGCTCCCGTCTTTGCTCCAGGCAACTGCGCGCACAGCGTCTGCGTGACCGGTGAGTTGAGCCGTTTCGGTCTGGCCGGTGGCGTCCATCAAACGCACCGTCTGGTAGGTACCCAGGGCGATGGCCTTGCCGTCCGGCCTCCAGGCCAGTGAGTAAATCTGCTGGGGCTTGGTGACAGGTGCGGCAGCGCCTTCGTCGATCCATTCGCGAATTGCTTCGGCTTCATCGTCGGGCATGACTTCATTGGAGAAAGGCATGCGACCGATCTCTGGGGCCTTGCCCACCACACTCAGATAGAGCGTACTTTCTTTCGACTTACCCGGCACGAGGATCGGCCCGTTGTTGCCGCCCTTGAGGAGGCCTTCCCAGGTCTCGAGATTCAGCGAGCCCATGGTAGCGCTGGCGGAATGGCAACCGGTGCAACGCTTTTCCAGGAGCGGCTGGATGTCGCGCGTGAAATCCTTTGAGGCGGTTAAAGGGACACAGAGGCAGAAGGCAAGCAGTTCGCGTTTCATTGGTTGAAGAGGAACTCCTTGCTCGTGAGCAGAGCCCACATCAGGTCCTCAGCACCCTGGCGGCGGGATTGAAGCAGAGATTCCGCCGTTCCCTTTTCAAGTCGCGAAGCCTTGAGCAGATCAACGGCTCGTTGTTTTTCTGTTTCACTGGGAAAGCGCCCAAAGGCGGACAGGTAAACCTGTTCAATCATGCGGCCATCACTGACGCCGAGCTTCAGAAAAAGGTTGACGGCCCCATTAGGGTTCATCAATTTGCGGTTCAGCGTTTCGCCGTTGATCACGTGGAGTGCCTGGGCGATACTCGGATCGCTCGAACGTTCACCAGCGTCACAGATGACGCGCTTGGGACGTCCGAAAACATTGAGGAACTCGCTCTTTACCTGAACGTCAGGTAGCTGCAAGGCGCGGGTGCCGGCGGCATAGCCATCAAAGGCAGTAGGTACGCCGGTGACCTGGCTCATCGAGTCTAAAAGCACTTCGGCTGGCAGACGCTTCAGGATGTAGTGGGAGTAGTATTTGCCGTCGCTTTGATTGGAGGCATTGGGTTCGCTCGATAGCTGATAAGTCGAGCTGTTCATGATGGTTCGAATCAGACGTTTGACGTCAAAGTCTTTCGTGAAGTCGGCAACAAGAGCATCGAAGAGGTCGGCGTTTGAGGCCGGGTTGGTAGCGCGCACGTCATCGATGGGGTCGGTAAGACCACGGCCCATGATGCTGCCCCAGACGCGGTTGACGAGGTTGCGGGCGAAGAACTGATTTCGGGGTGAAGTAAGCCACTTGGCGAAATGGACACGGCGGTCTTCTGTTGAATCGAGACTCATCTCGTCGCCGTCGAGCGGGGTGGGGTTGAGCGGCTTGAGCAGGCGTGGGTGATTGACGTCGCCACTGGTACGAGCGAAGACCACAGTCTCTCCCATCGTGTTGCCGTTTTTCAGGCCCACTCGGGCGAAGAGGTTGACCATTTGGTAATACTGCTTCTGGGTCCACTTCTCCAGCGGGTGATTGTGGCAGCGCGCACAGGTGAGGCGCTGGCCCAGAAACGCCTGGGTGACGTTTTCGGTGAGGTCGATCGGGTCTTTGTGGAGGACAAAGTAATTGAGTGCACCGTTCTGGCGAGTGCTGCCTGAAGATGTAATGATCTCAGTGGCAAACTTGTCCCACGGCTTGTTCTGTTTCACGCTATCGCGGATGTAGTTGTAGAAGCTCTGCATTCCAACGGCGCCCAGCTTGCGGGAGCTTACCAGCATGAGGTCGCTCCACTTGTAGGCCCAATAGTCAGTGAACTCTTCTTTGTTGAGAATGTATTCGATTAGCTTCTCGCGCTTGTTGGGGCTCTTGTCGGCGAGGAAGTTTTCAACTTCTTCTGCTGTAGGAAGAATGCCGGCTGCATCAAGGAAAGCGCGGCGGACAAACATCTCGTCCGGGGCAAGTGTTGAGGGCTCGATGCTGAGGCTCTTGAGCTTGGCAACCACCAGGTCGTCGACGTAGTTGCGACGTGTGATACGAGTGTATTTGTCCGGGCCGACCTCAGTAGTAAACGGCACAGCGAGGCGCGTATACAGAACCTTGCTGGAATACCAGACAGTGATGGCCGCTTCGCCGTGGCCCAGCATCTTGACGCGGCCAGTGCCATCATCGACCTGCGCCACACCTTCGTCATTCGAGCTGTATTTGGCCCAGCGGGTGACGTCTTCCATACGGCCATCGCTGTACTTCGCGCGCACCACAAGCTGTTGCTCAGAACCGTTCTTGAGAATGGCACTCTTGGGGAAAACTTCAAGATCAACCACTTCCACATCGGCAGCAGTGGGAGCGGGAGCGCCTCCTTCGATCCATTCGCGGATCACGCGGTATTCGAGAGAGTTCTTCTTCAGCAGCTGGCCGCCACCGTGGGGGATTCCAAAGCTGGCCTTCTGCAGCAGCAGGCTCTTCTCCGGGTCTGCAAGCACCACCCGCCGGCCCTGGCTTGATCGTGTGAGGACGTCGTAATCGACTTCCGGGTCATAGCCACGGAGGGTGAGCTTGAAGCCGTTCTTGCCAGCGAGCGCCCCATGGCAGGAGCCCTGGTTGCAACCACGTTTAGACATCACAGGGATGACATGCTCACGGAAGGCCCATGCGAAAGGCTTGGTGTAACCGGCAACCCTTACCTTGAGACTGGCCGAGGTGTCGCCTTGTTTAGCGGTGATGATGGCTTCGCCGTCACCCTTTGGCGAAACCATGCCGGTCGCGTCGACTTCGACGATAGCGGGGTTGGATGAGGTCCACTGTGCCGTTCGGGTCCAGTCGTCGCCACGGCCATCGACTGCGGCTTGCGCGAGCAGTTGTTGACGGCTCTCGCGCGAATTCAGCGTGACTGATTCAGGATAAAGAGTCAGCTTTGCGGGGGCAGCCGTGAGGCTGCTGGCCAACAGCAATCCAAAGATAATGCGCATGATTTAGTTCCTAGGAAAATAGCTGCGAAATGGGTTCGACGCCGCGCTCGACGATCGGGATGGGCCTGCCCTGGGCACCCGGCAATTCGAGTGAAAGATCGATGCCAAGACCTTTATATATAGTGGCGGCCACTTCAGCCGGATTTGTGGGACGGTCCTTCGGGTAAGCGCCAATCTCGTCAGAAGCACCAACCACGGTGCCACCTTTGAGCGGGCCACCGCCCATGAGAATCGACCAGCATTGCGGCCAGTGATCCCGGCCACCGGCAGGGTTGATTTTTGGGGTGCGGCCAAACTCACCGCAAGCCACAACCATTGTGTTGGCGAGCAAGCCGCGCTGGCTTAAGTCTTCGAGCAGCGAAGCATAAGCGTGATCGAACATCGGGCCGACCAGGTCTTTGTAACAGGAAATCGGAGAGAAGGGTTTGGAGCCATGGATGTCCCAGGTGATTTCGTCAAAAACCGTTTCGAACATATTCACCGTAACAAAGCGAACACCAGCCTCCACCATGCGGCGGGCGAGAAGGCAGCTTTGGCCGAAGCGATTCAGCCCGTACTTCTCACGCACAGCTTCGGGCTCGCGATGGAGCTCGAACGCCTCGCGCGCCTTCTGGCTCGACATCAATGTGTAGGCCTGATGGAAGGTATTGTCCATGAGCCGGGCGTCTTGCGAGGTCTCAAAGCGGTTGACAGATTTATCGACAGCCTCGCGCCAGTTGCGACGCCGGTCGACACGCAAGGCCGAAAGGTAGTCTGGCGGCAGCATGTCGGGCACGCGGAAGTTGGGGTCACTCGGGTCTGCATTGAGGACGAAAGGATCAAAGGTCTTGCCGAGGAAGCCAGCGGACTGGCCATGAGGCATGTTGCCTCCCGTGTTGCCAATCGGACGCGGCAGAAGGACGTGAGCCGGCACGTCGCCCTTGGGGCCCTTGAGCTTGTTGAGCACACAACCGATATGCGGGTGTTCGACTCCACCCTGGAAGAGGCGGCCCGTCTGCATCATCTGGTGACCAGTGTCATGTACGGCGGCGGCGGTGTGATTCATGCCGCGGATGATCGAGTACTTGTCGGCATGTTTGGCCATGCGCGGGAAGAGCTCGCTGATCTCCATGCCGGGGACGTTGGTCTTGATCGGCTTGAAGGGCCCGCGGATCTCCGATGGCGAGTTGGGCTTCATGTCCCAGGTGTCGAGCTGGCTGGGAGCCCCGACCAGCATCAGGAAGATGCAGTTGACGTCGGACTTCGACTGATCAACAGCACCCAGGGCTTTGAGAGCGGTGAACTGGGTAAGGCCGAGTCCTAACGTGGAGAGGGTACCGGCATGCAGGAAGTCGCGGCGCCTGGTGCCATCACAAAATTCAGCGGGTTTATCTGCGTCAAAACGGAACATGGACACAATTCTCCAAATTAGGATTTGCTCAGATTCTATCGTTATTGGAGAAATTGTGCCAGCAGGTACTCTAGAAGGCTTTTTTGAGGTAAAGCCCGTTAGTGGCGTCGACAAAGACCGAATAGGCGGAGGAGCCGACGCTGGTTCCCCAGATCACACGCCAGGCCGCGATCGGGTTGCGATCGGAGAATTCCAGCAGCATCGTGATCGGGACGTTGGGATTCTTTTGAGCATAGTCTTTGGAGTTTTCAAGAGCCACTTTGTAGATCTCGTCAGTGTCTTTCTTGACGGTTTGAATCACAAAAGGCTGGGCAAGTTTGCTTGCGCCACTGAAAGCTTCGTCGTTGGGGTTGTAGACACCTTCAAAGAGGCCATCTTCTTTAACAACAGAGTAGGTGCAGTTCTTGATCCGGTTCTTGGAGGGGGAAACGAAAGTAACCTGCCAGGCAAAGGCCTTGCCAGGAGGGGCCTGACGGGACTTGATAAAGATATTCTGCACTCGGAGCACCTGTATATCCTGTGCCCAGGAGCGGGAGGGGCCGTAGCAACGGTAAAGCCCTGTAAGGCCCGACACCGGCTCAGCCGGTGCAACCTCCTTCTTCTCCACCGCCTTGGGGGCCGTGGGGCTTGAGCAGGAGGCGACGAATAATGCCGCGAGGATTAGGCCTATGGATTGCTGTGTCACCTTATGAAATAATACCGCCAGCGAACCTGCTTTTCGATTGAAGGGGTCAACATGATTTATTCGAAGCTACTTTCTTCTTCTCTAATTTGCGCCGCCATGGTGTTTGCGCAAACAACAACTCCACCTGCGACTGGCGGCAGTGCTGGTGCCGGAGGCACCACAACCGGGCCTACTACCGGGCCCGGTAACCCCGGTGGAGGCAACGTCGGGCTGCCGGGGAATAACCCGCGCAACCCAACCAATCCCTTCCCGCAAGATCAGCAGCGTCCGCAAATGGACCAGATGCAGGACAGGCCGATCTTTCTCTCCGGCAAGGTACGGATGGAAGATGGTAGCGCCCCACCGGAAACCGTGACGATTGAGCGGCTCTGTATGGGCAGCGGAAATCCGATTCCAGAAGGCTATACCGATTCCAAGGGTGGCTTTGGCTTTCAGGTTGGCCAGCGTTCTGGCATGCTGCCCGATGCCAGTGTCAGCAACACCAACGACGGGTTTGGCGGAAATTCAGGCGGAGTCTTTGGCAACACGCCCGGGCGCAGCCGGGGGGTGAGTGAGCGCGATCTCATGAACTGCGAGTTGCGGGCCAGCCTGCCTGGCTACCGTAGCAGCCTGGTGACCCTCGCTGGCCGCCGCACTCTCGACAACCCCGATGTTGGAACCATCATTCTCCGCCGACTTGGAGATGTATCCGGCTTTACTACCAGCGCTACAACCATGATGGCTCCCAAAGATGCCAAAAAGGCGCTCGAGAAGGCCCGCAATGCCCTGAAGAAAAACAAGTTGCCAGATGCACAGAAAGAGCTGGAGACGGCCGTCAGCCTGCATCCGAAGTTCGCGGAAGCCTGGTATGAACTGGGCCGCATACAGGCCATGCAAAACAGTCTCGACACCGCCAAGGCAAGCTACGCTAAGGCCCTCGAAGCTGACGATAAATACGTTCGGCCTTATCTCGGCCTGGCGGTAATGGAAGCGCAGCAGCGGAAGTGGGTCGAGGTGAAGCAGTTAAGCGAAAAGGTGATCAAGCTAAATCGGTACGACTTCCCAGCCGCGTTTTTCTACGCCGCCGTCGCCAATTTCAACTTGAAAGATGTAGAGTCGGCCGAAAAACAATGTCGGTCTGGAATCGAGATCGATCAGTACCATGTGATGCCGAAAATGTCCCACCTGCTGGGGATGATTCTGGCCGATAAACAGGATTACAAGGGCGCAAGCGAGCATCTGAGTGCTTACTTGAAATTTGCCCCCAAAGCGAACGACATTGAACAGGTAAAGCTACAATTGGCCGAGATCAATGGCAAAGTAGCTCAGGTAATTCCCTAGTCAAATACCCGCATTAGGGGGTGAGAAAACCCCCGTCTCCCCGGTGAAGCCAGCTCTTTGTGAGTCCGATTAGACCAATAGTACTCCTGACTGAATCGCTCAAAGTACCGTTGAGTGTAATTGCCCTGGAGTGCAGACTGTTGGATGTGGGAGAAGTCTGAAGATGTCGATGGAACGCGCCGAATTTGAACAATGGAAGCCAAAAGAGGTGGCGCGACTGCTGGCTCTGGTGGAAACAGAGCGTCGTTACTATCAGGAAATTGTCGCCAGTATTCCAGTCAGCCTGCTGATCGTGGGCCCAAATTTGCATGCCGTTTCGGCGAACCGGCAATTCCGGATGCGGCTGGGCAAAAAGAACGACGAAATTCTGGGTAGGCCAATAGGGGACCTTCTACCCATCGAGGGATTGCAGGAAGCTGTTGAGCGGGTAGTGCATTCCGGGATTGCCACCCCTAAGCAGGAAATGAAGTGGGACGGGCAAGACGTTGTGGTTACAGCGCTGCCGTTAAGGAGCTGGGAAGAGGACTCGCAGTCTGAAGCGCTTCTGATTATTGAAGAAAAAGCACCAGCGGCTGCCGCTCTTACCTTGACGGATCAGAAGGCGCTTTCAGTGGCTGCTTCCGTTGAGGGAATGCTGTGGGAGGTAGACTACGCCGTGGGCGGTATCACGCACGTAAGCGCCGGAGCTGAAGATCTCTTTGGCTTCCCACCCGAGCGTTGGCTATCGGACAAATCGGTTTGGGGCTTACGCATGGCCGAGGGCGAGCGCCAGCGAGTTGATGAGTTTTATGACCAGCTTGGTGCCAGTGCCGGTACCGTCTTTTCAATCGAATTTTTAGCCCGGCATGCCGATGGGCAGGCGTTTTTGGCCCGGGAGACGGTGCGCGTAGCGCGGGATGAAGCAGGCAAGCCGCTTCGCTTGGCGGGTTTGACCACAAATGTGAGCGAGCGCCGGGAGCTGGAATCGCAACAGAGTTTGGCTTTAAAGGGCGAGGCCTTGCAGCGGCTGAGCGCCAAGCTGGCTCATGATCTGAACAATCTTTTGATGATCGTTGCCGGCTACGGCGAGGAAATGAAGAACTCGCTGCCCGCCGAGCATACGCTGCATCAGGACATGAAAGAGATACTCGGTGCTACCGAGCGGCTCTACTCGCTGACTACGCAGTTTCAAACCTATACCCGCCGCCCCGTGGTCACGCCCAAAATCACAAATCTTCCGGCGCTGATAACGCAACTGCGCGGGAAACTCGAAACTGCATTAGGAGCAGACCTGGCCCTGGAAATCCACCTTCCTGCCGGACTGGCAATGGCCAAGGTCGACGCCGCACAGATTGAAGATGCTTTGGTTTCGCTCGGGCGCCACGCTTCCCTGGCAATGCAGGGCTGCGGCAGCCTGAAACTGAGTGCCGAAAACGTTTTGAGGGGCGAAAGCATTGGCGGCTCTCAAGGCCTCAACATGGGGGCATACATTCGGTTGACACTTGAAGGTGACCGGGCTGCGGTCTGGGGTGAGCGCTTGCTTGAGCCGTGGCTTGAGGCAGAGGGTCAGGCCCGGGAAGTGGAAATTGGAGTCGCGGTTGCTTACCAAATTGTGCGCCAAAGCCATGGTGACTTGAGTGTAGATGGGGCAAAACTGCATCTGTACCTGCCAATGGTGAGTGAAGCTGAGCTTGAAGCCGAGAGAGCCCTCGCTGCAATTCAGGTTGTAGTGCCGCCACCGGCAGTCGAAGTAGCTGCGGAGGCAGAAACAACACTGGAATCGATTCTGGTGGTTGAAGACGAAGGTGGTATTCGCGCCCTCGTAAGAAAGATCTTGCGGCGGCAGGGCTACGAGGTAATTGAAGCGTCTAACGGTGAAGAAGCGCTGCGCCTGCTGTCTGAGGCGGGCACCAAAGTCGATTTGCTGCTCACCGATGTGATGATGCCCGGCATGAATGGTGTTGAGTTGAGCCAGAAGGCTCTGGAGCATGATGCATCGTTAAAGGTGTTGTTTGTCTCCGGGTACACCGACGAGAGCGTGCTTGAGGCGGGGCAGTTCCCGGCAGGAACGGCATTCCTGCAAAAGCCCTTCACTTTGGGCAGTCTTTTGGGCAAGGTGCGCGAAGTTTTAGACAGCGGAGCCGCACGGCAAGCGGCAAGCTAGCGATAATAAGTTCTGCCAGATGCAGAACCCATTCCTGTTGCGAGCCATAGAGCTCGCCGTCGAAAATACGATCCAACATCAGGGCGGTCCTTTTGGTGCGGTGGTGGTGCGTGATGGCGAGATTATCGGCGAGGGGACCAACCGGGTCACTACAACTAACGACCCTACCGCTCACGCAGAGATTGCAGCCATTCGCAATGCCTGTCAGAAGCTTGGGAGTTTTGAGCTTACGGGATGCGTCATTTATTCAAGCTGCGAACCCTGTCCCATGTGTCTTGCAGCGATCTATTGGTCGCGGGCAGACAGGATAGTTTTCGCTGCAGACCGGCACGACGCTGCCGCTGCTGGCTTCGATGACGATTTTCTCTACCGGGAACTGAGTCTGCCTTTGCGGGAGCGCAAACTCCCGATGGAACAGCTACACAGGGAGGAGGCCATCGCCGCATTTGATGCCTGGCGCAATGACCATGGAAAGATTCAGTATTGATTCCAGTGCGCCGCGGCTGGTGGCGCATGTATTTTACGGTGGGGCCCATTTGTTTCAGCCGGGGCTCTTTTCCAAAATGGGGGCGCGTGCGCTGGCCCATCCGGAAGCGGAACGCGTGACCGAGAAGGTGCGCGAAAAATTACGGCGTGAACCGATCGAGGATTTCCGTATCGACTTTGAGGATGGCTTTGGTTTCCGATCTGAGGCTGAGGAGTTGGAAGCCGCAACCAGGGCGGGCATTGAATTTGCACGCATGTCGGTTGCCGGAGACTTGCCTGCCCGGATAGGCATACGCCCCAAATCAGATTGCCGAATGGCCAGACAGACGCTTGATACTTTTCTGAAATATGCAACTGGTGCCGCTCTTCCCAAACATCTGATCGTGACCCAGCCGAAGATCGCAAAAGTGGAAGAAGCCAAGCGCTGGCGCGAGATGTTGGAAGAAGCCGAAATTCGATTTCGCCTGCCGGGCATGACTTTGCGGCATGAAATTCTAGTGGAGCACCCCAATGCAGTGCGGTGTCTGGGTGAGATTGTAAAGGCTTGCGAGAATCGCCTGGATGCAGCGCATTTTGGCTGTTACGACTATTTGAGTGCAATGCAGGTGCCCGCGCCCGCCCAGGCACTCGATCACCCCTATGCGACATTCGCTCGCTGGACGATCCAGCAGGTGATGCTTCCGCTGGGTGTGGCGGTAAGCGATGGTGTTTATTCGCAGCTTCCTACCGGAGAGGACGCAACACTACGCCGGGCCGCTTTTGAAGGCCACAAACAACAGGTGCTGCGGGCAATTGGTGAAGGTATCTATTGCGGATGGGATGTACATCCAGGCCAGCTGTTGAGCCGTTTTGCCGGGCTATACGAGTTTTTCGAGAAGCATCTTTCCGATGTGAGGCGCCGCTACCAGGCCTTTCTTGAAGCTCAAACCAGAGCCACGCTTGCTGGCACACAGTTTGACGATGCGGCTACGGTCGAAGGATTGATGGTTTTCTTGCGTCGCGGCATCAGTTGCGGTGCATTCACTGAAAAGGATATTGCATGAAAGTTTTAGCGTTTTTTCTATTGGCTTCGATCGGCCTTGTAGCTGCGAAGAAACAAGAAGTGAAGGTAGTTGTCGTGACCATGTTCGAGCGTGGCGAAGACACTGGTGATGCACCTGGTGAGTTCCAGCTTTGGGTGGAGCGCGAGAAGCTGACTCAGGTGATTCCCTTTCCTCAGGGCAACCGGTCTTTGCGCAGCGACGGCAAAGGCCTGATCGCCATGGTTACTGGCGTCGGCACAGCCAAGGCAGCCGCAAGCGTTATGGCTCTGGGAATGGATCCGCGCTTTGATTTGACCAAAGCTTATTGGCTGGTGGCTGGCATCGCGGGCGTAGACCCGGCCGATGCCACGCTGGGCAGTGCAGCCTGGGCTACTTATGTTGTAGATGGAGATCTCGGTCATGAGATCGACGCCCGTGAAATTCCCAAAGAGTGGAAGACCGGCTTTGTCCCGCTGCGCAAAGCCGTGCCGTACGAGCAGCCGCTGCGTGAACCAAACGAAGGCGAAATGTACAAGCTGAATGAGCCGCTGGTGGATTGGGCTTTTCGTTTGACCAGGGCACTGGATCTGGGAGACACGCCATCACTGAAAGAACGAAGGGCCCAGATGACTGGGTTACCCAACGCGCAGCGGCCACCATTTGTTCTAAAGGGCGACACGTTGCAATCTTCTACTTTCTGGCATGGAAAGTTGTTGAATGAATGGGCCAATGATTGGGTTTCCTATCACACCAAAGGAAGCGCTAACTATGTAACTACGGCCATGGAGGATACTGGAACTCTTCAATCGCTACATTTCCTGGCCAAAGCAGGCAAGGTGGATGTAAACCGCGTGTTGGTCTTGCGCACGGCGAGCAATTTCGATAGCCAGCGGCCTCAGATTACGGCAGCCGAAAGTCTTGCGGAGAATAAAGCCGGCGGCTATGCCGGATTCATCCCATCCGTAGAGAGCGCCTGGAAAGTAGGATCTACTGTGGTGCACGAATTGATCACCAACTGGAAAACTTATCGAACGACGATGCCCAAATAAGGAAGGAAAGGAGTAGACTGAGACCTATGTTGAAGCGTAGAGCTTTGCTTGTAGCACCCGGACTTAGTTTCTTCTCGGGCTGTAACAGTACGCCCAAACTAAAGATTGGGGCCAAAGATAACATTGAAAGCAATCTGATTTCGGAGATAGTCAGTCAACTGCTTGAGAAAAAACTGCAGGCCAGACTGGAGCGCCGCTTTGGAGTTCCCGGCTCAGCGGTGTTGTACCAGTCTCTCCAGAGCGGGGACATGGATGTTTATCCCGAGTATTCGCGAATCGCCTTCAAGGTCTTGCTTAAGCTCGTGGATCAGCTCGATGACACTTTGATGCTTGATGTGATGCAGAAGGGCTTCGAGGCGCAGGCTCAGGCCAGCTGCACCCCCTTTCTCGGATTTCAGAATACACATACGGCCGTAGTCCGGGCAGATGACTTCAATTTTGCAAACATCTCAAATCTCAGTCAGGCGGCTGAAAGCAAAACCGGCTGGAGATTAGGCTGTACCAGCGATTTCGCTCAAAGCGCCGAAGGCTATAACGAGCTCAAGTTCCGTTACAAAATTCAGGAGAGCGCAGGCACAAGGCTTGAGCCGATCAACCAGCTCTACTTTGGCTTACGAGAAAATCGAATCGATATCCTGATCACCGGTTCTACAGACCCTCGCCTGTCAGATTCCCGATATCGAATTCTCGAAGACGACCAACGCGTTTTCAGCCCAAATCGCTGCACGCTGGTCTACAGTAAGGCCGCTGTCCTCAAATACCCCTCAATTCTGCCTGTGCTTCAGTCCCTTGGCGGCAAGTTCGATCAGGCTACGATCCAGCAATTGAACGGAGAAGTCGAGATCAACAAGCGAGGATTTGCTGAAGTTGCGACTGAGTGGCTGACCAAAACCGGCATAGCCTAGCGCATTCGGCGGCGGGCGATTAAGGAAAGAGAGAGCATCAATCCGTGCATGAAATCCTGAGCGAGCTAAGGCCAGATAGCATTGTGCTCGATTTAGGATGCCGAAGCGGAAGTTTTCCTGTGACGGCAACTCAGGCTAAGGTGGTGCGATTCGACCTCGATTTTGGCCTCGGCCCCTGCTCGGTGCAGGGGGATGCGCAACTTTTGCCGTTCAGAGAATTCAGTTTTGATGGGATCATCGCCAACCACAGCCTCGAACACATTGTGGGGATGAAACCCTGCCTCAGGGAGCTTCGCAGAGTACTAAAAAACGACGGGCGGCTCTATGTAGCAGTGCCAGATGCTTCCACCCTCTCAGACTGGCTCTATCGCTGGCTGGCCCACGGAGGCGGGCATGTGAATGCCATAGTGGACTCCAATCGATTTGCCGAAGTGCTGGAAGCAGAAACGGGATTGCGGGTAGCTGCAGTACGCCTGCTTCACACCAGCTTTGCCTTTGCAAACGTAAATGGCCCGGTAAAGTGGTCGCGGCGCATCTGGCTGATCGGCGGTGGGCAGGAATGGATACTTCGAACAGCCAGCTACTGTGCGCGACGCTGCGATGCCTGGCTAGGTACCCGGTGGAGTGTTTACGGGTGGGCTTTTTACTTGGGTGAGATGAAATTCATTGACGAAGTGCCGGCAACGAACGTTTGCGTAAGATGTGGTGCCGCGCACGTTTCTGAGTGGCTCAAGGCGATCGGTACAGTGAAACCTGGCTGGCTCTGGCGCAGCTACAGTTGCCCTGAGTGCCAGACTGCGAACGCCTTTACCGACGACCCGCCCAGACCGACTTAAGTTGTCAGGTTAATGTGCAGCGGATGGCTTGGCCGGCTTGTGATCGTCCTTTTTGGCTTCGCCATGGCCCGCATCTTTCTTTTCGCCCTTACCGCCGTGCCCGCCGCCGTGGGCATCTTTCTTGCTATGTGAATCCTTGGGATCTTCTTCGTCGTCGGCCGGGTCATAGGCTGGTTGCTGATACTGAACGATGATCGAGATGCGCCTATTTTTTGCCGCTGACGGGTCCTTAACATCCATCAAACGTTGATCGGCAAATCCGCGAACCTGTTTCACCTGATCCGCGCGAAGGCCACTGGAATTCATGACGCGCCGTGCGGAATTGGCGCGGTCTGTCGAGAGTTCCCAATTGGAATACTCACCATCTTTTGAAAATGGTTTGGAATCGGTATGGCCTTCGATGGCGATGGTATTGGGCAGTTTCGCCAACTCTGCGCTCATCTTTTCGATAATTGCCTTGCCAAACTCACTTGGGTTGGAACTGCCAGACTGGAAGAACATACCCTTTTCTTTTTCGAGCAACTCGATCCTGAGCCCTTCGCCAGTCACTGTCATGGTGACGTGATCTTTGATTTGCTTGAAATCAGGCATCTGCTTCATGGCAGACTGGATCTTCTCTTTCAAGCCTTCCATATCGTCTTTGGAAAGAGTGATCTGCTCACCCTCGCCGGCCATTCCAGTTCCAGACTGCTTCTTAAAACCGGCAGGATCGCGGAAATAGCCGCTGACTGCACTTTTGACTTTCTCTGACGAGCCCATCAGCCACATCACCATGAAGAATGCCATCATCGCCGTGACGAAGTCTGCATAGGCAACCTTCCAGGCACCACCATGGTGGCCATGCCCATGGATCTTCTTCTTGATCAGATATATCGGTTGTTCTTTCGCTGGATCGGCCATGGGCTATTTGCCTCCCCCGCCCTTCACCTTTTGCTCCATATCCTTGAAGCTGGGGCGCACGTGAGGGGGGATGGATCGCCGCGCCATTTCAACTGCCAGAATCGGGGCCGCACCCTTCATGAAGGCACCAACGCCGGCTCGCAACACATGCATGTATTCAATTTCGCCGTCGTTGATTTTCTGCATGTTGCTGCCGAGTGGCCCAAAGATTCCGTAGCAAAACAAAATGCCAAGGAAGGTACCCACAAGGGCGGCTGCGACGTGTTCGCCGATTTCTTCAGGAGGGCCCCCAAGGGCGCCCATCGTGACAACAACGCCAAGCACAGCGGCCACAATACCCATTCCAGGAAGCGAGTCGGCCATTTCTTTTAGCGCGGCAACTGGTTGCTCGAGCTCGTGCTTCATGATGTCGATATCGGCTTCCATCGACTGCTCGATTTCAAAGTGACCGATTCCGCCTGCAATCGAGGTGCGAAGCGTGTCGCAGACAAAATCGAGAGCATGATGATTCGACATGAATACCTTATGCTGCGAAAACAACTGGCTTTGTTTAGGGTTTTCAATATCGGTTTCGAGCTTCTGGAGGCCGTTCTTACGGCCATAGTTGAATACGTCGGCAAGCGCCTTCAAAGTGTCGAGATAAACATTTTTGCTATAAGGGCTACCCTTGAGAATTCCAATCATCCCCTTGATCAGCGCCGTGATGTTGGAGATCGGGTTGGCAACAAGCATACTGCCGAAGGCCGCGCCAAAGATCACAACCAGCTCAGCAGGCTGCCAGAGAACGGGAAACTTCCCATGAGACATTGCGTAGCCACCACCGACTGCGCCAATTACGAGAACAATACCTATGATTGCGAACATTGCTGTATGTTCTTATCGGCGAGAGCGGGCGGTCTTAGAGAAAAGCTTTCTTTTGAGCTTGCCAGAAGGTCAATTTGGCCTGGCACCACCATCATTGAAGTGGAAGTTTTCGCCCAGATAGACTCGCTTTACTTCTGGATCACGACCCAGAGTTTCCGGGCTCCCAGCCCGGAAGATCTTGCCGTTATTGATGATGTATGCGCGATCTGTGACGGCCAGGGTTTCACGCACGTTGTGATCGGTCATCAGGATGCCGATGCCTTGACGTTTGAGGTCTGAGATGATTCGCTGCAGTTCAAGTACCTGGATCGGGTCGATGCCGGAGAAGGGTTCGTCGAGAAGCAGAAAACTGGGTTCGATCACCAGGCTGCGCGCGATCTCAACACGCCGTCTTTCTCCGCCGCTCAGCATATAGCCCTTGTTCTTTGCGACTTTTTCAAGACCGAGTTGTTCAATCAGACGGTTCATACGCTCGCGGCGCTGGCGACCATCAATCGGCAGGGTTTCGAGAATTGCCATCAGATTCTCTTCAACGCTCAGCTTTCGAAAGACACTGGCTTCCTGTGGCAGGTAGCTGATGCCGCGCCGGGCACGCTGATACATTGCCAGGTCAGTAACATCCTCGTGATCGAGCATGATTCGACCGCTGTCGGGCGTTACAAGGCCCACGATCATATAGAAGGATGTTGTTTTGCCTGCGCCATTCGGGCCCAGCAAGCCCACGACTTCACCCTGTTCCACCGAGACCGAGACGCCGTCCACAACACGCCGGCCGCCGTATGCTTTGATTAGTTCAGTTGTTTTCAGAGTGCGCAAGAAGGTATTCGGCCTGTCGATTCCAGCTTAGCGCTTTCGCTGCAAGGTGCTGAGTGCGGGCTTTTGTTCCTGGCCATCGACAATGATCTTGTCATTGTTGGCAAACCAGGTGAGTTGCTTGCCGGTAGTTCGTCTCTGCTCCACCCCTTTGACCAAATCCACCATCTCAGGCTTGCCCCCTTCCAGCACCAGTTTGCTGTCGGCTGTGTAGAATTCACCTGTCTCCCCACTTCCTTTTCGAACACGTTGAGTACCGGTTTCGACGATTCTGACAGCACCAGAGGCAAATGCCTTTTCAATCCCGCCCGACGGCTGCTCATTGAAGCGCTCGCTATCGTCCTCATCGAGATAGGCTCGTAACTGGTTGGATTGCACCTCAAGGCCTGGTCTGCTCAGGATCACGTTCGTTCGATACTCCACCATGCGGTCTTTGTCGGAATAGAACATTTCAGTGGCGTTGACGTTGGTGAGAATGGCACCTGTCTTGCGTGCCTGAGCCGACTTATCGTCTACCATTTGATGCGTAATGCCACCAAAGCCCCGCAACTGTCCTGCCTTACGATCAATGTCAATGCGCGGGGCACGAAGGCGGTTTTCGCCCTGCCACATTACCGCATTGCCCTCATAGCGAATTTTGCTGTTGGATTCCCGGGTTTCCATGCGGTCTGCCGTAGCTTGGGTCACCTCATCGCTCTTGCCCGTCTTCGCATTCTTCTCGGCTTCGCGAGTACTGCGTACGTTGCCGGTTGCCACAAACTGGCTTGTTTTCTGGTCGAGAACAATTTCGTTGGCATCGGTGGAGCCGGTGGGGTCCCAGACGCGGGCATTTTGGGTGAGCGTGATGCGGTTGGCGGCACTTTCCTGAACGGCGCGGTTTGCCTTCGCCCGCTGCTCGCCTTCTTGGTAGCGAAAATCGTTCCACTGTTCAAGCCGCTGCATTTCACCCGTTTTAGGATCGAAGCGAGCCTCAAGGTCTTTGCTCCAGGTGAGCATCGGTTGCGACCCTTTTTTCGC
Source organism: Bryobacter sp. (assembly GCA_022843625.1). Classification (GTDB taxonomy): domain Bacteria; phylum Acidobacteriota; class Terriglobia; order Bryobacterales; family Bryobacteraceae; genus Bryobacter. The sequence goes on along the minus strand of JALHNH010000049.1, from coordinate 14,484 downwards.
ATTTGCCTCAGGATCTGTTCTGGTGGCAACGTTCACACTGCGAAAGGATTCGATCTGATTGTTGGCGGCATACTGAATCGTCATGCGCTCGCCTTCGAGATGACGCTTGCGCTGCGTTGGGCGGTTGGGGAGGAAGTCCAGTGTGCCCGGGGCATGCACCTGAACTGTTTCCATGTCCTGGCCATTCTTGCGCATCTTCATTTCGATGCTTTCGCTGCGCAGAAGCTTGGTTTCTGCCATCGGAACGCCTGACTTGACGGCGGGAATGGATTCTATGCTGGCCTTGCCGTTGGCCAGGGCCTTGTCGAGCAATGACTCTTTCTCTCCCGGGATAAAAAAGAGATCCATCCGCCGCGCGGAAGCCCGGGTCTTTCCGTTGTCTCCCGTTGTGTTGAGCTTGGCGTCATCTTCGGCAATGACTTTCTCCACCTGGCCGCGTGGGTTAAAGTCCACATTCAGCGTTTTGGCAGCATAGTCAACCTGGCGCCGGGGTGCTCGGTCGAGGCCCTTGGCATCGATTGCCAATACGTGCCGAATCACCCCTTTTTCGAGATTCACTTCACTGTTTGCCGCATCCAGCGAGAAGTCTTCTTTGCGCATCTTGGACCACGGAGAAAAATAAACCTTCGACTCCAGCTCCTTGTATCGAACTTCTTCGCTTTCTACTTCAATTGGCTTCGCCTTTAGGTCTTTCGGCTGCCATTTCAGGAAGGATGCGTGCATCAAGTGCAGCTCATGGGATTGCGGATCATATTCTGCGCCGGTGGCATGGCCGGTACCGGTTCCACCTTCTTGCTGGAAATTAAACTCAACCCGGCCCTGACTGACCATCTTGCCGGTCTTGATTTCGAGACTGGCCCCCTGGGCCTTGATTGCCAGGATCCTTCCGGTTGGCTCTGCTTCTGGCGCAACGGCCATTTGCACCTCGACTTCGCTTTCGCTACTGAGGCGGCTTTCGGTGGGGTAGAAGTTCCCCTTTGCTGCCTTCACCAGATCAAAGCTCTTGCCATCCGGGTGAAAAAGGCGCAGCTCCATCTGGTCGAGCTCCATAAAACCAGGATCCTTGACCTCCCGGTAATTTTTGGCTCTGAGTTCGGCAACCGTGCGGCTGCCGTCTGAGGTGCGGTAGACAAAGCCCTCCGCTTTGGAATTGAGAGTGCTTGATAGGGGTTGTGGCGGGGCTGCTGTGTTTCGTTTTTGAACGGCAAGCTGCTGCTGGTAGCTATACCAGACCAGGCCGGCGATCCCAAGGATGACGGCAAACAGAAAGTAAGGTGCTGCTCGACGCATCGACCCATTTTCAGCTTAACAGGTCTGTTTGCCGGAGCCGAAAAGCCATTCACAGAACAAGTAAGTATTTTTTCCACATCGTTTTCAACAGGTTACGGCGATTTTATAGCCTCCCTCCACGTACTCAAAACAGCCGTCGGGTCAACTGGTTTTGCTGACCGAGTGTCATGCAATAAGCAATTAAATCAAGAGGTTACAAGGCCATGGATCCGATTATCATTGTCCCCCCGTTCTTCATGTAGACAGGGTTTAGCCGAGAAAGGCAGGAACAAGATTCCAGATTATGTGGAAAACATTGCAAATGCCTTGCCTAAGGTTAAAGTCTGAGGTATTCCTAGGAGTGACAAATATTGGTACTCCTAGGAATACTATTAAATGCTGTTGACCGTTATCTCGCATGCTCGGCTATTCGTACTAGTACTTATTGCATGCACCTTGACGCCTGAAAATGCAAAGAAAAAGGTTCGTGCCGAGCTTCCTGCAGTTGCGGAAGCTTCAAACCTTCTCAAGAGAACGCGTGGCCAAGCCTTTCATCTCTTCAGAAACCAGCGCTACGAAGAGGCCATTATTGAATACCTCAAGGCACGTGATATTGCGCTCGCAGAAAAGAATTTCCCGCTTGCTATTTTCTTTCTGAACAATGTGGCAGGCAGTTACTTTGCTCTGGCCTCATACCAGAACGCAACTAAGTATTTCAATATTGCTCTAGCCGAAGCCAAGATGCGAAATATTCCCAATCTTGAGACGATGGCTGCCTACAACATCGCCAGCATCCATGTTGTCCTCGGCAACCATAAGCAAGCGTTGGAATCCATTCGAAAATATCCAATGGATGGAAGCTCAATGAGCAGAGATGCCAAACTAGACGGATTTTTATTACAGGCAAACATCTTCACCCGCCTGGGCGTGGAAGAAGAAGCAAGAAAGGCCTTCGACCGAGCGTTGGCTGAGTCTGAACTTGCCCCCCCCGAAACGATTCAGGCAGCTAATGCTGAAAAGCTGAAACTCTGGCCTGAAAGTGTGCGCGAGTTGCGAAGGGCATGGGTCTATACCGTTATGGGCCAATGCCTTGTCTGGATGTCCCATTCAGAAGAAGCTGAGGCTTACATTTTTGAGGCGTTTCGGATTCGCTCCATCTTTCGAGAAAAATCACGGCTTCGTGATGCCTTGCAATTAGCAATAGTGTTTCGCGAAAAAGGCAACTATGAGCGCGCAAGCCAGTTGTTGAAAGTGGCCCGGGATCTGGATCGCGGGAATAGAACGCCAATGCACCATTTTATGATCGACCGGGAAGAGGCAAGAATCGCCTTAAATCAGAACGACTTTGCGGCCGCAGTGCCAACCCTTCGTTCGGCTTTGGCTCAGGCACGGCAATGGCGAATGCAAGTCTTGCCGACCGACTCGGCGTATCTGAACTTTGAGTCCTACCTCACCACCGAAGTTCATAGGGCTTTTCTCGGAGCTATTGCGAATCCCTCTTTCTCACTCAATCAGAAAGGCCTCGCAGAAGAGTCATTTTGGGTTGCCGAGGAAGCGCGTTTTGCCAGTATGCGCGCAGCCCAGTTTCCACTTGAGGATTTTGCCAGCCGGTTTCCTTCGGCATATTGGCAGAAGCTTGCCCGGTTTCAGACTTTACAATCATCTGCTTCAAGGCAAGCTGCCCCAGGACTCGAAGAACTTCGTATTCTCGAACTTGAATTGAATGCGCTTGAAATACAGGCTGGACTCAGGATTCCGAACGCTTCGATTCGCGGCGAGTTGGGCCTAAAGGATTGGCAGCGGAATTTAAAACCCGATGAAGTTGTCTTCTCCTACTATCTGACTGAGCCCTATTCTTTGGCTTGGATTGTCGACGCCCACAACGTTAAGGTCCGAAGAATGCCAGGCAAAAAGCAGATGAGGGAGTGGATTGACCAATTTCGCAAAGAAATCACGGATAGGTCCCAAATCGGAAACTCTAGTACCGGAATGGAACTTTGTAAGCAATTGTTCGGAGAAGAATTGTATTCCAAACGCACTACCCCATTCTGGACAATGGTGTTAGACCAAGAACTTTCGACGCTTCCTATAGCAGCGCTCCCCGCCGACAAGGCGGGTTCTCGCTATCTTGTCGAAGACCATAGCCTGCGCGTATTGCCTTCAGCACTCTTCCTGCAGACTGAAACCAGCCTGGCATGGACTCGTCAGGCAGTTGGGATTGGCGACGCCATTTACAATCAGGCAGATCGTCGACTGAGCCCGATGAAGAATGCTTCTGTCAGCCAATTGGAGCTAAATCGGCTACCGGCGTCAGCGAAAGAACTCCAAATCAGCCTGAATACGATGAAGAATCAACACTGGCTCACGGTAGAGCACACAGGATTATCGGCAACTGTGACGACGCTTGGATCCACCCTGAACCAGTCTCCAGATATTCTTCACCTTTCGACCCATTTCGTTCCACAGGCAGGCAACCCTCACCTGCTCAATATTGCCTTGAGCCCAACAAAAGGACAAACCGGAACCAGTCTTTTCAGCTCCCTCGATTTGAACGCTGTGCGGACAAAAACGAAACTTGTGGTGCTTTCGGGCTGTAGCTCATCGACGGGAGAAGTCATATCAGGCATTGGCATCAACGGGTTATCTCGAGCATTTCTTATCTCTGGTGTAAGTACAGTATTGGCCACATTGTGGCCAACTGAGGATACAGAGGGGCCAATTTTTCCGGTTTTTTACCAAAATCTAATTCAGCAGAAGTGGAGTCCGAGAGCCGCTGCCGAGTCGCTGCGAGCCGCGCAACTTCAAATGATCCGCCAGGGCGGATGGTCTTCAAAACCGTCTTATTGGGCGGCGTATCTTGCAATTTCTAAAGGCTGATTCATGCTAGTCATTCAATCTATTGAAAACCCCTCGCGAATTGAGGATAGGCAGAAAGATCCTGCACAAGACCATGGGGCTCATGGGCAGGAGGGCCCGGTCGCTTTAGATCCCCCACCGAGTCCGGCTCAGGATATCAATTGGACCGATCTGGTGCAGCGAATTCAGGCCAACGATCAGCCAGCGCTGGAAGAACTCTACGCACTGTTTTCTCGCGGTATCAAGTTTCTTATCGTTCGCCAGCTCGGCCGGCAGGATATAGATGACCGTGTGCACGACACATTTGTAATCGTCGTACAAGCAATCCAGCGGGGCGAACTGAGAGACCCCGAACGTCTCATGGGCTTTGTCCGCACTATCGTCCGGCGTCAGATCGCTAGTTTTATCGAAAAGAACTACACACGCCGGCGCGATGAACTCGACATTGACGGCAACGTAAAGATCGCCGACTCTCATATGAGCCCTGAAGAGGGTGCGATCCGTTCGCAAAACTCTCAAATCATGGAAGAGATCCTGCGCGAATGTTCCCGCCGGGATCGGGAGATCCTCACCCGCTTCTATCTGCTCGAACAACCCCAAGAGCAAATCTGTGAGGAAATGGGCCTCAACGACACCCAATTCCGGCTTCTCAAATCCCGGGCCAAGCAACGATTTAGCGACGAGGGCCGGCGCCGGATGGCAAAAAGTAATCTCAAGTCGTTTTTTGTGAGAAAAAGATCGACCGTGTGACACTACCTTATTACACGAATCAGTCGCTGGAAGTATCCTCCCCCGCATCGGCGACATCGTTCTGGAGGCTATGAATGGATAGGCGTTTGCCTGAACGGGATCAATCTGCGGCGCAGATTTTCAATGAATCCCACCTGACCGAGGATGCACTGGAGGTGTATTCACTCGGTCGACTGTCGTCGGAGGAAGACATCGCTGCTGTGGAGGAGCACCTTCTTGTCTGTGGATATTGTCAGACAAGGCTCGAAAAGATGGACGGATTTGTAGATGCGGTTGCCGCCGGGGCCAAGGCAGTAGCTGTAAATCCAGAGCCGAACAAATATCGCAATTACTTACCAATTGCAATTGCTGCCAGCGCAGCATTAATGGTTTTTATGCCAGGCCTGCTTGAGCAAAACACTGAGCCCACAAGTATCGATCTGGTTGCTGTGCGCAACGAATCCAGGCTCAGTGTACCCGCCCGGAAGCCCCTGAATCTCAAACCGGATCTTACAGGCTTGTCAGAGGCTGCATATGCCTGGGAGTTGTCCGGGGCTGATGGTGATGTGAAGGCGACGGGCCAACTGACTCTTAATGGCAGGCTTTCGGTTTCCGGCCTTGCTGAAGGCCAGTATTGGCTGAGGCTTAAGCCCGCTGGAAAACAGGAGATTTTGCGGGAATTCAGTCTTTCGGTGAAGTAATTTGAACCAGCTCATCGGCTGGATTTCTTCCCGGCGGCCGCGCCTGCTTTTGCGGTCGCAACAGTTGCACCGGAAGCCTGCTCCAGTAAGCAAGTTTTTCTACCCAGGGCAATAGCTTCCGAACGGTTCTGCCATGAAAGATCAGGCTACCTGCAACTAAAACCGGGTGCGGGATAGCCGTGCGGCATTTCGAGCAGATCTCCACTTCAGCGGCACGCCCCGTGGTGTGAAGTTTGCGCATGCGCTCCATCTCGGGTGAATTCCAGATCTGCTCCAGCGGCTCCTCGCCGATTTTGCCCACGGGCTTGCCGTCGAGCATATAGCTTTGGCAGCACGGGTAGACATCACCGTTTTGCTTGATGTACATTGGCCCACGCCAGAGATAGTGGCAGGGGTGTGTAAAGTCACCCGGAGCATGGCCACCGTCCGGGCTCATCAGGTCGGTTTCGTCCGCCTTGACGCGAGTTTGATCTACGCCTGGAATTGCCTTCCAGAATCGATCAAAGTCATCCACTTCATCCCAGTTCTTCTCCATCCGCACCATCTGGACGACTACCTGAACCTTTGCCTTCATGGCATCTTTCATCCTTGCAAAGCGGACGAAATTTTCACGTACACGGTCAAATTTGGCACCCTTACGATAGAACTCGAAACTTTCCTTACTGGCCCCGTCGAAGCTCAGCGTGATGTGCTCGATTGGCGTCTTTAGCAGACGCTCGGATGCCTTTTCATCCAGTAGAGTGCCATTGGTGGAGAGCAGGGTAGAGATCTGGTGCCGGTGGCAAAACTCAATTCGCTCGAAAATCTTGTGATCGAGCAAAGGCTCTCCCAGGCCAATCAGCATCATATGCTCCGCGCTGTCGCTGCTTTCTCGCACCAACCCCTCAAAGACCTCGTCGCTCATGTCTTCTTTGGGCTGCTTGTGCGTCTCGCGAGGACACATTGGGCAATAGATGTTGCACTTGGCCGTGGTTTCGACGATATACTCGACGGGCAGAGCGCTCAGCCGGGATTTGCGGCGAAGGTAGCCCCACAGGAGCCGAGCGCGATTCCAGGCACGCATCACAAACTAATATTGTACCGTCTACAGAAAGTGAATCATCTTTAAGTTGCTGTGATATCTCCCGCTGAAGACCGCATTCGAAGCCTGAACCAAGCCCCCCTTCAGCCTCAAGCCAAGTATGTTTTGTACTGGAGCCAGATGAACCGTCGCGTTGACGGCAACCATGCTCTGGCACACGCAATCTTTTTGGCGAATCAGTTGAAGCTTCCCGTTTTGTTTTACGAGGCGCTCACCTGCACTTACCGCCAGGCAAATCGCCGTATTCACACATTTGTCCTCGAGGGCGTGCCGGAAACAGCCCATCGACTGGAAAAACTTGGAGTCGGCTACACTTTCTACCTTCGCGCCCGCAGGTCGGATGCCAATGACATTCTCTACCGGCTTGCTGAAGACGCAGCAGCAGTCGTTACCGATGACTATCCAACCTTTATTGCGGCCGCCCACAATCAAAGTGTTCCCGCAAAGCTGAAAATCCCTTACCTCGCGGTAGATTCCAGTTGTGTTGTGCCAATGAATAAATTCGAAAAACGCGAGTATGCGGCCTATACGATTCGGCCAAAAATCCAGCGCATGCTGCCAGCGTATATGAAGCCGCTGGACATGCCTCAGCCAAAGCAACGCTGGACACTCCCTACTCCTTCATTTCACACTTATGTTTCCAGTGACAACATTGCAGGCCTGGTTGCTGGATGTGAGATAGATCACCATGTACCGGTTTCTACTAGCTTCCACGGTGGGGCGCTCGAAGCTGAAAGGCGGCTGAATCACTTTCTCGGTCACAACCTCAAACGCTACGCCTCAGATCGCAATCAGCCTGCCGCTCATGCAACTTCCAACATGAGCCCTTACTTGCACTTCGGGATGATTAGCGCCCTCGATGTTGCACTCAAGGTTCAATCGCACGGGATTGAGAATAATCTCTCCAGTGCGGAATACATCGAAGAGATGGTAGTTCGCCGGGAGTTGGCCTTCAACTTCGCCCGCTACGCCGGGCCTCAGGTGGAATGCCTCTCTGCTCTCCCAGAGTGGGCTCGCAAAACTCTACTGGCTCACGCCCCTGATGAACGCAAACCCTCCTACACCCGCCAGCAATTCGAAGCGGCGGAAACGCACGATGATATCTGGAATGCGACGCAAAAAGAGCTCCTCTTTCGCGGCAAGATGCACGGCTACTACCGGATGTATTGGGGCAAGAAGATCATTGAATGGTCGCCCACTTGCCAGGACGCCCTTGAAACTATGATTTACCTGCATGACAAGTACGCACTCGACGGCCGGGACCCCAATACCTACACCGGGATCCTGTGGTGTTTTGGCTTGCACGATCGCCCCTGGGTAGAACGTTCCATATTTGGGCAAATCCGCTGGATGTCTTATGACGGCATGAAGCGCAAGACCGATTCAGCCTCCTACTTGCGCGAGATTGCATACATCGAGAGCACAGGCAAAGACCCCTTTGCCATACAATAGGCGCTAAATGCGGATTGTCCTGAGTGGCGCAACCGGCTTTTTGGGCCAACATCTGGTGGAGCGCCTCTGCGCAGAGGGTCATTCGGTTGCCCTGCTGGCTCGTCGCCCGGTAACTGGCCTGCCAGCTTCCGTCGAAAATTACCTTTGGAATCCACCAAAGGCACAGGCACCAGCACAGGCTTTTGAGGGTGCCGACGCGGTAATTCATCTAGCCGGGGCCACAGTGAACCAGCGCTGGACCAAAGAAAGTAAAGAACTGCTACGAAGCAGCCGCATTGATTCTACCCGCAGCCTTGTGCAATCTTTTTCAACGCTTTCACGAAGACCCTCTTTATTTCTTAGCGCATCGGCAACTGGATTTTATGGCGACCGTGGAGATGAACTGCTTACAGAGTCCTCTGCTGCTGGAGACAATTTTCTAGCCGCACTCTCGTTGGATTGGGAGAAAGAAGCAAGCCTTGCCCGCGCTCTTGGAATGAGGGTTCAATTGCTGAGAACGGGTGTGGTGCTTGGGCTCAAGGGGGGTGCTTTACCCAGCATGCTGCCCGTTTTTCGATTGGGAATCGGAGGAAAGCTGGGCAGCGGGCAACAGTGGATGAGCTGGATTCATATAGAGGACTGGGTCGGTGCGGTTCTCAAACTTTTGAATGATGAGCTTCCCTCAGGGCCATACAATCTCACTGCTCCAGAGCCGAGCCGCAATGAAGAATTCACTCGTTTGCTCGGTAAAGTGCTACACCGGCCCGCCTTTCTGCCTGTGCCGGAATTTGCTCTCAAGCTGCTCTTTGGCGAAATGAGTACCGTAATCCTCGGTAGCCAGCGTGTGATTCCAGAAGCACTTTTGAAATCAGGTTACGAGTTCCGTCACCCGGCACTGGAGTCTGGCCTCCGCTCCTTGCTACAATAAAAGGGTTATGGCAATCCCGAATGTAAAGCGCTATCGCATTTCGAATGCAGATGGCACTCAGACCGCCACCATCATGGCCGTGCTCCCCAAGGATGCCGACGTGACTGCTTACCTCTCAGACGCTGCCAAGCGTTTTGACTGGAAGGCTTACGGCGATGCTCAGGCAAAGCAGTTCAAGGTCCGCGTCGGTCAGCAGAAACAGAAGAAAGCGAAGTAAATTCGCTCTCGCAAAACTCCGGAAGCTTAAGGCAGCCGCGCACTCAGTTTTTACTGCTCAGTGCGCGCGCTGCCTTTATTCCTTCTTCGGCTACGGCAGCATCGCGATCATGGGCCAGAGCGTCCACCGCCTCGCGATCGGAAGCTCTGCCTTCCCGGGCCAAAATCCTCGCCATCCCCATCTTCTCTGAGCGTGTAGCAGCCCCCAGCTTTGCCCGAAGCATTGCTCTCACTGCGTCTTCACGGCTCAACTCACTGAGATACGTTTCTGCATAGTCGTGCCATGCAGCGGAATTCATCAGGTTAAAGAGATAGTTGAAGGGACTGAATTCACTAGTTTCCCATTGCCCAAGCTTTACAAGGGCAAAGGCTTGCCCCATGCGGGCTCGCAAATTTCCTTCACTCTTGAAAAGTTCTTCGAGTTTCGCTTTTGAATCTTTGATGCCAAGTCGGCCTAGCCCTTCAGCGGCAAAGCCGCGCAACCTTTCATCGCGATTGTCCAGATTCTGTTCAAATAGACCCCGGCTCTCAGGTGCTGCAATCATGGCGATGGCCTCAAGAGCGGCAGCACGGCTTTGTGGAGACCGGCCTCTCGCAAATACTTCCGCGAGGTCTGCAAGCGCAGCCTCATTGCGAAAAACACCGTTGATCGAAATCGCCCGGGCCTGGATGCGATCGTTCAGGTCGCGGAGAAGGAAGATGGTCTCAGAAGCCGCAGCCTTGTCGCCGGTAAGCTCAATCGCCCGTAAAGCCGCCATCATCATCGGGTCGTCCTTCGACTTGAGCAAAGGATACATATCCACAAGTGCAGACTTTGCACGCAAACTTCCCAGAGCCTGCGCCGCCTGTAGCTTCGCGGCCGGGCTTGCGCCATTCATCAAAACTTTGCGCACCGCAGCAATATCTTCTGCCCTGGCCTGAACGTAAAAATCGATTACAGCTTCGTTGGGGGTCTTGGTGATCTTGTCGCCAACAGCCCCTAATTTGGCTCTTATGCCTTTTTTCACGTATCCGGGTTTGTAGAAGTTGACGATTCCAGCCACGGCAATCCGCTGCACCTCGGCTGCCCCGTCTTCGGAGCTAACTCGCAAGGCATCTACGGATTCCACGCCGCCTGCTTCAATCAGGGCTTCGGCTGCGGCGAATCGCACCGTGGGGTCTGGGTCTCTCTGGTAAGCCGCAATCGAAGGCACGGCGTTCTTGCCTTGTTTCGATAGCGCCTCGAGGTTCTTGATCTTGTCCTTGGGACGGTCTTGTGCACTCAGCATGACGATGCTCAGCGCAGCGGCGAAAATTGGTTTAGCGAACAAATTCCAGTTCAACACGGTTTGGAATCAATCCTAGCTCATGACCCATGTCCAAAAGTTTTTGAGCAGCCCGCGGAATCACTTCACCACAATCCACAGTGTAGTGATTGACGTACATCCCAACAAACTTTTCAGCGAGCGGCTGCTCCATATCGCGCGCAAACTGCATGGCGTAGTTGAGTGCTTCTTCCTGATGGTCGAGGGCGTACTGGATGCTGTCGTGCATCATCCGGCAGCATTCGCTCTTAACGTCAGCAGGCAGGCTCCGGAGGATCGCATTGGCCCCCAACGGTAGCGGCAGATCATAAGTCTTTTTCCACCAAGCCCCAAGGTCGACAATCTTGTGAAAGCCACCACGCCCGTAGGTCAACTGGGCTTCATGAATCACCAGCCCCGCGTCGGCCGCACCTTCGGTAACTGCATCCAGAATCTTGTCGAAAGGCACAACCACAGCTTCAAAATCAGGCTGCATGATTCGCATGGTGAGGTAAGCAGTGGTCATCTTGCCGGGTACAGCGATGCGCTTGCCCTTGAGTTCTTCCACAGAAATTGGTGTCGTTGCTACCACCATCGGGCCGTAGCCATCACCAATGCTGGAACCAGACGCCATCAGTTGATACTTGTCGGCTACGTAGGGGTAGGCGTGATAAGAAATCGCCGTGAGGTCGTATTCACCAACCATCGCTTTTTGGTTCAGGATCTGGATATCGGAGAGCTGATGGACGAAATTTACCAGTGGACTGCGCAATTTCCGGGTCGCCAGCGCGTAGAACATATAGGCGTCGTCAGAGTCTGGGCTATGAGCGCAGACGATATCCCGGACTGAAGTTTCTTCCATATCTTTATGGATTCAGTTTAACAAAGGGGGATTTATAGAAGCCAAAATTGAATTCGAAGAAGGGGGCTTACGCGTGTTCGGCGATGGGTCGCAATTCGTAGTCGAGTTTGCGGATCACTTCATGGAGGCGATGAAGATTTTCACCAGCATTTGACAGATCACCCGAGCGCCCCTGCCGCTCGAGCTCGAACGCTTCTTTCACTACTGCATCCGCGCCAAAGTTGGCAACAGCGCCTTTCAGGGTGTGTGCGGCACGCTCAAGCAGTGGAGAATCCTGGCGGGCAACTGCGTCCTCGATATCATTCAGGCTGTTGGGGTAGTCGTCGAGAAAAATTTTGACGAGTTCAGTCAACAATTCCTCGTCGTCACCAACGCGGGCTAAAGCAGCTTCACGATCGAATAAAAGTTCTTGCACGTCTAATGTCCCTGTACTTAAAGGAATCGACCAAAGCCGACACAGTCTTTAATGCATTTATGAGCCTACTGAGATTTTAGTAGATGCTGTACGCCCAGTACTAGGGTTTTTGGAGAAAAAGGCTTCTGGAGTGCGAGATCTTCTCCGCCAGGCGCATCCTGCAAGTAGCCGGAAATAAACATGACTCTAACATCGGGATGCAGTAGGCGCACCATGCTGGCCACGTTCTTGCCCTGTCCGCCTTTGATTTCCAGATCTGTGATCAACAGGTCGATCTTTGGCTCCTTGCGTGCCACCTCAATAGCACCGTCTTCAGACGCAGACTCGATCACCCGGTAATGGCGCTGCTCAAGAACACGGCGAATCAGAGAACGCACACCGTCTTCATCTTCGACAACCAGAATCACGCCTTCGGTGCCCGGTGCGACCGGCTCAACCACAGCCTGCTGGTGTCGGGGCACTTCCAGAACAAATCGGGCACCCTCACCTTGCACCGACGACACCTCAATTCGGCCTGCCCATTCAGCGACAGTTTCAGCCACCAGCGCCAATCCGATGCCTGTGCCTTTGCCTTCGGGCTTGGTTGTAAAAAAGGGCTCAAAGATGCGAGTCTGCAATTCAGCCGGAATTCCGGCACCGTTGTCTTCAAAGTCGAGATATACACGCTCGCCGCTGAGCCGCGTGCGAACAACAATTCTGCCGCCAACAGGCATCGCATCACGAGCGTTCACAATTAGATTGAGAAGCACCTGTTCCACCTGGCTCAAGTGGGCGAGGATCAAAGCTGGCTCCCTGGAGAGTTCGTAGTCGAGCAGGACAGTTTCGCCAAGCAGTCTCATCAGCATCGGGCGCATTCGCGTTAACTGGAGATTGAGATCCACTGGTACAGCCTCAAGGCTCTTGCCTCTTGAGAAAGCCAGCAATTGTTGAGTGAGTGCGGCAGCCCGGCCTGAAGCCCGCAGGATCTCCTCGGCGCTCTCTTGAGCTGACCTGCTCAGTTGCGACTCTTCAAGCAGCATGCGAGCATACCCATCGATCACCATCAACAGATTATTAAAATCATGTACGACATTGCCCGCAAGGCGCCCGAGGGTTTCGAGGCGGCGGCGCTGCTGGACCACTTCGGGAGTTTCGGCGGGCTGTTCGTCGTGAGCCATCTTGAGATACAATCATAACTTCAGGGAGGTGCATCTTCGCGACAACTCTGTTTCGCGATCTGATAGATGCGATTAAACCTCGCGGGAAGACGCCAAAAGCGACGCCCCGAGGTAGATTTACGGCGGCGCACGAGATAGTCACCAAAGCCGCCGAGGGTGTTCTTGCGCTCACGTTTCCCGACGATTGTAGAATCTGCAATACCCGCCTTTCTGGTTTCCCTCCTTACCCCGTCTGTTCTTCCTGCCTTGCTCTTCCCGATCCTCTCTCTGCCGATGCCTTCTGTATCCAGTGTCATGCTCCCTTCCACTCTGAAGCCGCGCTCGATCTCGACGGGCGTTGCCGCCTCTGCCGCAGCGGCCTGACTCACTTTGATGCCATGTATTGCGTAGGTGCCTATGATGGACGCCTGCGCTTGTTAATTCAGTTGTTCAAGTACGAATCGATGGAGCGGCTGGGCAAGCCGCTGGGAACATTCTTGCGCTCAGGGTATCCGCGCGAGATGACCTTTGATTGTCTGGTTCCCATGCCGATCCACCGCCGTCGCCGCCGCGAACGCGGTTTCAACCAGGCCGAAGTGCTGGCGTTCGAATTGAAACAAATATCTCAGCTCCCCGTCGAGAATCTGATCGAACGCCGCAGGCATACTGTCAAACAGGCTGGTCTTTCGGGCAAGGAGCGTCGCAAGAATGTCAGCGACGCCTTCGGAGTGCCCAACCCCGACCGGGTTCGGGGCAAACGGATTTTGCTGATAGACGACGTGCTCACCACAGGCGCGTCGGCTAATGCTTGCGCTCTCACCCTGAAAAGGGCAGGAGCGTCGTTTGTCGCAATCTTGGCTCTGGCTCGTGCCGATCGCCGGATCGGTGCAGGACCGGAGGCTGCAATCGCCCTTTCGCAGTTTGTCTAAGGAGCCCCGATGACTGAAAGAATGCACGATCGACACGCTCTCGATCGACTCCACAAGCCCGTGCTGGTGCTCAACGCCAGTTTCGAGCCAATCAATGTGTGTGCCGCACGGCGTGCCCTGGTGCTGATTCTCAAAGGTGCTGCCAGCGCCGAAGAGCATTCCCAGGCGCACGTTCATTCCTCCCGCAAGGACATGCGCCTCCCCAGCGTCATCCGTCTGCACGATTACCGCCGGATTCCGCAACAGACTCGCTCTCTGTCACGCAAGAACATTCTCATGCGCGACAAATACACCTGCCAGTACTGCCAGAAGATCATGCCGGCCGGCGAGCTCACGCTCGATCACGTGATGCCCCGCTCCCGCGGCGGCCCATCCAGTTGGGAGAACCTCGTCGCCTGCTGCCACCCCTGCAATAACCGCAAAGGCAACCGCACGCCAGACGAAGCGGCCTTCCGCTTGCTCAAACCACCCAAGCCCTTCAGCCTCCATACTTCGCGCCATCTGATGCGATTGCTGGCAAGAAGTGATGAGCAGTGGCGCAAGTACCTCTTTTATTGAGACAATTTGGAGGCGGGCCCTTAGCACAACGGTTAGTGCAGCAGACTCATAATCTGTTGGTTGTTGGTTCAAATCCAACAGGGCCCACCA
>JALHNH010000048.1 GCA_022843625.1 Bryobacter sp. | reverse complement strand
TTGCACCCAGCCGATTGGCCCCGTGGTCGGAGAAGTTTGCCTCACCCAACACAAAAAGACCCGGAATCGTCGATTGTAGGTTGTAATCTACCCACAGGCCGCCCATCGTGTAGTGCACGGCCGGGAAGATCCGCATCGGAATCTTGTAGGGGTTCTCACCCGTAATGCGGTCGTAGATCTCAAAGAGATTGCCATAACGCTCGCGGATCGTGTTTTCCCCAAGCCGCTGGATCGAATCGCGGAAGTCGAGATAAACACCAAGTCCCGTCTCACCCACACCGCGGCCTTCGTCGCAGACGCGCTTGGCCGCACGCGAAGAAATGTCACGGGGTGAAAGATTGCCAAAGCTCGGATACATCCGTTCGAGATAGTAATCGCGATCTTCTTCAGGGATCTGATCGGGAGAACGCTTGTCGTTCGGTTGCTTCGGTACCCAGATACGACCGTCATTGCGAAGCGATTCCGACATCAGCGTCAGCTTCGATTGATATTCACCCGATACAGGGATGCAAGTGGGATGGATTTGCGTGTAGCAAGGATTGGCAAACAGCGCTCCGCGCTTGTATGCACGCCAGTTTGCCGTGACGTTAGAACCCTTGGCATTGGTTGAAAGATAGAAGACATTGCCGTAGCCACCAGTGCCCAGCACCACAGCGTCCGCGATATGGACATCCATCTTGCCTGTAACCAGATTACGAGTCACAATGCCGCGAGCTTTGCCGTCAATGACAATCAGGTCTACCATCTCGGTGCGAGTGATCATCTTCACCTGCCCGGTAGCTACCTGCCGCTCGAGCGCCTGATAAGCACCGATCAGAAGCTGCTGGCCTGTCTGGCCCCGAGCGTAGAAAGTCCGCGAAACCTGCGCACCGCCAAAGGAACGGTTCGCCAGCGTACCGCCGTATTCACGAGCAAAAGGTACACCCTGCGCGACGCACTGGTCAATGATATTGACGGAAACTTGTGCCAGGCGATAGACGTTGTGCTCGCGAGCGCGAAAATCGCCGCCCTTAAGAGTGTCGTAGAAGAGCCGGTAGATCGAGTCGCCGTCATTGCGGTAATTCTTGGCAGCATTGATGCCACCCTGCGCGGCGATGGAGTGCGCGCGGCGAGGAGAGTCCTGGAAGCAAAAGGCAGTGACGTTATAGCCGAGTTCGCCGAGCGAGGCCGCACAAGCGCCTCCAGCCAGGCCAGTACCAACGACAATCACGTGATACTTCCGCTTGTTAGCTGGATTGACCAGCTTCATGTTGAACTTGGTCGAGTCCCAAGCCTTCTCAATCGGTCCAGTGGGGATACGAGAGTTGAGCGTCATGGTTAGACAAGATCCTTTCCGATGATTCCGAGCAGGACGCACACGGGGATCGAAATATTACCGAGAGAAATTACAGCAGCCGCAGTGGTGGCAAAGGTGCGCAAAGCGTGCGTGTACCGGGGATGGTTGAATCCAACCGACTGGAACATACTCCAGACCCCGTGTGTGAGGTGCAACCCCAGCATGCTCATCGCAATGATGTAAAACAGTGACGAGAGCGGCTGCCGGAAGCCCATCACCAGGTTGTGATACGGATTCATCTCAACAAAATTGGGGTGCGTCGCTCCCGTAGTCAGATGGCTTAAATGGTAGAGAACGAAAAAGAAAAGTATGGGCCCCGACAAATACATCGTGCGCGAGGCATACGTCGAAATGGTGGGCGTTTTCTTGATGTAAGCCTGCGGCCGGGCGGCACGGTTCACGTTGTAGAGCTGGGCGATGGTTACTACATGCAGTACAAAACAGCCCAACAAGGCGATGCGGATGGCCCAAAGCAATTCAGCGGATGCATGCAGCAGCTTTGCATACACCATCAGGGCTTCTTCGGCATTGGGCAGATAGATCTGAAGGTTGCCCAGCATGTGGCCGATAGTGAAAGCAAAAAGTACCGCGCCTGTGATTGCGACGACGTACTTCTTGCCAATAGTAGATTGGTAAAGCGCCAGGGATTGCTGGAGCTTCGAGTTTGGGGCAGCAGCGGTTGCCATAAAGTTTTTTTGGGCCTCGGAACTTGTTCAAAAAGCGGAGTTTGGGCCTCCAGTTTCCTGGATGCAAGACTACCCGTATTGTATAGAAAATTTTACTGTCTGGCAGTAAAACGTGCGCTATCCCTGCAATGAAACGGTTATTTCCCTAAAAATAACCGTTTCGCCAGCAGTTCCGGCAGCCCAGCCGCCAGAATCGTCCGCGCCGCAGCCTCAACATCGTACTTCACACGGCAAAATCGTACCGTTGCCTCTTCATCGTCGTAAATGCAATAAGCCGCACGCCAGTCAGTATCCCGAGGCTGTCCCACACTGCCCGGATTCAGCAGGTAATGTGCATTCGCTTCGAGCTGCAAAACAGAACTCGATTCCAGTTCGGGCACCTGCGCCAACGGACGCAAGGACATTCTAAAGTAAGCAAATCCACCCTGCCGATGCGTGTGCCCAAAGAAATTCACAGGCCCCGGCAGGAACTGTTGCATGCCCCGGGCATCACACTCCTGAATCAGATACAGATCTTCGTCGATTGGGCTCCCATGCATCAACCAGGTTTTGGAATGCTGCAACGGCCCACGCGGCATCTTTGCCAGGTAAGCCTTGTTTGCCTCAGTCAGCACTTCCGAGGTCCAGGAAAGGGAACTCGTCGCTACCGCGTTGTAACCCTCGGTATCGTCCAGTCCCACAGCCACCTTGTCGTGGTTCCCACGTACCAGACTCTTGACATGCTGAATCGACCACTCTACCGTCTCGTTGGGGCAGGCCCCGTACCCCACGAGATCCCCACAGCAAAGGATTTCGTCATAATGCCCTTCGGCGGCCTCAAGCACTGAGTACAACGCATGAAGGTTGGCATGAATGTCGCTAAGAATGAGTTGGCGCAGCGGATTACTCTCTATCTCAGTATGGCGCGAACCCGGCCCCTAACGGTGCTTCGCTACAATAAGACGATGTCATTAGTCGTTGTAGGCTCCGTCGCATATGACGGAGTCGAAACTCCCCACGGCAAAGTCGAGCGAATGCTCGGTGGCGCCTGTACTTATATCGCCTTATCGGCCAGCTATTTCACGCCTGCCAAGATTGTTGCCGTCGTCGGCGACGATTTCGACCCTGCAGATCGTGCACTCCTCGATTCTCGCGGCATCGACCTTGCCGGCCTTGAAGTGGCAGAAGGGAAAACCTTCTTCTGGCAGGGCGTCTATTCCGACGACATGAACGACCGCACCACCCTGCGTACCGATCTCAACGTCTTCGCAACATTCTCACCAAAGTTGCCCGACGCCTACAAGACACAGCCCTACTTGTTCCTGGGCAACATCCAGCCTGCCCTCCAAAAGCAGGTCTTCTCCCAGATGTCGAGCCTGCGTTTCTGCGGCGGCGACACGATGAATTTCTGGATCAACGACTTCCGCGCCGAACTCCTCGAAACCATCGCCGACTGGAACTTCCTGTTGATCAACGACTCTGAAGCCAAGCTCCTGTCGGGTGAATCGAACCTGCGCAAAGCTGCCGCTAAGATCATGTCCATGGGCCCAAAGAATCTCGTCATCAAGCGCGGCGAATACGGCGCAATGCTCTTCCGCCCCGATGGCCTCTTTATGGTCCCTGGTTACCTGCTCGAAAGCGTTTTCGACCCCACCGGTGCCGGCGACTGCTTCGCTGGAGGCTTTGTTGGCTACCTTGCTGAAAAAGGCTTCGACCTTCAGGGCGAAATCGATCCTCACGAAATACACCGCGCCGTAATTTACGGCAGTGTCATGGGTAGCTTCTGCTGTGAAAAATTTGGCGTAGACCGCTTCCGTACCCTAACCCGTCAGGAGATCGATGCGCGCTTCGAAGAGTTCCGGAACTTCACGGCGTTCTAAGTCTCGGCCCGGCTGGGTCGGAATCTTAATCTGTGCGGTCGTACTTGCTCTATGCAGTGCGGCCGCAATCGCTTTTGTGCAGTACGAAGGCACTGCTCTCTACTACGGCGATGCCGCCGCACACCTCAACATCGCCCGACGCATCTTTGATGGCCGCAACCCGGGCTATGAACAAATCGGCACCGTCTGGTTGCCCCTCCCGCACATTCTGATGATGCCTTTTGCCAGTGTGGACGCCTGGTGGCAGAACGGCCTTGCCGGTGCCATTCCCTCCGGCATAGCCTGGGTCTTGGCAGGCACTTTCCTCTTCGTTGCACTAAGGCGCTGGTTTGGCAGTGAAGGTGCAGTAGCAGGCGTTGCGATCTTCGCCTTGCAGCCCAACTTGCTTTATCTCCAGGCCTGCCCCATGAATGAGCCACTCTTTCTCGCCGGCTCTCTCGGCCTGCTTCTGTTCAGCTCAAAAGCAGCCGAACACGCCCCGCTCGGCAATGCCTTCCTGGCCGGCCTGTGCGCAATCGTCGCCACGCTCACCCGCTACGACGGCTGGTTTCTCCTGCCCATCGCCGCCCTCTATTTGCTCTTCCGCGCCGGCTTCGCTACAGCATTCCTCTTCTCTCTCGTCGCCGGGCTCGGGCCCCTTTATTGGCTCGCCCACAACGCCATCCTTTACTCAGACCCGCTTGAGTTCTATCACGGCATTGGTTCTGCCAAGTACATTCAGAAGCAGCTGCCCTACCCGGGCTCACACGATTGGGGCATGGCTCTTCGACAATTCTCCATTGCCACCAAGGCAGTTCTTGGCTGGCCCCTGATTGCCATCAGCGCCCTGGGTCTCATCTGGACTCTGAAACAGAAGCAATTCTGGCCCCTGCTATTCGCCTCGCTCGCCCCTGTCTATTACGTCATCAACCTCTACGGAGGCGACAGCCCGATCTACATCCCTGAGGTCTACCCCTTCAGCCACTACAATTCGCGCTACGCCCTGGCTGCCCTGCCTTTCTTTGCCATCTGCACGGCCGCTCTTGCCTCCGCTCTGCCCCGCCTGCGCTTCGTCCTGCCTGTTGTCGCCCTCTCCTGGTTCATCTTCTCTCCAGTCACCGTAAAGCGCGAAGGCGATGTCAACTCGGAATCCCGACGCGCCTGGACTCACGAAGTCGCAACCCTGCTCAAAGCCGAATATCAGCCCGGCACCGAAATCCTGATGCCTTTCGGTGACCTCACAGGCATCCTTCAGGAAGCGGGCATCCCTATTTCTGAGTGCATCCACCAGGGCGACAAGCTGGAATTCGACCGCGCCACCGCACGGCCAGATCTATTTCTCGACACAGCCTGGGTCATCGCCCAGTCCGGTGACGCTGCCTCAAACGCCATGGCCCGCGCCCGCGCAAAAGGAATGCCCTATCGCTGTGTGAAACTAATATCCTTGAAGTATGCTCCTGTGCTTGAGGTCTGGCGCCGGATTGGTTCCCAATGATTCCCTTTACTAAAGCGCACGGCGCACAAAACGACTTTCTTCTCACCTGGCAAGCCGACATGCCCGAAGTGAAGAGCCTCGAAGCTCTCGCTATAGCAATCTGTCATCGCAATACAGGCGTTGGTGCCGATGGCTGGCTGTTGGTTTCAGAAGCCGAGCAGGGCTGCGACATCCGCATCCGGCTCTTCAATCCCGATGGCGGCGAAGTGGAAATGTCTGGCAACGGCACGCGTTGCGCCGCTGGCTGGGCCATCGCGAACAGCAAGGCTACAGGCCCCGATGTGAACATCCTCACCGGTGCCGGACCCAAGTCCATGCGCCTGATCGAGCGTCATGCTGAGCAATTCATGTTCCTGATGAACATGGGGCTTCCAAGAATTATCGAAGGCGATCTCCACACGAAACTACACCTCAAGGGCGGGGAAGTGGATTGCACCGTCCTCGACGTAGGCAATCCCCAATGCGCCGTCTTTGTCGACAATTTTGACCTCGACTGGGTAGCCATCGGGGCCGAAATCGAAAAACATCCACGATTCCCCAACCGAACCAACGTCAGCTTCATCCAGGTCTTGAACGAGAATTCGATTGATGTCCGCTTTTTTGAGCGTGGCGTAGGAGTAACCAACTCCTCCGGTACGGGATCTACCGGCGCCATGGCTGCCAGCGTATTGCGGGGTTTGGTGAAAAGCCCCGTAGCAGTACATACACCCGCAGGAACCCTAAACCTTTCCTGGGAAGATTCGATCTATCTATTGGGGCCTGCCGAAATCACCGCGACCGGCCAGTTTGTGTATCGAGAGAAATGAAAAAACAGCTTCTAGAAAAACTTCAGAACAAAACTGCCCGTGTTGGCGTCGTCGGCTTGGGATACGTCGGCCTGCCGCTGGCAGTTGAATTTGCCCACGCCGGATTCCATGTCACCGGTCTCGACGTCGATCACCGCAAGGTCGACAAACTGAATGCCGGAGAATCCTACATCCAGGACATTCCCACCTCCGTCCTCAAGCCGCTCGTCGAAGCTGGCCTCCTCGATGCCACAACAGACTTCTCGAAGATCCTCGATCTCGACACGATCAACATCTGCGTGCCAACGCCGCTGTCCAAAGCGAAAGATCCGGACATGACCTTCGTCAATGCAGCAGTTCAGTCCATTGCCGAAAATTTTGGCCCCGGCAAGCTTGTCATCCTCGAATCCACAACCTACCCGGGCACCACAGAAGAACTTGTTCTTCCCAAGCTCGAAATGGGAGGCCTCAAGGTGGGCGAAGACTTTTTCCTCTGCTTCTCCCCCGAGCGAGTCGACCCCGGTAACAAGCAATTCCAGACCCGCAACATCCCCAAGGTCGTAGGCGGCCACACCGATGCCTGCACCGAAGCTGGCGCCGCATTTTATGGGTGCGCCCTCGATCACGTCGTCCCCGTCAGCGGCACCAAAGTAGCCGAGATGGTCAAGCTCCTCGAAAACACTTTCCGCATGATCAACATCGGCCTCGTCAATGAAATGGCCATCATGTGCGGTCGTATGGGGATCAACGTCTGGGAAGTCATCGACGCTGCCGCAACCAAGCCCTTCGGCTTCATGCCCTTCTACCCCGGCCCCGGCCTCGGCGGCCATTGCATCCCCATCGACCCCTTCTACCTGAGCTGGAAGTCCAAGCAGTCCGGTATCGAAGCCCGCTTCATCGAACTAGCCGGCTACATCAACGGCCAGATGCCGCACTTCGTCGTCGACAAAATCCAGAACGCTCTCAACGATCACACCAAACCATTGAAGGGTTCAAAAGTCCATATCCTGGGCATGGCTTACAAGAAGAATATCGACGACGTACGCGAATCACCTGGCCTCGACATCATGCACCTGTTGATGCAACGTGGTGCAATCGTTTCTTATTCTGATCCCTTCATCCCCAGCCTGAGAATCGAAGATCATCGCCTCGAAAATCAGGACATGCTCAGCTCCTGCGCCGCAGCAGACTGTGTGGTTGTCGTAACAGATCACACCGATGTCGATTACCCCAAGGCAATCGAAGTATCCAAACTAATTGTGGATACCCGCAACGCCCTCAAGAAGTTCAAGTCGGAAAAAATAGTCACCCTTTAAGGGTGACTGTTTTTCCTCTCAACTAAAAGTTGAACTTCAACCCAAGCTGGATCAGTCGCTGATCAATTGCGCCGGTCCACGCATAGCTTGGCGCAGCCGTAATCGCTCCCGCTGCATCTACGGTTGCCGTCGTATTCACGCCAGTAACATTGGTACGGTTCAACAGGTTGGTCGATTCGGCAAAGAACTCGGCACGATAACGTTCCCGGATCGGGAAGATCCGCGAGTACCGTACATCGAGCTGATACGTTGCCGGGCCGCGGTACGTGTTGCGGCCAATAAACAAAGGACGCTGGAAGGCAACGCCCGTCGCCTGATCGTTGTTTAGCACGCGATTGGACCCGATATTGAATACATCGCCCGAGATCGCGGTCATCGTGAAGCCAAGACGATTGTTCTCAACCAGGTACTTTGCCACCTTGTTCTCAAACTTGAAGTCAGGCTGATAGACCCCCGAGGCCTGCAGAGAATGGCGCCGGTCTGTAAGCGAATTCCCCTTGTCCCGACGCCGATTCGAGAGATCACTCAAGAAGAACGCCCCCGAGTCGATGTTGTTATGCTCGGGCGCATCGTCGATCGCATGTGACCAGGTGTAGCTGGCAAAGGATTCAAAGCCGCGTCCGTACCGCCGGTTCAGCGTCAGCGTGCCTCCGGAATAGCTGCTCTGTCCTGCACTCTCGGCAGAAAGAATGTTGTTGAAGCGTGGGTCTACCCGCTGCCCTGCCGTAGAAATCCAGATCGGCCGGCCATCGGCAAGGCTATTGCCGCTCGGCAGCAAGTTGATATTGCGGTAGATCGGCAGCCGGTTGCCTCGGGTAAACAGGTAAGTCGCAGTAATCGCTGTCTTCGGCGCAATCTCGTGCGTGATGCTGAAATTCATATTCACCGAGTACAGATTGGCGAAATCCGGTGATACTGTGTCGACAGACTGGATTGGCAGGTTGGCACCTGTAGGCAGACTCGTCAGAATCGCCGGAAAGTTCGGCGTAACAATCGGGCTCGTTACCTGAAGAAAATTACCAAGGCCATTGTTCAGCAGTGCCCGGCGGAAAGTGTCGGTCTGCGGAGGATCAAAGAAAACTCCCGTGCTCGCGCGTACCACCGTCTTCTGCGCCTTGCCAAGCGACCAGGCAATGCCAACCCTGGGCGCAAAGTTGTTGCGATCTGCACGGAACTTCTGGCTTGCCGCCAGCGGCGAGTTCTTGTCCGCCGTCGGTGCCGTGTAAACGTCATAGCGAAGTCCGTAAGTCAGCGTCACATTCGCCCGCGGCTTATAGGTGTCCTGCGCAAAGAAACTCGAAAACAACGAGTTGTACTTGATCTGCGGCTCGCCGATCGTTTGCACAAAGTTCAGATAAGAACGAGGATTCACCCCGTTGCGCGCATCAAGGTAGCTTTGGATGTTGGCGAAAGTGTAGCGGCCAAACGTAGCCTGCACCTGCGAATCGCGAATACTGCGCGTCGTAAATCCAAACTTGTAGCTGTGCTTGCCTGAATTGATGCTCAGGTTGTTTCCAAACTCAGGCGTCATCTCGGTAAAGTCAAAGCCCGTTGTTTCAGCCCGGCCAAACTGAACCACCCCTGTGATGTTGATCGACGGTCCTGTGCCCGTTGCCGAAAAGGCCTGCTGCTGTTGGCTGCGCCACGGTGTCTGAAAACGGAATTCATTCACCATATTCGGCGAGAGCGTCGAGATCAATTGCGCTGCTCCAACATAGCTGCGATCCACAAAGCTATGGGTTCTCGAAACCACAGTCAAGCCACCGGCATTGTTGAAAGGCGAATCATTTGCGTGACCATTGAAACGCATACTCAGGCGATGATTGGAGTTGATCTGATAATCCAGCTTGCCAAAGAAGAATCTAACGTTCTGACTAAACGGAATCGGTTCAGCAAAGCTCGCGGGCAATCCTACTTGCGCCAGCACTGCCGGCGTCACCGTAACCACCTGCGGCAAATCACGCTTTACTTTCTCGTAAGCCAGATAAAAGAAGAGCTTGTCCTTGATCAGCTTGCCGCCACCGTTCCCGTAATACGAATCCACATTGGTCTGCGGTACGGTCGCCCCCTCACGCAACAGTGCCGGTCGCGCACTGAAGTCTGTCCGGCGAAAGATATAAGCCGCCTCACCGTGCAGGTCGTTGGTGCCGCTCTTGGTAATCGTATTCGCCACCATGCCAACCGTGTTGCCAAACTCCGGCGCAAACCCGTTCGACACAAAAGCGATTTCTTCCACAAACGTATTTGAGATCGGTACCAGTCGAATCCCCGCCCGGTCGCTCTGCACATTGTTGCTGCCGTCAAGTTGATAGTTGATCCGGCCATTAAAGCCGTTCGCGTTGATCTTGCGCGGCACACCAAATTCCGTATTCGGTCGCCCGGTAACGTTCGGCTGGTAAAACACAAAGTTGAAGGGGTTCCGGCTCACCAGCGGCAGATTCTGAATCTGGTTCGCGCTCAACGTAGAACCGATATCCGTCCGGCCCGGCTCTGTAACCGGCCCGGAAGCACTCACCACAATCTCCGTCACCGCACTCTTGATGCTCAGATCGATATTGATGGTTGCTGTCATGCCAGCCCCAATCGTAATGCCGGTCTGCTTTACGTTATTGAAGCCTGCGCTCGATACCAGCACCTCATATTCGCCACGCGGCAATACCGAAAATCGGTAGTAGCCGTCCTCATTCGTTTCGCCTTGACGCTCTAGTCCCGTACCGAGGTTGCGAGCGCGTACTGTAGCTTTCGCAACTGCCGCACCAGCAGGGTCGCGCACGATACCTTCGATCTGGCCATCAATTGCCGCTGCCTGAGGAAAAACCAAAGCAGCGGTAAACAAAAACAATGGAAGAAAAACCCGAAGACTCATACCCCAGAGTATTACATCCAGGTGAATCCCGCCTCAATCGCTTTCCTTGTCCTCAATCCCGATCTGCCCCAGCCGGTAGCGCAACGCATTCCGCGTAATCCCAAGCAGCCTCGCTGCCTGGCTCTTGTTCCCATTCGCCCGCTTCAGCGCTTCTTTGAGAATGCTCTTCTCGTATTCATCGAGCGTCATACCGGTAGGAAGAAAACCCGGCTCCGCACTCTTCTGCCGCCCTCGAGGCCCCATATCGATTCGAATTTCATCCGCCTGCAACTCTTCGCCGCTACCCAGCAATAAACTCCTTTCGATCACATTCTCAAGCTCTCGAACATTCCCCGGCCAATCGTAGCCCAGCAACTTGTCTAGCGCACCCGCAGACAGCCGGCTCGATCCATCTCCATACTTGCCCAGGAAATGCTGCGCCAGCGCCGGAATATCCTCCCGGCGCTCCCGCAACGCAGGAATGTTGATCGGCATCACATTGAGCCGATAATAAAGGTCCTCACGAAAACGCCCACCCTCAAGAGCCGCCCGTAGATCCACATTCGTAGCCGCAATCACCCGCACATCAATCTGCCGCGTTCGATTTGACCCCAACCGTTCATACTCGCGCTCCTGCAAAATCCGCAATAACTTCACCTGCACCGCCATCGGCACATCACCAATTTCATCCAGAAACACTGTTCCCTGATCTGCCTGTTCAAACTTGCCCGGCTTGGCAATCGACGCGCCCGTAAAAGCCCCCTTCTCATAACCAAACAACTCACTCTCCATCAGGTTCTCGGGCAGCGCACTGCAGTTGATCTTCACCAGCGGCTGCGTCCTGCGCGGAGAATGAAAGTGGATCGCCCGCGCCACCATGTCTTTACCCACTCCGCTCTCTCCACAAAGCAACACGGTAGTCCGGCTCGGCGCCACCTTCTCCACCAGCCGGAACACCTCCTGCATCCCGGGGCTCCGGCCAATCAGGTTGCCAAACGTATAACGAGTCTCAAGCTCTTCCTTCAGCCGCTGATTTTCTGTCCGCAGCCGCCGCAGCTCCAGCGCCTTCGCAACCACGGTCGTCAGGTGATCCAGCGAAAACGGCTTCTGCAGAAAATCAACAGCCCCCCGCTTCATCGCCTCCACAGCCGTCTCCACATTCCCAAATGCAGTCATCACAATCACCGGGATCAAAGGCGATTCCTGCCTGATCTTCTCAAGCAAAGTCAGCCCATCCATGCCCGGCATCTTCAGATCCGTCAGCACCAGATCTGCACCCTCAAGCTTGCGCACTGCTTCCTCGGCGCTCCCAACCGGCACCACCTCATACTCCTCACCCAGCAATTGCAGTTCAATCACCCGGCGCAACTTCTCTTCATCTTCAACGACTAGAATTCGCATCAATAATTACTCTGGCATCTCCTGGCGATCCGGCAGCCAGATTCGAAATGTACTTCCTTCTCCCGGTACGCTCTCAACATGAATGCGCCCCCGGTGTTCATCCACAATCTTTGAGACGATGGCCAGCCCCAGGCCGGTTCCATCTGCTTTTGTCGTAAAAAATGGATTGAAGACATTCGCGATATTCTCAGGCGCAATTCCCACCCCGCGATCCACTACAGCTAACTCCGCCCCACCCTCCACCGGGCGTGTCAGTATGGTCACTGCCGACCCCTCCGGGCTTGCATCAATCGCATTTCCCAATAGATTCGCGATCAACTGCTCGATCCACTGCGCATCGATCGGGAGCGGGCCAACATCGGGCGAATCGTTGCGAATGATAGTCACTTTATGTTGCGCTGCGCGGCTCTCCACCTGTTGGATCGCCCGGTCGATCACCTCGCTCAACTCAGCCGCCTCCACCCGCAATCGAAACGGCCGCGCAAAATCGAGAAACCGCTTCACCAGCTCATTCGTGCGGTCCACTTCAGTCGAAATATAGCCCGACAATTCACGCGCAATCGGGTCAGCCGCAGGCATCCGTTTGGCAAGCATCTCAGCCGAGTTCTTGATCGTCCCCAGCGGATTCCTCAACTCATGCGCAAGGCCAGCCGTCAGTTGTCCCAGCGCCGCCAGCCGCTCACTGCGCTGCACCTCAGATTGAGCCGCCTTCAGGTTTTCGTTCGCAGTCGCAAATTCGCTCGCCAGCGTCTGATATCGCACCGCCTGTTCACGGTTCGTCCGCGCCAACTGATACGTAAGATAGGCGGCCAAAAACAGAAACAAGATTCGGAAACTGATTTCCCGTTGTTGGTCCAGCGGAATCACCTGTGTCGCAGAATCCAGATAAAGCAAAAACGAAAGGTAAGACAGCGCGGCCGTAAGCGTTGCCATCAATGTTAGAACCGGACCAAACATGGTCGCTGCCCGCACCACTGGCAACAGCAGAATCAGGTAATAGCTTGAGGTGATCCCACCCGTCACACCCATCAGCAGATAAGCCAGCAACAATCGGAGCGTCACTCCAAGAAAGCGTCCCTGTCTGCTGAGTCGAAAGTACGCAATGCGAGGCTCTACGATCTCAAAGATGGCAAACGCAGCCAGCATCTCCGCCTCGGCATCGTTAACGATCCGCGAAGAAAAATGTAGCGCTAAAAACAGCAGAACCCAAACAGCATCGCGAGAGGTTGGGATCCAGGACATTATTCATAAGCTCTCATAGTTGGCCCGCCAACTGAAAGCGTCCAGGTTATGTTCTACCCGCAGCACGGGTTCAAATACCACCGAAACCGTGTCAAAGCGCACCAAATCCTCTTCGACATTTTTCCTGCGGCAAAACTCGCGTGCCGCAAATCGTACTGCCGTTTCTTTGCCACGGTTGATGTTCCGGTCCGGTGCGGCAAACGACTCGCTCCTTCGGCTCTTCACCTCAACCACCACCAAACGGTCTGGCTTACCACGCTGCCAGGCGATCAGATCGATCTCATTCAAACCCATTCGGCTCCGCCAATTACGTGCGATGACGGCATATCCCAGTCCCTCCAGATACCGATGCGCCACATCCTCGCCGTGACGTCCCAGCGCGTGAGCCGGGTCCATCGTTCGAGCATCGTGCCATTGCCGCAGCTTGTCAAAAAGTCGCCAGACTGGTTTCGTAAAGAACACTACTTCAATACTTCAAACTCAAATTCCATCACCTTGCCCCGCACGATGTAGCAGAGATAATACTCCCACTGCCTTCTCAGCCGGGGCGAAGCGTTGATCAGGAACTCAAAGCCGAGGTACCTCCACAAGGCAAGTAGCTTGACGTAAACTTTTTTCTCCCGGAATTTGGCTTGCGTGTAGTAGCCAAAGCCCGCATCGTCATCGCCAAAATAGCGAAAGCTAAAGCTGTTCAAGTGGGATTTGTGTGTCGGGTCGCAAAAACTCGAAAAGTCCGTATAGTGAGGCGTCTCCAGTCGAACCGTGCCACCCGCGCGCACCACACGGTGAAACTCCTCCATCGTCTTGATCACGTTGTCGACGTGCTCGATAACATGGATCGCCCGCAACTCGTCAAAACTGGAGTCGCGAAAAGGATAGGGATGCTGGTCGAGGTCAGCGATGACATCGGCCGCCGTGCGGGTATTATTATCGAGCCCGACCGACCCGGGATACTTGCGTATCCCGCAACCTACGTCGAGGACTCTTGGCTTTGTTCGAGACAAGCTTCTAGTGTATCGATCAAAGCGTCTTCAGGAATGCGATCAGGGTGAGCTAGAATTCTCGATGTGCCCGACTTAAAGCCCGGCGACATCATCGGCGGACACTTCGAGATTCTCGAGCGGCTCGGCGCCGGTGGAATGGGCGAAGTCTTTAAGGCTCGCGACCTTCGACTGGACCGTGTGGTCGCCATCAAAACCATCAAGGATCACGGTGAGCGCTTCGAGCGCGAGGCGCGAGCGGTGGCCGCGCTGAATCATCCTCACATCTGCGGTATTTATGACATCGGCCCCGGCTATCTCGTCCTGGAGTACGTGGAAGGCACCTCGCCGCGTGGCCCCCTTCCCATAAACGAAGTCTGGCGACTTGGCGCACAGGTAGCCGGCGCGCTGGCCGCCGCGCACGCCGTGGGCATCACACATCGCGATCTGAAGCCCGAGAACATCCTGGTGACGAAAGACGGCCGCGCGAAGGTGCTCGACTTCGGCCTCGCAAAATGGAGCGAGGCCAAGCCGCTGGCCGACAATGAGACCACGCGGACCAAATCCCTGACAGGCGAGGGCACTGTCATCGGCACAGCCACTTACATGTCGCCCGAACAGGCCGAGGGTAAGCCGGTGGACCCGCGCTCCGATATCTTCTCGCTAGGCGCTGTCCTCTATGAGCTCATCAGCGGACGCCGGGCTTTTCACGGCGACAGCCGGATGTCCATTCTCGCGGCGGTATTGCGCGAGGAGCCCAAGCCGCTGAACGCCGACGTCCCCGCCGAGGGCGCCAGGCTTATTTCCCGCATGATGCGCAAGGATCCCCAGCGTCGCGTGCAATCGATGGCGGACGTGAAGCTGACTCTTGAGGACCTGCGCGAGGAATCGACCACCGGCTCTTCTCCGCCAGTGGTCGCTCCGATAAAGCGGCGATGGTGGATTCCCGCTGCCGCGCTCGCCCTCATCGCCTGCGGCGCCGGATGGGCTTGGCGCTCCCGCATCACCGCCGGGCCAGGTCCAGAGAAGGTCATCCAAGTTACCAGTTATCCCGGTGTCGAGCGCGACCCCGCGCTCTCTGCCGATGGCCGGCAAATCGCTTTCTCTTGGGATGGCGACCGCGATGGCGGAAGCTTCGATATCTACGTGAAGCTGGTCGAAACCGGTACTCCGATTCGCTTGACCACACATGAGGCCGATGACGTGGAGCCCTCGTGGTCGCCCGATGGCAACTCCATCGCGTTTCGGCGGCGTGGACCCGATGGCGGCATCTTTGTGGTGCCCTCGCTAGGCGGCCCCGAGCGGCGTTTAATCGCGATTGGCAATCCATCTAATGTTGGGTTGGCTTTCCGCGCTTATGGAGTGGGCCCGGCTTGGAGCGCGGACGGGCAGACGCTCTTCTTCGTCGACGACTCGATTGAGCCTTTTGCGTTGCGGTGGACAATGCTCGATGGCTCGAAAAGTGGAGAGTTGCCGGGCGTGAAAGGCAAGGTGGGTGGCATCGACTCCGTCGCCGCCTCGCCGGATGGAACGCGCCTTGCGTTCCGCAGCGCTGAGGGTAACTCGATTGGCAACATGATGTTGGGCGAGCTGGCCAGCGGTCCGTCGTGGAAGTCGCCTCCACAGGCTTTGCCGATGAATTGGGCCGGACGGGTAACCTGGTTGCCGGCCAGCGACACGCTGTTAGGCGCCAGAACTCTGGATCCCGGACTCTCCTGGGGATCGTTGAATGCGAAGGAGACTCACTTGATCGCGCTGGCCGGTATCGGAATCCAACCCTCCGCAGCCCGGGCGGCTCCGCGCGTTGCGTTTACCGCGGCTATGGTTGACACCAACATCTGGCGGGTTGACCTCAACCACCAAAAGGCACCC
Source organism: Bryobacter sp. (assembly GCA_022843625.1). Lineage (GTDB taxonomy): Bacteria > Acidobacteriota > Terriglobia > Bryobacterales > Bryobacteraceae > Bryobacter. Next base: position 34,788 of record JALHNH010000048.1, on the reverse strand, counting down.
GCGGTCCGCTCCATTGCCTCCAGCCGTGGCGAAGTCCAGGCGGATGCGACGGCGCCCGGCGGGCGCGTGGTATTCAGTTCCGACCGCGGCGGCCAACGCGAGATTTGGATCAGCGATGCCGATGGCGGCAATGCAACCGCGCTAACCTCGGGCTCCATCTCACCCGCATCCGCCCGCCTCTCTCCAGACGGCAAATGGGTAGTCTTTACCCACCGGCCAACAGGCGTCCCTGACATCTACTTGATGGATGCCCGGGGAGGACCTGTCCGCCAACTCACCACTCACCCTGAAGAAGACCACTCCGCCCGCTTCTCCCGCGATAGCCAGTGGATCTACTTCTGCTCCAGTCGCTCCGGCCGCCGTGAGGTGTGGAAGATGCCACTCTCCGGTCAGCCTCAGCAACAGGTAACACGCAATGGCGGCTGGGTGAGCCGCGAATCAGTCGACGGCAAATGGCTGTACTACACGCGCGATGGCAGCTCCGCTATCTTCCGGATGCCGGTCGCGGGTGGCACCGGGGAGATGGTGATTGCAAAAAGCTCCTACGCGCAATGGGATGTTGGCGCCAAGGGCATTTACTACTTCGACGATAAAACGCTCTACTTCCGCGCGTTCGGCGCCCAGAACAGCATTCCACTCGCCACCATGCCAAAGCTCGCCGGCCCCGCAACGGGCATCGCGTTGGACGCCGAAGAGCGTTGGCTCTACTTCACTCAGTTCGACTCCCGCACCAGCGATATCATGGTCTTGGACAACTTCCATCCTGGACGCTGAGGATGATCGAGGTCACGGTGTAACGCACCCCGATTCGCAAGCCGGACACTCCTGGCTTTATTCGAGGCAAGCTTCTAATGCATCGATCAAAGCGTCTTCAGGAATGCGATCAGGGCTGCCTTGTCTTGTGGCTTGAGCCTTAGCCCAAACTCATGGCCAGGCACAGCCCGTTTCGACGTCATGCCCCGATAGCCTGTCGGCACATAGTCTCGCTTCAATCGATTTTCGTCAAACCAGTCTTCGAGCGTCGCCACTGAACCGGAATGTTCAAAGGGACCGCGATACCAGACCCCCTTGAGTGAAGGCACGCGATAGTATCCAGTTCCTCGACGTGTCTTCATCGCCAGTTCCGGATCTGTCCCCACCGGCACATCCATCACGTCATAGATTTTGCGATGATCTGCAGGCACCTTGAACCCTTTGGCTGGGGTCAACTTGTTGTTCGTATAAAGCGGTGCCGGATGGCACACCGGACAACCCTGGCTGGCAAACACTCTCTTGCCCAACTTCGCCCTGGCATCGTTCAGATTCGGATTCTTTGGTGGCTTCAGTGAATAGATGTAGAGCGCAAGCGCATAGAGGTGGGCATCGCTAGACCGCAATTCAGTGTCAGGCGGCGGCAACTCGTCCGGCTTTGAGGAATGAATGATACTAATCGGGCGGAAATCCCCATACAGCGTCAATTCATCCACAAAGCCATTGATCGCTGCATATCGCATGATGTCTTCGATCGATCGATGAAGCTGCAGCCCCGTATTGTCCAGATACTTCCGATCTGCGATTCCTATCAGATCCGGTGGATGCGCTGGCGCTCTCAGGGAAGTTCCCTGCCGCGCTCCAACTCCATGAGGAATGCTCGCCAGATGCGCCGCCACATCCTCCATCGTCATGGATGCGAATTCGGCCAGGGGGTCGGGCTGAATCCACGGCGCACCGAAGAACAGCTTCAACAGCCCCGCGGCTGGCTCCGCGGGTTTACTGTCTTTCCGGATTTGGTAGGCCCAATGTTTTCCAAACGCGATCGAGCCCGCTGCTCCCCAGATCACCTGGCCATCATCCATCACCCGGCTATGACAACTGGCACACGAATCAAAGCTCACCTCCACCTTGCCCTTCTTGCGAATGACATAGCGATAGTAAGGAAGTGTTCCATCTTTGGCCAGCTTCGCTTCAGTGGCCTTCCACCATTCTGGATTTCGAACCTGCGTAAATGGAAAAGTGATCGAAGTAAAGGCGTTGGCTGAATGGAAGACCTCTTCTCCAGCACGAATCCAGTCTGCCTTGGTCTTCAACTTCGCTACATCAAATGCAAGTTCTGGCTCGAGAGTCTTTAGGTGTTCGAAATAGCCAGCCGGCTCGCGGCCCGGGGGATAAATAGGATACGATTTCCACACCTTCCGCTCTGGAATCTTGTAGTAATAAGCCGCTGGGACGTGCTTTGGCTTCAAGCCCGAGGCAAGCGGAAGCTCCAGCGTCTCCATGATCGTGTCATCCCAGATCTTGGGAATTTCAGGCCGGAATTCCTGACTATGAGCAATGACGGCCAATGAGAGCGAAAGGATCCATCTCATGGCATCAGCCTATCAAAGCGTCAGTTCTCGAGCGCCTCAAGACAAGCTTCGAGGGTATCGAGGCTGAACTCCGCCTGATCCCGGGTAAAGACCAGCGGCGGACAAAGCCGGATCGAATTAGGCCCGCAGCCGAGAATCAGCAAGCCGCGCTCAAACGCCATCGTCTCGATCCGGTCACGCAATTCCGGGAAGCGATCCTTCGACCTCTGGTCGCGGACCAGCTCAAAGCCAATCATCAATCCCAAGCCCTGCACCCGGCCAACATGCTTGAAGCGACTCGGCCACGCCTTCATCCGCTCCAGCATGTAGCCACCTACGCGGTTCGCGTTCTCAAGCAATTCAGACTCAAGCAGTTCAATCGTCGCCAGCGACGAAGCAATCGCTACCGGGTTCCCGCCAAACGTAGAAGCATGAGCCCCCGGCGTCCACTGCATCCACTCCGGCTTGGTCACCACCGCGCTCAGCGGCATCCCACTCGCAATACCCTTGGCTAGCGCGAGAATATCCGGGTTCACCCCAAAATGTTCGACGGCAAAAGTCTTGCCCGTCCGCCCCATCCCCGCCTGCACTTCATCCCAGATGATCGGAATCTTGTACTTCGCGGCGACAGCTTGCAACTCGTCGATAAACTTCTGCGGCGGCACAACATAGCCACCCTCACCCTGCACCGGCTCCACGATAATCCCGGCGATGTCATCAGCAGGCAGGATATGTCGAATCAATTGATCCTCAATCACCTTCACGCATTCCACATTGCAAGTCTCAACCTGCTTGCCGTAGCTGCAGCGATAGCAGTTGGCATAGGGAATATGCGAAACACCAGATAGCAGAGCCCCAAACCCCTTCTTCTGCACACTCTTGGATCCGGTCAGCGACAGCGAGCCCATGGTTCTTCCATGAAAGGCACCAAGAAACGCAATAAACCGCTCACGCCCTGTGTGATACCGGGCCATCTTGAGCGAAGCTTCAATGGCTTCTGTCCCCGAGTTCCCAAAGTAAACCCGCCTTGGGCCCCCACCAGGCACCATACTCTGCAGCTTCTCGGCCAACTCCACCATGTTTTCGTAATAGAAATCGGTGCCGGAGTAATGGATCAGCTGAGCCGCCTGAGCTTGAATCGCTGCCACCACTCGTGGGTGGCAGTGCCCTGTCGCACAAACCGCGATCCCGGCATTGCAATCGAGAAAGCGATTCCCGTCGAGATCTTCAATGATCGATCCCTCAGCACGAGCTACCGTCAGCGGGTAGCCGCGAGTATAGCTGGGTGACATCACAGCGTTGTCACGGGCAATGAGTTGCGCCGCCTTCGGTCCCGGCAATGCGGTAACCAAATGTGGCAGGTCCATCCGGTTGAGCGGTGTTGTGCTCATACGATGCTCCAGGTTTTTGAGATTTAGAAAAGGGAAGGAGAAAGGCGGGGACGCAGTTAGTCTGCGCCAAACAGGCCAGGGCGACTCAGTGATGGTACCGGCTGCATAGCTTTATTCTAGGCCATCTCACCGGCATAGGGAATCTGCCTGAGCCCGAAAAAACGAAAATCTTGTTATCATATCAAATAGTTCCCCGCCTGAATTTTTCTTTCACCTTGTTGTAGTTCTTTTGACATCTTTTACCCCTAATCTGAAAGTGAGGTTCCTATGGCTGAAGAAAGACGCATTTCAAAACATTACTTGTTGGCCAGTGATTTCGATCACACGTTGAGCTTTAACGACTCTGGTGTTGTCCTGAGTGAATTGCTTGGCATCGAAGGTTTCCAGGCCAAAATTGCCGAAATCTCGCGCAAGAATTTTATCCAGCAAGGCGGCGAGTTGTCCTACTTGCTCCTGCACGATCCCGAATACAAACAAGTCCGCTCCCATCATCTGGTCGAAGTGGGCAAAAAGATCCGGCTCAAGGCCAACATCCGCCTCGTCTCGCACCTCCTCAACAGTCTCGACGGCTATCGCTTCTCCCTATATGTCATCAGTGCCGCACCTGAAGAAGTCATCCAAAGCGCGCTCGAAGGCATCGTTCCTCCAGAAAACATCTACGGCACCAAACTCCGCTACAACGATCAGGGAGAAATCTGCGGCATCGATCGTGTCTGCGCCGGCTTCGGCAAAGTCGCTGTTCTCGATGAATTGCAAAGCGGCCTCAAACTCGGTCGCGATCAAGTCGTCTACATTGGCGACGGCTCAAGCGACATCCACGTCATGCTCCACGTCAATCGCTACGACGGCCTCACCATTGCTGTCTCTGAAGCCAAGTACATCTCGCAAATCGCCAAGCGCACTGTCCTGAGCGAAGACGCCCTCAGCGTCCTCGTTCCTATTCTCGAAGAACTCGCCGGCTGGCAATCCCCACGCATCCGCGCCCTCTTTGAAGCCCACGGATTCACCGTTCAGGAGTGGGACAAGGTCAAGACCGATTGGCTCACGATCGAACCTATGGCTTCGATGGATTCCCCCATGGTGACTCAATGAAGCCAGACTGGATCGGCTGGGTAGCCACTGCCACCTTCACCAGCTCCTACTTCGTCCGCAATCCTTTCCAGATCCGGGCCATCCAAGCCGTCGCTGCCTGCCTCTGGCTCAGCTACGGCGTTGTGATCGGTGCAACTCCGGTCATCATCGCCAACATCCTCGTCGTCTCCGCCGCACTATTTACGATGTGGAGAGACCGTCGCCTAAGCTAAACGATTGAATTAAACTAGGGGGCATCCCGGATGCCCCTTTACCTTCTCTTACTGCTGCCGCTCGCAACCTCCTTCGAATCCACCGTTGCACCCTATCTCAAGAAGAATTGCGCCATGTGTCACAACACACGCAAGCAAGAAGGCAGCGTCAACCTTCTCCAGTTCCAGTCGGCCAAAGACGTCACCGCCAAGCGCGACATCTGGGAAACCGTCCTCCGCAAAATCGAAACCGGTGAGATGCCTCCCGCACCAATGCCGAAGCCTCCCGCCGCCCAGTCCAAACAGGTCACCGATTGGGTAGAGACGCACTTCGCTGCAATCGACAAAAATACCAAACCAGACCCCGGCCGCGTTACCGCCCGGCGTCTCAACCGGATGGAATACAACAACACCATCCGCGACCTCCTCGGCATCGATTTCAAACCCGCCGATGACTTCCCCTCCGACGATTCCGGCTACGGCTTCGACAACATCGGCGACGTCCTCAGCCTCTCCCCGATATTGATGGAAAAGTACCTCAACGCCGCTGAGCAAATCTCCCGCAAGGCCATCAACACCGAACCCCTTCCCGCCAGCACAAAAATCTCCTTCGGCGCCAATCGCATGAAAGGCCGCTTCGCCAATTACCTCGAGATCACTCACAACTTCCCCAGTCCCGGCATCTATGAACTGCAAGGCTCGGTATCCGGCCCCAAAGCCGGTGGCCCTGAGTGGAAAACTCCTCTCCGCTTCAGCCTCGACGGCGGCACCCCTGTATCGATTGAAACCACCATGGGCACAGACCGCCCACGCAACAGCACCCACCGCGCCATCATCTCCTCACCCGGCATCCACAAAGTGCGCATAGAATTCGACGAAACACTCATCCCCAACGCGAAAGAAGAAGTCAACGACAAGACCATCAACAACTTCGTGATGCTGATGGATCGTCTCGAAATCCGCGGCCCCTTCGAGCCCTTCCGCAACATCCCCGCCTCGCAAAAACAACTCATCCCCTGCGCCGCAACGGAGCCCGGCTGCGAACAAAAGGTGCTCTCAACTCTCGCCCGCAAAGCATGGCGCCGCCCCATCACCGAACCGGAACTCGCCAGCATCACCCGCGTCGCAACACGCGCCCGCGAAGCCGGCGACACCTTCGAGCAAAGTATCCAGGCCGCGATGCAGGCCATCCTAGTCAGCCCCAACTTCCTCTTCCGCGTCGAGCGAGCCACCCGCAAACCAGGCCCCGACGGCCTCGAAGCCATCACCGATATCGAACTCGCCAGCCGCCTCAGCTACTTCCTCTGGAGCAGCACCCCTGACGAAACCCTGCTCTCTCTTGCCGAGCGAAACCAGCTCCGCAAACCGGGCATCCTCGAAGCCCAGGTCAAACGCATGATTGCCGATCCCAAAGCCGACGCCCTCGCCGATGGCTTCGCCGGCCAGTGGCTCGAGTTCCGCAATCTCGATATCGTGCGCCCAGACCCCGAACGCTTCCCCACCTGGAACCCGCAACTCAAATCCGCCATGCAGGAAGAAACCCGCCGCTTCTTCCTCGATCTCACCCGCAACAACACAAGCATCCTTAACATGATCGATGCCCGCTACACCTACCTCAATGAAACCCTGGCCAAACACTACGGCATCCCCGGCGTTACCGGCCAGGACTTCCGCAAAGTCATCCTCCCCGATGGCAAACGCGGTGGCATCCTCTCGATGGCCAGCGTCCTCACCGTGTCGAGTTACGCCACCCGCACCTCGCCCGTTCTGCGCGGCAAGTGGGTCCTCGAAAACGTTCTCAACGCGCCCCCTCCTCCCCCGCCACCAGACGTCCAGCTCCTTGATGAAAAAACTGTCGGCACCAAAATGAGCATGCGCGAGCAGTTGAAGCTCCACCGCAGCAATCCCACTTGCGCCTCCTGCCATGCCCGCATGGACGTCCTCGGCTTTGGTCTTGAAAACTACGATGCCATCGGCGCGTGGCGCAACAAAGACGGTGCCTTCGATCTCGATTCCTCAGGCACTCTACCTAGTGGCGAAACCTTCTCGGGTCCCGAACAACTCAAGAAGATCCTCGCTGCAAACCCCAAGCCCTTCGCCGATTGCTTCGCCGAAAAGCTCCTCACCTTTGCCCTTGGACGTGGTGTGGAACGCTCGGACCGTCTCAACCTCGCCGCCATCGTCAAGGCTGCATCCCTGCAGCAATACAAGTTGCAAACCTTTATATTAGAGATAGTAAAAAGCGCGCCCTTCCAGAAGCGGCGCCCGGAGGCTCCAAAGTCATGATCCTGACGGGTAAACACCTAAATCGCCGCACCCTGCTGCGCGGCCTCGGCGTAAGCATGTCCCTGCCGGTGCTCGACGCGATGACTCCGGCCGCAGCTAAATCTGCCACCACGAAATCTCCCACCCGCCTCGCCTTCGTCTACGTCCCCAATGGCATCAACATGGCCCACTGGACGCCCCAGGCTTCCGGCAAAAATTTCGAAATCACCCGTATCCTTGAGCCTCTCAAAGACCAGCGTCACAACCTGACACTCCTCACCGGCCTCACCCACAACGGTGGCCGCGCCCTCGGCGACGGCCCCGGCGATCACGCCCGTGCCGCTGCCAGTTACCTCACCGGCGCACACCCACGCAAGACCGCCGGTGCCGACATCAAGAACGGCATCAGCGTCGATCAGATCGCCGCTCTAAGCGCTGGCAAGCAATCACGCCTCGCCTCTCTAGAGCTAGGCATCGAAGACGGTCGCCAGGTCGGCAGTTGCGATTCCGGCTACAGTTGCGCCTACTCCAACAACATCTCCTGGCGCAGCGAAACCAGCGCGATGCCGCCCGAGATCAACCCACGCAACGTCTTCGCCCGCCTCTTCGGCAACGGTGCCGCCGGCGAAAGCCCGGAAATGATCAAGCGTCGCGAGCGCAATCGCCGCAGCATCCTCGACTTCGTCCTCGACGATGCCAAAAGCCTCCGCTCCGATCTCGGCACAACCGACCAGCGCAAGCTCGACGAATACCTCTATTCCATCCGCGACATCGAAGCCCGCATCGAGCGTGCCAGCAAAGGCGAAGTCGACGGTGGCTTCAAAATGGATCAGCCCGAAGGCACTCCTGCCGATTACCGCGAGCACGTCCGTCTCATGTTCGATCTCATGACTGCCGCCTTCCGCACCAACTCCACTCGCGTCGCCACCTTCATGATGGCCCGCGAAGGCAGCGCCCGCCCCTACCGCGAAATCGGTGTCCCCGACGGCCACCATCCCCTTACCCATCACCGCAACAATCCCGAGATGATGGAAAAGGTCGCCCAGATCAACTGCTATCACTTCTCGCTCTTCAGCGAATGGATTCAGAAGCTCGCCACCATCGAAGACGGCGACGGCACCCTCCTCGACCACAGCGGCATCGTCTACGGCAGCGGCATCTCTGACGGCAACAAGCACCTCCACCACGACTTGCCCGTTCTGGTAGCAGGTAAGATGAACGGGACCATCCACCCCGGCCGCCACATCGTCTACGAAAAAGACACGCCCATGACCAACTTCTATCTCTCGATGCTCACCAACTTCGGCGTCAAGGCTGAAACCATTGGCGACTCAAACGGCGAACTCAAGGGCTTGAGTGAATTGGCTTAGCCTCTTCCTTCTCACCCTCCAACCAGAGGTCATCGCCCACCGCGGCGGTGCCGCCCATTGGCCCGAAAACTCTATGCTGGCCTTCCAGTCCGCCATCGCCGCTGGCGTCAAGGTAATCGAAACCGATGCCGTTCTCACCAGCGACGACCGCGTAGCTTTGAACCACGATCTCAACACCCCCAAAGGCCCAATCCGCCTCAACAAATTCGCAGATCTCAACCGCCCCGCCCTCGAAGACCTCTTCACACTCATTAAAGGCAAAAAGCTATCGGTGATGCTCGAAACCAAGATGGCCAAGCCCGGTGACAAAGACTATGTCGAGCCCGCCCACGTGGTCGCCAAAATCGACGCCCTAATCCGCAAATACAAAGTCGGCCCCCAGATCATCCTGCAAAGCTTCGATCACCAGACACTGATCGAGATGCACAAGATCCACCCGCAAATCCGCCTCTGCCTGCTCAACCCGCGCACCCGTCTCGACAACTACGTTGCCCCGGCCAAAGCCATCGGTGCCCAGATCCAGTTCATCAACTTCCGCATCATTGAAAAGCGCGATGTCGACTCCCTCCACGCCGCCGGCCTGAAGGTCTTCTCCGGCACCACCAGCGATCCTGCAGAATGGAAAAAGCTGATCGATATCCAAGTCGATGGAATCCTCACCGACGACCCCCTCGGCCTCCAAAAACTACTCGCCGCTAAAGCATACTAGTAGTCATGAAGATCCTATTGCTGGCGTTCACTCTGCTCCTTTCGGCATGTACACAGACCCCCCGCGAGGCCGCGATGAGCAACGAGCCCATCAAGATCTACCAGCTCACCGGCGAGATCACCGCCATGGACGGCCCAACCCAGGTAGTCACCGTGAAGCATGAAGAGATCAAGGGCTGGATGGACGCCATGACCATGGGCTTCCCCATCAAAGAAAAGGCCGAGTTTGAGAAACTCAAACCCGGCGCAAAAATAACCGCGGATGTAAACGTTCAGGGCAACGATTTCTGGTTGACCAAGATCGTTCAGAAGCCTTAGGCAGGCTTCCTCGTCGCCTCGATCTCAAGCGTGATGGCGATCTCATCGCCCACCACTACTCCGCCCGTTTCGATCGTCTTGTTCCACACCAGGCCAAACTCCTTGCGGCTGATCTTCGTCTTAGCTACTGCCCCGCGAACGATCTTGCCAGGTGCAGGCATCACCTCAGGGCTCAACTCCTCAAGGGTCAGCGTCACGGGTTTGGAAACCCCATGCAGCGACAGCATCCCGTCCACCAGAATCTTGCCATCTGCCTTGTAAACCTTCGATGACTTGAACGTCATCGTCGGATACTTGGCTACATCAAAGAAGTCCGGGCTCTTCAAGTGCCCATCGCGCTTCGGCTCATTTGTATTGATCGTCGCAACGTCAACCGTCGCTTCGATACTAGACTTGGCCATGTTCTTCTCATCAAAGCTAACCTTGCCTTGCACGTTAGAGAAACGCCCGGAAACATTGGTCACCATCATGTGCTTCACCGTGAAGCTTGCCCCCGAGTGGGCCGAGTCGATGTCATAGCTTTGGGCAAAAACACCCACCGCGCTAAAAGCGAGACTAAGAAAATTTTTGGTCATAATATTACCCCTTGCTGTAGTAAAAACGTTCATGGACAATCTGCCCATTCTTCCATCGACGTACTGCTGTTTGGCTTAGTTTCGCACGGTAGCCATTCTTGAACGTCAGATCCATCTCCCACTCAGAAAACGAAATATCGTCGCCCGACGCACTCGACAAAACCGCCGCCGAATGAATCTCTGCAATCGAGCTGAAGAACTCGATCTCGCGGTTTCGGTTAAACGCCTTCCCCACAAAGGGCGCGTCAGAATTCTCCTGCATCACTACATCTTCGGCGTACAGTTCATCAAAAGCCTCAAGCGCCTTGCCCGCAAGCACGGCGTCATCGAGCTTCTTGTTCAGTTCAGCTACATTTGCCATTGTGATCTCCTTTAATCGTCAAACAGAATATTGACCAGTCAACTATTTAGATAAAAAATATCAACTTACGTCGCGGATTTTTTCCATCACCGCAAGTAAACTTTGCATTTCAGATTTCGAAAGGTTCTTGAGCAACCGCTTGGCGCTCTTCTCCACTTCCGGGTCCAATTTCAAAAGCAGTTCAAGGCCCGCCTTGGTAATAAAGCAATACACCTGCCGCCGGTCCTGATCGGGCCTCTCACGTCTCACCAGCCCCTTGGCCTCCAGACGGTCAATCAACCGTGTGATCCCTGGCGTATGTTCAATCAACCGGTCTGCCACCGTCAGCGTAGGCAACCCATCAGCCCCCGCCCCACGCAAGATCCGAAGAACATTAAACTGCTGCTCGGTCAAATCATGAGGCTCAAACGCAGCAGACTGAATCCTCCGCAAGTGATCCGCCGTCTTCATAAACGCCACAATCGATTCCTGCTCAAGCGACGCAAAAGGTTTGCTCTGCTTGATCTCGGCAAGGATTCTGGATGCGGCCATATCTGTACTCTACACAACAATAGATGACGCGTCAAGTATTGACGTAAAAAATACCCGCCGCTCCAGCACAACCAAGGAGCGACGGGTTTTGAGGGTTGGCTTTGCTTGCTACAAAGATCGATTAATTAGGAAGAACGACTGTGTCAACAACGTGAATCACGCCATTGGATTGCATCACGTTAGCAATGGTCACAGTAGACATGCCGCCCTTCTCGTCGGTCAGGGTCAGCTTGTCGCCAGACATCTGCGCCGTAAGAGTCCCACCGGCAACAGTCTTGAGCGTTGCTTTGCCACCGCCATCCTTGATGGCCTTCCCAATCGCCGCGGCATTCATCTTCCCGGCGACAACGTGATAGGTCAGCACCTTCGTAAGGGTGGCCTTATTCTCAGGCTTCAGTAGAGTCTCGACGGTCCCGGCCGGCAACTTGGCAAAAGCCGCATTCACGGGAGCAAACACCGTAAACGGCCCGGCGCTTTGCAGCGTCTCAACCAGCCCCGCTGCCTTAACGGCAGCAACCAGCGTCGTATGATCCGCCGAATTCACAGCATTTTCGATAATGTTTTTGGCCGGGTACATCTTGGAGCCCCCCACCATCGGGTTCTTAGCCGAAGCCATGCCCAGAGTCAGCAGCAGAGTAGTAGTAAGTGTAAGGATTGTTTTTCGCATCTCGACTGGCATTACGCAGCCCCAGTCGAATTGGATCTGCCTTACCCGAGAAAATCAGGCAACCACGTAAATGTAGGCACTAAGCTCACCAGTCGCTGTCACCACACACACAGCGACACGCCGGTAATCCGCCCCTTCGAACTCATCAAGCCGCCCCCAATGCGCTGGAAGCTCGCGAGACTCAAGCACCTGCACCGCAATCTCCCCGCCCTCCGAGTCAAGAACCAACCCCGGATACCCCATCTGCACACCCCAGCCTTCAGAAACCAGCCGCCCCCGAACCGTCCCCGCCACCCACTCACCCCCAAGATCCGACACCTGGTGATGGTTCGAACGCCCCGGCGCCAACGTCCCGTAAACCGCCAACCGATGCTCGCAAGATTCTAGTTCTGTCATGGAGTCAAACCGAATACGGTACCTCAACAAACTCAAGCGCCGCAGGAAAATCCTTAGTGTTGCGAGTCGCCAACTTCAACCCATGCACCTGCGCGACCGCCGCCTGCAACGCATCAGGCAACTTCCAGCCATGTGCCCTCCGAAGTTCCGCCGCGAGATCTGCCTCAACCCGCGTAATCGCAATGGTAGGAAAAATCTCAAGCAGCCCAACTGCCCGCTCCCTCGTCGCTGCATCCACAAACCCAGTCAGCACCTCAGCCCTGGTGATTACTGAGATCGCTGCCATCCCCTGATTCTTCCTCAAATAGGTAGTGGCTTCGGCCCTTCCATTAAAGTGATCAATCAGAATCACCGAGTCCAGCAGCACTCTCACTACCAGCCCTCGCGTTCCTTCTGTTGAAACTCCAAACCATCCCCGCCACTCCAGATCCCTGAAGTCCTCGCGAGTTCTTCCTCAAATCGCAGCGCATCCTGATCCTTCAACAGTTTCAGCGCTCTCCGAACCACCTCCGTCATCGACACCCCGTCCTGCGCGGCCTTGGTATCAATCCAAGATTTGATATCTTCATCAATAGCGATAACGGTTCTGACCACGGATTAACGATAACATCGAATTGCGAATTGGACAACCCCGCAAAATCGTCGCAGAGATATTTAGAGAACTAAATATGATACCGGTTTCATGACCGGGCCGCCCTCGCCCGCAATACAACTCCTTCCGATCTCCTTTGGGATAGGATGCCTCTACAATCCGGCAACCTCTCAAAAACTAGACCCTCCAACTCCTCCAGCCCTCAAACCAATTCCCCGCCACCCATGCATGCCAACTCCTCGTCCAACATAACCTCGAACTGCGAACACTCGGTGCCACGTCGTAATCCTCTCCAGCACCTCTTTACCCAACACTTTGGTGCTCTCCCAAAAGATCACCGCCCCCTTCCCAAACTTGATTATGCATACCCTCGAACAACGCCGCTTTAGAGTGCCAACTTCGTGCTTAGGCACCATGTGGATCCCATTGGCGGCAAGCCCCGTCTCTGCTCTGGCGCAACCCGAAAGGATTGCATCGCGCAGGTAGAGATTCCCAATCGGGGTGTTACTTCAGAATGAATGCCACCAGCTCCAGCCTTTTGGGGTTAGAGATAATTTCCGAATCGCGCGCGATCCGGCCAGAACGGACCTTTCAGACTTCGGGGTGGCTTCCGGCCCTAGTGACGGATCACTCTACTCTGAGCGACTTATCGTTACTTTTCGACGCATCTCGATCGAACACGAAGCTTTCAACAACTCGGAATTGGCCGTGGTAGGCTTCTGACTTTCTCAAGATAAGCTCGGCGAATAGAAGCATGTAGACGATCACAACGAATTCGTAGACGTGCGTCCCAATTAGGAAGACGACAGTTGCCGGAAGAAGCACTCCGATATATCCATAAAATACCCATTTGAGAAAGCGATGCTGTCGCTTCAGCTCCGTCTTAAAAACCTGTGGTGAGCTCTGGACGAATGTCGCATTGGACGTCCCAATCGTAATTGACCCGAGAAAGATGGCCAAGGCAAACAGAATGATCCCCGACAACGCGATTCGAAGTCGTAGCGTTTCAGTTTGCGCGAACCCCCAGCTTGATGCCACAACTGCAATCGAGCTTAAGATCAAGGAGGCAGCGTTTCTCTTCGAAACCTGTTTCATGAATTCTGAGGCCAACCATTGGATTTCATCTTGGGCATAGGAGCGGTTGGAGCTGGCAGTTTGACCCTTGGGACCTTGAGGGAATAGTGTTCGCACCAGTGTGACGAAAAGCGAGCCGACATAGCCACCTTGGGTGGGGGCCCACCTTGGCATCGCCCAGTCGGGGATGACGTAGGTCAGGAGAATCTGGCTGAGGACTGCGGCTGTCATTGCCAGCACCACATCAATCACAGCAGTCGCATAGTCGGATTCCTTTGCTCGCCTGTAAGCGTTCCGCAGCAGGAATACGAGCATTACCGCAGCCGTGGGTATTACCAGCTTCGGTACGTCCGAAGCACCAGTCAATAGTTCGAGCTTCGAGCCGAAGGCCCCCGCGATGAACACATATGTCACTCCGCAGATTTCCAGGAAGCAGATCCGCGCGTCAGTGTTGTGCGCAATACGCGTCAAAATACCAGCGCTCACAGCATCATTCTATTCGATTTGTTCGAGCGAACTACGCTTCGCACCAGATCAATGGCATAGTGTTTACCGGTTTTGTCCGCATCGTCGGTAAAACGGAAACTACGAATCAGACGACGCAGAAGCCGGCCAACTCCCATATGGCATCTCACCCAGAACCTGATCTCGATAGCCCTATGCCGCGCCACTTGGCAGCTGCGATCTGCTCTTGATATTCCGCAGGATCGACCATAGTAGACTACAGATGGAATCATCATGGTCAGCCGCGACGTCCTCCACGAACTCATCGACTCTCTTCCAGAAGAAGAGATCGCCACCGCTCAACGCTTCTTGACAATCATTTCGAAAGAACCCATTGGGCCGGAATTTGCCGAATCTATCCGCCGCGGACTTGCCCAGGCCGACGCGGGCGACACCGTCGTGTGCCGCGAATACGCGGAGATGGTCGAGAAACTACTCGACTAATTCCAGGCATTGCGTTTCCCTTTTACGACAGAGGCTCGGATGCAATTGCGTGCAATCGACCGCTTAGTTGCTTTGCGCATCCTTGAAATGCTTACCCTCTTCGGCGAGTCTGGCGTCGGCGACGTCTCACCACTCCACGGCGAATGGCAGGGCTGCTTCCGGTTGCGCTGTGGAGATCATCGCGTAATTTTTCGGCGCATCGAAGACGGGATTGAAATCATTGCGGTTGGACATCGCTCCGAGATATATAAATAACCCCACCCTTACACAAGTCTTTTGGACGCGTCTGAGTACCTACTGCCACCCAATAAACTGAATCCCTTGCGAAGAACCAGCTCCAACATCCGGCCGCCTACTGGCCTCGGCCCCTGCAGTCAAATCCCCTCACCGCCGATATTTCCAGAATGCTGATCTTCCAGTTGGTTTCAAGGTCCATTCTTGCTCTCCTCGTAACCTCGGCCTGTGGCTATTTCCTCTGGGTTGAGATCCCCCAGTTTCTCTTCTATAAATCCACCCCGGGGCTCATCGAACAAATCGAGCCAGTTTGCTTTCTCACATCCGAGGGACAATCCTCCGCCGCCGACTGCGCCAGCGTGCGTGCCCGGGCCGGCAGAAAAAAGGTTTACCAGATGTATCGAACCACCATCCGATACAAATCTCCCGCCGATGATCGCGAACATGTGGAGACGATCGTGACCCGGGCGCTCGGCCCCGTCATTCCCGGAACCACTTGGAACCTGCTCGCCCACACCTCCGACGCTAGTCGTTTGCAGCCAAAGAATGATGGCGGGCGCGCCATTCTCTTTGGAATGTCGGTATTGCTCTTTGTAATGTGGCTGCGCGCAAAAGTGTTCCGTTTCGTACGCCGCTCCATTCAGGGTGCCGTCGGCTCTTCTTCTGCAGTCAGCGCACCTTTGGCCCCAAACAAATGGCTCTTGGGGGCAATCGCCTTCGCCGTCTTCTTGATTTTCTTTCGGTCCATCAGGCCCTAAGCGAAATCCCCCGACCCAAATCCAACCATCCCCACCAGAATCGTAGTATAGTCTATAGAGAACTATAGATTATGCTATCAGGCCACTTGGACCACCTCGAAGCCGAGTCGATCCACATCTTAAGGGAAGTAGCCGCAAGCTTCGCCCGACCCGTCATCCTTTATTCCGTCGGAAAAGACTCATCCGTCTTGGTCCATCTCGCCCGTAAAGCCTTCTTTCCAGGCAAGATACCCTTTCCCCTCGTACACATCGACACCACCTACGAATACCCCGAACTCATCGAATTCCGAGACTGGTTCGTCAAAGAAATCGACGCCAACCTCATCGTCCACGTCAACGAGGAAGCCGTCGCCGCCGGCACCAACCCCTACGCCCTCGGCACCGCCAAGTGCTGCAGCCTCCTCCGCACCCGCGCCCTCGTCGAAGGCCTCCAGAAACTCCAGGCCGACGCCGCCATCGGCGGAGCCCGCCGCGACGAAGAAAAATCCCGCGCCAAAGAACGAGTCTTCTCCTTTCGCAACCAGTTCGGCCAATGGGACCCCAAAGACCAGCGCCCCGAACTCTGGAACCTCTACAACCCCAAAGTCGACCCCGGCGAATCCATGCGCGTCTTCCCCCTCTCCAACTGGACCGAATTCGATATCTGGAAATACCTTGAGCGCGAACACATCCCCATCGTCCCCCTCTACTACGCCGCCCCGCGCGAAGTCTACGTAAGAGGCAACACCCTAATCCCCGTAAAGGCCAACGTCCGCCCCCTCCCCGGCGAGACTCCGCAAATCCGCACCTGCCGTATGCGCTCCCTCGGCTGCACGCCCTGCTCCGGTGCCATCGAATCCGACGCCGACACCATCCCCAAGATCATCGACGAACTCTTCAGCTTCCGCCGCAGCGAACGCGAAAACCGCGTCATCGATCACGACCAGGAAGGCTCCATGGAAATCAAAAAGCGCGAGGGCTATTTCTAAATGCAAACCACCCTACGCTTCTCTACCGCCGGCAGCGTTGACGACGGCAAAAGCACTCTCATCGGCCGTCTCCTCTTCGACACCAAAGGTGCCTACGAAGACCAGATCGAAGCCGTCAAAAAATCCAAGGTCAACCGCAGCGGTCGCGAGATCGACCTCTCCCTGCTCACCGACGGTCTCAACGCAGAACGCGAGCAAGGCATCACCATCGACGTCGCCTACCGCTTCTTCGCCACTCCCACGCGCAAGTTCCGCATCGCCGACACCCCCGGCCACGAGCAGTACACCCGCAACATGGCCACCGGCGCGTCTACATCAGACGCCGCCATCATCCTAGTCGACGCAATCAAAGGCGTCAGCCGCCAAACCCTCCGCCACGCCACCATCTCGCACCTGCTCGGCATCGAGCACCTCATCTTCGCGATCAACAAAATGGACGCCATGGGATGGAGCGAAGAAGTCTTCACGAACATCAAAACCACCCTGGAGGAGCACAGCAAACGCTGGCCCGGCGCAAAGCTCCACTACCTCCCCGTAAGCGCCCTCGACGGCGACAACGTAGCCACTCGCAGCGACGTCGTCACCTGGTACAACGGCCCGAGCCTCCTCGATCTTCTCGAGAATCTAGAGATCAGCCCCGCCGCTGCCAACTTCCGTTTCCCCGTCCAATACGTAGTCCGTCCCGGCGACGGTTTTAGAGGCTTCGCTGGCCGCATCGCCAGCGGCACCGTCAAACCCGGCGACGCCATCGTAGTCCTCCCCAGCGGCCGCCGCGCCACTGTCAAAGAGATCTCAACCTTCAACGGCCCCCTCGCAGAAGCCAGCGAAGGCCAAAGCATCACACTGGTCCTCAACGAAGAAGTCGACGTCAGCCGGGGCGACGTAATCGCTCTAGAAACCGCCCGCCCCGAACTCTCCCGCCACCTCGAAGCAGACCTCGTCTGGATGGCCGAAGAACACCTCGAACCCGGCACACCCTACCTCCTCAAGTCCGCCACCCGCGAACTCAGCGCCAAGATCAACCGCATCGAATGGGCCCTCGATCCCGAAACCGGCAACCATCTCAAAGCCAACTCGGCCGCCCTCAACGACCTCCTCCGCGTCTCAATCGAAACCACCCAACCCCTCGCCTTCGATCCCTACGTCAAGTGCCGCGAGACCGGCAGCTTCATCCTGGTGCACCCACGAACCAACCGCACCATTGCCGCCGGCATGATCGTCCGCGGCACGCAAAAGACAGTTCGCAACGCAAACACTCTTGCCTTCGATCTCGGTCCCGTCACCGCCGGTGAACGCGTAGAACGCTACGGCCACATGCCAGCCGTAGTCACCAGCAAAGACCCAGACCTGCTCGAGCGCATCCTCTTCGAACACGGCGCGCTAGTCCTCCGCTGGCAAGGCGAAGTCCCCTCACAACTGGAAGATTCCGGCGCAATCATCATCGCCAATCATGGCTTAGAGGTCCCCGAAGAAGGCGCCCTCGAATTCCTAGAAGCCGCAGGCATCCTCATGCGGCGCAACGATTTCATCTCAGGAGAAGGTATATGAGCGAAGTGCTCCAATCGATCGATCAGGCTCTCACAGGCAAGGCCTGCTACACCTGCAGCTTCCAACTTGAAGACGTAGTGCTCCTCCACTATCTTCTTCAGCGCGATCCGAACATCCCGGTCCTCTTCCTCGAAACCGGCTACCATTTCGCCGAGACCTACGCCTATCGCGACCAGCTCACAAAGGATTGGAACCTCAACCTCCACAACCTCGCGGCCACCCAATCGGTAGCCGATCAGGAAGCCGCCTTCGGCATCCTCAACCAGACCGAACCCGCCAGATGCTGCCAGCTCCGCAAAGTCGAGCCCCTTTTTGACGGCCTCGAAAATTACGACGTCTGGTTCACCGGCCTCCGCCGCGAACAATCCCCAACGCGAGCCAAGCTCGAAGTCTTTGAAACCACCAAACTCAAGAGCGGCAAACAAATCGCCAAAGTCAGCCCCCTCGCCCACTGGACCTGGAAGCAAGTCTGGCAATACGCCCGCGAGAACAACCTGCCCATCCTCGAGCTCTACGATCAGGGCTTCACCAGCATCGGCTGCGAACCCTGCACCGCCAAACCCGCCAGCGAAGACAACCTCCGCAGCGGCCGTTGGGGCGGCAAAAAACTAGAGTGCGGCATCCACACCTTCTCCAGTTAACCTGCTCATGGAATCAATACTCGGCTTCGCCATAGCAATGATCGTCGGCCTAACCGGTGCCGGCGGCGGCCCACTCACGGTCCCGCTCTTGGTGCTACTGCTAGGCCGCAGCGCCTCAGAAAGCGTCGGCACCTCGCTAGCCTTCGTTTTCGTCACAAAGGTCTTCGCCTCGCCCCTCTACATCTTTCGCAAGAGTGTCGACTGGAAGATCCTCGGCCTCATGCTCGCCGGCGGGCTCCCAGGCGTCCTCCTCGGCTCCTGGATCCTCCTCCATCTCAGCAAAAAGCAAATCGAACCCATCCTCCTGCCCCTGGTCGGTGCCACCATCGCCGGCCTCGCCTTCCTCCGCCTATTCCGCACCAAACAAGCCCCGCGTCCCAACGTCGAGCGGCGCTGGCTGATCCCCCTCGCTACCCTGCCAATCGGTGCCGAAGTCGGCTTCTCCTCAGCCGGAGCAGGCGCCCTCGGCGGCCTCCTCCTGATGTACAAAACCGTCCTGCCAACCGCCACCATCGTCGGCACTGACTTACTCTTCGGCATGGCCCTCAGCTTCATCGGCAGTGGTATTCACGTCATCTTCGGCCATGTCGATCAGGCTCTGGTAACGAAGATGCTCATCGGAGGAATCCCCGGAGCAATCATCGGCTCCTGGCTCGGAACGCGCATTCCAGGTCACAAGCTTCAGCTAGCCATGAGTATCGTCTTCGGCTACCTCGGCCTTCATATGAGTTGGAAAGGCCTCGCGCCCCTCTTTATTAGATAAATTTGATCCCGTAGCTTCATGCAAACCGTCCCTGAATAGTCAGCCACGATCCAGAAAAGGCCTCGCGCCACTCTTCAGCCGCTTGCGCTTTCAATCAAAAAAACCTAACCAAAGTACTAGTATTTTAATAAGTGCTATCTGGTACGGATTAGCCCATTCATACCTTTCGAATTGCATTGTCTCCTGATAATTTTGGAATTCGTCCACATTTCTAAATTCTCACGAGGAACATCACTTATGAAGTTTCATTCTCTTACTAAAACCTTGGTTTTAGGTACTTTGTTTTCGCTCAGCACTTGGGCGGCAAACTTCTCTTTTACCGGGTCATTCACGCAGGACGATAACGTGCAGCTTATTACTTTTAACGTGGGTGCTCCCTCAACTGTCACCCTTCGTTCCTGGTCGTATGCTGGCGGAGTAAATGCAGCGGGAGCAACAATCGCTCGAGGGGGCTTCGATACGATCCTGGCCTTGTTTGACTCGTCCGGTGCTCTTATCGATCAGAATGATGATGGTGGAGTAAACGTCGATCCTGATTCGGTAACGGGCGCAAGATTTGACACATTTTTGACCTCTGCGTTGGTTGCGGGGACCTACACAGTGTCCGTAATGCAATACAATAATTTTGCAATCGGGCCAAACATTTCTAATGGCTTTGGAAGAGATGGCGACGGCAACTTCACGGCGGGATCTGGTGGCTGTACCGCTTCTCAGTTCTGTGATGTTGGGGGCTCAGCACGCACTGGAAATTGGGCATTTGACGTCCTGAATGTGGAAGCTGCCGCCGAAACTCCCCGTGTTCCAGAACCCAGTTCGGTTGCGCTGTTCCTGACTGGTGCTGCTGCAATCTTCTTCCGCCGCAAGCGCGGTTAACTTCAATCCCTCCTAAAGATCGAACCAAAAGGCCTTCAAGCTCCGGCTTGAAGGCCTTTGCGCTTTTCTGCGTCCTCACCGTAACCATTTATTCCCAACATCGCAAATGCCAGCCATGAAGTACATCGCTGGCATTCTCCTCTTCACTCTCACCCTCGCCGCTCAGGACTGGCGCTACGAACAACTCCCTGTCAACGGACAAGCCCCTCCAGCCCGTATCGACGGCACCATCAGCTACGATCGCGACTCAGCCAACATCTTCCTTTTCGGCGGCCAGGCCAGCGACACTCTAAACGACCTCTGGGCCTACTCTCTTTCCAACCAGACCTGGACCAAGCTCAAACCCACCGGCACCCTCCCCCCATCCCGCCTCGGCCACACTCTTCTCACCGATAACAAACGCCGGCGCCTCATCCTCTTCGCAGGCCAGGCCCGTGGCTTCTTCAGCGACGTCTGGGCCTACGACATCGCCGCCAACAACTGGTCCCGCCTAGCCATCGACGGCGCTGGCCCCAGCAACCGCTACGGCCACTCCGCAGTGCTCGACGAAGAAACCAACCGCATGATCATCTCCCACGGCTTCACCGATTCAGGCCGCTTCGACGACACCTGGGCCTTCGATCTGAACACCAACCAGTGGAGCAACATCTCCCCCTCCGCCAACCGTCCCCTCCGCCGTTGCCTCCACCACGCCGTCCTCGATCCGCAATCCCGTCAGATGTACCTCTACGGCGGCTGCGCCAGCGGTGCCGGCCCCTGCCCCTTGGGCGATCTCTGGGCCTTTGACCTCCGCATCAACCGCTGGACAGAAATCACCGGCGGCGTCCAGCCCGCAGCCCGCCAGCACTACGGCATCTCGTTCGACACCCGTCGCATGCAATTGATCCTCTTCGGCGGCTCCGGCCGAGGCACCCTCTCCGATACCTGGACCTTCAACCCACAAACCCGCACCTGGAACCAGCTCAACACCAGCGGCCCCAGCGCCCGCCTCCGCCACCAGGGTGCCTACGCCGCAGAACGTGGCGCAACATACTTCTTCGGAGGCAGCACCAACTCGGGCAACACCAGCGAACTCTGGCAACTCCGCAGCGGCCTCACCAACCTCCCACGCCTGGCAACGGGCGGCATCACCAACGCCTTCAGCGGAATCGGCGGCGCACTAGCCGCAGGCGAGTACATTTCCCTCTTCGGAGACAGCTTAAGCCCCGACCCGCAGATCACCCTGAACGGAACACCAGTCCCTGCCTTATTCTCGCAGTCGAATCAGATCAACCTGCAAGTCCCGACCGATCTCCCCGCAACAGGAGAAGCCACCATCAAAGTGACGAGAGAGGGCGAATCGAGCAATGAACTCAAGGTACCGATAGTCGCTTCCCACCCAGGCCTCTTCCCCACGGGAGTCAACGAAGACAACACGCTCAACTCCGCAACCAGCCCAGCCGCCCCGGGATCAATCATCGTCTTCTACGCCACAGGGCAGGGAAGCAATCCAACTCAGGTAGCACTCGAGATCGGTGGCCAAAGAGCAGAACTCCTCTTCGTCGCAACCTCCCCCGGCGCAGCCGGCCTGATGCAAATCAACGCAAGAATCCCCACCAACCTACCCACCGGCACCGCAACAGTAAAGCTCCGAATCGGAGAAGCCGAAAGCCAACCCGGAGTCCAGCTCTTCCTCCGCTAGCCTCAGCGCGGCTTCACCATAAGCGAGACGAGATAATCCTGCGAGATTTGGCTTGCCCGAAGTTTGGGCCATGTGGCAAAAACTTGTTCAGCGGACCTTACGTAGTTGACTGCATGGGTGACTTCGAGGTCTCTCGTGAGGTTATAATCCGCAAAATGCCGATGGTTCTGAAGTTGAACAAATGTGTCCGCGACGAGCCTCAATCCCTTAACAAAATCCGGATCTTCGCTCGCGAAGGGAAATAGCTTACGGTTTGAGACACGCATGGAAGCCGATTTCATGTTTCCGTGATCGAAAGCACGCGCCAGGGCGGCACGCGCAGCCGGGTTGCTCCAATTTGCAACGGCCGCGTCAATTAGCAGATGGAAAACAGCGTAGTAGGCCGAAGACACAGCCCTTCTCAAGCTTGCTTGTGTCGGTGGGGTTGAGTGTACAAGTTGCAAAGCCTGTGCCAGCAAATCATCATGGAAGGCCATCTAGATCGACCATTCAGGGTCGTATCGGTTCTGCCATTCGGATTGGCTTCGGTAGTAAAAATAAGGATACAATCCCCAGTTTTCGAGAGGGCGCACTTCATCGAAGACTAGCCTGGCTATGCGACTGGTGACACTAGTAAGGTTCTCTTCTTTCGCAGCCGAGTCTGTTAATACGATGCGAAAGAAGATTGCGGCTTCTCCCGTAGAGTCCTCGCCCAAGCTATAAAAAACATGCGCAACATCCGGTCCAAATTTCTGGACCGCCCCATCGATTTCAGAATTAAGCTGGCCTTGATGGACCAACCCTGCTGGAACTATTGCCATACCCTAATATTGCCCTAATTCGTTGATATTGCAAAGGGGAGAATGTTCTACGCCGTCACCGGCTCCAACGCCGCAACCTTTTTCTTCTTAGCCCCAAGCTTAGCCAGATACGTATAAACCACCGGCGTCAGATAAAGCGTCACAAGCTGCGAGAACAACAACCCACCCACAACCACCAGACCCAGCGGCTGCCGTGCCTCGCCACCTGCTCCATACCCAACCGCAATCGGCACAGCACCCAGCAACGCACACATCGTCGTCATCATGATCGGCCGAAACCTTACCAGACAACCCTGATAAATCGCCTCTTCCGGCGACATACCCTCCCGCTCCGCCTCCAGCGCAAAGTCAATCTGCATGATCGC
The DNA here is from genome assembly GCA_022843625.1 of Bryobacter sp. GTDB lineage: Bacteria > Acidobacteriota > Terriglobia > Bryobacterales > Bryobacteraceae > Bryobacter. The sequence goes on along the minus strand of JALHNH010000048.1, from coordinate 11,354 downwards.
GTTCTTCTTCACAATACCGATCAACATGATCAAACCCACAAACGCATAAATGCTCAAATCCATCTTGAACAAATACAGCGTCAGCAGCGCTCCAAAGCCCGCGCTAGGCAACCCCGACAAAATCGTGATCGGGTGAATGAAGCTCTCATACAGGATCCCCAGCACGATATAAACAACCGCAATTGCCACACCCATCAGGATCCACAGATTCCCCAGCGAACCATAAAACGCCTGAGCCGATCCCTGAAAACTCGCACTCACCGTCTCCGGCAAAACATCCTTGGCCGCCTTCGCAACACCATCAAGCGCCGTCCCAAGCGAAGCACCCGGCTTCACTCCAAACGATACCGTCACTGCCGTCAACTGCCCATAGTGACTAATAGCCAGCGGTCCGCTATCCAGCTCAACCTTCGCCAGCGAATCCAGCGGAATCAGACTGCTGTTCCCAGCCTTGAAATACAGCATCGAGAGCAACTTCGGGTCAGATTGATACTCCGGCATCAACTCCAGCAACACCTTATACTCATTCACGGGCGAATAGATCGTCGAAGCCCATCGCGGTCCATAGGCATCAAACAGCGCATTCTCGATTTGCGTCACATTCACCTGCATGCTGGCCGCTTTGTCGCGGTTCACTTCAATCTTGACCTGCGGCGACTTGATCATCAAATCATTCGTCACATCCGAAAGTGTATCCAGCTTCTTCAATTCCTCCGTCAACTCTGCCGCTGTCTCATACAGCGCATTCTTGTCCGGCGAATACAGCGTGTACTGATACTGGCTCTTCGACACCAGCCCACCGATCCGCACCACTGGAGGATTCTGCGGATACACCTTCATTCCCGGATACTGGGAAAGATGCGGGCGAATCCGCTCAATAATCTTGTCCACCAATTCCGTCCGCTCATGCCGCGGCTTCAAGTGCACCACGATCTGGCCGTAGTTATTTCCACCTAGCGTTGCCGCTGCAGACCCACCTACGTTCGACACCAGAGAATCAATCGCCGGGTCCTGCCTCAAATACTCAGCAATCTGGCTCTGAAGCTCCACCATCTGAGTAAACGAAGTGCCTTCCTGCGCCTCGGTGATCACCGTCAATTGATCCGTATCCTGATCAGGAATGAATCCCTTCGGAACCTCGAGAAACAACCAGCCCGTAGCAACAAGAATCCCCAGCGAGAACACCATCGTTGCTACACGGTGCCGCATCACCCACTTCAGGCTCACGTCATAGCTATGCAGCCAGGCCTCAAACCAGCGCTCGGTCACCTGATAAAACTTCGACTCGTTCCCGTGATGCGCCTTCAAGAAGCGGCTCGACAGCATTGGTGTCAGCGTCACCGATACAACACCAGAAATCAAAATGGCCACACAAATTGTCACTGCAAATTCCTGGAACAACCGCCCCAGCACTCCGCCCATAAACAGAATCGGAATGAATACTGCTGCCAGCGAAATCGTCATCGACACAATCGTGAAACTGATCTCGCTCGCTCCTTCAAGCGCCGCCTGCATCGGAGGCTTACCCATTTCCATATGACGCACGATGTTCTCCAGCATCACGATCGCATCGTCCACAACAAAGCCAATCGCGAGAATCAAAGCCATCATCGACAGGTTGTCCAGCGAGTACCCACACAGATACATCACCGCAAACGTACCCACAATAGAGAAGGGCAGGGCGAGTGACGGAATCACCGTAGCAGAGAAATTACGTAGGAAGATGTAGATCACACCAACAATCAAAATCAGCGTCAGCAGCATCGTGAACTGCACATCTTTGTAGCTCTCGCGAATCGTATCCGACCGGTCATAGAACACCTTCATCTCAACCGAAGGCGGCAGATCGTTCTTGAACTGCGGCATCAATTTCTTGATACCGTCCGTAACAGCGATCGTATTGGTTCCCGGTTGCCGCTGGATCCCCAGCACAATCGACCTCCTGCATCCGGCCTCATCGCAAAACCACGAAGCCGTCTTATCGTCTTCCACTCCGTCCACAATCCGGCCCAACTCCTCAAGCCGCACCGGCGACCCGCCCCGGTAATTCACAATCACAGACTTGAACGCCGCCGCATTCATCAACTGTCCGCTCGACTGCAAAGTAAATGCCCGCTGTGGCCCATTAATCGTGCCCGTCGGCTGATTCGAATTCCAGTTCCTCAGCGCAGTCTCAACTTCGTTGATCCCGATCTGGCGCGAGGCCATAGCATAAGGGTCCATCTGTACATGCACCGCATAGCGCTGCGACCCTAGAATTGAAACCTGCGCTACACCCGTCACCTGCGAAATCCGCTGCGCTACACGCGTCTCGGCAAACTCATTCAACCCATAAAGCGGCATCGATGTCGACGACAGCGCCAGGTACAAAATCGGCTGATCGGCCGGGTTCACCTTGGCAAAAGTCGGCGGCGTCGGCATCCCCGGTGGCATCATGCGTGAGGATTGCGTAATCGCCGCCTGCACGTCCACTGCCGCCCCATCTAGGCTCCGCGCCAGGTCAAACTCAAGCGTGATCTGCGTTGACCCCAGCGTGTTGATGCTGGTCATCGAAGCAAGGCCAGCAATGGTCGAAAACTGAGCTTCCAGCGGCGTCGCCACTGCAGAAGCCATCGTCTCCGGGCTCGCCCCAGGCAACTGCGCCGTCACCAGCAGCGTCGGCAAATCTACGTTTGGCAAATCGCTAACAGGCAAATTGCGATAAGCAATCACACCAAACAGGCCAATCGCCACCATCAAAAGCGTCGTCGCAATCGGACGCTGAATAAAAATACCGCTTACATTCATGAATGAGCTTCACCAAGTGTGGGCTGTGCAATCGTAACCTTCTTCCGGCTCGTCCACAGTCCCTGTAATTTATCGAGATACACATACACCACCGGAGTCAGATACAGCGTGATCGCCTGTGAAAACAGCAACCCACCCACTACCACCAACCCCAGCGGCTTGCGGGAATCTCCACCCGCGCCATAACCAATCGCAATCGGCACTGCCCCAAGCAATGCCGCAGCCGTTGTCATCATGATCGGGCGAAACCGCGTCACGCAACCTTCAAAGATCGCCTCCGCCGCCCCAACCCCATGATTGCGCTGTGCCTGCAGTGCAAAATCGATCTGCATGATCGCATTTTTCTTCACCAGTCCAATCAACAGAATCAGGCCCACAAAGGCATAAAGATTCAATTCCACGTTCATGATAGTCAGTGTCAGCAGCGCTCCAAACGCAGCAGAAGGCAACCCCGAAAGAATCGTCAGTGGATGTATGAAACTCTCATACAGCACCCCCAGTACGATATACACAACCAGAATTGCCACAATCAGCAGCATTGTCATGTTTGCCAGCGAATCTTGAAACACCTTCGCCGTCCCCGCAAAGTTCAGGTTGATATTTGAAGGCAGCTTTTCCCGTGCCATCTCTTTGATTTCCTCCACCGCCTCACCCAGAGCAATCCCGGGCTTCAAGTTAAAAGACACAGTCACGCTCGGCAACTGCCCCGAGTGATTGATCGTCTGCGGGCCAACATCTTCCGATCTCTTGGTCACTGCATCCAGTGGAATCAGCCTGCCATCTCCAGACTTCAAATACAGCTTCGCCAGCATGTCCGAGAAGGCCTGATAGCGAGGAGTTACCTCCAGCATTACCCGGTACTGATTATTCGGCGCATAGATCGTGCTTGCAAAGTTGTTGCCATAACCGTTGTAGATGGCCTGCTCAATCATCCGTACATCGAGGTTATAGGTAGCCGCCTTGTCGCGATCAATGTCGATTCTTACCCTCGGGCTGCGCATCTGGATGTCGCTGTTGATGTCGAGTACGCTAGGCAATTTCGCAACTTCGCGTTCGAATCGCTGACCTTCCCGGTACAATTGAATGGTGTCGGGCGCTTGTAAAGTTACCTGGTAGCTGGAACTGGATCCCCGCCCACCAATGCGAAGCGCAGGAGGCAGCGTCGGCACCGCCCGCACGCCAGGGATCGCCCCAAGCTTCGGTCGCAACCGGTTCGCAATCTCGGCAGCGGATGACTTCCGCTCCTTCAGCGGCTTCAGCGCAACAAAAAGCCGCCCAGTGTTTCCACCACCACCGCCACCACCCATCATGCCCCCACCGACACTCGACATAAAACTCTCAACGTCCGGATCGGTAGTCAGAATCTGGTTGATCCGCTCCTGATAGCCGCGCATCGCAAGATAACTCGTACCCTGCGCCATCTCCGTATTCACATAAATCTGGTCGGTATCCACATCCGGGATAAAGCCTTTGGGCACACGTTCAAACAGCCAGATTGTCGAGGCAAACATGGCTACAAAAACGATCACCATCACAAAGTGATGCTTTACCACCCAACGCAGGCTGCCTTCATACATCCGCGTGGCAAACACCAGCGGTGCCTCAATGATGCGAGAAACTAAGCCCGGCTTCTCGGTCGAATGTGGTTTCAAAAGCCGGCTTGCCAGCATGGGTGTCAGAGAGATCGAAACAAACCCGGAGATCAACACCGCAGTTGTAATGGTCACTGCAAACTCGTGGAACAACCGCCCCAGCACACCGCCCATAAACAGGATCGGGATAAACACAGCCGCCAGCGATATCGTCATCGAAACAATCGTGAACCAGATTTCCTTCGACCCCCGATAGGCCGCCTCCATCGGCGTCATTCCATTCTCGATGTGCCTAACAATGTTCTCAAGCATGACGATGGCATCGTCCACCACAAAGCCAACGCTCAGGATGATCGCCATCATCGATAGGTTGTTCATCGAATAACCCAGCAGGTACATAACAGCGAAGGTCCCCACCAGCGACACTGGCAATGCAACTGTCGGGATAATCGTTGCCGTCGCCTTGCGCAGAAACAGGAAGATCACCATGATCACCAGCCCAAGCGACAACAGCAACGTCATCTGGATATCGGCAAATGCCTCTCGAATATTCTTTGACCGGTCGCTTCGAATCTTCAGATCCACCGTCGGCGGCAACTGCTTCTGAATGGACGGCAACAGCTTCTTCACGGCATCGTTTACTTCGATGATGTTGCTGCCCGGCTGGCGCATCACCATCAGATTCACGCCTTGCTCAAACTTCTTCGTCGCCTTGCTCCAGTTCCATGCCATCGTCCGCTCATCTTCGCTCCCATCGCGAACCACTCCCAGATCCGCCAGCCGCACCGGTGCATTATTCCGGTAAGTCACAATCAGCTTTGCGTAATCCTCAGCCGTCGGAAGCTGCCCATTGGTTTGAATGGAATAAGCCTGCGTAGGTCCCCACATCGTTCCCGTCGGCACATTCGCGTTCCAGTTCCGGATCGCATCGCTTACTTCATTGATCCCGATGCCGCGTGATGCCAGTTTCTCCGGGTCCACCTGAATGCGCACCGCATACTTCTGCGATCCCATCAGGTTCACGCTCGCCACACCATTCACCGACGAAATCCGCTGCCCCACAACCACCTGCGCAAATTCATCGAGCTTCCACTTCGGCATTGATGTCGTTGTGAGCGCCAAAAACATAATCGGGCTATCCGAGGGATTCTGTTTACGGAAAGAAGGCAACGAGGGCATGCCCGGCGGCAGCAGAGGCATAGCTGCACTGATCGCCGTCTGCACGTCCACAGCCGCACCATCAATCTCGCGCGACACATCAAACTGCATCGTCACGTTGGTCGAACCCATCGAGTTCGAACTCGTCATCGAATCGATCCCCGCGATACCGCTAAACTGCCGCTCGAGCGGCGTAGCCACAGCCGACGCCATCGTCGTCGGGTCCGCACCAGGTAACCCGGCCGACACGCTCAAAGTCGGAAAGTCCACATTCGGGAGATCGCTCACCGGCAAAACCGTATAGCTCAACACACCAAACATGCTGATTCCCAGCATCAACAGAATCGTGGCCACCGGCCGCTTGATAAAAATCGCGGAGAAGTTCATTTCCGGTTACTCCTTCTTCTTGGGACTGCCTTCGCCGCCACCCTTGCCTTCACCCTTGCGCCCGCCACCACCCGGTGCACGCACATTCACCTTTACCCCAGGTGCAATCCTCAACTGGCCTTCAGTCACCACCGTCTCGCCTTCTGCCAGACCCTTCGCGATCACCAACTCATTCCCGTTGCGAACCCCCAGCGTTACCGGCCGGTTCTCAACGCCCCGGTCCGCCTTCACCACATAGACAAACGACCCATCCTGTCCCGTCTGCACTGCCTGATTCGGCACCACCACGGCACCCTCCACCGTCCCCAGCCTCATCCGCACGCGCACAAATTGCCCAGGCCACATCTTCCGTTCCGCATTCGGAAAGCTCGCCCGCAACCGCAAAGTACCCGTCGTAGCATCTACCGCACTCTCGATAAAAATCAAATTCCCAACACTCGGCGGCTCAGTCGAATCCTGCTGCGTAGCAAAAACCGGAATCCGCTCCTTCCCAAACCGGCTCGCGATCTTCTGAAACTGCGATTCCGGCACTGCAAAAGTTACATTCACCGGCTGGATCTGGCTGATCATGATCAACTCACTCGTGTTGGCTGAAACAATATTGCCCGGCTTCACCAGCAAGCTTCCGGTCCGGCCCGTGATTGGCGCCATAATCGTCGTGAAGCCCAACTGCACCTTCAAATTTTCAATTGTGGCTTTATTGGCCGCGATATCGGCCCGCGAGCTCTCAATAGCCGCCCGGTCCGCATCCGTCAATTCCTTCTGTGCCAGCGCCTGTGCCGCAGACTGAGCCCCCTGCTCCTTCGAAGCAATCCCTTCCTTCATCAGCATCTCGTTGCGAGCCGACACAGACCGCAGATAATCCGCCTGCGCCATATCCTTGGCCAGATTGGCCGTCGCCATCCGCAACTGCGCCTCACTCCGCGCCAGATTCGCATTCGCTTGGTCGATCTGCGCCGTCAGCGTCCGCTTGTCAATTTCGAAAAGCTTGTCCCCGGCTTTTACAAAGTCGCCTTCTTTAAAAAAAGCGGCCTTCAGTTCACCACTCACCTGAGGCTTGATGCTCACCGTGGAACTCGCTTCCACATTGCCAATTACGTCCAAATCTAGCGGAACGTCCTTTGTTGTGGCCTTAACCGCAACCACCGGCGCGTCGCCGCCACCCTTCTTGCCACCCTTGCCGGGTACAGCGGCAGTCGGTTGATTGCAGGAGATCAAAAACAAAATACTTGTGGCCAACAAGCCAGTCGAGAGATAAATCCGGTTACGCATGTAGATGTGGGAGGGAATGCCCTAAAATAGCAGGACTTTGATTCCCGTGAAAAAGTTACCCTCCCACACCCGAATGCCTAGTTCGCGATCCTCACGTCGGTATTGTTCTTGAACACATTCGTCTCGCTCGGATTGCTCGAAGCGCTCGTCCTGAAAATAAAGGTGTTCCCCTCAACCACGCTGAAGTCAGAGCTGGATGAAAACGCAATTGCCTGACGGTATCCGCGAATCAGGTTGCCTCGGATCAAATCGCCCTTGGGCCCGGCAGGATCTGTATCCGAAGGGTTGTAGCAGATCCCTAGAGGCGCACTCAAGCTGGAAGTCGTTAGCGTATTGTTCTCAATCCGGTTCCCGAACGAGTTTCCACCGCGAACAAAGATCCCCAGCGCCGTATTGGCAATCTGGTTATTTACAATCACGGAATTCCACGTCTGCACCATCATGATTCCCGCCTCGGGCGGCGCGCCAGCCATCCCCCGGATCATCATGTTTTCCACCCGTACATTGCTGGACATCATGGTCACAACACCCATCAATGCACCTTCCACAATCCCGTTCTTCACTACAACATTGCGCGCACCGATCACACGCACGCCAGCTCCGGTACCATTACCGGCTCCGGTTATCGTCTGCCCGTTTAAATCGAGCACAATGTTGTTGCCCGAAATCTGAATTCCTGCTCCATTTGAGGAGCTTACGGTCAAGCCATAGGTCAGCATATACGTCCCCGGCTCGGACAAAATCGTTACACCGGAAAGTGGAATCAAACGAACAGTCTGCTGCTGCGCCATCAATGAAGCCGCACCCAGACTGAGTACTGCAAGAGTACTTACAAAGTTGTTTCTCATGTCATGTCCTTTAATCTTTTCAATCGGGAAGCGCTTCCTCCTTTTCTGTCGTGACTTCTCAATCGATCCCCCTCAAAATAAAGAAATGTCCCGCATTCTTTTGCTCTTGTTTTTCACCGAAGGAATTGCACAGGCCCAATGGTTTGCTGGCGGCACAGCAGGCATAGCCACCGTCACCGGCGACGGCCGCACCATCATTGATTCCACCCGTACCGAGATCGCTCTCTACAAGCCCTCAAACGGCCCCGCCTTCCAACTCTTCGCCGGCCGACACCTCAACGACTACTTCAGCATTCAGGCTACCTACGGCTGGAATCGCAACCCCGTCACCTTCACCGGCACCAACGCCATCGATACCTTTGAACAGGAACGCCGCAGCACCCAAAATTCTTTCGGCTTTGACGGAATGATCTACGGCCGCCCCCGCTCGAGCACCTGGCGTCCTTACGTCGCCGGCGGCGCCGGCCTCATCCACCTCAACAGCCGCGCCCAAACCCTTCTCATCTCTAAGGGCCGCCCCACCCTTCCCCCAGACTCTTTCTCCGCCACCAAGCCCTACTGGCGCACCGCCGTTGGCATCGACCTCAAGCTCCGCCCCAAATGGCACTTCCGCTACACCTTCTGGGAAACGGTCTCATCCAATCCCCTCAGCGCACAGCTCCGCCCGCAAGGCAAAGCCCTCTTCCTGAACTTCATCAACAACTTCGGATTCGTCCGCGAATTCTAGCGCGGCTGGAATTCGCAATAAGGGCAATTTGCCCAGTAAATCGGGGCATTCTCAATTCGCTCCCCAGCCACCCGCGCATGGCAAACCTGGCAATACTGAAAGCTCTGTAGGTTCTTCTCCGCCGGCAAAATTTCAATCAGCTTTTCAAACACACACAAGCCCGCTGTCTCCTTCAAGCTCTTGAGTGGCCCCTCAAGCTGCTGCGCCTCAATCAACCGCGAATACAGCTTCGACTTAAGGCAGGAAGGAGCCAGCAACTCTTCTTCGTCACAAAGCTCTGCGATTTGCTCCATCCAATTTTCTGAATTCACTTGACCTCCTCCTTTCCTTGCCATGCTTCTTTAAACTGCTGTCTGGCCCTCGCCAGTAACCGCTCCACCGCCTTCGGTGTCCGCCCAATCTCGGCACCTATCTCCTCGGCGCTCTTCTTTTCCCAATACCTCCACAACAAAACCGTCCGGTAATCCTCAGGCAGCGTGGCAAGTATCGAAGAAATCCGGGCCTGTGCCTGCGCCGTTCCAATCTGAATCTCAAGCCCGTCGCTCGAATCCGCCACCTGATCTGCATCCTCAGGGAAGGGAACACTCTTCAGTACCTGCCGGTAATGATCTTGCACCTTATGTCGAGCAATCCCAAGAATCCACTGTTTCAGCGGCGCTCCACCCTCATAACGGCCAAGCGATTTCCAGGCAGTCAAAAATACTTCCTGCACCAGGTCATCGACGGCCTCCACCCTCGGCTGTAGCCGAAAGCGGACATAGCGATACACAGGATCTGAATACAGCAAAACAAACTCCGCCGAGGCCTTCCGGTCCCGTTGAAGCACAGCTTTAGCCAGCTCAAGATCCGTATCCAGTCGATTTGGGCTTAGAACAATCAATGCAATCTAACCATCATGTCGCGAATCCTTCACATATCCCCCTCATGATCCCGCAACTGCATTGCGGTGCTCCACAGCCTTCAACTCGATAAACCGCTTTGTCAGCCACACAAACCCCGTCACCACCACCGTCATAAACACCCCACTCCAGTCCGCAGTCGCATTCCCCACAACCTTACGCCACCCTTCCCACCATTGACTCCCACCCTCACAAATGATAAAAATTGTTTCAGATTTCACCCCGCTAATGACCCGTCGCTCCCTCATCGCTTCTCTCTGCCTCGCCGCCAATAGCGATCTCACGGTCGACCTCCTCCCGCAATCCCTCGCTACCCCGCTAGGCATCAACGGTGCCTGGTTCGACGCCCAACGCAAGCGCCAGCAACTCCGCATCGCCCAGGGCTCCGCCGAGCACATCGCCTACTACCTCCTCCAATCGAAGTCCTTCTCGAGCGAACCCGCAATCGACCCCACCCAGGCCGCCCACCAGAAACTCCCCTGCCCCTCTACGCGCTCCAGCGACTTCCTCGCTGCCACCCCCAAAGACCCCCGCCACAAGCTCATCCGCAATCTCTACGACAACCTCAACTGGCCCCTCGATCGCTGCTACGCTCACACCCTCCGCTTCCTCGAAGCCAAAGAGCTCAACCAAGCCCCTCTCGAGCCCCTCTACCAGGAAAGAGGCCTAAGCTCCGACACCTCACCAGAAAGCCTCACTGCTCTCTCCACCCTCAACCTCCCCGCCAAACGAGTTCTCCTCGCCGGCCCCGGCCTCGACCTCACCCGTCGCGAAAAATTCACCGACGACATCCCCCTCAAAAGCCACCAGCTCGACCATCTGAAATCTCTCTACACACAGGTCGACGCCATCGACATCCGCCCCGAGGTCATCGCCCACCTCCACGCCACCCCCCACGACCTCACCACCCAGATCCTCCCCGCCAAATACGACCTCATCGTCGCCACCAACCTTTTCGTCTATCTAAACGAAGCCGAACTCCTCTGTGCCCTCACCGGCCTAACACGCAGCCTCAACCCAGGCGCTAAACTCGTACACAACGACACCCGCTTCGCCGCCAAAGTTTTCGGTGAAGCCCTCGACATTCCAGTAGAAAAATACCAACCCGTATCCCTCGGCGGCCGCAAATGGGACCGCCTCGTGATCCACCAAAAACTCTAATGAAACTAGCCCTACTTCTCCTCACTTCAACCCTATACGCCGCCAGCACATTCGAAAGCGCCGGCTTCCTCGATCTCGCCCCTGCCAAGCCCGGCGTCATGTCCGGAATCGACACCGATAAAAAGGGCAACATCTACATCCTCCACCGCGGCGAAGTCCCCGTCGCCAAGTTCGACAGCAAAGGCAAGTACATCAAGAGCTGGGGCGCCGGCATGTTCAAAGTCGCCCACGTCATCAAGGTCGCTCCCGACGGCAAGATCTGGACCACCGACAACGGCAACCACGTCCTCCGCGTCTTCACCCCCGACGGCGAGCTCCTCCGCACCATCGGCGAAGTCAACGTTCCCGGCAACGACGAAAAGCACTTCCGCTCCCCCGACGACATCCTCTGGGATTCCAAAGGCCACTACTACGTAGCCGACGCCGGCAACGCCCGCATCATCCACTTCGATCCCCAAGGCAACTTCGTCAGCCAGTGGGGCAAGAAGGGCAAACTCCCCGGCGAATTCTCCGCCGCCCACTC
>JALHNH010000047.1 GCA_022843625.1 Bryobacter sp. | reverse complement strand
GCCCCACTTTCTGTGGGTTTGGTCTTCGATACCAGTAACAGTATGGGCTCAAAACTCCAGAAGAGCCGCCAGGCCGCCGCACAGTTCTTCAAGACAGCGAACCCGGATGACGAGTTCTATCTGATCCAGTTTAACGACCGTCCTGAGATGATCGTTCCGTTCACCAGCAACACTGAAGAGATCCAGAACCGGCTTACTTTTACTCAGGCCAAGGGGCGAACTGCGCTGCTGGATGGCATTTATCTGGCGATGAACCAGATGAAGAAGGCCAAGAATCCTCGCAAGGCTGTCCTTGTAATTTCCGATGGTGGCGACAACTCCAGTCGCTATACCGAGAGTGAAATCAAGAACCTTGTACGCGAAGCTGACGTGCAGCTTTATGCCATTGGCATTTTTGAATCCGTCGGTGCGCGGGGCAGAACGGCAGAAGAACTATCCGGCCCCGGCCTGCTGAACGATCTCGCCGAGCAAACCGGTGGTAAACACTTCTCCATCGAAAACGTGAACGAATTGCCCGACGTTGCCGCTAAAATTGGAATTGAACTACGAAACCAATACCTGATTGGATATTCACCCAAGAATCAGGACAGAGACGGAAAATACCGTAAAGTTCAAGTCAAGCTAGTTCAGCCAAGAGGTCTCCCTGCTTTGCGACCGTCCTGGCGGCAAGGATATTATGCCCCCGTTCAATAGCCGTCGCTCTTTTTTGACGGCAGCCTTCGCTGCGCCTGTGCTCTTTGCCCAGGAAGACCCAGTCTTTCGCAGCGATACGCGTCTGGTTGTTCTCAATGCAACTGTTGTCGATAGCAAGGGCAATATCATTACGGACTTGCCACGAGCAGCCTTCAAAGTTTACGAAAACAATGTGGAGCAGCCGCTCAAGATCTTCCGGCGGGAAGACGTGCCCATTTCGCTTGGTGTGATTGTCGATAACAGCGGCAGCATGCGATTGCGCCGCAACAAAGCAGAGTCGGCCTCACTGGCGATGGTAAAAGCTTCCAACCGTCTGGATGAGGTTTTCGTCGTTAACTTTAATGACGATGCCTTTCTAGATGTTGATTTCACTGGCGACATCAAAAAGATGGAAGAGGGCTTAACGCGAATCGATGCTCGTGGCGGCACTGCGATGTATGACGCGATCAGCATGTCGATTGACCATCTGAAGGCCAAGGCCAAGCGCGACAAAAAGGTATTGATGCTGATTACCGATGGCGCTGACACTGCGAGCAAGACTTCGCTCGAGAAGCTAATTTCTCAATCGCACACCACAGACGCGGTGATCTATTCGATCGCGCTGCTCAATGATGAGATTCCGAGGGAATCGAAGAAGGCCAAACGCGCGCTCGAAACGATTGCCAAAGCTACTGGCGGGCTCTGCTTCTTTCCGAAAACTCTGGAAGAGGTCGACGCCCTCGCGCTTGAAGTCGCCAAAGATATCCGCAATCAGTACGTGATTGGCTACACACCGATAGTTCAGGAGCTCGACGGTACTTTCCGAAGCATCCGTGTGGTTGCTAACGGCCCCAACCGTCCGATGGTGCGTACGCGGTCTGGTTATTACGCCGGTGCCCCCAAGGCCGGTGTCAAGCCGAATAGTCTGGTGCCCTAGCGGAAATGCTTGCATTCCTTTGGAAGTCTTCTCGCGGCTATCGTCTGCGCCCCTGGGCGAGTCCCTACCTGCGCTGGCGCATGGAAACTTACTGGGGTACTCACGCAGAGGCGATCGGCTTCCGCGAGTTCTGGGCCTTCCTGTGGCAGCACCGCTTTGAGATGTGGCGATTCCTTCGCTGGGCTGGACGAATGAGCTAGAGGTTCTGTGTGACTTTGGTTAATGAGCGTGGCTGGTCTGGATTGAGACCCTTCTCGGTGGCAAGATAACCAGCGAACAACTGCCCCGGAATGATGTACGGGATGGGTGTGAAGAGTTCGGGGATGGCGACTGGAATCCGGAAGGCCCTTCGTTTGGATTCGAAGGCTGCCTTATTGCTCTTGTCCGTCACGAGGAGCGTCTCATGAGTTGTAGCATCCACGCGAGCCAGCAATTCTGAGATCGGGTTCCAGGTCACTCCGGACGGGGCGAACACAAAAGCAGGAAAGTGCGGGTCTACCATGGCGATCGGGCCATGCAGAAGATCGGCGCTCGAGAAGCGCTCGGCGATCACGTAGCAGGTCTCCATCATCTTCAGGGCAAACTCAAAGGCGTTGGCGTAGTTGAGGCCACGACCGACAACTACAGCGTGCTGCATGAAGCGGTAGCGGCCTGCCATTGCCGCCACTTGCGGCTCGAGCTTCAGCGCCTTTGCCGCAAGCTCGGGGAGCTTTTCAAGGTCTTTGAGTGCGAGTTTGCCGCCAAGGGCGTAGGCCAACATGTAAATCGCGAGCAATTGTCCCGTGTAGGTCTTGGTTGCAGCGACTGACTTTTCTTTACCTGCCCGCACGAGAATGGTTGCGTGGCCGAGTTTTGCCAGTGTGGAATCTGGTTCGTTTGTGATGCCGAGGGTGAATGCCCCGCATTCCTTGGCCCGTTCGAGCACGATGTTGGTGTCGGTTGATTCGCCAGACTGCGAAATTCCAACTACCAGGGTATCTTCGAGGTCGAGTTTTGCTCCATAGAGGGTGTAGATGCTTGGTGCTGACAGCGAAACCGGGATCCCGGTTAGCAGTTCCAGCAGGTACCGCCCAAACTGTGCAGCATTGTCACTGGTGCCTCGGGCAGCAAGCACGATCATTCGCGGCGGATAGGCTTCGAACTGCTGCTTCAGCTTTTCGATGCCCCTCCACTCCTGCTTCAGTGTTTTGGCCAGAGCCTCAGGCTGTTGGCGGATCTCTTCAAGCATCTTCGACATGGAAAAAATGACCTCCAGAAGGGAGAAGGGGCGTCTGATGTGAATTTCACAAGAGCGCCCCTTCGCCGCGTCGTTCGGGAATATCCCTAGCTTTTTTACTTCTTTGTCCCCTTCGAATCGGGGTAATCCTAGAATAACATCTGCTGGCGGCTTTGCTTCTTTGCCGGAACTTTTTTGGCAGGAGCTTTTTTGCGGCTTCCGTGCTTTTTAAGAACCGTGCGGGCTTCTTCGCGAGTGCCAGTCTGCTTTCTCACAGCGCCAATTCGGGCGCGGGCTAAAGCAATCGCTTCCTTATGATCGACAATCGGAGGCGGATAGCCTTGAAGATCTCCCAGCCATTCCTTAACAAAAACACCGTCAGGATCTTGATCTGCCTGTTGCTTGATGGGTGAATACATCCTCAACGTGTTGATACCCGTAGTGCCCGACTGCATTTGAAACTGGCTGTAGTGGATGCCGGGCTCGTAGTCGACAAAGAGCCTAGCGAGATGCAAGGCGGGCTTTGGCCAGTGAAGCCACAGATGATACGAAGCAAAGCTAACAAGCATTGCGCGCATCCTGAAATTGATCCATCCGGTTTGATTGAGCATCCGCATGCAGGCATCGATCAATGGGTAGCCAGTGCGCCCCGCCTTCCAGGCCTCAAACCACTCTTCATTCCAGTGTGGCTCGCGCATTCCGTCATAGGCCCGGACCAAATTTTCAAACTCGATTCGCGGGTCGTCTTCCATCTTTTGCATGAAATGACAACGCCAGTGCAGGCGTGCGTCAAAAGCCCGCAGGGCCCGCTTCCAGGTTGGAGAGTCAAACTTGTTCAAGGTGGCAACCCGGCGTCGAGTTGCCTGGACGACATGGCGCGTAGACAAATTGCCGTAGGCGAGATAGGGCGACAAGCGGCTGCAACTGCTCTCTGCGGTTACCGGGCTCGACATTTCCATGTGGTAGCGTACGCCTCGCGCGGATAGAAAGCTATCGAGAGTTTCGAAGGCTTCTCGAATGCCGCCGGGTTGGGCCAGATCGCGGTTGTCGTGGCTGATGCCGAGTTCTTTCGCCGTTGGAATCTGAGTTGGTGCAATCGATGGAGTAAGCAGGGACGGTGGGTCGAGAATTGGCTCAGCCATCCGTTCTCCCCAATTTCGCGACCACGCGTCACGCGATTTCAGCCGCCTCACCACCCCATTGGCTGGGTACTCGGTCATGGGCGTGTTTGTTTCTTTCGCCCACTTACGGACGCGTCGGTCTCGCTGGTAGGTCACCCAGTTGCCAGACTCCTCGTGTGCCCAGAGATGCGCTACGGGCAATTGACGCAACACCTCCACTGCCTCTCCCACCCGCACCACCAAACCCTGCCCCAGCCGCTTTAACTGCTCATCCAGTTCAAGCAGGCTTGCGCGCACGAAGGTGAAGTGAGACGGGTCAAAGTCTGGTGAAGCCAGCCACTCCGGTTCGATGATGTAGAGCGGCAGCACACGGCCACGCCTAGCCGCCTCGACCAGCGGCCGATGGTCCTCAATACGCAGGTCGCGCTTGAACCAAACTACCTGATAGCTCATTTGTCGAAAACAACGGGCTCGACGCGCTTCCAGTATCGAGAGAAGCGCTTGAGATCCAAGCTACCGCGATAGTTCACAAACGGCACGGCGGGCAATACCTCCACTGGCACCAAGGCTTCCAGCTTTTGCACATAGGCCTGAAAGCGGGGATTGACACTATCGACCGTTACGATTTTCGTGGGCCGTTTTTCAAGCAACCGGGCCACAACATTACCCCGCTCAATCTCGGTTGGCAATGCGATCAAGGTTTCATAGAGAAAGGCGATCCGCTTCAGGCTCCACTGCTCGGCTTCGATCTCATCTTCATCAAAGACAAAAAGGGCGTTGGCCTTTGGGTATTTCAGAAAGGCCGGGTTGTCGGCGGCCAGGCAGTCCGGGTGCAACCAGATCCATTCGCTCATCTTGCCTCGATTCGGAACAGCTTCGATTCCAGCTCTTCATAGCTGCCTTCAAAATCGCAGCGCCCTCTTACAGGGCATCGCTTGCAGTGCACTCCATGCGTGTATTTCTCCAGGTTCTCGCGGTTGAAGAAGTAGGGTTTGTGTGAGAAGGTACTCGCCACCCATTGCCACGAGAGGTTGTTCGATGCAGGGTCTCCATCGAGCAGATGCGAGAGGAAAAAAGATGCGCCTGCCTGCCAGCGAACACGCCGAAAATGCACCACATATGCGGCAAACCACATGCGAGAGTGATTGTGAAGATATCCGGTCGACTTTAGTTCGCTCACGATGGAATCCATGCAGGCGAGACCAGTTTCACCGGCTGCAATATCAGCTGGTAATTGCGATGCATAGGCCCCTAGAGGAAAGCCGGTCTTGAGTTCTTCGCGATCTTCCCATACGCCCTTACCCATTGCTGCGTAGAGGCGCTGCCAATAATCGCGCCAAGCGAGTTCAGTCACAAACTTCGCTGCGTGCAATCTGTCCTTTACCTTGGCGAAAGCGAGTTCTTTGGCTTGTACGAGAGTTAGAATTCCGTGCCGGATGTAAGGCGAAAGGCGCGAGACATGGCCATCGAGATAGTTGCGGTCAAACCCGTAACGATCTGGTTGAATGGCTGCCAGAACTGCTTCTCCCGCTTCACGGCCTCCGGGAATTGGGCTGATCTGGGCATCGCGCGCTGCAGCGGCGGGGAATTCCTGCGCCAGATATTCCGCCAATTCCTGACGGCTGGCAAAGCTCCGCTCCATCACGACTGCCCCTTTACCGAAGCCTTGTTGCCGCGACAACGATCGCTGCAATAAAGGACGTGTTCCCAATCCCGTTCCCACTTCTTGCGCCATACGAAAGGTCGCTGGCAAATGAGACAGATCTTGGTTGGTAAGTTTTGTTTTTTAACGCCCTGCATACCCGAGTGACTACTCCCGGGAACAGCGAAGAGCCTAGAATTCGATGTTGCGTGCCTGGCGGATATTCGGATTCTCAAGCAACTGTGCAAGTACGTGCTCTGGAACCGCCGCGTCACAAGAAATGATCGCAGTAGCTCTGGAGTGGCCACCCTCTTGTGTTGCAGACTCTTCCCGGCCAAGCGAGAAATTGGCAATGTTGATGCCATTCTTGCCCATCACGGTCCCTATGTATCCGATGACTCCGGGTACGTCGAGATTTTTTAGATAAAGCAAATAGCCGTCGAGCGGTGCTTCGCAATATATACCGTCCACATTGAGCAAGCGAGGCTTATCGAGAATCATCGCTCCTTCAACGCTCGTCTTGCCGGCTGAGGTTTCCACTTCGATACGAATCGAGTCGCTATGCCCGGATCGCAAAAGATGGTTCTCGGTGATATTCAAACCGCGATCGCCAGCAATCTGCATGGCATTGATCAGATTCGCCTTGCTTGCCAGCGATCGCTGCAGCAAGCCACTCAAGCCAGCGTTACGAACCAACGTCGTATTCAGTTCTGCCACGCGGCCGTGATAGGTAAAGCGCACCATCACAGGATTGGAATCGCTGATGAAGGATGCAAATGTACCCAGACGCTCGGCCAGAGAAATGTACGGCCCCAGTGCCCGGTATTGTTCTGGAGACAGCGCCGGCATATTCACGGCATTGATGGCGATTCCGTTTTGCAGATATTCGGCCACTTGTTCAGCGATGCGAATACCGACAATTTCCTGCGCCTCTTCGGTAGATCCGCCAATGTGAGGAGTGGCGATCAGGTTTGGCTGCTTGAGCAAAGGATGATCGGCTGGCAGAGGCTCAGGATCGAACACGTCCAGCGCTGCCCCGCCGAGCTTGCCAGAATCGAGACCCTTCGTCAGGTCGTCCAGATCAATCAGTTCGCCACGGGCGCAATTCACGATGCGAGCGCCGTCTTTCATCTTGGCGATCGTTTCGGTGTTCACCATCTTTGTCGTCTCGGGCGTTAGTGCCACGTGCAAGGTGATGTAGTCGCTCTGGGCGAAGAGCGTGTTGAGATCAACCAGCGTCACGCTCAGATCTTCTGCCTGCTGTGTGCTTACGTAGGGATCCGTCGCGATAATCCGCATTCCGAAATTGCGCGCACGCAGTACAACTTCGCGTCCAATCGAGCCCAAGCCTGCAACTCCCAGCGTCTTGCCACGCAACTCGGTACCGATAAACTTGCGCTTTTCCCACTTGCCGGCCTTGGTGGACTGGCTCGCATTCGGAATCGAGCGTGCCATCGCCAGCATCAGCCCTACTGTATGTTCGGCAACAGAAATCGCGTTGCCGCCAGGGGTATTCATTACCAGGATGCCGCCATTGGTGGCAGCCTGCAGATCTACGTTATCGACACCAACGCCGGCGCGTCCGACGACACGCAGCTTCGGGGCCTTTTTGATCAATTCGGCATTCACCTTAACGGCGGAGCGCACCAGCAGTGCGTCACAGTCGGAGAGGTGGTCCTGGTAAGTCTTCGGGTCTGCCTGGATTACAGTCCATCCAGGTACAGCGGCTAGCAGGTCAAAGCCAGCTTGAGCAATGGGTTCGGCAACAAGAATCTTCATTCGGGTCTAGACAGCAACTGGTTCCTTGGTAGTTTCTTTAGCTAGGGCCGCCGCGGCATACACGTTTTGAACTGCGGCCACGCCGCGCCCAAACTCCACGGGTTGACCGTGGGCAGCGAGGATGATTTCGAGTTCAGCGACCATCGCAAAGAGGTCGGCGAAATCGAAGTAGCCAAGGTGGGCGACCCGGAAGATTTGTCCCTTCATCGAGCCCTGACCGTTGGCAATAATGGACCCGAAGCGGTTGCGGAAGTCCTTTACGATTACGCTGGAATCCATGCCTGGAGGGGCACAGATCGCCGTAACCGAAGAGCCGGGGTTCTTCCCCGAAAACAACTCGAGACCCAGAGCCGTGGCGGCAGCGCGGGTTGCGGTGGCCAGCAACTGGGCATTTTTAATCAGATTGTCCATGCCGAGGTTCCTGATGTATTTCAAGGCCTCATCCATAGCCAACACGAGACTGACGGCAGGTGTCCAGGCGCTCTCACCGTTGAGAGCATTCTTGCGCTCGCGCCGCAAATCAAAGTAAAAACGTGCGTTCTTGGATTCTTCCATTCGCTTCCAGGCACGCTCGCTCACAGAAAGGAAAGCGAGTCCTGGAGGAATCATAAACGCCTTCTGTGAACCGCCAATGACAATATCGAGGCCCCATTCATCAATCTTGAGCGGCATGGTGCCGAGGCCGGTGATCGCATCGATCACGAAGAGGGCATCGGTCTTGCGCACCACTTTCGCCATTCCCTCGATATCATGTGCGGCGCCAGTTGAAGTTTCAGACGCTTGGACAAAGACACCACGAATATTGGGGATGGCTTCGAGAGCGGCGGCAACCTGTTCGGGCGTAACCACGCTGCCGTATGGCTGTTCGATAACGGTGGGCTTCAAGCCAAAGGCCTTGGTGAGGGCCGTCCAGCGCTCGCCAAACTTACCAGCGGTGCAAACCAGCACTTCTTCGCCACAAGAGAAGCAATTCTGAATGGAAGCTTCCATCGCCCCGGATCCGGACGCAACCAGCACGATTACGTCATTCTGCGTCTGCATGACTTCTTTAAGGCCGGACAGCACCGACTTGTATACCTTGCGGAAGTCTTCCGTCCGGTGATGGATATCCGAACCCATCATGGCGTGAAGAGCCTGAGGCAAAAGTGGTGTTGGTCCCGGGGTTAGTAGGCGATTTTTCTTGATGTACATATTGGAATTTGCAACAAAACGGGTAATCCGGGGGTGTATTCAATAGAATAGCAAACAGCATGAGTTTGACAGAGCGTATCCAGAAGGACATGGTCGAGGCGATGAAGGCGAAGCAAGAGCTGCGCCTGAGTGTCGTTCGCGCCATCAAGACGGCCCTATTAAAGTACAAGGCCGACAACATGAAAGACCCGGACGAGGCAGCTGAGCAAGCGATGCTCAAGACGCTGGCCAAGCAGCGGATGGATTCAATGGAGCAGTTCAAGAACGGGAACCGCCCGGAGCTGGCCGAAAAAGAAGCCGCAGAGCTGGTGATTATCGAAGGCTATCTGCCGCAGAAGGCTAGCGCCGAAGATATTGCTGCAGCTGTTGAGGCTGCCATTGCTGAGACCGGGGCGACCGGTAAGGCGCAGATGGGCGTCGTGATGAAGGCTGCTTCCGCCAAGCTGGCTGGGAAGAATGTTGATGGCAAGGCGCTGAGCGAGCTGGTGAAGTCCAAGCTGCCCTAGGGTCAATCAGGAGAACTGTGTATCGAAACAACATGGAGTCCTTCGATATCATCCTTTCGATCCCGGCTGCGCTTTTGGCAAACTTCATCTATCGATTGCTCTTGCTTTGGTTCAGCAAAGTTTATCCGTTAGCTGTACCGGTGGTAATCTTTGCTTCACGTTGTGTGCTCATCGCAATTTTGTTGGAGTGGGCTGCGCTCGCGACTTGGAGCGCTGTCGAGTTGCATCCTCAACTGGAACAAACGACCAAGCGTAATCGGTCCGCGCTGGTTCGCGACGCACTTCGTGAGCATTTAGCGAAACTGGAGTTACGAGCCTTAGAAGATCGTGATCGCGCAGGCTACCTTGCACTGCCTAAATCTCCTGAAGAGTCGGCATTGTGGGAGTCGGAGGCTGTATGGCCGGAAAGATAACTCAAGGCGAGATACGCCTCTACGATTTCGCGCCGCCTGATAAGAAGAGTCCGGTTCTCATCCTAACCCGGCAGAACTCGTTGGTTTAGTTGACAACCGCGACAGTAGCGCCGATCACGAGTTCGATCCGTGTAGTGCCATCCGAGGTCTTGCTCGACGAATCGGACGGGATGAAATCCCCTTGCGTGGTGAATCTCCATAATGCAGAGAGGGTCGCGCCGCATCGATTGGGAAAGCGCATAGCCCAGCTAAGCCCGTCCCGCATGCGTGAGGTCTGCAAGGCCCTAAGCTTTTTCTTTAGGCTGCGACAGCACCGATCCCGGGATCTAGAGCACGAAGACTGAGTCCTCAAATCGTGTTCCACGAGCTAACTCGCGCATTCCTTTATCGAAAGTCACAAGCAGTGCTTTCCGTTCATATGCCATCACCAAAAGCTGCATGTCCGTTACTTGGCCAACCCCGATCAGCCTGCGCCTGTTCCGAGGCCCCAAATCAAGGAGGCTTGCCTCCACGGGCCAAAACTCGTGATCGCTGTTGAGGCAATTGCCCTCAAGCATTTCCAGCGCTTCGGCGATAGCCTCGTGCGACTTGCCAATCATATGAACAGCAGAGCGGAGGTAGCCGCCCTGTGTCAGAGCGCAACTAGCCCAAGGTCTTCGTTTCTCAAGCCGGAACCATTTCTGCGTGCGGTCGTGAAAAGCGTGTGTGGGGAAAGTTAGCGCAACAAGAACGTTAACGTCGAGGAGACAACGCACGTTGGATTTCTTCCTCTTCGTCTTCCTGTTTCCAGCGATCTAACATTTCGTTGGTGACTACGGGCTGAACCGTAGGCCGGTCAAAGACAACCCAGCCGTTCTTGGTCTTGAATTTCGGCAAGTTCTCCGACCCTATGAACACAAGATCAGAAGCTGCCTGGCCCAAAGAGATGTTCCGCTTCTCAGCGTACTCTTTGATTGCCTCATAGGCTTGATCTTCCAGATTCAACGTCGTGCGCATTTGATGCGATTATATCGAACAACCCGCATCAAACGATCAGGCCGGACGCACAAACCAGTCCTGCGGCACATGCCCTTCGGGCAATAATGCCCCCTTTTCGAGGTATCGCGCCTTCGAGGCAAAGCTCGCCGCATGAGGGTCATGCGTCACCATCACCACCGTCTTGCCGTGCTCCTGATTGAGCGTCCGCAACATCGTCAGCACATCCTGCGCGCTTTGGGAATCGAGGTTCCCTGTCGGCTCATCGGCGAGAATCAAATCCGGATCTGTCACCAGCGCCCGCGCAATCGCTACGCGCTGCTCCTGCCCGCCGGACAACTGCTTTGGCAGATGCGTCAACCTGTCGCCCAGGCCTACCAGCGACAATGCCGTCGTGGCATGCTCCCGCCTCTCCTTCGCATTCAAGTTCGTCAGCAACAACGGCAGCTCCACGTTCTCAATCGCGGTCAACACAGGAATCAGATTGAAGCTCTGAAAGACAAAGCCCACGTGCACATTCCGCCATTGCGCTACCTGCTTGTCGGACAACGCCCGCAAGTCCTGCCCGAGTACATCAATCGTCCCGCTCGTCGGACGCTCCATCGCCGCAATCAGGTAAAGCAGCGTCGATTTGCCCGACCCGGAAGGCCCCATCAGCGCGACAAACTCACCCTTGCGAATCTCGATCGACGCATCCTTCAGCGCCGTAACCTCAAACTGATCGCGCTTATAAATCCGCGTCAGATCTTTCGTTTGAATCACGACTTCGCTCATTTTGCAGCTCCCTTTGCCTTCACCTTCGCGCCATCCTTCAAGTCTGCCGGCGGATTCAAGACCAAATCCTCGCCACCAATCAGACCCTCTTCCACCCGCAAGCCTTCGCTCGTTGTCCCTGTGACACGGACCGCACGGCGGATCACCTTGCTACCCAACAAAATGAAGACAGCATCATTGCGCACTGCCGCCGTCGGCACATACACAACTGGCTTGGCCGCAGTCACGGCACTGCCAACCTTCGCCTCTTCATAAAACGCCACGCTCGCATTCATGTCTGGCCTCAGGAAATCATCCGGCTGCAAGACCTGCACCTTCACCTGCACCGTCGCCTTCTGCCGGTTGGCCTCAGGGGCAATCTCGGCAATGATCCCGGTATACTTGCGATCCGGATAAGCATCGGTCGTAATCGTGCCCTTCTGCTTGCGATCGAGGCGCGCAAAGTCGTTCTGATTGATGTCGAGCTCTACTTGCAAGTCATTGAGATCGGCGAGTGAAACCACATAACCCTTGGCACCTTTATCGCCCACAAAACCGGTGGTCACAAATTCACCCTTCTCGACATTGCGCTCGAGCACCGTCCCGGTAACTGGGGCCTTGATCAAGGTATTGGACAAAGTGGACTCATAAAAGGCAACGCGACCTTTGGCTTCCAGAATCTGCCCGCGCAACGCATCAATCGTTTCGCGCCTGGGCCCGATCTTCACCAGCTCAAAGGTTTTCTCGAGCGAATTCACACGCGCACGCAGGGAGTTGACCCGCCCCTCGGCGTCATCCAAAACCTGTTGTGCCGAAACCTTCTCCCGCACCAACTCCTGCGTCCGCTTCAGGGTGATTTCGGCATTGGCCAAGTCCGCCTTGGCCTGATCGACATTCGCACGCGCGGTGGCAATCTCTTCCGGCCGAGACCCATTCGTCAGTTCCTCAAGCCGCGCTTCCAGCGTCTTCAGTTGCCCCACTGCCTGTTGCAACTGCGCCTTGTACTCGTCATCCTCAAGCCGAACAATCACCTGGCCCTCTTTGACACGGTCGCCCTTCTCCACACCTATCCACAACACGCGCCCTACCACCTTGGACGCCACCTGGATCTTGTGATGAGCAACGATATACCCGGTGGCATTCAGGATCACGGTCTGCCCGACGCCACTAGCCGAAGTGGAGGACGAAGAAGACTTCACCCGGTAAACAGCCACTTCTGGTGCATCATTGAAATACCCATAAACAAAGCGCCCCACTCCTGCCAGCACAAAGAGCAGAATCCCGATCACGATAAAGCGTCGAGCCCAGGGTGAGCCACCCTCCGGCACAACTTTTCTGGATCGATCAATCCGAAGATTCTTGATATCCGCTTCCATCTATACCTCTCGCAATGCCGTCAAAATCTCTTTGCGTGCTGCACTACGGGCAGGGAACACGCCACCGAGTGCACCCAGCACAAGTGCAAAGCCCATGCCGATGGCCATAATGGCCGGCGTGATCTGGAATGAAAAAGCGATTTCGCTGAAGGTTACGAAGTTGCCAATTCCTGTCTCGATATTGTTGAGCGGCAACACAAGTAAACATCCCAACGCCCCGCCCAGCAGCGACAAGAGCATCGACTCCAAAAAGAAACTGGTGAGGATGCTAGACCTGGCAAAGCCGAGCACGCGTAGTGTTCCAATCTCTTTCGCCCGTCTTGCCACAGCGGCGTACATCGTGTTCATCGCAGCAAAGCAACTGCCCACCGCCATGATCACCGACACAAAAAGCCCGAGAAACTGAATCGGTGCCGCTGAAACCGTCTGCGCGGCATAATAGGCAAGCTCGGTCTGCGCATCCACATTCAACTTGATATCTGAGTTCAAATCATTCACCAGCGCTTGCACCGCCACCTCATCGTTGGCCCGAATCAGGCACGAGCTCAGCACCTCAGAACGGTTGTAGTCTGCACTGGCCTGATTGAGGTCGGCAAAGATCTCACTATTGACGGCGCTGCGTCCGCCATCCATCACTCCAACTACTTCCCATTCGCCACGAGCAAACTTGAGCTTGCCTCCGATTCGCGCGTCCGGGAAACGCTTTGCAATCGACTTGCCCACTACCACTTCGCGCTTGCCTGTATCAAACCATCGGCCTTCCATCAGCTTCACCTGCTGGCGCATAGCAATCCCCACGGGCGGCAGGCCGCGTAGCGTAATGTTCATGCCGTCAGGGGCATCGACACTGGCCAGGTTCAGAATCGTCACCATTTCAAGAGACGCCATCGGCTCACCCTTGGAATCGCGCTGAATCCCCGCCTTGAACTTCAGATCCTGATAAGATGTGCGGGCAAAATTGCTGGACAACTCGGCAGTTGATCCCTTGCGCATCACCAGCACGTTGAGCGGATCGCCGGAGCTCTCAAAGGCAGTCTGCAATCCCTGCACCAGCGCCAGCACGCTCAATAGAACGGCCACCGTCAGGCCCACACCCAGGGCAGTCATCAGCGTCGTCGTACGCCGCACAACCAGATTGCGAATGTTGTAAGAAATTGGAATCGCCATGCGCCCTTAACCTGAATACTTCAAAGTGTCTAAAATATTGGTCCGCGCCGCATTCATTGCCGGCACAAAAGACGAAATCAAGGCAACAACAACGGAGAAGCCGAGGATGAACGCGACCGTCGGTGGCGTCAGGCTCAAGTTCTTGAACTGCCCAATAAATCCGCCCGCATTGGCGCCCACCCCAGCGGCAAGCCCACTAGCCACAAGACAACCCAGCGCCGCCCCCACCAACGACAACACTACAGCCTCACCCAGAATGAGAAACAGAATGCCTCCGTTGGTAAAGCCCAGCGTCTTCATCACACCCACCTCACGCACACGCTCTCTCACCGCCATCGCCATCGTGTTTGCCGACACCAAGAGGATCGTAAACGTCACCGCTCCGCAGATCACCAGCAGAAAGACCTTCACGTTTCCAAGGAAGGAGACAAAGCTGAGAGCAAACGCGGCTTCAGTTTCGGTTCGAGTCTGCACTGGCGCGTTTTTGAACATCTCATCCACACCCCGTTGCACTGCACTGACTTCTTCTTTGGACCGGGCCAATATGTTGAAAGTCCCGGCAAAGTCACGCCTTCCCGCAGGAAGACTCTGGTAGAGATATTCAATGTTAAAAAACAACGTTTCGTCGTTCAGGGGATCTTCAAAAATCCCGCGCACCATCAGCTCTTTGTCTCCAGGAAAAATATCGCCCTTTAGTGTCAGCCTTTCCCCAAGTTTGATGCCAAGTTTGTCAGCCAACCTCTTCCCCACCAGGCACGCCGTGCGCTCTTTCAGAAAAGCCTGCTTCTGATCTTCGGGCAACACTAGTTCTGTTTGCACCTTAAAGAAATCTTCGGGTTCTACGGCGAACCTGGCGAAGTTATTCCGCTGGTCTGCAGCCTGATCCTTATACGTTCCGCCAAACCACATTGAGATATACAAATCCTGTACTCCGGGAACCGCTTTGATCTTTTGTTTGTAGGAGGCCGGCATGATCACCGTGAGCGATATCCGGTTGCGTGTAATCAACCGCAGTGCCTGTGACGGAGTTGGGTCTTCAAAGTACAAAGCGTTGTACATCGCAAACAGAACACCCAACAACGTGAATGACATCGTCACCGACAGGATGGTCAAAATGCTGCGCCGCTTGCTTCGAAGCGAATTCTTGAAGATCAAAGGCAGTAGTCGCAGCATGTTCTCAAGTGTAAACGCAAATCTTCGCTATTTGTTCGCGGAATCTAAATCGTTCCAGCCTCCCCAGGCTTGCGTCCATCCTTTGGTCTTATACCGCCAAAAGAAATGCAAGCCAAACCCCAATACAAACGCTGCCGCGATGCAGACTCCAAAGTACGGAGCATTCCAGTAATTCCAGGCAACAAACAGAATCACCGCCCACTTGACCAACCGGAACCAAACCGGCTGCGCCTTTTTTGAGAACGCGACTGCCATTTCACGACGGAGGAATTCCCTCATGCCCACATTAGAACTCAGAAAAGTCTTGCAGTCGAAATCGATTTCACGCACAATGTAAGGGATATCATGATCGGCGAATTTGAATACTTCGTCCTGGCCTCCTGCCAGCATTTGGGTGAAGCCGCCTACGGTGCCTCGATCGCGAGCCACATCGAGTCGGCGACTGGACGCCGTTGCTCCTCCGGAGCACTCTATCTCACGCTCGACCGTCTGGAATCGAAGGGCCTCATCAAGACCCATCTGGGCGAAGCCACTAAAGAACGTGGCGGCCGGGCCAAACGCATCGTAGAACTCACAGGCGAGGGCATAGCCGCCGCTCGTGAATTCCACCAGGCGGTAACTCAAATCAGCAAACGAATCCGTTGGGAGGGGAAGGCCAATGCAATCACTGCTCTGGTTCTTGACGCAACAAGCTAGCCTGATCCTCGCCGATCCATCCGAGCGCGAATCTTTCCTCGGCGACCTCGAAGAACGCAATCTGGCGGGAACATTCCGAGGCCTCGCCGACATCGCATGTCTCATCGCTTCCCGCCAGCTCAAGCTGTGGCAAACTTGGCGGCCCTGGCTTACTCTACTTGCGCTCTTTTTACCGTTGAGCACACTTCTGCACAGCGCACTTTCAATATCATTTACACTGGCAACCCACCCTCTTGCAAACAACCCTTTCTACGAGAGCCCGTACGTACAAACCGTCTTGATTTGGGGAAGCATCAGTACAATGCTTTGGGCTTGGAGTGCAGGCTTCTCGATGGCGCAATTGGGCAAGCATACGGTCTGGACTCTATTCCCGGTCTTAGCCCTGGTCACTCATATGCCGATGGCATTGAGCAGATCTCCTTATCTTTTCCTCTTCGGATTCGCTTCCTGGATATTCCTCGTAGCGCTTCCGTCAGCCATGGGCGCAAGGGCTTGCTTTCAAAACCCTCGTTTGAGCACAAAGGGCAAACTCGCACTCGCGATTCCCGCGATGATTGCGCTCTACTTTTTGGTGATGAATGTATCCTCTAATCGGCCGAACTTGCATCCGATGGATATGATCATGGCCGCCCTGGCCATGTGGCCCATAGCAGTCCCACTCACAAGCCGCGCTCGTTAGCCCAATTTGGTTGTAGTCTGTTAGACACTCCCAAGGATTTTTGAATGAGCGTCAAACACACACCCTACGTACCCGAACACATGAAGATGAAAGAGTTCTCCTGGGCCGCGCTCGCCCTGGGACTCGTAATGACCGTCATCCTCGGTGCCGCCAACGCCTATCTCGGCCTCCGCGCCGGTATTACCATCGCGGCTACATACCCCGCCGCCGTCATCGGCATGGCCGTCATCCGCTTGTGGCGCGGAACCATCCTCGAAGAAAACATCGCCCGCACCGCCGGCTCAATTGGCGAAAGTGTCGCCGCTGGTGCCATCTTTACGCTCCCAGCCTTTGTCATCGCCAAAGTCTGGCCCAGCTTTAGCGGACCTGAGGCGTACTGGAAGTCCACGGTGCTGATGATTATTGGAAGCCTGCTCGGAGTCCTCTTTGTCAGCCTGGTTCGCCGCGCTCTTGTGGAAGACCCCGAACTTCCGTTTCCGGAATCTGTAGCCGCAAGCGAGATCCACAAGGCAGGCCAGCAAGGCTCGGGCGCGGCCAACTTCCTCTTCTGGAACATCGGCACCGGCGGTCTGGTTTACCTGATGGGCGTCTTCAAGTTTTTCGCCGTTGACAAGGAGTTCTTCCTCCACGTCGGCGAGCTGGGTAAGAGCTTGCTGCGCCTTGGCCCGTCGGGGAGCACGCAAACGGTGCCCGTCGGCGCCACCACGATGATCGCGGGCCCCACAGTCAGCCCTGCCTACATCGGCGTTGGCTACATCATCGGCCCCAAACTCGCAGCCCTGCAATTCTCTGGTGGCGTTATCGCCTGGGGTATCTTCGTTCCTCTCCTGCTCTACATCCTGGGCCCCAACATCCAGCAATATCTGCCTGCCAACGCAACGGACGAAAGCTGGGTCGGCCTGGCCAACTCCGTCTGGCGCTACATTGTTCGCCCTATCGCCATCGGTGGCATGCTGGTGGGCGCTGCGTACACCATGTTCAAGATGCGCAAGAACCTCTCGGTGGGCCTGCAGCGCGCTTTTGGCGAACTCACTGGCCCCAAGGTCGATCTCGAAAAGCTAAACCGTACGGAACGCTACATGAGCTCAAAAGTTGTCCTCATGTTGATCGGTGTTCTCTTCGCCGTCATGTGTGTGCTCTACACCTACCTGGCAGACTCGATTGGCGGCGGCATCACCGCAGCGATCGTCATGATCGTTGTCGGCTTCTTCTTCGCAACTATCTCGGGCTTCCTCGTCGGCGTCATAGGTTCCTCCAATAACCCCATCTCGGGCCTTACCTTGTCGACGCTTATCATCGCCGCACTGCTGATGGTGGCTCTCGGAGTCACAGGGCCACAAGGCGTCACCGCCGTCCTCGGCGTTGCAAGCGTCGTTTGCGTCAGCTCAGCCGTAGCTGGTGAACTGCTGCAAGACTTCAAAGTAGGCTGGCTGCTCGGGGGCACTCCGCGCACGATTCAGCTGGTTGAGCTGGTTGCCGTGATTGTGGCCAGTGCCGCCATGTACTGGCCTCTCTGGATCCTGAACGAAGGCAACCTCAAGGCAGGCGGCCTCGGCTTCGGTGATAAAGCACTTCCGGCACCGCAAGCGGGTTTGATGGCCTCGCTCGCCCAGGGCATCGTCGGTGGAGAGATGGCCTGGCCACTGATTCTGGTGGGCATCGCATTCGGTGTCGCTCTCATCATGGTGCAAGTCAAGAGCCCGATGCTGGTAAGCGTCGGTATGTATCTGCCCTTTGCTACAACATTTTCGATCTTCATCGGGGGCCTCCTGCGCTGGCTCAGCGACTCGATCGCCGAACGTCGCGGCTTGAACGAAGCCCAGCGCGCCCGGGTGGAAAACGCTGGCGTTCTGGTTTCTTCCGGCTTGATCGCAGGCGAAGCCCTCTGCGGCCTCATCACCGCCTACCTCGCCTGGCAGGAAATCAAAACCTGGGAATTCACCCCAGACCCCAGCTTCGCTCTCGGCCTCGTCGTAATTGGCCTGCTAGGCCTGCTTTTGATCAGAATTCCGCTCGGCGCAGCAGGACGGCCTGAAGATCCCGCACCTCCGACAGCTATGATGTAGAGTTGACACGAATTTCTACTACGCATCCCCTGTCCAGTGGTCCGAACTGGCCTACCATCTACACCGGTGTAGCGCTCACCACCATGGCGACGCTACTGCTTGAGCTCACGCTCACACGCATCTACAGCGTCATTTTTTACTATCACTTTGCCTTTCTCGCGATCTCGGTGGCCCTCTTCGGGCTGGGCGCGGGTGGTGTGTTTTCGTACGTAGTTAGCGGCTGGTCAGGCACTCTCTACCAAAAGCTTGGCCGCCTTGCGGCATTCAACAGCATTTCTGTAATCGCATCTTTGGTCTTTTTGCTCACTCGACAGGGCACACCTGGCAACCTGGAACTCGTTGTTATTTACTTCTTCTCAGCCCTCCCATTCCTGCTGGCTGGAGCCATCGTTTCCCTTGTCATCTCCGAGACCATCGAGCGCATCGAGCGCGTCTATTTTTTTGATCTTCTCGGTGCCGCCGCCGGCTGCCTGCTATTGATCCCGCTGCTGGACACCTTCGGCGGGCCCAACACGGTGATCACTGTGGCCGTGCTCTTCGCCGCAACTTCTGCCATCTGGTACAACCTTGCCAAACAGCACTCCGGCCGCGTAGCAGCAGTTGCGCTCGCACTCTCGCTCACAGCTCTTTTCGTTTTCAACATGCGGCTTGACTGGATCGACATTCGCTACGCCAAGGGCATGACTCTCGCGAACGAAGCCTTCGTGAAGTGGAATAGCTTCTCCCGCATCGCTGTCTCAAAAGAAGGCGGTACCGGGCTGCCCAACATCGTCATCGACGCCGACGCCGCCACTGGAATCTTCACCCAGGATCACGACAAGCTCAGCGACGAAGCCCGCAAAAACATCCTCAAGGGCGGCCCTGCCCTTGCTTACAAACTGAAGCCCGGCGCCAAGGCCTTGATCATCGGGCCCGGCGGCGGTTGGGACGTCTCGCGCGCCCTTGTCAGCGGCAGCAAAGACATCACCGGCGTAGAAATCAACCCGATCATCGCGACCACCGTGATGAGAGAAAAGTTCCCAAATCTGAGCCACAACCTCTACCTGCGTCCGGAGATTCGGATCTTCGTAGAAGATGGCCGGAGCTTCGTCCGTCGCAGCTCAGAAAAGTATCAGGTCATCCAGGCAACGCTCGTCGATACCTGGGCATCTACCGCCGCTGGCGCCTTTAGCCTCAGCGAGAACAACCTCTACACCTCGGACGCCTTCTACGACTATCTGAGCCACCTCTCAGACGACGGCGTGCTCGCCTTTACGCGTTGGGGTTTCGATCCTCCACGTGAATCTCTGCGTCTACTTTCGATCACCATTGATGCCCTCGAACGGCTTGGCGAACGCAACCCCGCGCAGCATGTCATTGTTGCGCGTGAAGGCTCGGGCCAGATCCAGGGCTGGGGTGCTACTGATACGGTGATTCTCTCCCGCAAACCGATGAGTGGCGCCTTTGTGCAACAGGCGATCGCCGCGATGAAGGAAAGCAACATGGAGCAGGTCTACTATCCCTCGACCACCCGCGTTACGCCCTTTCAGCAACTGCTAACCACTGTCGACCGCGAAGCCTTCTTCGCCAACTACCAGTACAACGTCACCCCGGTGAACGACAACCGCCCCTTCTTTTTCTATACCGTTCAACCGCGGGATATCCTGAACTTCCTCACCATTACTTCCCAGGAAAGCGCAGACTACAAGATCAACCGCGCCGTGCCGATGCTTTTCGGCGTGCTCTTTGTCAGTGTGGTAGCGACGCTGGTGACGCTATTGCTGCCGCCTCTTGTGCTGGGCCAGCGACTGCCGCAAAGCCGCAGCCTGCGTTTGTTCTTGCTTTACTTTGTCTGCCTGGGTGCTGGCTACATCATGATTCAGGTCTCCCTGATCCAGAAGTTTGTCCTTCTTTTAGGACACCCCACTTACGCGCTCACGGTCATTATTTTCTCGATGCTGATCTCTAGCGGCCTGGGTAGTTTCTATTGCAAGCGGATCGTCAAAAATAATCCTGAGCGCCTCCGTATCGTGTTGCTGCTGATCGTGATTCTGGTGCCAGTGCTTGGCTACTTTGCCGGGCTGGTAAGCGACCTCGGCCCCGCCTGGCCGCTTGCCGTCAAGATGCTGATCACGGTGCTGGTGATCGCCCCGCTTGGCTTCCTGATGGGTATTCCATTCCCGACAGGCCTTGCGACGCTTGAAGGCTGGGATAGCTCAGCCGTGCGTTGGGGCTGGTCGATGAACGCCGCCTCCAGCGTTCTCGGCTCGGCAATGGCGATCTTCTTTGCGATCTATCTGGGTCTCTATCAGACGCTGGTCCTCGGCGGCCTTTTGTATTTGGTAGCCGCCTGGATCTACCGTGCCACCGCCGAGCGTTCCACCCATGAGCAAGCAAGCGTTTGAGAAGAAACTGGAAGCCCTTGCAGAGCTCGGCCCCGCCGAACTGCGTAAAGCCCTCACCGACAAGAACAACTTCTACGTTGGTAAGGCCGCCAAGCGTGTTGCCGCGTTAAACGGCACCGGGCTGATTACCGATTTGCTCGAAGCCTTCGATCGCTTTCTCGAAGGCGGTGCTGAAGCTGATCCCAAATGTTGGGCCAAAGCCCCGATCGTCGAGGCGCTTTTTGAGCTGGGCCACCGTGAACCGGCTGTCTATCTCAAGGCATTTCGCTGCATTCAACTTGAGAACGTTTGGGGCGGCAAGGAAGACAGCGCAACTCAAGTGCGCAGCCTTGCTGCGCTTGCACTGATCGAATCGAACCTTGACCCCGTCCAGCTTCTCCGCACCCTGCTCCACGGTCTCACCGACACTTCCAAACAAGTCCGAGTTGATACAATTCGCGCGCTGACGAATATGGGCCGTTGGGAAGCAGAGCTGTTGATCCGTCAGAAGGCTTTAACTGGCGACGGCGAACCCGAGGTAATTGGAACGGCCTTCAGCGCAATCCTCGAGCTGGACCAATCCGGCTCGATCCCCTTTGTTGCAGGCTTTCTTGGGTCTGCCGACGAAGCGACTCAGCTCGAAGCTGCAGCGGCGCTAGCTCAATCCCGGCACGAAGAAGCTTTCTCGGCAGTAATGAAACTCTGGCCCAGAATCCTCACTCGGGACATGCGCCGCACGATTACGATCAGCCTCGGCGCATCGCCGCTGGATGAAGCCAAAGAGGCATTGCTCAAAATCCTAAAGGAAGAGGATGACGAGCCAGCCGTCTGGGCCATTACGGCGCTGGCAAGCAGTCGCCACCGCGAGGACTTACGCGAGCAGATCACTGGAATCATCGACTCCAAAAGAAGCCGCCATCTTGCGCAGGCCTTTCGCGAAGAGTTCGGTTAAAAAGAAAACACATCCAGATTCGGAATCATTCGAAAATGCCGCTCATTGCGCGTCACTATTCCATAACCCAAGTGCAGTGCAGTGCCGTGCCTCCAATCAACAAGTCTGCAAATGGAATCACAACACTAGACTTCCTGGCGTCAGCATCAACTTTGGCGACAATAGATCCAATTTCGCGAGTAAATGGGGCAACAGGAATAGAGGCAAATACCGAAGCCAAATAGAGCCGCCTCTTCATGGCTTGCAACTCCGTTTCCGCTCGATGCACCCCGTGCTCAAGTTCAACTACAGAAATCGCTGACAGCATGAGTTCCGTAACTTTGTGTTCCTGGTAGAGCCTGTCTAGAACTTCACTGATGGGCATTCGCCTGCGCTCGGCAAATACGAGCACACTGGAATCGAGTACCAACCCCATTTCGGCTATTCATCCCAGAAGTTGCGTAGGGGCTCTCGGCGCTCATCGATCCCTGCTTGAACATCCCGTGCGAAATCTTCATCAGGTACTGGCAAATAGCCAAGACTTGATTCAAAAGCTTTTGCCAATGCAATGCATTCAGTGATCTTGCGGCCACTCTGCCGAGCCTGCTTCATCACCGCCACAGCTTGGTGATTTTCCCCTTCGATTATGACCTCGTCGCCTTGCTCAACTTTGGCGAGCACCGCACGAACGTCTCGAGCAAGATCTGACTCTGTAATGCGCACTGTCATTTCACTTCGATCATAGCGAGTCTTTCGCAACCAGTGCTTGCAACCTACCGACATCTAGCTCATTGGGAGCTGTCAGCAACCCCTATTGGAGCCTACATTTGCCGTTCTTGACCATTCGCCAACCCTCCTCGGCGCACACCAGATTCACTACTCCCCAACAAACCTCTTCGCCCTCCGCAACTGGCTTAGCCTCCCACAAGCACCCCGTTTCCCTAGCCGCTGGCTTCTCTGCAAAGAGCCGAACCAGCCGTTCATCAAGACCCTTTGCGCTCCAGTCCGGCCTCGCCCAAACATCTTCGTAGCGCAACACACGCAGCCCTGCAAACAACCCAACCAGCTCGTTATTATCAAAGCTCCCTGTGGGCCAAACTCGCCTTGTGTCTAGATGCCGGTCCTCGACGAGTACCGCCCCGCCTGGCCGCAAGGCTTTCACCACCTTCGGCGCAATCGCCTTCGTTGGCTCATAGGTGAGAACGATTAAATCCCACTGCGACTCTCCAAAGTCGAACTGCTCAAACGTAGTGACCAAGGCCCGAATCTTTAGCCCACGTCGCGCGGCCTCCGCCTCGGCCTGTTTGACTCCCTCGTCAGCGGGCTCAATTCCGGTCACATCCCACCCGGCGGCAGCCAGAAATAATGAATTGCGCCCCTCCCCCATGCCAACATCCAAAGCCTTGCGGGCCTTACGTCCACGAAGCATCTCAACCAGAAATGCGTTGGGCTTTCGAGTGAAAACCTCCCCCGCCTCACCTCGATAAATGGAGTTGTACTCACTTGCCTGCCCAAAGCAGGCGAGCGCTAACGCCAGGAAGCTAGTTGCCACGCGAATGCAACGCCACACGGTTCCCCTCGCTATCTTCAAACTCCGCCACAAAACCCAGGCCCCCGAGTGAGGTTTTAGGGTAGAGAGTCTTTCCGCCCGCCTCCGCGACTTTCTTCAGGGTGAGATCGATGTCCAGAGTATGCAGGTAAATCAGCGATCCGGTCTTTGACGGGACGTAGATCTCCCCTTTAGCCAAAGCTCCGCTAACTCCGGGCGCATCCTCGGACAAGGGGAAAAGTGCCATCTCGTTATGGTCGATAGTTTCGCGCTGAAACTGGTAGCCGAAGACCGCGCCGTAGAATCGCACTGCGCGGTCCAGATCCGATACCGGAATTTCAAAGTAGACGGCCGGGTTGCTCATTTTCTTCACGTTGGCCCTTCCAATCCAGAACCATGCCAGACAGGCCCCTAGAGCAACGATGCTGAGAATAGCTCCCGGCTTCATCACGACTAAGGCCGCAGAATCCGCTCCAGCGCTTCCACAAAGAAGTAATCGCCCCACACCGCACTCTCGTTGATCCCAAGGCCGCGGTGCATGTGATAGAGCGAGCCCTGTAAAATGCCCTGCCAGCCCTTGGTCTGTTTGCCAAGGTATTCATCACAAAGCGTGCGCAAAATTCGCACAGCCGTCATGTAGTAGAAATGGCCTTTTACCGGATCCTGAATCAACCTGGACAAACGAATCAGCGCACTTGCCATGATGGCCGCAGCCGAGGTGTCTACGAGTTTGCGGAACTCCAGCGGTGCGCGGAAGTCCCAGGGTGGAATTCCGTCTCCATTGGCATGGGTCACATAGTAGTCGGCACAGGCTTCAGAAGTAGCCAGAAAGCGCGGATCGCGCGAGTATTCATAACAAATGCTGAACCCGTAAGTGGCCCAGGCAAGCCCGCGAGACCAGCAGGAATCCCTGCGGAAGCCCTGATGCGTAGATTGCTCGAGAAACTCACCTGAATCGGTATCAAACAAGCCTTCCTGCGCGCAGGAGCCATCGCCGCGAATCAAATTCTTGCGCACTGTCAGCGAATGGCGCAACGCAATCTCCCGCAGACGCTTGTCGCCCGTCTCGCGAGCCGCGTAGAAGATGATCCCGACATTCATCATGCTGTCGATAAACAGCGAATTTGGCGCAACAAAGCTACGCAGGTAAGCGCCCTTTTCCTGATAACGCAGCGCCAGCGTCTGCCCAGCCGTCAGCAACACTTCCTTCAGTGCCGGGTCTTTCTCCATGACCAGCCACCGATAGTAGGTTGAAAAAAAGAGGAAGCCCTGATCATAGACTTCGCGATCCGTCTTGCGGGGCTCAAGCGGAGTCGTGTACTGAATCGCTTTGGCCTTCCAGTATTGCGCAGCTTCGCCTTTGTTGTGGCGCGCAAAGGTCCACATCATGCCGGGGAAGAACCCATCGCACCAGTGTGCCCAGGCCTCCCCCTCATGTTTCCACTTTCCGTCCTGTGTATAGAGCGGATAAAAGTTGGGATGGCTTTCGATCAGGTTCTTGACCTGTGCTTGCGCGAAAACGAGTGCGTCCTCAAATCGGGCGCGGTCTGTGGGGAGCTCAAATTGAATCAACGGTGTGTCCTTAGCTACTTCATTACTGAGTCTGCCATATCGTAGTGAAGCCGCGCGACAACTTCAGCTTCTTTGAGAAGACCAGAAAGCCATTCGGCTGCGTATCGGGCAATGTAAACGATCTCACGGTCCGCCCTGGTGTTCGCAGATCCGGCGGCGTCCCTGTTTGCGGTTCCGTTCGCATAAGCCGCAATTTCAGAGGGGCCCGCCAGTCTGAACCCGCCAGCTCATCAAACTGCAAAGTGATGTTGTAGGTGGAATAGTCCCCCACCTGATGCTCCAGCCTCAGAATCCTGCCCTTTGCAATGCTGCCCTTCTGGGCGATCACGTTCTTGCCCTCGCGAACCTCGTTCTTGAGCACTGCCTGAATTGCATCCCCTACGGCGAAGCTTTCGTGATTCAGCTCAAAATCCAGGGCTAACTCCAGTTCTGTATAGGGATCAAACTGCAATACTCGCGTCTGCTTTGAGGACGTCTCCCCAGCCTCGCCCACGTCCTCAAAGCTCAAGGTACTCTCCCCCGAATACTGTTTGCATCGGCTCAGCCGGGTTCTGTTAATCGCCAGTTTCCCGCGGTTATCCAGAATCTGCACCTCGCTCTGCCGTGGCAGCAATGCCTCCCCAGACCCGATCTTCATCAATTGATAGTCCAGCCGGTCTGTCGCTTTGACGATTTCGATTTCATCGGGGATCTCGTCGGCCTCCACGGAGATGCGCAGCAACTCAAAGGTTTCCCGGTGAGCCCAAATACTGCCGTGATAGGCAACGACAGCCCCGATCCCCCTACGGGGATTGCGAATCTGGTACCCGCTGCGAAATTGGGCCGTGTCGTAATCAAAGCGCAGGGCGGGCTTGCCCTCAAAGTCCTCCTCCCCGCCAAAGCGGAACGTGGTTCCATCCCCCAGAAAGATCGCTCGCGCATGCAAGGCGAAGGCACCAGTAGAAAACGCACCCGTCGTCACAATCTCCCGCAGCTCGGTATCTTCAAACTGTGTCGACCCTGGCCATGCGTACATCTCGCGACCCGTAACATAGGCCACCTCCAGGCGCAGCACATCAATCAGGGATTCCGTCTTTGTATTCGGAAATCGCTGGTATCGTTCCACGGTCTGAAGACAGGTATAGTTCGGCATCCCCTCGAGGTGTTTTTTGATCGCACTCTTGATACGCGCCAGACGCAGAATGTCCTCCTGCTGCAGAGATTGTGCAGTAAGACCAGGGAGCGCGATCAGCCAAAGCAGCCAAAGCCGTGAGATCATCACTCTTTCAGACTATGTCAACCAAAGTAACTATTTTCAACAACGGTCCCATTCGTATCGAAGGGGAATTCCACATTGTAGATTCTGAAGGCAACACCTTCGACCTCGCCGGCCGCACCGCGATTGGCCTTTGCCGCTGTGGGCTTAGCAACAACAAGCCCTTCTGTGACGGCACCCACGGCAAGATGGGCTTCGATAGCGCCTGCAAAGCATTCGCTCTCCCCGCCCCCAAGCCAAAGGTTTAGTTAGCTCTCCAGAACGCAAATATCTTTGAGATGCCGGTAGTCTTCGGCGTAGTCCAGGCCATAGCCGACTACAAACTCATCGGGAATCTCAAAGCCACAGTAGTTCACCTTGATTGGCCTCATGCGGCGGTCGGGCTTGTCGAGCAGCGCAGCAATGCGAATCGACCTCGGCCGCCGCTGGCTCAACAGGTGAATCAGATACGTCAGCGTTACTCCGCTATCGACGATATCTTCCACCACCAGTACGTCCAGCCCCTCCACACTCATATCGAGATCCTTCGTCAGACGAACTTCACCTGAGGTGGACTTGGAATTCCCGTAGCTTGAGATCCCCATAAAGTCGACTCGTGTGGGCAATTCCACCACACGCAGCAAATCAGACATGAAGATAAATGCGCCCTTGAGAATACCAATCACAATGATCGGCCCTTTATAGTCGGCGCTAATCTGTTTGCCTAGTTCCTCAATGCGCTCTTTGATCTTCTCGGCAGGCACAAGGACACGAAGCTTTGTGGGCGTAACGGCGTTTTCAGACATAGTGTTTTCCTGAAGTGGAGTTTTTAGTTTAGACCGCCACCACTCTGCGTGTCTGTACTCTTCAGTCGCGTGCTTGGCAATCCGATGTGAATATGCGGCGCAGTGCTCTTGCCAGGGATCATCGCCCGCAAGACAATGTAGGGCACCCTCAACGTCTGCAGCTGGCTCCGCAGCCATTGCCCTTCTTCATCGTCCGGGTTGACACCCACGTCAACCCGCCCTGCATGATCAAACCCCAAAGAAGTATGCAAGGAGGTTTGACCCCGTGCACTTACTGGCAACGGCTTGCGGAATTGCTTCTCGAAGCCCGCTTCAATGTATTTCAGATGCGCATCTTTGAAGACACCACTGCCTGTAAAACTCTCCACAATGGGCCTCGGCGTCAGCTCTTCGTCGTGCAGTTCGGAAACAAAAATCTCTTCAGCCTGTGCCATGTTCAACAAGTCCTCGAAGATCTTCGCCCGGCCTTCGGCCAACTGCAGGCCCAACCGTCGATCTGCCAGCTGGCGCTCAAACTCATCGATATGACTTTTGGACACAACGCCCTGCTCCACCAGCCCCACCTGCCCCTGATACTGCTTTGACACACGATCCACCCGCCGTTGCGCCGCCGCTACAACTTCCCGGGCTTGATTCTCGGTTAACTCCTCTACGCCAACCTTGCCATACAGGAGCCGCCGCAAAGTGTCTTCGTCCTGCGCATCACCCAGTTTTTCCTCTGCCTGAGCCAGCCGAGCCTTTGAAATCGCCCCGATCGCCGCCAATTCCTTAAGGCGATCCAGGTCCTGCCGGGCTTTTTGGACAGCAAACGGCTCCTGTCCCAAGGCTGCCGCCAGGGTCAGAACCACCGTCCCGATCAACAAAAAACTTTGACGCACTCTCATTATTGTAGTATTCTGCCGCTCAGAAGCCCATATTCATGGAGCAAGTTTGAGCAACACCCTAGCAACCCTTTCCCCCGAACTTTTGGCCGCTTGCCGCGCCGCTGAGTCTAAAAAAGCACTCAATTTGAAGGTCCTCGACATTGAGGAAATATCCGGTTTTACTGACTATTTCCTCATTTGTTCGGGAACCAACCCCCGTCAGAACCATGCGATCAGTGACGAGATCGGCGGACAGCTCGCCCAGTTGGGCTACAAACCCATCTCGACTGAGGGCTATGAGTCCGCCAACTGGATTTTGATGGATTACGGAGATTTCGTGATTCATATTTTCAGTGAAGAATCTCGCGGCTTTTACGATCTCGAGCGTCTGTGGGGCATGGCTCCCAGCATCCCGATTCCGGCCGAAGTCGCAACCGCCAATTAGGCGATAATTCCTCCACGCCCCCTGACTTCTTCAAAAAAGAGGTCCCGGGCGTCAACATTCAACTCTTTCACGGCATTCGCAATCACCCGAACGCGAATGCCGCGATCCATCAAACCTTGCACCGCATTCAGCACACAAATCTCCGTCACGACTCCGTAGACAACCGCCTCTTCCACACCCTCTGACCGCAAAATTTCGGTCATTTCCGGGTTGGTAAAGCAGTCCACACTCTGCTTTTCCACCAACCGCATCCCCCTCACAATCGTCTGCTCGGCCTTACGCTGGCCCAAGCTTCCCACCACGCAATGATGCGGCCAGCTCAGAAACTCCGGATCGTTTTCACTATGCGCATCCATTGTCGCGATCAGTAAATGCCCCGCGGCAATCGCCTCGCGGTTCAGCTCCCCAACTCGCGGCAGAATAAGCTCTGCGCCCGGCACATAGAGCGCTCCGGCTGGCACTACGAAGTCCAGTTGCGTATCCACATCAATGTAGGCGGTTTTCATCCCTACTCAGTGAGACGCCGCAAGTGCACTTAGCGATGCGCTAAGTTCTACCTTCCGTCCCGGCCTCCCGAAATCCGCAACCTGCTGCCGGGCATAGTCCTGAATCCGGCGGATATTCTTCTCATCGACAATCGCCTCACCCTGCACCACCACCTGCTTCAGCAAGCGCTCGGCCCCTGCGGGCACAGCTTCGGCCTGCAAGCCCACAACATCGCGGTCTGCGAACCGAAACACCTGCTTGGCCCCGGGGAGCGTCCGCTTGCCCTCACTGTGTTTGGACGCATAACGAGTCACCTCGCCAGCTTCCAGTTCCACCAGCTTATATACGGCTGACAGTGCCGGGGCATCAAAGCTTGTTGCCAAACTCGTACCCACCCCAAACACATCAATCGGCGCGCCCTGCTCCACCAGAGCAGCAATCGTAGTCTCATCGAGATCATTCGTTGCCATGATCTTTACCCCGGGCATTCCCGCCTCATCCAGAATCCTGCGCACTTCACGCGATAATGCCAGCAAATCGCCACTATCAAGACGCACTCCCCACAAAGGTTGCCCCATCGCCGCAGCCTGCCGCGCACCCTCAACCGTGTCATAGGTATCAATGAGTTGCACCGTCCGCTCTCCCAACAAATCCTGCAAGCGCCGAA
The DNA here is from genome assembly GCA_022843625.1 of Bryobacter sp. Taxonomy (GTDB): domain Bacteria; phylum Acidobacteriota; class Terriglobia; order Bryobacterales; family Bryobacteraceae; genus Bryobacter. The sequence goes on along the minus strand of JALHNH010000047.1, from coordinate 23,714 downwards.
AGGCCTCTGCCTCGTTCTCAAAGCTCAACACCCAGCTATGCGCAGCCGTCCCAAACACCGGCACGGCAAACTGCATCCCGGCTGCGACGTTGCTGGTGCCCACGCATCCTGCCAGAAAGGCTGCCCGCCCAGCCAGGCAACCGGCCTCAGGGGCATGCGCCCGCCGGCACCCAAACTCCACCACATCCCGCCCGGCTGCAGCCTTCAGAATGCGGGCCGCTTTACTGGCAATCACCGTCTGAAACCCAATCGTTGCCAGCAGATAGGTCTCCGGGATCTGTGCCTCAATCAAAGGCGCTCGTAAGGTAAGCAATGGCTCCCCCGCAAACATCACCGTGCCTTCTGGAACCGCACTCACGTCACCGGTAAATCGAAATTCTGCCAGATAATCCCAGAACGCGGACGGTGCTTTCTCAAACTGCGGCAAGCCTCTCAGATAAGCGATCTCGCGGTCGACAAAGTGCAACCCTGTCAAATACTCAATTGCCTGAGATAGCCCGCAAACCACCAGAAAATCACGATTGGGCGGCAGCCTGCGAACAAAGAGCTCAAATGTGGCCTTCTCGGTCGTCTTGCCCGCCATCCAGTAGCCGGCCGACATCGTGAGTTGGTAAAGGTCTGTGTAGAGAGCTCGCAATGATCCCTATTTCTCGTATCCCTATTTCTCGTATCCCTATTTCTCGAATTCCTATTTCTTAGTCGCGCCCGGTTCCTTCACCTGACCAAGAGCACTCTCAAGATCAGCCAACGCCTTTGGGTCAATCTCGTACTCCCCCGTCTCACCCTCACGCTTGGCATAGATGAAATTGCCCACCTTGGCCAGCAGCAGTTTCTCCACCGTCTTGCCGTCCTTTTGCGTAACGCTCACGGTTGAAGCAGCCGTCGTAAAACCACCCGGCACAAATTTCAAGGCCGAAAAGGCCCGCAGAGCATCGAGGAAGGGCATCAAAGTCGCCGCATCTACCTTCTTGCCATTCAGCATCCAGTCCTTGTCTTTGCGCTCGACAACCGACTTCTTGCCTACAAAATCAAGGTCAATCCGGACCGGGTCTTCATACCCGAAGTCCATCAGTTTTTTGCTGCGGTAATCTTCCAGCGACTTGTCAAAGCTCTTCCCAAAATCATCGGTTATCTTGTAAACCCCATCGACTGTGTTCGATTTCCCGAGAAAAGCTTCTTCTTTGGTCTTACGAATTTCAATTTGCTTTGTTACCCCGCCATCGCCCACTTTCAGAGTTGCCACTAACGCTCCCGATGCAAAGTTGGCCGCATTCTTCTTCAAATCCTCCGCACTCAACGTGGGCTCAAACTTCGCCTCCTTTGCCTTGCTGAACAGTTCATCGAGAACTGTAGATTCAGTCCGGTAAGACTGCGGCTTCACCATTTGCCACAAACCGCGTGCTGTCCGTGTAAACTCCAGGCTCTCGCTCTTTTTCACAATCTCTATCTTCGAGAGCTTGGCCTCATTCACAGCCATCAACCTTTTATCGCGAAGATCGTTCACGCCACGATCCACGCCAACCTTGAAATCCTGACCGATCGCAAACACTTTCTTCTCACCAGCCCGGCGAACATAAAACATATTCCCCACTGGAGTCTGATCGCCGATCAGCAACTGCGCCGTCTTGCCATCCTTGGCCTTTAGGTCAACCACAATCTGAGCCGGCTCGAGGCCATACTGAATCAGGTCAGTCGCGTTTTCTTCCACCACCCGGTTGCTGTTCATGGTCACCGCATTGGTCACCACATCCATAGCCTCTTTACTGCTGGTAGGAAGTGGCGGGTCCAGCACCATCGCCCACTCATTGGTAGCAACAGTGTTTCGCAAAACTAGCGGAGCTTCACCCTTGCGGGTCACCTTCACTTCCACCACGTCTGCCTGCAGCAGATTCACCAGATTCTCAAGCTTGCCCTCACCTGGCGCTTTCTTGGTCGTATCCTGCGGATTCTTGTTCGACCACCAGACGCCAGCCGACAGCAGCGCCAGCACTCCAACCGCAATCAATAAACCACGAGCTTGCATCAGCCTCAAATCTCCTTAGCGGCGCTTGCGCCAGATCCAGACAGCCCCGCCCAGCGCAATCAGCGGCAGCACAAACTGGCTCACTGTAATCAGCGTGTTCATCTGGCCTTGCTCCAGCTGAATCCGGCGGTCTTCCGGATCCTTCGGACGAATCGAGATCAGATCCTCATCTGCGCTCAACCACGCCAGCATGTTCAAAAACAGATCCGAGTTGCCGTAAAGCTGGATGTTGCCGTTATCGATGAAGCTCGAATTTCCGACCACCACAAAGCGGCCATCTTTGTTTTCGACGCCGGTTTTATAAGAACCGGCGACGCTCATCGTAAACGGCCCACGCTTGTCCCTGTCGGGGTTCGGATCGATCTCGGCCTTGGTTAGATCGGTCAGGGCAAAGCTCGAAGTCATCGAAGAGAACAGCTTTTCAACCGTAGTCTTGTCGCCCGACTTGCCTTCCATCGACCGCGGGAAGGCCATCACCACTGGCCGGCCCGACATCTCACGCACAATCGGATGGCTCTCAAACTTGTTGGCCAGCACAGCGCCACCCATCATCTGCCCCATGCGGCTCAAATCCACCACAAGGTCCTTGTTGAGCGTCACGCCCCAGCCGGCAAGCACGTCCACCAACACCTTGTTTTCAGCCACCTTCAGCTTGTCTACATTAAACGGAGGGTCGATCATAAACAACACCTTGCCCCCGCCTTCTACATGCTTCTTCAGGCTTTCAACAGCACTGGCTGGATAGTCAAACTTTGGCCCCGGCACCACCAGTACGGTGCATTTGGCAGGAATCTCTGCCGTCTCAAGCAAGTTCAGCGTGTCCAGCTTGTAGTTATCGCGAGTCACAATGTCTTTGACAGCCGTATAACCGTCACGAGCACTCTTCTCGAGTTCCTTCTCACCGCCGCCCTGGGCAAAACAAACGGTGCGCTCTGTACCCTTCAGCACACGCACGAGAGCACTCGTAATCTGCTCTTCGGTCATGCCTTTGGCTTCTTCGCGCTTAGGGCCGGATTCGACAATAATCGTGCCCAGATTCGTGATCCCGGCCGCGCGAGCCAGCGCCGGCTTCTTGATTGCATCTACATACTCCACCTTCAGCTTCGAAGACAGAATCGTGTATTGCCCCAGCAAATCCTTGGCTTGCGTAAAGCCTTCCTGGTTGTCCCAGTAAGTGATCTGAACATCTTTCGACAGGCCCTTCACGAGCTTCACTGTCTGATCGGAGAGGCTGTAGCGCTTGTTCGAAGTCGTGTCGTAGGTCTGATTGTTCTTGTTTGCCAGATAATTGGCCACGCCGAGTACGGCGACAATCACCAAAATGTATGCGGTCGAATAGAGACTGTATTTTTGTTGACGTGTGTTCATACTATCCCCGGTACCTCAGTGACTCGAGTGATCTTGCTGTCAAAAACAGCCCCAGAAAACTCACACTCGCGTAGTAAAGGACGTCCTTCAGATCCAGCACCCCCTTGATAAACGACTCGTTATGGCGCAGCAGTGAAACATAGGTCAATACCTCGGTCACCACGTTCTGATCCATATTCGACATCCACTCAAAGACCCACAACATCAGCAACAGCACAAAGGTGCTGAACGCAGCGGCAATCTGGTTGTGCGTCACCGAAGATAAGAACATCCCCAGTGCCAGCATCGCCGCGCCTTGCAACAACAGGCCCAGGTAGCCAACAGCGAGCGGCTTCCAGTCTGGCTTGCCATAAGCAAACAGGAAAATCAGATTCAGGCCTGAAAAAGCCAGCAAACTCGCATACATCCCTACAGCACCTACCCACTTGCCCAGCAGAATTTCCCAATCCTTAAGTGGTGAAGTGAGCAGCAATTCCATCGTGCCGCGGCTCTTTTCTTCGGCAAACAAACGCATCGTCAGCATCGGAATCATGAACAGGCAAAGCACCCCGCAATTGCCCAGTAGATTGCGAATCACCAGTTCGTTCAGGTTCATCGGCATCGTGCGACCGGTCATCTGCGCCTGCATGCTCGCTCGCACAAAGAAGTAAACGAGCGACCAGAAGAAGTATCCAAACATCGCCGCATAGGCGCCAATCAGCACATAGGCGATAGGCGACTGAAAGTACGCGTTTAATTCCTTACGCGCAATCGTCAATACGTTTCTCATTGCTTCACTTCCTCTGCGCTCAATGTCGTCAGGCTCAAGAACAATTCATCGAGGCTCACCGCTGCCGAATCCAGACGGTACAAATTCCAACCCTTACCCAACACGATCTGGGCCAGCTTCGGCCTCAAATCCTCGCTGGTCACCGTATCCACGTCAATGCGCCACAACCCGCCATCATTAGTTGCCGTCACACCGTTGACGCCCTCCAGGGAAGAAAAAGGTGCACTCAGATCCTCTGCACCGAGCGCCCCTTCGGGAACCGATACTTCCATCACCGCCCCATTGCGACGTGTAAGGTCTTCCATGGTACCGGAAGTGGCAATCTTGCCTTTGTTGATGATCACCAGGCTCTCGCACATCGCCTTTACTTCCTGCAAAATGTGCGTACTCAACACGATCGTGTGCGCCCCGGCAAGACTCTTGATCAGATCGCGGGTTTCCAGAATCTGCTTGGGGTCAAAGCCACTGGTGGGCTCGTCTAGAATTAGCACTTCCGGATTGTGTATGATCGCCTGCGCCAGGCCCACACGCTGCCGGTAGCCCTTGGAGAGCTTGCCGATCAGCTTGGACCACACATCCTTGACAAAACACTTGGCCGCCGCTTCCTGACTCCGCTGCAGCACTTCTTTTTCGGGGACACCCTTGATACGGGCCACAAACTGCAGGTATTCGCCCACTTCCATGTCTGGATAGACAGGGGGCGTTTCGGGCAGATAACCAATCCTTTTTTTGACTTCAAGCGGCTGCTTGACCACATCAAATCCTGCGATTGAAGCCGTGCCATCGGAGGGCGGCATAAAGCAGGTCAGCATGCGCATCGTGGTGGTTTTCCCGGCGCCATTGGGCCCGAGAAACCCGACGATCTGCCCCTTCTCAACCGAGAAGGAAACATGATCAACCGCGACGGTGTGCGCATAGCGCTTCGTCAATCCATCAACCTGGATCATAAGATGATTTTGCTTTCTATCTTTGGGGTGAACTTACATCATACCCATACGGAATCGGGCTTCAAAAGCCCGGGAAACCACACTTCGGCGACATCCGCCGGACAACGCAAACGCAAAGGGGCACGCACCCCCTCCGACACAAGGACGTTTCTCGCAGCCAAACGTGAGACGATTTCTCGGCCTTGACGTTCTTTGACGAATGCCAACTCCAAAACTTCTGATCGCTCCAATTCACCAAGAAACCACAAATTCTTGAGAACAGCAAAGCTGCCCCGCTCCAGCCGCTTCCCTGCGATTTCGCGATCACACCATGCCTCTATTCGGGGCAACAGCTCCGTCGAATCTGTCAGCTTCGACATGAATCGTGCTTCATTTGTCGCGGCCTCGAGAAATTTCCCCACGGAAATTCCTGTCAGTACACGCTTCATGCTCCAAAGCTCGGGCGCTAGCTCCAATTGTTTCAACACACTACGAAGCACAAAGTGCGCCTTGCGTCCATTCGTGTCCTCACGCAAAAGTTCATCGCAAATCTGACCTAGGTCATGGCAAATGCCAAACTTACTCCGCTTGGCGGCGGCGAAAGCCAGTTCCACCCGAACCAATGCTTTTTCAGACACCTCATCAACGAGGGATTCACCATCAACTAGGGCCACCACACCCGCAATCATCGAATGGTTCTTAGGATGCACCCGCCCAAACAAGAAACTGCAAGCCCGAACAAGCTCAAAAGCCCTTGAATCAGGAATCGTATTTTGTGCCGACTCTAGCGCCGCAGTCATGATCGGATTACTCTATTATAATCAGAAATTGAGATGCAGAGAAGCTGAATTTGTGCCGCTCCCCGTGCCGCTATTCCGGCGTCGCCAAACCCATCACCTGGAACCCGGCATCGACATAAATCACATTCCCCGTTACACCCCGCCCCAGCGCACTGCCCAAAAACACAGCCGTATCGCCCACCTCAGCCGGGTCGGTATTCCGCTTCAGCGGCGCAACCGCCGCCACCCCGTCCAGTACATTCGAAAAATCCTTGATCCCGCGAGCGCTAGCCGTCTTGATCGGCCCGGCAGAAATCGCATTCACGCGAATGTTCTTAGCCCCCAGATCATTGGCCAGATACCGCACACAGGCTTCCAGCGCCGCCTTCGCCACACCCATTACGTTGTAGTTCTGAACCACCCTTACTGCCCCAAGGTAGGTAAGCGTCATGATCGAACCGCCCTCGGTCATCAACGGCGCAAACGCCCGCGCCACGCTCACCAGCGAATAAGCGCTCACTTCCTGCGCCAGCAAATACCCATCCCGCGACGTTTCAAGAAACGGCCGGCTCAAATCCTCACGATTGGCAAACGCAATCGAATGCACCACCACATCCAGCTTCTCCCCGCTCAGCGCCGCAACCGTAGCCGCCAGCTCTTCTTCCTTCGTCACGTCGCAATTCAGCACCATCGCCGCGCCCAGATCCTTACCCAGATCCTCCACGGTCGCCTTCTGGCGTTCCCCCTGATAAGTCAGAATCAGGCGAGCGCCCTCGCGTCGATACGACTCTGCAATCGCGTAAGCAATGCTCCACTTATTGGCAACACCAAGAATGATCGCCGTTTTTCCGGCAAGAAGCTGAGACATAAATCCTATTGTGTCATCTAAACTGGTGAAAGGAAAAACACCGAAACTCATGTCATTCTCATTACCCGCACTCCCCTATGCGCACGACGCCCTCGAGCCGCACATTGACACCGCCACGATGGAGATCCATCACGGCAAACATCACAACGCCTATGTCACCAATCTGAACAAGGCCCTGGAATCCGCCCCCGAGCTGGCTGGCAAGACCATCGAAGAACTCCTGGCCAACAACCTTGCGATCGTGCCCGACACAATCAAGGCAGCTGTTCGCAACAACGGAGGAGGCCACTACAACCACTCCCTTTTCTGGACCATCCTGGGCCCCGGCGCTGGCGGCACCCCCGTTGGCAAGCTCGCAGAAGCCATCGACGCCACCTTCGGCTCCTTCGATGCTTTCAAGGAAAAGTTCGCCGCCGCTGGCACCACGCGCTTCGGTTCCGGCTGGGCCTGGCTCAGCAAGACCGCTGACGGCAAGCTCGTCATCTCCTCCACCCCCAACCAGGACAACCCTCTGATGGAAGGCAACTTCCCCATCATCGGCCTCGACGTCTGGGAACACGCCTACTACCTCAAGTATCAGAACCGCCGTCCCGACTACATCGGTTCCTGGTGGAACGTCGTCAACTGGGTAGAAGCCGATACCCGCTTCAACAGCTAAACAAAATACATAAGGGCCCGCCGCAAGGCGGGCCTTTTTGCGTTACGATTCGATGCAATGGCAGACGTCCTCACCCTCACCGGCGTATCGAAAATCTTCCCCACGCACCGCGCCGTCGACGACGTTCACTTGAGCCTCCCCACCGGCGAATTCCACGCCCTCGTTGGCCCTTCCGGCTGCGGTAAAACTACCACCCTCCGCATGGTCGCCGGTTTCGAGATCCCAACCACAGGCACCGTCCTCCTCGAAGGCCAAAACGTGGCCGACCTCCCACCCTATGAGCGCAACGTCTCTACCGTTTTCCAAAGCTACGCTCTCTTTCCCCACCTCACCGTCCGTCAGAATGTAGAGTTCGGCCTCAAAAGAAAATCCACCACCAATATCAACGACAAGGTCGCCGAAGTCCTCGACCTCGTCCAGCTCACCGGCAAAGAAGACCGCCTCCCCGCCAAACTCTCCGGCGGAGAAAAACAACGAGCCGCCCTGGCGCGATCCCTGGCCCTGGCCCCTGCCGTCCTGCTGCTGGACGAGCCCCTAAGCGCCCTCGACCCCAACCTTCGCCAGCAGGTCCGCCTCGAACTCAAAGCTCTCCAGCGCCGCGTCGGCATCACCTTCCTGATGGTCACCCACGACCAGGAAGAAGCCCTAACCCTGGCGGACCGCATCACCGTCATGAACAAAGGCCGCGTAGAGCAAACAGGCACTCCTCATGAGATCTACCTGAAGCCCGCCACCCCCTTCGTCGCCCAATTCCTCGGCGACATGAACTGGCTCGGCAAAATGGGCCTCCGCCCCGAAGCCACCCGCATCTCAAAGACTCCCACGGAAAACTCCACCCCAGCCACCGTTCTCCATTCCACCTTCCTCGGCAACTTCATCCACATCCAGGCCCGCACAAAGGCAAACGAAACCCTAACGGCTGAAGTCTCCCGCTTTGACCAAAGCTACCAACCCGGCGACGAAGTCCATCTCTGGTGGCGCCAAGAAGACGAGCTCCACTTCCAATGAGCCTGCGCCGCATCTTTCTTCTCCCGGCCTCGCTCGTCACCATCGGCCTCTTCCTCGTGCCGATGACGATCGTCCTCGCCTACAGCCTCATGACCCGCGGCCCCTACGGTGGCCAGGGCTTGCCTCTAACGCTCGAAAACTACCAGCGCTTCATCGATCCTCTGTACGGCGAAATCCTCCTCCGTTCCTTCTGGATCGCCGGCGAAACCACGATTCTCTGCCTTATCCTTGGCTTCCCGCTGGCCTGGTACATCACCCGCAGCGGCCCGCGCCGCGACCTGCTCCTCCAACTCGTCATGCTCCCCTTCTGGACCAGCTTCCTCGTCCGCACCTACGCCTGGGTCTTTCTCCTGCGCGACACTGGTCTCTTCAACACGATCCTGATGGCCACCGGCCTGATCAGCGAGCCTCTACCGCTGCTCTACAATCATGGCGCCGTCCTGCTCGGCCTCGTCTACACCAGCCTCCCGCTGGCCATCCTGCCGATATACTCAACCCTCGAACGCCTCGACTACTCGATGGTAGAAGCCGCCGCAGACCTTGGCGCAAAGCCAGCAACCACCCTCTTCAAAGTCATCTTGCCCATCGCTACCCCCGGCCTCCGGGCGGCTGCCTTCCTCGTCTTCGTACCCAGCCTTGGAACCTATCTCACCAGCGACCTCCTGGGCGGTGGCAGCACTATCCTGATCGGCAATCTGGTGCAAAACCAGTTCACAACCGCAAGAGACTGGCCCTTCGGCGCCGCCGCCTCGCTCATCCTGATGGCAATCGTCCTGGTCGGTCTCTGGGCGGTAACCAGAAACGGAGAAGACGTCCTATGAGACCAACTCTGCTGGGTCTCTACGCAACGCTAATCTACGTCTTCCTGCACCTGCCGCTGGTGGTACTCGCGATCTTCAGCTTCAACTCTTCAAAATTGACCCAATGGGAGGGCGCCTCCCTCATCTGGTACCAGACCGCACTAACCGACCCGGCGCTAATAGAAGCCACTGCCAACAGCCTTGTTATCGCCACCTTCTCCACCATCCTCGCAACCATCATTGGCACGCTGGCCGCCTACGCCCTCTGGAAGAAAAAAGCCCGTTGGATCACTGCATCTCTCTCTGTATCCCTGGTAACCCCGGAGATCGTAACAGCCATCTCCCTGCTCGCCCTCTTCCAGATCATCTTCAGAACGCTAAGCCTGCAACTGGGGATGCACACCGTAGTGCTAGCCCACCTCAGCTTCTGTCTGGTCTACGTTGTGATGGTGATCCTCGCTCGCCTTCGCACCATGGACAACACCTTCGAAGAAGCAGCCCAGGATTTAGGGGCCACCCCCTTTGAAGCCTTCTGGCACGTCACGCTGCCGATGCTCAAACCCGGCATCATCGCCGCCGCCCTGCTAGCCTTTACGACGTCACTGGACGATTACGTGATCACCAGTCTGGTCGCTGGCGTCGACAGCGAAACCCTGCCGATGATCATCTATGGCATGGCTAGAAGGGGCGTCAACCCCGCCGTTAACGCCATCTCCACCATCATCGTTTTCGGTCTGGGAGTTTTGATCGTAATCAGCCAGCGTCTGGAGCAACGAGCATGAGACGCCGCCACTTCTTCCTCGCCCTGAGCGGGCTAGCCGGCTGCACCAGCCAAACCAAGCCCCGCCTCAACGTCATCAACTATTCCGACTACATAGCCAAAGAAACGGTCCCCGCCTTCGAACAGGAATTCAACGTCCAGGTCCGCTACTCCGCCGTAATCGAAGGCAGCGAAGAAACGATCGCAAAGACCATGTCGGGTAACTCCGGTTGGGACGTAGTCTTCCCGGAGAACCGCCTGGTCAACCCCATGCGCGAGATGAGCCTCCTCACTCCGCTAGACCACAGAAAACTCCCCAACCTGATGAATCTGGCCAGGCGTTTTCAAAAACCAGACTGGGACAAGAATCTCGAGTGGAGCCTCCCTTATCTGTGGTCCAACTGCGGCATCCTCTGCCCAAGCAAGCTCGCGATCAACAGTTGGCAAGACCTCTGGAGCCAAAGCTACAAAGGCAAGGTAACGATGCTCGACGAGCCAAGCGAAGTCTTCGCCGCCTGTCTCAAAGTCCTGGGCTACTCCATCAACACCGACTCTGTGGATGAGCTCCGCAAGGCTCAAAAGCTGGCGATAGACCAAAAGAAAATCCTCAGGGCATACCTCAATACTGAGGTGCGAGATCAGGTAGCATCCGGCGACGTAACGGCAGCCCAACTCTGGCAAGGCAGTGCGCAACTAACGATAGACCAGGCTCCCCACCTGCACTTCGTCCACCCACAGGAAGGCTATAGCCTTTACTGCGACTGCGTAGCGATCCTGGCCGAATCCCGCCGCAAAGATCTAGCCCACGACTTCCTGAACTTTCTCTACAAAACGCAGGTTGCTGCGGCAAACAGCAGAGCCAGCCGGGCCTCCTCCCCATGTGCGACGGACAACGAAGAGGTCCTCGAAAAAGGGGAATGGTTTCAAACCAGCTCCGCCCCCACCCAACGCCTCCGGGACCGCCTCTGGACCGAGGTCAAATCCGCTTAGACTGGTTGTTTTTTGACATCGTAGCGTCATTTGTTCTTGATAGTCTGTGGAGCGATGACATCTCGCAAGATTGGTTTACTGGTGGCGGTGGTGGCCGCGTTGGGCGCGGCTTCAGCGCCGATGATTTCGACGACCCTGCTGGGGCGGCAGGTGGATGGTAGCTTTCTGCTGGTAAACCACCAACTGGTGAAGCCGTGGGGGACGCAATTGTTCTTCAAGGGCAGGCCTGTAGATATGGCGTTTGATCCGTCCAGGCGCTGGCTGGCCGTGCTGAGCGGAACAGAGGTGGCGATTCTCGATGGAATCAGCGGGAGCATTGTTGACCGGGCGAAGTCGAAGACTACTTCCTACGCGGGTATTGCTTTCTCTCCTGACGGGAAAGAGATCTGGGCATCAGAAACGACTCGGTCGGGGCCCGATAGCCTCCTGCTGATCGGCGTTGGCGCAAACGGCAAAGTGACTCAAACGGACAGGTTGAACCTGCCGGGCCATCCGGTGCCGACAGGCATCGCATTCTCGCCCGATGGCAAGACTGTATATGTCGCCATGCACCGGGACAATGTGCTGGTAGCATTTGACCGCGCAACGCGGAAAGAGACCAAGCGTTGGCCGACGGGCCTGGCGCCGTTTGGTGTTGTGGTGCGGGACGGGATCGCATATGTTACTAACCGTGCGGGCTCGTCTATCCCGGCAGGGGCGGCGACGGCACCAAGCGGCGGGGTAGATGTGCCGGTGGACGCGAACGGATCGGTGCTGCCGGGAACTTTGACGATCCTGTCGCTGGCGGATGGGAAGCGGCAGGACGTGGCGGTGGACCGCGCACCTTCGGGGCTTGCCATGAGGCCAGATGGCGGCGAGGTGGCTGTGGCCAATGGGCATTCCGACACGGTGACGCTGGTTGACACGAAGACTCGGAAGACCAGGACGATAGCCGCAGGCAGGCAGCCGATCGGTGTGCTCTTTAGCGCTGACGGGAGCCGCCTCTATGTAGCTTGCGCGGGCGATAACGCGGTGTCGGTTGTGGAGGGTGGCAAGGTGATTGGCGCGCTGCCAACTGGGTGGTTCCCCTCGGCATTGGCACTCGATGGCAATGGCGACTTGCGCGTCGCGAACATCAAGGGAGTGGGCAACACGGAACAGGAGCCGGGCAAGTTCAACAGCCGGGCCTTTGAAGGGAGCCTGCTGACGATTCCCGCGCCGAGCCGGGCGCAGGCAGCAGCGGGGCAACGCGAAGTGAAGCTTGCCAGCGAGCCCAGGTTTACCGCGCAGGGTGGAGTGAAGGATCTCGACCGGTTGGGCATTGAGCATGTGTTTCTGCTGATCAAAGAGAACCGCACTTATGACCAGGTCTTCGGCGATATGCCGGTGGGAAATGGGAAGAAGGAGTTTGCCATTTACCCGCGTGAAATCACGCCGAATCATCATGCGCTGGCCGAGGAGTTTGTGCTGCTCGATAACTTCTACGCGACGGGGGCGATCAGCTTTGAAGGGCACCAGTGGCTGATGATGGGCTTTGTAAGCGATCACGTAGAGCGGGCGCTGCAGGCGGCTCCGCGTGGCTATGCGTGGAATATGGCGGATGGTTTGGCTGTATCGCCCCAGGGTTTTTTCTGGCAGGGTGCGCGGCGGCCGTTGAAGGTGCAGCTGCTCGGAGCGCTGTCGCTGCCCGCAATTTTTGATGCGAAGGCTGGGCTCGTGAAGGATGTGAACGAGAGCGAGCTGCCTTCGTGGAATTACTACTGGGACCACTATCAGAAGGGCACCTGGCGCGACGTCATTGCCTCGAAGTGCGGAGTGCCGTCGTTGAAGGGTATCTACGATGAGCGGTTCCCTCCGAGTGAGATGAAGATTCCGGATGTGATCCGGTCTGAGGCGTTTCTCGAGCGTTTGGGGAAATGGGAAAAAGACGGGACGACGCCGAATCTAACGATCGTCACCATGACGAGCGACCATACGGTGGGAAAGAATCCGGGAGCGCCGACGCCGCGGGCGATGGTGGCGGACAACGATCTGGCGCTGGGCCAGATGGTGGAAGGGATCAGCAAGAGCAAGATCTGGGGCAAGTCTTTGATCCTGGTGGTGGAGGACGACGCGCAGGACGGCGTGGACCACGTCGCAGGCAACCGGACGGTAGCGCTGGCGATTGGGCCGCACATCAAGCGGAAGTCGCTGAACTCCAATTTCTTTACCCAGACAAGCCTGGTGCGAACCATTCAGGATGTGTTCCGGATTGAACCGAAGACGCAGTTTCTAAAGGCAGCACGCGCGATGAACAGCGTTTTCGTGAAGGAGGCGGATCTTAAGCCGTATACCCACTTGAAGGCGCAAGTGAAGCTGGACGAGTTGAATCCGCCGCTGAAGGCACTGAAGGGCCGGGAACGCTGGGCGGCAGAGGAGTCGGCCAAGATGAACTGGAGCGAGGTGGACGATGTGCCGACGGATCTATTGAACCGGATTTTGTGGGGGGAGGCTAAGGGGTATGGGACGCCGTATCCGGGGGTTGGGGGGCTGAAGCGTTAGCTTTTTGGCCTATTGGCTATCAAGTGGTCGAAATTCCATTCGATTGCAACAACAATGTTCAAGAACTTTTTGCAGCAACAACGGGGCGCAGTTTGATTACACTGGCATCGTGATAAGAGCTGAGATCAAGCCAAATCAAGAATACGCCATGCGAGAAAGCAACTCGCCGGATGCGATTGTGCAACATGTGCGCGTTGTCGCGCACATCCGAGCCAACAAGTGGAAAGTCGAGTGGATAGAGCCAAATCAAGGGCTCGTAGACTACGTCACGTCTGCACAGATCATCGCCCCATGGAAAGAACGCAAGGCCTTTCTCAAGGAGGAAGCCTGCGAGCGGCGCCTGCGTGAACACAATAAGGAACTCGGCTACCAAGGTGACGATGCTCCGGTTCCCGCTGCTCTCTATGAGGTGTTTGATAGTATCGGCGACGACCTCTCCTTCTACAAAGGAATTCTTTCGGGATCCCCAGATGCGCTCACCCGCTTCAGTACGCGTGCCAAGCTCCCGGCTATCGAAGTGCAGTCTCCAGGGTACGTGGATCGTGCAGGTCGCATTAGGCTGTCATTCGACTTTGCCATCAAGCTCGCGCAGAAGTTCTGTGCTGCAGAACCAGCAACAGTCCTCGTTGGCATTGATGCCACTGAACAAGAATGGACTCGAAAGGTCTCGGGTGGAGAAATGTATCTCGTCGGGCTCCTCCAAAAAAATGCGCGCAGCCTGGGCATTGATTCGACAATGGGCTGGACACGATGCAGCAGTCGCCCAACGAGAGGCGGAAATTCAGCGTCTCGAACGACTGGTCTGGGATGCGCAATATGCACTCCAAAAAGCAGGACTCGACCAAGAGGCTGCAAGATTGCGCCGCGCCATCGAAAAATAAAAACCCAGGAAAAGCGCACTAAAAGCCTGCATTGAGATGATGAAATACTTGGATAAGCAGGCAAAGCGCCATGAAGGCTATTCCCAAATATTGATAGCGAGCGAGTAGGCCAAAGCGCTAAGCTATGAACAAGTTGCAGCAGTCCTACGACATATGGATCAGGCGGCACAGGACCGTGGCAACATGGAACAGAATTCTTAAAATAAGGATGCTATTAGGATTGCGCGCAATGAAAGAACTGATTAACAAGACAAAGAAGTTGCCGATACGTGAATCAGAAACAGTGCGACGACAAATCGACGATAGAACCGTAAATCTCTTCCCGGAGATGTCCGAGAACCCTTGGCTGACCAAATCTATTAGGCGAAGCGCAGCAACAAGCAAGCCTGGAAAGTGCGGATTGACCACCCTTGAACTGTGCGCTGGGGCTGGCGGTCAGGCCCTAGGCTACGAGCAAGCTGGTTTCGAACACATAGGACTCGTTGAGCTTGACAAACATGCATGTGCCACTCTGCGTCTCAATCGACCCCAGTGGGTAAAAAATCGAATCGTGTTTGAGGAAGATCTTAACAAGTTCGACGGTTCGCCTTTTAAAGGTGCGGATATTATCTCAGGGGGATTACCCTGTCCTCCATTCTCGGTTGCGGGAAAACAGCTAGGGAGTCTCGATGAACGTAACCTCTTCCCTGCCATGATCCGGCTAGTCGATCAAATTCGCCCGAAAGCGGTAATGATTGAGAATGTGCGAGGTTTTGCAGAAGCAGTGTTCGTGGACTACCGCCACAGCATAAAAGAGCAGTTAAAGAAGCTGGGATACGTCACTGGATGGAAGCTCATGAACGCTTCCGATTTCGGTGTTCCCCAGTTGCGTCCGAGGGTTGTATTTGTGGGCCTGAGGAGCGAGTATGCAGGACATTTTTATTGGCCTGAGAAGTCCCTGACCTCGCCCGAGACCGTTGGGGCCAAGCTCTTTGATCTAATGGCGGCGAACGGCTGGAGCGGTGCGTCGGCGTGGCGTGAGCAAGCGGATGAGATTGCGCCCACTGTAGTGGGCGGGTCGCACAAGCACGGAGGACCTGACCTTGGACCAACAAGATCGAGGCGGGCGTGGGCCAGTCTTGCGGTCGATGGTATCGGCATCGCCAACGAAGCTCCCGCTCCAGACTTCTTAGGCATGCCCAAATTGACAGTAAGGATGGTCGCTCGAATCCAAGGCTTCCCCGATGAGTGGCAATTTAGCGGTGGGAAGACCGCAGCATACCGACAGGTCGGTAATGCATTTCCTCCTCCCTTCGCTAGGGCCGTTGCAGAGCAATTGAGAACCTGTTTGTCCAAGTCTCGTTTGGTTCGCGTGGCGGGATGACCGAGCAATTGGGTGAGGCACTTTTTCGCACAGCTCGACGTCAATTTCATGACGTTCTAAAAGCTAAGGTGCTTCGGTTGGAGGGTGGCGTTCTAAGCAATGCTGATAAGGGGAATACGGCAAGCAAGGCCATAGCACTGGGAATTGCAAAGCGCATCGGCCTTGACCAACCTGGAGTCAAACTTCAAGGACAAACGGCCGGAAATCAGTTCGAGATTGCTACAGCCCAATTCATACGTGAAACGTTCCTTGAACTAGCCCACCTACGACCCGGTGACTGGAGGATTCAAAAGATCGGTGAGAAGCCAACCGAAGAGGAAAAGCAGAAAAAGAAGAGTAGTAAAAAGAACGCGGAGCAGAAGGACTTCAAAACCGTAATCAAGATCGCACAATTTGAGCAGTATAGACATCTTGTTGCAATAGCCAAAGCAGCCGGCGAGAATCCTGAATTAGCGGCGTCGTTGGGAAGCGATTACATCATCAAGCCCGACATTGTTGTCTTTCGTGGATTGCTCAGCGATGAACTCATAAACTCAAATGCGAATTTGGTTGACGACACAGTTGCGCAACATTCTAGTTTGAGAGAACGCAACGGTGGAGCATCGATTCTCCATGCCAGCGTCTCATGCAAACTGACAATCAGGAGCGACCGTTCCCAAAACTCTCGGTCGGAGGCTTTGAATCTGATTCGCAATCGAAGGGGAAAACTCCCGCACATCGTTGTTGTGACTGGTGAGCCGCTACCTAGTAGGTTGTCCTCCGTAGCCCTTGGAAGTGGCGACATAGATTGCGTATACCACTTCGCCTTGCCAGAACTATTAGCGGTAGTGAATGAACTAGGGTTGGCCGACTCAGCGGAAGCGCTCAATATTATGGTTAGCGGGAAACGACTGAAGGACATCTCCGATCTACCATTAGATTTGGCGGTCTGACCGATAGGCTAACGCCAAAAATGCCCACGTCCCACCTCCAGAAGGAATGAAAGGGTAAAACTTACTCCAAATTTTTCAGATCAGGCGTTTAATGAGGCAGCTAGCTATCTCTGCCACTGGATGGACCACAGCAACGACCGAGAACCTATCAGTGCAGGAGGCTAACTCGCAAGTGCGCAATGGTGTCAACCCCATCTTGCGACGCGGTTCGCTGGACTTCATGTTGAATTTTATTTCAAGCGTGACTCATTGGGCAAACTCTTGATTTGCGTCTGGTACGGCAAGCCTTTGGCTGCAGTAAGTTCATTCGCAATGGCCAGATTGGCTGTAGCAGTACACGGATTGCGGGCCCGTCCAGAAGCGGCATATCAGCATTCGACTGAGTACAGTTGCTTGTATATCATTTCCAAGCGATAGAATGCGAACACTATGCCTAGCCTTCGCCCCTTAATCGTTTTCTTGATCGCCTCTGGCTTACTCCTTCCACAGGTGAAGCGTACCGAAGTCACCAATGCCACGACTGCGGCTGCGGACAATAAACCGCTAACCCCGGATATGGCCGATTCCGTTGCCGTTTCGGCCCCAATTACACGCACCGTCACCATCCGCTTCCGCCACCAGGCAGATCTTCTATTGGGCCTTGAAAAGCATGTCGCGGAACAGAAGATCCGCAATGCCGTCATTCTCACAGGGATCGGTTCGGCGATGGCGACACATTATCATGTGGTATCCAACCGCAGCTTTCCTTCGAAAAACGTGTACCTCGACCATCCAACCGACTCCGCCGATATCACCAACATCAACGGCTACGTACTCAATGGGCGCATCCATGCGCACATCCAGTTTGCAAGCGAGCATCACGCCTTCGGCGGGCACCTGGAAAAGGGCACCAAAGTCTTCACCTTCGCCATCGTGACTCTGGGAGTTCTACCCGACTCGGCCGACATGTCGCGGTTTGATGACAAGAGCTGGCGCTAGCCGCTGTTAGCTGGCCATCATTTTGAGTTTTCCTTTACAAGCGAGTGGTTGTAGAACTGTGCCGTCTTGAATGCGCGAAGCGTAGGAAGATCTACTAGCCAATAAGAAAAGCGAAACGGCGCCGCCCTCAAGGGGCGGCGCCGTCTGTTTCTTAAAAAAATCCGATCCTAGAAGCCGAGACGGATTCCGAGACGGATTTCACGGGGACCCTGGAAGCCACCAGAACCACCAGCAGCATAGCCACCGCCGGGCAACCCGTAGATCGGATTGAGGGGGATGGTTGGGCTGCCTGCGATCACGAACTTCCTGGGATCGTAGCCGGCGAAGAAGCCGCCCGGAGCTGCATCGGGGTTGATACCGATTGCACCGGCGCGGTTGAGCTGGGTAACGCGGGCAATGACGATTGCCTGGTTAAACAGGTTTGTGGCGTTGGCGTCGAGGCGCAGCGTGGCGCGCTCATTCAGCCGGATCGTGTGGGACACGCTGAGGTCTGTTTGAGTGAGCACCGGAGTGCGGCCCATATCGCCACGGCCAAAGGGGAAGGTGGGAGCCGACAGGTAGATGACCGATGTTGAATCGGGCGTGCCGCTGTAGGCGAGCTGGTTGAGGCCAAAGAAGGTGCTGCCAGCGCGGGTCTTCAGTTCGTAAGAGGCAAAGGCCTTGAACGTATGAGGACGGTCTGTAGCAAGGCGGCCATAGGCGTTCTGCTGGCTGCCTGAGGCGTCGAAGTAGTAGTAGGGAAGGTCGAAGGCGCGGCTGACACCTGGGTCGGAGCGGCCGGATTCGTCAGAATTAGCTGAGCCCGAGTAGTTGCCATAGAGGCGGCTGTAAGTGTAGCTCGCCATCACGTTCAAGTTGCGTGAGTAGCGACCGTCCATACGGAATTCCAAGCCGTCGTACTGACGCTTGGCTTCAGGAACGAGGAATTCCTTGCCGTTGGGGGTCTTCTGGCCGTAGACGGACTTGGTGTCGCGGGTGAGACCAAAGCCGGGGTTGCCGATGACGTACTGTTCGCTTTCTTCTGCATCGAGAACACCGATGTCTTCGATGGCCTTGAGCAGGTCTTTACGAGAGTAACGGATGCTGGCAACCAGCTTCTCTGAGATCTGGTGGGCTACGCTTGCCGTGAACTCGCGCGAGGTGTAGGGCTTGATGTTGGGATCGATGCCTTCGATTTCGCCAGCAGAGTTGATGGGCAAAGTACGGTTGTCATAGCGGGTGATGGCAGGGCCTCCAGCGCCGGGAGTGGCGAGGCCGAGTGCGAAGACGTTCGGGTTGTCGAGCTTGTAAACGTTGCTGACCCAGAAGTCGCCGCCGAAGCTGCCGCGAGCGAGTTCGTAACGGAGAACGTCGTAGTAAATGCCGAAGCTGCCGGCAACTTTCCACTTACCGTCACCGAAGATATCCCAGGCTACGCCTACGCGGGGAGCAATTTTGTCGCCCCAATTGAAGCGGACGGGATCCTGCACCTTGCGGCCATTGACTTCAGCCTTGTAAGGAGGCAGGAATTCGTTTTCGAAACGGACACCAAGGTTGACGGTGAGGTTCTTGCGGAGCTGCCACTGGTCTTGCAGATAGAAGCCCTGGTTGTTGCTGTGGACGTTGCCGAGGTTACGGACGCCGTCCTGCCAGATGTAATAACCGTAGGCTCCGGTCTGATTGCTGATGCTGCCACGGGTGAAGCGATCGCCCCAGTAAACCTGGAAGCGGCCATTGGGATAGAGGGTCTCGACGTCGTTGGAAACACGAGCGTTGGCATAGCCGAACTTGAGGATATGCTGCTGGCCAAAGATGTTGGCGATGTAGCTTGAGTCGAGGTAGAGATTCCTGCGCGAAGTAATGTCCTTCTTGGTGAGCAGGTTGCTGGAAATGTTGGTGAAGCCGTTGGCACCAGCATAGGCAGCAGGCACAGGCAGAGGCGAGGCCGAGGAAGCCGTTACATAGGAGATGAAAGGATTGCCCGGGAGGCCATAGTTGCCGACCTTATCGTTCTGATACTTGTAGCCCCATCGGCCGCTGACGAGCCAGCGGCTGGTGAGCGAGTAGTTTGCGCCGATCGTTGCGGTCTGGGCGGGCTGGAAGCCACCCAACACGCTGAGGTCGTTGGAGGGTGCGGCAACGCGGATGTCTGGGTTCGGGAGACTGCCCTGCTGACGCAGCGGGCTCCAGACCCACGAGCTATAGATCTGCAGATTGGCCAGGGGGCTGTAATCGACCCGGTTCAGCATGTAATGGGTGATGTCTTCGCGGCTGAAGGAGCGGCCGCCCGAGGCGTAGGCGATGTTGCGTTCGCGACGGGTGAGCTCTGGCATATAGCTGGTACGGAAGAACAGGCGATTCTTGATGATTGGGCCGGAGAAGTCGACACCTGGATACAACGAGCGGTAGGTGTCTTCTTTGGGGGAGAAGAAGTCGGCTGCGTTGGCGCTTAAGGGCGAGCGCTGCCAGTATCCACGAGGACGCGGGTTGAGCTGATTGTTGGTGAACTGACCCTGGAGGAAGCCATGGAATTCATTGGCTCCACCCTTGGTAACAACGTTGATGACGCCACCGGTGGCCCCACCGAATTCAGCACCAAAACCGGAGCTCTTGATCTGAATTTCCTGAATGAATTCGAAAGGAATCGAGTTCTGAGCACGGAGGGAGCCGCGGCGGACGTCGGAGGTGTCGACGCCATCGATGAGGAAGGCGTTTTCAGAACCTGACGCACCATCAACCTGGAAGCCGCCAACGCCGGCATTGCCGTTCTTGACTTCCTGCCGCACACCGGGGGCCATGCCGAGCAGTGTGTGGAAATTTCTGCCTTTAGGCAGATAGTCGAAAGACGTGGAGCTGATGTTGGTGGAGGTTTGTGCGGAGGTCGGGTCGAGAGAGACGGCCGATTCGCTGACTTCGATCACTTCGCTGACCGCGCCGACTTTCAGAGCTGCGGTGATCGTGACGGCTGAACCCAGATTCACAACGAGGTTGCGCTGTGTGTAGCGGGAGAAGCCGTCCTTGCTGACGGCAAGGCTATAGGTGCCGGAGGGCACACGCAAGAAAAAGAACTTGCCCTGTTCATCACTTTTTACTTCGAGCGGCCGCGGGAGAGATGCGCTGGTCAACTCGAGTTTTGCCCCCGCCACGCTGGCCCCTGTCGGGTCGGCGACGAGGCCTGAGACTGTTCCGTAATTTTCCTGCCCGTGCATGCCCACTACGCATGCAAGGAGCAGAACTAATGTTTGCTGGAAGAATAATGCCCGAAAAGCGGGTGATTGTATTCTCATGTCAATGATCTACCCTTTCCCTTAGGACGTCTAAGGCCCTACTTGTACCCACTTATAAGTGGTTACTTTTAAGTGATATTAGCATAAAGTTATGTAATTGACACATTTCGATTCTTTGGTTCTCTGTATTAAAAAAGTTAATAAATGAACATGTTACACTTTTTGCATGTATTCGCAAAAGCGAACAAAAAAGTACATTGTTGATTCCGATTCAAATATTTGCAGGCCAAACGGGCATGCAGTAGTGATAGGGTTTCTGTTATGAAGATCAAACAGCTTGCGATGCTAGCCGTAACGTTGTTCGTAATTTCTTCCTGTAGCGAAAAGAAGTCGGACATCGCCGAGGCCGAGAAAAAGTTGAACGATATCGAGCAAGAGATTCAGCAGATCAAGACGCAATCCTCGCCGGAGCAGCGGCTTGCCCAACTGGAAAAGCAGCTTCAGGATGCGCGCAAGGAAGTGGCAGCGGCAAGGGTTGCACCGACTGGCTCGCAGGGAGATTCCAAGCTGCCTGCAGTTGCACGGGCCAAAGAATTTGTCCTGCCAGCGGGCACGACAATTCGCGTACGGACCACCAATGCCCTTACGACAAAGACTGCCGAGGCAGGTTCGACATTTGAGGCCTCATTGATGGAGCCTGTGCAAATGGAAGGGGTCCAACTCATTCCTGCGGGAGCGATGGCTACAGGCGTTGTACGCTCGAGCGATCCCGGTGGCCGTGTCAAGGGCAGGGCATCGATCAGCATCGCTTTGAAATCGATTCAGCTCAAGGATGGTTCAGTGCCGATCGAGACCAACACCCTTGGAGCGACAGCAAAAGGCACAGTGAAACGCGATGTAGTGCGGGGCGGGATCATGACCGGCGCAGGAGCAGCGATTGGAGCGATTGTGGGCGGGGGGAAAGGTGCTGCGATCGGGGCTGGTGCGGGCGGAGCGGCGGGAACAGGAACAGCTATGGCCACTCGCGGGGACGCAGCGGCTTTTGCCGCGGAAACTCCGCTCACGTTTACTTTGAAGGCTCCGGCAACGATCACGATCCAGCCTTAAGCTTTTAGAGATCTTCCGCCGCCTGGCCTCATGCGTGCATCGAATTCTTGCATGAGGATTCTTCTCTATTCAGGTAAGGGCGGGACGGGCAAGACGTCTTTGTCGGCGGCTACCGGCTTGCGGCTGGCTCAAAGAGGTTACAGGACGCTGGTGATGAGCGTCGACCCGGCTCACTCGCTTGGGGACTCGTTTGGCCTCCCTGGGGATCTGTTTCATGGCAGCACTTCACAACCGCTCACCATGCGGCCCAACCTTGACATCTTTGAGCTGAAAATCCAGAAGGAAGTGAAGCGCTACTGGGGCGAGATAGCGCAGTACATCACGAGCGTGCTGCGCACAACGGGGTTGAGCGGCGTGGAGGCTGAAGAGCTAGCGATTTTCCCGGGGATGGAAGAGATCAGCGCGTTGATGTACGTGAATCTCTACCGCAAGGAAGGCAAGTACGACGTGATCGTTCTGGACTGCGCGCCGACGGCCGAGAGCATTCGATTCATATCGATGCCAAGAACGCTCGACTGGTACATGAAGCATGTGTTTCCGATGCAGCGAAATCTCTTCAAAGCAGTAAGGCCGATCGCGAACCGGATCTCGCCGGTGGAGTTGCCTTCGGACTCTTACTTTGGGAATATTCTCGATCTGTTTCGGCGACTGGAGGGTGTGGATCAGGTGTTGGAAGACCCGGCCGTTACCTCAGTACGCCTGGTGACCAACCCGGAACAGATGGTGATGCGTGAGACCCAGCGGGCATTTGTATACTTTGCGCTGCACGGGATGACGGTGGACGACATCATCGTGAATCGTGTGATGCCCGAGGGAGTTGGGGGTGGTGAGTTTTTTGCTGGCTGGCGCGAATCGCAGCAGCGGGTGCTGGGTGAGATTGAAACGTACTTTCAACCGCTGAAGGTGCGTCAGGTGCCGCTGTTTACTGAGGAGGTTGTCGGGATGGAGCGGCTGGACCGGCTAGCGCAGGCGGCCTACGGGGTGGATGAAGACCCATCGCTTGCCCTGCGCACCGAGCGCAGCTATACGTTTGAGAAGACCGGTGAGGAGCGATATATGGTGAAGCTACACATGCCTTTTGCGCAGAAGGGCGAGATTGGGCTCTTCAAAAAGAACGATGAGCTGGTGGTGGAGATTGGCTCGTTACGGCGTCATATCGGGTTGCCAGCGACGATGGTTGGGTTGACGCCGACGCGGGCCCGGCTGGAAGAGGGCTATCTGCGAGTAGAGCTGGAAGCTGCCGGCTAGGGCCGGGTGATAATCAAAGTCAGGAGTAAATTATGTCTGAACCTGTTGCTGAGAAGGGTTGCGGCCAGTGTGTTTGTGGTGGTGCGGGGCCGGAACTTTCGCGCGTGGTGAAGCAGGCGCTGGATGTGCCAGAGGGTGTCTCGCAGCACTTTCGCAATGCAAGTGTCGAAGTATTGAAGGGGCTGCGTGAGTTGCTCGACCACCGGATCGAGAAGCTGACACGGACGGAGGAGCCGCGCGGGACTCGAGTTTCGGTAGATTGACTCTTCCACAAGCAGCTCAAATTCAATCCCATTCGTTGGCGAGATGCGGATCGCGTGAGTCTGGCGGCGGATGCTCTAACTTTGATGGAGTAGATTATCCCCCGCCAGACGCAGTTCGGAGGAATAGGGACTGGAATAGGGACAGTCTTGAAGTGAACCCTTCAGGTGAGACAGTTTTAGATCGGGACAATCCGATTGTATTGGTATTTGGTTGGAGGCGGGGATAGGGGTGCGGGGAAAGGGGGCGGCAGCCTTCTTCCCCGCATC
>JALHNH010000046.1 GCA_022843625.1 Bryobacter sp. | reverse complement strand
AGCAGAGTGCGTAGAGCCAACGACTCAGGCGAAAGCCGATGCTGGGCTCGGTCCATTCGCGGAAACCATACCTTGCTCGAATCTCCATCGTGTGCAACCAGCGCTGGCGGCCATCTCGGTAGTCTGAGAGCCGGTCAAAGTCGAGAATCTGCAACTGCCGGCCAAGTGACTGCAACACCGCAGGGGGCACTTCGATTGGATTCGGAAGAAAGGTTCCCAAGAATCGGGCGGTTGTCAGTTGCAGCGCATATCCCAGGCGGTTGTGGTCCCCCCGCTTGTCTTCCAGAGCAGCCCGGTCCTCATCGTCCAGATGAAAGTAGCGCGCGAGATCTTCGGCGCAGATTTCACTCGCGTAGGCACCGTAGGCCGCCCTTTGCGCGGGCGTTAGAAACTGGACAGGCATTCAAGCTCTCCCCCGAGAAGATTGCACAAACGAACGTTTTTGCAACAAGAAACGCTCTGTGGCCAGCGCCACTCCGCTTTTGAAGTCAGAACGGCACCGTTAAGCCACGGAACCCTCGGACCTTGAGAAACGCCTCTCGTTGCAAAAAGGTATCGCATTAGGTAGTCTATTTGCAAGAGGTTTGCGCAACGATGCACATTGGATATGCCCGCGTTTCCACCCAGGACCAGGATGCCCGTGCTCAGGTAGAGGCCCTGGAGAAGGCTGGCTGTGAGCTGATTTTCCAGGAGAAGATCTCGGGTGGTCGGTGGGACCGACCCGAATTGCATCGGATGTTGAAGCAACTGAGGAAAGGCGACGTCGTCATCGTCTGGAAACTGGACCGCCTTTCCCGCTCCCTTATTGACGTGCTCAACCTGATGGAGATGATCAATCGGGCCAAGGCCGGCTTCCGGAGCTTGACCGAAGCCATCGATACGACCACGCCTGCCGGGCGCATGATGATGCAGATGGTCGGAACCTTTGCCGAGTTCGAGCGCGCGATGCTGAAAGAGCGAACCCTTCGGGGCCTGGATGCCGCCCGCAAACAGGGGCGAATCGGCGGCCGCCGCCCCAAGCTGATGGCGCATCAGCAGGAAGAGATTCTCCAGCTGGTTCAGTCAGGCAAGAAGACCGCTGCCGATGCGGCCAGGCTTTTCAACGTTCACCCGGCGACCATTTCCAGGATTCTGAGGCGGTCGAAGACTTCTTAGCCGATCTTGCCCTCTAGCACAGCTATGTTTGTCCGGGGGTCCTTATATCAGTTTTCTGTTCCGTTGCTCCCCAAACCCCAGGAAGCACCTGGTCGACTCCAGCTGGACAGAATTACACCCCAGATCGTTTGTCGATCTGAGGTGTAATCTAACTGGACGGACGGACCAAAGAAAGAAGAAGCCCGACCGGAGCAGCCGGACGGGCTAGGAGTTGTCCTCTAAACGGGCGTTTGTGTGACATCTCAGCGTTGCCCATTTCTGGCCGGCGGTTTCCTGTCACTTAACCCGTCTCGGAAACTATGCTCTGCAAACGTTGCAGTTTTGCTTCCAAATCCTTAGCGTACGATTTTTTCCGTTTCGTGAGGCGACCCCTAGTAGAAGCAATTCCTCTGACTATCAGTGCTTCGGGATAGCTTTCTCACTGGTTTCAACGCCGTCTTCTGAAGGCCAAGGGGGTGGGGGTGGGCTAGAGATATTAACCAGCAAGACTTTCTCGATGCCTATCTTGCGCCCCGATGACCCGAATTGAAACAAATACCCATTGGTGCAACGATTGAGGGAAGTCGCCTCTGAGTATGCTATGCGACCCAGTCCCAATCTAGAGACCTGTAGATAGCCATCAGAAAGCGCAAAGCGCTTTTGAAAAGTTGCCCAGTTTAGCTCGGACTGCTTACCTCTGGGAATGCTGTCCAATCTGAAAAAGCTCTCATCAGAGACCCTTGGTAGAGAGGATGTGCCCACACCCGAATTACTCTGAAGCCAACTATTGAGGGCCAATCCATCAAACGATACGTCCGACTTCACCGCCACGTCGAAGACTTCTTTTATATGGGAAGTATTTCTTTCGAGCGGACGGTCACTGATGACACCGACAAAACCTTTACTACGGTAGAAGTCTCTTATAAGTAGTGCAGCCCGCTCCCAGTTAACGTTTGAAGGAACAGCCTGGACTACGGATAGAGTAAGCATGACTAAGCTCAAAGCCAGAAATTTACGACTCATCTCGGACGCCCTAACTGGATCCACTGGTTCCGAGACCCATTTAGCCTTTTTACTGCGATATCAATTGCCCGGACTTGAGCTTGGGGGAGACTCCTATTATTAAGTTTTTTATAGTCGCTCAACTTCTTGATTCCTATCCGGTATAACTCGTCATGTTGTTCTGTCGTGCAGGGTTCTTTGTGCATGAGCATGTCATAATGCACAAGCTCGTGAGCCAGCAGACCTGCAAAGAAATAGTCGGTTGCAAGTTCGTTTACAACGGGATTCTTATAGTCAGGCTGCATCAGTGTAAGTGGGTTGAACTTCATGCCATTAATCGATGTTTGAGCCCCAAGGATCTCCGTATCAATTGAAACCATGTTGTTGTCCAACATCCACAGTGCTCTCCGCGCTTCTAAGTCCATGCCAAAGACGGTTCTTATCACCTCGGCGCTCGCCCGAAACTGTCCTATTTCGATGGAATTCAGGGCTCTTTGTATCAATCCTTCGGGGTCCACAAAATTCGCCGGCCCATTTCTCACATAGGAGTAATGGTGAAGGCCTCCTACGAACCCAATCGGATCCTTGGACAGCCATCGCCCCAGTTGCGGGTCATACCAGCGTTGCCGAGCATATAGCAATTTGGAGTCGCTTCCCCACTCATTGCGCACGCCCAGACCACCGGTATAAGTATGTGGCTTCTCCACCGAACCAGACACCGACGTCTGTTGCCCGAACTCGTCACTCGCATAACTGCCCGCTACGTTGCCGCTGGAGTCCAGAACCAGCCTTACGGTTCCGAGTGCGTCCAGAATATACCAGAAATAGGAACTCCCTTGCCGCATACCCCTGATTTGGTCGCCTTGAATAAAGCTGGTAGAATTCGTCGTCTTTAGGTCAGCCAGCGAGGCCGCGCCTGAGGAGAAGTAGCAGGTATTGGAGCCCTTGGACTTCCGAATTCCCTCGTGGTCGTAGCGGTAGCTTTCCGAGAAACTGGACTTCATGATGGAAGTAAGCTTGTCGAAAGAGTCCCAGCTGTAGGTGGTCGTCACCCCTCCGGAGGTGCGGGCAATCATGTTGCCGTCATCGTCATGGCTGAACGTCTCCACAGTGGAGCTGTTCAGCAAGCGCGAGGTGATGCGGTCAGCAAAGTCATACTTGTAGGCGTGAGTGTCGCTGCCCATCTGCAGTTGGATGCGGTTGTCTGACTCGTCATAAGAATAAGCGGTCTGTTGAAAAGTATCTTTATCCACCCTGATCAGACGATCCAGCCAGTCGTAATAGTAAGCCCAGGTCACGGCCGGTCCGCTGGCGGGAGTCTCCACCATACTGGTTCGGTTCCCCGAGTCATCATAGGTGTAGGCAAAAGACTGGACTAGAACCTCCGGTGAGCTGCCCTTCGTGTAGCGCACCAGTTTCAGGCGTCCATTGGCGTCCCAGCCCGAGTTGTTCGATACATCATAGAATCTGGCCACCACGCCCGTGGAAGTCGGATACTGGATTTCCTTCATCCGACCGGCCAGATCATAGGTATAGGTGAAGACCTGGTTGCCGCCCGTATTCTTGGCCGTCACCTGGTACAGCCGGCCATCGTTGTAGTAGCTGTATTCCGTAACGTTGCTCAACATGTCGGTGACCTTGGTAACCCGGCCTTCCAGGTCGTATTCGTAAAGCACGACTTTACTATCCGGAAACGTGATTTTGACCAGGCGGTCGAGCTCGTCGTACAGGTACTCGGTGGTTTCCACCACGGGTGTGCTGTTGCCATAGCGGGCCAGCCCGAACCGAGTGGGCGGCCGATCGGTCGGCAGACTGTTGATATTCTCGTATTTGGCCAGGGGATTGTGGGTTTGCACCACCTTGATCAGCCTGCTCAACTCATCGTAGTGGAGCTCCCGTGTTTCTCCCGGTGTAGCCATCTCGGTCAAGCGGCATAGAGAGTCCCTGCTATACTCAATCTGCACCCCGCGCGCGGATTTGGTGGTGAAGTTCTTGCAGTAGGGGTCGTATTCTACGGCGCTCAGGTGGCCCAACGGATCCAAAGCCTGTGTCTGACGATTCAGGTTGTCGAAGCTGAACTCGTGAGCCTTTTCGACCACGTTGTTAGAAAGATCACGCTTGAGCCGGATGAGTTTTTTCAGGTTCGAGCGTCCATCAAAGTCGTATTTGACACGGGTTTGGTAAGAAGAGCTGCCGATCTGGCTGTTAACCTCTTTCACACGCCCCGGTTCGTCGTGGAAGAATTCCGTGCGGCGCACGCCCGTTGAAGCCTGGTTGGCGGGTAGGTCCAGATAGCGAAGCAGCCCTCCCGCCAGATACTCGTAACTGAGCTCTTTATCTAAACCGTCAACCACTTTCTTCAGGCGGCCATCGTCGTAATACTGGAAGTCAACCTTGTTGCCGCCGGCATCGGTCACCTTGGTGCGCTCATCGTATTCGTTGTATTCAAAGAGAATCTCGCGCTGCGGAGCGCTATTGGGACCGGCCGGCAACTTTACCTTGGCAAGGTTGCCTTTGTTTCGTTGGGGAGTGCTGCTCCGGGCGGTATATTCGAATTCCGTCACCTTGCCTTCGCGGTCGGTGATACTGAGAACGCGACCATCCGTTCCCGGCGTAAACTCCGTAATCACCGGCGTGCTATCCAGGCTATCCGTAATTTTCCAAAGATTACCGTTGGTCGTGTAGCTAAGCACGGTGGGGCTATAAGTGGTCAGCACGTTGTTGACTTTGACAGGCGGCCTCTGAATGCTGGCCAGAAGGTAGCCGTCGGTATAGGTCATGCTGGTGGTATTTCCCTGGGCATCGACAGCCGTAATGAGGTTCCCTTTGGAATCAAAATCGTAGGACGTAACGTGCCCGTTTGGATCGACCTGCTCGGTTAAAAGATACCGGCTGGCCAGGTCGTTATATTCAAACTGCCAGACGTTGCCGACCGGGTCGACCTTCTTGATCAGTTGAGCGAAGTCATCAAAGGTAAAGACCGTGGTGCGTGGCTGCGGATCTGGATTCAAGGTCAGATCCTCTTCCACCACCGTCGTGGTCCGAGTCTTCGCCTCCAGATCTTCAGCATAGGAGTAGTTAAGCCGGAGCTCGCCATAGCGTGTTTCCGTTTCCACTCGGCCCTGACTATCATAGTCATATTCGACCACCAGCTTCCCGCGCGGGTCGAAATGCTGATAAAGCCGGTTATTGGCATCGTATTCGAACCGGTTCACCTCGCCGGTTGGGCTGGTAACTTTGCACAGTCGCCCATTCGTGTGATATTCAAAGCTAGTCTGCCGGCCTGTCGTCTCGTTCTGTCTGCGCATACTCACCGGCTGGCCATCAGTCCGGGTCCCGTAGTTCAGATAAACGAAACGGCCTTCTCCATCCTCAACCGACTTCAAATGGTAAGGAGCGGTGGTATCATAGTCGTAGGTCGTCGTGTTCCCGTTGCGGTCGACTTCGGTGTGAATTTTGCCGTCACTGGCCCGGAAGGTCAACACGCGCTTATCCTTGGTGGTAATGACCACCTGGTTACTGCCGTTGATGGCGAGAGTGGCATAATTGTCAGCGTAACGAGCCACATAACTGTTGTTCGGGAGCTTCTTCCAGCGCTCAAAGCTACCCGACCCATCGTAGAAGACGATGTCGTCATTAGCGGAGTCTACCTCCACAACCTTGTTGTACTGCAAGGTCCATCCCCAACCCAGCGAAGCAGGCGGAAAGGTAAAGTTGGCCGAGTTATAGCTCATGGGCATAGACCCCATCCCGCTGGACTCTTGTTCGCAAAGGAAGCCACTAATGCCGGCGTCTCCGTAGAGCAATTTGTTGCGACTGTCGCGACGGTTGCGATCATCCTCGCCGAAACTGCGAGCTGCTCCGCCGGTAATACTGATAGGCCACTCCTCTCCGGTAAAGCTGGCCCCGGCATAACCCGCCTGGCCATTGCAGGTGGTAGTCGCCTCGTCCAAAGTGAACACGGCTCGAAAAGTCCAGGAAGTAGCAGGGTCATTGTAATTGCCAAAAGCAGCCGAAACAGTGCTGGGAATCCCCCAAGCGCCAGGGCCCGCAGAAGGCGCAACAGCACCATTGATAGTACAGGCCACGGAGGCCGTGCAGTAAAAGCCGATGGGTGAACCTGTCGAGATTACAAAGTTGCCTCCGGGCCCGCCGCTAGAACGGGCACGATGCACGGTGACAACGTAGACGATCTTGTCGCCAGGGTGAGCTTTTCGAGGACTAATCGAACTGCTGATTTGCCAGTTCGGATTATTGTTTGCAACCGGACCTAAAGGTGGACATTTCATGACTATTAACCTTCTTTCTTCGATTCAATGATGGGATTGAGAGCCTCGTGTAGGGCCTCAAGGAATAGCAAAATGGCGTGCCGCTTGGCCGGCGCCAGGCCGCCAAGCTCTCGGTCAAGCTGAGTCGGCAGAAGCTGAAGGGCTTGCTCGACCGTTAAGCCCTTCAGTAGTTGGGTGCCAATCGAGCCCATAGCCACGACCGGCGCGCAGGCGTGCGCTTGAAAACGGGCCTGCATAATCCGGTCCTCATCGAGCTGGAGTTCCAACTGAAAGCGGTCCCCACAGCGTCGATATTCGGAGCTTCCGCGAGCTGTGGCCGTTGGCAACGGTCCACGGTTCTCCGGATTTTGGGCGTGTTGTAAAACGATGGATGAATACATTAGCGAAGCTAGGCCCCCGATCAAAGTGAATTTATGGGCGGCCTACTTGGTCAGCAGACCACCGGCCCACGGCCCGCACTACGGCCCATCAACTCGCCTTCGGAGATCTTCGGCGATGATGAGCACGCAGAGCGAACCGTAGAAGTGAGGGCTAGCCCGGCAGCATCTCGAGAATATCGGTCATCAAGGAGCGAATTTCTCCCAGCTGACTGTCAACGCTCTTGCCCTTAAGGTTCTGGATGCGATCCAGAGCAGCTAATTTGCGAGGATTTGGCTGAATGAGTTCCAGTGGCACCGGAGCCTCCGGAAGCGGCGTGATCTCAGGCTCCACTACTTCATATCCCCCAGCCTGAAAGGCCGCTTCCACCAATCCATGCGCGGTAGGCGCGGGAACATCTACGGTAAAGGGATGGCGCTCTTTCTCTTCCGCAAACTTTTTCAAGGCGGCGTCAAAGTCAAAGCCCAGTTGCTCAAGAATGGCTCTATCGATTTTGAACATGATTATACTCCTGCAAAAATGATGTAGTTGAGAATGAGTGTTGGCTGCATGTTGTTGTGGTAGTTCCCGCCACCGGAGTAGCTGGTGCCAGCTCCAGAACTAAAGTTCTGCATAACGTTGTTGGCCTGCGGGGCAACGTAGGCTTGGAAATACTGAGGATTCCACGGCAAGGTATGGTTGTGACTCGGCATTTCCGCGACGCTCAGATAGTGCACTTCGTTGCCTCCGGCACCTCCGATGGTCGTTCCGGCCGGGCTGTAGCCGGTCAGCCCCTGGATTCGGTAAGCAGCGGTTCCGCCCATGTTGTCCTTCCCGGCGGCCACCCGACCGCGCAAGTCCGGCAAAGTAAATGTAGTCGTGCCATTACCGCTTCCATACGGCCCGATTGGAGTGTTGGGGTCGTAGATGTTGGGGACTTTGATCGCGTCCCAGAGTTGCGCATAGGTCGTCCGACTGACGTTCTGACCGTAGCAAAACAGCCAGCCAGCCGGCGCCGTCGACCCCGCATAAGGGATTACCGCGCCAATCGGACCCATAGGGCCCTGAGGACCGGTAGCGCCCGTCGCGCCAGCGGGGCCTTGAGAACCCGTGTTGCCGGTAGCGCCCGTCGGACCCACTGCTCCCGTATTGCCAGTCGAACCAGTGGGACCCGTTGCTCCCGTGGACCCGGTGTTTCCCTGGGGGCCTGTGTTCCCTGTTGCGCCCGTCGCTCCGGTAGCGCCGGTCGCACCGACAGCTCCGGGAAGGCCAGTAGCACCAGTTGCTCCGGTCGCACCCGTTGCGCCAGTAGCCCCCTGGCTACCCACACCACCAAGCATTTCGAAACGGCCACCACCGGCGTCGTTGTAAACCACCGCGACCATTTGGTTCGCCTGGATGTCACCACTAGCGAGGGCGGCGCCACCCACCCGCGTTAGAGACTTTGGTCCCAGAGCTCCGGCGGGACTTGGTCCCACAATCTCCAGGTCCGCTGCACCCGTATTCTGACTGGCCGCCTTGAAAACGACCAGCATACCGGGTGCATAAGCGCTAAATTGGTTCTTGTTGGCCGGCGAGCCGTCAAATAGAACCTTGTAGTGATTGGCGGAGCTTGCCGAACCGACGTCTTCTCGATAGAAGGCCTGCCCGTTCTCCACCCCCGCCAGGATTGGAAAGAGTTGCGTGATGTCGTGGGCATACACGACATCGCCGTCGTTGATATTGGAGTCAATTAATGGACTGGACATTCGAAATTCCTCTCTTTTGCCTCCACAGACAGCACGAAGCTAAGCCCAGGGGCGACTTGTGTTTTTTGGGACTGGCTGCCGGCGCTCAGCCGGACGACTTAGTAAAGGACGGAGTAGGCTTAGGGAGGCTCTTCTAGGCCCGTCTTACTGCGATAAGCAAGCATGCGCCCTCCCTTCGCAGCGAGCACGGCAATGAAGCAGATTCTGCTGCAATCTTGCCCGATCGATTTCCGGAAGTTGAGCGTCCTGCAGAAGGGCGAGCGTTCTGTCTCGCGCCTCCAAGTAACGTCCCGTATAAAATTCCGCCAGCGCCAACTCATCCTGAGCCGACCATTGGTAAGCTGCCTCTTCCAAGAAGAGCCCCTCAAGCGGGATTCTCAGCTCGCAAGCCCGGTTGGCGAAGAGATGGCTCAAATGCCAGTGCCCGCTCTCACGGTAGAGCTTGGCCAATTCAACCAGAGCTTCAGCCCGATTCGGATTCAGCTGATAAGCTTCCATTAGTTCCGCCTGCACTAGTGGATTCCCGAACTGCAACTTCTTGAGCAGCCTGGCCCGCTCGAGATGCGATACATAGCGTTCTTCCGACCAACCCGCCAGCCGGCTACGACGCAGATAGACCTCAGCGGCCTCTTGCCATAACCCGGCATCGCGGTAGCTCTGGGCCAGGTAGAAAAGGTTTCGGGTATGCTCCGGTTCAATTTCCAAAGCGCTTTCCAGCAGTTGAGCGTCACGCAGATACTTCTGAGGATCGCGCGAACGCGCTCCCTCTCCATAACTGCAGACGTATTTCAGACCGTCCAGCGGAGCGACGCTTCGGGCTTCCGGGCAGGCCGCATATTCATGCACCGCTCCCTCAAAGCGCCATAGTAGCGCACTGCGGAAAAGCTGTGGACGAACAAACCGAACACCGTTGTAGTGCACCTGCAACGCGTAGCTGTCTGCGGTCAAATCGGGCATGCAAAAGCCCGGCACCGGCTCCAACCAGTCATCCGCGTCCACCACCAGGTGGTAGTCCGCCAAGCCACGGTTCAGCTCAAAAGCCTCACTGCGGTTGTCGGCAAAGTTGCGCCAGGGCCGATGATGCAGTTGCCCCGGCAGATGACCCAATACCGATTCCACGATGGCCGGCGTGTCATCCGAAGAACCTGTGTCCACCACGGTCCAGCTATCTAAGAACGGCAGCACCGAGCGCAAGCAGCGTTCAATGACCCTGGCTTCGTCTTTTACAATCATGCATAAACTGATCGTCGACATAGGACTCCTTTCTGGGCCGCAAACAGGCAGCACGAAGCAAAACCCGTCTGGGCTTTGATTTTTGAATCAGCTCGCTGCCCTAGTCGGGCAGTTGCTCAAAGAGTAATGTGAGCAGCTCGCGCAACTCATCCAGGTGAGTGCCAACGGTCTTCCCGCGGCGCTCCAAGGCCTTGAGCCGGCGCAATGCTTCCATTTTCATTCGATTGGGCGGAAGAGCCGAAGGCTCTTCCGCTTCAAGTTCCTCCGAGACCGAGGAGGCGCTCTCCGTTTCATCCACGGACAGCGCCGCCCCGACCTCGGGCTCATTAGTCGTATCCATAAGCTCCTTTCCCGCCCGTCAGGGCATAGCGAGGCTAGGACCCTGACGGGCGTTATGCGACGGATGGTGGGACTGAGGGAATTACTTGGTCAGCCGGACCGCCGCTTCAATCACGGTGTCCAGCAGCAACTGAGGGGGATCCAGGCCGTGACTGCGGGCAAGCTCTGCCAACAACTGCAGCGCCAGCCGCTTCTTCTCCGCACCGGAAGCTCGGGCGGTCTGCTCGAGCGCCAGCACCACCTGTTCCGCCAGCGTGATCAGCGTTTCCAGCTGATCCAGCGCCTTCTGGGCCTTTTCAAAAAATGAGAACACGATAATCACCTCCTATCCTTCCCAGCGGCTGCGATAGCCGCGCACGTCAATGTGGCAAAACTGCTGGCTCGGATAGAAGCCCACGCCCCCGTCGTCGCCAATGATGACCTCGCAGACCCGCCGCAAGGCTTCGGTTGGTATCCCGGCCGCCGAAATATCGGCGGCCAGGCCGTCGATGTGGGCGCTGTTGGAAACGCCCCCCACCGAGCGGTTGTATTCGGGCGGGCGGTAGGCGGAGTGAACCGTGATGGCCACTCCGCCCAGCGCCGTGCGGATCTTCTCGAGTCGGCGAACCAACTCGGCTGAGATTCGCAGGAATCGGTAAGACGAGTCCCCCGCTGGATAGAATTCGCCTGCCGCGAAATGCGCGGACAAACGGTCGCTGGCTTTAGCCGCCAGCAGCGGCGCGGCCGTGTAAATCCCGGTGGTGCCATAGCGAGCCGCTTCGGCCTCGGACAGCACGGCCTTGGGAATCGACAGACCGCTCGGGTATTTCACACCCTCGCCGCCACTGGAAGCTTCCGGCTGGACCACCGCAGGAAGTCCTAAAAAGAACTTCTGCTGGGCATCGTCTCGGCCCACCCGCAGACCCAGGCGCTCGCCCACCATCGTCAACAACGGCAGCACGGTTTCCTCAATCTCGATTGGGTGCAGCCAGTCTTCCGCCGGCGCGAACAATCGCCACTTATTCATTTTTAGGACCTCCCTTCGCAGTCTTGCCGCGCAGCACGCGCAGTAATTCTTCCGTGGAGCCGAGGGTTTCCACATCCTTGCCACGACAAGTTGCGTCGTGATAAATGAGGATAATGCTGAGGCGTTCTAAAGCCTCTGTTACCTCACGTAGACCCCGCTCCGAAGCCTCTCGCTCCCGCTGCAAATCCTGGCGGAATTGCTCCATCATCATCGGAATTGTCTTCGAAAAGGTCTGAAGCATCAGCCAGGCGACCAGCGCGAATGAGGTTGTCTCCAGTGCTATCTTGACTAGATCCGCTTCCAACACGCACACCTCCTATCGCTCATTGCTTACCTGTCCGCGGTCGCAGATAGACCTTCTTCTGAGCAGCCCCTTGCTCTACCACGAACTCAAAATGCTCCCCCGATACCCTCAGCGAGGACGGGAGGTAATCCTGAAGTTTCCCCGGTAGGCCTCGACAATGATTGACCCATGGCCTTCGCCTGCTATACATTTACCTGCATCCTCACTTTCTGCCCCGGGCGATTCTTCAGACAGGCAATAGCTAAGCTAGGCTTGCCAAAATATGCGAATCTGGAACGATGCCAACAGCAAAGCCAGCCCAAGACCAATTGAACGAGTTTTCCTGACTTGCGGCACTGCTTCCAGCGCCCTGAAATGATTCTAAGCGATCCTTTTGCCACCCACAATCGACATTGAATGTCTACGACGCTGAATGTCAGGTTCCAATCCGCGATTAAGCTGCTTGGGAAACGCCCAACAGTTGCAGCCACGTGCAACCCAAAACCCGACAGATCTGAAGCCTGGTAGCCCGACTGCGTGGCTCCGAATCCTCCGTTTCCCAGCGACTAACCTGTCGGAGGGATACCCCCAAAAGGTCTGCCAACTGTCCCTGGGTGAGGTCCCTGGACTTCCTGAGGCTCTTGAGCCCCTTTAAAACAGGTTCTCCTTTCACAGACTTGTCTTCCCTTCTCTCCGCCTGGCGGAATTTAGCTCCCCTTAGAGAATACCTGATGCGCTACAGGACTACAATCGACATTCAATGTCTACATCGGTTGCACGGGCAGATAACCCGAGAATCCCGCCATCTATGCCCTGTTTGTAAGAGTTAATCATAGAACAGGTATACACCGGTACCCGGCTAGATCCTGCACTACAATTTGTAGTATCACTTAACAGACCGCGGGTATCCAAAGAGCCCGCCTGAAAGGTATCATTAGATGAAAAAATCCTCGGGCCAGCCGGTCCATCAGATCGGCATCAATGTTTCCCGCGTGCGCGCACTCCGGCGAAAAGAACAATGGTCACAACAAGACCTGGCCGACAAACTCGGCGTTCATCGAGTAACCCTCGCTCGCTGGGAGCTTGGAGAAGTAGAACCGCCTCCGGAGATGGCCCAAAAGCTGGCAGAGGCCTTCCAAGTCGACCCTCAGTTCTTCTATCAGGTCGCGCCCTTCCCGGACTATGAAGGCGGAGTGCTCAATGAAATCTCGGACCCCTGGCTCAGTCGCTTCCCTCTGGCCAAACTGCAAAAATACACCAGGCCAGCTCTCAAACTGCTAGGGTTCAGTCTCAGACAGCTGGTCCGCATTCTTCCAGACCTTTCAGCCGACCGAATTCAAGAGCTACTGAACGGACAGAAACCAACAGCGTTCGAAATCCAGATGCTCCGCAACGCTTTCGGCACGGACTTCAATCCCACGTCATCTATCAAGGAACGCATCCTGGCGGCCAAGCCCGTTCCCTATACGGGCAACGCCCTGGAGGAACGGCTATCCAGGCTGGAGGACTCCGTGCAAGCGCTCACTCTGATGCAAATGAGCCTCATGGACAAGGTGGAAATCATTCTTGCACGCCTACCGAAATGCCCCGAAGAGCCCGCCCCTTAAAACGGTTCCATCCGGGATAGCGGATCAAAGAAAAGCTCCCACACTTCACAGCCGAATGCCATGCTTAACACCCTCAACAGGTCGCCACGAGGACTGCAACGCCTTCGCTCGTAACGATAGACCGCGTTGGCGGACTTGCCGATTCGCTCCCCCAACTCCCTTTGAGTCCAATTTCTAGCCAAACGAAGTCGCTTGACACCCAAAAGAAAAACACCACTATTCGGCACTATCTACAAGCCTCCAATTCGATTCAGAAGTGCTGTCTATTGAATTCTGCAGCCAAGTTAGCCCGGCGAGGGCCACCCGGTCAATCGGCATATTTTGCCGATCTGCGTCCAAATTTAGACAACGATCTTGTCTAGCACCGCGATTTCTACCAAATTTCTACAACCACAGCCTGAATGTAAACATTTGCATTCATCTGTATCCAACACCCCTGGGGGCAGTGGAACCGCAAGTCTCATTTTCGCAATCAGAGATTCCGTGAAGACGATTTATTCTGATCTTTTCGACCGTTTGTTCGCTAGTTGAATCCTCTTCAGTACGGTATGCTGACATGTCACGCCTGAACGGCTCTGTTCAGTCATGTCCTGCCTCCGCCCAAGGAGCCGCAGCAAACCATAAAAGAGCGCTAGAAACGAAAAAAGACCCGGCGGACAACCGAGTCTTTTACGTAGCTGGTGAGCAAACCCACCAACCTGAGAAAACAAAAACTTGCCCTCAGGTTACCACAAGGATGCTCACCGGTCTAGTGTTTTATTGCCTCCGGAGAGAAAAAACTTGTGAAAAGCATTCAACGCGAAGTCCTTGCCCTGGCATGCCCTCACGGCCGCTCCGCCCCACTCAAGCCCATTGACCCGTGCCCCAAGGTGCGCCCCTAGCCCATGGTGGCCGCACTGGAAGCGCTAAGGCAATCCGGTAAGCTCCACAAAGCCAAAATCGTTGGCTACAAGGGGGGGCGCAAACTTGTATGCTGCTGCCCGTACCACCACGAATCCACCCCTAGCTTCGCCATCTTCGAGAACGGCGGTTTCCATTGCATGGGCTGCGGAGTCTCTGGCGTCGTTTCGCGCCACGACGGCAGCCACGACGATCTCTTGAACCACCTCAACCTGGACCGCCCCGCTGTTCCCTTACGCATCGGTATTAAAGCCTCGACCAGCACCGCCCTGGAGCCCGACCTGCTCGACCGCGCCTACCGCGCCGCCCTCTCCCTTATCAACTTGCGCCACCAGGAGCGCGAGCATCTAACCCAGAGAGGCCTGACCCAAGAACACATCGCCGCCTGGGAAACCCGAGGCTACCGCAGCGCGCCCACCTCCTGGACGCTCCGAACGGCCATTGCGGACGCCGCCATCGCCGCCGTGGGCAAAGAGGCGGCCCAATCCCTGCCCTTCCTACAACCCTCCAAGAAGGCTCCAGGCGGCCTCATCTGTTCCGACGTCCCCGGCCTGCTCGTCCCCATCCACGACACAAACAACCGCATCGTGGCCTGCAAGGTCCGTCTGATCGACCAGGAAAAGTCCCGCTTCCTCTGGTGGAAAGCCCGTCACAGCACCGCCACCACCGGCGCTCCTATTCATATCTTTGGGTCTAAGACGGCTACGCTGGCCATCGTAGTAGAGGGCCCTATCAAGGCCGACCTGGTGGGCACTCTCTGGCCGCGCATCTTTGGCGAATCCGTCACCGTCCTGGCCATACCCGGCGCCACCGCCCACGCCGGACTATCCGCGTCGCTCGAGCAGCTGGGCCTGCGCCGCGTTCTTCTGGCCCTGGACCCCGACAAAGCCGGTCGCAAAACCACCGAAGAACTCCAACCACGCCTCCACAAAGCCGGTTTTGCTGTCGAGACCGCCCACTGGCCCGAAGGCTTCGGCAAAATCGACGATTTTCTAGCCCATCCCAGCGCGCCCCATGCTCAGTTGAACCGCCTCCCCTACCAGCCCGAGCCCCCTCAACCCGTCACAAAACCCTTTGAGACGATGGAAGAGGCGCGGACCGCGGCCAGGCCCTGGCTCGAAGCCGCACTCACTGCCCCACGCGGAACCGTTCACCATATGGCACTGGAAATGGGCGGCGGCAAAACCCACCTGGCCGTAGAGCTGGTCAACGAACTCTACGACGCCGGCAAGCTCAAGGGTCAAATCGGCCTCTTTACCCCCCGTCACGAGCAGGGCGAACAATTTACGGGAACCTCTGGTTGGGCCCGCCACTACGGCGCCACCTACGGTTTTGTAAATGGGGAACCCACCCCCAAGTCACCATGCCGCGAGCCGCGTCGTATGCTCACCGTAGTCAACGCTGGCGCTCCCACCAAACTGGCCTGCGAAACCTGTCCCCAACGCGACGACTGCGCGAATAACTTCTCCCGCGACCCCGCCCTGCCGTTCTTGCTCACTCAAAAAACGACCACCAAAGACCGCCATCTCTACAACGCCAATTCGTTGCGCGACCCGTCCGTCGTGGCGCGTCTCTCCACCATCATCCTCGATGACCTGGACCTGGAAAAGGTCATGGTCGACCAGACCTTTCTCGACACCGACCAGCTCCGCAAGGCCATTCTCTGGGCTCAAAGAGATCTGGAGTATGCTCCCCTTCTTCCTCTCCTCGAAGGTCTCTGGGCCGTCTTGCCGACCATTGCACCCAAGCGTTTCCCGCACGATGCTCCGCGCCTCAACGGCGAGGCGCTCCAGGATGCTCTGGCCGCCAAAGCCGGTGGCCTTGAGGTCCTTGGCTCCGACCTGGAGATGGCGCTTCAAGCCAAAGACCCTCACCCGCTGAGCCCTCTCGGAGAAGTCCGCTCCGACATCCCCCACCGCGGATTTTTAAAGCTGGCACAACGGCTGAGCGAAGAACTCGCTCAACGCGGCCAACCCACCTGGAATCCCATGGTCCACCTCAAACCGGACGGCATTTCGTTCTGGACCCGCGCCAAAGTCGATTTCACCGGCAAAACCCTGATTCTTCTGAATGCCGGCAACAGCGCCCAGCAATACCAACGCCTCTTCCCCAACGCCCAGGTCCAAGTTTTCCATGGTCGAGTCACTATGCCCAACCGCACCAAAGTCGCCCAGATACCCGTCGGCCCCTACACTCTCAAAGGCTCCAGCAAGCTCGTGGAGCAGATCGCGAGGGCCCTGCAAGCTCGAAAGGCCCATCACCCCCACGAGTCTCCCGCAGATTGGGGCTTGGTCGCCGGCGGCACCGTCCGGGAAGAGATCGAAAACCTATTCCCCGGCATCAACGCTCGCCACTACGGCAACCAGACCGGCTCCAACGAAATGGAATCCGTTCGTTTTCTGATTGTCGCCGGCGATTTCAAGCCCAATCCTCATGGCTTCTTCGAAGAAGCGCAAGCCATCTGGGGCGACTCCCCTCTGCTGCAAAACAACAGCCAGATCACTTACACAAAAATCCAAGACCGGTCCGGCAAGTCTATAAATCGCGGCCGGCGTGGCTACCTGGATCATCGCCTCGACGCCCGCTGGCTCGAGCTCACCGCCGGCGAAGTCCGCCAGGCCGTAGGTCGCGGACGCCCCTGGAACACCGGCAACGATAAACCCGAGCAAGGCAAGCTTTTTAGAAACTCCTCGCCCCACATACGACGTCTGGATGTGCTGATTCTTTCTTCCTACGCCTTAGAGGCCATCGTAGCCGACCAGCTGACCGGCCAACGCGCCGATCTCGAAGACGTTCTCACCGCGGCCGCCGTCGAACTCCGCCGCGCCGGCCAGCTCGTCACTCTCACCGCCCTGCGAACTAAAACGGGCATCTCCGACCGTCAAATTCGAGAACGCTTCAACCGCGTCAAGCTACGCTCGGAAGCGGAGATCCTCACCCTCCGCGCCGCCCTCAGCAGCAGCCCGGGGTTCTCAACCGTCCTCCAAAACATCGAACTCTTACCCACCCCCAGCGACCCTCATGGAAACCCACAGCAACGCCGCGGCCCACCTGTTCACGGACTTGTTCAACCTGTTCATGAAGCTGTTCAGCGGTCTGTTCACCCGCCTGTTCAGGCTGTTCACGTGAACTGACCCCGTTTTTTAAACGGGGGAATAACGGCTTCCGAGACTGTTCACCGAGCTGTTCAGAGAAGTTCGCGAACCTGTTCATGCTGTTCACCACGACTGAACAGCATGAACAGCCTTTGAAAAACTACTGGGCGCCGAACAGGCCACGCACCCAGCGCGGCACTCTCTTCTCAAGCCAGTTCACTCGGGTCTTAGAAGTCTCAAGCTCCAGAGCCCATTGCTGCTTTTCTTGCTCATATAAGCTCAGACGGGAGGCGTTCTCTGCTTCCAGCTCCGCCAGTCGCCTTTCTTGTTCTGCCCGCTCCTGGTCCCACCGCTCTTGCAGTTGACGGTTCTGGGCACGCAGCTCCTCATGATGGCGTAGAGACGCTTCTTTCTCGTGAATTGACTCGGCATGCTCGGTCAGGCAATTTCTGGTGGCCAGCAACTCCATCCGAACCACATCCGCCTGACGCTCCGCGCGGTGGGCTCTCTCGGTCGCATCCAGCAGCCTCAGCTGGGTCGACTCCAAAAGCCGAACCAGGTCCAGATGCGCGAGCAAAGGCACCTGTTCAAGCTGTTCATCCTGTTCACGAGCCTGTGCAGCCTGTTCACCGCCCTGTTCAAAAGCCTGTTCATCCCCCTGTTCAGGCTGTTCACTGGCAGATCGTGAACAGCTCCAAGCCTGGACGTCTTCACGCGAGACCAGTATTTTCTTGACTTTGCCGACCATCTCGGTCCGCACAGGAAGCTCAGCACGCTGAACAGCTCTGAACAGGGTCGGACGACTCACACCGGCCAAATCGGCCGCTTCTCGAAGGGTAATGAACAGTTCCATGAACAGCCTCTTCGAATCCCCTGAACAGCCTCCGCCCCTTGAAATGAAAAAGATTCACTCACTTTGCCCCTGTTCACGCCACCTCTCGTGAACAGCTACTTTGAACAGCGTGAACAGGCTTGCTGTTCACCCGCCGGCCAGCTAGTCACCCTGAACAACCTGCGCGCCCCAGAAATCGCACGATCCCTTTGCCATCAGGCTCAAATCGACCAACATCAGACCCTGCGTTCAAGACTATAAGTAACCCTTAGAGCTGAACGCAGGGTGGATCGTTCCTCTCACGATGTAGTCAAAATAGGGATCGTAGGCAAATTTGCACGGAGCGCGCTGACACAACCGCCGTTCGATAGGATTTTCGGCATCCTTGGTCTTAGAATTCAGTCCGCTAGTTGGGAAAATCGCGGCATCAAAGCTGCAGCAAGAGAGAGGTTTGCCGATGATTGAGGTGCCCAGTCTCAAAGTGACTGTTCCGATTCAAGGTCACTTGCTGCCCCGAGATATTTTGCCGCCTTTGGGACAGCCAGGAGCCGCAAAGGCCCTGGTCACGATAAAACTCAAGTGTGACGGAGTTAATCTTTCAGTTCAGCTCAAGGCGAAGAGCTACCGCGATGTCCTGGCAAAAGTGGACGCCTCCCCACACGGAGCCTACGCCGTGCTTCAAGGTAAGCTCAAACGCGGTGAAATCGTGGAGGCTGGCTTTACTGTCCAACCCATCGTCCCCAAAGAATCTGTGCCAGGCACTACACCTCAGACACCGCCAGTTGCCACTCAGACGCCTACCGTTCCAACAGTGACTTCCACAGCTAGAAAGGACGCCAGAGGCCGGCAGGTTCTGGTTCCAACGCGCTCCCTGCACCTCTAACCTTTTTGCCGTTCAGCTCCCTGAGAAGACCTAAGGGCACTTCTTCGCCAGGCCCTGTAGCCGATAGGTATCGAACTTAGGGAAGGCTGCCACGGCCCCCAAAACTGCCAGCAGTATGTGCGGTTTTTTTAGTTTTGTATGCGATACCTATCGAATAGCGTCTCAGCGTTTCCGCCACGGGTGTGGAAAGCCCAACCTGCATACGATAGCTATCAGCTATAGAACCAAAAAACCAATATTTGGCGAAAAATCCGTCTCTATGCCTCATAGGTATCGTCTATAGGGCTGGGTAGCACAAAGTCCCTTGGGTGTATGCGATACCTATCGTCATCCAGGCTGAAGTCCTGAAAAGTATGCCTTATGGAGTCGGTATCTATGGGTTTGATGCGGACATACTTGCTGTCCATCTGGTCGCCGGTCGCATAGTCGACGAAGCGCTCCATTTGAACCTTCATCTTTGGCACCGGGATGGCGTCTAC
This sequence comes from Bryobacter sp., assembly GCA_022843625.1. GTDB lineage: Bacteria > Acidobacteriota > Terriglobia > Bryobacterales > Bryobacteraceae > Bryobacter. The sequence continues at coordinate 34,313 of JALHNH010000046.1, read as the reverse complement.
GCTCAGGGCGATCGGCTTACCGTTGACGCCGCCGCCCTTGTCGAGCCAGGCCTGAATCTGCCCCTGATACTCCTTCGGCCACAAACTCAGGTCGTCACCGCTGGCGATGTCCTCTTCCGTAAAGAGCTTGGCCGAGGTCAGCATATAAGTCTTCACCTTGAACTGAATCCACTCGCCGGTCTTCTTGTCGCGGGCAACGCGTTGCCCCAGAAAGCGCAGCTTGGCGTCCAGTTCCTCCATGATCTTCCACCCGAACGGATCCCAGTCCGGGAAGCCACCCACGATGAACGTGCCCACCTTGCCGTCGGCGAAGTCTTTGGAGAACTTCTCCAGCTCCAGGAATGAGGGCTGTCCGCGTGAGGCCATGTATGAGATCTTGGCGATGTTCTTGTAAGCCCACTTGCAGAGCTCGTACATGCCTCGCTTCTCGAAGAACAACAGGATGCGCGGCTGGTCCTTGCCGCGCTGCCAGAAAATGTCTGCCGAATGAAACTGAAAGGCGCCACCATACTCGAACACTCGCCGAGAGACGAAGTCAGCCAGCGCTCCATTCATGGTCGACGCCACTTCATCTCCCGTGCTCTTGGGACCGCGACCATGCTCGAGCAGGTTATGGCGCCGATAAAACGGCTTTACGACCTGATACCAGAAAGACCGAAGGTTACCGTCGATCGAGAGCATGAGCGACGCCTGGATCTTGACCCAACTTTGCCATATCATCGTGCGCAGCAAGCGGGAGTCATTGATCTCCGGCGTGCCCTCGTCGTCTTTGCTGCCGGCGGGCGCGGGGTATTCGGCCAAGATCTGCTCGGTGGCGGCCGTCTTTAAGTCTGGAGAATCCCAATGGATCGCCTTTTGCAGCCACTTCCAGGCCTTGGACTCCGCTCCCAGGTCGGCTTTGACCTTCCTCAAAACCTTGGCTTCGGTTTCATACCAGGGCAAGTTTTCACGTCGAGGCTTATCGCAGGCATCCATTCGCGAGGCTTCCGCGCCAGCGCCGGGAATCTTCGCGCCATGTACACTCAAAAGCAACTACTTGCCCTGCTGGCTGAAGAATTCGACATGCCGGTTACTCGAGTTTACCGACTTATCAAGCGCTACCACGAAGTGTTGATCAACGACCTGGTCAAAGAGCACCGCATCGAAATCCCCGCGCTGGGCGTCTTCGCTGTGCACGTCCGCCCCAAGCACACCACGACCCACCCGAAGACGGGCGAGACAGTCGTAATTCCCAAGAAGAAGGCTCTGCGCTATCGCAGTTGCCGGCCGCTCCGCAGGCGGCTCAACCCCAAAGAAGCTGGGAAGCCTTCGAGTAAAAAGAACGACTAGAGCGGTTCCACATGAAACACCTTTGCCCGCCTCTTTTAGGCACGGGGCGGCTGTAGCAAGATTGGCTAGCACCAAGCGGAATCATGTCAGGATGAGCAAGCCGCTGGGGTCAGTCGTTCCAGAGGTCAGAACGCCGGTCCCCGAGGACCCCTATTGGGTGCGCACAGTCAAGGTTCTAGCCGGCTGTGGCGGCGCGTTGATAGTGGGGATGTTCTTACTCGTATTCTTGTTGCTGATGCTCGGCGGTGATGAAGCAATACCGAACGACTATCAAATGACTCCGCAACCTACTTCTACAAAGAAGCCTGGAGCTCAGGTGCTACCGGCCGGTGTGAGAGTCATCTGCGTCAACATAGGCAATGAGCGCCTGAGCCGCCTGGACAGAAGCGACATTGCTTCTTGAGTCGCCGGCGTAATAATGAGTCCCGCTGGCGTCCACCAGGTTGATCTCGATGTAATCGCGGTCCTGGTAGCAGATGCGGGTTGCGCCAAGTTTCGGGCGGAAGTGCTTCAAGTCTGCAAAGGATAGAAACTTCGCCAATATCTCAGGAGGCAGAGCCCTGGTGCGTGAGCAGCTGTTACCACAGCCTTCCATCCAGTGACTGACGATTGCGGAATGGCCACCAAAGAAAGACCGAGTGACCTCGACGCTCGTGGAGTAGGCGCCCTTGGCAGAGACGATTTGAATCTCAGAAATTCCTGACGACCTTCGGTGGTAAAGTGACGACGCTGCTTCAGTCAGTGAGCACAGAACAATCAGCACCATCAGATCGCGGCGGAGCCTCATTTGAGGCTGTATTCGAGACCATGGCACCGCTCTCCCGGCATACACGCAAGACGAGTGCCCGGGCCTCGTCCGGAATCCCCCGATCGGCACGGGCCGGGGCCTTCGTTACATATTCCGTGGTGTTGGCCCCGGCTCCATCATCATGGCTTCGCCCCGTACACGGAAGCCGGGTGCCCGGCTTCGCCGGAAAGAGGGCGGGGATGTGGGCGCCGTACTCCAACAATTGGGCAACCCGGTCGCGCGCCCTTTGGTCCCAAAGGCGGCTTCGCCGCCCCTTCGGGGGCGCACTACCGGGAACAAAGATTTTCCGTACACCAACAGAGAGAATGGGTGGCGGTGCCGGCTGAAAGGGCGGTGCCCAAGCGCCGCGCCAAAGGATTGGCGCAGCGCTTGGAATCAAGCGGATCCCAATGGTGGGCCTGCGGCCCACTTCAACAGGTGCCGCTGCGCGGCACCCGCTCACGCCTCGGTGTGCCTCGGCGAATCCCGGGTCGGTCGGCGGTGGTGGGGCGCTCGCAGGCTCGCCGCCCCACCACCGCCTCAGCCCACCCACCCACCCCCGCCACCGACCCGCCCGAATTCCAAGCGCCGCAAGCCTCGCGCAACTCTTGCGGCGCTCCTTCAAAAACCCCACCAAATAAGGCGTGCGACGCTCTGCGGCGCTTACGGCGCACTCGAGTTCCGTCATCGAGCAAGCATGACTTTTGCGCTTGACCTCGTACAAATCTTGCACCACCTCAAAGGGAGAACCAGATGAACCCCTGCAAAGATCAGACCGGACTGCCCGTCCTGGACCTCCCCTTTGCGGCCACTTTGTGGACCTACGGCAAAAATGCGGATCTTGACAACTAGACTGACCCGGCAGATTGCCGTACAATCGTGCATATGGCTAAACCTCTGGACAGCAAGACTGAGCGCCTGGAAGCGCGCGTCACCCCTGAATTCAAAGAGCAGTTGATGCTGGCTTGCCACATCGCCGGCAAGTCCGTCACCGACTTCATCGTCGAGCACGTGAGCCAGGCCGCGCAGCAAGTCATCGCCGACCACTCCCAATGGAAACTTGCCCGGCAGGACTCGGAAGCCTTTGTCGAGGCGCTTCTCAGCCCCCAGCCTCCGGGCCCCACCCTGGTCAAAGCGGCTCACCGCTATCGCCAAAACCTGGGCGACCGGCGCTGACACACAAAACGCGGAAGATGCTACCCTGAACAGGTGGAAAATAAATCAACCTCCCCCCTGCGCATCGAGTGCCTGGAGAAAACGCACGACCGGGCCTCCTTTGACTGTGGCAACGACGGGCTCAACCGCTATCTTAAAGAGTTGGCCAGCCAGGAGCTGAAACGCCGCACGGCCGCCGTCTTTGTGCTCGTTCACGAAGGCGCTTCGCGCGTTCTCGGTTATTACACGCTTTCCCAAAGCTCGGTGCTGCTTGATGACCTGCCGGACCGTCTGCGCAAACGCCTCCCACGCTATCCTCAGATTCCAGCCACCTTGCTGGGCCGTCTGGCCGTAGACCAGAGTTGCCGCGGCCAGGGTCACGGCGGGCTGCTTCTGATGAACGCCTTGGAAAGAGCCTGGAAGGCCTCCAAAGAAGCCGCTTCTTTCGCCATGGTGGTCGACGTGCTTGATATCCAACCGGACCCGCTGGCCTTTTATCTGCACCACGAATTCCAGCCATTGCCCACTCAGCCTCGGCGACTGTTTCTTCCCCTGCAAAAATGCGACGAGCTCTTTGTGGACAACCCGGCCAAAGAAGTGGAAGCCGCGAAGGAAGCAACTGTCCCGAAACCTCAAGAACTCGAGGTGTCCCTGGAGAACATCGGCGAACTCTGCTTCGCAATGAAGCTGTTTGACCGGGACGGCGGTTATATGGGCAGAATCTGCGAACTCAACCGCAAGACGCCCAGCGTCACCTACCTCACGCCCAGCCAGGGGACGCACACCATGACGCTGGCCCAGGCCAAGGAATCATGTAAGCGCGGCTTTCTTCTGCAAGAGACCTCGGACCTGGCCGTCCAACAACGCTGGAAAAGTTCCGATGACATTCCGCCCACCAGACCCGGACTCACTTTTGACGACGGCCTGAATCTCGGCCGGCAGCAGGCCGCCGCCTACGCGGCCGTTGTCCCGGCACCTTATGACTGGCTCTACCAGGACCCAGAACCCGTCCCCCTCGGCCAGGATGATTTCAACAACGGGTATCTATCCGGCTTCGTGCCGACCTTTCGCCAACTGCTTCTGGCCAAATTCCCCCTCAAGACTCATCCCGCTCCTCAAGTGGAAAAATCCTGGCGCAACTCCCGGTGGGGCATTGACCCGATGGACCCTGCCGCCCAGGTGGCTTTTGACAAAGGGGCGCAAGAAGCCAAGCAGCAGCAAGCCTGGCTGCCGGAATTAGAGGCGGACCGGCTGATCGACCAGCTGATTGAAAATCTCATCCAATCCGGCTTTAAAGTGGCGGTTGTGCCCTTCCGCTACGGCTTCAAAAGCCAGATGGAGAAGAGGTTTCCCAATCGTTATTAATAGGATTCCCAAGCGCCGCAGGCTTCATCCAGTCCTTGCGGCGCTTCCCTAAAACCCTTGCAAAATAAGACTTGCGGCACTCTGCGGCGCTTGCGACGCATCGGCCGGCTGCCAAACGGTCGGGCTAATTCCGTTCATGTCGACCTCCAAAGCGCAGATAGAGCACGGGTAATACCAGCAGGGTCAGCACCGTGGAGGTAATCACGCCCCCGATCACCACCGTGGCCAGCGGCCTTTGCACCTCCGCCCCCGAGCCTTGGGAAATGGCCATGGGCAAAAATCCCAGACTGGCCACCGCCGCCGTCATCAACACCGGACGCAACCGCGTCACCGCCCCCTGAATCACGGCGCTTTCCATAGCGACCCCGGCCTGACGCAGTTGCTGCACAAAAGTCAGCATGACCACGCCATTCAACACCGCCACCCCGGCCAGAGCCACGAAGCCGATCAACGCCGAAATCGACACCGGCAAACCGCGCAACCACAGACCGGCCACCCCGCCCACCACCGCAAAAGGAATGCCCGTGCAAATCAGCAGCGCCGACCGCCACTCCTGGAACGTCAGATAAAGCAGGCCCAGCACAATCGCAAAAGTCAGCGGCACCACCACCGCCAACCGAGCTCGCCCGGACTGCATCTTCTCGTAGGTTCCGCCATACTCCAGGTAATAGCCGACCGGCAGTTTCACCTCGGCGGCCACCCGTTTCTGCACTTCCTGCACGAAGCTGCCCAGATCGCGTCCGCGCACATTGGACTGAATCACGATGCGCCGCTTGCCGTTCTCGCGGCTGATCTGAACCAATCCCTGGACTTTGTCGATCTTGGCCAGCTGCTCGAGCGGAATGCTCGGCCCCAGCAGCGAGGGAATGCGCAGATGGCGAATGGTCTCCACATCGTTCTGGCGCTCGGGGGGCAGGCGCAAAACCACGTCGTAGCGCTGATTGCCGTCATTGATGGTGGTCAGCGGGCGCCCGCCCACCAGCGTTTCCACCACCTGGTTGATGTCCTCCACGTTGATGCCATAGCGGGCGATGGCCGCTCGGTCAATGGCGATCTGCAGTTGCGGCAAACCTTCGGTGATCTCCACCTGCACGTCGGCTGCACCCTGCACCTTTTCCACCACGGCCGCCACCTTCTTGGCTTCGCGCGCCAGCACGCCGTGGTCGCTGCCGTAGAGCTTGATGCCCAGATCGGAACGAATGCCCACGCCCTCGATCAGCTCCATCATGCGCATTTTGATGGGCTGGGTGTAACTGATGTCCAGCTCAGGAAAAGCGCGCTCCAAATAGGCCGAAATTTCCTCGACCAGCTGGACTCTCTGATAAGTGCCGGGCTTGAGATCCACCAGCACGTCGGTCTGGCAGGTCAGCATCGGATCGGTGGCGATCTCGGGCCGCCCGATGCGCGTCACCACCTGGTCGACCTGGCTGGGAAACTTTTTCTTCAAAGCGGCTTCGATCTGACCGGACTGGTGCACCGCTTCGTCCAGCGAAATGCTGGTGGGGTAGGTGACTTGAATCGCCAGTGCCCCCTCCTCCAGTTCGGGAATAAAGTCCGAACCCAACCGAAGCAACAAACCCAGACTCAGCAGCACAGATAGCACCGCGGCCGCCAGCACCAGCGCGGGTCTGGCCAGCAGATGCCGCAACCACTTTTCATAACTCACGGTGAGCGGCTCCAGCACGGGATGGCGATGTTCCCCGCTATCCTTCAGAAAATAGGCGCAAAGCGCGGGAATAACCGTAAATGAGCACACCATGGCGCCCAACAAGGCGAAGATGACCGTAAGACCCATGGGGCGGAACATCTTGCCTTCGATGCCACCCAACGACAGAATCGGCAGATAGGTAGACAAGATCAGGATTTCACCCAGAACGGTGGCCCGCCGCACTTCGGCCGAACCGGCTTTGATTTCTTCCAGGCGCTCCTCATCGGTGAGCTCCGAGCCCTTTTGCTGGCGGCGCAGAGTCAAACGGCGCAAGCAATTTTCCACGATAATCACGGCTCCATCCACCACCAGTCCGAAGTCGATGGCCCCCAGACTCATCAGATTGGCCGAAATCTGGAAATACTGCATGGCCAGCGTGGCCGCCAGCATCGCCAGAGGAATGGCGCAGCTAACGATCAGCCCGGCCCGCACCTGCAGCAAAAATAAGAACAGCAGCCCGGCCACCAGCACCCCGCCCTCGATCAAATTGCGCACCGCTGTGCCCAACGTGGACCGGATCAGCACCGAGCGATCCAGAAACCCGTCCAGTTTGCTTCCTGCCGGAAGAGCCGATTCGATCTGACGCAGACGATCCTTGACACGCTCCACCACCACGCGCCCGTTCTCGCCCAACAAGAGCAGAGCGATACCGTAGACCTCCTCGCCGGTCCCGTTGGCGCTGACCGCTCCCTGACGAGTCAAGGCCCCCTCGCGCACCTCGCCCAACTGGCCCAGCAGCAAAGGCACGGAATTGTGCTGGCCGATCACGATGCGGCGCACGTCTTCTTGCGTCTGCAGCGTGCCCAGCGTGCGCACCACCACTTGTTCCGGACCCTGACGAATCAGAGAGCCACTACCGTTGGCGTTGTTCTTGGCGATAGCTTCCGCGATCTGGGGGTAGGTCAGGCCAAACTCTCGCACGCGCTCCGGCTCTAGAATTACTTGAATCTGCTTGGCTTCGCCGCCCCAAATGTTGACGTCGGCCAGCCCGGGAACGGTTTTCAGGGCCGGCCGAACCACCCAGTCCATTAAGCTCCGGCGCTCGCGCAAAGAAAGGCGGGGATTGTCCAGCCGGAAATAATAGCTCTCGCCCAGTCCGCTGCTGATCGGCGACATCTCCACCTTGGTGCCGGCCGGCATGTTTTCCAGACCCTGCAATCGCTCGTTGACCAGCTGGCGAGCAAAGTAGATATCGGTGTCATCGTCAAACACCACCGTGATCTGCGACAAGCCAAACTGAGAGATGGAGCGCGTTTCCGTCACCTTGGGAAGGCCGGCCAGCAGCAGTTCCAGAGGAAAGGTGACGCGCCGCTCGATTTCTTCCGCACCCAGGGCGGGAGCCACAGTGTTGAGCTGAACCTGCCGATTGGTCACGTCCGGAACGGCATCCACCGCCAGGTTCTTCAGAGAGAACAGCGCGGCCACGAAAAAGACCAGGGCCAGGGCGCAGACGGTGCCGCGGTAGCGGACGGAAAAGGCTAAAATCGCGTCAATCATCGTCTCTGCTGCTCCAAAGCCGCCTGTCCGCGGGCCGCGATCTGGTCACCTTCCTGCAGACCCTTGCGCACTTCAATCCAGTCCTCATGCTGGGGACCCACCTCAATGACGGCCCGCTCCACGCCGTCCCCTTTGGCGCGAAACACCACCGAGCTGGTTCCCTCGATCACCACCGAATCTAGCGGAACACGCAGCACCGAACGCGCCTGTTTGACGGAAAACATTGCCCGGGCGAACTGGCCGGCATTGAGCTGGCCCTCGGGATTGTCTACGACGATGCGCGCCTTCAGGGTGCGGGTTTCCGGGTCAAGCAAGGGAGACAGATAAGAAACCCGGCCTGGAAACTTGCGCGAGCCGGCTTCAAGCTGTGCAGTAGACCCAACGCGAATGACGCCAAGATCGTCCTCTTGTAAAAAAACCCAAAGCCAGAGTGCCTTGGTGTCCACAATTCGAAACAACTCTTGCTCGGCGTTGACAGCCTGTCCCAGAGTTACGCTTCGTTCCACCACCGTCCCCGGCCGCGGAGCGCGCAGCACCAGGCCGGTCCCGCCCGCCTCCGGATCCAGGCCCAGATTGCGCATGATCACATCCAGATGGCGCACTTCTTCCTGAGCCAGCTTCAGCTCGGTGTTGAGCGCGTTCAGCTTGGGCCCGATCACCGCCTGATTGGAAGCAATGTCTTGCTCGCGGCTGCGATGCTGCAAAGCCAGCTCGCTCAGCGCCCGGGATTGCTGCTCGCGGTCCCGCGCCTGCGTGTACTCTGCGTTAGCTACCTCCAGCTCGCGGGCGGACACCACCCCCAGCTTGTAAAGGCCCTGCGCACGCCGCAAATTCTGCTCACTGAGCTTCCGGGAAGAGCGCCGCACCTCCAGTTCGGTTCGACTCGAAATGACTTCGGTGCGAGATTCTTCCAGCGGGCGCCGCGCCTCGTCGCCCAGCCGAATCGCCTGGGCGCTTTGGGCCTGACTGGCCAGCGCCTGCTGATAGCGCAACTCGGCATGGTGGTGCTCGGCCACCAGCTTGGTGATCTCCGGACTGGTAATAACGGCCAGGGGAGCGCCACCTTCCACCCGATCGCCCACCGAGCGGTTGATTTCGCTGACGCGTCCCGCGATCGGTGAACCGATCCGGCTCTCTCGGTCCGGATCGGTGGTCAGGTTACCGACCGCCACCACCTCCCCCTGGACCTTCTGGCGCGTCACTTTTACGAGTTCGAGCCGACTGGCCGGAGCCGGTGTGGAGATTGCGGGGATGGCTGCGGGGCCGGGTTGGTGCCCCCAGTAATAACCCAGACCCAGAGCCGTCAGCACGGCCAGTAAGAAAATCAATGCATATCTCATCGGAGCAAAAAATCCTTAGCGTTGCAGATTGTGGGCGGCGGCCGCCTCGAGACGAATGAGGGCCAGCTCTTCCTGGCGAGCGGCCTCCAGTTCGGAACGGGCTGCTTCCAGGTAGGCCCGGCGAGAATTGAGCACTTCGGTTAGAGAGCGGGCCCGGACTCGATAAGCTTGCTCGAGAATTCTCAGAGTTTCCAGGGTCAGGGGCAGCGTTTGCCCGGCCAACACCTGGCGCGTTTTCTGGTTGGCGAGGGCCGTCAGGTAAGCGCTTTCCACCTGCAGGCGAACCTGACGCTCCAGCGCCTCCCGTTCGGACTCGGCCGCCTGGGCCCGAATCTCGGCGGCCGCAATGCTGCCGCTGTTATCGTCCCGAAAGGGGAGGGGAATGCTCAAGCCGGCGGTGACGCTCAGCACCGGCGAACCGATGCCCGTCAACCCGCTGGTTTGATTCTGCGGGGAAATATAGGTGCGATCGTAAGCCAGCCCCGTCTGCAACGTGATGTCGGAAACGCCTTTCGCCTGCTCCAGACGAGTCTCCGCCTGGCGCCTGTCCTGATCCAACTGCTGGGCCTGCAGATCGGGACGCTGACTCAGGGCCAGCTTCTGCAGTTCTTCCAGACCGGGGAGCGCGGCATTGCTGCCCAACTGCCCTTGCACCTGGAGCTCTGCTGCAGGCTTTCCCAACCAGATGGCCAGCGCGCCGCGCCGCATCTCGCACTCGGCCTGGCTCTGGGCGGACAGGGCCAGAGCGCGACTGGCGTCGGCTTCCAGCTGCATGACTTCCACCTTGGGAATGTCGCCCAACTTGAAGCGCTCCTGGGCCAACTTCCACTGGCGCTGCGAAGTAGCCGCGGCTTCCTTTTCCAAACTGACCTTGCGTTCCGCCGCCAACAGCTCGGCATAGGCCTGACGCACTTCCAGCAACAACTGGCGTTCCGCCTCGCGCTGACGAGCGCCGGCCACTTGATGGTTGACCTCGGCCAGGCGGGTGCGCGCTTCCCGTTTCCCGCCCAACTCCAAGGGTTGAGAAAGGGACATCTGCACGCGGCTGACGATGCGCAGCGCGGGCACCTCAGTACCGATACCAAGCACAGGGTTTGGCGACATCTGAGCCTGTTCGATGAGTTTCTGGGTCGCCTCGACTTCCAGTTGAGCAGCCTGCAAACGCGGCTGCCGAGCCAGGGCCAGTTCTTCTACCTGGCGGCGGTCGAGAGGCTGGGCACGCCCGGACAGGCATAGAGCCAGCCAGAGCAGCGCAATGTATTTTTTGGGCACGGGATCATCTCACACTTCCTAGACTTTGCGGCAGGCAAAGTCAGGGCCGGTGGGCCGCGGAAGAGGAGATTCTTGAGTGTCGGGGGTCGCGGTGGGGAATGGCGGGATTCGGGACGCTCGGCTACCCGCTGCTCTTCCAGCGGAGCCTGGACCAGTAGCGTCACGATGATCACGGCAGCCAACGCCACTATGGGCGGAAGCAGCGGACTCACGGGAGTAACGTCCTGCTGCCAGACCTGGGTGATCAGGCTTTCCGGACCCCCGGCCACGTGATCGTGATCGTCCAGCACAAAATCGTGAAGACCCACGGCCAGAGCCCAGGAGAGCAGCAGCAGGGCCAACCAGATCTTTCGTGTCCAGGTCACCACCCAGCCCGTATTCATTGGCTGGGAACGGAACCCTGGTTCGGTCTGACTTCCAGGGTGAGGTGCACCACTTGCGGCAAATCTTCGAATCGCTGGCGAAGCTCTGAACCGGGCAGGCAGCTGTCCAATTGCAAAATGCAGGCGTAGCCTTCCCGTGAAACCCGCCAGAGGTGCAGGTCTTGCAGCTCTGCACCCTCCAGTCTTTGCTGAATTTCCGCTCCCAGCTTGCGTGCAGCCGGCCGGGCCATTTCCGCATCCAGCAGCGTTCGGCCGGTGTCCACCAACAAACCCTTGGCCCAACTGGCCACCAGCAGAGAACCCACAATTCCCATCACGGGATCCAACCAGAGCACTCCATAGCTACGCCCCACCAGCAAAGCCACCAGAGCCAGCACGGAGGTGGCGGCGTCGGCTATCACATGCAGGTAGGCCGAGCGCAAATTCATATCGTGGTGCTCGTGCTCGTGCCCGTCGTGATGATGTTCACCGTGTCCGTGGTGATGGTCGTGGTCATGGTCATGATGGTGATGATCATGGCTCCCGTGGAGCATCTTGGCGCTGACCAGGTTGACCACCAGCCCCAAACCGGCCACCAGAATCGCTTGGTCGAATTGAATCGGTTGGGGGCGGAGAATTCGCCAGACCGACTCGTAAGCCATGAAGACGGCCACCACCGCCAACAAAATGGCGCTGGTATAGCCTCCTAACACCTCAATTTTCCAGGTGCCAAAGCAGAAACGGGAATCGCTCTGCAGACGTCGCGACCAAACATAAGCAAGCGCGGAAATCCCCAGGGCGGCCGCATGAGAACTCATGTGCCAGCCGTCCGCCAGCAAAGCCATCGAATTGTAATACCAACCCGCGGCGATCTCGACCACCATCATAACAGCGGTCAGGCCCACGACCCGCACCGTATTCTTCTCGGCCAGAGGGTTTCCCGAATGAAAAGAATGGTTGTGTTCCGACATGTCGTATGCTATACCCGGGTATAGTATCTTTGGCAAGCTTCGGCTATAGTGAGGGCATGTCGCATACAACTCGAGACCAGAAAAAATTGGTACAGCGAATCCGACGAATTCGAGGACAACTCGACGGCCTGGAACGGGGACTGGAAGAGGGGGCCGAATGCGGCTCGATTCTTCAACAAGTGGCGGCCGTGCGCGGAGCTGTCAACGGCCTGATGGGGGAGTTACTCGAAGGCCACCTCCGCGAACACCTGGCGCATAGCGACGACAGAGGCCGAACGGATGCGCTCGATGAGGTCGTGAGCGTGTTACGCACTTACCTAAAATAGCTTTTTACCTCGGGGACCTTCATCCTCAGGGTAAGGGGCGCAGGCGGGGGCTTTTTAAAAGTTGGCTCAGGCGGAGGTCGGGTCCGATGAACAAAGCGGGGGCGTACGCGAAAAACGACCACAAGATCAGGTAACTATCGAGATAAACCGTACAGGAAACGGAGCAAACGCCACGAACACTAAAGATATGCGCATTATCACTCCTTCCGCCACCCGTCACCTCCTGGCCGCCATCCCGCCCCGGTCGCCCTTCGGTGCCCGCGATCACGCCGTGATCCGCCTGTTTGCTCAAACCGGCCTGCGTGTCGGCGAAATGGTCGGCCTCAACGTCGGCAACGTTTACAGCCAGGCGCCTTTCGACCAGGTCGACCTGCCGGCCGCCATCTGCAAAGGCCGCCACTCCCGCATCATCCCGCTCAACCACTCCGCCCGCCAGGCCATCCAGGACCTGATCGACTTCCTTAAAATGCGTGGCTTCCAGGCCAGTCCGGATTCTCCATTGCTGCAAGACCGAAGGCACCGCCGCTTGCCGGTGCGTGAAGTGCAGCGCCTGGTGCAGGTCCACCGCCACACGGCCGGCCTGGCTGTGCGCGCCACCCCGCACACCTTTCGCCACAGCTTCGCTTCCCAGCTGGCCAGCCGCGTCTCCCTGCGCATCGTCCAGCAACTGCTCGGCCACCGTTTTCTCGCCTCTACCGAAGTCTATCTACACAATCAGCCCGACCAACTGGCCCAGGCCGTGGCCACCCTGCCCGCCTTCTAACCCAGGGCCCTGGCCGCCCATCTCAAAGGAGCCCTCCCATGAGCACTTACCAAGGCCGGGTTTACCGGGCACCCTCCGGACAGTGGGGTTTTAAATATTACATCGACGACCAGGAGGCCGGCGGCGGCGCTGGCTTTGAGACCGAAAAAGAAGCGAAGCTTGGTTGCCAGGAAGTTCTCCTGGACTACGTTGCCGAGCCCGCCATCGCGGTGGTTAAGTACGAGGAACTCCCTCCGCTGGCCTGACCCCCGCCGCAAGCGCCGCACGACGTGCCACGAGCCTGCGGCGCTTGTGCCCGCAAAGCGAGACTGGGAAATGGTTTGCAGCGCCATGCGTCGCCTGCGGTTCTTCCTCAGCTTAGAAAGAATTTCAAAAAAGTTCGTCCAAAGCAACCCGGGCATCGCCGCCGCGATTATAATGGTCACCAGCGACGCGCAGTCGTCTATAAAAGATAAGAGAGGTTGCGGTCTTGCGACGACAACCTCTCTCCCATTACCCAAGGCGCATACTTGTAGAGGGGCCAAGGGCCTACCCTGCCAGTATAAGGCCTCTGATCTTAAGGAGTCAAGCCAAGTTGGCGCTGTTCACCCATTCCTTGCCCCAGGTTGAGGCGCTGGAACCGTTCCTCTCCAAAGACCGCCTGGAGCCCTACATGAAGTTCGGCTCGCGCGACAAAGTACGCGCCTTCAAGTTGCACGAGGCCAACCGCCTACTGAGCCAGGCCATCTATGGACCCCTGCAATACGTCGAGCTGGTCTTACGCAACTCGCTCAGTCGCCAGTTAGCGCTAGGCACCAAGACCGATGCCTGGTATGACCTGCCGGTCTTCGCCGAACCAGAGTGCCGGCAAATTGCCAAAGCGAAGAGTTACCTTGGCGACGAGGGAAAGTCAGTCACCTCTCCCCGAATGGTGGCCGCGCTCTCCTTTGGTTTCTGGGTCGGACTCTTGCGCGGCTCCTATGCCCGCACACTTTGGAACCCTTGTCTGCACAAAGCCTTTGCGGCCAATACTTCTCTCAAGCACAAAGACGCCCACGATCGTTTTGCCTCGATTCTGAGCCTGCGCAACCGGGTCGCCCACCACGAGCCCATTCTTTTTCGCCATCGCGACCTTCTGCTGGAAGTTGACCGAATCGCCGTAGCCCTGGGATGGATAGAACCTGCGGCCTCCGAGTGGTGCCGAGCTGTCGCGCTCCTGGAGGTTGCGGCCGCTTATGAACTGGCTCGCAAGCTGACAGCCCCCTTGCCGACTTGAATCGGCGAGACCACATGCGCCGCAAGCGCCTGTGCGACACCTGCGGCGCATGCGGCGACAATCTCGATCCTGTAAGGCTTTGGGCCCTCTGCGGCGCTTGCGGTCCCTCAATTCAGGTCTAGCTCAGCCCCAACCGTTCGGTCACGTTATTGCGCCACAAGTCCGCATCGCGTATATAGCCGCTCAAGACTTTTTCGGACTTGTGGCCCGTCTGCTTGGCGATGTCTCGCAGGTTAGCCCCGTTCAGCGCCGCCTGGGTGGCCAACCCGGCCCGCAGCGAATGCCCCGACAGCTGGTCGAACTCATCCAGGCCGGCCGCCCGGGCCCGCGTTTTCACGACCGTGCGCACCACCTGGTCGGTCAGTCGTTTGCCAACCCGTGCATGGCCATAGCGATCCACACCCACAAAGACAGGCCCATGCTCAATGCCTGCGGCGGCCAGCCAGACTTCCACCGCGGCCACCGGACAGGTGGCACCGGTTCCCCGAAAAACCACCACATCCCGACCCTCACCCGCCTGGTCTCCCTTGCTGCGTCGCACTCGAACCGTCAGCCCGCGGCCAGCCCATTTCAGGTCGGCCACATCCAGGGCGACCAGCTCGGAGCGCCGCAGTCCGGTCATAAATCCCAAGCACAAGAGGGCGATGTCGCGCAGATCTCGCGCTTCATCCCTGCGCATGGCCGTCACCATGACTTTCAGCGACTCCAGTAACAGTGGCTGCGCTTTCTTCTGCACGCTGGACTTGCGGCGGCGGATGCCTTTCATCGTCTCTCTTACGATTCGGTGCTTCGTGGGGTCCTCTGCTCCGGCCAGCTGATGGGCGCGGCCAATGGCCACAAGGGCTCGCTCCAGACTGGCCACTTTTTTTCCCGCCTCCGCCTGGTCGACCACATAGCAGGTGACCGCCGCCGGCGTCGCCGGCATTCGCTCGCACGACCGCGAAGAACACCAAACTTCAAACTGCCGCCAATCACTGGAGTAAGCCCTGCGAGTCGCCGGCGCGGATGCGGCCGCCAAATAATCCGCCACCTGATGCCCCACCAGGTCGAGGTCATGTCTCTTGGTGATGGGAACTATAGTCATGTGACGGTCGGCCTCGTTTCTAGTCTTACGAGTCTTGTACGACGCCGGTCTGAAAAATCATGCTAAAGAAACGGAAGAAAGAGAAAAAAAGACCTGATCGATCCGATTAAAGTAGAAGCGCCTCTAGTATCGATAAAGGGAACTTATCGATAGCTGGAGGAGCTCCAAGCGATACAGCACCTCAACCAGACCCATCCAAGCAGCGCCGCTCCCAGTACATCCCGTAGCCAATGATGACCCAGCGCGACCCGACTCCATCCCACCAGTCCCGGAAGAAGCCAGAAAAAAGCTGAGCCTGCCGGGCAATAGGTCGCGAGATAGCCATAAAGACAGGTAGCTAACAAGGTATGACCGCTGGGATAGGCATGTCCTCCCACCTGATAAGGCTGAGACGGGCGCGTGGTATGGAATAACGATTTGCTGACCATCATAAGAACGTGTTGCCCGGCCAAAAGAATCAGGAAGGAGGGTAGTCTTTGAGGGGTCCGACGGAAGAGGAAGAGCGCATATCCGCCGCAGATCCAGAAAGCGTAGCAACCTCCCCAAAGGCTCCACCAAATGGCCAATCCAACCTTACTGGACGGAATGGCCAGCTCGGCCTGGTGTCGGTCCAGGTCGGGAAAGGCACCGCAACCGAGGCTCACAAAGAGCACCATCGCCAACAGCAAGCCGATTCTTTCCAAAAAGAATCGCGAATCCGCACTGGATATTTTCATGAAACCATCCATTTGCTCTCGGTCAGTATCGTGCCTTTCTACTGTCTAAGGTTAGAGGTGAGGGTTGAATGTGTAGCGCAACTACTGCATAGATGGAAAGGCGAATCGAGTGAATTTGAGGAATTACACTCGGGACAAGAGCGCGAGAAAGTCTCGAAAAGATAGCGAATTTTTTTTATCTAAAGCACGGTGTTTAATTTTAGACTTGAGGGTTTTACTGTTGAATCGCCTGATGACTCTTTATCATTGCCTGGGTCAGGATGCCCTGGACTGCCTGGAGATCACCTATAAATATCCAGGTCAGATGTTGCTCGTTTCTGAGATCCAGGTGAAGCGCTTGCTGGAGATGGACCTGGTCGAGTTTCGCCATTCTCAAGGTTGGCGGCCGAACTGGTGGGGGCTGGCGGTGCTCAACTGGCATCGCCAGCTCCGCGAAGCTCGCGACCGGAAAATCGCCTTGCCGCCGAAGCCTGGAGAAGGAGAGAACGGCGAACATCTCGGTCCTCCCTGCGAAAATTTCCGCGAGCTACTTTTCTCCGGCGTCTATTGCTGGTGCGGCAGACTGCGCAGCGACCACCTGGATCAGGCACCCGAGACCGCCTTGCGCTTTCTCGGCTACCACGAACGCAGTCGCACACTTCAGCCTCCCCAAACGCGTATCTCCGGGCGTTCGTTTCGAGAAGTGGTCAAAGAATTGCCGTCGGACCTCTGCGACATGCTGGAGCCGATTCATCCTCAGGGAGCGACGATGCACCAACTCTATCACTTGCTCGGTGGCCGAATACGCTTCCTGGCCATCCAAGAAAGCCTGAACTTTCTGCTTGAGCGTGACTTGGTGTTCCTGCTCCACTTACGGTAATCTTTGTGCTATGATTAAGAGATGACGAAACAGTCCCGTCGGGGAGCTACGCTGGCCGAGGTAATTCTTTCCCTCGGCCTTTGTGTGGTGGTGGTGCTCTCGGCCGTTCAACTGGCGCTGGTCGCGTTGCACGCCAACTCCAAAAGTCTCGACGAGGTGTCGGCCGACGGCCTGGCCCAGCAAACGGCCGAGAGCTTCGTCTATGCTCTGCCACCAGCCTCGGCGGGCTTCTGGACGGCCACCAGCTTTGCTTCACCCTACCAACAAGATTCCGTCACGCTGGGCCAGCAGAGTTACCAGCGCGTTATTTATGTCAGCGACTATGGCGGCGTTACACCGGGACTTCGTTCGCTGCGAGTGCGCATCAGTTGGGACAACGGAGCGGCCGGAAGAGCCGGCCTGGGCACCCAGATTGCGGAGGTCAATCGGCTTGTCTCGCCGCCTTAGAGCCTTCAGTTTGCTCGAGGTCCTGTTTGCGATCAGCTTCTTCAGCATGTTTTCTATGGTTTTGTTTTTCGCTCTCCAGAATACGTCCAAGGTGTGGCAGCGAACTTCGGCCCGTGACGCCGCCCTGCGCCAAATTGTGCGAGCACGTTCGTTCCTAAGCCGCGATTTGCAAAATGGTAGCGGCCGCCCCAATCAATCGGCCAGCACCCGCGTGGGCCCATCCTTGGGCGCCGGCTGGGACGGCGATGCGTTGACGATTTTGTCCTGTGAGGACAACGCCACCCCCTGGAGTATCAGCACCACCGGAGCTTCTGTGCTGACTCGCGAGTTGACCTATTCCTTGTTTGTTCCGACCAATGTCAACGCACGCTATGGTGGGACTTTCCCGGGCCTGAGCGATGGGGCGGGCTACGAGGATGGTTGTCCCTATAAGTGGCTGATACGCCGAATAGATCCGGTCCCCGCCCCGGCTCCACCCAATCCCGAAGCGGCGGTGCCCAGCAATTGGACGACCATCTTGTTATCCCGACCTTCGTCGATGACGTCTACGGCCACCACCCAGGTGGTGGCCACTTTGCACAGTTTTCGGATCCTTTCGGCCGGGCCGCAGTGGGAGTTTGAGCTGCGCGCGTGCGCCGTCGATGAAGCTCGGCGCAAGATTTCTCTGGGCTCGAGCCTGTTGGGCAACAGTCCTTATATGCTTGTTCAGCGATTTTCAGTAGCGGTTCACAACTAAAGAAGGGGATGTAACGAATTGTATGACGAGTAAGAGGCGCCGCGGCATATTCATGATATCCGTTCTTTTTATGGCGGTTCTGATCGCCATGTTCGTGGGCGCGGCGGTGGCTTTGGCCCCGGCATCCCTGGGCCAGGCTGCCTTCGAGTCACGCCAGCAGGCCGCTGACCGGGCGGCCAGGACCGGCCTGGCCTGGGCGACAGCTCGCTTGCGCAGCGCTCCCGACTGGAATGCCACCGTCGTTAACACTACCATTCAGCCGGATTTCCAGATCCGCGAGTCGGAGGGTCAGGTGGTGGGGTGGATTCACGAAGGCGAACGCTGGAACCGCTTTCGCATTCGCTTTAACTGGCAAGACGGGCCCACCAGTCCCAGCGACGGGATGAACAACCCGGCCCAAAACTGGCCTGACTTTACGCTGGTGAGCAGCAACAATCTGCGCGGAGCCTCTCCCAAGGATATTTTCCAGGCCAACGGAGTCGGTGGGAGTGTCACCGGCTCTTCGCCTGTCCGCCTGAAACTACCTGAGAATTCTGTTCTTCTCAGTATTGAAGGAACCTCGGGTAGCGTGGGCCTGGATGCAACCGGCAATCCCACCGGCTTTGTGGGCGTTCCTCAACAGCGCACGGTCGAGGTGGTGATGCGGCTGAGCGGCCCCAATCAGGCGGTCACTCCGGCGGCCGTGATGGCGGCCGGGGACGTGGCCCTCAATCTTGAGAACGCCGTGACCGGTCAACTGGATCTGGCGGCTACGGCCACCCAGGCCACCCGGCTGCGCACCAAGGGGAGTCTGCAGGTGAGCCAGGGAGGCACTCCCAACGTAGTCTCCAGCAAAGGGGAATTGAGCGCGAATGCCATCTCCAACATCACCATCAACGGGGCCCCCAGTAATGTCGGTAAAGTGGCCGAGAATACCGGCGATGGGTTCTATGCTATTCCATACTCGGATGTAAAGGTTCCGACCAGCCCGGCGTTGCCGCCGGCTGGTGTCTATGTGGTCAATAATACGGGCGGCATCACTTATTACGACATGAACTTCGCCGCCTATCAGGCGGCCAAATCAGCCGGCACTCTGCCCGCCGGCACCACCGCCACCATCCCGGGAATCGCCATGAATACTTCCGGCACCAGTCCCAAGGTGCGCCTGACGGCGACCCAGGATCTGCAGGTGACTCCCACCGGTTCTGCGACAGATTTTGTCATCATCCCCGACGGTGGAGCGCCGACCAGCAACAACCAGTATGACTACAGCCAGGCCACCCAAAATGTACAAACCTATTTTCAAGTTTACAACACATCCTGGCTGAATCCGCCGGGGTCAGCTGGCGCATTGCCGGCCTGGAACAGCATCTTTCCCGATCTGCCTGGAGTCGTGCAGATCAATTCGAACCGGTTCTCGTGGACGGCCAGCAACGGGGCCACTGCCGAACTCAATACCAGTTCCAATCAGTGGACGATCACGGGCGGCTGGAACACGGCCAGCGCTATGGACTTCGCCGGTGCGATCGCTTCTACGCTTGACCCTAGCAATCCCAATGCAGCCCAAAACTTGACGGACTACAATTACCTCGCTCAGACCTCCGGGGCACCTCAGTATAACCCGACGGCGGCACTTCCGGCGTCGACGGAGTTGATCCCGAGTGAGCTGCAGTTGACCATGCAAGACCCGGCCGGCGGCTCGCTGGTGCTCAAAAACGATACCGGGAATCTGGTGCTAGGATCGCAGGTCGTGGGCAATGGGGCGGCCCTGGTCAGCGGAAAGGACATTCAGTTATTGGGCACCTCCAGCCAACTATCGTCGACCCCCTCGGGTGCCACCAGCCTGAATATTTACGCGAAGGGTAACGTGCTGGTCAGCACCTTTAAGCTCGACTCAACTGGCGCCGCCGACTTTTACAAAGTGGATTTCAAAGGAGTGGTCTATAGTTGGGGCAATGTGACCATCAATGTGGGTGATGCTTCGGTTCCCTCCAATAAATGGGGAACCATGAATATGCAGGGGGCTCTGGTGGCCTTTGGCGGCGACCCTGCCAATCCGGTTCCGGGTTACACGGGCTCCGGCTCGGCCGGGAAGTTCACCTTTTCCGGGAAAAGCGCGCGTATCCAGTTCGATCCGAGCTTCCTGATGGGGCTTTACGAAAACCTGCCTCAGCCGTTGAGCATGCAGATCGTGTCCTGGCACGAACGTTGACCTAGCTGCTCCTTGAGAGGGGTTGGGGCTGGAAGTGGGCAACCTGGAAATCGTGTTGGGAAAGATCTCGGTTCTGTACGAAGAGGATGTTACCCAATCGCTGAGCGCGGCCACCCAGTTGGCTGAACCCTTGCTGCTGGCCTTTGCTGGCGCCATGTCGGCCTTCCTGGCCCTGGCCACCCTGCTGCCCATTATCAACGTGGTAAATACACTGTGAGGTGCTGGGCTGGGCCGTCAGGCGCCCAGGTGACCAGACACACCAGACAAATACCGACGCCAGGGACTGATGCATTTAGCTAGCATTTTGTTGAAATCAGCGGCGGCGACGCTATCATAGCGGTGCACCAGGGCGTTGCGTAAGCGTGCCCACTCTGCCAGTTCAATGGCAAGCTCCTGGTCGATCCAACCAGCCGTCACCAGGCTGAAAAAACTGCTGTAATAATCGGATGGCGGAGTTTTAGCCAGAGCTTGGCCAACCTCGGTATTGATCGAGCCTGCTGACTCCACAATGAGTTCTACCAAGCGTTCGGCAGCATACAGCTTGAGCTTGTCGGCGGCAAATTGTTCCCGGGACAGCTGAGTCAAGGGCTCCAACTCAGTGAGGTATTCGGCCAACTGAGCCGATTTACGCAAGATGAGATCTAGGTTCAACTGAAACTTCCTTTCTAGAAACCGACGCAGAAATGCTCGATCCCGTCGTCTCCAGACCTCCGAGTTCCATTTTCGCAAGGTTGCCTGAACCACAAACTCGTCATATAAACCCTGGCTGGACTCAAAGAGAGCCACCCCATCCCTGGCCACCTCTGCCCACATCAGCCAGGAAGCTTCATCCAGCCAGGTGAGATCCAGGTTTCTCTCGCCCAACGCCAACTCAAGACCCTCTGCCGAATGCTGACCTGAGCCTCGCAAAACGGCCAGATCAAAGTCGCTGCCTGGACGGGACTGACCGCGTGTCCTGGAACCGAAACCGATCACCAGCTGCCAATCTCGGGCCTGAGCCAATTGTCCAATATCTAACATCTTCAGACTGTAGTTCGAGCGAGCCAGGCCTTGTCCCCCTAACCAGCATTCATTTGGAGAGTTCACCTTGAGTTCAGTTTTGACTCCAAGAATTAACAATGTTTTCAGCCTTGGAACATCGCTGGTCTTCCGAATGGATCGGTAGAGGACTATCCTGAATTCAAGAACAACGGAAAGACGAGGACAGAAAGATGGGTGGAGTCAATAAAGTCAATTCGAACTCGAATCTGGCGGGCGGCTCGCAGGTCAGCATCGCAATGTCCCTGAGCACCGGACTCGGTGCTCAAGCCAGCGCCGCTGGCGCGCAAGCTTTCGCCGGACCGAATGGCGCCTTCGCCTCGGCGGGCGGTTCCGGAGGCCTCGGTTCCTTCGCTCAAGCGGGTAACTTCGGCCCCAACGGCCACGCCTTGGCCGGCAACTTCGGTCAGCCCGGCGGACCGCAAAACGCCTTCCAGGCCGGCCTGCATCAAGGCCGCATGGCTCACAAAATGAAGAAGATGATGCGCAAGATGCACAAATTAATGGGCCACATGGGGGGTGGTATGCCCGGTATGCCAGGGATGGGCGCTTTCAATGGCCCCGGCGGTGCTTTCGCTTCCCCAGGAGCCTTCGCCTCGACCGGAAACTTCGGATTCGCTGGACCTCCGCTGTTCTAAATCCTTGAATAAACTCCTGGCTCTCTATCATCGGCTTGACGGTAATGCCCTGAATTGTCTGGAAATGGCCTGCCGCTATCCGGGGCAGGTTTTGATTCTCTCCGAGGAGCACTTGCGTCGCCTGCACGAGATGGAGCTGCTCGAATTTCGTCACTCGCAAGGTTGGCGGCCGAACTGGTTGGGCGCAGGCGTGCTCAACTGGCACCGCCAGTTGCGCGAAGCCCAAAACCGCCATCTTGTGGCTTCGCTTCCTCGCCCGGGGGAGAACGGCTCACACCTGGGGCCTACCTGTGACGAATTTAGACCCTTGCTTTTTTCTGGAGTCTACTGCTGGTGTGGCCGATTGCGTAGTGAGCATCTCGACGAGGCGCCCGAAACCGCCCTGCGCTTCCTTCGCTATTACCAGCGCACCCGCTCTCCGAACGACCCACAGCATCGCATATCAGGACGGAGTTTCCCCGACCTGGTTCACCAGCTTCCCTCTGACCTGGGTGAAGTTCTCGAATTGATTCCTCCAGGAGCAACTATGCATCAGCTTTTCCAGTTGCTGGGCGGTCGAGTTCGCTTCCTGGCCATTCAAGAAAGCCTGTGCCTGCTGCTCGACCTTGACCTTGCCTACCCTTCTTCCGACGATCCCCTCTGGCGTCTCAGCTGGGATGGATTGGGTGTGAACAATTGGCTGAAGGAAAGCACCATGAGGGAAATCCTCGACCAGCCCATGACTGAAGCTCATCCCGGAGAAAATGGCGAAAGCCTTCTTCCGGTCCCCTGCAAACGCTACCGCCCCCTCCTGTCCAAACAAGCCAGGCCCTGCTGGTGCGGACACTCCCGCACTGCACACGAAAGAAAAAGGCCGGAGCCCGGCCTGGATAGAGAGAGCTTATGAATGGGAATGAGGTGCTGCCGGAAGTTTGGGCTATCGGCATTGCAATTAATTTGGTTGAGTGCTTCGAAAAATCCTGCATGACTTTGACCCTCGAACGTCGTAGACAGTCTCGAGAGAGAGGCTTGAAACGTGGACTACTCCTTTGCCAGCACCCAGTGGACCTACGGAAAGCACGCGGACGTTGTCATTGCAAAGGTCGGCGACCAGGCGGGAACCTCGTCAAATCAAGCTGCAACCTTGTCAAATCAACCGTTTGACAACGGTCTTACGAGTCATTCTGTAGCCACACAATTCCAGTAAGTCCGTCCCTATCCGGTCGGGCGAAACTCTGACCAGGTACCTTCGCACCCGCACTGAATTTTACAGAAGTGAAGTCCGCGGGCAAGAAAGTCATCTGGTGGTCTACCAAGAAGGGCCGGCCAGTCGCGCCGTTGGTTCTGCTTTCCTGACTTGAGAAAGTGTCAAGTCTAAGGCTGTACGTCGCCTGACGTGGGGTTGGTCCAGCTTGACGGTCAGGCGATGGCCACAGCCACAAGCAACTACCCCCTATCCGGACCTCACTTTGGTTCGAGAATAACTCGGCCTGCCACGCGCGCAGCAGCGACTTTAGAGTAGCCAGAGGGACTGGAGAATTGACTCGAAGTGCTGGCCGTAGACCGGCCGTGAAGACCAGTTCCGGCCTTTTTCTTGCTAAATCTCGATGCCGGATTAAAGTCTCGATTTAGACTGCAGCTTTAGTGTGTTAGATTGGCCTTATTTTAGGTCTTTGAATATGAACTTTTGAACGACGCTGCGCAGTCTCGGTTTTATTCTCCTTTCGATCGGACTTGCTAGGATGAACTGGTAAACCGAAAGAAATGGTGGACGAAATCATGGGCTTAGGGATTCCTAGTCTCAACCCCCCCGCGGCGGCGGCTAGTTTCGTGAGTAAGGCGGTAGACAAGGTCGGTGACGCCGGACGGGGCGTGGTCGGCGGCGCCAAGAAGGCTGTCGGTGCCGGCGCGGATGCGGCCAAAGACTTGGGAAGCAAGGCTGTGGACGTGGCCAAGGATGGCCTCTCGCTTTCCGCCGAAGCCCTGGAAACCGGCGCCAGGGGAGCTGCTCGTGTGGGAAAAGATTTCGCGGGTGGGACCCTGGATTCTGTCAAGAACACGGCAACGACCTTGCTCGGAGTGGCCACCCATCCGGTGGCCACGGCCAAGGCGTTGGGCAATCTGGTCACCAATCCGGTCCTCAACCCGATGGCTGCTCCAGGCAGACTTTTGCTGGGCGCGGCGCAAGGAAAAAGCCCGGTAGAAGTTTACAGGGAGGGGGCTCAGCAGCTAAAAGGTACCGCTGAGGGGATCGCCAGCGGCTGGAAGCAGGCTTACCAGGACCATGGAGTGGCCGGGGTGTTGGGTTTTGCCGCTCCCGACGTGGCAGCCGCCTTACTCACGGGCGGAGGCAGCGCTGCGGCCAAGGTGGGTGGCACCGTCGCGGCTCAGGCGGTAGCCAAGGAAGTGGCGGAAGGAACCGCTCGTGAAGTGGCCGAGCAGGGGATCAAAAGCTCGGCCAAGTCGGTGGCCCTGAAGGCCGCCCAGCGGTCGGGCAGGGAATTGATCGACAGCAATATTGCGCCTTCGAATGTTTCCGACAATGCCCGTAAAGCCGAGGAGGACGACAAAAATCCCGACCAGAACTGGCTGGAGGCTTTCGTCAGCAATTTCAGCTTGGCCGGGCTACAGTGAAGCTTGGGTAGCTGGGCTAACGCTATTAAATAGCCTCCTGGATTCAATATTACGCAATGACTACTTTACCTATGATTTTACATCGACTCGATTTCAATGGAGAACACGCCGTATGAATTTTTTGGTTTCTTTACAGAGCGCCGCCGGCCCTAACACCACCATAGCAGGACTTCCGTCCGGCGCTTATGGCCTGGCAGGTCTGGCCAAAGAGCGCTGTCATTCCGATGACATGGCTTCGGCCGACCCTGGTTCCGCTTTAGCAGCGTCTAATTTGCTGTTTCAGCAATCGTTGTTCTCCCTATCCACTCTCTTGCTGCAGTTGCTTCAGCCGTCAGGCTCTTCGGCTTCTCCGGGCGGTAGTGGCGAAAAGGCTTACAAGGTAAGGCCTTCAGGAAAAGCCCGGGCTGACAGGTCCTCCGGTCAGACTTCTAAGGGCTCGACAAGCTACAAGGGTTCGGGCGGGTCCTCGGTTGGGACGGGAGGCGGCTCGGTAACGGGGCGGCCCAATGGTTACAGTGAGATTGTGAGCCAGTTTGGCCAACCCGGGGATCGCCGCAATATCGTCAGCGTGCCCATGAAAGCAGGGCCGGGCGGGCGAACTGTGCCGGTCCAGGTTCACCGAAAGATTGCTGATCGCTTGAAGAACACTTTTGAAGAGATCAGCGCGGCCGGTTTGTCTGATGAAATCAAAACTTTTGATGGTTCCTACAATGTTCGCAAGAAGCGAGGGGGTAGCACCTGGAGCGTCCATTCTTGGGGGCTGGCGGTAGACCTGAACGCGGGACAGTACCCGATGGGCACGAGCGCCGCTTCGACTTCTCCTCGCTACAGGCAAATCGCGCAGATTTTTGCCCGCAACGGCTTTTATCAGCTGGGTAACGATCCGATGCACTTTCAGTTCGCTACCGGATACTGATACTGACTCGCCTAGCTTAGCTAGTTACCCCTGCAAAAGTCAGTATTTAGAACGGTTTCCCGACTCAACCGTCGACTGACTCTTTAGTTCGGAGGGAACTTTGGACTGGCCAATCGGGCCCACAACGGCGTCCACAGTTGCTCCACGCTCGCTGGGCGCCCCAACTCTCTAAATTTGGGCCTTTTCATTGCTTTTTCGTTCCTTTTGGCTTAGCCGCTTTGGCTTTGAGTCTGGCCGGAATGTTCAAGTTGTGCGCAAAAACACCCCATCCAGTCCAGCAACTCCAGCCTTCATGACCCCTCAGCATTGAGCGACCGAGGCCGTAGCGTCGCTTCAGATTACTAATCCCGCCTTCTGAACCGGCGCGAAAGCGTTGGCCTCGTTTGAACCAGGACTGCGCTTGGTGGGCCGCGCGAGCCCTGGAGACCTTGCCGGTGGCTGGTATGCTGACCTGTTTCACTCCCAATTCGGCCAGCTTCTTTTCATTGGCAGCGCTGTAGTATCCACGGTCTGCGGCCGCCTCATCCGGGACACGGCCGAAAGCGTCTCTGTGGCGTTCAATCACGGCAACCAAGAGTGTTGAGAGATCCTGTTTAAAATAGTGCACTGATCCAGCTTAAAAGAGTGCACGCCCCGTGAGTAAAATTCGACCCCCTGTGAGGATTTTTCAACAGGGAGAGATGGGTGATAGGATTCATGGGACGTTCAGAGATCAGGCGGTTGCGGAAGCAGGGCTTGTCGCTCACCGAGATCGCCAAACACGTAGGGTTGCATCGAAACACGGTGGCCCGGTTGCTGAAAGAGCCACCGACGAAGGTCTATACACGGGCCGCGCGCGCGGACGCGGCCACGCCTTACGATGCAAGCATCCGCGAATGGATGAAGGAGCAGATGCCGGTGGAGCGGATGCTCCAGTTGGTGGCGAGCGACTGCCAAAATCCCTACACAGGCAGTCGGTCGGCATTCTTCGCGGGGGTGGCCAGAATCCGCGCGGCAGTGGACGCGGCCAAAGTCGATGCTTACTCTCGGTTTGAGGGATTGCCGGGGGAATACGCGCAGGTCGACTGGGGCGAGGTAAGGGGCTTCCCGTTCACGCGTCACGACAGAAGCACACGCTACTTTTTGTCGGTCCGTTTGAAGTTCAGCCGGGTTTCTTTCGTGAAGTGGACCGACTCGATGCGCCTCGAGGTTGTCATCCGGGGGCTTTTGGAGGCTTGCGAGTATTTTGGAGGGGTGCCCTGGGTGTTTGTGTTCGACAACATGAAGACCGTAACGCTTGGGCGAGACGAACACAACCAACCAATCTGGCATCCCGTGTTCCTTAAGTTTGCCGAAGAACTCGATTTTAAGCCAGAAGCCTGCGACCGCGGTTGCCCGAACCAAAAGGGCTCGGTGGAGAATCTGGTCGGCTGGGTCAAGTCCAGCTTTCTCCAAGGGCGGTCTTTTCAGGATGATGCTGACCTCGCCCAGCAAAACAAGGGCTGGCTCGAGTTTGTCAATGAGAGCCGTCCCAGTTGTTGGAGCTAACTCTGGTTGGCCGGTGTTTGCTCACATTGGCTGGCCGCCAGTAGAAGCAAGAAAGCACCGGCCAGTAGGCGCCGGTGCTTTCTCTGTCAGGAGTGCTGGTTGATGAGCCGGTAGGCTGCCTGGAGTTCGAAGTCCAGCACGGCAGCCTCCGCGCCGGCAGCGGAAACCCGCTGTCGAAACAGGTGGCAAAGCAGGATAGCTCGGTGGAGCTTGCGCTGGAGGTTCCAGGGTTGGCTGGCGCCGTAAAGCCGCTTCATCAGGCCGGGATGAAGCCAATGGATATTCGGATCGTCCCGTAAGGATTCGGGCCAGCGGTCCAACGGCGAAGCCACCACCGGGACACTGGGATGGTCGCTACGCGTTTTGGCCAGCCAGGCGTCGCAGCTCTTCTTCCCAGTGCCCACGAAGTGACTGATGGGTCTGCCGTCGGGGCCCAGCAAGACGGCGCGCTCGGCGTAGGGATTGCGGTCGGCGGCAATCAGCATAGGGCCTCCTCATCCTTGCGAAACGACTGAAAAGTTGTTTCGCTCACCGCTTCTTCCAGGCAATTGCCGTCGATCAGTTCCCGCCGGTTGGAGGCGGCGGACAGCATGCATTTTTCGGCCAGACGGTTGATACGCCGTGGGTTGCCCTGGGCGTGGCGCCAGATCTGGTCCGCGATGTCGGAAGGGAAGACCGTTTTCTTCAGGCCGGCCCACTTCAAGCGTTTCTCCAGGTAGGCTTCGATCTCCTGAGACTTCAGAGGCCGCAGGTGAAAGCACAGGCCCAGTCGTTCACGTACTTCCTGGAGCTCGTTCAGCCCCAGTGTGCTCAAGGTCTCGGACTTGCCCATAAATACGAGCAGACACGGCAGTTTGGAGTCCAGCTCGTAGTTCATCAGTGCCTTGAGAATCAGCCAGGCGCTCGCGTTCAAGTGGTGCGCGTCGTCGATCAGCAAGACCGGTAGCCGCCCCTGGTCATAAATCCTGGCCAGGCAGGCTTTGAGACGCTCCAGAGAGCGGGCCGGATTGTTGAAGGGAATCTGTTCGCCAAAGCCCGTCAAGAAGCCATCCAGTAAAGGCCGGATGGGACTTTTGTTCAGAACCACCAGTTGGCTCCTCACCTCGAACGAACTGGCCGCCAGCTTGTGGCAGTAAGAGCGGATCAGGGCGGTTTTGCCGGCACCCGGCTCGGCGATCACCAGCACCGGGCTCCGCGAGTGGGTGGCCTGCTCCATCCGTAGCATTCCCTGCTGGAAGGACTTGAAGGGATAGAGTCCATCGGCCTCAATCTCGACAGAGAAAGGATGCCTGCGAAGCTGAAAGTGTTCTACGATAAGGTCTTTCATGACGGGTCCGCCTCCTCGCCAGGGAGTTCGATCAGATTCAACTCTCGATAGATCCGCTCCAACTGAGCCTTCTCCAGGCCTTCCAAGAAGCGCTCGGAGGCATCGGTGGTTTTCTTTGAGGACGGGACAACACGCTTTGGCTTTCGCAGATAGGTCAGTTGAGAAGCGGTCGCCTCCGTCAGTTGTTGCCCATCTCTCCAGATCACAATTCGGCGCAGATCAAATGGATCATATCGGACGATGACGGTCTGCCCGGCCAGAGTAGTATCCACAAAGTAGCGGCCCTTGTAGAATTCAATCTGTCCTTGCGGGGAAACTTTGCGCACTTCCCACTGCCAGAACGATTCTTCCAAGACCTGAAGCGTAACTGGTCGAAAAGAGGGCGGTTGGAAACGTTCTCTCGGGCTCGCTTGTTGCAAACCACGATGGGGTCGTTGATGATAGCTGTCCAGCCAGGCCGCCGCCAACTGATTCAGTTTGTCCAGCTCCATCGGCGCCAGTTGCTCGATTTCATTGAGGAAGCGGCGCCGGAACAATTGGAAGAATTTTTCAATTTTGCCTTTGGTTTGGGGCCGGTAGGGCCCGGCATGAATTTTGTGGATCCCCAGCTGGGAACAGGCCAGCGTAAAGCTGTGCCCCGAATAGACCTTGCCATTGTCTACCAGGATCCGCTCGGGCCGGCCATATTTCAGGATAGCCCGTTTGAGGGACGCCTCGATGACGGGGAAACGTTCGTCAGGAAAAGCCTGCAGGTCCATGACGTGCCGCGAATGATCGTCCAGCCAACCAACCCACTTCGCCTTCACCGCCTTGCCCTCATACAGGGCGGCGGAGCCGTGGAGAATATCCCCCTGCCATTGCTGGTTAGCGACTTCGGCCTCAAAAATTACGTAGGTCTCCCGGCGCAGACGCTCAGGCCTGATCAGCTGGCGCAACTGGCGGTCCAGAGTGGAACGAGGTATATCGCTCCATTCCGGATTCTGGCGTGTGAGCATCTCCAGCACCACCTCGACAGGCCGCCTGGAATCCTCTTCTTTGAGAACCACGGCCATCTCCAGCGCTTCGGGCGGAATCCCACGACAGCTTCCACGGTCGTTGCGGCGCCTGGCCACCAGGCCGGACAGTTGGCTTTTTCGATACGATGCGCACCAACGGCGCAGCGAACGCTCGGAAATTGCCACGGCTCCACGCCATGGGTGTTGGTGCCTTTCCGCCAGCAGCCGGGCGCGGACGTGTTGGCGCTGCAGCTTCGTCAGGCTTATAGCCATTAAGGGAGCCACCAACTGAAAGCGCCAGGCGGCCTCCAGGTTCAGTCGGTCCTGGCGGAATCGCGGTCCCGCCAGGATAGAATTTGGGTCGAACATATTCACCTCCGGTTAAGATGAATCCATACTGGCAGCGGCTGGCCGGCAAAGCTCGGTAAGTTGTGTTGCAGGAAAGCCTGCCGGTGGCCACCTTCCCGGCACCGGGTGGTCAGGAAGGGGGTGCTGGCCAGAAAAACTCGTCACACGGTCGCTTGAAGACGGTGGACGACAACAGAATTGCGGAAAATGGGGCCAAAAGGGCGCAAGGAAGCAGACCCGGGAAGCCAGGTCAATGTGCGACAAAGTAGCGAATCATCAGAGTCAACCGACTCCACTGGAGCAGCTCGGTCACGGGCGTTGGAAGCGAGAAAAACTGTCGAAGTGCCTGGGCAGCTCTCCAAGTGTAGGCTTGCTCGGTCTGTTCGGCCCGCCGATCGGGAAGCGGAGGCGGCAGACGCCTCAGCAACCGCTCGCGAACCGGGATGCTGGTTAGCTCCTGATTCCAGCGTACCACGGTCTCCAGCGAGGGACCGTCGACTTCCACCAGCTCCGAGAGCCTGGCCCCGGCGACCGACATCTGCTCGACCACGACCTCAACCACCGCCACCAGGTAGTGCAGGTAGCGGTGCAAGAACGGCGGTAGATAAGAGGTCGTGCCGTGGCCTGCCGTGGGACAACGAAACCTGCAAATCGGAATCGGCACCAACGGGATCCCGTCGAATCCCCGTGCGGCTCTGCGGCTGTAGTGACACCAGAACCTGAGGTTCTGGCAACACCCCTCCACCTTGCATGGAGGGGCAGCAATTTTTCCTAGCTCAACTTGTTCTCGATACCTCTTGACTTCCGGCGGTTCTCGGCTTTCCCTGAAGAGGGTAAAGTGTTGGGTTTTGACACACTACAATGCCATACCCCGGGGGACTCGCTCAATAGGGCGGGTCCCCCCCTTTTCGACTATGGAAAGCTCGGACGGCGACGGAGTCCAGTTTCGCCCTCGAGTGCAGTCCTGCCGCCCGACCTTCCCACAGATTGCTGGGCGTTGGAAAGCGTGGACAGCCCCCCGACTGAGCCCGCACTGGCACCGACTCTACGCTCCGAGGGCCTGCCCACCCTTACCACCGCGCGGGTCTTTAGTGCCTCCCAGGCTGACTGGGGGCGAAGCCTCTGTTTATAAGTGATTGAGGAAACGGCCGCTCAATTTGAGCAAATCGGCGGTAAAAACGGCCATCCAGAGTTAGCTCCGACACCAGTCGCGCGCACGGGGAAATCCCTTTCTCATTACTTCCGGAAGAGCAGGCAGCCTTCACTCCCCTGAAAGAAAACGCCGAGAAATATGGGCTTTTCAGCCTGGTGACTCCAAACCGTGAAGGCCGCGTCTACCTGGCCGGGAAACGCTACCAGGCTCCGATTGGATACGCCGGAAAGACACTGGCCATGCGCGTCCGAAGGGCGGTGGTCGAGTTCTACGATGGTGACCGCCAAGTGGCCACCTATCCGCGGTGCAGCGATGGCCAGTCCGACCTGCTGTTTGAGCCTGAGCATTTGGAAGCACTCTTCAAGCAACGCCCTCGTTGGCATTCGTCTGAATGACTTGATCCGGCCGGCTATATACCGCCCAATCAGCCTGCGAGCCGCGGACTCGATAGAATACGTGGCGATAGCCACCGGTCTGGCTTAAATATCTTCGTAGAAAGTCTGCGAGTGGGTCTGATTGAGTAGCCTCGGTGGGTAAGGTGCTCCAGAAGGCGCTGACGCAATAAAGCAAGCACAGCAGAACGAGGAGCCAGAGCCTTTGGCGGATCGGATGCCGGGCCTCAGGAGCCTGGCCCTCCTCGAGCTCGTCCCAATGAAGGCAGTCATGCGTTCCAGACGTCATTGCTTCCCTTGAATTCGCAATTGGGGCTGGATTGCCTCCGGAATTACCATGATGGCTTCCTCATCGGGCCACCGGCTTGCTGTAAATGAAGAGGTTGGGCGTCGAGTCGGACTGCTCGAACTTTTGATAAGCAGCGATCACTAACTCGCCTTCCTCAAGCTCTCGTGTGAAATGCGTGCAGATGAGCCTGGTCGGGGACCTCGTCGGCAGCTTCCACTTGAATCCCCAGACTGCTAAGGTGGTCCAGCGACGATTCCGGCACGTTTGGCCCGATTACCCAGCAGACCGGCGTTAACTCTTCGGCTTGCGATGAATTCATGGTAAAAGACTCCTTTTCTCAGCGGAGCAGGTTAGCCTGCCCATGGGGCTCGGTCGAAGTAGAGAATCAACTCCTGGCAGCGATTCCAGTCCAATCGCGTCCGGGTAGTCAGGGCGATATCCCAGGTGGAGTTGGGCTGATCGGGCCAGCGGCTGCTGGTGACGCCAAACTCGCAATCTCCCCAGTCACCCCGTGCAAGCGCGCGCGTGACGGACCAGGTGAGTTCGGGAAGTTCCGTCATTTTGACGAGAAGAACTTGCCCGGTCTCGGGATGGTGGAAGTGGTCTACAAGGTAGGCTTTGATCATACCCCCTACTTTGAAGGTTCGATTTCTACGAAATTTCTACCAAAACAGCCAGATGTTTCCGATCCATGGACGCGATCGGCCAGCTTTGTAAACCTGACCAGTTGAGACGGCTAAACGAAAAAGTTAACAAAATTGGGCCCTCGGGAGTACTTTGGTAGAAATCGTACCGCTACCGTTGGGGTATGGCACCTCCAAAAATTGAGCAGCGCACGATCACCGTGCCCCTTCATTCTCCCAAGAAACGGGCCTTTGTTCCGGTTGCGACGCAGCAGCTAACGAACCGTCTGGACTCTTGCAGTTCATCTTCAGACGATTGCCAGTCTCACTGGCGACCGAGGCGGAATGGTCAGTTGGCTCCGCCGGCTTCTTCTGGATGGCTGGAGACGGCCTCCGAGATGGAGCGATACGTTCGCAGTGGCGAATCGGCGCAAGACATTGCGGATTTTGCGCTGGGCGAGGTCGAGGGCGGGGCGCAAACTCTGAAGTCCACCGCCGTGGGGACAGCCAGGCTGATTCGCCATCCCGTGCAGGGCGCCAACCAGCTGGGCCAAGCGGTCTTGAAATCGGGTCCGGCGCTGTCGGAGTTCTCGAAGCACTCAGAAGATATTGTGGCCGGGGCTATCGAGAAGAAATGGACCAAATTCGTCGACGCCTCCAATCGGGAACGCGGTCGAATGACGGGCTCGGGTCTGATGGAGGTCGGATTGACGGTTGCCCCTTTCCCCAAGGCAAGCAAGGTGGTGTCCGCCAGCTGGAATGGCCTGGTTCGCACGCTGCCCAAATCAGCACTGGCTGATCGAGTGATCGCGTTGCCGGGTAAGTGCTACAAGATTTCCAACGAGCTGGGTCGCAACGTGGAGAAGCTGCGGCCCAGCGCGCGCAAGCAGGCGATGAACTATATCCGGGAGAGCGGAGACATGCCGGAAAAGATCGCCTTCACACCTGATGGGAACACGGCGTATTACCCTGGTTGGGACACGCTTCGCATCGCGCCGGACCTTTTACCCCATAGAAGCCCGCCGGTCGGAACACTGGGCGCGAATTCGCGAATCGGGATGAAGGGCTGTATTGCCCATGAGCTCAAGGGTCACCGCGCCGCGGCTCTGGCCGGCAAGACCCATCCAAATCCGATTTTGGAGGAGGCGCAGGCGAGCATTCGCGGTGCTCGCTTTGGCCACAACCTGACCAAGGCCGAGCGCTATACTTTGCTTCGAGATGCGATCTCCCGCCTTTCCCAGCGCGGGATCCGCATTCGGGATGTCAAAGCTGATCTTTGGATTCATGAACCATAGGAGCCGAAGATGAACAAGGTTTTTTGCAAGACCAAGAGCGTGATTGCCGAGCATGCCAAGGCCGGGCCTCTTTTGGACGTTGAGTATGTGCCGGATTTGAGCTACACCTGGGAACAGGTGACGGCGTTCTTCAAGCAGGGCAAGTTTGCTCTGAAGTTCGAGGGCCCTGAAGGCGTGGTCACCGTTCAGCCGGTGCAGGTGGAGACGGCCACTTCACTGACCGATCATCCGGGCATACTGGTGGGACTGGGCCAGAATGACCCCCAACAGATCCCCCGCGGTGTGCGGGCCTGGCTGGAGCAGTTGAACTGAGCATGCCACTGGCCACTAGTCGCTGACTCACCATCACAAATCTCGCGTTACCTTGACCAGGTCATCATGAGTAGCCAGTTTTGGCAACGCCCTTAATCGCGCTCATTTCTGGGCCAGGTTCATTCTTAGTGGGTCCAAATGCCACAATGACAAGGGTTGCAAGCGTAGTAATAAGAGAGTGGGCAACTGCAGCCGAAGTTAGGTAGGTGGTCATCAGCGCAAATCGAATTTCCGGCGTGACCTCAACGGCACTCGTTGACGATTATACGCTTTAAGCGTATAATCGTCGTGCGGTTCACCTTCATTGAATCTCCGAGCTTCTCATCTCTTCTACCCGATTACCTTTCGGATGATGAGTATGCGGAGCTGCAGGAATACTTGTGCGAGCAGCCTGACGCCGGCGACCTCATAAGAGGGTCAGGCGGCGTGCGCAAAGTTCGCTGGAGCCGAGCTGGCAGCGGAAAGTCTGGTGGTGTAAGAATCTGCTATTACGCGCAGACCAAGGCCGGCGTGATTTTTCTGCTGGTTATTTACGCGAAGAACGTCCGCGATTCTATTGCGGGGCAACACCTTGGCCGCCTGCCACCGGCGGCGCCGGGACCCAGGCTTTTTCATCGCCTGGGCGCGACTCCAGCCGCGCGCCTTTAAAGCACGGTTTAGCGCCTGAAGATCGATCGGCGGACA
>JALHNH010000045.1 GCA_022843625.1 Bryobacter sp. | reverse complement strand
CTTCAAAAGTGTGGGCATGTGCTCTGATCTCGAACTCTTTTTCAGCCTCCTCGTACAGGTGATAAGGTTCGAGCTCACGTGCCGAGAGGAGGATGATGTTGTTGAGGTAGTGGATCTCACCTTCATGTTCGAAGAGTGTGCGCCGTGCATTCTTGCAGCGCTCGATCTCAGCGTCCGTGAATTGCCCACATTTCGCGAAAAGAAGATAAACATCGCAGGGGCTTTCCCGGAGCGCCTCTGCTACTTTGGTTAGCTTTCTCACGTCCTCCTCGGTGATCTCGCCGCCCGCATCCTTGCATTCGGCGATCACGAGTTCCAACGGCTTCCCCGAATGGGGAAAGCTTGAAGCAAGGACAACAAGGTCAGCTTCGCAAGGCTCAATGGTGGCCGGGCCGGGCTTAAGTTCCATGCCTGGGGCATAGGCAAGTAGCCGCCCACCAAGCATTGTATCGAGTTGCTGGAGAGTAACGGCAACCGGTATGCCTCCACGCTGATTATCGTCACGGCCCAAAAGCCCTGAGCGGCGATAAGCCCAGTTCCTGTCGCGCAAC
Organism: Bryobacter sp.; assembly: GCA_022843625.1. Lineage (GTDB taxonomy): Bacteria > Acidobacteriota > Terriglobia > Bryobacterales > Bryobacteraceae > Bryobacter. The sequence continues at coordinate 54,362 of JALHNH010000045.1, read as the reverse complement.
TGAGGCAGGACGTTAAACTCAATGCCGCAGTAAGGGCACTGCCCTGTTGATTTCGCGTCATCGAGAGTGATCCAAAAGTCCAGTTGGCATGTCGGACAGGCGAGCTTCAGGCCGGCGCGGAAAACGCCCTTCTTCAGCAAATAGAGGAACGCGTCTTCAGGCTTTAGATCCCTTTTGTCCCTGGGTTCGATATACAGAGACTTGTACCGATCGAATCGTGGAATATGTGTGGCGGGATCATTATTCCCGATAATTGTGGTGGCTTCAGTTCGTTCAAAACTGGCGGCAGGAGAGTACTTCTTGATCAAGGATCGAACGCCAGCAATCTTGAAGACGCGGCAGCCCTGCAGTCCGCCCATTTGATCGATGAGTCGCGCGCTGACCAAGCCTGCAGGGCTCGGCTTTGCCGTGATACCGAAGGCCCCGAACATCTTAGCGAGGACCTGCGCGAACGGCAACGCTCTCAACGTCAGTTGTTCGCTCGTAGCTTTTTGGATGATGCCTAGGCTACCCCTCTCGGCGCGCGCTTGGTTGTAGATGAAATAGGCGTTGCGGCCGTAGTATTCGTTAAGTTGAGGTATGAAAGGAGGTGTGAGCATCGCCTCGCCGATTGTTGGTCCCGTGACTGAGACCACCATGTGCTGTGAATAAACCTCAATGTCGGAATCGAAGGGCTTCTCAGGAAGCTGGAATGTGACGGATGCGCCGATGCTGTCTACCTGACTCGCGCCAAGGACGGCCTTGTTTACGAATCTCTTGACCGGAGGGTTGAGGTTCAAGCCGTTGAATATGATGGGGTCGAAAATGCTGACTACGAGACCGGAACCGAAGATGCCGAAATCGTGCGACACATCTCGATCTCTCTGCCAGATCGTAATAGCATGAGACCATTCATGCCGTTTTGGTCGTGACCGCAACGCCATCGAGTACGCATCGATCAATGGGCGAAGGCGGTCGGCGTGGGCGGGATCAAAAAAGACGAGGTCGATGTCGCAAGCCCTCAGATTCCAAAAATTCACGAGGTCGCTGAAACTCTGAGAATCTCCGTAATAGAAGCCGGGGTCTTCACGGGTTGAGTGATGGAATAGTGATGTTTCGAGCTCGACTGTGGTCAGGTAGTTTGGCGTCAGCTTGCGAAACAGGTCTGCGGGGAGGGGCTCGGCCTGAGCCAGAGCTGTCGCCGTTGTGGCGAGTGCTTTCTGAAAGAGGAGGGAATAATCGCGACCCGTTTCCGCTTTTTGGGGGTAAGCACCACAGGTCGCCAAAAGAGCGAACCGAAGGGGGTCCGCCGGATCCCATGAATAGAAGGCAGCGTCAATAGCGGGCTTTTCCCGACGGTCTACATGACTCTCGTATAGATGTTGGGCAGGATGCGCTACATCGAGTAATGTTGGCTGACGTTCTGCGCCCGCACCCCTCTCCACGAAAAGCTGCGGATGAAAATCCGGCCATTGAAGATACGGAAACTCACTGATGAAGCCGTTAACGGCCGCGGTGCCAGAGACGTTGTAAAGGGCATCAACATTGAAAGCCTTGATGAGGGTGTGGGCCAGTTCGCGCTGCGAACAGGGAATAATGGGGTTGTAGCGCCCGCCCCAGAACACGTGCGAGAGTTCGACCGCTTTGGTGAAGTGGTCGAGATTATCGGCCTCGATACACCAACCGATCCGAAGCGGACGGTAACTTACGCGAAGGCTTACCGGTCCCATTGCTCAATCAGCCGTTGTGCCTAGATCGCTGTTGCATGGAGTTGTCCCTTTAAGCTAGCACTGCTGGAGCGCGGATGTACGCGCCCTCCGAACTGTTGGAGAAGAGCGACGACTCCAAGAGGTAATCGAGTGTGCGTGTTGTCGCGTGAGCGAGCACCTGACTCCCATTGTTCAAACGGATAAGCGTATTCGTAATTGGGAATGTTCATCTCGAATTCCGGTCTCGGGTGAATCACGCCATCCGGAAGTTGAGCCAATACCAATATCCCCTTGAACCGAGCGTTGGCAACCAAGTCGGGATATGGTCTCGTTTGTGGAGCAGGGGTTCGTCTCTGACAAGGAGGGAAAAACATGAATGCCCTTATCGAACTAGGCGGATCCGAGAGTATTGTTCTGAAGGGAGCGCTGCTCCTTTATGAAGGCAGGAACCGCGCCTTCGGCGTTTGGCACGACGTGAAACCAGGCAGGAACGAGTGTCCTCAGATTGCAGAAGGCCAAGCCCTCACGACGGATTTCGTGAGGTCGCTCAATCGGGGACTCCAGAGAGAAATGCAAGCGGAAGTTTTACCGGAGTACGTGCTCGTCTGGAATTCGGACCTGGTTGTCTGGTGGTCCCGCCGGTGTATTCGGCGGATGTTCTTTCGCAACAACAGCGAGGCGCCTACTGGCCTCAGCGGCGCAGAGTTCTCGCAGCCTCCGCTGATTTGGTGCGCCTCAGGTCAGGAACTGACGGTCCGTGCGATATCAACGAACCAGCGTCCAACCGCTGACACGCCTCTGATGATTGCTCCTTATTGGAATGTGGATGGGGAGATGGGTCGAGTCTGTTTGGGCAGCATGAAGGTTCCGGAGTTGGCCGGCGTTGCAGCGCTCGCACATTGGGAGAGAGCATTCTTCGAGAGTGAGTTCACCCATCAAACCGGGGTGAAGCGGTTGATCCAGGGCGCAAAAGGATACTTCGATGTATGGGAACAGGTTCGAGGCGGGCCCCGATCATTTCCGGCAAAGTTCCTTGTGCCGGCCAACGAAACGCTGTCTGACTTGCTTCGCCGCTGCTGTTGAGGAGGAGCCATGCACCAATTGCCAGCCGACCTGTTGCGGCGGCCTGTCCGAGTCGCAGTTATCGGTTGCGGCGGGACCGGTAGCGCCATCGCGGCGGGACTGCCCTATCTTCATCAATCGATGCTGGTCTCCGGCCATCCCGCCGGTCTTGCCGTGACGGTCATGGACGGGGACACAATCTCGCCGACGAATACCGTTCGCCAGCCATTTTGCATTTCAGAAATTGGCCTGAACAAGGCGATCATCGCCATTAGCCGATTAAATCTGTTCTGGGGTTTGAACTGGACGGCTGTGGCAGCGCATTTAAATGAGCGCTCCGACATCAGCGCTTTCGACATCGTCATCGGCTGTGTGGACACCCGCGCTGCCCGGTCGTTGATTCACCGGAAGGTACAAGGCTTGCGAAGCCGTGTCGCATACTGGCTAGACTTGGGCAACGGATCGGATGGAGGGCAGTTCGTCCTGGGTCAGCCGCTCAATGGAAGAAATCGTCGGAGTGCCGAACGCCTTCGAACCTCAGCAGAGCTATTTCCCGAAATCATCGACACCTCCATGGACGAGGATGACCTCCCTAGTTGCAGCGCAATTGAAGCAATGGAACGGCAAGAGCCGTTTGTGAACCAGGTCCTGGCGAATCATGCCCTCGCCCAGCTGACCCGGCTGTTCCGCTATGGCCACCTTGAGCACCATGGTGCGTTTGTCAGCGTGACCACCCCGCGAGTGGTGCCTATCCCGGTCAGCCCCTCGATCTGGCGACGCATGCGTCAACGCGGGACGAAGCAGCTTTCGGCCGCCTGACTCAATTCGGTTATGGGATGTCCCGCCAACTCCCCCAAATCGGGTTCGAAACTCTGAGGAAGTTCTTCCGCCAAGACCACCCAGATGCCTGCCGGGTGTTCCCTCAAGATGATCTCCTTCAATTCCTCATTCATCGGTACTACGGCCATATTCGTTTTCCTTTCCTGTCGTCGAATGCTTGAGCACATCGGCCAGCCATCGCTTCTTTTTTGTGCCACGTAGTACTCGCCCCACAAAGCCAAGTTCTGTCGCTACCCCGTCCTTGTTCATGCGAATATCCGTTCGCACCACTCCGCTGTATCGACGCAAGAAGCGATCCATGTCTGGAGGTTCGGCAAAAATATAGCTGGCATGCCCGGCCATGGGAATCTCTGAGACAACGGCTCCGGGCAGGACGAACAGGTATTCCTCGCGGAACAGAAACCACACCCGCGACCGCTGCCGCAATTGGTCAAAGTAGAACACGTCGTAATCGGGTTGCCAGGTGGCGAACTCTGGTCTCAACGCCGGAGCAGCGCCCAGTTGATCAAACCAGAATTGAACGGTGCCGGCTTCCACGGGCTCGCGCGCCACTTGTTCGCGAACCTTGGCCAGAATTTCAGCATGGCGTCCCAGTAAATCGTGAAATGCCCGCGCGCGTTCGACGTCCTCCCAGAGCGACGCCGGCATCGTGACGTTGATTCGGGAAGGTAGCGAAATCCACCAAGAGGTCACAACCCGCTCGCCGTCCTCGACGTGAGCTTTGGGCGCCTCCACAAAGTCTGAAGCAATCGAGATCCGCGAGCGTAGCCACTGTTTCCAATTGTTCCAAGTCGAGTCCCACCGTAACCCTTCGAGCAAACCGGCATCCAACCAGACCTCGACCTTGCGTTTGGAATCCCTGAACAGGATCCGGTCGGGAAGGAACTCGCATTGCCGCAGGAGCACCTCGAATTGTTTGGGCTGTACGTTAGGCTTGAACGCCAAAATCGAATCAGCGAAAAAGGTCTCCCCATCCTTCGACAATCGCCCCGCGACTACGCAATCGCCACTCGCCGCATAAGGGAAGGGAAGCGGATTATCCTCGTCCTGAAGCCACGCGTCATAGGCCGTGCGAACTTCCGGGTTGGCGAGCAGGTTGAAAGCCCGCTCCAACTCTCGCAACTCCTTCAGGTTCCCATTCGCAGTTCCTCCTACCCGCGCCACGCGCCACGCTAGCCGGATGTCGATGAGCTCTGCCGTTCTCTTGACTCGAAGCACTCGATAGAGATCGCTGGAACGATCTGTTAACGAATAGAAGTACTTTTCAATGGCGCTGGCCGATAGCAAGATCTTGGTTATAGGTGCGATGTCTGTTGGCGATGTGTGAATACGCAGCCAGTCTTCGCCACGCCCGCTCCCCAATCTCATCCTCAGGAACGCCAATTCCTGGGATTTTCTTAGTCTCGACCTAACCAGCAATGACGAGTCGCCGAGCCTGAACAAATGATCCCCCGGATGGAGGTGCGGCCTCAACAGTTCCGGAATCTGATGAGGGCCGAATGCCGAGGTGCCCTCACCTACCTTATACAGCTCCAGTTCGCTTTTGTGCATTGATCTGCCCCAGCATACGTGGGCATCCCAAAGACTCAAAGCTCAATTCATCATTCTGCGCTTTGGTCAGGGTCGGCTGACGCGCCTTCGCCGGAGAAGACAATTTTGATTTGATGCCCCTCTTCCGCAATGCGGCGCTAATCGGTCGTGCCTCAATGATGATTGAGCACTGGGCCTGGCGCTAGATGATCAAAGCAACTCGCGGAAAGAGCCGAATGCCATCCTAAAGCGGTTGCTTTCGAGAATCTGCTTGGCTTCATCAGCCTCGTCAACATTCAGTAGCCCGGACTGAATCCAAAGAAGGTAAAGCCCGGGAGTGTTGATTAGCCGATTCTGTCCTAATCGTGCTCGAGCCTCCCGCAGAAACACTCGCCGTTCATCGCAAGCCACACCCCAACCCCTGCTTTGCGCCACCGCCAGGCACGCTGATTCGCCAGAACCAAGGGTTGATAAGAGCTGTGCATAAATCGCCAGTTCTCCTGGACCATGTACCCGGGTCTGGTCCACGATTCCACCTGAGATGGTATCGACTACCATCATCTTCTGCGAAGGATCTTGTACCTCCGCCAGCACTTCATCAGCAACAACAAACCGATATCCGGGAGTGCCGCCGAGCAGCCTCAAATGCTTGGTGTGCATAAGGTTGATAAGCACACTCGTATCGGCGATGACGATTCTGGTTGTCTCTGTGTGGCCCACAGTTATCTGTTTGGCAGCAAAACCGCTGCCGGCTCTTGGTCCAGGCCAAGCTTAATGAGAATCAACTCAATCTCATCGGATTGGACACCCATTTTGCTTCCGATCTCGACCAGTTTCCGATGACTGATCTTTTCGCGTCGATAGGCTTCGAGTGCCAACACGAGGTAGCGCCGATAGAACGCCGTCACGTTTTCATCCGCTGAGATCTCCACAAGGCCCAACAGCTCTGCAACAGCGCGGCCGACTCCGTCGGCATCCATCTGCTTCATTTCCTGGAACTGCTTCTCCGTGACAAGCTTAAGATTCAGGAGACGGTACAGCGCTGAGAGCAAGCTCACTCCGAAGTGGTGAGCCAGCTTTACCACATCGTAGATTTGAAGGTCCTGGCTGCCCCCGGCTGTACGGCTATCGACCGGGACAACGCCGGCCTCGTCGAACACTTCCGCATGCAGCCGGCTGGCACTGCCTTTTCCCAGGCTGGCGATAAACTGCCGGACTCCGTCTTCTGGCATCAAGAAGGTGGCCGCAAAAACATTTGCCCGTACTTCTAGGAGGTCGGATCTTTCTGCCTCGCGGCTTACGTGGCCCAATTGCGACCGATCCAACAGCAGATGAGCGTACTCATGACACCAGGAGAATCTCTGTCGCACCGGCGGATGTTCGCGGTTCACCACGACAAAGAGGCCCACCGACGGATCAGAAATCATCAGTCCTGATACGCCTGCCGGCATCGAGATTAATCCGGTTCTGATCCCCTGCGCTTCGAGAAGCCCAGGCATATCCGAGAGGGGAGCCGTGCCTAATCCGAGTCTGCGGCGCTCCTCAAGTGCCGCTTGCGTTCCACTCTGAATGGCATCCCACTTCGATCCGAGCGCAACGGATGGATAGGACGCAACATTTCCGGTACTTCTCGTGATGCCCAAAAGCTCTTCAAGATCACGGAGCTGATGGCCAAGTGCAATACAGTCACGCAAAGCGGCCTTCACGCCGTCACCGGCATCTTCTTCTGATCGAAAAAGGACGGCCGTGAGTCCCGATACGCTAAAGCTTGGAGCAAGGAATTCTCGAATGTCGCGCGCATACAAATGAGCAAACTTGGAAAGCTCAATTCCTGAAACGGAACGATTTCCAAGTTCGATTTGCGCAACGGTCGCTCGCGCCATTCCCATCTCAAGGGCAGAGTCTTCCTGCGTAAGCCCGCAAGCCTCACGAGCCTGCTTTAAACGCTTACCGAGTTCGACTTGATCTATCGACATGTTGTGACCTTTCAGCTTATCAGCGGCAAACAGCGCGGCGTCGTGAAGTCGAGGCAAATATGGGTGACGTATCCCGCCACGATTCCCGCTAGCATTCCGCTAAGCATTCGGAATACCAAAGCAAGCAATCCGTACAACGCCTGTAGGATTGGATCGTCAGCCTGGATTTGGCGGCGAGTGTACTCATCTGCTCGATCACGCAAATCCTTCTGCCAACTGTCCAAATTGCCAATCCACGCAGTTGCCCCCAACCCGACCGGGAATACGGCATGTGCCACAGCTCGATGGCCAGGATGCCTGGGTGGGTCACAGAGATCCGGAAGGAGCCCGCCGAGGAGGCCGCCCAACGCACCTCCAACTACCTCCTGAAGCCTCTGTATGTCGTTGGTATAAGGAGCTTTATAGTAGGCGAAGGCTACTCCGGCAGGGCCGGAAGTGGCAAGGTGAATTGGTCGGTTTGGCATAGTAACGTCTTTTGCATCATAACGAAGTCTGGCACAAAATGGAAGCTGTGTTAGAATAAGACTAGGAGGAATACCCTATTGGTGCTACTGGCAATTCCTGAGCGTCAAACGCTTCCAACAACCCGAGTCCAGTGGCTGGATCGCCACTTGGAGCGAATCTGTGTCCTGTCTGAACTCACGCCCACTCAATATCGCAACGCGGAAGAGAAGTACAGGGCTGTGGGCACCTGGTTGGAGCTTCCGGGAAGCGCCCTGGCGCCGTTCGCGCCAGTAATTTATCCGCAGGGCTCTATGCTCCTCGGCACAACTGTCCGGCCCTACAACAGCCGGCATGAGTACGACCTTGATCTGGTTTGCCAGCTCCATCATTGCGGCGAGCAGCCACCTCTGTTCGTTTACGAATGGGTTTACGGTCGATTGGCCGAGAACCAAACGTACAAGGACATGTTGGAACGTCTAAAGCGCTGCCTCCGGCTGAACTACGCTGGAGCTTTTCACCTGGATATTCTTCCAGCGTGCCCGAATTACCATTTGGGGAATGGCGCCATTTTTGTACCCGACCGGAAGTTGGCCTGTTGGAAGGACAGCAACCCAAAAGGTTTTGCAGAGTGGTTCTTTGCACAGTGCATTCTGCGGGACGCAATCGCTGAACACGAACTAAAGGCGAGCGTGGAACCGCTTCCATCAGCCGTGCCCAACGAGTACAAATATCCTTTGCAGCGGATAGTGCAACTGATGAAGCGTCACCGTGACGTCTTCTTTATGGGCGGGCGCGACATCGCGCGCTCGGTCATTCTGACCACCTTGGCCGGTGAATTCTACAAAGGTCAACGTTCATTGGCCCTCGCGCTGGAGAGTGTGTTGGACGGAATCCATCGTGCACTGGAACAACATCCTTCCGTCCCCCGGATCGAGAATCCCGCCAATCGGCGTGAAAATTTCGCCGACACGTGGGATCAGGAAAAGTACGACAAGTTTCGTGTTTACATTAGCAATTTCCGGACGACCTTCAAGCGAGCACTTCATCCGAGCCTCAATGAAGAACGCAAAGGCTTGGAGTCGCTCAGCGAACCGCTCGGCAGTTTGTTTGGGAGTGAACGGGTCAGTGAAGCGCTTCGCATGGAATCCTCCTCATGGAATGACGACCGGAAGAGCGGCAATCTCGGCATCACTTCAGCAGGAATCCTGTCGAAGCTCACCACCACCCCCAAAATAGTCCCCGTCACACGGAACCAATTCTACGGACGTTAATGCATCGAACCAGGACTATCGGAATTCGAGATCAGGCCGCGTGGATGCGGAGCCGCTATCCGTCGTTTGAGTGCGAGGTCGATGGAGGGCTTTTGGTGTGCCGTGGCCGACTGCAACCGGGTCCTGTGAATGCGATCTACGACGTTCGTCTTGAGTACCACGTCGGTCGGTGGCCGAAGGCGTTTGTGCCAGGCAACCAGTTACAGCCGCGCGAGCCTGGCGGCAAGATCCCACATACTTACGGCCCCGACCAACCGTGCCTGTTCTACCCCAGCAGGGAATCCTGGCGGTCCGACATGAAGCTGGCGGACAAGATTGTTCCATGGCTGTCACTGTGGCTGGCCTTCTATGAAATGTGGCGCGCCACCGGCGAATGGTATGGCGGCGGAATTACACACGGAGACTTGAAGGAAATCGAGCCGGCTGCCTAGTTCTGACTACGGGAGAGTCAATACCGGCACGAAGCCGCCGAGGGCCTGATTTTGGTCGTAAATCTGAATACTCATGTCGGCCTTCGGCATGATCACCCGTCCGAATTCGACAGCCAGAGCTGCTGGCATTGCGGGAAAAACATGCAACGTAGCGGTTTCGCCGTGAGCCGCCTTAATGCGATCAAGTAGACGTCGCACGTGTTGGCGAAACAGCCTGGCCTGCCCACGGCCTGCAAGAAAGTCATTGTGCGGCTGGGGGGATGACAACTTCCAGATGGCTGCGCCCGGTAGCACCGCATGAATACGTTCATCAACGACTGTTCCGCTCAGCGAGAACACGAGCGCAGGTGGTCCGATCGTAGAAATGGGTTCCGTGACGATGAAGTCAAATCCCGGAGGGTCTGCCTGCCAACGCCAGTCGGCTGGTTCTCGATGTAGTTGGTAGACTTCCGAGGCCGTGATGTCGCACAAGAGGTGGCCCAACAGCATAAGCAGAGGCTGGGGAGCCAAACCGAGCACCGAAAGATGCCGGATCTCGCCCTTCCTCAAGCGCGGCTTCACCGCCTGCTCAAACATGCCCTTCAGTTGCAGAACCTGGGCTTGCCAGTATGAGTTGTCGCGGTCTGCAAGTGCGCAGTTGGTCCAGCCCAACTCGATAGCTCTGGCTTCGGCCGGATACCAGTCTGGTAGCATCGCCTGTGCCGCGATGTTCATTGACAGCGAGGAATCGTGGGCGCCAATGTTGGCCCCGTAAAGCAGAACATGGCTTTGCTTCTCGGGTCCAAGCGACCCAAGAAGTTCGATCCGATTCTCGTGTCGAGCTTTCATCCCCTTTAATCTTTCCTCGGGATGGCCCGCAACGTCGGCTTTGTCGATTAAACGGTGGCAGGCATCACAAAGCAACATCAAGTTCGAGATATCGTTACATATCAGTTTTGATCGGTTGATGTCGCCGCGCGGGCCGCCTGGTTCGTCCGCGACGATATGTGCAACATAAGAACTATTGAATTCACACTGAGTCACACCGTGAATCCATAGCGGCTTATTGCAACCTTCGTACTCGCAGCGTCCGCCCGCCTTCCCCCATAGCCGTGTTCGGATGTCTACACTTACACTTGAAACCGACATAATTGTCACCGACGATCTCGTATGCGAGTATGCGTCTGCAAAGTCTCCGTCCCTATTGTCCCTTTCGGTAGCGGTTCAGCGCTTGCTTTATCGTTTGTACAACATCCTGCCACTTTTCGTAGTCCCCAAGAACATCGACATCAAACTGGATCTCTCGCCAAGTTCTATGCACTTCAACACGTGGCACAACTGCTCCCATGGCTTGGTGCAGAGCTAGTTTGCTGGGTGTGTCGAAGCCTTCCCTGATGCAACGGGGAAGCTTCAAAAAGGAAATTGGTAGATCTGGTGCCTCCCCATCCTCTGCCGTCATCATCATTTTGTACGTTTGCGTCACAATCCCGAAGAAGTAACCTAGTTCCGGTGCAAGTCGAAAGGCCCATTCTCGCGCAGCATCGCACTTCTTTGGCTCAGTTCCTGTCAGCAACCTATCTAGCTGATTCAGCGGAGCACCTTCTAGCCAGAGCGGAATCGACTTACGAATTGTGGCTAGCAACGCAAGCGCACAATCTGTACTAGCAGCGTACTCTTCGTATGAAGCACCAAAAACTGATTTAATTGTCACCGGGCGGAAAATGTCAGCCATTGCCGCAGGATTCTCCTCTAACCACGACAGTCCCCATCCTACCCACATCTTGACATCGCCAAGTGGCTCGTCTGTGGTTGCCTTCAACTTGGTTGCTAGAGACCTGATATCGTGAGCCCGCAGAACGCCTGTAGCGGCTGCCAATTCGTGTTCCCACGAAAAGTCTTCTTCGGATCCGCATAACTGCTGTCGCTGGGATAGTGCGGCTTCGATCCGGGCAGCAATCCACTCGTGGTCGCCGGCAGTTTGCTTACGAAAGGCCGCGAATGAGGAAGCCAAGAGGCTTCGAGCCGAATCGGTTCCCTCAGTGATCTTGATAGGCAACCGCCTAAGTAGATAAGAATCGTCCGATCTGTCAAGTGACGAAGCGTCGTGGATACGGTCCAAGATCGCCTCTAGCGGATCTTCCAGCGCCAGGCACTGGTCACTGTTGGAAAAGATCCGTTGAAGCTCCATCCAATGCTCTGTGATGGTGTGGGATTGAACGTCATAGGCGACTACTTTTCCCGGTACAAGGATCACCATGCCCTCCGCAGCCTGGCCTGCCCTACCAGCACGGCCAGCCGCATTCAGCAACTCGTGGGTTTCGAGTAATTCCATCCTGTTTAGCTCAACGTCAAATCTGTCATCGCCAGCAATTACAACTAGTTGCCCCGGCAGGTTCATTCCTTGTGCAAGGGTTGAAGTGGCAACGAGGAGATTCATTCCATCGGAGCGCTTGAAGAGAGACTCGATCACTTGCCTCTCAACCGGCAAAAGTGCGCCATGGTGGCAACCTGCAAGAGATCCGGGCGTACAGTAGCTGTGAGCGGCACCACCAAGTTCCATTACTGCGAGTTCATAGCTCTCGGCTTCCTCATTGTTGAACATCACAGTTCGCGGCCGCATCGCCTCTTGAGCCTGCTTTTGAATGCTTGTACAAAACGGGATTGTTTGTGCGAAGACAAGCGTCTTTATCCCGGCATCTGCGGATCGAGCCGCAATGGCCCCTGCAACCCCGTTCCGATTGGGAGTCAAGTATACCGACTTGGATCCGTTCCTACTGTATTTACTCTTTGCCGCTTCGATCTTGACGTCCTCACCAAGAAGGTCCAGGAGTGCGTAGTCTTCTACGTTCGTGGTCTTCCAGGTCTGAAATAGGGAGAACATCCCGTGAGGAGTTGCCCGAAGCTGTCGCTTAACATCCGCGGCGATTGACTGCTGGTTCTTATGGGCTTCGGGCGCAATCAGTTTGTTGAGCTTCTTGATTTGATCGCTCGGGTATACGACGCAACCCTTTGCTTGTCGCGTAGGTTTCCATGAAAGCGTCTGTGCGACTGCAGTGCGACCAGTTAAGTCCTGGATCCAAGCAGCCAACTCTTCAGCGTTGCTGATCATCGCGGATATCAGCAAGACATCTGTTTCAGGTACGTTCCGAAGAAATGCCAACAAACAGAGCATCGCGTCGATGCTCCGCCGGGTACTACCCTCTCGTTCTTTCGGGTGCATCAAGTGGCACTCATCAAACACCAGAAGTCCGACATCTTTGAAGACGTCGGGGCTAAAGGCTAACATTGTCAAGCATCGCTCAGGGGTCATGACCGAGATGCTTTTGAGTTCCTCCGGCTCTAGGTCGTCGGCTAACGTCGCTTCTGCTTCAGGGAAGGTGTAACGAATTTCAGCCGTAACCTGATTTACAAGCGCGAGCGTAGGGGCCAAGAAGATGACCTTCCTCCCGGATAGTCGAGTCGAAGCAATTTTCATCTCGGCGAGGGTGGACTTTCCCGCGCCCGTTGGGAAGCTGAGCACCGCTGAGGTTCCCACGCTCAGGCACCCGCTCCGGATAGCATCGCGGTGGTTTGGCCATAGATACGGCCGTCGGACAGCTACTCTCTGGGTGAATGCTCGCCATTCAGCTGCTGGGATCGAAGGCGGGGCTTGCACATTGATCACTCCTGCCGCTAACAAATCCGCGGACGCGAGGGCGAGCAGTGAAGCTAAATGGTGCGGCCCAGCAAATGTGCTGAACGCTCCAATGGTGCCATCAATTGCCACTGGCTCCACGCTGAGGTTCCTTACAGTCTCAAAAGTCTCCGCCGCCGAGGCGGTTTGCTCTGTTTCGCGGTCTTGTCCTACCAGATCCGAAGAAAGTTGGCGAATCCCCAACAAAACGCGTCGCCAGAACAATTGCATTGGATCGGCTTCACTGGCGGGTAAATCGCGGCTAATGATATCCGCCAATCGCCCATGTGCCAAGTTGACGATAGCCGCTCGAAGCTCGTCTTCAATAGTCTCGTCTCCGCTGAAGCGGATTCCGCGAGACATCTGGGCTGCTTCGGCAGGCCGCCCAGCAATAAGGAACAAGACAGTGGCCGCGATCTCCGGAGCTATAGCCTCGGGCCGAAGTCGGCTGGGCTGTTCGTCAGAGGTCTGAAGTGCGCGTGCCGAGAATCGGAGTTGATGTGCAGACGCGGCCACAAAGGCAGCGGCCGCGCGATTGGGTAAGTCAGTTGCCACCGCAACCAACGCCTCCTGGGCCATTGCAATCTTCCAGAGCTGACGCTCGGCCTCGCCCAGCGCTTCCTCATAGGTTGCAGCATCAACGGCAGCCCTCATCCGCATTCGGAGTGCAACTATGGTCGAATATACCCGGGTCAACTCCTTCGGCAAATCCTCCAAGTCGAGACCAGGCAGTGGCGGCGCCGATCGAATCAGGTCGATAGTCTGTTGATCAAACACCGGCCTTCTCCTTATCTATCGCCTGCTCCACTCGCTTCGCGAATGATTCCATCCACGCTCGGAGGTCATCAAAGCATAGTACGGCGGCAGTTCTTTTTTCTGCCCCACCGGGTGCAACTGCTTCATACCCTTTCATGAGGCTCTTGAATCGGCTAGGCCTTGTGTGGGCCTGCTCGCCAGTTATGCTCAACCGGTATCTGCGAATCTGTTCCCAAACGATGTTTTCGATGATTTTGTCGCGATTCACATTCTCTGCACGATCCAAGAGCGCTGTCGTCCCTTGCATCAATTCATTCTCCCTCTCCCCCGCTTCAAAGGCTTGAAACGATGGCCAGACGTCGTCGCGGATCGTGCCTCGCGAGTTGGATGTGGCCTTGTCTTCGAAGATCACGAGGGCGGCGATTGTATCGTTGCCAGCAACGACTATCTGCAGCCCATCGAAACCCTTATCCGCGCGTTGCAAATGCGGAAATCGGATGACGCTTCCCGTCGCCGCTTCCTTGTGCGCCACGATCCAAGAAATGGTCTGAAAAAGCAGTCCATCGCGATGATTCACTCCATCGTCCTTAGTCCGAGTCAAGAGTTTCTTCGCACTTTCCACCGCCCCAATACTAGGAGGCTTCGTATGCCCATCGGCCAGTTGCCTCAGAATCTTCTCTACGTGCCGCTCGTGACCAACGTAAACCTTTGCGACGAGACGAGCCAGTTCCTCTTCGTCAGCGATTGTCCAAACGTAGCCTCTGATTCCAGGGATAGTGAGTGCAGTTGAAGCGATCGGCATAAGAATCCAAGTCTCAACGATATCCGAATGCCCTTCGGTGACGTGCTAAGTGCCGCCGATGGGTGTCGGTCAATTTCAACTGGGCTGAAGGATGAATATCTAAATACTTAAACGCATTGGAGGAGAGATGGGGCGAGCGCAGGACTTGGCCTTCTTCGTCAAAGCTAACGAGACCGGCGTCGAAAGCGGCGTCCCAGAGGGCTGAAAGCAAAAGACCGTTGTGGACATCGAGGCGCTGGGCGTCGGATTCGCATTCAGACCACGGCACTATGTGGGACGCGCGGAGAAGGGCTGGGTCGTTGATTCCGGTCAGCGGGCAGCGGCCGTTCCAATACTTCATTAACGCTTGACGGAAGATGTCTTGGCCCACACGTTGGATGACCAAGCGTTCGGCTTCGGTTGTTCGTGGAGCGGACTTGGTTTTCGCAAGGAACTCATTCAGTGGGGCGTCCGGTAGGCTGAGCGAAAGTCGGTAAGTGCGGTCGAGTGTGTCGTGGAGCGCGTTCAGCGTTGCGAACGAGAATGCCTTGGTCTCTTGATTCGGCCCATGTGGCGCAGGTTCTGACGCCGCGTCCGCCTGGGTGCTCATTAGTTCAGAGGCAACACTCGCTAGGCCGACGGCGAGAAACCATGGACCTTCTTCTGAAGCAGCCGCTACCCAGATGTCGCCAGGCGCGGTCGTTGAACGATAGTGGAGCCAGCCGGCGTCTATTCCCAGGTCGATGCGAAAGCCGTTGTCGAATGCGACCTTCTGAATTTCAGTGCGGATCACAAAAGAAGTTGAAATCTGCGGAGTGTGCATCGATGGTTCCTACAAATCGACTTTGAGAAGTCGTTCTGACGCCGGACCGCCTCGAAGAGTCAACCGTACCCAATTGTCGGTCCGAAATTCTTGAGGTGGCTCAGTGGTTGTAGTGACAATGTACTGAAATAGCGGCGAGGGCCCGAACGTTTCTAGCTTCCGAACGAATTCGAAAAGGCGGCTATAGATAGAAATTCCGAGGTCGGCCTCGCGCGGGCTGTCGTGTACAAAGAAGCTCGGGAAATGTGTGCGTCCTTCGATTGAAAGGACTAGCACCGCCAAATCAAAAGCAACGACCTTGAGCGAATTAATTGCCGCTGTGGATCGCTCTCCGCCCAGGTCAACCCTAAGTGCCAAGCCATTGCCATCCAATTTCACCTTGCCCCTGATCTCTCCTGGGACGAGTTCTCGCATCGTGGTATCGAACCAACGAGAAAGCCCATTGATCGCCTCGGAAACTGCACTGCGGTGGGCCGCGAGCGATTCGCGAACATTTTCAAGATTCGCCGATGTACGCTCGGCGAGATCGGTCGCCTTCAGCCTTTCTTGCAGGAGTAGTTCATATCTTTCGGTGTCATCAATCATGCGCTGGGCTGCTCGAATCGCAGTTGAACGGTCGTCTAATGTGGCCTCCAAAACCGCTACGACTTGGGATCTTGACTCCAAGAGATCACGGGCTGTTTCCACCTGCTTTTGTAGCGCCGTCCTTGTAGACTTCAAGGCCGCAATCTCCTGCTCGGCTCTGGTTACCTCGGTCCGCAACGCGGAGACCCTCGTTTGGAGAGCGTGAACGTCGCACGTGGCCGTCGAAATGCCACAACCTTCAGCCATGACGATGTCGATTGGTACCGCGCATACTGGACATACCGGGTTCTTCTCCGAATTTAATCGAGCACTTGCTTCTGGGAGTTCAGATCGTTGGTAGGTGACCAACTTTTCACGCTCCTCGATCCGAATGGCCAGACCATCGAACTCACTCTTGAGGCGCTGAAAATCCTGTTGGGCTTTGTCTCGCTCTTCGCGGGCAACTGGAATGTCGGTGTTTCTGCGACCAACAGGCAGGCTCACGCTCTTGGCAAAGGCAAGTTGAGCGGCCTCACGAAATTCTTGGGACGCAATTGGCGTTCCCTGGCCCAGATCACCGGTAGCAAGTTGCACCGTCAATTCTTCGTGGAGGCGTTCAATCTGCCAGTCCAGCCGCTCTAACTTGCTTCGGTGGGCCGTTAGCGTTCTCAATAGCTCTCCGGCAAGCTGTTGCGCAGCAAGTTCATCTTTGGATAGAGCACCGACGAGGGCTCGGACGATCATGAGCAATTCAGTGCCGGATAGGCCCCGAACCGGTGAATGAGAATCGCTTTCAGGGTCGCGCCACCGCAGGTGATCAGCAAATCGACACTCCTGATCACGAGATGCCCACGCTAGTGCCGCCACCCATGCTTCGTTTTGATCGACGCCCGGCATCAAGTGCGCCGCTTCTCTGATGATGGTCTCTGTGATGGCTCCGCGCAGTGCCGTCATGCCCAGCGTGGAGGCCTCCTCGTCCCAAATGTTTTCGAGCGTGCTGTTTTCGATCACGATGTCGCGGCGTCGGTCTCCCAATGACCGCACCACCGCCCAAGAAATGCCATTCAGCATGACTTCCGCGCCGATGGAGCCCTCAGGAAACTGGGTCCTGATTCCACGACGCTGAACTTCAGGGGCAAAGCTGTCTTCCCCAAGGCAGTACCTCAGCAGTCTGCAAAAGGTCGTCTTGCCGCCTCCATGCCCCATCGGCTCGCCTTCGCCGCCATCGGGTGACCAGACGATGTTGAGGCCAGGCTTCAGTTGAATTTCACGAACGATTTCCTTTGGCTTCCTGTAGATCATGAGCCGGCGCACCCACAGCTTCGGTCCAGTCCTACCTGCCTCAGGTGTGACCGTCCAAGGAGGATCGCTGAACAGTTTAGGCGGCATACGCCTCCACCCACGCGCGGTCTTCCGCCGGAAGGCCAGAGGTAACGTCAGCTAGGTTGAGCGAACCCAGGATCCGCAAGACGAAAGCGGCTCGCCCATCGGGCCAAGCTTCCGTAAAGAACTCGTGAACCGGCGGGCCCGGAGCCCATGTCCAAGCAGCAGTGTCTTCGAGAATTGCGCCCATTCCCCGAAGCTGGGTGACCGCCCTTTGCCAGTTGGCGTTGAACCTAGGCGCAAACGTGGCGATGTTTCCTCCCTGTGGGAGATGCGCTGCACTGCCAACGAGGCGCAGCCACGTAGCTCGCTCCGAGCCGGAGAGCCGCCGCGTAAGATAACGAGGTTCAAGCGCGAAGAGCGCGGCAAGTCGAATGTGCGCAATCGGAGTTGGTCCAGGAAGCGCCTTAATGAGAGCTGCGAGTTGAGCGGTGGCGGCGTCCGCGCTACCACTACCGGCGGCCCACGCACCGTCTGCCAGGCTCGAAGGATCAATTGCTACAGGACGGGTTATAGGTGACGCAGCAGTGGCAACTTCCAATCGATCCCAAGCCTCGAGGACCAAGCGGCGAGTGCGGTATTCGCCAAACTCCTTCATTTCGTTGTGTTTTAGTCCCCGAAACGTTTCTGAAGGGTAATCTCCGCCCATCACATCGACCGGGTCGAGAATGTATCGCAATTCGTCCCGGGTTAGCCCGTAGGCATGAGCAACCGTCGCATCGAGTTCCGCCCGCAAAACCGCCCTCCGCTGATCGTCCCACTTGAAGGGTTGGCCAGAATATCCAAGGTCGACTGCGAACGGCGCCATCGAATGGCTTGTGAACGTTAATTCTAAAACCCGCCTGGCAATTGCATTGACAGTTGTATCGGAATACGAACTGGGCGGCGGGACAGCGAGTTGCTTGATGACGTAGTACTTCAGCGATGTGCCACCGAGCTTTTGCCGGGCGACGAAATCACAGGTAAGAGAGTTAAGCGAGGCCAAAAGTACGGCACATCGCATCGGATCATGCCGCGGAAACAGCAGTAGGAACTTGTCGCCACACGCGAACGGAGGTACCACGTTGGCGATCAAAGTCCTTTCATCTGTCGCACGACAGATATCGCGCCAACCCATCAACCAACGGTGTTCCCATTTGCGCTCACCAAGCCGATCGCGAACGGCTCCCTCTACCATCCAGTAGCGCGGAATGGGCTCGAAGGATGGATTGGCCTTCTCCTGAATCGTAAGGTCCCGAGTATCACCGCGGTCATAGCTACACCAGCGGTGATCGAACTGGTGGATCATCTTTGCTTCCAGCAGCGGCACGCGGTCTGGACCGGGCTCATTGAGAAACAAACCACTGTCGGTCGCCATGTCGAACATTCGCATGAACGAAATGCCCCAGGGGTTGCCGCCTTCCTTGCCGTCTTCGATCAAGACCGGAATTCGACTGTGGATTTTGGCGGTCAGCTCGGCATCGTACTTTGTCCGGAATATGGGGGCGGTTTTAGTGTTTGGGTTGATTCTGGCGATGTCTTCGGCACGAAGTGTGTAGTGCCGTCGCTTGTCGGCGAAGTCAGAAATAGTCCGAGAAAAGAATGTGAACGGGATATCGATCGGCCCAACGCCTGCGCCACCCAAGGTTAATAGAGCAAACTTAAATCGCGCGTGACCGATTCGATCAAAGAAGCCAAGCCCCGTCTGAAAGTCATGAAGGCTCACAAGCCTTCGTTCATTGACGATTGAGCTGAAAAAAGGCGCAGTGGTCGCGTCTGTTGCGATCCCGGTTGGGATGATGATTCCCGCCCGCCCTTTTTGATTCAGAAGCTGTTCGAAGAGTTCGGCGAAGAGCGCGTAAGTATTCACATCGCCGACACCAGTCAACGGGAATCGGTTGGCCTCGCGTGCGAAGACGGAGGAAGCCTCCGCCGAGCGCTTCGCCCGCTCGAACTCCTCAGCCAATTGATAGTCCCTCGTTCCTGGCGGAGCCTGCTTCAGCTTCGCGATCATCTTGCCGCGGGCATCCGCATTTTGGGCGAAAGCGATTTCAGGCTCGCGAGAAGCAAAGAACTCCTGCTCTTGCAGTTTTAGGCGATCCCACGGTGGGTTCCCGATTACCGCGTCAAATCCGCCGCCCGCCATCACGTCTGGAAATTCGAGCGGCCAATGGAAAGCGCGGGCCGTGTCAGCGGCTTCGCGAATGGCTCCGGCGAGCGGACCATAGATCTGGCCGCCACCGAGGGTCCGCCAAAGATGATCGGTGGTTGGGACCATAGCTTCACCAGTCACCTTTGGCGCTTGCTGCTTTGGAAGCAAGAAGGCCGCAGTGTACAAGTCAGCGGCCAACCGCCTGTGCCAGTAAGATGGCTCGGATTTGGCGGCCCTGAGGCGCTTTCGTTTCTCAGCAATCTCTGCCAGCGAGTCCTCTGGTATCGCGCGAATGGCCTTCAGCGATTGAGCGAGAGGACGGCCAATTGCGGCAGTTGGTCGATCGGCCGCAAAGTCGAAGGTACTTTGCGGCCGGTCGCGCTCGGCCTTGTTGCGCTTATCGAAGAGTCGGGCGACATCCTTGTCATCACCAGAGAGGGGTTTGTACGCAGCGTCGGGAATGCCGACTCGAAGGACCTCCAGATCGAACAGTCCGAGGAGCGAGTCACCACAGAGGATGTTTGCATCAAGGAAGCCAAGGGGCTTGCCAGGTTCTACCGTTTCAATCCAAAGAGCGACCTTCGCGAGTTCGACAGCCATAGGATTACGGTCCACGCCATGGATACAGGAACGTACAACATCGCGGAGCGCGTGGCGATAGTCCCGGGGTGAAGCGACTCCGCCAGTGCGAGCGCGAGCCACTCGGACGGCAATTCGCCGGGCGGCGGCGAGCAGGAAGTGGCCGGAGCCGCAGGCAGGGTCAATGACGGTGACGCCCAGGAGTCCCTGCGCCTTGTCAGTCGACTCGGACTCGACGCGATCAAGCACTGGATCGAGGGCACTATCTAGCAAGGTTTGTACCAGGCTGTCGGGTGTATAGTAGCTGCCCGTAGTCTTGCGTTGGTTGCCTTTGGTTTCGTCCCCTTGGGCAAAGGCGAATCCACGGCCGTGATCGTTGAGAATAGGCGTGAGTTCAAGGAGGCTTTCGTAGACGGAGCCGAGTTCTTCGGTCTCCATGTCGCGCCAGTTGACAGGGACGAGACTGGCTTCGTCCTTTAGCCAGGCCAGGCGATAGATTGCCTCCATCAGCGCGCGATTGGCCAGCCGCGCGCGTTCTAGTTCGGGGATGACAGTGTCTTCAAACAGTCCACCGAGCGCTGGTAGAGCGAGCTTTGGTTGGCCATTGGCGAGTCCAGCGAAGGTGATAAGTAGACCTTCCCAGCGGTCAAAGTGTTGGTCCCAGGCGGTCCGGCGAATCGCGCGAGTCCGAAGAGCGCTTACCGAGTAGCCTTCCGAATACAGCTTGGCCGCGCTAGGCGCGCTATTGGGCGGATGTAGTAGTCCACGGTCTTCCGCCACCAACATGAAAATGAGGCGGTAGACAAGGCGTAGAAGCTGACCGAAATATTCAGAGACTGGGAGTTCGCCGTTGACAACACGGTTGCGAAGCGCGGCGTTTTCGGGGTGGGCGAGGAATCCATTGCCAAGTACTAGAAGGGCCGCTTCGACGCCGTCGCGGAGGCGGTCCCGCGCGGTGACACCTTCCTTCGCGCCGTCCGCCCGCCACGCTTCCAGGATGCATTCGGTAGCCGGCGTGCTGGGTAAGCCGAAACGCGAGGAATGGAAGATCTGCCAAGCGGCGGCGAAGTCGGCGAAGTTCTCGGATTCGAAGATCTGCCGGAGGTTGACTTCAATGAATGCCGGCCGGGTGAGACTCGCATTGTCGCGCATGAGCCGCAAGCGGTCGCCATTGGTGCAGAACCCCCAGAGTGCGTGATCGGTTTGATTGAGCCAGTCTTGGAGGGTGGAGGCGGCGGAGCGGCGACGACCTTCGCTAGAGAGGAGAGCACTGGCCCGATCCAAATCGTCTGATGGGGGAACGACGACCACCGGAACGCGGCCTTGCTTCGCCGAGAACGCGACGCCAGCTGCGGCATTGGAATTCGTTCTCGGCTCGTTGAAGCCAAGGACTTGGGACAGAAGTCCTTCGGTGAATGCAATCGTTGCTGTGAGCGAGGGCGCAGAACTGGCGGTGAAGTCCTTGAAGAGCGCCGCGCCGATTCGGAAGTAGCGCGCAATTTCGTCGCGGAGAGTGAGTCCTTTGGGGACGCCGTAATCTGCTTCTGATTGATGGCCGGCGCCACGAGCCGCGATGCGGGCAAGCATGGCAGAAGAAAGAAGCCCTCCTTCGAGCGTGATGGTGTCGAAGATGAGAGACGCGGAGCGGCGTGACTTCCCACTCTTGGCACCGCTGGTTTTGGCGGTCTTTCTTGTGGTCTTCTTTGTGGTTTCGGCCAAGATTAAATGCTCCCCGGAAGCAATACAAAAACGCCCATGATGTCGGCGGGCAGCACAGATTCAACGGTGACGCGCGGAACATTGACGCCAGCGGCACGGACGCGTCCGTGATCCTCAGCCAGCGCCGCTGCCCGGTCATTCGCGTAGGCCGCGATTGGTCCGCCGAGCAACCCTGTGATCCGGTTTCGAGCCTGTTCGACCATGCGATGTCGGGCGAGATCGGCGAGGTTGCCACTTGAACTTGCATCAAGCAAGCTCCAAGCTGCCGAGCCGGTGGCGCAAGGTGTCTCGGCGGTTCCTTCAAACGCAATGGCAGCGGACTCTTCCACTAGCAGCATCTTTTCCTTACGACCTCGAACGATGAGTTTGAAGCGGAGGCGCAGCAGGGCGAGGGTAGTAATTGAGCTAACTGCAGGCGTCGGCCAAGCTCCTGCGCGGCCGACCGGCGGTACCGGGCTTGAAGTTGGATCGAGCGCGGCTTCGAGCAAAGCTTCGGCAAGGGTGGCGGGCAGCGGGTGACTGCGCACGACCACTTCCGCATTTGCCGGAGGCGGCTCCTCAAACGCGAGGCGAATACTTCCTTCTAGGCCGCGGGAGGCGAGACGTTCGCGAAGTCCCAAAGGAAGTGTATGAAGATGAGCCTGCGGTACTGAGCTGCTCACATCTAGGGGGGCATCCAGTCGGCTTAAGGCCCGTTCGACAAAGCGACGAACTTCGGCTGGTCCGCCCAGGAGCTCACGCCATCTCCGCCATTCAGGGGCGACCTCTTCTGGCTTGATTGCGTTCTGCGCGAAACGGGCCCGAGATTTCTTCTCGCCTTCTTGAGCATCCCGCCAGCGGATCTCCATCTTTTGCGCGTCATTCGCAAAACCGAAGTCGAGTGCAAGCTGTCCTGCCTTGCGTTTGCGCAGAAGCACTGCGTTCATAAGCGCACCCGTTACAGCTCCTCTCTCCTCGGGCAGCGGTACGGTGACACCGGTAACTTTACGAATGGCGGCGGCTTTTCTGAGGATTACTTCGAGTACCGCTCCATCAATGGCGCTGTCTGGGGAGTAGAGCAGAACGGACCGAACAAGAGGCTTTGACTGCCCAAATCGGTCCACACGTCCCTCCCGCTGCTGATGCCGGGTGGGGTTCCAGGAGAGATCGTAATGAATGACGGAATCGAAGAGGCTTTGGAGGTTGATACCCTCCGAAAGGCAATCTGTTGCAACAAGGATTCTTTGCGTCGCGGTCCCCATGTCTTCCACCCGGGCTCGACGCTCCTCTGAAGGGAGTGCGCCGGTCACTGCTTCAATTCGAAGTTCAGGAAAGGCCTTTCGAAGGCCTTCCGCGACGTGTTCCGCTGTCGCGATGAAGCGACAAAAAACAACGGGATTGGCTCCTTCATTAATGAGCGGCTTCAGTACTTCGATTACTGCTGAAAGCTTAGGGTCCTTGCCCTTCGTCAGTTTATCCGCTTGGACGATGAGTCGTTCCAGCGGATTCATATCCTCGCCTTCGATAGCTGGCGAAACTCCAGGCGCAGGTTCGATGTCAATTGACTCCGCTTCGTCGTCGTCAAACACCTGTTCGCCGAGTCGGTCAATATCGCTCGCAAGGCGGTTACGGAGTGCGCTCGCGGCTGCCGCTGGTGACGATCCAACACACCGCATCAGCGCGAGAGTCCCCCAGAAGGCGAGCCTTCGCCTATGTTGATCCTCTCCGGAGGTGGTGACAACGGTCAGGCAATAATCAAGCACCGCTTCATGAAAGGCTTGGTGTGCGGCGTCCAGCGGATACGGTTGTTCCGTTGTCTCGTGACGAGGGAATGTCCTATCTTCTCCCCAGTCGTGCCCCATTAGGTCAATGCGGCGGCGTTGAACAAGATGGCGCGCGACTCGAACACGATCTTCGGCATCTTCTATCGAACTTGTTTCAAACTCTGGATTTACCAAACTGAGCAGTCTGTCAAATGCCCCTTCGTCGCCACTGTGGGGAGTTGCTGTGAGCAGGATCAGATGTCGCTCAGGGTCATCTGAAAGGCGTTTCAATAGCTCGAATCGTTGCTGCCGACCCTGGTTTACGCCCACACAAGCATGTGCCTCGTCAACCACAATGGTCTTGGGGCAAGAGCGAGCGAAGCTGTCGCGGCGCTTGTCCGCCTTAATGTAGTCCAGGCTGACGACTGTGAACGGGTGGGCGTCGAAAAGGGTTTGAGACGCTGGTAGCCCCCGCTCCAGGCGAGCGGCAGTTGATGCCGTTACTGCCACTGCGTCGAGATCAAATTTGGTTTTCAGCTCGGAAGTCCATTGTTCCACCAAGTGTGGAGGGCACAAGACGGTGAGACGGTCGATTTCTCCTCGATCGATCAGTTCCCTGAGTATCAGTCCGGCCTCGATTGTCTTGCCAATACCCACGTCATCAGCAATGATCAGTCGGACAACTGGTAAGCGTAGAGCCATGAGCAAGGGGACCAATTGGTAGGCTCGCGGCTCAAAGCCGAGTCTGGCTGCGGATCGAAAAGGGCCAGCTCCTCGCCGCAAGGAAAGGCGAAGGGCATCGGCCAGAATTCTGGCGGCATCTTGTGTTGCCAGCACCTTCCCGTCCGGAAGCTCGAATCTTGCCGGGCGAACGGGATCGCGCTCCAAATCCGGACAGAGATATTGAATGTCCGCTTCGGCGCCGGACAATGGGCGAAGGCAGAGCCAGTCCTCATCGGGTGAAGGCATCGTGACCCACTCCCGCCCTCGCGCATAGACGAGGTCTCCCGGTGCGAATATAACTTGGCTACTATGCGGAGGATTCATTTGGCATTTCCCAGTAATCGGCGCAATTCTTCGGGTGGCTCATCTGCTGTTGCATCGAAAGTCACAACACTGAATCCAAGTACTTCGAGAGCCATTCGTTGATTGACCTTTGGCGGTTCCGCCGTGGCGACTACCAGATGCGAGCGCCAGACGAGGTTGTACGTTGCGTCCTCGATCTTCACCGGATTAGGATCGGGGGCGGGTAGCTGCCACAAATCCGTCAACAGGGGCACTGGCTCATTTCCATGGTTGGGAATCTGCTTCGCTACCGCGACCACCTTTGCACGTCCGAGCCGCAGTAGAATCTCAATGGCATCCGGGTCAGTGCGATCAATGAGTTCATGGTCTGGCTGGTTGTAGTATGACAACAGGCACCGATAGCAGCCCTTCACGCAATTGGCTTTGGGGTCTTCTTTCAATCTGCTTGGGTCACCGCTTGATATTGCCTCGTCCAGATTTTGGAAGTGCATCAGGCCAAGAGCGGATTTTGCAATTTCTGCAAGGCGATCAGTCTCGGACACCAGTCGCGTGAGGACGCCAGCTCCTCCCTCTGTCGCTTCGAACGCAAGAATTGCCTTTCTGCTATCGCGGTTCGGTACCGGCTCGGTGAGCGTTTCGCCCTCCTCCAACTGAAAGACCGTCTCCAGCCCGCGCGTGAAGGCGTGCTGCAGAGTTGTGATCGTCACTGTAGACTCCGGTTCCGCCGCAAGGCGAATTAGGGCTGCGTTTTTGTTGTCTTCGACAATGGGTACGATTAACTGCGGCGGCGTTTTCTCTGGAGGAGACTGGTCGGCATCTCCGTCGCTTGCGTCCCCTGGCGTGGCGACCCAGCGGCCGGACGAAGGGTCGATTCCAAAGCCGAAGATGCTCTTCTCCTTGCGGCGGCGCAGTCCCTTGTTAACCCGACTAATCTTCGCTCCAGGCGCATAGTCAAGCCGCAGGAGCATGCCTTCGCTGTCCTGAGCTATAGCAGAAGCCACATCGGATCGTCCGTCGCGCTGCTGCCAGGAGAAGACAGTTTGAATTTCAAAGCCTTGACGTTGGCGGTCCTCATCGTTGGCAGTAATACGTTCAGCAGCGGCGGTCTCCACATTGTCGATCCGGACGATGTTGCGGATCGGGTGCACTCCACTCATGCTGGCGCTGCAAACCTGACAGAGCTCCGGCTCTGATTCATGCGAAGCACCGCATTGCTCGCATATAAACAGTGTTTTGGTGGCCAGCCGGCCACCTTCTGCCGCTCGCAACTCCGGAGAAATCTTGGCTTTTGTTACGCGGAATGCGCGCCCCTCGTGATAGATAAGGCTTCTCGGCCCGAACTCGGCAATTGCAAGAAACCGGGCACGCTGAAGGTACGCTGCCTTGGGACCGCCGACACCCAATGCCGGTACGAAGGCATAGAGTGGCAGTCGGGGAAAGTTGTAGCCCGGGAGGAAGCCTTCCGTTGCGAGGTAGCGATATGTATAGAAGTCAGAGCCTCCAGTGGCTCTTCCTTTCTCTAGGAGAGCAAGTTGCTCATTCGCTTGAGCCTGAGCCACCTTCGCATCGCGGCGTTCGTTGCTGCTGAGTCCGTGCATTTCCGACTTCCGATTCGCTTCGGTCAACTGCGTGTGTGCGCTCAGATAAAGCTGTCTCCAGCGCTTGAATGCATCGTTGAATCTTCCAAATGCCGCGTCCGAAACTGATTCGACGAAAGCTTCACGGTCTGCTGCCCAAGGCGCGTTCTCTGCATTGACTTCTGCATCGACACTTTGGAGAATCCTCAGCATGGCCACCCGTGCTCGTTTGGCAAGTTCTTTTGTACTGAGCGTGTTTTCAATATCCTTGCGAACTGGCAATTCGGCGGCGCTGAGATCCAGCACTTGGGGAATGTCTTCTGGGAGATTTTGTCCCGACTCGGCCAGCCACACTGCATGAAGATGGGACTCAATGAGATCGCGGTTTGCTAGTTCTAACGCTGGCGGTCTTACAATGCCGCTCACCATCTGTTTGGGCTCGGCGAAATAGTGTTGGTCATGGGGACTTTGCGCTGCACAATACGTAACCACGAGCGCTGCTTGCCCAGACCTGCCGGCTCGCCCTGACCGTTGGGCATAGTTGGCCGGCGTTGGAGGGACGTTTCGCAAATACACTGCGTTCAAAGCTGAAATGTCCACCCCGAGTTCCATAGTCGGAGAGCAGAACAGAGCCGGAAGGAAAACGTTGGGCTCACCTTCCTCCCGCAGCTTTTCCTTTTGGCTTTCCAGTTTCTCCTGATCTTTGGGTTCCCAACGGAACCGCCATTCTCTCCACTCACGGCGTTCTTGCTCTACCTGGGCGGTGTGCTCGCGACTTTCCAAACCGAATAGCCCATGCCCGCCCTGCGCTAGAGCGTCAGCGAGGTTTTCATAGAGGCTGACGAAATAGCTGTTGACCGGTTTCGAGTCAATTCGGCCAGAGCCCGCAATCAATCGAACAGCATTCGCTTCAAGCCGCCAGCCATCTGCATCGAATGTAGTGGGCACCCTGCGGACGAGTTGATAGCGTTCCGTGATCTCAAGGAGGGACTGGGCCACTTCCAGGTATGACTTGGCAGAGAGACGTCGGCCCCAGAGATCGCTCCGATTCAGTTGCTTGGCGAGCCTACTTCGCGGACCACCCCGTACAATGAGTGGTTCGCCTCGCAAGCTGACCTCCTCGCGTTTAGGAGCTTCCACCATAAGGGCGGCAGCGATGCGCAGGTTTTCTTGTTGTGCGATTGACCATGGGTGGCGGAGTGACTGTCTCGCTGCCGTAGCGATGATGTCCACCATTGCCGGATCTAGAGCGTCAGCTGTGACAGCAAGTCCATGCCTCAGTGTGTCCAGCAAGATGGTGATCGCTTGTCGTCTTTTGTCGGCACTGAGGGCTTGAATTTCAGGAACAGCGGAGGAAAAGGCTTCAGCGTCGTTTACAAGCTCGTCGAGCCCGACGTACACTGCACGAATCAGACCAAGTTCTTCTAGGTTGGGATTCGTGAAGCGCCATCCGCGTCGCAGATCCGCCCATACTCGATGAGCGAGAACACGAGCAAGTGCCCGCTCTGCTTCAATCAGGCCCACACCCACCGCATCGGGGCGAGCCAACCATTCAATTCGGCGGAGCTTGTTTGCTGAAGTGAAGCCCAGCGACGACTGGACTCGCCTTCCGAATTCATCGTCTCCGAGGCCATCCAGTCCTGCCGCCCTTACCGCAGCCAGGGTTGCCGCTCTAAACAGCGAAACGAATAGGAAGTCGTTGAAGTGGCCGGCCTGCAAGGCAGCGTCCTGACGATTGTCGGTAAAGCCAAGCAGCTTGCGCTTATCCTTTGAAATTAGGCTCTCGGGCAAATTCATCCATCGCAGTGCACTGGACACAAGGAGGGTAGTTGCTGAACTGCGGCCCTCGGCCGATAGTCCTGCGAGTTTGTTGATTTCGCGCGCTTGGCCAGGCGGTTGATCTTTGCAGTTAGGGCAGAACTTGAACCTGCCCGGAAGAAAGAGCGAATCTTTGCCTGAATTGTCTACTATGCCAGCAGATGTCACTCGTATTCTCTGCGGTGCGGACTGTCGTTTGTCTAATCGGAGGCGACGCATTCCGCCTGGTCCTATTTCAGTCCATTCCTCAGGGAAGTCTTCGGCATCCCCAGTAAAGCTGTACTCTGGATCATTCTCTGGCTCTGGCATCAAGTAGCCAGCTTGATCCTCCGATCCATCGTTCTCTATTGGCGTCTCGTCAATAGGCCGTGGCAGCAAATGGTGCGTGTTCTCTCTACGCACTAGGGTGACTGGGTGAAACTCCTGTCCACAGGTGCGGCAAAAGAATGTCGGATAAAGCCGCGAACTTGGATCGCTTGGATCAAATCGTTGACCTTCCAAAGTGACACGTCGATTCCCACCACCCTTCAAAGTTGCATGAACAAAGCCGGCCCCAGAAATGAAGCGGTGAAGTTTGAAGGCCAGAAAAGCCCGATCTCCAATACCTCCTCGCTCTGAGGCTGGTCGGCTCATCAATGTGAGCATTTTCTGGATCTGCTTCAAGCATTGCTGTGGGTCTCTGCCTGAAGCTTCTGAGAGACGTTTAGCTGCTTGTGCAAGTGTGGTTGGCTCCCGTCGGCTGAGGCGTTGACCATCACATAGGCCGACCTGCATTTCAATCCAGGCTGCCAGAGGATGCTGCCGCAACTCTTCGTCAGTCAGATTCTCTGGAATTGCAGCGTCGATTACACTGCCAAAGTTAGCGGCTACCTGAATTGCTGCGGAAGTAGCACGCTCCAAGCTCTCGTCAATCACCGCATCAGGCGTGACTGTTGTGCCAAACAATCTTGTTGCCACCTTTGCCACCGAAGTAGCCCGGGTTTGGTCTCCCCCTTCGCTTGCCATGGTGGCTGAGGTGCCGATGCAAACAGGAGCCTTGACTCTGCAAAGTCGATCTTTCACGCGGCGTACGAGCATGGCGACATCAGCGCCTTGTCTGCCCCGATAGGTGTGAAGTTCATCAAGGACCAAGAAGTCCAGGCCTTCTGCATTCCCGATTACTGTTTGGTCTCGATCGCTCTGGCGAGTCATAAGCAATTCGAGCATCATGAAGTTCGTCAAAAGGATGTCAGGCTTTGAATTCTTTATTAGTTCCCGCTCGCTACTATCTTCTTGTCCGGTATAACGAGCGAACGAAGGCTTCAGGTGTTCAGGGAGATCGGAATGATCGATAAACTTCCTCAACTCCTGCATCTGGCTATTCGCCAGAGCGTTCATCGGATAAACGATGATCGCCCGGGTGCGCGGGGCGTCCCCGGAAGCCCTCGCCCTAACGGCGGCGTCTACGATGGGAATGAAAAAACACAGCGACTTGCCTGATCCTGTTCCCGTAGTAACTACAAAGCTGTTTCCTTTAGAAGCCTTTGCTACTGCTTGAGCTTGGTGTCGGAAGAGCGTAATCGGGGAGTTGCCGACGCGGAAGATCTGCGCCGTGTGGGGATGCAGGAGGCCCTCCTTGACCAACGAATCAACGTCGGCGTCGCGCTCGTAGTGGGGATTGATGCTGATTAAGGGTTCGGGCCAAAAGCGCCCGGATGCATATATTTCATCAACTTGGGCGCGGATATCTTCTGCTCGAATTTGAGTGAATGATCTGGCGAATCTCTCATAGTCACGGATAAGCGACTCGTCCAGGTTAAAAATGTTCACGCATCCTCCAGCGGCCAGTTCCTCATCAATCGAATATAGACCCCTCGGCAGGGCGACACTGCCGCAGACAGCACGGCTCCTTCAACTGGCTCTACAACAAGACATGATCTCACCTCCATCACAGGCTTCGCTCGAAGCAGACCAAAGATAAGGACTAGCAGGCTGCTTCGCTGTTGCAATCTCGTGGGTGCGTTTTACGACGTGGTCTGACTGTTCCCGGCTGTATGCCGTCCGATTTCATCCGTGACTGCCCTCGATGCCAGCGCGAGGTTTGAATCATGGTTCTCGCGCCAATGTCATTCCATTCCGTTCGGCTGTAAAACGTTTCCAGCAAAAAGCGGAATTCTCCGGCGTGTTTCCTGCATATAGCGCTGTACGAATCCTAGGCAATGCTGTGGCCGTTTTGAGTGGTCGTGAGTTCCTGGATGTTGCCTTGGGGCCCGACACCCCAAAACTCCCTGGGAAGAATTGCAGTTTCGTCCTAATATTGCGCCGTGACCCGAACTCGACAACGCCGCAACCAAGGCTGGATCACCCTCGAACGCCGCACTACTCCGTACAGCTGGGTTGCTCACTGGTATTTCGACCAGCCGTACCGTGACAAGCAGGGAAGGCAGCGCTTTCGACAAGGGACCCATGTGCTGGGCTTCAAGACCAAGGATGACCTGCCCACAAAGGGCAGCGCTCAAGCTCGATGGGATGCTATCCGCGAAGAGGTGATGGGTGGTGCGGCGAGGACCACTGTCGCGCCAAAGGGCCCGCTTACCTTCCAGCGATTCCTCAATGAGGAATTCATCCCGATCCGGCGCGGTGGGTGGAACAAAGCGACCCAAGGGAAGCTCAGCTACTTCTTCAACCTGATGTCGGAAGACTTCGGACTGGTTCTGCTCACGGAGATTGACAAGAAGCGTCTCCAGCGATTTCTGAATAACCTGTCCGCACGTCTCTGCTTCGACACTGTCAACGGCTGCTACATCTACTTGCGCGCCGTCTTTGCTGAAGCCCAGGAGCAAGGGCTCGTCAACGAGAATCCCGCTCGAAAGCTATCAATGCCGCACGCCCGTGAGCGGGATACCTACACGGTTTCCCTGCAGGACGTCCAGCGCATCGAAAAGGCGCTCAGCGGACGTGATCAGGTAATTTTCAAACTGTTTAGCCGGTGTGGACCGCGCGCCGGGGAGGTCTTTGCCTTCAAATGGAAAGACCTTCACCCTGACCAGAGCATAAGGATCGAGCGGACTTATTCACGCGGTGAATTGAAGCCGCCCAAGACGAAGAAGAGCCGTAAGCCAATCTATCTGCCCACGTCGCTTTACGAGGATCTCCTGGCGCTGAAAGCCACAGCCGAGGACCCTTCTCCTGAAGCCTGGGTGTTCCCATCCTCCCGGCGCCGTCGTCCTGGCGCGGATGACTCCGAACGCGGCCCCCTGATGCCTCTCGATTATCACAACTGGGTGAACCGGAAGTTGAAGCCGGTGGCCGAAAAGCTCGGGATTCGGGTGAACTGTCAGATCATGAGACGTACCTTTGCCACTCTTGCCAACGAGGCCGGCGGTGACCTGAAGGACATTCAAGCCCAGATGCGCCACTCCCGTTCCGCCACCACAGCGGACATCTATGTGCAGCCAATTGCCCGCAGTGTTCGCGAGTCAATCGAGGCGCTGGATCGCATTCTTGGCGAGCCGCAGGACATCCCAGAAAAGAAGCGCCAGGGCGACTGAAGTTTTTCGCTGCTTTTTCGCTGCGTTAAGGAGTCCCACCCCCTGTCAGGACCCTCCAAAGCGGCGAAATCCCCCAATAGAATCAATCACCTGCCGCGCGACAGGAACCTTGACACGGTAGAGGTCTGCAGTTCGAGTCTGCACAGGCCCACCATTCCTCCCTTTGAAGTGATTCCGGCGGCCTCTGCGCCATTTCAGGTAGATGTTTCTTCTTCTACTGATGCTGGCACAAAATGTTGACCTTGAGCGGCCTCCAGGCTGGATTCTCGAAGCAAACGAAGGTAAGGTCCGTTGTTACTCTCCTGATCGAAAGAGCCTGGTTTCCATCGAGCCCGTTGCCTCGATCAGCGACGCACAAGTCATGATGCGAAAGCTCCTCGCCAACAAGCGAATCGGGCCTGTTGAGGCCCCATCCAACTTTCGTATGAAAGGGGACGCATCGCAGGTTGAGGCCGAGTTCAGCGGCTCTATCGCCGGTGCGCCGGTGCAGGCTCGGGCGATGCTGGCAATCCGAGGTCAGGCGGGCACTCTCTATCTTGCTGGCGCTCCGGCCAATCAGTTCGCACAACAGTTGCCTCAAATGGTTGAGATGCTCAAGAGCTTCCGATTCCGCTCCAACTCTTACCAGCGGCGGGTTGAGGGCAGGGAGCAAGCCTTCTCAGCCGAGTTTCCATCCAGTTGGCGATCAGAACTGGGCCTGTTTCGAATGGGGGCTTTTGACAACCGCTTTGAAGCGAATGCCGTTGGTCCAAACGCTACTGTTTTTGTTGGGGACCGCAACCTGGGCAACTACCTGGTTCCAGATCAGACAATGGCATCATTTGGGCTGAGAGAGGGTTCCATGTATAGCGCTACAGGCGCCTCCAGCATGATGCTGCTGCGTTATCTGCCGGGCTCCCAGGCTGGGCTCTACTGGCTCAATAATCGCCTGCGAGGAGCAAGAGTAATCGCCCAGAGAGAACGCCAGGATATGGCTCAGCAGATGTCCGCCCACCGATACCGCTTTGGTAACCCAATGCGGGCCACGCTTCATGCCGGTGAAGTCGACTTTGAATACCAAGGTCAGCGCGGGCAGGTCTTTGTGGCAACCGAGGTTTATTCCAATGCTGCTATGACCAACTGGAGTGTGGCATCGATCTATGGATACTTCGCCAAGCCTGAAGGAGAAGCTGAAGCCCGTGAAGCTGTTGGGCATGCGCTTGCAACCTGGAAGATCAATACACAGTGGCTTGCAATGGACCGGAAGTTTCAGGTTGTTGATGCCGAGAATGCCGTCCGTACGATGCAGGAGATCACAGCCATTCAGAGCCGGACCTTCGCTGATCGCAATGCTTCTAATGACAAGACGGCCCGGGTTCGCGGAGATCTCTTGGGAGGGACGTTTCGGGTAGTCGATCCGACCACTGGCGAGACGGCGACAGTACAAGCCACTTCAAACTACTACTACCGGGTGATCGACCCGAATTCACCGCCAGTCGGGGTCAACCTGCAGCGGCTCCTACGTATCGACTGGGACCCTAGGTGAGCTTGCCGCGCGCTGCGATCGGCCAACTGTTTTCGACAATGCCGTTACGGTAGCTGATGGCCTGCTCTTGCAGGTTCATTGCGACGCAAACATGATTCATGAGGATTTGAAGCTTGTCACCGATACGAAAGGTTCTTTCACAATCGGTGATGTCGATAAAGCCATGCTCCTCATTCATCTTGTGGAAGACCGCCCCGGGGGCGTTCAGAACTTTACCGAAGGTCACGCCAGGGTCGTTCAGGAGGCGGTCAGAAGAGAAGGTCTTCGAGCCACCGTCAATCAGGACCTGGCCTTTATGGGCTGTCGATATCACAGTGGTAATGATGGTTGCGGCGCACTGATCCAGCGTGCAGGCCTTGCCTGCGACGGTGTTGCGGTCGTTGAAGATATAAGTGCCCGGGCGGATCTCGTTCATCGCCTCCAGGCGATGAGACTGGAACATGGTTGGCGTTGAGCCGCCGGAAACGATCCGAGGGGGGCGACCGGCTTTTTTGAGATCGTCTACTGTCTGATTGAGAAGTACGTTCAGAGCCTCGATCATGCCGTGGCCCTCTTCGCCCAGATCCTTGATGTGGCCTGGATAGAAAGAAATTCCGTCGTACTGGATGTGCGGCAGTTTCCTGATTGCGTTGATCATATCGAGCAGTTCGTCCGGTTGGATGCCGACGCGACCGAGGCCTGCGTCGAATTCGACGAGGATCCTGGCAGGGACCTCCGCCTCGGATAATGCCTTGGCTGCTTCGAAGGAATCGAGAGCTACCGTTAGCTCTGTATGTCGGGCGACCTCTTTCAATCGGGCCATCTTGGCTGCGCCGAGGGTAGGGAAGGCCACCAGTAGTTCCTTCGGATTGGCCGCGAGCATCACCTCGGCTTCACCCGGCTTGGCGACAGTGAGGCCCGCCGCACCCAGTTCGATCTGCTTGCGTGCGAGCAAAGGGCTCTTGTGAGTCTTGGTATGCGGACGAAGGCGCAGGTTGTGTGTGCGGGCATAGTCGGCCATCCTCTGAAGGTTGGCCTCCATGATGTCCAGGTCCACTACGATTGCGGGGGTATCTGCTTCGAAAATGTTCACGTTATTTGAATTCGACGTCGATGCGGCCACCTAAACCACGGTAGAGCAGGACGATATTTTTGGTTTTGTGCTTGCCGTCTATGGGGAAGTACAGCAAACCTTTAGTATCTACCTTGATCTCGCCGGCGGGAAGCTCTTTGTCTTCGAGCACCTTCTTCATCGGGTTGACCTTTTCCTTTTTGTCGTTCTCTTCTACCGTAGGTGTATCGATTTGTGTGGTCCCGTTGCCAATACCGCCGCCGTTTCCGGGCAGTCGCATGGGGCCGCCGGTGCCGACGGGGCCACTCCAGACAGGGCCGTTGTTCTGACCCATGATGCCGGAACTGGGACCCTTCTGTGATTTGATTACCAGGCCGCCGGTGCCGGTGAGCTGGGCTGGGGCGAAAGGCTTGGTCCTCTGGCCGTCGTCGGTGATGAGGAGCTGGAAGTCGTCGCGGTCGATCTTGACCCCTTCTTCGACGCGGGGCTTGATCAGGACCTCAACTACGTAAATGTAGCCGTTCATCTCGTCGCCCAGGATCTGCTTGACGGCAGACTTGTTGGCGTGGACAGTGGCGATGATCTCCATCCGGTCGCTTGCACCGTGAGCAGTGGCGGTTTTGGGTGGCTCAGGCTTGTCAGCGGCACCGAGCAAGGTGGCGAATGCCAGAAGCGGAATCAGTTTCATTTTTCTCTCCCTAGCCATGATTTGACGCTCCGCGATACCTTTTCCGTTGCATCTTGTTGCACGAAGTGTCCGGCCTCGGGGATTGTCACCAGGGTGAGGTCGTCAATCCAGTTCCAGGTTCCGTTCAGCGCGGGGGCAAGGAGGGCTGTGTCTTTAAGGCCGTGGATGAGCAGGACGGGCATGGTGAGTTTTCGCGTTTCGTTGCCCTGCAGGTAGGGAGGGCGGGGGTAGTTTCGCTGGTAGAAGGCCATCATACCGGCCAGGCTGGAGCGTTCGAAGGCTTCGATGTAGAGCTTCTTTGCTTCGGGGTCTTTGACCCAACCGGCGAGGGCAGCGGCAGAGAGTTTTGTGTGGGAGTCGGGTTCCTGGAAGCGGCGGGCATACTCGCTCGCCTTTTGCTGGTCGGGGTTGTTGGCCAGCTCGCGGCTCAGGCCGTTGGGGTGCGGGAGGTTGAGAATGACCAGCTTTTCGACCATTTGAGGAGCATTGAGTGCAACCTGCCAGGCGATGGCACCACCCCAGTCGTGGGCCATGACGATGGCTTTCTCGCGGCCATTGGCTTTGATTACGTTTAAGACATCGCCGACGAGAAGACGCATGTCGTAGTTTTCGGCACCGGTGGGTTGGCCTGAGAGGTTGTAGCCTCGGAGGTCCATTGCGACGCAGCGGTAACCAGCGCCACCTAGGACTTGCATCTGGTCGCGCCAGGTGTACCAAAAGTCTGGAAAACCGTGGACCATGACGATGAGCGGGCCGTCCTGCTTGCCGTAGGTTGCGTAGTGGATTTTGACGCCGTTTGAGTCGGCGGTGGAGTGTTGGACCTGGATGGAAAGGAGGAGTAAGAGCAGGGGCGTCATGTGACGCTATTTTAGCTCGTCATCGAGGAGCTGGAGGAGATCGTTGAGCTTGCGCTTCTGATCGGGGAGGACTTTGACTGCGGCGAGTTGGGTTTGGAGGGAGTCGACCTGGTCTGCCAGGTGGAGGCAAGCCAAGACAGCGGCACGGTTGGAATCAACCACGCCGCTGTTGGCAATACTGCGCATAACACTGTCCACTTGCGAAGCAAGAGCTTCGACACGAGTAGGATCCTCGCCGGTAACGACGGTGAACTGCTGTCCGTAAATGGTTACGTGAACCGGCTTGGACAAGGCAGGGATCCTATTCTACGGAAGGCAATTCCATTTGATCGAGGAGCTTCGAGATGCGGGAGGCCGCAGTCTTGTTCTTCGATTTGGCGGCGGACAATTCGGCATTAAGCCGATCGATTTCCTTTTGCAGTGCAAGCTTTTCCTTGCGAAGGGTGCCTACTGCTTCCAGGGCCTTGACGACGCGCTCTTCGAGTTGAGAGAGCAGGTCGGCATCTTGTTCGTTGAAAAGTTCTTCCGCCATGGGTACCCTATGCCGCCGTGGTGGTCTTGAGAGGCAGAGGAGTGTTGGCCGGGAGGGCCGCCTTTGCTTTCTCAACCAGAGCGTTGAAAGCCTTGATGTCCTGGGTCGCGATGTCGGACAGAACCTTACGGTTGAGGTCGATACCGGCGATCTTGAGGCCATTCATGAAACGGGAATAGCTGAGGCCAGCTGCCTTGGTGGCGGCATTGATACGGACGATCCACAGTCTGCGGAAGTCACGCTTTTTACGCCGGCGACCGACATAACCGTACTTCAGGGACTTTTCAACAGCTTCCTGAGCGGCTCTGTTCAGCTTGGACTTGGTCAAGAAGAAGCCAGAGGCTAACTTCATTGTTTTGTGGCGGTAGTCTCTACGACCTGTACCGCGTTTTACTCTAGGCACGTTTGTTCTCCTTCAATTTGTTGATTCATGTAATTCGGGCGTGGCGGGCACGTGCGAAGAGCACCGCTTGCACCGGGTCAACAAGCAAACTTACGCTTAAGCGTAAGGAAGCATGTCGCAAACAGCCTGGTGGTTGGCTGAACTGACAGTTCCGGCCTGACCAAGCCGACGCTTATTAGCGTTGGACTTACCTGCAAAGAGATGGCGGGCGTTTGCCTTGCCACGTTTGAAGGCACCTGAGGCGGTCTTTTTAAAGCGCTTTGCAGCGCCTTTGTGGGTTTTGAGCTTCGGCATCGAAGTAATCCTTGTGTTTTCAGTAGACAAGACAAAGGGCCGCAGGGGGCTGCGACCCTCGTCTACCTCCCTAAATATTAACACGATCTTCAGCCAGACGCGAAGCGAGGGACTGGGCGATGGCGGGGTTGCGGTCGAGAACATTGTATTGCTCGGCGGGGTCGAAATCGAGGTGAAAGAGTTCTGGGGGATTTTCACCGGCCTGGCGGTATTTCCAGGGGCCTTGCCGGATGCCCTGCAGGTCTTTGCCGAGGAAGTATTTGTAGTTGTCTCGCGGTGAAGGGGCCTGACCTTTGAGGGTGGGCAAGAGATTGTAGCCATCGTAAAGGCGATCGGTTGGGACCCTGGCCCCGGCGGCGGCTGAGAAGGTGGGGAAGAAGTCCAGAGTTGAGACCATTTCCGAGGAGGTGCGGCCTGCGGGGATGGTTCCGGGCCAGCGGGCGAGGAAGGGAACACGGTGGCCACCTTCATAGGTGGTGCCTTTGGCTCCGCGGAAGAGGCTTTTAGAGCCGGTGTGCCAGGGTTCGACGCCCTGGGCCAACATGCGGGGTGGGAGGTCGTGCCAGGGGCCGTTGTCGCTACAGAAGACTACCAGAGTATTGTTGTCGATTCCTCTTGTTTTAAGTTCGCCCAAGATTTGACCGGCGGACCAATCGAGG
Source organism: Bryobacter sp. (assembly GCA_022843625.1). Taxonomy (GTDB): domain Bacteria; phylum Acidobacteriota; class Terriglobia; order Bryobacterales; family Bryobacteraceae; genus Bryobacter. Next base: position 17,030 of record JALHNH010000045.1, on the reverse strand, counting down.
GTTTCGATTGTGTCGCCATAGAGGCCAGCACGGGAGCGGCCGCGGCGGCTGGGCGGGGCGCTGACCGGAAGGTGAGGCATGGCATAGGGGAGGTAAAGGAAGAAGGGGTTGCCGGCGGACTTGCGGATGAAGTTGACTGCTTCATCGGTGTAGCGTTCTGTGAGCTGGGACTGGTCGGTGACGGGTTCGATTGCGTCATTGTTGCGCCAGAGGTGGAGGGGGCGCTCGGTCTTGACCCAGGGCGGGATCATGTCGTTGCTGTAGAGGAGGCCGAGGTATTGATCGAAGCCACGGCTGGTGGGGAGATATTCTTTGGGGCTGTGACCGATGTGCCATTTGCCGATGGCGGCGGTCTTGTAGCCTTGCGATTTCATCTGCTGGGCGATTGTGATCTCAGAGAGGGGGAGGCCGCCGATGGATTCGGGCCCGAGGTTGGTTGGCAGGCCGGCGCGTTTGGCGTAGCGGCCGGTAAGGAGGCCCACACGGGATGGTGTGCAGACGCTGGCGGCAGCATAGCCCGAGGTGAAGCGGATGCCTTCGGAGGCAAGGCGATCCAGATTGGGCGTCTGGATATTGGGGTGACCGTAGCAGGACAAGTCGCCGTAGCCCATGTCGTCGGCAAAGAGAACGATGATGTTTGGCTTCGTTTGGGGAAGCGTCTGGGCGGCGGCAGATGCGCCGCCCAGTTGGAGGATTTGACGTCGAGTCACGTGACCAGTTTACTCGTCGTCATTGATCTGGACGTGGTTGGCAGCGGCGATGATTTTTTCGGCCTGCGGGGCAGGGACGAAGTCGTAGTGGTCAAATTCCATCACGAAGCTGGCGCGGCCCTGGGTCATGGCGGTGAGATCGTTTTGGTAGCTGAGCATTTCAGACATCGGGACGGTAGCTTTAATGCTTTGTGAGCCGTTGTTGATATCCATGCCAGCGACCTTGCCCCGACGGCTGGTGAAGTCGCCGAGGAGGTCTCCGGCGAATTCGACCGGGGTGTGAACTTCGACCTTCATGACTGGTTCAAGCAGAGCTGGTTTGGCGACGGCCATCGCGGCCTTGAAGGCTTTGCGGGCTGCCATTTTGAAGCTCATTTCGTTTGAGTCGACGTCATGATAGCTGCCGTCGTAGAGGGTCACTTTGAAGTCGACCATGGGGTAGCCAGCGAGCCAGCCGTGAGCGGCGGCTTCCAGGATGCCTTTTTCTACAGCGGGCACGTACTGCTTAGGGACGGAGCCGCCGAAGGTGGCGTTGATGAATTCAAAGTGTGTGCCACGGGCGAGGGGTTCCATCCTGATTTTGCAATCGCCGAACTGGCCGTGGCCACCGCTTTGTTTCTTATGGCGGCCCTGGACGTCGGCCTCGCCGCGGATGGTTTCGCGGTAAGCGATCTTGGGAGCACGCAGTTCGATGTCGACGTGATAGCGCTTGCGGAGGCGGGCGACGATGGCTTCGACATGTTGCTGGCCGTTACCGGCGATGAGGAAGTCTTTCGTTTGCGGGTCACGGTAGAAACGCAAGGTGGGGTCTTCTTCGAGGACCTTGTGCATGCCGGTGGCCAGGCGGTCTTCATCGTTGCGGGTTTTGGCGACGATGGCAAAGGCAATGGCGGGTTCGGGGATGTGAACGGGTGGCCAGTGCTGGGGTTTGGATTTGTCTGAGAGGGAATCGCCTGTGAGTGTTTCTTTGAGCTTTTGGATGACGCCGATGTCACCGGTGGCGAGTTCGGCGATTTCCTGACCCTGTTTGCCGAAGGGCGTGCTCAGGTGGGCGAAGCGCTCGTCGTGGTGGGTTCGTTCGTTCATCAGGTGGCCGTCTGATCGTAGGGTACCGGCCATGACCTTGAAGAAGCTGACTCGGCCGGCGAAAGCGTCGGCGAGTGTTTTGAAGACGAAGATGCTGGGAGCGGACTTGGTGTCGAGGTGCGCGCGATCCATGGGGGAGGGAATGTATTCGCTGATGAAGTTCATCAGATCGCGAATGCCCTGATCTTTGAGGGCGCTGACACCAAGGATCGGGAAGACCTGGCGGTTTGTGATTTCCTTTTTGAGTCCATCGGCCATGTGCTCGATCGAAAGAGCGCCGGATTCGAAGAATTCCTGCATGAGGGCGTCGTCATCTTCAGCGATCATTTCGACGAGTTCTTCGCGGGATTCGACGCTGCAGCAGCGGCGGCCGAAGCGGTTTCGGATGGCTTCGACCACGTTGGTAAAGCTGGTGCGCTCGTGGTCGAGCTTGGTGACTACGAAAATGACGGGAAGGTTGAATTCAGCGGCGAAGGCCCAGGCTTTTTCTGTTTGGACCTGGATGCCGGAGGAGCCGTCGACTGTGAGGAGCATAGCGTCAGCGGCGGGGAGGCAGAGACGGGCGTCGTGGATGAAGTGATTGAGGCCCGGGGTGTCGAGGATGTTGATCTTTTTCTTTGAAAATTCGATGGCAGCGATGCCGGTTGAAATGGTGTGTTTGCGGGAGATGGCTTCTTCGTCGAAGTCTGTGACGGTGGTGCCTTCTTCCGGAGTGTGCAGGCGGCTAGTTGCACCTGCGGCGAAGATCATGGCACTGGCGAGGGTTGTTTTGCCGGAGTGTGCATGCCCCGCCAGTGCCACATTTCTGATATCTGGACTGGTGTAGAGACGCATGGTCATGTCCCCTCCTTGAGGGACTGATCCGTGAATATCACAGTTGAGTGAGGATGTGAAGCATTTCAGGTGAAACGTTTCGCGACGGCTACTGTCAAATAGCTGAAGGAATTTTCCGATGAAAAATATTCTGTTGATTTTGAGCCTGTCTCTAGGTGCGTTTGGGCAGCGAATTCCGGCTTCATCGCCGATTGCAGTGAGTCTTATTGAATCGATCGATTCCTCGAAGGCGAGTGAGGGGCAGACTTACCGGGCAAGTGTGGCAGAAGCCGTTGTAGTGAATGGTAGAGAAATTGTTCCTCGCGGGGCTGATGCGGTGGTGACACTGGTGAACCTGGATAAGAGCGGTAAATTCAAGGGAAGTACGCAGTTGGCCGTGAGGCTGACTAGCTTGTCGATTAACGGACGGAGTGTTGAAGTCGCGACCGGGGATGTGACGCGGGTAAGTGGCGGGCAGGGAAAGAACACCGCACTTAAGACTGGTATTGGAGCCGGAATCGGTGCAGCGATCGGTGCGATTGCCGGCGGTGGTAAGGGCGCGGCGATTGGAGCGGGGTCCGGTGCAGCGGCGGGGGCAGGAAGCCAGATCTTTACCAAGGGTCAGAAGGTGCAGATTCCGAGTGAAACCGTACTGCGATTTTTGACTACGAGGCAGGTGAGACTGGGCGGTGGAGGAAAGTAACTCTCGAGTCGCTCTACCTACAGACTCACGATATGAGCTTGGAATTCTGGTGGAGCAAGAGCCCGGAAATCCTTGAAGTTGAACGTGTAAAGGCGATCACAGTGGACCTTTTGGGCACAGTGCGGTATGAGCGCGTCGTAAATTCGACCGCTACGCCCATTGAATAGCGCTACTGATTGCAGAATCGGCAACAAGTTTTGCTCCAGAATCATCAAGGCCTGAGCGGGTTGGACCCTCGGGATAAACGGAGCGCTCGTGAGAATGGCGTAGGCTTCGGCAATACTGTGCCGGGACATAAAACCCTGCAAAGAGTCAGTTCGAAGCAGGCTGATAGCAGCCAGAGCCTGACTATTGTCGGGATGGCCCGAGACTGAGGCTGCTACCAGAACTGAGGTATCAAAGAAAAGCTTCACGGTTCCAGACTCATAGTCCCAAGACTTGCCGGTTCCTAGCTTCCCGGGATTCATCAATCTGCTTGAGTCAATCGAAGTTTGCCGGTGCTTTACCCTGGAGCACCCAAAAGCCGTTGACCTTGACCATTGCGGCTTCTTCGTGGATTGGAGTGAGGACCAAGCTTCCTCACGATTCGTTGATCTCGAGATCTGTCCCTGGTTCGATGCCAAGCTTTTGGCGAAGAGGTTTGGGGACAACGACTCGCCCAAGGTTATCTATCTTGAGAGTCATGGCAATCGTTTTGCCAAAAGCCAAATGAAATAGCAATAAAGATTTCAAGTCGAAGTACTGCATTTGGCGGGAGAGGCTTTGTGTTGGATCTCCCGCCAGATGCAGTTTGGGCGTCGTCCTGTTGGGCGGTTGGAGCGGGTTCGGATTTCAAGGATCTTTAGGCTGTTGGGCCTGGGTTGTTGTTGGTTGTTACGCAGCCAGTTTGGCTTCGCGGTGTTTGTCTACGATTTCGCGAGCCTCTGGAATTAAGGCCATGAGACGGAGCGCGAGCAGGCCGGCGGTGGTTTTGGAAAGGTCGGTTTTGCGGACCTCAAACATGGGAAAGGTGGCGGGGATGTCGAGGATCTTGTCTAGTAAGTAGACTTCGGTATGTATGTCCATCGCCAAGATACGGTCTCGCTGGAGTTTAGTGAGTTCTTTAAGGGCTTTGTCAGCGCGGCGTTCCTGGGCGGCACCGAGTTTGAGGATTCGCTCCATTTGGGTGAAGCGGATTTCGCTATTGGGTTCGTTTGACCAGCGGGCTTGGGCGTCGATTTCCATTTGTCTGGCACGGTCTGTCTGGAAGAGCGCGAAGACGTAGCGTTCAAAGGCCTGGAGTTCAAGTTCGCCTTCGGGGAGGCATTGCTTGAGGAGTTTGGCCTTGAGGGCATCGTATTGGCTTCGCTCGTGCGGATTTTTTTCGAAAACAGTAGTGGGGTTAGCCTGGAGGCCATGACGGGTGCTGTTGGCTGCTGCGGCTGCGCGACCTTCTGCGCTTTTGGGGCCAGTAGATTTTCTGGAATTTTGCCGGTTGGCATCGATTTGAGCTTGAGTTGACATCAGTGCCTGTATCCTCTTTGATTGATGAAATAAAAAAAAGGAGGCGCACGGAGCGCCTCCCGATATAGAAGCTAACATTTCAGCATTTGATTACGAACCATGCTTTTTGGATCTTGTTGATTTCATTAAAAATAGAGGCGAATATTTTTGTGAACGAGTTCCAAACGAACCTTGAACGACACTGTCGGACCAAGGTCGAACACCCCCTCTGAGTTATTTCTCAACTCCGCCGCAGGCGCTATTCCAATTGCCATTGTTTGACCAAAACGCCCAGATTGCGTCATATGACCGATTCCCGTCAAAGGCAGGGTGCAGCCGCACCGTAAGTCTCTGTAAAACAAAGGAGTTTATGCAATGGCACTCGTAATGCATACGTATAGCCAGATGTCACTAAGCAACCCTAGAGATGTGAACAAGGATCCCATCTGCGGAGCGGAAGTGGATCAGGAAAAAGCACTGCGAGCTGAAAGCGAAGGAGTGGTTTACTACTTCTGCGGCGAAACCTGCCGCCAACAGTTTCTGTCAGTTCCTGCGAACGACGAATTGGCAAGAGGCCAAGAAACTAGATAATCACTAGTTAGTAGAAACTATTTTGTCTTACTAATACTCACTTAACCAAACAGGAAGAATCAGCTTCCAGATTCTTTATGCGATCAGGAGAAAATGTGAAATTAAAAAATCTAAAAATGGCCAGTCTGACGGCAGGGCTTATCGCTATTAGTGCAATGGGACAATCGCCAATTAATGACACTCTAGTGGTGACATTCCCGAATTCTGTTCGAGTCGGAACTCAAACTCTAAATGCCGGGGAATACACGATCCGTCAGCTCAGCAGCGCCAGTAACTCGAGACTTCTCGAGTTCAGCACCGACAAAGGAACATCTATTCAAGCTTCGGCAACCTCGATTCCAGCGCTGGACAACAACAACAGAAATGACAGCTCGGTATTGCTGGTGGAGCGAGGTGGGTTGCCGCAGCTACACAAGATCTGGATTAAGGGAAAGAGCTACGGTTACGAGTTTCCAGTAGATAAAAACGGCAGCAACGATGCAATGACAGCGAATAATGGGATTCGTCTCACCGCCAATTACACTGCACCTGCAACTGCCACCGCGACACTGGGTAACGAAGCTCAGCCTGATAAGCCTTCAGACGTACTAGCAGTTGCCACGCCTGAACCGAGCAGAGCGCCAGTGGCCGAGCCGGAACCTGCACAAGCAGCAGTTCAGAACCCTGCACCAGAGCCGTCTCCAGCTGCAGCGCAAAGTCCAGTGGTCGCAGAGGCTGCTCCAGCGGCGAGCTCAAATTCACAGGACCTTAGAACCCAGAACACACCCGAAATGCCCAAAACGGCAACAAACTGGATGTTGATTGTGTTGAGCGGATTCGGCGTATTGTCGCTCGGGGTAGTGATTCGAACGTACGCGCAGAGATTATAGGCAGGTCAGCTATGTCCAGGACGATGAAGTCAATCGTATGGGCCGCCCATGCAGGCGGTGGGCTTTTGATCCTGGTCGGGGTTTGGCAAGCGGTTTGGCCTCATGCGGTGCAGGCATATCTGGAAAGAGAGCCGGCAGCAAGCGCCTCAAAAGAGCGAGGCCGAAACAAGAGTGTAAATATCCCGTCCACGGTGCTTGCCCGACTTACCTGTACCCGCCTCAACGCGAAGATGTTCGTGTTTCCGGACGGAGCCAAGAACCTGATGATGGGCCCAGTTGCGCTTACGCCAACGCCTTCGCAAAGCTTTCGCGGAAATTCAGTGATTGCGGCGCATCGAGACCTTCACTTTCGTTTCTTAAAAGATGTGCGAATTGGGGACGAGTTTCGGGTTCAATCGCGGGATGGTGAATACAAATTCAAAGTTGAAGAACTCTCCATCGTAGAAATATCCAATCGAACGCTGCTGATGCCAAGCAGCGATCGAGTACTTACTTTAGTCACTTGTTATCCCTTCTACTATGTTGGATCTGCCCCACAACGCTTCATTGTGAGGGCAACGCTAATTGAAGGCGCCAAGCGGCAACTACTCACAGATTTGCAATAAGAGAGGTTAGATCAGGAAATGTTATTATGTGTACTAGATTAATAGGCAGATGGCTAGGGCTGTCAGTTTTACTCGGAGGCATTATTTATGCCCAATCCGGCGGAAAGCTAACGGGAAAAGTTTCCAATTTAAAGGGGGAAGGCGTTCCCAACGCTGAGCTCCGACTTAAAAACGGGGCAAACGTTGTTACAAGGGCAACTACAACAGGCGATGGCGCTTTCACGTTCGAATCGCTTCCCGAAGATACCTATACGGTTGAAATAGAGGCTTCCGGGAAAACGCAGAAGTCGTCGAAGACATTAAGCATCAATCCGAGTTCCATGAGTGCTTTAGAGATCCTTTTCGACGATAACGAATCGTCGACATCGGGCAAAGCAGCGGAATTTGAAATTAAGGCAACCAGCTCGACGATACAAGCCGAATCGGCAGAGATCTCCCGAGCTTATACCACCCGGACCGTGCGATCCCTGCCCTTGATCGACCGTCAGAATCAGGATCTAATCAGTCTGATGCCTGGGGTATCGCCACCGGTAATCAATAGCGACCGAATTGCGGATCCGCAGCGTAGCCGCATTTATAACGTCAATGGACTTCCCAGCTATGCCAACGCCTATTACCAGGATGGCGCATATCAGAATGAACAATTCAGCGGAACGCAGTCGAGGATCGCGCCCAACGTTGCCATCCAGCAGCTTGACGTGCGCACATCGAACTTCAATGCCGAGTACGGACTTGCCGGCGGTGCCTATGTAAACAATGTCACGAGACCCGGAACGAATCCCCTGCACGGCAGCCTGTTCGGGCTCCATTCGAACCGCTTCATGACGACGCGGAACCCGTTAAACTTCTCTGCCAACGATCCTGGATTCAATACAAACCAATTTGGCGGATCGCTTGGCGGGCCAGTTGTCAAGGACAAGACATTCTGGTTTTTAGGCTACGAAGCATTTCTTCGTCGAGGCTCAATTTTGCAATTTGACACAGTTCCAACTGCCGGGATCCGAACTGGCAATTTCAGCGAGATGCCTGGAACGATGATCTTCATTCCTTCCAGTGGGTCCGCAAATGGATCGAATCGAATATTGTTTCCGAATTCGACTATTCCGCAGAGTTGGTTCCATCCTGCATCGCTGCGAATCTTGTCGAGCCTTCCGTTGCCCAACCAGCCTGGTAGTGCAAACAATCTCGTTGGCTCCGGAATGCTTCGAGAAGACCAGCATCGGATGGACGGAAAAATCGACCATCGTTTCTCTGAGAAATCCACTGGATTTTTCCGATATGGATTTACTCACGGCGGAGTGGATCAAGGTTCGCAACTGGGTGCACTTGGTAACGGTGCCCAAGCAGCAATGCGGAACCATAATGCTGTGGCCAGTTTGACCCAGAGCTTCTCAAATTCCCTTGCAGCTGAATTTCGAGTGGGTTATTCGCGTTTCCGAAACGCTATTTTGCCAATGGATGTGGGCGGGAACCTCGGTTCTGATCTAGCTTCTCTGGGTTTTGCGCAGGGCCTGCCGCAGATCAATATCACTGGGTATGGCACTTACGGACTGCCTTCAAACTACCCTTCAAAGCCCGTAAACAATACTTACGAAGCCGCCACCAACTGGAATTTTCACACAGGGATGCATCATCTTAAAATGGGCGCCCAGGCTGTGGAGATACGCGCAGATGGCTTCAACAATCCCATGATGTCGCAGCGGGGAATATTCAACTTTGGCCCTGGTGCCACTTCTTCTCCGAATGGTACTGGCAATAATCAGAATTATTCCAACAATAGCTTTGCTGCGTTTCTGCTGGGACGGCCCACCAGCGCAGCAGTAGCAAGCTTCGAGCAAACACCCACGTATCGACAGACGCTGTTGTCAGGGTACATAACAGACACAATCAACTTGTGGAAAAACGTCCATCTCGAGCTCGGAGTCCGGTATGATCTGTTCAGCCCTTTACAAACAAGAGGCGACAACGGTGCTGCGTCATTTGACCTATTGACCGGCACACGATCGCTGAACAATGGGAGTGGTGATTACGACCGAAACAATATTGCTCCAAGAGTCGGTATTGTAATCAGACCGATTGAACGCATCGCTATCCGAGCCGGTTATGGAATCCAGTACTTTGCTACGCCGTTTCTGTATTCGGGAATCAACCAGTCAGCACTAGGGACGCAGAGCGGCTTTATCGGTGGTTTCGGTAGCACGAACTTTATCCTTCCAACTGTGAATTCGACCACAGTTTATAACCAAGCCTTCATGCAGACTCCGAGAGACGCTCAAACGCCGTATGTTCAGAGCTTCAATTTTATGGTTCAGTCGGACCTCGGTAACGGTTTCCTTATGGACATCGGATACGTGGGCAATCTAGGTCGGCAACTTCCTTACAACCGGGCAGTGAATTTTGCAGCGCCGGGATCGGGAGCGAGTGGGCTGCCCTTTGCTCAATTCAACCGTACTGCAGGCATTGATGTGCGAAGTACAGGTGTGAACAGCAACTACAATGCCTTGCAAGTGAACCTGACCAAGCGCTTTGGTGCGGGACTTTCCATGGCTGGAGCCTACACGTTTGGCAAGGTGCTCGATACTGGCTTTGATCAGCTCAATCCGTTCGACACTCGAAACAACTATGGACCTGCAGACTTTGATCGCAAGCATGTATTAGCAGTAAGCCACATGTGGCAACTGCCCTTCGGCGCGGGATCGCAATTCCTAAGCGACGGGCCTATGTCGCAGATTCTAGGAAGCTGGCAATTGAATGGGATTCTCCGCTGGAATACGGGCAGCGCCTATTCGATACTTTCTGATCCTTTGAACTGCAATTGTCCAGGGGTAACAAGCGTCAGAGCTGGCAGCTCAACGGGTGGCTCTATCCAGGGTCAGGCGGGATTCAATCCGTCTTTCTTTGCTGCTCCCACCGCTGGAACCTTTGGATTTACCGGACGAAATGCGTATCGCGGACCTGACTACTTCACGTACGATACATCTCTGTTTCGGAGTTTTCCGGTGCGCGAAAGTTTCAAACTCGAATTAAGGGCTGAAGCTTACAACGTGACGAATAACACAAACCTTGCAAACCCGATTGCTTTGCTTTCTTCCAGAGGAGCAGGGTTATCCACACGTACTGTGAACGGAGCATTTGGCCGGCAGTTTCAGGTTGGCGTGCGGCTTTTATTCTAGATCGAAACCATCGATCTACAACCAAGAACAAAAACGGAGAAACACATGAAAATCGAGAGCATGGAAAAGCTTTTTCTTGAAGAGCTTAAAGATATTTACGATGCAGAGAAGCGACTGACGAAAGCGCTTCCCAAGATGGCGAAAGCAGCCAAGTCGGAAGATTTGAAGGCTGCGCTCAAGGATCATCTTGCCGTAACGATTACGCAGGTTGGAAGGCTGGAGAAGGTGTTCGAACTTATCGGCGCCAAAGCAGCCAGCAAGACCTGTATGGCAATGAAGGGTCTGGTTGAGGAGGGCGAAGAAGCCTTGACAGCAGAAGGACCGGAACCGATTCCCGACCTATGCCTGGTAGGGGCTGGCCGTCGAGTAGAACACTATGAGATGGCGGCATACGAGACACTCAAAGGAATCGCTCAGACGCTTGAAATGGCAGAAGTAGAGGAACTGCTGATTGCCAATCTACAAGAAGAAATGGACGCCGACGAGGCCTTGTCGGAAATTGCGATATCTCTGATGGAAGGCGCGCATGCTGGCAAAGAAGAAATGCCAGCTGAGAAAATGCAGCCTGCCTCTAACAAAGCGGGGACTCGTAAGGTTGTAAACGCATAAAGTCGTGCTGCAAGAACGAACAAAGAGCCCGGTGCCAAAAGCGCCGGGCTCTTTGTTGCAAATGATGACAGAGTGCAATTGATATTTGAGGGAGAGGAAACTATTGCGACCCAGGGTTCTCTATCAAGCAAAGGATCCAAAAGATGAAAGCACTTGTATATGAAGGGCCGAAGAAGGTGGCTGTGGTTGAGGTGGCTGACGCAGAGATTGAGCAGCCTACGGATGTCCTGATTGAAGTGAGCTCTACAAATATTTGCGGATCTGACCTCCACATGTATGAGGGAAGAACGAGCGTAGAGAAGGGTAAGGTGCTCGGTCATGAAACGTTGGGAAAAGTTGTTGAAGTTGGGCATGCTGTCTACTCCATTCGGGTGGGAGACATGGTGTGCCTGCCATTCAATATTGGTTGTGGATTTTGTGCAAATTGCGAGCGGGGGTTCACGGGATTTTGCCTGACAGCAAATCCTGGAACCGCCGGGGCTGCTTATGGCTTTGCGGGAATGGGGCCGTATAGCGGGGGACAGGCAGAGTACCTGCGCGTGCCGTTTGGAGACTTTAACTGTTTGAAACTTCCTGAGGATGCCAAGAAAAGACAAAACGACTATGTGATGTTGAGTGATGTTTTCCCAACCGGCTGGCATGCGACACGACTGGCGGGATTGAAGCCTGGGGATTCGATTGTAATTTACGGGGCGGGACCTGTGGGGCTGATGGCAGCGTTGTCGGCGCAACTGCAGGGTGCAGCGAAAGTAATTGTGGTGGACAGCAAGCAAGACCGGCTGAAACTGGCTGAGGGGATGGGTGCCATTGGCATCGATCAAAGTGAGGGTGATGTGGTGGGGCGGATCCTAGAGGAGACCGATGGCAAGGGTGCTAGTTGCGGGTGCGAGGCGGTTGGATATCAGTGCTCAGACCGGCATGGACATGAAGTACCGAACCTGACGATGAACAATCTGGTGAAGACAGTGGCGGCGACTGGAGGAATCGGGGTAGTGGGTGTATTTTTACCGCAAGATCCAGGGGCGAAGGACGCACTGGCCAAGGAAGGGGCGATTGCTTTTGATTTGGGAGCAATGTGGTTTAAGGGGCAGCGGATTGCGACAGGGCAGGCAAATGTCAAGGCATACAACCGCAAGCTTTGTGCATTGATCGAGAGTGGCCGGGCAAAACCGTCACAGATCGTGTCTCATGAGTTGCCGCTTCAACAGGCAGCCGAGGCGTATCAAAACTTTGATGAGCGGGTGCCCGGATGGACAAAAGTGGTATTGAAGCCGAGAGCATAAGGAGGCTATATGAAACAGAAAATGAAACCAAGCGAGAAGGCAAAGAGTGTTGCAGCCAAGGGGAATGGAGGTGAAACACACCAACGAAGCGTGGAAGGGACTGGTGCTTTAACTTCAAACCACGGCCTGATTCTTAGTGACAATCAGAACTCGCTGAAGGGAGGGCCACGAGGGCCGACCTTAATTGAAGACTTTTTGTTGCGGGAGAAAATTACTCACTTTGACCACGAGAGGATTCCGGAACGAATCGTGCACGCCAGAGGGTCTGCAGCGCATGGAGTGTTTACTTGTACGAAGGCTATGGGGGCAATTACGAAGGCAGGGTTTTTAGCCAGTGTGGGGCTGGAGACGCCAGTTTTTACAAGGTTCTCAACAGTGGCTGGAGGAGCAGGATCTGTGGATCTGGCACGGGACGCCCGGGGCTTTGCGGTGAAGTTTTACACGCAAGAGGGAAATTATGACCTGGTAGGGAACAACATACCTGTGTTCTTTATTCAGGATGCGTTGAAATTCCCAGACCTGATCCATTCCGTGAAGATGGAAGCGGACCGGGGATTCCCGCAGAATGCTTCGGCGCACGATACTTTCTGGGACTTTATTTCACTTATGCCGGAATCGATGCACATGGTGATGTGGGTGATGTCGGACCGGGCGATTCCACGGTCGTTGCGAATGATGGAAGGCTTTGGGGTTCATACATTCCGGCTGGTGAATGAGGCAGGCGAGAGCAAGTTTGTGAAGTTTCATTGGCGGCCGGCGCTTGGTTCGAGTTGTGTGCTTTGGGATGAGGCAGTCAAGATCTGTGGAGCGGATCAAGATTTCCACAGGCGGGATTTGTATGAGGCTATTGCCAGTGGAAGTTTTCCGGAGTGGGAGCTGGGGCTACAAATATTTGATCAAGCAACGGCTGACCGTCTGCCGTTTGATGTGCTGGATGCCACCAAATTGATTCCTGAAGAAATTGTGCCGCTTGAGTTTGTTGGCCGAATGGTGCTGAACCGCAACCCGGACAACTTCTTTGCAGAGACGGAGCAGGTGGCTTTTTGCCCAAGTCATCTGGTGCCTGGTATTGATTTCAGCGATGACCCCCTTTTGCAGGGTCGATTGATGTCTTATCTGGATACGCAACTGAGTCGGCTCGGGGGTGTGAATTTTCATCAAATTCCGATCAATCAACCCAAATGTCCGTTTGCCAATCTGCAGCGTGATGGGCACATGCAGATGCAGGTTCCCAAGGGGCGGGCGAATTATGAGCCGAACTCGATTGACCCGGGTGGGCCAAGAGAAAGTTTGGAAAAGGGCTTTTCGAGTTTTCCTGCTGATTTGTCCGGACAGAAGGTGCGGCTGAGGGCGGAGAGCTTTGGAGATCACTATTCGCAAGCGCGGATGTTTTATCGATCTGTCAGTGCACCGGAGCAAAAACATATCGCGATGGCATTGACGTTTGAGCTAGGCAAGGTAGAGATTGCAGCGATTCGGAAAAAGATGCTTGGACATTTGTCGATAGTGGATATGGATCTGGCAGCGAGTGTAGCTGAGGGGCTCGGTATGAGCGGCGAGGCTGAGAATCCGCAGGAGTTTGTGGAACCGATCGAACTTGATGTAAGTCCGGCGCTGAGCTTGTTTCATCGCAACGAGCGAACGCTGCAGGGAAGAAAGATTGGGATTCTGGCTGGTGCAGGCTTTGATGGGAAGACCATGTCGGATTTGGTGGCCGGGATCCAGGCTGAAGGTGCTGCGGTTGCAGTGATTTGTCTGAAGATTGGAGGGACGAAAGACTCCGGCGGTAAGAAGCATGTTGCCGACATGGCGCTCTCTGCCGCTCCTTCAGTTCTTTTTGACGGCGTTGCCGTTCTGAGTGGGCCCCAAGGGGAATCCGAGCTGTTGGCTAACGCAGATGCCCACGCATTTCTGCGAGATGCCCGACTTCATCTAAAGACTATTGGAGTCTCGGGTGTCAAGAGGCTAGCCCAGGAATCCGGGATTGATGGGCTAGCCGGGGTGATCCAGTTTGAGGGAGCTGATTCAATCGCGAGGTTCCTAGAATCTGCCAAGAGTGGAAGGGTTTGGGAGCGCGAGAATTAAGATGCCAGACACTATTTTGGGTTTGATTCGACGGCCAGTTCATTCTTTACACTGAATGAACCGGATACGCCGCTGGCACGGATGCCGGCAACATTTTTGTCGGACTGGTTGGCGACCACGCCGACCAGCGTGACGTTGCCGTTGCGGACAATGATGTGGATGGGCGGAACGGCCTGCAGGCCGTAGCGGTACAGCATATTATCCGTATAGATAGCACGGTAAGTAGCGAGGCGGATGCGGTCGTCATTGGGCGAAGTTGGGAGAACTTCAATCTCATTGATTACGTTTTCAACTCCATCCACATCTTTGACAACACGGCCTGAATCCGGCTTGAGAGAAGGGCGTACGACTTGTCCCATGAGAGTGACTGTGCGTCCGTTGAGCTTAAAGGAGAGGTTGTCAAAGACGCCGTAATAAGGGAGCATGATGAGCTCGTGACGTACCTGGCGAATCATTTTTGCTTCGGCGCTCTCAGTGGCTTTGTCGGCGGGAAGAGCGATGGTGGCAACGAGTGAGGAAATAACTAGCCATCGGAGGTAAGGAGTTAGAGGTTTCATTTTGAGGTGTCCTAGTGTTTAAAGTAGCGAGGTGCCGATTAGTTGCAGAGCAATTCGAATACCAAGCAGAAGTAGTGAGTGGCCCAACGATTGCATGGATAGATGCAGAAGCAGTGCGGCAAAAGCCTGTTTTCTTAAAGGACCTAATGAGAACTCTGCAAATTGGAATGCTAACTCTGCTATCGGCGACGCTAGGCTTCAGCCAGGCAGACAACACAAAACAAAACAAGCGGGACGGCGGCGGAAAAGGTTTGACGTCTGAGGAACAGATGGAGAACAAGAGCGATCTTGAAATCACGAGGAAGATTCGCAAGGCTATCACGGATGACAAGACGCTTTCGACATACGGAAAGAATGTCAAAGTGATTTCCCGGAACGGAAAAGTGACGCTCAAGGGACCAGTCAACACCGAAGAAGAGAAGTCAAAAATTGAAGCACTCGCCAAATCAGCTGCTGGTGCGGACAACGTAACCAATCAAATCGAAATTGTAAAGAAGAGCTAGGAACAAACAACCATGAAAAATAATTCTGTATATGGAATTTACACCAATCGCGCCCAATTAGAGAACGGCGTCGATCAATTGAAATCGAACAACTTCCGCAACGAAGATATAAGCATCCTTATGCCACATAATGATGGCAACAAAGAGATTGCGACGGAGATGAACACCAAGGCACCGGAAGGAGTAACGACAGGCGGGGCAACCGGCGCAATTATGGGTGGCGGGCTCGGCTGGCTGCTCGGCATCGGTGCATTGGCCATTCCTGGCCTTGGCCCCTTTATCGCAGCAGGTCCCATCATGGCGGCCCTTGCAGGGATGGGCGCAGGCGCTACTCTTGGCGGCGTAGCGGGCGGCCTGATTGGCATGGGTATGCCTGAATACGAGGCGAAGCGGTATGAGGGCCAGGTCAAGGACGGCGGGATTCTGATCTCCGTTCACTGCGACGACAGTGAGTGGTCCTCCCGTGCGAAGAATATTCTGGAAGCGACAGGCGCTAGAGATGTATCTTCGAGTGGTGAGGCAGCGGGTGACTTTAACGAGTCAGACAAGCCTTACGCTACCGTAGGCCGTTAAGTGGAATAGCAGTTAGAAAAGAGCGATCACCCGCAAGGGAGTGATCGCTCTTTTTGTTTGAGGCTTGATAAGAATGCGCTAGATTTGCGAGCGACTGCTGAACATAAATCTATATGCAGTTAAAAGTATTACAGCGCCGAGAATCGACATAATCCAGCCGGCGGACTCTCCTTGAGTACCAAAGCCGAGACTGGTGCCAATCCAGCCGCCAACAACGGCACCTGCGATTCCCAAAATGACGGTGATCATTAAGCCACCAGGGTCTTTGCCGGGCATAACAAATTTTGCAATGACTCCGACGATCAATCCGAAGATGATCCAACCAATAATGCTGAACATGTTTTGAATGCTCCTCCGGGGGTAAAAGAAGCAATTCAGATGCCATTCGAGAACAGGCTAATGATGTACAGAACAGCGGTTTTTATACATTAGGATTTGGCGGCATATGACCAAATGGCGTGCGATGGTCAGATCCACTATTTACGGTCGTAGAAGTAGTTGTAGGAAGCCTTCTTGCCATCTGGGAGGGTGAGTTTTCCTGAGATGGTCATTACCATGCCGCCGGGTTGGAGAACGCGGGTGACTGAGCCAACGACTTCGCCTTTCCGCTTGAGCTGGACGGTGGTTTTGAAGTCCATGCCTTTTTTGACGACGATCGCGTCCCAGTTGGGAAAGCCGGCGGTTTTGATTTCTTCGCCGTCTTTGGCATAGGAGAAGGTGGAACTGATCGGTTCGCCTGTTGCGGCGGCGCCGATGGCCTTATATTCGTAGCCGGTGGCGGTCTTGGTGTAGGTTACTGTCTGTTGCTTGGGGAGTGGGAGGCCTTCGGCTTTGGACTTGGCGGCGTTCAGGTTCCAGGTGCCGAAGAAGTCGGCGGCGCTGGCGGAGAAAAAGCTGCAGCTGAGCAGCATCAGTGTGGTGAAGGTGGATCGCATCATGGGGAGATTTTTGGTTTGGCTTTACTGGAAGCCCTCACTAGCGTATTCGTTGCAGGGGCATGTTGGCAAGTTGGGGTGGCATGATATGATTCCGGCGGGTTCGATGAATCTTCGTTTGATCGCCGGGTTGCTTATTGCAGGCTGTATGCCTGGGGCGGAGCCATTGTTTGAATCCTCGATTGAGCCGTTGTTGCGGACGCGGTGCTGGAAGTGTCACGGGGAATCGGTGCAGATGGGGCGGCTGAAGCTGACTTCACGCGAGGCGATGCTTGGGGTTGTGGTGCCGGGGAAGCCTGAGGAGAGCCGGCTGTTCCGGATGGTGGCGGGGCTAGAGAAGCCTGCGATGCCTATGGGTGGGACTCTTGGGGTGGAGGAGGTTGAGGCGGTTCGGAAGTGGATCGCTGAAGGCGCGGTTTGGGGTGCTACCAAGGTTGAGGTTTGGTGGGCTTT
>JALHNH010000044.1 GCA_022843625.1 Bryobacter sp. | reverse complement strand
TCATGAACATACGCAGTATGACTGGCTACGCCCGCGTCCGGCGCTCGATCTCTGAAGGCGAGCTCACGCTTTCGATCAAGACGGTCAACCACCGTGCTCTCGATCTCCACTTCCACATGGGCAGTTTCTTCGATCCCATCGAAGGAGCGATGCGCACCCTTGCCAAGGCCCAGATCAACCGGGGCCACGTCGATATCCGGTGTTCGCTTGCCCGCGAAGCCGCAAAGCAGACGATCAACGTAAACGCACCCCTCCTTGCTGCTTACCGCGACCTCTTTCACAATCTGGAGAACCACTTCGGCGAGATGGGCAAGCCCAATCTGAATGAAGCCCTCCGCTTGCCCGGTATGTTGATTGAATCGAGAGAGGACGAAATCTCCGAAGCCCTGAACGAAGCGATCCTCGGCGGCCTCGAAGAAGCTCTAACAGAACTCAACGTCCAGCGCGAACGCGAAGGCGAATCGTTAGTGAAACAAATGCTCGCCTACAACGAAAACATCCGCGAGCAGGCGGCAAAGGTAAGAGGTCTTCGCACCCAAATTCTCCCCATCCTCCGCCAGCGCATCGAAGCCAAGATCAACGATCTCCTGAGTGGTCAGCAGGTCGACCCGGCCCGCATTGCCCAGGAGTCAGCTTTCCTCGCAGACCGCGGCGACGTGGAAGAAGAAGTAACCAGGCTCCTCACCCACTGCACGCATCTGGAGTCGCTGCTAACCAAGGGCGGGGAAGCTGGCAAGAAGATTGACTTCCTGTTGCAGGAGATGAACCGCGAAACAAACACAATCCTTTCGAAGTCCAACAACGCCGGCGACTTCGGCCTCCAGATCACCGACATCGGCCTCGCGATCAAGACCGAGATCGAGCGCATCCGCGAGCAGTCCCTCAACCTCGAATAGCAAGCTCCCGAATCAGAAAGTTAGCCTCAGTCCTATCTGGACATCACGCTCGCCTTCGCCGAATAAAGTTCCGGTGATCTGTCCAAAATTCCCTGCGTTCACATTGTTCACCGGGTTTCCAAACCGGGGAGAATTCGTCAGATTGTAAAACTCCCCGCGCAGTTCCAGCCGCATTCCCTCGCGCAGCTTGAAGAACCGGAATATCGAGAAATCGTAATTCCCGAAACCCGGGCCACGAACATTGTTTCTGCCACCATTCCCAAATGTGCCGGGAGCAGGAGCTGCAAAAGCCGATGTGTCCATGTAGAGTTGCCCCGGGCCATAACCGCCTCGAATCGTTGTGGGTCCAAGAACATTGGCGAAATTACCGTTTCCAGGACAGTTACAGGGCCCTGCATCGGCAACAATTGAGAACGGTGCGCCAGTAACAAACCGGGCGATACCCGCAAGCTGCCAATCCCCCGCCAACCAACTCATCGGGCCAGACTGGGCAAACCTCTTCCCTCGTCCGAACGGCAATTCCCAGATGTGATTCAACGTCAGCATGTGTGTCCGGTCGAATCCCGCCGGGCCATAGTGACGTTCGCGAACAAATCCAGGAATCGTGAAGCCCGGTTGGTCATCACCCACTCCCAAGGTTTTTGAAAATGTATACGCGGCCTGAAAGGATAGCCCCTGTGAGAATCGCTTCTGTACGTTTACCTGAAGTCCGTTGTAATTGTTGTTGTAAGCGTTCGCCCGCTCTGCCACGCTTGCCGTTCGCCCAAATCTCTGATTGAACGAAAGCCCTGCCGCTCCTTGACCGGGCAATGCGAAGTTCAACTCCCGCTGGCCGGGAATTCTGCGTCCAAGCGTCCCAACAAATGCTGCATCTGCAACCCAACCCCCTGTCAACTGCCGCTGCACAGTCAGGCTGTAGCTATGCACCATCGGAATCGGATTCGTCCTCGGTACCGTAAAGTAGCCTTGATTCGGGGCCGGGCTGATAGTTCCGTTCTGCGGAATCGGAATCAGTGAAAACGCAGGCAGCGTATCGGCAGATCCTTCCACGCGGAAGTTGCCAGCTACTCCTTCCTGTATGTTGTAAATCACAGGAAACTGAGTTGACAACGTGCCTCCTGTAAAACCAAAGCGCCCCGTGTAATAGCTAAGTCCGTACCCGCCGCGTATCACGGTCTTTTCGTTGATCCGGAAGGCCATTCCCAATCGGGGAGCGAACTGTTGCGAATCGAAGTCAACGTTGGTGCTCAACCCGATCGGGCCGACACCCGCCACCACCAGGCTATTGGTTGCCGGATCGTAGTTGGATGCTCCGCCCGCATATCGCGGCTTCACCGTGGTGTGCGCCTCATAGCGCAAGCCAAGATCCAGCGTCAGCCGCTTGCTCACCTGCCACGAATCATGCACAAAGAAGAACGCTTGCGTCAACCGGTTCGTGGGTGTCACTGTTTGAAATGTCCGGTACGTCAAATCGGGAGCGCCTAACAAAAATGCGGCGAATGAATTCCCAAGCGTTCCAAATGGCCCTAGCGCCTGTCCCGGAATTGCCGTCGTCCCGGGGTTGTAATCAAAACGTCCGCGCGGCCCGAAATTCAATCCCTGTGGTTGGAATCGATCGGCACGCACCCGTCTCAGGTCAGCCCCCCACTTCAAAGTATGTTTACCCGAAATCTTCGTCCAGTTATTCACAAAGTTAAACAGGTTGTCAGCATTCACGAGTGGATACACAACAGGTGGCCCCATTGCCGGCATGCCGCTCACTTGAAATCGGGGCGCTCCCCGGGTAGATATGGCATCAGGATTCGGATTCCGGATCGGCAGCTCTCTGGCCAGCGGGTCGTCTATGTTGTCCCCGTTCACGTCGGCGAAATAGCGGTTGTAGCCCGCTCGCGCCTCCATCAGCAGCGACGGCGACCATTGACGGGTGAAGTTCAACGAGACCGTGTGCGTCCGTACACGAGACAGAACGCCATCGCCAACTCTGGCTCCCAGCAGTGCTCCCTGTGCAACTTCGTAAGGGGAATAGTTGTATTTGACAAAGATCGAATTCCGCTCGTTGAAATTGTGATCGACCCGTCCATCGTAGGTAACCCCATCCTGGGTGAAAGGTACATTGCCAACAATGTTGTTGTTCAATCCCGCCACATTCGTAGCGGGAATCAGCGGAGTCAGAACCCGTGCTACCGGATGCAGACGGTTGACTGGAATTGTATTGTTGGCAAAGGGTGTCCGCCCCGTTCCGTCCGCATTGCCGCTGGCAGGATCGTATAGCGTCAACCCCGGAACACCTGAGAAGTTGCCGCCCCGCCATTCACTCACTGGAATTGTGTTCAACTGCGTAGTTGCCTGCCTCTGATTCACTCCCTGAAAGGATCCAAAGAAGAACGTCTTGTTCTTTCGAATCGGGCCTCCCAATGTCGCGCCATACTGATTTCGTGCTAGCGCTGGCTTTGCCTGGGGTACAAAGTTAAAAAAATTCCGGGCACGCAACTCCCGGTTTCGCAGGAAGTTAAAGAAAGCCCCGTGAAACTGATTACTGCCTCCGCGCGTAATCACATTCACCACGGCCCCTCCAGCTCTGCCAAACTCTGCCGTGTAATTGGATGTCGAGATATTCACTTCCTGCACCGCCTCAGCGGGAGGAATGTAGATTGTCAGCCCAAGCGTCGGGTTGTTGTTGTCAACTCCATCTACCTGAACATTGTTCGCACTGTTACCTTGTCCGTTGGATTGATAAAAGGTCGTCCGTTGTGGGTCCTCGAGTGCCGTGAAGTTGGCAACCGGCACCGACACACCTGGCAACAAGCCTACAAGAGCCTGAAAGCTTCGGTTCGGCACTGGTAACTCCCTAACTGCCTGCCCCGTAACTGACCGGCTCACATCGGCGCGATCCGTTTGCAGCAGCGGAGCCTCCGCTGTTACGTTCACAACTTCGCTGAGCTGCCCGGGTTCCAGCACGGCATCTATGCGCAATGTGGTCGCCACGTTCACATCAATTTTGTCGCGACTGAACTTCTTGAATCCCTGCCGTTCTACCTCCACTCTGTAGATGCCTGGCGGAAGGTACGGCTGACTATAAAGTCCATCGTCATTCGTGGACACTTTACGAGCTAACCCCGTATTGATTTCAAAAATGGATACCAATGCCTTTGGCACAACAGCCCCGCTCGTATCCGTTACTGTTCCCACTAGGTTTGCAGTCACTGCCTGAGACCATGCAGCGCTACATACAAACAACATCTGGCAAAAGAGCTTGATTTTCATGCTATCCCCCCAAAAAAGGACTAATACGTCCGGATTACTATCATTTTCAAAACTCAAACGCAAGGGGGGGGGGAGAAGACAAATGATCACTACCTCAGCGGTACAACTTTTCAAGCGATTCGACATGGTACAACTCGTGCCCGCCAATAATATACGCCAGCGCCCGCGTCGATATCGGGTGATCTGACGCCGTCCCCACACGGTCCCACATCTCTCCTCTTACCCCCCGCAATTGCAGCACAGTAGCCTTGCGCACACTCTCAAACTCCTCAATCAACTCCTCCATTGGCTGCTCATCAAACCGCGCCCCATTCACCAGCACATCCTGATCAAAGCCCGGCAACGGCGTAGTATCCCCACGCGAAATCCGCAAGGCCCTATACGCCATCACCCGTTCGGTATCGATCATGTGCCCCAGCACCTGCTTCACACGCCACTTGCCCGGCGCATATCTCCGATCCGGCTCCAACTCTCGCAGCAGCGCAACCGTCAACGGCAACTGACTCGCCAAATGCCCCACAATATCTTCAGAACTTACAAGCGTCACATAGCGCCCAAAAAAGGGCGCATAGTCCGCAGCCGTCGGCAATCCGGATCTCATATGCGCATCATGGTAACGCACCATCCGGATGTGAGAAGCTACCCACATGCCGATCTTCGATTTCGATTCAGCGCCCAACCACCGTCTGGTAACGCAACTCGCCGATGGCCGCTCGAAGATGATCTCCTGCCGCAAGCCCGCCAAACATTGCATCCTCTTTGTTCACGGCTTCAACGGCGACGCAATTGATACCTGGTCCGGCTTTGAAACCATCGCCCTCAACGATCCCGATCTCGCCGAAACCGACCTCATCTTCTTCGGCTACGACGGTGTCCGCTCCAACGCCCTCGCCGCCTCCAGCTTCCTCTTCGATCTCCTGGACAGTGCCATGACCGACGGTAAAGCCCTCCAGCCCGTCCGCTCCTCTCCGCCCAATTACGAATCCTGTGTCCTGGCCGCCCACTCCCTGGGCGCACTCGTCACCCGCTGGGCCCTCGTCCGCGCCAATCAACAAAAGCTGCCCTGGCTCGACAAGATCCGCTACATCCTCTTCGCCCCCGCCCATTCGGGCGGCATCATCGTCGATAGCGTTACAGAGCTGCTCGGCTCCAACCCAATCTCTGCCTTCATCGGCAGCGCCGCCAAGGTAAAGATCCCGCTACTTCTCGAACTCCGCCCCGGCTCCCCCATCCTCAAATCTCTCGAAGACCACACCATCAACGCCGAAGCCGCAGGCTGCACCACCATCAAAGCCCGCCGCGTCCTCATCGCCGAACACGAAGAGATTGTTAGCAACCTGCCATTTCCCGGAGACCCCTTCCCCACGGCCATCCGTGGCGCTACCCACACCAGCGTCTCCAAACTCAACAACTTCCCTCAGCTGATCCACTATCTGAAAGAGCTCCTCTAATGGACAACTCCTACGACAATTTCAAATACCTCACCGGGCGTCTCCTCCTTGGTGCAGACCATCTGGCACTCGAGCCACTCTTCACGTCCAAATCAGATGAAGAGATCGCCCACATCTTTCGCGATCACAACACAAACCCCATTGGCATCACCGACCCCAATGAAATTGCTCTCCGTAGCCACATGGACAACTGGCTGGACGAAACAAGCCTCATTTACCTCTCCTGGCTCTCTGCCTATAGTTCTGATCCTGAGGGCACCGATCAAGGCAACCGCATCTACGCAATCCTCGGCCACGTATCGCTCCGCCCCTATTACGAGAGCTACTACAAACAGGCCCTCCCTTGTCTTTTCTGCCTTCACCTGGAAGAAAGCAAACTGGACCAACAGATTTCCCCGGGAGCCTTTGAGTATTTTGCAAACCTCTACGAGCGATTCCGCAACGACCAGGAACTCGCCTGCTTCCTCGGATTTCTCGACGGCTACTGCTACGGTAAGCCCCCTGCAATCGTCACTATCGACTCCGTAATTCGGGCCTTTGAAAATCCTGACCGCATCGTCGAAGCCGCCTTCCGCCCAGCCTCCCAACTCACCCCACTCGACAGCGGCATCATCGGCCTCCTCCACTTCGCCACCTTCTGCACATCGCTCCATGAATTTCTTGAGCGCTGCAAAGATTTACCCCTCCTGCAATCCGCCTTCTGGTTCTTCTACGCCTATTGGTTCCGCGAGTACAAAAAGGACGCAAAGAACCTCTCCATCCAGGCCATTCAGAATGCTGCCATGAACACAAAAGACACCGGATCCCAAGCCCTCGCCAGCGAATCGCAAGACCGTCTCAACATCATCATGTCCGCCCTCACAGGCAACGATTACGCTTCAGTCTTGATCGAAAACTTCCCCTCAACCAACATAGGTATCGCATCCTTCGATCTAAACGAAAAAGCCCCAGCCCAGCCCAGCCTCGCATCCCGATTCGCGGCCTACAATAAGCCACGGTCAAATTAACGAGCCAGCACGAGAACACCCCAGGGCGAACCCGGTGAAGGAATCCGCTTCACCACCGCCCGCGTCGCAACATCAATCACCGTGATGTCGTTGCCCGGCCCATTGGCCGTAAAAAGCGTCTTCCCGTCAGGCGATAACCCAAGCCCCCACGGCCTGCGTCCCGCCTCTACTTCGCCTTCCACCTTCCCTGTCGCCCCATCCAGGAAAAACACTTTCTTCCCGCGTCCCGTGCTCACAAAAAGCGTCTTCGCATCCGCAGACAGCAACACCTTCATCGGCTTCACCACCCCTGCCTCACCCAACTGCACCGTCTGAGCCACAGCCTTCTTCGCGATGTCGATCATCACGATCGTGCCATCATTCTCGGCATTCACCCAGGCCCGGTTCATATCCGGCAAAAACGCAATCGACCGCGGCCGCCGGCCCACCTTGATCGTCTCGACCAACTCGCCCTTGGCCGTATCAATCACTGCCACCGTCCCGGCATCCTCCGACGTAACCAGCGCCAGCTTCCCATCCGGGCTCACCGTCACCCCTTCCGGCTCCTCACCCGTCTTGATCTCCTTCACAATCTTCTCCGCCGCCAGATCCAGAATCGAAGCCCCACCCACATCTTCATTCGACACATACAGCAGCTTGCCGTCCTTGCTCAAGTCAAACTCTTCAGGGTCCGATCCGCTCTTGATCACCTTCAACAACTTCTGCGACGCGACATCAAACACCCCAATGCCGTCGGCATTCTTGTCAGGGGGCGGCAGCGTGCTCTCATCCACTCCAGGCCCTGCAATCGGCGAACCACTCAACGCCACATAAATCGTCTTCCCATCTGCACTGGCATGAATCCCACGCGGCCGCTTCCCCAGTGGCACCTTCGCCTCCACTTCCATCTTGTTGGAATCTATAATCGTCAGATCGCCGCTCACCTCATTGGTGACATAAACCCTGTACCCACCCGGCTTCTCCTGGCTGCACCCAACCAGAAAAACAACCGACACAAATAGAAGT
Source organism: Bryobacter sp. (assembly GCA_022843625.1). Lineage (GTDB taxonomy): Bacteria > Acidobacteriota > Terriglobia > Bryobacterales > Bryobacteraceae > Bryobacter. Next base: position 47,428 of record JALHNH010000044.1, on the reverse strand, counting down.
GATCGAATCATGTCGATCATTATTTCACTGTCCGTTGAAGCTGAAATCCAGACGCGCTTTTGCACCACTCGCAATCACCAGAGTCTTCTCCTGCAACCCCAGTTTTTCATGCCACGCCACCACCTGATAAGTCCCTACTGGCAGGTCTTTCAATTCGAAATTCCCGTCTCCGCCCGTTACTGCAAAAAATGGATGCTCCACCACTCCGATCCAAGACCGCATCCACTTATGCACATTACACTTCACCCGGATCATCACCTCCGGCTGCGCAAACCGCCGCGACAACGCCCCATCCTCCGGCGCCTGGCTTTGATTCCATTCCCGGTTCACCTTGGCTTCCGGGTGGATGTTATGCGTCACCGGGTCCGAGTTCGTCACCTGCAGCGCTTGCCCTGTTTGCATCCCGATGACGCGAGGCTCAAACCAGCACCCCTTCTGGTCAATCTTCACAGCCGTCTTCGGGGCTTCAAACTTCTTCCCTCCCAGCCCGCTCTTCACATAGACAAACACGTTCGCGAGCGTCCCTTCCGGGCTCACCACCACAGTCTGCTCCTCACGTGGAGCTTCCGGGTAAAGCTTCTTGCACTGCGGGTCCTGCTCCATGTCAATCACAACGGCCTTGGCAATCTGCCCTGCAAACCTCACCTGACCCGCAACACTCCCCGGCGGCTCAACGGCCTTCGGCGCACACCCGCAAATCACAAACACCGCAAGCAGCAGCAACTTCATTTCGCTTCCACTCCATTCAACGATTCCAGAAACGCCACCAGCGCATCCCGCTCGCGCCCGCTCATTTCCATCGGTCGAATCAGCGGGTCCAGATGCTCATTCGAATTGCCGCCACCCACATAAAAGTCCACCACCTGCTTCAGGGTCTTCAGGCTCCCGTCATGCATGTAAGGCGCAGTCCGCGCCACATTACGCAACGAGGGCGTCCGAAACTCACCCTTGCCCCTCCCCTGATCCACCAGCACCCCTTCAGCATTCACACCGATCCCAACGTTGTGAAACTGCTCATCGGTAAACAAAGCATCCTTGGGGCCAATCGTATGGCAGATCACACAATGCCGCCCAAACACCTTGAAGCCCTCAATCGCCTCGCTCGACAGCGCCGTTTTGTCGCCCCCATAGGTATAACGATCAAACGCCGAGTTCCCGCTCAACAGCGTCCGCTCATAGCTGGCAATAGCGAAAAACACCTTGTCCAGCGTTAGCTTCATCGGCCCATACTCCGGATCCGCCGCAAGTCGCGCGATCAGCAGCTCAGGCTTGTGATTCATCTCAAGCTCATTGCCCATCGGCCCAGCGGCCTGTTCTTCAAGACTCCCCGCACGCCCGTCCCAGAACTGAACCCGCCAATACGCCGCGTTCAAAACCGTAGGAGCATTTCGCTTCCCCGTTTTGCCACCCACTCCCACGGACACCTTCCTCGCATCGGCAAAACCAGTCTCTGGGTTGTGGCAACTGGCACAGGAGATGGTCTTATCGAGCGAGAGCTTCGTGTCGAAGAACAGCTTCTTGCCCAGCGCAATCTCTTCGGCAGTCGCAACACGCTCCACTTTGAGCGGTGGCAAACCAAGCGGCCCTGGCACCTCGACAAGAGCCTGTTGACAGGAACAAAGGCTCAACATAACTAGAACAAGGTACTTCATCTCTATACTTATTATTGAGCCATGATCTTCTTTTGTGCTGCCCTCTTTGCGATCACCCTGCCCGAAGCTCCCGGTAAAGCAACCACCGAAAAGCTCTGCAGCGCCTGTCACGGAGTAAACACCTTCGTAAACCGGCGTGAAACCAAAGAGGCCTGGACAGAACTCGTCGAAGACATGTTGCGGCGCGGCATGGAGGGCGACGACGCCGAAGTCAGCGAAATCACCAACTACCTCGCCACCAACCTCTCCAAAGACGCGCCTGCCCCGCGAGTAAACGTCAATCAGGCCAACGCCCGCGACCTCTCGACAGGCCTCGGCATCATCGAAACCAAAGCCAGTCTGATCGTCAAGCACCGCGAAGCCAACGGCAACTTCAAGACCATTGACGACTTGCTCAAAGTGCCCGGCATCAACATGCGCGCGGTGGAATCCAAGCGCGCCCAGATCGACTTCTAGCCGATTCCCTTCACCTTCCACCCCTGTCGGTACTTGCGCTTCAAGAACGCATTCGCTGCCTTTTCGTTCTTGAACTTCAGCCGGCTGCTATCCCATTCCAGCGTCGTCTTGGGAAAGCGCGTAGCCAAACTCCCAAGCAGCACCGTCTCGCTCAACGGCCCTGAATAATCAAAGCCAGCCGAAGTCTTGCCCTTGCCCTGAATCGCATCCACCCACTGATGGTAGTGATTATTGGTCTTTAGTTCCGGTAGCTTGAAGTCTTTGAAAGATGCCACGGGGAAGAAACTCGGAAAGGCAACGTGTGGCAGCAGCATTACACCTTTGGTGCCCACAAAGATCGATCCCTGCTCGGGCATCCTCGCCCCCTCAATCAGCGCCTGTATTTCCGCCGGAGGCTTCTCGTCACCGTCATACCAGGTCACGGCTACGGTCTTGCCATCGGTGTAGGCAGTCCCGGGAAACACATACTTCACGATCGCGTTGATAGCCCATGAGTGCTCACTCGGTGCCGGCCCCTCGGCCCTTACCGTCAACGGCGCTGTCACCCCAAGTGCTCCAAATACCGGGTCATAGATATGGCAACCCATGTCGCCAAACGTCCCTGTCCCAAACTCCAGCCGCTTCCGCCAATTCCCGGGGTGGCAATAATCCTTGATATAAGACTCCGTCTTGCCAACCCCGATCCATCCATCCCAATCAAGCGTCGCCGGCACTGAATCATTGGCACTCGGCCTCGGCGTAGTATCGCCCCACTTCTTGTTGCTCCAGGCGTGTACTTCCTTGATCTTCCCGATCGCTCCGGCCTGAATCACCTGCACCGCCGTCTGGTATTCGGCATTCGAGTGAATCTGGATCCCCATCTGCGTCACCAGATTCTTCGCCCGCGCATATTCAGCCACCTTGCGCGATTCATGCACATGCGACGTTAGTGGCTTCTGGCAGTAAACATGCAACCCGCGCCGCATTGCGGCCATGCTCTGCGGCGCATGCATGTGATCGGGAGTTCCAACACAAACTCCGTCCAGGTTCTTGTATTCCTGATCGAGCATCTTGCGCCAGTCCTGATAAAGCTTGGCCTTGGGATACTTATCGCTCACACGTTTGTTCCGCAGCGTATCCACTTCCGCAACCGAGATCAGCTCTACCGACGCATGCGTCGCAATCCCGTCCAGCGTCGCCCATGCCATACCTGAGGCCCCCATCGAAGCCAGCCTCACTCTGCCACTGGGAGGCGCTGAAATCAGATTCCGGATAAAGAAGGGTGCTGCAAGCAAAGATCGCCGCGAGTAGATCGACATGATCTCTAGGGTATCCGAAGCGGCGCAACTCTCAAACTTTAACTGGGTTAACTCATAGGAATGAGCTCAAAGATTGCAGTGTTCTTGCTAGCCGCTGTAGCAACAAGCCACGCCCAGGATCTCACTGAGATCAACCGCATCCTCGACGAGATGAGCCAAAAACTCGGCACCGGAGCCTCCCTCGTCGTCCAGCAAAACGGCACCACCATCTACTCCCGTTCCACCGTCGATTCCACCCCGGCCAGAACCATCAACATCGCCTCGGCCTCCAAGTGGCTCAGCGGCTTCGTTCTGATGACCGTCGTAGATGAAGGCAAGCTCTCCCTCGACGACACCGTCGATCGCTACCTGCCAGAATTCCGTGGCCCCACCGGCAAAGCCACCGTCCGCCAGCTCTTCAGCATGACCTCCGGCTTCGGCCCCACAGACCCCTCCTGCGTCAACGACCGCCGCACCACCCTCGAAGAATGCGCAAAACAAATCGCTACCGTCGCCCCCGCCGTCCCACCCGGCACAGGCTTCATCTACGGCAGCACCGGCATGCAACTCGCAGCCCGCATCGCTGAAATCGCAACCGGCAAGCGCTGGGCAGACCTCTTCCGCGAGCGCCTCGTCCTCCCTCTCGGCCTCACCGGCACCCGCGTCACACTCCTTCAGGCCGACGACAATCCCCTAATCGCCGGTGGCTGCGTCTCAAACGCAACAGACTACCAGCGCGTCCTCAACGTCATCCTCAATGGCGGCGTCCACGAAGGCCGTCGCATCCTTTCGAGCAAAGCCATCGACACCATGCTGGCCGACCAAACCCGCGGCGCAAGAATCATATTCTCTCCCTACTCGCAATACGACGCCACCCAGCCCGGCTCTGGCGGCACTCGCTACGGCATCGGCAACTGGCGGCAAACCGTCTCAAACAATGTCCTCGAAGAATCCAGCTCCACCGGTGCCTTTGGCTTCACACCCTGGATCGACTACACCCGCAACCTCACCGGCGTCCTCTCCATCCTCAACGACAACCCCAACGTCTTCCCTTACTACGTGCGCATCCGCGAAGTTCTGCGCACACAACTTTCACCCGCAAGACTCATCCGCCGGGGCGTCACCAACTCAGCCAATTACTCCTCCGGCAAGCTCGTCCCCGGCCAGATCGCTACCCTCTTCGGCGACGCCATCGGTGCCTCATCCCCGCGCGTCACCATCAGCGGCCTCACCTCCCCCATCCTCGCCTCCTCCCGCAACCAGCTCTCCATCGTAGTTCCCTTCGAACTCGCCGGCCGCACGGGCGTTGACCTCAAGGTAAACGACCTCCCCTCCATCGTCATACCCTTTGAAACTGCAGACCCCGGCCTCTTCACCCTCTCTCAGGACGGCACAGGCCTTGCCGCCGGACTCAATCAACCCACAGCCAAAGGCGACATCGTCGTTCTCTACCTCACAGGCACAGGCGCACTCAACCCTCCCGGCACCAACACCGGCCCTGCCACTGCGTCGCTCAAGCAAGTCGTCGGCAAAGTAGAAGTCGAGATCGACGGCCGGCCCGCCGAAGTCCTCTACGCGGGCACCTCACCCGGCTCAATCGAATCGCTCACGCAAATCAACGCAAGGGTTCCCCAGGCCACCCGCTCCGGCAACGTCAGCGTTAAGGTCCGCATCGATGGCATCCCCGATGCAGGCAACGCCCTCATCGCCATCCGCTAATCACTCCCAGGGCTTGTCTTTGACAAACAGCGCATGCGCTTCAATCGGCACCTTAGTGCGGAACTGCCTCTGGTAAGCTGCCACCCAGTTCGATGCAATCTCGTGTTGTGCTGCCGCCAAATCCATCTCACCCTTACAAACCTTAGCCCGCAGCAAATCCTCCAGCGCATCCTTCACCCGTGAATTCCAAACGGAATCCGCATAAGGCTGCGGCCACAAATTACGCACATCGTCCGCGCCCCCAAGCGTCGGTGCAATCAGATAATCCACCTCAAACTGCCGCGGCTGGGGATTCCGAATCCCGTACAGCTCAAACACCTGCTTGGCCATCTCCTGCGAAGGCTTGCGCTCATCCTCACTCGCCGAAAGCACGCAAACCTGATCCTGCGCGATCAGCCGCGTAGCCCCAGGCGTCACCCGCTGATCCGGCAAATAACTCGCCACCACCCGCTTCTCCGGCCAAACAAAGTACAACCCCACCAGCAGACAAACAAAAGCCAACGGCGCGTACCGCCGCCCCGGCTTGCTGCTACTCATCCGCGCCCGCAGCAGCGAAGCCGGTCCCGCCCCCGAAGGCAATTCCACATCCAGCACATCCTGCTTCAGATGCACAAACGAAGCTACCGATTTCTCCAGCTCCGCCATCCGCACCCGGCACTGCCAGCAGTGAATCACCTCCGCTGCATCGCCCTCCCCATCCAGAAAGCAAAGCAGCTCTTCATCCGTGTAATGCTTGTGATGATTCATCGCGGCTCCACCTGCAAACGCGATAGCGCCCGCGCGAGCGTCGCCGAAACCGTCCCCAACGACAAATTCAGCGTCGCCGCTATCTCCCGGTACCGCAGCCCCTCAGCCCGCAACAACAAACAACAACGGTCCCGTTCCGGCAGCGCTGCCACAATCTTCAACATTCGCTCCCGCTCCCTGCGCGCCGCTACCTCTTCTTCCGGATTCATGCCCGGGTCCATCAGCAAGCTCTCCGGCAACCCATCCGCAGGCTTCAGCGATTGCCTCCGCTTCAATGCCAAATTGTGCCCCACCCGAAACACCCAACCACGCAAGTTATCCCTCGGCTTGTCCTTCGATAGGTGGTGAAAGAGGCTTAAAAAAGCCTCCTGCAGAATGTCCTCCGCATCCTGCATAGGCAAGCCAAGGGAGAGGATGTACCGCAACACTGGACTACGAAACTCTTCGAAAAGCTGGCTCACTTCTTCAGCAACCGGCGACGGTGCTTCAGTTGTCTGCGGCCAGACCCACGGGACGAGTTGTGATCGAATTGCGGACACCAGATTACTTCTACATTCCTTCCAGAACGTTTTTGTTCAACAAAAATGCTGAACAAAAATCGCTCACCCGGAATATACAAGTTTATGCCTTTCTTCCTACTTCTCTGTCTGGCCGCCTCAATTCAAATTGAGGTCAAAGACAGCTCCGGCGCTGCCATGTCCGCCAGCGGCCGCCTTATCAATCTCAGCTCCGGCATTGTCACTCCCTTCGAGGTCTCAGCAGACGGCAAGAAAACTCTCGACACCCCGGCCACCGGCCTCTACCGCATAGAACTCTTCAAGCCCGGCTTCGCCACCCAAAGCCTCGACCTCGACCTTCGAATCACCTCCAGCATCACCAAATCCATCACCATGTCCGTAGGCTCCGGCACCTACCGCCTCGATGTCGCCAGCACCGCGCCCCTCCCCGGCGTCGAACGCTCCCTCGACGAGATCGCTTCCCCCATCCAACTCACCACCACGGCTGACATCGAGAACAGCGGTGCCCTCAACCTTCCAGACTTCATGAACCGCCGCCTCAACGGGGTCTACCTCAACGAGATCCAAGGCAACCCCTATCAGATGGATCTCAACTACCGCGGCTACACCGCCTCGCCGCTCCTCGGCACCCCGCAAGGCATCTCCATCTACATGGACGGCGTCCGTCTCAACCAACCCTTCGGCGACGTCATCAGTTGGGACCTCATCCCCAAGCTCGCCATCAGCGAAATGACCATGGTGCCCGGCTCCAACCCACTCTTCGGTCTCAACACCCTCGGCGGCGCACTCGCCATCGAAACCAAAGACGGTCGCCGCCACCCCGGCACCAGCATCTCCCTCAGCGGCGGCAGCTTCGCCCGCAAGATGGCCGACATTGAACACGGTGGCTCAAACGCCAAGGGTCTCGACTGGTTCCTCGCCTCCAGCCTCTTCTTCGAAGACGGCTGGCGCGAAAGCTCGCCCTCAAACGTCCGCCAGTTCTTCGGCAAGCTTGGCCACCAGGGCCAGAAAACCTCCCTCGGCATGACCGTCGCCTTTGCCAATAACTCCCTAACCGGCAACGGCCTCCAGGAGCAACGCTTCCTCGATCGCAACTTCGCCAGCGTCTACACCAAGCCCGACCTCACCAACCAGCGCAGCCCATTCATCAACCTGCGCGGCCGCCGCTCGCTTTCCTCAAACTGGAGCGCCTCCGGCAACCTCTACTACCGCCACATCGACACCAACACCCTCAACGGAGACATCAACGAAGAATCCCTCGATCAGTCTGTTTACCAACCCAGCGCCGCCGAAATCCGTGCCCTTACCGCAGCCGGCTACACTGGCTTCCCCCTCAGCGGGGCCAATGCCACCAACACGCCCTTCCCCTTCTGGCGCTGCATCGCCAACGTACTGCTGCGCGATGAACCCGGCGAGAAATGTAATGGCCTCTTCAACCGCTCCACCACCAATCAACACAACTACGGCTTCGCCGGCCAGCTCAGTTGGGCCAACGCCAGGCACCAGTTCACCGCCGGCGCAGCCTTCGATGGCAACCGCGTGGGCTTCGTTCAGTCCACCCAGCTTGGTTATCTTAATCCAGACCGCAGCGTCACAGGCCTCCCCGCCTTTGCCGACGGTGTCACTGGCGGCGACGCTGACGGCGAACCCCTCGACAACCGCGTCAACCTTAAGAGCCGTATCAACACCGGCAGCATCTTCGCCACAGACACAATGCGCGCCGGCTCTCGTTGGACTTTTACCTTCTCTGGCCGCTTCAACCGCACTGCCATCGTCAATCGCGATCGAATCAACCCAGGCGGCGGCCGTGGCTCCCTCGATGGCGATCACACCTACTCCCGCTTCAACCCGTCCATCTCTACTACTTTCAAACTCCCTGCCAGCATGAACGCATACTTCGGCTACACAGAAGGCAACCGCGCCCCCACCGCAATCGAACTCGGCTGCGCCGATCCCAACTCCCCCTGCCGCCTTCCCAACGCTCTCGCTGGCGACCCTCCCCTAAATCAAGTCGTCACCCGCAGCATCGAAACCGGCCTGCGCGGTGACATCGAAGCCAACTGGAAGTGGAATGTCGGCTTCTTCCGCGCAGAAAATCGCGACGACCTCCTTTTCGTCGCCAGCGAGCAAACCGGCTTTGGCTACTTCCGCAACTTCGGCAAGACCCGCCGCCAGGGCCTCGAAGCTGCCCTCAATGGCCGTCTCCGCAAAGTCAACCTCGGCGTCAATTACACCTGGCTCGACGCCACCTTCCAAAGCCCTGAAGAAGTCAACGGCACCGGCAACAGCAGCAACGAAGATGCCCAGGACGGTATCCCCGGCCAGGAAGGCACCATCGAAATCAACCCCGGCGCACGCATCCCCCTCGTCCCCAGCCACACCGCCAAAGCCTACGCTGACATTCAAGTCACCAGCAAATTCACCGTCAATCTCGGTATGGTCGCTATCTCCAGCATGATCGCCAGAGGCAACGAGAATGGGCAGCACAAAGCCGACGGCCGCTACTATCTCGGCCCCGGCCACTCTCCCGGCTACGCCGTCGCCAACCTCGGCGCCCGCTACCAGCTCACAAACAAGCTCCAGCTCTTCGTTCAGGCCAACAACCTCTTCGACCGTCGCTACTTCAGCGCCGCCCAGCTCGGCCCCACCGGCTTCACCGCCACCGGCAACTTCATCGCCCGCCCCTTCCCGGCAATTGAAGGCGAGTTCCCCGTCCAACAGGCCACCTTCTACGCCCCCGGCGCTCCTCGCTCGGCCTGGGCCGGCCTCCGCTTCAGCTTCTAACAACTTCGATACGATATAGGCCATGAAAATCAACCGCCGCGATGCTGCGGCAGTCGTTCTGGCCACCACTGCTGCCTCTGCACAAGCCCCTGAGAGCGTCCCAACCCACGGGCCTTTCCTTGGCCATGTCGGCCTCAACGAAGTCCACATCTGGGCCCGCACCGCAAGATCCGGTTCTTTCCGCATCGAATACGGCCTAAGCCCAGACAAGCTCACCCAAACCTCCCCTGCTGCGACAACCACCCCAGACCACGACAACTCCGCCTGGCTCCACATCACCGGCCTCCAACCCGGCACTCGCTACTACTACCGCATCGCCGGTACCACCACCCCAGACCGCGCCGGCACCTTCCTGACTCTCCCCTCCGCTGGCACATACCGCGACCCCGAAACCAACCCCCGCGGTCTCTTCAACTTCAGCTTCCAGTTCGGTTCCTGCGCCTGCCAGACTCACGGCGGTGCTAAGGGCGCAACACTCCCCACCTACAAAACCATGCGTGAGCAGCACGGCAAAAAAGTCCTCTTCTCGATCATGAATGGCGATTGGGTCTACGAAGAAAAGCGCGATTACGCCGTGCCCCAGTGGCTCGAACAATGCGGCCTCTCAGCCAGTCAACTCCCCAGAATCGCCAAAATCGCCCCCAGCATCACCGGCGTTTGGGAGAACTTCAAACTCTACCTCGAACGAGGCAAGACTCTCTCTGCCTGGCATCGCGAAGTCCCCGGCTACTTCACCCCCGACGATCACGAGATCCTCAACGACGTCACCGGCACCGGCACCGCCGGCGTCAAAGCCCAGGAAGCCGTCTTCCGCGACATCGCCCTTCGCGGCTGGTACGACTACATCGCCGGCAGCAACCCCCTCGTTACCAAACAGGACATACACTTCGGCGAAGCCACCCTCAACGGCAACATCCTCACAGACCCGGAAGCCGATTTCCGCAAGATCAATCTCGCCGAAGCCTCCAACCTCCACATCCATTGGGGTGGTCAACTCGCCGGCACCCCGCCCGGCAAGAACCCTCCGGTTGGCAACCCCAGCGCCGGCGTCTACGAAATCGATGCTGTCCTCGATGCCAACCGCATCCGCGTCAAACCAAACTTCCCGCAGGCCGGCAAAGCAACTTATTCGATCGGCCGCCAAAATTATTCCAGCTTCCGTGTCGGCAACATCGAGGTCTATCTCCTCGACACTCGCGGCACCCGCGACCTCGGCGATTTCGACAACCCCAAACACCAGGGCCCCCTCATGCTCGGCAAGAAGCAGCACGAATGGCTCAAGGCCTCCATGGCCAAATCCGATGCCGACTTCTTCTTCCTCGCCTCCAGCGTCAATCTGATGATTCCGCACATCGGCTCACCCACCTCAGAAGACCCCATCGCCGGCAAAGACGATGCCTGGACGGCCTTCCTTGCCGAACGCGAAGAGCTCATCGAATTCTGGGACAAGCTCGGCAAGCCAGTCATGGTCATGACCGGCGACCTCCACAACAGTTGGTCCGTCAAAGTCACAGACCGTGTTTGGGAATTCGCCGCTGGCCCACACAACTCTCAAAACCATCCAGCCAGAAGCGAAGGCAGCCGTCCTCCGAATGGCCCCTACGATTCCCGCGGTCGCCGGTGCGAGATCCGCTGGTCCAGCTACATCAGAAACGACGTCCCGGCCCGCCTCCGCTGGTGGCCCATCTACGCCGTCGCGCAGATCAACAACGTCTTTCCCAACCCCGCCCCGGATGGCCACATCCGTTGGGTCGCCTACCCACGGCCACACGTCGTCATCCAATACTTCGACGGCGTCACCGGCGATCTGCTCTACGCAGAGCCCGTTCATCAACCCTAGCGAAAAAAATCTTCACTTACTTCTTGACTCCGTACGCAGCTACGGACTCTAAGCTCGAATTATGAAGAAAACAAGCACGCGTGGCTGCTCCTGCTGCGCAACCTGCCCCTGTGGCAACCCCGATTGCAAATGCTCCTGCTGCACCGGCAGCAAATAACCATTCACAATTAAGCTATGACTATTTCTGAGGTAGCGCGACAGGCCCTTGTGGGCGTAGAAACCATTCGCTTCTACGAACGTGAAGGCTTGATCGCGCAACCCAGAAAACCCCAATCCGGTTATCGGCAATACACCGAGAGCCACCTCGAGCGAATTCGCTTTCTCAAGCAGTGCCAGACCTTCGGCTTCACTCTCGCCGAGGCCGCAACCCTGGCCGACTCCCTTGAATCCGGTGCTCCAACCTGTGAGCAGACCTGTGACCTTGCTGAACGAAAACTGCTCGAGCTCAAGAAAAAGATCGAAGACTTCCAAAAGCTGGCCACCCGCATCGAATCCCTTCTCGACAGCCCCTGTCGCCGCACTGCCAACGCTGATTGCTCCGTTGTCGCTGCCCTCAAAACCGGCAACTGTTAGCTCTCAGCCCTTACCGTTTGTGCTTCCAACATCCTACGCGCTGCCTCTTTGGTCAGCGGCGGCGCAAACAGGTAACCCTGCCCAAATCCACAACCCAGACTCCGCAGCTCGTCGGCCTGTGTCTGCGTCTCAATCCCCTCTGCCACCACTTGCAGGCCAAGGCTCCCGGCGAGCAAAATAATCGCTCTCACAATCTCAAACGCCGCATGGTCGTCGCCCATCGTATTGATGAAGGATCGGTCAATCTTGAGCGTGTCAAAGGGAAGCTTGTGCAGATAGCTCAGTGAAGAGTATCCCGTCCCGAAATCGTCGATCTTCAAACCCACACCCATTCGCCTCAACTCTTTTACAATCTCCAGCGCCTGATCGGGATCACTCACTAATACACTTTCGGTCACTTCAAACTGTAGCGTCGATGGAATGACTTGCGTCTCCGCGATAATCTTCCCGATGTCGTCGATCAAATGGCGGTCCTGAAACTGCCTTACGCTCAGGTTTACGCTCACCTCAAGCGGCTGCCGCTGCGGAAACTGATCCTGCCACACACGTATCGTCTCGCAAGCCTCTCGCACCGTCCGGATCCCGATCGGAATGATCAACCCCGTCGATTCGGCCAGCGGGATGAACTGATTCGGCGGAATAATTCCCTTCACCGGATGCCGCCACCGCAACAGCGCTTCAAAGCCGATGATCCTTTTGTTTTCAAGATCTACCTTCGGTTGGTAATAAACCTCAAACTCCCACTGCTCGATGGCCCGCTTCAGGTCGTTCTCCAGCGCCATCTGTTGCAGAACGTCTTCTCTCATGCAGTGATCAAAAAGTACAACCCGATTCCCTCCGCCAGACCGTGCCAGCCTCAGCGCAATCTCGGCATCCCGCCACACTTCATCGGCGTGCTTGCGATCCTCTCGCAAAACAAAGCCAACGCTCGTCGAAACGAACAGCTCATTCCCCTGTAGCCAGATCCCCTTTTCAAGGCACCCCTGAATCAGCTCTGCAACAGCCCTGCCACCGTTTTCGTCTTCGATTCCAGGCATCGCAATCGCAAATTCTTCCTCATTGAGTCGCGCCAGAATCCACTCACCGTTTTGCTGCAGGCCACCGTTCAAGCTGCTCCCAAGTCGTTCACTAGCCAGCCGTAATAACTGGTCTCCCACCGCCTGCCCCAACGAGTCCCGGATCATCGAATAGCGGTCAATCCCGACCAGAAATACCGCCAGACTCAACCCATCCGCATGCAAATTGTCCTCAAGCCAGTCTTCAAATTGAAAACGATTCGCCAGCCCCGTAATCGGGTCTATCGTCTTGGCCTCGGTGATGTCCGTGTGCGACCCGCTGATCGCCACCGGGTCGCCTTCCTCGTCCCGCTCCAGCCGCCCGCGCATCAATACCCAGCGCCAACCCCCACTCCGGTGCCGCAATCGAAACTCGAAGTTCAGCTCCTCGGGCAATGCTCTCCAGTCACTCCCGGAAAGCGCCTTACTCAGCCGCGAAAGGTCCAGAGGATGAATCAGCGTCAGGCACTCATCCAGATTTCCCTGAACCTCAGATTCCGAAAAACCGCTTAACTTCCGAAAGTTCTGACTAAACTCCACACTCCGCGATCGCAAATCCAGCCGCCACAGATCGTGATGCACGATCGACTGCTTGTGCTGCATCAGCTCGACTTCCGCTTGCTGTTTCTGCGATTGCAGCTCTGTTGCTTGTGATGCAACGCTCAACGCTCGCCGAGTCTTTCGCTCAATCAGGCCCCAGTCCCATGGAAATTCAAAATGAGTATTAACTCCCGCCTCTACCGAGGCATAGAGTTCTGCCTGGCTCCAGTCGCGGCAGGCAACAAAAATCTGCCTCGAATAGTCGTTCGCCTTCGTTCGAATGCGCTCAACGGCCTCCTGAACTAACTCTGTCCACCTTGCACCTACAACTACCACCAGCCCCACTGGAGTGCCCAACTTCTCACACTCCTCCAGCACCAGCAATGCCTCATCCGAATCGCGAGAACAAAAGACTGCGTCTTCAATCCCTTCGAGAAATTCCCGCCAATCCGACACTTCCGCCTCAAGTCCCAGCAGTAGGATCGGCATCGTCAAGAGTTGCAAACTATCTTCAGAGGAATACTCCGAAGGGTCAATGTTCATTCCTGTCACTTCTCGGCTCTTATCGGACAGCGCGGCGGCTTCAAGAATGAAATTACAAAATCAGGCGCTGGTCTCCTTCACGGCGTGTGATCTTCTCCCGGTCCAGAAACTCAAGTAGTGGTATCGCATACTTTCGTGATACCCCCGTCCACTCCTTGAACTCCACCACCCCAAATCGTTGCCCCTTCCGCTCGGCAAATATCTGCTTCAGCAATCCCAGCGCCTCACGGTGATACACCAGATCCGGCCCCACCCTCACCAGTTTTCCTTCCCTCAACAACAGCCCAAGCACCGCCTTTGCCCGCGCCGCTGCCAGCCCGGTCGAAGCCAAAACATCATCTACCGCCGGCACTGCGAGGCCAGCCTTCAAAAAGGCCGCCTCCATCGCCTGCGAAGCTTCATCCTCCTTAGCCTCAAGCCTCACTTTGTGGCTCTCCAGCCGTAACAAGTCTCCCTCTGCCTTCACACTCGGAGCCTGCCTCAAAAGCGCTTCCATCAGCCCAGCCGGCGCCCCAGCCAGCAACCCAGACCGCAGCGCCTCTCTCGATAGCCCTGCCTCCAGCGGAAACTCCTTGTGGTGTTGCCGCAACCGCTGCACCAGTTCCACCCCAATCTTCTTCAGATTCGCCCCAGAAGCCACCCAAGACCCAATCCGCTCTAGCCCCGACGGAATATCACTCTCAAGACAACCCAATCGCCGCCTCAGATCTCCAAACTCCATCCCCAGCGGCCGCTCCTCAAGCAGGATCCCGATTCGTCCCGCAATATCCAGTCCCTTCCACCTCGCGAGGCGCTCCACCGCCCCCTTCCGCCGCATCCGCGTTACCCCAAAGTGCAACTCCACCACAGTCCCGCCGGCAATCGTCACCACTGGCGAAAAACTGCGCAAAATGAACCGGTCCCCCGGCAGCACCAGCGTCTCTTCCTCCAGCACCAGCCTTACCCACGCCTTGTTTCCGGGCTCAATCGTCCGCTTCTCATCGAGCACCCGCAACTCCGCCGCCACCTCCATCGTCCCTGCATGAAAATGCACCTGCGCCCGGTCCCGAATCAGCTTCGCCCCCGGCAATAAATCGATCTGCGCGTCAAAGATGCGAACCGGCGACAGCTTGCCCGGCGGTGCCGCCACATAACCACGCACCACATCGCCGACTTCCACTCCAGCTAGATTCACTGCCGTCCTCTGCCCGGCCTGCGCCTCCTTCACGGCCTCACCATGCACCTGTATCCCCCGCACCCGCGCCACCCGCCCGCTCGGATACAACTCCACTTCGCTCTCCACCGCCAACCGCCCTTCTTTCAGCGTTCCCGTCACAACAGTCCCGTGCCCCTTCATCACAAAGGCCCTGTCAATCGCCAGCCTCGGCATCCGCTTCAGGTCCCGCTGCTGCATCCCCACCGCAGCCGCAGTAATTGCCTGAAGCAACTCATCCAGTCCCATCCCCGTCGTTGCGCTAACCGGAACGATGGGCGCCCCCTCCAAAAAACTCCCGCGAACAAAATCCTCCATCTCCATCCGCACCAGCTCAAGCCAGTCCGCATCCACCAAATCCGCCTTCGTTAAAGCAATCACGCCACGCTCAATCCCTAATAGCCGGCAAATATCAAAGTGCTCCCGCGTCTGCGGCTTGATCGCCTCATCGGCCGCCACCACAAACAGCACTAAATCAATACCGCTCACACCCGCCAGCATGTTTCGCACAAAACGCTCATGCCCGGGCACGTCGATAAAGGCGATCCGCGCCCCCTGCGCCGTCTTCAAATTCGCAAAACCGAGGTCGATCGAAATGCCCCGTTCCTTCTCTTCTTTCAGCCGGTCTGTATCAATCCCGGTCAGCGCTTTGACAAGAGTTGTCTTTCCGTGGTCGATATGTCCGGCAGTCCCGACGATAATATTCTTCATGAGGCTAGTGGCTTACCTATTTTGTCTGATTGCCCAGACACAGGACGACGTTACCTTCAAAGGGGGCGTCACCCAGGTCCGCCTCGACCTCCTGGCCAGCAATGACAAAGGCTTCCTGCTCAGCCTGAAGCCAGAAGACCTGATCGTCCAGGACAACGGCAATCCTGTCCAGCTCAATTACCTCGGCCGTGATCAGGATGCCCTGAACATTCTCCTCGTCCTCGACGTCTCCGGCAGCATGAGAGACTACCTCTCGCAAATCGGCAAGCGCGCCCGCACCCTCCTCGGCCAGCTCCGCCCAAGCGACAAAGTTGGTGTCATGATCTTTGCCAAAGAGTCCGACTACCTCATGCCCTTCACCTCCAACATGGATCGAGCCGCCAACGCCATCGATCAGGCCCTCCGTCCAGACCTCCTCCCCTCCGGCACCTCAATCAATGCCGCACTTGTCGACGCTGGCGACGCCTTCATCGAAAACACAAAACTCACCGGCCACCGCGCTATCTTCATCCTCACCGACAACCGTGCCCTCAACTACCGTGTCCCCGACGACCTCGTCATCCGCAAGCTCTCCGCCGCCGACGCGGTCCTCAACTCCATCGTCACCAAGAACGCCGAGCCGCCCAAGCCCGTCAAAAATCCCGAAGCGCGAAACCCGGATTTCTCCTGGGCCGATGTCTTCAAGCTTTCCGCCGAAACAGGCGGCGAAGTCCTGCGAACCGACCGCGCCGATGAAGCCTTTGCCAAACTCCTCGCCAACCTCCGCCAGCGATACCTTATTACCTACAACGCCCCGGCCTCCACCCCCAATCAATTCCGCAAAGTCCAGGTCACTCTTTCCAAAGAAGGTCAAAAGAAGTACGGCAAAGCCACGATCCGCGTCCGTGCAGGCTACTACACTAGTTCGTTATGACTGACAAGAATCCTGTCGCAGAACTCGAACGTCGCCGTGCCAATGCCAAACTCGGGGGCGGCCCAGACCGCCTCGAACGCCAGCGCCGTGACGGCAAACTCACCGCCCGCGAGCGCATCGACTTCCTCCTCGACGAAGGCACCTTTGAAGAACTCGACCCCTTCGTCCGTCACCGCTGCCGCGACTTCCAGATGGACGATCAGGTCTTCGATGGCGATGGCTTCGTTACTGGTTACGGCTATATCCACGGCCGACTCGTTTACGTCTTCGCTCAGGATTTCACCGTCCTTGGCGGCTCGCTCTCAGAATCGAATGCCCTCAAAATCTGCAAGGTCATGGATATGGCGCTTAAAAACGGCGCGCCCCTGATCGGCCTCAACGATTCCGGCGGCGCACGCATCCAGGAAGGCGTCGTCTCCCTGGCCGGCTACGCCGACATTTTCCTTCGCAACACTCTTGCCTCCGGTGTTGTACCCCAGATCTCGGCCATCCTTGGCCCCTGTGCCGGCGGCGCTGTCTATTCGCCTGCCCTCACCGATTTCATCTTCATGGTCGACGGCACCTCGCACATGTTCGTCACCGGCCCCGACGTCATCCGCACTGTCACTCATGAGGAAGTCTCCAAAGAAGACCTCGGCGGCGGCATGACCCACAACGCCACCTCCGGCGTCGCCCACTTCCTCGCCCCCTCCGATCAGGATTGTCTCCGCCAGATCCGCGGCCTCCTCGAATTCCTGCCTCAAAACAATCGCGACGATGTCCCAAAGCATCCTACGGACGATCCCTTCGATCGCATGGACCCCGAGCTCGATACCGTCGTGCCCATCGAATCCAACCAGCCCTACGACATAAAGGACATCATCAGCCGCGTCGTCGACGACGGCAACTTCTTTGAGGTCCACGAACACTACGCCCGCAACATCTTTATTGGCTTCGCACGGATGGGCGGTCAATCTATCGGCATCGTAGCCAACCAGCCTGCCGTTCTAGCCGGCTGCCTCGACATCAATTCCAGCGTCAAGGCCGCCCGCTTCGTCCGCTTCTGTGATGCCTTCAACATCCCCATCGTCACTTTTGAAGACGTCCCCGGCTTCCTCCCCGGCACCGAACAGGAATTCGGCGGCATCATCCGCCACGGCGCAAAGCTCCTCTACGCCTACGCCGAAGCCACTGTCCCCAAAATTACGGTCATCACCAGAAAGGCCTACGGCGGAGCCTATTGCGTCATGGGCTCCAAGCACCTGCGTACGGACATCAACCTCGCCTACCCCATGGCTGAAATCGCCGTTATGGGTGCCGAAGGTGCTGTAAATATCGTGTACCGAAACGAGATTTCCCGTGCATCCAACCAACAGGAGTTGAGAGCCGAAAAGGTGCAAGAGTTCAAAGAGAAATTCGCTAACCCCTTCGTGGCCGCCGAACGCGGTTATATCGACGACGTCATCCTGCCTCGAGAGACGCGTCCTCGGGTCATTCGCGCTTTGCGGATGCTCGAAAACAAGGTCGACACCCTGCCGCGCAAAAAACACGGCAACATCCCTCTGTAGTATTCTCATTGAGGAACCACAATCGGAGTGAACCCCATGAAAAATCTCTTTCGGAACGTAATCGGCTTGAGTTTTACGCTCGCCCTGTTCCTCGGCCTTAGTGCCAACCCCGCATTCTCTCAGACCGGCGCAATCGAAGGTACGGTAAAAGGCGTCGACGGCAAGCCCGTCGGCAAAGACGCCGCACTTATCCTGATTGTTCGCACGGACATCAAAGGCAACTACAAGGTAAAAACCAATAAAAAGGGCGAATTCTTCCACGCCGGCCTGCCCCTCGGCACCTACGACGTCTCTTGTGAAGTCGACGGCAAAGTCGTGGACAGCCTTAAGGGCGTCCGCATGCGTCTCGGTGATCCCGTCCCGGTTACCTTTGACCTCGCCAAGAACGCCGAACGTCAGGCCGCCATGCAGAAGGCCGCCGAAACCGGCACCGTTACCAAAGAAATGGAACGCGACATGACTCCAGAACAAAAGGCTGCCCTCGAAAAGCAGGCCAAAGAACGTTCTGAAGCCATGAAGAAGAACAAAGAACTCAACGACGCCTTCAATGGCGGCATGGAAGCCATGAAAGCAAACAACTTCCAGGCAGCAGTTGAGTCTTTTGAAAAGGCAGCCACAATGGATGCAACCCAGCACGTAATCTTCGGCCAGTTGGCTGAAGCTTATGGCAGCCTCGGCAAAACCAAGACCGGCGCTGAAAAGGACGCCGCCAATGCGAAGTCCCTCGAGTACTTCCAGAAGGCAATCACCCTCAAGCCGGACGATGCCTCCTATCTCAACAACTATGGCCTCTCACTCGCCCGCGCTGGCAAGTTTCCCGAAGCTCAGGAGAATCTGAATAAAGCCGCTGCCCTCGATCCTGCGGGTGCCGGTCGTTACTTCTACAACCTCGGTGCACTTCTCGTCAACGCTGGCCAGAACGAACCCGCCGGAGTAGCCTTCAAGAAGGCAATCGAAGCTGACCCCAACTACGCCGACGCTCATTACCAGATGGGAATTTTCCTCACTGGCAAAGCGCAGGTCGACACCAAGACTGGCAAGATGACCTTCCCTGAAGGCACCCAGGCTTCGTTCGAAAAATACCTTGCCCTCAAGCCCGACGGCCCCTTCGCCGCCAGCGCCAAGGGCATGATCGAAACCATGGGCGGCACCGTCCAAACCACCTACACCAACCCGGACGCTAAAAAGAGCGCCCCGGCTGCACCAGCCAAGAAAAAGAAGAACTAGCCGTTCTTCACAAACCAAAGGAAGGGCGGCTCACCTGAGCCGCCCTTTTTCCAATTTATGATCAAAGCACTCATTGGCCTCCTCATCGCCGCAATCGCCGCCGCCTTTATCCGGGCGATAATGGCCATGATCACGAAAGAAGTCAAGGAAATGGTCAACCCTGAGGCTCCACAAAAGCCTCAGTCCACCGCTGGCCCTACGTCTTCCCTAAAAAAGTGCCCCGTCTGCGGAACCTACGCCCCAGCGGATCGCCAATATTGTTCCGAAGCCTGCGCCGCCAAAGCCTCTTGACAGGCACAATAGAAGGGTATGCTTCTATCCGAGATTGCCACCCGCCTGGGGTGCACCGTCGCTGGTGAGTCCGACCCCGACATCATTTCGCTCTCCGGCATGGAACAAGCCACAACCGGTCAGCTCACTTTCCTGGCTAACCCCAAATACGCCCACAAGGTCAAAGACTCACAAGCCTCGGCAATCATCGCCGCCCAGGCTTCTGCCTTCCTCCCCACGCTAATCTCAAGCAACCCCTACCTTGACTTCGCCCGTACTCTCGAACTCTTCTACCAGCCGCCAAAACTCGCTTCCGGCATCTCGCCCCAAGCCTTCATCTCACCTTCTGCCACCATCGGCGAAGGTGCTTCAATCGCTCCCTTTTGCTTCGTCGGTGCTGGAGTTTCGATCGGCAAAAACGCCACCTTGCATCCTCACGCCGTAGTCTACGCAGGAGCTCAAATCGGCGACGACTTCCTGGCCCACTCTCATTCGGTCGTTCGTGAATTTTGCCGCATCGGCAACCGTGTCATTCTTCAAAATCATGTCGTAATCGGCGGCGACGGCTTCGGCTTTGCCAAGCGAGCCGACGGTACTCATCACAAGATCGTGCAATCCGGCATCACTGTCATCGAAGATGATGTCGAGATTCAAAGCCTCACCAACATTGATCGCGCCACAATGGGCGAAAGCCGTGTCGAGCGCGGGGCCAAAATCGACTCGCTCGTTCAGGTCGGTCACGCTTGTGTTGTCGGTGAAGACAACATCATCTGCTCGCAAGTCGGTCTTGCTGGTTCCACCATCCTCAAAAAGTCAGTCCTGCTGGCTGGCCAGGTCGGCGTCTCAGGACACTTGACGATCCATGACAACGCAGTAGTCTATGCCCAAAGCGGAGTCGGACATGATGTCGAAAAGGGCACCATCGTATCGGGCTCGCCGGCCTTTGATTTTAGGGAATGGCGGCGCGCTGTCACTGCCTTCCCCAAGCTTGGCGAGATGGTGCGCACTCTTCGCGACCTGGAAAGCCGTCTTAAAATTCTCGAAGAAGGTACACCCAACCATGAGCAATAAGCCCGGTCGCGACCAGCTTGCTTACGAAAAGCCCGAGTTCCTCCACTCACCCGAAGGCCGAAGCGTCCGCATCCTTTCGGAATACCTCGACCCCTTACGCGAGTTCCGTCTCAATCACATTCACGACACGCTCGTCTTCTTTGGATCGGCACGCATCCCTGCACCTGAGGACCCCGACTTCTCAACCCACCCAATGGGTCGCTACTACCTGGAGTGCCGCGACTTGGCCCAGCGGCTCACCGAATGGTCGATGGGCCTCACGGACACTGAGCGCAAGTTCGTCGTCTGCACCGGCGGCGGCCCCGGCATCATGGAAGCGGCCAATCGTGGCGCACACGACGCGGGCGGTCTCTCGATCGGCCTCAATATCGGTCTACCGATGGAGCAGGCACCCAACCCATACATCACCAAAGACCTCAGCTTCGAGTTCCATTACTTCTTCATGCGCAAGTTCTGGTTCTCGTATCTTGCCAAGGCCCTCATCGTTTTCCCCGGCGGCTTCGGCACACTGGACGAGCTGACAGAGATCCTGACCCTCGTCCAAACGCGCAAGCTCCACAAGAAGATGGTCTGTCTTCTCTACGGCACTTCCTTCTGGCGCAAGGTCATAAGCTTTGATGCTCTGGTAGAGACCGGCATGATCAGCGCGGCAGACCTGGACCTCTTTGTTTTCGCCGATGACGTCGATACTGCATTCGACATCCTCAAGACCGGGCTGACAAAACTATACTTGAATCCAGAGGTTCCACTGCCCGAGGCCGAGATCAAAACTCCGGCTATCGCCAGTTCCCGCGTGTGACGCCCTTAATCGCCCCGCCCCGAAAGTTGACCGTCAGCGAAGCCCTCAGCCGCACAGGCTGGTGGGAGCGGCTTTTTGTCCTCTTTTTCGGCATCTTGATTCTCGTCGTTACTTTCTCTCTGGGGGACCTGGCCTTTGCCTTGTCATTGATGGCAACGATCGCTACCGCGCCTGTTGCGATCTGGCGCTTTGGCCGTCTGATCATGCGAACGCTAATTTGGCGGCTTCGAAACAGGCTCATTGTCGCCTACGTCTTTATTGCCCTGGTTCCCATTGTTCTGTTGGCAACACTGGCAGCAGTTACTACCTACTTCGTCACCGGACAGATGGCGATTTATCTGGTAAATAGTGAACTGGAGCGGCAGGTCGGAACCCTTCGAGGTGCCGCCGAATCAGTGCTGCGTGTGCCTCCCGATCGCCGTCTTGCCGCCATTGAGCGGCTGGGCGCTTACTTCGAAGAGCGCTTTCCCAACTTCGAGATCCGTGTAGACCAGGCCGAAACCTTTATCTACCCGAATGACGCTTCCCTCGAAAAGCCGCCAGACGGCCTTGCAGACAACTCAGGCATCTTGCTCAAGGGCAACAAATATTACGTTTGGGCGCATATCCGCAGTGCGGACGGAGAAGTCACTGCGATGGCTCCGCTTACTTCGGCTTATCTTTCAAGCCTGATTCCAAGCCTCGGCCCAGTGTCGCTGGGTCAGAGGTTTGAGTCGCAAGGGATCCGTAAGCAAAAAGGGGCTCTTGCTGTTCCCGATCCCATAAATCGATTTGATATCCAGTTGACGGGCGGCCGGGAAATCACAGTTGCAGCCTGGGATGGAGACTCTTCTTCACGGGAGCGGTGGCTGATGATTCAGACGCGCTTCCTTGCCGTTCTCAAGATCATCTTTTCGTCCAAACAAGACTGGGACCAGAATTTCATTCTGCTCTTGCTGATCTCCTTAGGCAGTCTCTTCCTGGTCTTCGAGATCATTGCGCTGATTGTTGGCGTTACCCTGACTCGTACCATAACGGCGACTGTGCACGACATCTACGAAGGGACCAACCGAGTGATGGAAGGCAACTTCTCTCATCGCATTCTGCTCACCGGTCGAGATCAATTAGCTCAGCTTGGCGACTCCTTTAATCGCATGACCGAAAACCTCGAGCAGTTGCTCAAGGTTGCTAAGGAGAACGAACGTCTGAATGCCGAGCTGGAGATCGCAAGCGAAGTCCAGCGGCAGCTCTATCCTAAGTCCGTCCCGGCCTCAACCCAGTTGGCAATTACTGCCCACTACGTGCCCGCGCGTATGGTGTCCGGCGATTACTTCGACTTCCACCGCCTCTCACCCAAAGATATCTGCTTCTCGATGGGCGACGTGGCCGGCAAGGGAATCTCAGCCGCCCTGCTGATGGCAACAGTGCAATCCAGCTTCCGGTCGCGAATCCAGAATCATACCGGCCATTTGTGCGCTTCTGAAGTTGTAACAGAACTCAACAAGCAGCTCTACGCCAACACAGCTCCTGAGAAATTTTCCACCTTCTTTCTGGGCATCTTTGACGAAGAAACCTCAACCCTGCGCTATACCAATGCCGGGCATCTACCCCCCATCCTCATTCGCAATGGCGAAGCCTCTTTGCTGGCGGTCGACGGTATGGTGGTCGGTGCCTTCCCCTTTGCACAATACGGCGAAAGCTCGATCGTCCTTGAGCCCAAAGACCTTCTTCTCCTCTACACCGACGGTATCTCGGAGCCTCAGAACGACTATGACGAAATGTACGGAGAAGACCGGCTGATTGAGTTGGTCAAGAAGAATGCACACCTGAGCGATGAAGGCATTATCAACGCCGTCATGGAAGCGGTGAAGCAGTGGACTGGATCCGACGAGTTACAGGACGACATGACGCTGTTGATTGCCCGGCGGTCCTAAGCGTATGAATATTCTTCGCCGTCGCGCACTTCTGTTCTTCTCGATGATGGGTGCCCTCATCCTCTTTGGCACTTTGGGCTTCATCATCGTCGAACGGTATCACTGGTTCGACGCGCTTTACATGACGGTTATCACACTGACAACCGTTGGTTATTACGAGGTAAAGGCACTCTCTGGGGCGGGCCGTGTCTTTAACATGGTTCTTTTACTCGTAGGTGTGAATGCCATCCTCTTCGGCGTGGGGATGATGACCTCTACGATCATCGAGCTTCAGCTCGATCACTATTTTGACCGCAAGCGGAGACAACGCATGATCGATTCCCTTCACGATCACTACATCATCTGCGGCTTCGGCCGCGTGGGCCGTGGTGCTGCCCATGAACTAATGCATGCCAAGGTTCCTATCGTTGTCATCGACAACAGCGAAGATCGCATCGACATGGTGATCAAGGCTGGCATGCTCGGCGTGCTCGCCGATTCCACCAGAGACGAGACTTTGCGCGGGGTGCGGATTGATCGTGCCCGCGGGCTTGTCGCGGCATTGGCTAGCGATGCGGACAATCTTTTTCTGACCCTGTCAGCCAAAACGCTCAACCCCAAGTTGACTGTCGCGACACGAGCCAATGAGGAAGAGTCTGCCGCCAAGCTGCGGCGGGCCGGAGCAGACTCGGTAGTTTCGCCTTACGGTGTTACCGGCTCAAGACTTGCGCAGTCTCTGATCCGGCCCCACGTGACACAGTTCCTCGACTACGCCATGCTCGACCCATCGGTCGATCTTGGCATCGAGCAGTTCCGGATCGATCCGGGCTCAGGTTTTTCAAAGAGTGCGGTTCGCGACCTGAAGGGCATGCGCAAAGAGTATGGAGTCACCGTGCTTGCGATTCGGCGTGGGGATGGCGAGATGGTCTTCAATCCCGATCCGGACTCGCCAATTAACACCGGCGATCACTTGATCGTCATGGGCAAGGCAAGCTCTTTGCACCAGCTTGAGAAACTATTGGTGATCTCGAAGTCATGAAGGTGCTCACACACGAGCAGATGCGTAGTGCCGATCTCGCAGCAATCGCTGCGGGCATACCCGCTCTCGTGTTGATGGAGAATGCAGCATACGCGTTGCTGAGGGCCCTTGAGCAGCGCTACATGCCACTGTCGACGCAGCGTATCGCGATCTTCTGTGGCAAGGGCAATAACGGTGGCGATGGTCTGGCGCTTGCGCGGCTGCTGCACATCCATCATCAGCCAAAAAACATGAAGGTGATTCTGGCCTTCGCGCCAGAAGAACTCGGGCCTGATGCGGCCAAGCAGTTGACGATGCTTGAGGCTCTCGCGATTCCCTATTCGATGCAGTTGCCTCAAGATCTGGCGGCTACCACTCTCGCCATTGATGCTCTGCTTGGGACTGGCGTGAGTGGCGAGCCCCGTTCGCCCATTGCGGAACTGATTGAGGTGATCAATGAGCTGCCGGTGGCGCGCCGAGTAGCGGTGGATATTCCAAGCGCCAACCGGGTTGAAGCTGACCTCACTGTGACCTTTGCGGCTCCGAAGCCGGAACACCTTCTGCTGGACCAGAAAAAACTCGTCATTGCGCCGATCGGGATTCCCGAAAAGTTCCTGACGGCTGAACTGAATCTGATCACTCCGGCAGACCTGAAGCCGGTTGGATCGAAGCGAGCACTCGATTCGCATAAGGGAAGCTTTGGGCATGTAGCGGTGATTGGCGGTGCGGGGGCGTTGCAGATGGCTGGGGCTGCAGCAATCCGCGCTGGGGCTGGATGGGTTACCGTTTACTCGCCCGACCCTGATTTCACGATTAGCCTGCCTGACCTGATGAAAGGCCTCTGGCCTCCTGGTGTTGCAGGCAAGGTGGTCGCAATCGGGCCGGGGCTTGGACAAAACGAAAAGTCACTGGTGGAGAGCCTCTATGCGAACCATAATGGCCCAATGGTTGTCGATGCAGATGCCTTGAACGTTCTGGCGCCGTTGAGCCAATCGACTCCCCACTTGCGTGTGCTCACACCCCACCCCGGCGAGATGCGGCGGCTGCTGGGCCGTGAGCTGGGAGATCGTATTGAAGATGCCCGTGGACTCTCTCAACTAACGAATGCAGTAGTAGTGCTTAAGGGGCAGCGGACGGTGATCGCCTTCCCCAGTGGGCAGGTCTGGATCAATCCTACGGGTTCACCGGCGCTGGCCAAGGCGGGTTCTGGCGATGTCCTGACGGGGCTGATGGCGGCGTTTCTCAGTCAGTATCCGGCCCATCCCGAGCAGGCGATTCTGGCTGCGGTTTATTTGCATGGGCGGCTTGGAGAGTTAAGCGATGAGATGACCAGCCTTGCGTCCCGGCTTTGTGATCATTTGGCGGAGGCTCTTGGTGAGCTATCAGTTTGAAACCTGCTCTGCGGAAGAAACCATTCAGGTAGGCAAGCAGCTTTCGGCTCTGCTGCCAGAGCGGGGCGCGGTGCTGTTAATCGGCAATCTTGGGGCAGGCAAGACGACTCTAGTAAAGGGGATTGCGCAGGCCAGAGGGGCGGCAGAGCCAGAAGACGTAAGCTCGCCAACCTTTCCTCTGATTCATGAATACGGCGATCCACCTCGAGTCTTTCATGTGGACCTCTACCGGCTCGAGACTGAGGAAGAGGTTTTGTCGCTTGGGCTGGATGAGTATCTGGACCGTCGCGGCTTGACGCTGATCGAATGGGGCGAGCGCTTTCCCGGGCTTTGGCCAAAGGAGACGCCGAGGATTGAGCTTGAGTATTTGGGAGAAGACTTGAGGCGGATCCGTCTCGACCGATAGAATTGTGGGGATCATGCCACAACTTCAAAACAAGACAGCCATCATAACCGGGGGTGCTTCGGGGATAGGCCTTGCCATCGCCCAGCGCTTTGCCCAGGAAGGGGCGAGCGTTGAGATTCTCGATCGTAATGAAGACGAGATGAAGAAGGCCGTTGAATTGATTGGCGATTCGGCTTCTACGCAGTACTGCGACGTAGCGGACGCAAAGATGGTGGACGAAGTGATCTCGAAGATCCACGCACGGCGCAGGAAAATCGACATCCTGATCAACAATGCCGGGATTGCTCATGTTGGCAATGCTCTGACGACGAGCCCGGAAGACTTTGAGCGGGTGCAGCGGGTGAATGTGTTCGGGCCGGCGAACTGCTTGCGCTCGACGCTTCGCTTTATGGTGGCCGACGGGGGCGGAGCGATTGTAAATCTGGCCAGCTGCCTTTCAGTGATGGCGATTGCGGATCGCTTTGCTTACGGGACCAGCAAGGGGGCGGTGCTCTCGATGACTTACTCCGTCGCCAAGGATTTTCTTGAGCAGAAGATCCGCTGCAACGCGATCTTACCAGGGCGGGTGCATACTCCGTTTGTCGATGGCTTTATCGCCAAGAACTATGCCGGGCGGGAGGCGGAGATGTTTGAGAAGCTGTCGAAGGCCCAGCCGATCGGGCGGATGGCTGAGCCTTCAGAGATTGCCTATGCGGCGCTCTTCCTTTGCTCGGACGAGGCCTCATTCATTACAGGGACTGCGCTGCCGGTGGATGGCGGGACGCTGACGATTCGATAACCCCTTTACTTGTAAAAGGTCAGTTCGATGTACAGGCGGTCATCTTGAGGGAAGCTGATGCTACAACTGCTCGTAGTCAACTTTTCGACCGAGAAGCCACTTGCTAGCCCGTTGTAAAAAAGCTTCCTGCAGACAAAGCCGCTGAGTACCGCAGCTGCGGCTGCGCTCTTGACCGTGTAGAGGAAGCTGGAGGTAGTGGCGCTGAAGCCGCGTGCGGGTACGGTAACCGGCAATAGGGTGAGATCCCATTCCTTCACATCTTCCTCATAGTTGCGCCAGACACGGTTAACAGAGTCGGTATAGGTCTTGTCCAGCAGCCGGTAACGCTTGTAGTGGGCGCTGGCAACTTTGAGACCGTCAGGAGTCATGGTGCCAGAAAAGGTGACCTGATAGGGCGGATCGCCTGCGTTCACCAATGCGCTATCGGCGACTTCAATGGAGAACTTGTTGGAGCTCCAAGTGACACCAGGGAGACCAAAGAAGGGACCCAGGAGATTGGCACTGGGGGGTTGATTTGGATACGAAACGATTCCGTTAAGACGATGAGAGAAACGGTTCATGTTTCGCAGCAGTGGGAGGATACTGTCAATGGTCTTGTTGACGCCGACCTGAATGTTGGTTGTGCCGGTATAGCGGCCGGAGCCGTTGGCGTTGGCAACGACCAGGATCAGGGAGTCGCGGTTGGCGGCAAGTTCTTCTGGTTTAGGGAAGTCGAATTCGCCGGCGCGCATGCGGGTTATCAGTGTCCAGTCGCCGCTGCGGACTCGGTAGACAGAAAGCTGTGCCTCGCCGCCTGGATCGACAAGCGAGATTGAGAGCTTGATATCTTTGGGCCATGCTTCAATGCGGGCCGTATAGACGGCAGCAGAGAGCGCCGGGGCATTCCAGCTAAAGGTTTTGCCTTCAGTCGTTTCCGTAGTGAACACGTGGCGATCCTGCAATTGGCTGAGAACAGCCGAGTGATCCGGGAAGCTGCCGCCGTAAAGAGAGCCTTCGGCGTAGGCGATGACAAAGTTACGCCAATGCTCCGAGAGCATACCTAACAACACAGAGGCGGCCCCTTCGACTGGCCAGCGTGCGGAGTTGGCCAAGAGGCCAGGAGCGCGGAGCAAGCCTTCTTTGAGGATGCTGCCTACGACTGCGTTTCCACCGGCTTTAGCGGCAAGGTAGTGGAGGAACATGGCTGCGCCGTAGCCGTGGTTCTGAACAGCGGTCGGGTCACCCGGTTGATACTCGAGGCCGTGGCGTGAGAGGAAGGCGTAGTTGTCCTGGCGGACAATGGCCGGGACCTGGTTGGGATCGCCTGCTGCGACGGACTCAAACCAGGTGGAGGCTGCTTCCTGGAACCAGAGCCAGGAGCCGGGGACTTTGGCGATTCGGAAGGCGTCGCGTGGGTCGTAGAGGTTCTGCAGGATGTGGAAGAGTTCGTGGCTGACGGTAGCTTTGAGGTCGTCACTCACGCCAGCGCTGAGCTTGCTCGCATTGATGGAAATGGAGTGATAGTTGAGGCCAAGGATCGATGGTTCAGCCATGCCCCATTTGTCTGAGTCACCACTGGCAAAGGGGTAGATTACGACGCGCAGGGGCCAGCGCGTACGGCGGTCCCAACTGAGGCCTAGGGTGACGAGTTTCGACTTTGCCTGCTCGAGGACAGCCGCTATGGAGTTGACGTCTGCTTCAGAGACGGTATCGGAGGGGAAGAAGAGCAGGAAGCTACCGATCGAAACGCTGCGGTAGAAGGTCATGACGTAAAGGGAGATCTCTGCACCCGACTCGGCTCCGGGTTGGACAGTTGCGGACAGGCCATTGGCTCCACCTGCTGGAGTTGCGGGCAGCACAATGGTTGCCTGGTTATTGGTGACTTCGGCTTCAAGAAATTCGAGGCCGGAACCTCGAACACCGCGGCCCGATGACATCGCTACAAGGCTTGCAGCAGAGCCGGGGGTGCGGGTGAGATCGATCTTGACAGTAACGGGGACATTGATGGTGGCTGGCAAGCCAGTGACGGTGTAGACATCGCTGGCGCGCCAGGTTTCAACCGGGGTGGCAGTGCTCGTTGACCGTGAAACTGCTACTGTCGTTGGCTCTGTGAAAAGCCCGGCGGGCAGGTTGATCGAGGCTCCGGTGGTTGTGATGGTGGCTCCGGATGGAGAAACGACCGAGATGACAGCGCCGGGGGCATAGCGGGCGCAGGGCGTCGCGACGCTTGCCTGCGAGCGGGCAGTGCCGGTGCGAAGCTGGAGGGTCTGCAGCCCTGCTGGGGTTGCTTCGGGTACCTGGAAGTTGACCTGGTAAACACCGGGGAAGCCGGGCATGAGACCGGCAAAAATCGCAGCTACTTCGAGGCCGCCAATGCTTATAAAGACGGGGTCGGCAACGAGATTCAGCGGGCCATTGATGCCGTTGTCACCGCCTGGAGCGCCGGCCTCTTTTGCCGGAGTAACGGCACCCAGACCCGTGAGAAGGAGTGAAAGATACTCACCGGGAAAAGCCGGCGCAGAGGTGCTGACCCATGAGAAATCTTTGGCATGAAAGAGGATCGGTTCGCCTTTGCCGTCCATGGTGCGAGTGAAGATTCGGGGTGCCCTCGGAACAAGGTTAATGGCGGCGGCAGCACTAGTGGCGACAGCACTGCGGACACGGACTTGAGCTGTGGTTGCCGTGAAGAAGGGGAGCTGAATGTTGATTTGCCCTGGGGAGACGAAGTAGAGAGGTACGGCAGTGAAGGTGCCTCCCGGTTGTTGTAGCTCGACACTCACTCCCTCGAGAGTCTTGGGCAGCGGCACGGCGGATGCGGCTGTAGCTCTTGGCGCGAGGTTTGTCCCGAAGAGGGCGACCATGGTGCCGGGGGCAAGGTCCCGGGAATAGTCGGCGGCATTGAGGATGCCATTTGGAGCTATAGCTGGAGCTTGGGCAAGAATCGGGAGGGAGGCGGATAAGAGCAGGATGCCTAAACGGCAGGCGAGCGGGGACGGTCGACGGCTAATCTGTAGCATGACGGTTGTCCTTACGTGTGTAAGGTTGCAATTGAATGCCCACTTCAAGAGGGCTGTTTATGGAGGTGCTGGAATGCGGGGAGCCTGGAGTTGGGTGTCATAACCCAATCTCAGGGTGAGGTGACTCAATGCTTCAGCAGGCCGTGGGGCTGGTGGCAGGAGGTGCACTGGGGCTTGGCTGCGCAGGCGGCGGGGCGGGTTGCATGGCAGCGCTCGCAAGTGACTTGTGTGGCTTTGGCCGACTTCAAAGAGTGGTTGCCATGGCAGGTGGCACATTGGGCGGACTTCTCGCCTGCTTTGAGGACGGCCCAGTGGCGAGTGGCCTGGTAGGTTTTGAGCTGGTTGGGATGGCAGGTGCCGCAGAGGGGCGGGATCTGCTCTCGGGTGGCAATGCGGTCTGGGGCGGCGTGGCCTGAGGCCTCGCGATGTTTCTCGCTATTGCCGTGGCAGGCGTCGCAGGAGACGCCTTTTGCGAAGTGGGGATGGGACTGGACGTCAGAGGCTGGCTCTGTGTGGCACTGCTGGCAGAGCTGATGCGGTTGTTGGGCCAGGAGGAGGAGCAGCAGGAGGGTCATGCGTTTTTGCGCACGAGGCGTCTGGTGATAGTGCTGAGTTTGGCCTGGCCGGAGAGGCCCATCGAGAGTTTGAGTTCAGCCGCGAGCATCCAGAGGACACGCTCGACACCGGGCTGGCCGAAGGCGGCGAGGCCCCAGAGCGGCGGCCGGCCGACGAGGACTGCTTTAGCACCCAGGGAAAGTGCTTTCAAGATATCGCTGCCGCGGCGGATGCCGCCATCCATGAGGACAGGGACTTTGCCTGAGACGGCATCGACAACGTCGGGCAGCGCGTCAAGGGTGCCGATGACGCCGTCCTGCTGGCGGCCGCCGTGATTGGAGACGACGATGCCGGAGGCGCCGCGCTCGACGGCGATTTCCGCGTCTTCCGGGGCGACGATGCCTTTTAGAATGATCGGGATCTTGCTGGCGCTGCGGACCCAATCGATATAGCTCCAGGTGAGATTGGGCGTGTGGGGCTTCCACATGACCGGGGTAGCGGGGTTGACGGGTTTCATGCCTTCGCCGGCTTTGGGGACGCCGCTGGACATCATGCCGTAGTCGAAGCGGTTGCGATTGTTGCGGTCTCGATTGGACTGGTAGGCGTTGTCGACGGTGAGTACGATGGCTTTGCCGCCGCCGTCTTCGGTTCGTTTGGCGAAGTTGACTGCCTGCTCTTTGGTGGGCTGGCCGATACCGTTGATCCACCAGTTGAGGGGCTCGCCGTCGTCGAGGAGTTTCTTGGCTCCTGTGGCGGAGCAGAGGAGCGTTTTGGACTTCAGGGCTGCTTTGGCCACAACTTCGTCGGCGCGGGGCATGACGAGTTCCTTACCGCCGGTGGGGGCGATGATGATCGGGGATTCTAGATGGATGCCGAAGAGGTCGAGAGAGGTATCGATGTTGGTGACGTCGACCATGACACGAGGTACGAGGTTCCAGTGGCCGTAGGCGTCACGGTTGGAGCGGAGGGTTCGTTCATCTTCTACGCCGCCGGCGATGAAGTCGTAGGCGAGTTTGTGGAGCTTGCGGCGGGCGATGTCTTCAAATTCGTGGACGTTGACGGGGCCGTAGAGATCGTCATCTTCGGCGCTGAAGAGGGGCGAGGCGGCGACGTGCGCGGCGACAAGGCTGAGGGCGGAGCGGCGATTCATCTCGGTGCGATTCTATCGCGTTAGCTGAAAAGAAGCTGAGACGAAATGGCAGGTTGAGGAATCTCAATCTCATGCGCCTTTGTTTGATCTGCTTTTGCTTGATAAGTTCGATTGGGTTTGGCCAGTCGCAGTTAAGGTTATTGTCGACACAGTTTGAGGGGTTGGTGGAGAAGACAGACCCGGCGGTGGTGCAGATTGTGGTGAGGGCGTTCTCGGCTTCGGAGGAAGACTCAGCTCCTCTAATTCGCAGTTCGAAGGGGAACGGCTCTGGAGTGATTGTATCGGCTGACGGGTACATCTTAACGAATTCCCATGTGGTGGCGAATGCTGGGAGGATTCAGGTGTTGTTGCCGCAGGCGATGGGGGCGGCTCACCGCCATTTGTCGGTGTTGCGTACGAATGGCAAGCTGGTGAATGCGAGGATTGTGGGGCAGGACCGGGAGACGGATATTGCGGTGTTGAAGATGGATGATGCTGGACCCCATCCGTTCTTAAGTTTTGGGGATAGCGAGCGATTGCGAGAGGGGCAGTTGGTGTTTGCATTCGGGAGCCCGCTGGGGCTGGACAATAGCGTGACAATGGGGATTGTTTCGGCGAAGGCACGGCAGGTGAAGCCGGATGACCCGATGGTTTATATCCAGACGGATGCGGCCATCAATCCCGGAAATTCAGGCGGACCGCTGGTGGATGGCGATGGAAAGTTGGTTGGGATCAACACGTTCATTTATACGAAGTCGGGAGGAAGCGAAGGGATTGGCTTCGCTTCGCCATCAAACATCGTGCAGACGGTTTATGAGCAGATTCGTCAGCATGGACGGGTGAGGCGTGGGCAGATTGGAGTGCTGGCGCAGACGGTATCACCGCTGTTGGGGCAGGCGCTGGGTCTCGACGCTGAAGCAAGTGTAGTGATTGAAGACGTCACGCCGGGGAGTTCTGCGGAAGCTTCTGGCCTCAAGATTGGTGATGTGGTGGTTTCACTCAATGGCAGGGCGATCGAAAACGCACGGCAATTTGGTGTGAATATCTATCAGAATGCGGGCAAGACGATTGAACTGGAAGTGGTGCGGGGGAAGGTGCCGATGAAGATCGGGGTAGCAGTACTCGAGCGACCGAAGGATCCGGATCGTTTGCTCGCCCACCTGCAGGGAGAAAAGAGCAGAGTGCGCCGGTTGGGCATTTTGGCCGTGGATGTGGATGAAAAAGTGATTCCACTCTATTCGGCCTTGCGGGAGTATACGGGCGTGGCGGTGGCCGGGATTCTGACTGACCTATCGCTGGAGGCAAACCGGTTGCAGCCGGGAGACATAGTGCACCGATTGAATCAGGAGCAGGTGTTGAATCTGACCGGGTTGCGGAAGTTGCTCGACGAATTCAAGCATGGGCAGCCGGTTGCGGTGCAGATTGAGCGGGCCGGCCAGATGCAGTTTATCGTGCTGGAGATCGACTAGCGAGGCCGGGCGCACTGGTGGTGTGGGCCCGGCTTTGTGTAGCGATTCGGGTTCGGATTTCAAAGAGCAGTGGCCGGTTGGGGCCTGGTTTTGTGAGACGGTTAGTCGGTTGCTTTGGATGCCCGGTGCTGGTCGAGAATTTCTTGTGCTTCTGGCATTAGAGCCATGAGCCGAAGGACGAGCAGGCCTGCCGTGGTTTTTGAAGAGATCGGATTTGCGGACCTCAAGCATGGGGAAGGTTGCGGGCAGGTCGATGCTTTTGTCCAGCTAATAGACTTCGGTGTGGATTTCCATCGCCAGAGAGGTGGTCTGATGAGTCCCGCCTGCAATCTGTAGAGGTGGACGAGAGGTGGACAGTCCTTATTCCGTTGAAAATAAATCAAGTCCTGACTCAAATGGCAGCGCCGCTAAATGCTCTTCGGGTACGGCATCCGGTGTATGTGATTTGGCATCCAGCACTAAGCGAGAATTCCGACCCCGGATCGACGGCTGTACTCAGTTTGACCCCTTCCTCACTGCGAAGATCCACGACACCCGCAAAGAAGGCAGCACCGAAATTCTTCCCCAGATTCACATGCGATTCGCGATGGCAATCACAACACGATCCTCCGCGACTATTTAGAAGGCGAGCTGGAGGCTCCTACTTCTGCAGTATGCGTATATGGGCGGTTAGCGCCTTGGCCTGCTCTGCGGAAATCCCCTTTTTGTCATATGCATGCGCCGATTTTTTTGCGGGCCCACCTTCGAGAATCGCCGCCACCAATTGAGCGTCGGTCGCCTTTTTGGATTCATCCGTCAGCAGGTTTGAGCCTTTCATCGATGGACGTCCGGCACCCGTAGCGCCATGGCAACTCTGACACTTGGACTTATACAGAGCCGCCGCATCTTGAGACAACCCTATCGTGGTCATCGCCAAAAAGGCTCCTGCTATCATTCTCTTCTTCATTTGCTCTTCTCCTTTAAGATATTCATTCAACAATTAATTCCCAGCCAAACAGCACACAGGCACTGCGGATGAGACCAGGGGCAACGTCGCCATAAGGCGCATCGATGTTGGTCTCCTCCGCCAGGCGACAGGCCTCTGCGTCATTGCCGTCACCGCCTGGCATACAGCACCAACGAGGTGAGCACATAAACAATAAAGACACCGATCGACTCCCAGCTAAAAATCAGGATCCGTCTTTCAGAGCGATAGATCAGCGCGATGGTGACGATCGCGGTCATGGTCAACGCGGCCAGAGCGGTGATCGCGTGGCTTGGCTCAATGCTCGCCAAAATCGGCCCCTGCAGGAAGAAGGCGTCATCGATAGCTAGAATCGCTATGTTAAACACGTTGCTTCCCAGAAGGTTGCCTACCGCAAGGTCGACGGCACCCATTTTCAAAGCCGCCCGAGACACTACGATTTCCGGCAACGATGTCGCGACGGCGATAAAAATGCTTCCGACAAACGTACGGCCCAGCCCGGTAATGGTGGCGATCTCGTCGCCCAGGTGAGGCAGATAGGTTGCGGCCGCTACGATCACTAATGCGTGGACGCCGAACCAAACGTAAGTCCCGGTTTTTGATAAGTGAGCGTACTGCAGGCCCTCTATGACATCGCTGACGAACCGGGCGTTACGAGCTCGCTCGTAACGAAAGATGATGCGCATGGCGGCGAAGTAAGTAAGCAGGAAAAGAGGGCTATAGAGGCCGATCCAACCAATGGCTGGAATCAAGTCAGAGACAAGGATCGACATCGCCGCCAGGCCGAGCAGCAAAATCCCGGATGCCGCCGTCAACACATGACCCTGGTGCGCCAGGGTCGATATGGGTGATCCGTTGCGCTTGATGTCCAACATGGCAAGAATCAGCAAATTGAACATGCAGCTGCCCAGTACGTCTCCGGCGGCAATGTTGGGCAGGTTGTAGAGCGCGACGGAACTGATCCCGGTGACAAGCTCCGGCAGCGACGTGACAGAGGCCATGAGAATTACGCCGATCCAGGTCCGGCCCAGTCCCGACTTCTCTGCAATCACATCTCCATAGAGCGAGAGCTTGCTGCCTGAATACAGGATGAGCGCCGTGCACAATGCGAACTGAATCCAGATCACTGACGGGCCTCCCCGTTTGCCAGGAGCTGCAGGCCTTCTTTTGATAAGACTGCAAGGCTCATTCGTTTCCTTCTCGCGGCTGCCTGGGGCGAACAATTTCGACAGAACAGTGGGCATGTGCAGCGACGGCTAGCGAGACGGAGCCGAGCAGAAAGCGCTCAATTCCAGACATGCCATGCGACCCGACCACAATCAGATCCGCATCCCAAATGCGAGCTTCATCGAGAATGGCGGATTTCGGCCGGCCATGCAGGACTTTCGCTTCCAGCTTCATCTTGTGTCCTGCAAGGCGACCGAGCGCTTTCTCGATCGCATACGGAGGCGGCGGGAACGGCGGTTGCATTCTTGCCGGATTGATCTCTGTTGGCTCGCCTGCCGCTTCGCTCACATGCACGATCCGAACAATAGTGTCTGGGGGCCAGAGCCGTGAAGCTATCGTATCTGCGGCAGCCAGACCGAAGTGAGAGCCATCCACGGCCAGAAGTATCTTCATTGGAATCCCCATTTAAGTCCTTTCCGTCCGAACGGTATCCGATGGAGAAGGCCAGACCGTTGCGCGGCCATGCATCAGGATCTTGAAAGCTTCCATGACCACCAAGATGATTGATGCAAGAACGAAGGGCACAATCCACTCGGCCAGGGATACCGGAGCCACCCGCAAAACTTCTTGCGCGGGAGGGAAGAACATCGCCAGAATGTGGATGCCCTGTGCCCCAAGCACACCGCAAACCAGCATCCAGTTGCGCCGCAACGGAACACGAAAAGCTGATACATATTCCGACCGGCAATTAAACGCGTGATAGTTGACGATCAGCACCATCAGAAGGAGCAACCGGTTGCGCGCATCAAATTCGCTCAATCCCAGGTATTCAACTAGCAGATAGAAATTGACGTAGCCGAGCAAGGCCATGGTCACGCCCGCCACGGCCGTCTGCTGAACCATAAATCGGTTAAAGACTCCTTCCGTGGGCTTTCGTGGGGGTCTTGTCATTGTCCCGGGCTCGCCTCCTTCAAAGGCAAGCGATACATCCTGAATGCCATTTGCCACCAGGTTCAGCCACAAGAGTTGGACGGGGAGAAGAGGAATTGGCATGCCGGTGAGCAGGCTCAGCGCAAACATCAGCACTTCCGCCAATCCGGTCGAGATGAGCAGGTAGGTGACCTTGCGGATGTTGTCGTAAGCGAAGCGGCCTTCTTCAACCCCGGCCTCTATGGACGCGAAGTTGTCGTCGGTAACGATGATGGATGCGGTTTCCTTGGTGACGTCGGTGCCAGACCCCATGGCCACGCCAATGTGGGCCCGCTTCAGCGCCGGCGCATCGTTGACCCCGTCACCTGTAACAGCCACAAAGTGACCCAGTTTGACGAGCGAATCTACGATCTGAAGCTTCTGTAGAGGAGTGACGCGAGCAAAGACCCGGCCAGACTTGACTGTATCGATGAACAGGGGCACGTCCGGCGTGCCGATCCCGGCGAGCGCCTTGCCTGTCACCACTTGTGCTTCCGTCGCGTTGATTCCTACTTCACGGGCGATGGCCAACGCTGTTCGCGGATGATCCCCGGTGACCATCGCCACCTGGATTCCTGCCTGCTGGCACCGCTCGACTGCACCTCGAACTTCGGTGCGAGGCGGATCGATCAAGCCAGCGAAACCGGCCAGCAAAAGGGGTGGCAAATCTCGCTCGTCAAGCCCACGCGCGTTCGGCGTTTGCTCAACGATGCCAGTCGCAATCGCCATCACCCTGTGGCCGGATTCGGCGAGTTTAGCTAGAGCGTCTTCAGCTTCGGCCTGGTTCAGCTCAGATCCGTGAACGTGACCGAAAATGCCATGACACCGGGCGAGCAAAACCTCTGGTGCACCCTTCACCGCAACGTGTGTCACACCGTCGCGCTGGTAGAACGTAGCCGCGTAGGCACGGTCAGACTCGAACGGGATTTCTCCCGTGTGGGGAATGGCCGTTATATCTGCTGGATCAATGTCGAGCCGGGGGGCCAGCCGCCAGAAGGCCGCATCGACAGCGTCGCCCGCAAAGGTCCACTCCCCATTTTCAACCCGGGCGACCGTTTCGCTGGCGATCATCGCCAGGCGGCAAAGTTCCTGCAAGCGCTTCCGCTCTGCAGGATCTGCTTCCGCGCTCAGCCGAAACATACCCGAGGCGGGCAACCACACCGTTTGCACGGTTTGTTTGTTGAGCGTGAGTGTACCTGTCTTGTCGCTGGCAATGAAAGTACAACTGCCCAGCCCTTCGACTGCCGTCAGCTTTCTTACGATCACGTTACGCTTTGCCATACGGCTGGTAGCAATAGAAAGTGCAACGGTCATCGCTACAGGCAACCCCTCTGGAATCGCGGCAACCGCAAGGGCAATCGCGAGGAAGAAGACGTCGTAGGCGGGCATTCCCTGTGAGAAGGCCACCCCGCCGAGCAGGAGACAAGCAGCGAGGGTAACCAGGCTCACCTGCCGCGCAAATGTCTCCATCCGAATTACCAGGGGAGGCTTGGCAGACTGCGACGAGGTGACGCTTTTCGCAATCTTGCCTACTTCCGTGCGAAGGCCTGTGGAGACCACAACACCGACGGCGCGACCGGTTGCCACGATGGTTCCAGCAAACGCCATATTGCGGCGGTCGCTGACAGGCAGGGCTTGGTCCAGGACCTCGGTCCCCTTTTCTGCAGCCACGGATTCTCCGGTCAGGAGGGCTTCGTCGATGGCGAGGCTGCTGGCTTCAAGGATGCGCAGATCGGCCGGGACGCGCGCCCCAGACTCAAGCCGTACCCAGTCGCCGGGAACTATGCCTTCGGCGGGGAGGTCGGCGAACTCGCCGTTTCTCTTGATTCGCGCAGTAATGTGAAGGAGTTGCTGAAGGCTGGCGCTGCTGCGCTCGGCTTTCCATTCCTGGTAGGTGCCGAGGCCGGCGTTCAGAAGAACGACTCCAAAAATGAAGCTTGCATCCGAGGCGTCTCCCATGAGGATCGCGATGGCGCCAGCGCCCAGCAATACATAAATCAATGGACTAAGAAATTGGTGCAGGAAAATAACAAGCGCAGTCGGCGGCGCTTTGGCGGGCAGGACGTTCCATCCGAATTCACGCCGGCGTTCGTCCACCTGATCATCACTCAAACCTTCAGAGCGCGCTTCCAGCCGTTTTAGTACTTCGGGTTCGGGCAATGCATGCCAGGCTGCAGCGGTAGGGGAAAATGCGGACCCATTTGTGTCTACAGAATTTCTGGCGGCGGTCTGCTTCATCTAACAACCTCCACCGCACAGGGTGCGCGGGAAATGAGAGCGTTGGAGACGGTACCAAGCAGCAACTCATCTACGAGAGAGTGATCGTTGCAACCGGCGAAGATGCAATGGGCTGCCAGACGAATAGCTTCCTCCACAATCAGGTTCTTGGGGTCGGCTTCCTTAACTGTGGTGTGGCAACGCAGCCCAGCCTTCTCGAGCATCTCAATTGCGGGTTCAAGGAGAGCCTTTACGCGGTCCTGATCAAATGGCAAGATGCACTCTCCCAACGGAGGGCCGTTGAAGCCTGTAGCGGCAACCAGGTGAATCTCAGTTCCTTTCGGCCAGTTGCGCCCGGCGACGTTAGCCGCTGCCATCGCCGAACTGGGGCGGGCATCGAATGCCAGTAGCAGCCGCAATGTGCCGGACTGGTGACGGCCACGCGAGACCCGAACGGAACAATGCGCCTCGTTGGCAACCTTTTGTGAAATACTTCCGATGAAAAACAGCTGGATCGCGTTATGTCCTAGCGAGCCGGCCACTACCAGCCGCGCGTTCCACTGCCTGGCGCGCTGCACAATCACGCGTGCTGGAGAGCCAGCATGCCCTTCGTGCTCTACCGTCCATTCCGGATGCCGTGCGGCAATCCGGGTTGCTCCAAGTTTGGCAAGCCGGTCTGCATGATCCTTGCCCCGGGCCGGTAACGGCATAGCGGCAATCTCGTGGACTGCAGGCGGAGGCGACATTCGTTCGGCCACTGACACAACCAGGACGTGAGCCCCGGCGGGGATGCCTGCATGCTGCAAATCATCGATCATGGCATCTGCGCAGGGTGATCCGTCATAGGCGACGATCAATCGAAACGGCGTGAGCATAGATGGTTCTCCGGTAACTAGCTGCGCGAAATGGTGGCAAGCTGCGTGAACGCTTGTTCGGGCCGTATGGCGGGAGGAATGGGCATCGACAATCTTGAACCTGCGCCTCGTTCGGAGCGTCTCAATCGCCCGATACCCGGGGATTCTGTATGGATCACAACAACTCCTTCATCCGTGACGCAGTGGCCCGCTTGCAGGTCGTTTTGCATGCTGACACCAGCCTCAAAGCCATCGGGGATTGTGAGATTTTCCTCAACTATGCAGCGTCTCAAATGGCAGTGGCGGCCAATCGAAACGTTACCGAGCAACACCGATTCTTCGACCACGCTGTGGCTTCTGACGCAGACGCGGGGGGACAGAACGCTATGTGCGACTCTTGCTCCCTCCACCACACAGCCTGGTGAAACGAGTGAATCTTCAGCCATGCCGGGTACGCCGTCGTCTCCGAATGAAAATCGAGCCGGCGGGAGAGCCGGCGTTGCGGCTCGAAGCGGCCATTCCCTGTCGTCCAGCGAAAAGCGCGGGCAGCGGCCCAGTAAGTCCATGTTGGCTTCAAAGTACGCATCCAGCGTGCCAACATCCCGCCAGTAGCTCATGGCGGATCCGGGCCTGGCGGCCAAATCGTAGGCGTAGACTGCGCAATTCTTGAACAGCTTCGGCAAAACATCGTGGCCGAAGTCATGGCTCGACTTCGGGTCTTCGGCATCCTCAAGCAAAGCGGCAAGAAGCACGGGTGTTGAGAAGAGGTAGATTCCCAAGGAAGCCATACAGCGTCGTGGGTCGATTTGGGAACGGAGAGCCTCGCCCGCCGTTGGCTTCTCCGCGAAAGCGGTAATTCGATGCTGATGATTCGTTTTAACAATGCCGAAGCGAGGGGCTTCGGAAGGATCTATGTGAGTAGTCGCGAGAGTCACTTCCGCTCGCAGCCGGATGTGTTGTGCCACCATCTCCCGGTAGTCCATTTTGTAGACATGGTCCGCCGACAAAATCAGGGTGTAGGGTGCAGCTTCCTCGACTATGGTCGCCATGTTTTGATACACGGCATCGGCGGTACCGAGATACCACGTGTCGCGGTTGCGCCGCATCGGAGGGAGAGTCTCTACAAAAGCCCCCAACTCCGGCGGAAGGAAGTGCCAGGCATGGCGGATGTGACGGTTCAAGGAAAGGGCCTTGTGCTGGGTCAGGACGCAGATTCTGTAAAATCCCGAGTTGATGCAGTTTGACAGTGGGATGTCCACTAACCGGTAGATGCCCCCGAAAGGGATGGCTGGCTTACAGTGTTCCCTGGTCAGCGGGCCGAGGCGTTCTCCAACTCCTCCCGCAAGCAAGACCGTCAATACTTCGTGCATTTGCTACCTCTGCTCTGCTGCGGATTCGTCATCATGGGCAAGTTACTAAGGTTCAGAGTATCCGCGTTGCGGGCGAGAGTCCATCATGTACTTAGGTGATCCGCAACGGAGTTTTATGACGGCCTGTTCCGAACTGGCTGCTCCTCCGACTGAAGCAAATGGAAGTCTGTTCGCTCCTGCGGCTGGCTGCCGCAGAGAATCTCGACGGCGCGATCTGCTGCGTCCTGAAAAGGCTCCAATACTATGTCAGCACCTGCGCGAACCAGGCGCGCTGTGTCTTTTGCACTGTGCGAAGTTACGGCGATGCGCCCCCGGTAACCGGCAGAACGGGTGATCTGGATCAGGGTGGTCTGAACGTCTTCATGGCTGAGACCGGTCGGATGGATCGGTACAGTGGAGACAATCCATTCGGCTGCCGGAATCGGTAGGCTAGCGATAAACTCAGAGTCGGTTGCATCGCCGAACTCTGCGTTAAGTCCCAGTTCCCTCCAACGGCGAACCGCCATAGGATTAAAGTCCACGCCCAGCGCTGCGATGCCACGTTTCTTCAATCGAATCCCGATTGCCGTGCCGAAGCGGCCAAGCCCAAAAATTAATACTGTGTGTGTGGCTCGTTCGCGTTCCTCGAGGTTGCCGGACTCTCGTGGCGTTTCCTTTCGTTCGAAAATACCGAGAAACGGCTCACACTTGGCGTAGAGCTGGTGAGAATACGTAATCATGTACGTGGATACGGCGATGGTCACCAGGCCGACCATGGTTACCAGACCCAATGCGGCGGGTTCCACGTGCCCCAGTGATACGCCCATCGCCACGAAGACAAGAGAGAACTCACTGATCTGGGCGACGGTAAGGCCAGCCAGAAACCCGGTACGCTTGCGGTAGCCCATGGCCCCCATGATGGCAAGAACAATCAGGGGGTTTCCCACCAACACGAAAAGAGAGAAGACGATCGCAACGGTAGAGTAAGTTCCCAGAAGGGTGAGGTCGAGAGTAGTTCCGAGGGCAATGAAAAAGAAGAGCAGCAGGAAGTCCCGTAGCGGAGCAAGCCGGGCGGAAAGTGTCTCACGATAGGGCGTGGACGCCAGGGAGACACCGGCGAGCAATCCGCCTACCTCCTTGCCCAGCCCCACCGAGTCGCCGTAGGCAGCGAAGATGGCGGCCTGTGCGATGGCAAATGTCACCAGCAGTTCCGGTTGCCGGGCAAGACGTTCTGTGAGCCGGTTGGCTACGTATCTTACGAATAAAACGACCAGGGCCACCATTGCCAGGCCACTGCTTAGCACCATCGAGATCGAGCCGCCCTGAGCCTTGCTGCCCTCTGTGCCGATGCCGATAGCGGAAAGGGTAATCATTGCCAGCACCACCACAAGGTCCTGCACAATCAGGAAGCCGAGAGCGATCTGCCCATGCAGCGAGTCGATCTCACGCTTGTCGGACAACAGTTTCACGATAATGATCGTTGAGGAAAAGGTGAGGGCCACGGCGACATAGATGCTGGTGACATGGCTGAGGCCAAGGGCGAGCCCGATCAGATATCCGAAGATAGAGGTGAAGGCCACCTGACCGAGGCCCGTCCAGAGAGCGACCGAGCCGATAGACCGGATCAACTTTACGTCGAGCTTTATGCCGACCAGAAAGAGTAGAACGGCCACACCGAGCTCGGAAAGAAGGCTGATCTGCTCGTTGGATCGAACAAGACCGAGTGCTGAAGGACCTGCGATCAGCCCCACTGCGATAAAACTGACGATCAGCGGCTGACGCAGAATCTGACCGGCCAGACCGATCAACGCAGCCAGCACGAGTAGTGTAGCCACCTCGCCGAAAGCCGAATGAGCGATTAGGTCGACCAATGGGCGCTGCCCCCCTTATCTGTGTGGCGGCTGCTACCTTGATTCAGCGTCGTGATTCTGTGTCGTTGGGCATTCACTCTGATCTGTGCTTACCTTATCGCGGAGACGCTGAGCTTCCCATCC
Organism: Bryobacter sp.; assembly: GCA_022843625.1. GTDB lineage: Bacteria > Acidobacteriota > Terriglobia > Bryobacterales > Bryobacteraceae > Bryobacter. The sequence goes on along the minus strand of JALHNH010000044.1, from coordinate 4,846 downwards.
TGCGTTTCGATGATCCTGCTGCGATTCCCGCATGCCCCAACTCCGAGTCAAGCTGCGAAAAAAATGAAATCATCATTTTGCTTCAGAGACGGTTGTTTTCTCATGCCCATAGGTGATTCCGAAATCACCGTCAGCCCCCTAATCTAGAATCATGGGAATGGTGAAGACAAGTGAGACCTGACAACATTGAGGCGGGGCGTAGCGGTTTAAAGTCGGGTGTTACCGCAGTCTTGTTACTTGGCTTTGGGGCACTTCTTTTCTTGGTCGGGGTGCTGGGAATCGGCTCCATTCGCCGGGCCAACGAGGTCTATCGCCAAATGACCAGCGCACAGCTCGCGTATGAGGAGGTAGACGAGGCATTGCGCGGTTTGCCCGCCGATCTGCACCTGGCTGGCATCCTCGTTCGCGACTACGCGCTCGACCCGTCTGCTACTGCGGCACCCCTCTATAAGGAGCAGTTAAAAAAAGAGCAGCAAAGAATAGAGCGCGATCTCACTCGGCTGAGCATGCTCGGTTCAGTCCAGAAGGAAAAGGTCCATCGGTTGCAGAAAGAGATTCAAGCCTACGCCGATTCTCTCGATCCCATTCTCGGCTGGTCACCCCAGGAGAAGTATGCCCTTAGCTTTGAGGTGATCAGAGCTACGCTCCCCAAACGTCAGGCCATCGTTGATTTGGCGCAGGAACTCAGCGCACTCAACACCCAAAACCTCGCCAGCCAACGCGAGGCCAGCGAAAGACAGCGAGACTCTCTGCAACTTTTTGTCCGCAACCTGCTCTTGGCGTGCTTGGCGCTTGGCCTGCTCGTAGCGGTTACCAGTGCGCGGCGCATCGTCAACTCGGAGAAGAAATCCGAGGCAGAACGAGAACGGGCCGTGGAAGCCGAGCGTCAGCAGCACCGGCTCGCCATGAGGGTAGTACAGGTGCAGGAAGACGAACGAAAGCGAATTGCTCTCGAGTTGCACGACGCCGTTGGACAGATGGCTTCTGCATTAGGAATGGAACTGGGCCGGCTCGAAAGTCTCAGCCAGAATTCACGTTCAGAGTTTGACAACAAGATCGCCGAGGTGAAGCAAATGAATGCCGAAGTGATTCGGGCGGTTAAGGAATTGGCGACTGGACTGCGGCCCGCAATGCTCGATCAACTTGGCCTGGGGCCCGCCCTTCGCTCCCACGCGCGCGACTTTGAGCGCCGAACCAACATCTCTACAGTGATCCGGCTGGAAGGTGAGTTGGATGCGATTCCAGAGCCTCATCGCACTTGTATTTATCGAATCGTGCAGGAAGCCCTAAACAACTGTGGCCGTCATGCGCAAGCGCAGAACGTGACCATATCACTCTCTGGCGAACTGGACCTGATCAAGCTAAAGGTGCAGGACGATGGCGTTGGCTTCGATGCCGCCAGGAAATCTGAGACCGGACTGGGCCTTGTTGGCATTGCCGAGCGCGTACGCGATCTTGACGGCAAACTGAAGATAGATTCCAAGCTGGGCAAAGGTACCAGTCTCGAAGTAGAACTCCCTGTGAAAGCGAGCGTGACAGCATGACTCCGATTCGAGTTTTGATTTGCGATGACCATGGCGTAGTGCGCAAGGGACTGCGCCTGCAACTGGAGCAGCACGAGGACATCGAGGTTGTTGGCGAAGCATCCGACGGGCGAGTCGCGGTCCAACTCGCAGAGACGCTTCGCCCGGATGTGATCTTGATGGATATTGGTATGCCCAATCTCAATGGCGTCGAGGCGACAAGTCAAATCGCAAAGTCCAATCCGGATGTGGGCATTGTGATTTTGAGTATGTATTCAGACGAAGAGTACTTGCTACGCGTTTTGAATGCCGGCGCGTTGGGATACCTGATGAAAGAATGCGCCGAAGCAGACCTCGATCGGGCGGTGCGGGCAGTGGCGCAAGGCAAGTCTTTCTTCAGCCCAGCCATCCAGGCGGCACTGCGCGAGGACTACATCCGGCAACTGCGGCAGAAAGGGCTCACCGATTCCTACGATCTGCTGACGGGGCGCGAGAAGGAAGTGCTGCAGTTGTTGGCTGAAGGTAAGGTCAATAAGGAAGTGGCAAGCGCGCTCAACTGCAGTGTGAACACTGTGGCGACCCACCGGATGCACCTGATGCAGAAGCTGGACCTACACAGTTCGGCGGAAATCGTGCTCTATGCGATGCGCAAACGCCTCATCAGCTGAGCTCATCATTTCTTGGCCAAATGGAAGAATATAGCATGAGTGTAGGTTTCCGTGTGTTCCGCTCACCCTCAATTGCCGGCTTTTGTTATGCCGCGTTCATCGCGGTATTGGCTCTCGGCCTTTCGGGCTGCAACCGCAACGGCGAACATGTTCTTGAAGGAAGCGGTCACTCCGTCCTCACCCCGGTGAGCACCACCGGGCAGGCTTTGCGCCAACGTCAAGTGGTCTACGTTCCTGTCTATTCAAGCATCTACTGGGGATCCGACCGGCAGTTGACCGATCTCGCCGCAACGCTCAGCATCCGCAACGTAAGCGAGAAAGCGCCAATCCTCGTCCACGCAGTCAAGTACTATGATTCCCACGGCAAACTGATTCGGTTGTACATCAACGAGCCAGGCTCGCTTGGTCCACTGGCAACTGCGGACTTCGTGATCCAGCGGCGTGATACGGCAGGCGGCCCTGGGGCGAATTTTCTTGTGGAGTGGTCCAGTGTCGAGGATGTGGACGACCCGGTGATCGAGGCGGTGATGATCGGGCAACACGGCAATGTCGGCATCTCCTTCACCAGTTCTGGAAGGCCGTTGCCGAAGGCAAGTGCTGCTCTCAGAAATGCCAACTAACTGATGGAACCATGCACACTGCATTACTCCGGTTCATAGCCTTTTTGCACCTTTACGCCGGTACACTCGCAGCACAGGAAATGTGGAGTTGGCATTCGTTCGATTTTGCACTACTCAAGACTCGCAGTGTGGAGTGGGCATTACACACCAGACTGCGCACCCGCGAAGGCGATTTTCAGCAGGGCCGCTCAGGCACAATTCTGAGGTTTACTCCGCGCTCTCGCACTACGGTGATCGGCGGTTACTACTACGGTAGGGAGGAAGACACTCGCGAGGAATGGCAAAACTCACATCGGGTATTTGCTGGCGCTGAATTACACATCTATCGGCGCGGCGCGGTCTCAGTGGCATCTCGCGGCCTTGTGGAGCGCTTCGTAACCACTGCCCGGCCTAGTTTCAACCGTTTCCGGTACCGCACTCGCCTTTCTACCAACTACCGGTTCGGCCCCTATACGAGTGGAGAGTGGTTCTGGGATGCCAAGGGCTATTTGGCTGCACGCTACCAGGGAGGTCTGCGCTGGCGAGCTTCGAAGTGGGCGTCGGTTGAGCTTGGCTACATGTACGATGCGCGAAGCCCGCAGCTTGGCCCGCCCCGTCACGGCATTGTTACCCAAATTTTGCTGGAGCGTTGAGCCTTCAGATTTTCCCCAATACTCTCACGCAAACGCAGTATTCCCTGTTCCCTCCAATTCCGTTAGCCTGAGGGCAAGAGTAACTTATGAAAGCCAATAAAGGAGACAGTTATGAGAAACCTCGTGTTGGCCATGTTTGCGATCGCGTTAGCGATACCCGCAGGCGCACAGAACCGTAAGACAATTTACATCGACAAGATGGAAGGCCTTGAGCCATTCGTCGAGCAGGCGCTGCAGGCTGCTGAGCTGCCCTTCGATTTCATTGAGGAGCAAAAGCAGCCCGAGTTGAAGGCCGGTTTGGCAAAGATGCACTCCGCCTACGGAGAGATCCTGTATAAGCACAAACTCGGCCGGAACGAGACTCATCGCCTGGAGTTGCGTGATGTCGAACGCAACAAGGTGATCGCATCTCACAGTTTCCCGCTGCGTGGGGATGAAGAATCCCGCAAGAGAGCGGCGCAGGACTTCGCGGCGAAAGTAAGGAGCGCGTGGGCGAAGAAGAGCAGGTAGGCCGCGCTCAAGGGAAGCACACAAAAGGAGTCAACAATGACAACAGTTGCAGTTCAGAAGGTGAAAGAGAACGATGCGGCGTCCATGCCGATTTTCGATGAGATGCACAGAATGCTTAGCGACATCGAACGCAAGGCATTCGAATTGTTTCAGCACAGGGGGGCCTCTCTGGGGTTTGCTCTGGATGACTGGCTGCGGGCCGAGCGTGAAACACTGGCCGCGCCGCCTGCAGAACTAACCGAGACGCCAGCTGCTTTCGCCCTGCGCATGGCAATCCCGGGGTTTTCGGCCAAGCAGGTACAGGTCACTGCAACCCCAAAAGAACTGATTGTCAAAGCTGAGCACCCCTCCCGGGAAGTGAGCGGCGACTTTCAGCTCTGCTGGAGTGAACTGCCGCACAACGGCAGAGCCTTCCGCCGGGTACTGCTCCCAGGGGCCATCGATATCGGCAAGGTGACAGCCACGCTTGAAGATGGAATGCTGCTGATCAAGGCGGCGAAGTCTGCCGCCCAGAAGACCCTCGAAGTGGCAGTCAGTGACGCCAGCGCTTAATCCCTTTGCGGAGCAGCAGAATGGCGCGATCGGTAGGCTACTTTGGCTTTCACTCTCGACGGTTGAGAAATCGAAGTTTCCCGAAGGCCTTCAGATAGGATGAGGCGGCTGGTCTCGACTGTGTCAACGCTCACGCAAAATTGACCCCCGCGGCTGGCGCCAACACAAACTCTGACGGGGGCTATGCCCCTGCATCCCAATGGAAAGGCATCGGAAAGGCATTGGAGTGAACCCCTAAACTGAGACAGATAGAATCGGGACAGTTCTCAAGTAGAAGGAGAGAGCATGTCAAAACCGAGACGGAAATTCAGTCCGGAGTTTCGACGAATCGCAGTCGAGCG
>JALHNH010000043.1 GCA_022843625.1 Bryobacter sp. | reverse complement strand
TTTTCTCTCCGTCGCCTTCAAAAGTAAGACCCAGTCGCTGAGCCAGTTCACGAACACGCATAATCTATTTATGCCCATAGACCCGGGGGCGTGTGTGGCCCCTACTGCCCGAGTCCATCCAGATGCCATCGTCGGACCCGGTTGCGTGATCGGAGATTTTTGCATCATCGAGCAGGATGTTGTGCTGGGGAAGAACTGTATTCTCGATCCGTACGTCTACATCAAACGCTGGACAACGCTCGGAGAGGGCAATGAAATCAGTGCTTCGGTGGTGCTTGGTACAGATCCACTGGACAAAAACTTCAAGGGTGAGCGTAGTTATCTGAGGATCGGCGATTACAACAAAATCCGCGAGCACTTCACAATTTCAAGGGCGACGAAGCCTGAAGCTTCCACTGTGATTGGGGATCATAATTTCATCATGACCTCGGGGCACATTGCGCACGACTGCCAGTTGGGGAATCACATTGTGGTGGCCAGTTGCGCACTATTGGCGGGTTATGTGGAGGTAGAAGACCAGGCATTTATCTCGGGTGGCGTGGTGGTGCATCAATTTTCGCGGATCGGGCGGTTGGCGATGGTGGGGGGCAATACGAGAGTGAATTCTGACTTGCCACCGTTTTTCCTATATTCCAAATTTGATGTCGCGGTAGAGGGGCTGAATCTGGTTGGGCTGCGGCGCGCAGGGTTTTCTGCTTCAGATCTAGTAACATTGAAATTCTGCTACAAGATTCTTTACCGAAGTGCCTTGAAGAAGGAAGAAGCATGCGATCAACTCGAAGCACTTTCCAACCCACTCGCCAGTCACATCGCAAGATTTGTTCGCTCAAGCAAGCGCGGTATTGCACGCGAAGCATGAGGCTTGGACTTGTTGTTCTGGTTGCCGCTTGCGCTTCGGCGCAGCAGCTAACGATCACTCAGGCGGTGCAGCAGGCGGTGGAGCAATATCCGGCAACACGTGTCAACGAAGAGCAAATCAAGGCTGCGGCTGCAGGGGTGCAGCTGTCGAGACTTGCTTATCTGCCCAAGGCAGATGCCATCGCTCAAGTGAACCGGGCTACCCGGAATAATGTTTATGGAATGATCTTGCAGCAGCAGGTGATTTCGCCAATATCAGGGCCACCGCTGGCGGCTAACGCAGGTACCAACGTATGGGGAACCGCCGTTGGATTTCTTGTTTCCTGGGAGCCATTTGACTTCGGTTTGCGGGCGGCTACGGTAGGCGTGAGTGCTGCCGGGCAAAGGCGGGCTGAAGCGGGGCTCAAGCGCACCCGTTTTGAAGTTGCGGCAATGGCAGCTGATGCGTATTTGACTTTGCTTGCTGCAGAGCAATCGCTTGAAGCTGCGAAGGCCGGGCGAGCGCGGGTTGCAACGATCGAAGGCCTGGTTCGCGGGCTGGTGGATAGCGGGCTGCGCCCTGGAGGGGACTTATCGCGCACCCGGGCTGAGGGAGTGGCGGCCGAGAATCAAGTGATTCAGGCAAGTGCAGCAGTGCAGATTGCACTCACAAGTCTGGCTCAGATCCTGAATATGCCGGTGGCGCAATTAAAGGTGTCAACGCAGCACTTTCTCGATCTTCCTCCTTCTGCCTTTGCGAATTCTGATGTGATCGCGCACCCAGTACTAGCAGAGCAACGCATCGCGAAGGAAGAATCGGATGCTCGCCTGAAGGTCTTGCAGCGAAGTTATTACCCGAAATTCAATACCCAAGCTACGATGTATGCCCGAGGGACTGGAGCGAATCCGGACTTTACAACGGGTGGAGTTGTCAGTGGGCTTGGGCCGAATATCTACAACTGGGGCGTTGGATTCACGATGAGCTATTCGTTGATGGAGCTGCCGGGGTTGCGCGTGCGTAAAGAGATTGAAGTTGCGAGAGGGCGGATGGAACAGGCGCGTCAGGAGCAACTGCTGCGGGATCTTGAAACGCAACGGATGAAAGCCCAGGTGCAACTCAAAGCGGCTGAACAGATCGCTGGCAATACTCCGGTTCTGGTTGGAGCTGCGCGTGAGGCCCGATTGCAGGCAGCGGCGCGGTATCAGGCGGGGCTGAGTTCGATCACGGAGTTGACGGATGCTGAACGGGTCTTGATTGCTGCCGAGATTGATGACAGTCTGGCGAGGCTTGGAAGTTGGCGCGCCCAGCTTGGGGTGGCAATCGCACAGGGTGATCTGACAGAGTTCCTGGCCAGAGCGGAGAAACCCTAGGTCATGCGTCTCGTTCTGTTTGCCTTGCGCCGGCCGACGACGATATTTGTAGCGGTGATCGCGATTCTTGCTGCTGCCTGGTTTGCCTTGCGCCGCATGCCGGTTGATATTTTCCCCGACCTCGGTGAGCCCGCAATCTACATTGCCCAGCCTTATGGTGGTCTTGATCCTGCACAAATGGACGGATTTGCTACGTATTATTACGAGTATCACTTGCTCTATGTGAGCGGAGTGAAGCAGATCGAATCGCGCAGTGTTCAGGGGGCTGCCCTGATCAAGGTTACGTTCTTTGCTGGAACGAACATGAGCACTGCGCTGAGCGAAGTCGTTAGTTATGCGAACCGTGCGCGGGCGTTTATGCCGCCCGGAGCCGTTCCGCCCTTTGTGACCCGCTTTGATGCAGGCAGCGTTGCGATTGGGCAGCTGGTGTTTTCGAGCCAAACCAGAATGCCTGCTGAGATGCAGGATTTTGCGATCAACCGTGTACGACCGCTGTTTGCTACCTTGCCGGGGGTCTCTGCGCCTCCGCCTTTTGGTGGAGCACAAAGGACGATTCTGGTGCGCCTCGACCCGGAGAAATTGCGTCAATACCGGATCTCTCCTGAGGAAGTGATTCGGGCGCTTTCGCAGGCCAACGTGGTTGCTCCATCGGGTGTGGTGCGGACGGGCGATCTGACACGGATCGCGTCTACCAATGCAACGATCGGAGGCGATCTGAACGAACTTGCCGGGACTCCGGTGAGAGTGGGTTCTGGCACTCCGGTTTACTTCCGTGATATCGGGACGGTTGAGAATGGCAGTGACATTCTGACGGCTTATGCGCATGTCAACGGCAAGCGCACCGTCTATATCCCGATCACGAAACGTTCTGATGCATCGACGCTGGCAGTGATGCAGCGCGTTCGAGAGGCGCTGCCCAGCTTCCAGAAGATCGTACCGGAAGATGTTCAGGTTTCCGTTGAATTCGATCAGACCCCGGCTGTGGCTTCAGCGCTCCAGAATCTGGTAAACGAAGGGGCACTCGGTGCCTTCCTGACCGGGCTGATGGTGTTGCTGTTTTTGCGCGACGGGCGATCAGCACTCATAGTGCTGACGACGATTCCTGTGTCGCTGCTTGGTTCTGTAATTGCGCTGTGGGCTTGCGGTCAGACGATCAACCTGATGACGCTGGCGGGCCTAACGCTGGCGATTGGCGTGCTTGTCGACGAGGCAACCGTCGAGATTGAAAACATTCATGCAGAGTTGCAGCGCGGCACGGCAACTTATGATGCGGTGGTTGCCGCCTGCCACCGGACGGCCATTCCACGGCTCCTAAGCATGATTTCGATTCTGGCTGTGTTTGTGCCGGCTTTCTTCATGACGGGTGCTGGCCGCCAACTGTTTGTCCCTCTTGCGCTTGCTGTTGGATTTGCGATGATTGCATCGTATCTTTTGTCGAGCACGCTGGTGCCTGTGCTTGCGGCAAAATGGCTTCGGCCTCATGCCGGTCGAAGCGAGCCCTCCTATCGAGTTGCCTATCGTAATTTAGTGGGTGGAATCGTTTCGCTCCGGTGGGGTGTGGCAATTGTTTATGCACTTCTTTGCGGGATAGGTTTGTGGCTGATTCCTCCCCAGTTGGGACTTGAGATCTTTCCCGTTGCTTCGGCCAAGCAAATTCGTTTGCGAGTATTTGCGCCAACTGGTACCCGGATCGAGCGGACTGAACCTCTGGCGCTGAAGGCGCTTGAGTTGATCAAGGAGACTCTGGGGCCAGACAAGGTTGCACTGACTACAAGTTTTGTCGGCGCCCATGCTTCGAGCTATCCCGTCAACCTGATTCATCTTTTTACGACTGGCCCTCATGAAGCGGTGCTTACCGTGTCGATTCAGCCGGCAGCGAAGGTCAATAGCGATGTGGCACAAGAGGCGATCCGGGTGAGACTGGCGAAAGACTTGCCGCAACTGAAGGTGCTTTTTGAAGGCGGAGACATTGTGAGCCAGGTAATGAGCTTTGGATCACCGACGCCCATTCGTGTGATGGTGGTGGGCCCGAGTTTGCCGGCAGACTATCAGTTTGCCGAGAAGATCCAGGTGGAGCTCAAGAAGCTGACATTCCTGCGCGATTTACAGATCCAGCAGCCGAACGATTATCCGACGCTCGAGATGCAGATCAACCGGGACAGAGCCGCCCAGTATGGTCTGACTACGATGGATGTGACGCGGAGCCTGGTTGCGGCGACGAGTTCGAGCCGATTTATTGAACCCAATTACTGGCGAGATCCTGCCAGTGGCAATGCGTTTCAAGTGCAGGTGGAGCTACCGCCGAGCAAAGTAAAGTCCGGAGACGACATTGATTCGCTTTCGCTTTCAAAGGCGGGCAACACTCAGCCGCTGGCCGGCGATTTGATCACGATGAAAAATGGCAAGACGATGGGATTGATTGAGCGGTTTAATGGGCAGAAGCTGATTAGCCTTGCGGCGAATCTGGAAGGGGTCACATTAGGGCGGGCGCTGCCTGAAGTGGAAGCTGCGGTGCGCAGGGCCGGAGATGTTCCACGCGGTATCACCGTACAAATTGGCGGGCAGGCAGGGCCTCTGAAGGAGACGATTGATGGGCTTCAGACAGGCCTTTGGATTGCAACTGTGAGTATTTTTCTTTTGCTTGCGGCCGCATTTCAGAGTTTTCGGCTGGCCTTTGTGGTGCTGCTACTAAGCCCTGCGATCTTGTGTGGTTCGTTGCTGGCACTTTGGTTCACCGGGTCTACTATGAATATTCAGAGTTATCTCGGCTCGATTATGGCGCTGGGGATTTCGATTGCGAATGCGATTCTCTACTTGAGCTTTGCTGAAACCGAGGGCAATGTGGCTGCCGCCGGCGGAGCGAGACTTCGAGCGATTTTGATGACGGCATGTGCAATGCTGGCCGGAATGCTGCCTATGGCGCTTGGCTTGGGGGAGGGTGGAGAGCAGACGGCTCCGCTGGGGCGGGCCGTGATTGGCGGTCTGGTTATGGCGACGCTTGCAACTCTTTTCGTCTTGCCGGCAATTTATTCGATCTTCCGGAAGGAGGCCAAAGCATGAAGTGGATATTTGCTTTTGTAGTGCCTGTTTGTGCCCTTGCGCAAAGTCTGGCAACGGTTCAGGTAGTGGCGAAACCAGTGGAGCGTTTTGTAACGCTTACCGCCGAGATCCTTCCCTTTCAATCGACTTCGGTTGTGGCAAGAGTACCCGGCTATATCGAGAGCCTTGCGGTGGATCGCGGGAGTGTTGTTCGCAAAGGGCAAGTGATTGGTAAATTATCTGCGCCTGAGTTGTCGGCCCAGATTGCTGAAGCGCAAGCGAAGTCGAGTGCAGTGCTGGCGCAGGCCGGTGAGCAAAGGGCGAGGCTTGTCGCGGCTGAAAGTACTGCGGCTCGCTTGAAAAAGGCGAGCGAGACTGCCGGGGCGATTGCGGCCAATGAACTGGTTCTGGCAGAAGAGGCTGTTCGATCCGCAGATGCGGCACTAAAATCGATACAGCTTTCGCGGAATGCTTCTGAGGCTCAGGTGCGGGCGCTGAAGGATCTCGAAAGCTTTTTGACACTGACTACTCCTTTTGATGGAGTTGTGACCGAGCGGTTTCTGCATCCCGGGAGCCTTGCAGGGCCTACGGCAGGCGCGATTGTGCGCGTGGAGCATGTAAGCCGGTTGCGTGTAGTGGTGGCCGTGCCTGAGGCGAACTTCAGCAGCGTCAAGGCTGGGCAACGAATCAGTTTTAGTGTCAGCGGACAGCCGGGGGAGACTTTTTCCGGGGTGGTGAGCCGCATTTCGCGGACGCTGGATTCAAAAACCCGTACGATGCCGGTGGAACTGGATGTGGCCAATGCTGGCGGCAAGTTGGCTCCAGGAATGTACACGGAAGTTAGATGGCCCGCCATGGCCGGGCAGATGACCTTGCTAGTGCCTGCCACGGCGGTTACCTCGAATACTGAGCGCAGCTTTGTGATCCGGGTTGAGAATGGCCTTGCTCGCTACGTGAGTGTACGCAAAGGGGCTGCACATGGAGAGCTTGTAGAAGCGATTGGGCCGCTGGCCGCAGGCGATCGAATTATCCAGCGGGCTACGGATGAAATTCGAGAAGGCACGAAGATCTTCGACCGCTAACCTTTCGGAGGCGCAAGCGTCTATAAATGTTAGGATCGTAAAGAAGATGAATCGTATCAGCCTCTTGTTTTTTGTGGTTTGCAGCCTGGTTTTCTCGCAGGAACCGATCAAGATTTCTGCCGAAAGGGAGGCTGCATTAAAACAAAGAGTTTCCAAGTTTTGGGATGGCTTTGTAGCGGCCAAGTACCGGCAGAGCGACGTTTTAGTATCTGAAGAAAGCAAAGACGCGTTCTTTTCCTGGCCCAAGAAGCAGATCAAAGGCTACAAAATCGACCAGATTTTTTATGCAGATGGTGGAAAGGCCGCAAAGGTTGTGACGCTTGTCGACACAACCATGTCGATGATGGGGGTTGGGGCGATGGATATCAAGCAGCCCATCGAAGCCTGGTGGCGCGAGGAGGCCGATGGCTGGTATTGGTTTCAGCCGAAGAACGAGACCAGGGCAACTCCATTTGGCACTATGGAGTCGAATCCACAGTCAGGTGCAGCAGCGCTAGTCCCTACTGGTCAAATTGTTATGAATCCCGATATCAAGAAGATGATGTCGCTGGTACGGCCAGACAGGCAGCAGGTTGATTTTACGCAGGGTGTGGCAAAGGCGGAGACGGTCAAATTTAAGAACGGGATGCAGGGGACGGTAGTGCTTGTTATGGATACGCCTCCTGGTGAAAACGTCACCTATGAGCTATCTTCTCGACAGATTGTGCGTGATGGTGAGGCGATTCTTACCATCAATTACAAGCCCGATGGTAAGCCCGTAATAGGTACTGAGCCCTTTACCAAAATCGTTCGCGTTGGTGTTGCACAAACGGGGAAGATGTACGAAATCAAAGTCCAGTTCAATCCGCCGCAACCATAGTCCCTACTAGGCTGGATCGTCGGAATTTGAGTTCTTCTGAGTCAGAGTATTTAGATCCATCGTTGTTTCCACAACAGGAATTTCCGTCGGGTCGGCGTTGTCCCATTTCCTGGTCCCTTTCACCATACGGAAGCTGATGAAATTGTGACGGCACGGCTTGCAGCGAACTTTTTTTGCCCCGAGCGCGGTGAGAATTTTCCAGGCGCGAGGAATGTGGTAGTACGTCTCTTCCCATTTGACCAACTCCAGCCTGTAGCAGCGAGGGCAGCGGGCGTAGAACATCTCGCGGATGCGCCAAAGGCTGTGCTTCCACCTGTGCTGACAATCGAGGCAACGCATAGGCGGCATACCAAAGAGGTCGAGCATCTGTTCGAAGCGATTTTTCCACTTCGACATGCGGATGTTCCTGCTGTCGCATTCAGGGCATTTGACAGCCATTGTATTCTTACGCGCCATAGGGTGTGAAGCCGTCGTCATCCTATGTTACCTTGTCTGGGAAAGATTTACTAAGCTTCAGACTCGAGAAGTTGGAGTATTGCCCGGATGTAGCCAAATGCGAAAGCGAAGGCCTGACGGCCGCCTGCGTCTCCCTCGATTTTCGGTACGTGGTCCGGCATCAACATACCGCTATACCCTACTTCTTTGTATGTGCGGGCTGCCTTGATCATATCTACATCACCTTCGTCGGGATGAACTTCGCGGAAGTCGAGGAAACCGCCCTTGATGTTACGGAAGTGAACGTTGAAGATTTTGCCCCGGGAGCCGAAGTAGCGGATTACATCGTAGATTTCGCGACCGGGTTTTGGGAGCATTTCGCTAACAGTGCCTTGGCAGAAGTTCAGTCCATGAAAGGGACTCTCCTGGATGCTGACGAATTTCTTGAGGCCGTCAACGCTGCCGAGAACGGTTTCAACGCCCCGCCATCCCTTTCCGACGGGCATCCCTGGATCATGGGGATGGCAGGCCATCCTGACTTTTTCTTCGTTTGCTACTGGAATCACCTTGTTCAAAAAGTAGGTGATGCGCTCCCAGTAGAGGTCTGCTGGTACGGGGCCTGCTTCCGTGAGCGGGGGATCTTGCTTGGCCCCTGCGTACTTGAAGGTGCTGAGAGTTGCACCACCTCTTCCTATGGCGGCAGGGGTTCGCACTACGCCGAGGATGCTCATGTTGTATTTGACGGCAGGAATACCGGCTTTAGCGCAATTGCGGATCATCTGACAGATTTCGTCGATTGCTTTATCGCGTTGGGGGCTGCGCCCCATGAGGATGTCCGGATACTCAGCTTTGGCTATAGGAGATGAGCTGAGCGGCAGAGGAACCATCTCAAGCCGGATGCCGTGGGATTCGACGCGTTCTCGCAGCCTGGATAGCCCATCGACGCTCCAGCTGGCGTCCATTGCCCTGGAGGGAAGGCCACTACAGATGTTGTTGACGCCAAGGCCGCTGAGAATCTTCAGAGTGGGGTCGTCAGAGATGTGCTGAGTGCCGAGTTTGGGCTTGCCCTTGCCCTTCTTTCCGACTGGTAGTTCGGGTGAGGGGACAACGGGTTTCCAGTCTTGTGCGCTGAGGGTGGAATTCAGCTGGGAGGCTGCGACACCTGTCGCGAGAAATGCTCTTCGGTCCATAGTCGAAAGTCTATATCGAGTGTATGGCAGAGTGCACTATTTAGACAAAGATTTCTTAAGGTCCTCGCCGAAACTTCGGAGCTTTTCGACTTCTTCCAGAGCAGCCTGACGCTCGAAGCCCTTTGCAACAAAAAAAGCGTTGTCCCCACGCCAAATCAACTGGGCCATTCCCTGCGGGCAGAGCAGGCCTGGAGCGCCAGCGTTACCGAAAGCGTCATTACGTCGCTCTACCAGAGCGATGAATCCATCACGTTCGAAGACAAAATGAGTGGTGAGCTCAGCGGCAGGCAGAAGCTGGATTCCATGATCTACCAGTTTTTGCAGAATTTCTTCCACGATTGACAGGGCCTACATTTTGTAGCGGCCGAAATCTTCTTCGTTGAGATTTTCGAGCAGCTTTTTCAGTTCTTCGTCCTTGCCTTTTTCGGAGTTTGAGCTCATGCGCGAATTCTTGAGCACGCTGTCGTCTACAAAGATGGGTGAGTCTGTGCGGAGGGCAATCGCCAGTGCGTCGCTGGGCCGCGAATCAATGCTGATAAACTCGCCGTCTTTTTCCAGCCAGATGACTGCGAAGAAAGTATCGTCCTTCAGGTCGCTGACGACGATCCGATCCACTCTTGCATCCATACCGTGGAGCAAAGTCTTGATCAGGTCGTGAGTCATTGGCCGAGGTGTATTGATCTTTTCGATTTCAAGAGCAATTGCATTGGCTTCATAGACACCAACCCAGATCGGAAGAATTGAATTGCCGGTTGCATCCCGCAACACAACAATCGGCATCTGCGTCACCGGATCCATCATGAGCGTGCGGATCTTCATTTCAACTTCCATCGTGTTTCGCTATGCCTCCTATTCCATTACAGCAAAGATGCGGCGGCTATGAAGCTGCCAAAAAGGCTAGATTACCGCTTCGCCGCCAAGGGAGGCAGGGCCGGAGCGGGTGACACGGACGTTCAGGTAGCGGCCTTCGAGAGTGGCGCCTTCTTCGTTGTTGGGCATCAAGGGATGAGTGAAGCTGATGGTTTTGTTCTGAGTGTTCTTACCCAGCCATTGTTGGGTGGCTTTGTTGTAGCCGTCGACGATCACTTCTTCAACTCTGCCGATGTAGGTTGCGTTGTTCGGGATCTGAATCTGGCGCTGGTGTTCCTGAACGGCGGCGAGGCGGCGGCCCTTTTCTTCTTCGGTCATGTGATCTTCGTATTGCAGCGCAGGAGTGTTGGGGCGTTGGGAATATTTGAAGGCGAAGAGGCCGTCGTATTGCACTTCGTCGAGCAGGCGAAGCGTCTGGTCGAAATCAGCCTCGGTTTCGCCGGGGAAGCCAACGATGATGTCTGAGGTGATGGCGATGTCGCGTTTGGCGTTCTTCATCCACTCGATACGGCGCATGTACTCATCACGTGTGTACTGGCGCTGCATGCGGTCGAGGACGGCAGTGGAGCCACTCTGGACGGGCAAGTGGATGTGGTTGCACAGCACGGGATTTTCGTCGACGGCGTCGACGATGTCTTTAACAAAGTCTCTCGGGTGAGAGGTGGTGAAACGGACGCGCTTCAGGCCGTCGATCTCGCCCATGCGCCGGAGGAGTTTGGCGAAGTCGAGGCCGGTTGAGGAGGGGTCGAGGTAGCTGTTGACATTTTGACCAAGGAGAGTGATTTCGCTATAGCCGTCTTTGACGAGCATACGGGCTTCTTCGAGGACACTGGCGCTGGTGCGGCTGCGCTCGGGGCCACGGGTCATGGGGACTACGCAGTAGGCGCAGCTTTTGTCGCAACCTTCGATGATGGTGAGGAAAGCCTTGTGGGGGTTGTCGCGACGGGTGTAGGGGACTTCAAAGGCTTCTTCGCCGTCGAGGCTGAGGCCGGTGACGCGCTTGTTGCCCGCTTCGAGCTGGATGAGCATCTGCGGCAACTGGTTGTAGCTGGCCGAGCCGGCTACAAGGCTGACATGGGGTGCGCGATCAAAGATCTTTTCGCCCTCCTGCTGGGCTACGCAACCGATAACGGCAAAGACCTTATCCTTGCTGCGGCGCTTAAATTCATTGAGGCGGGCGAAGACCTTCTGCTCAGCCTTGTCGCGAATGCTGCAAGTGTTGTAGACGACGAGGTCGGCTTCTTCCGGGGTAGGGACCTGTGCGTAGCCTGTGCCTTCGAGCGTCCCGATTACCTTTTCGGAGTCGTGGACATTCATCTGGCAACCAAAGGTCTCGATGTAAAACTTCTTCATGCTGGAACCATCTTCCATTATAGGGACTGTACAGATTGCTCCATTCCGCCGATAGTTTTAGCGTAGAAACGTATGCGGTACTTTAGCCTTCTTCTCCTGAGTTCAACGATGCTCGCCCAGATCTATGTTTATGACTTGGATGGACGCCGCGTCCTGCTGCCTGCGCCTGAGGAGAAGCGGGAGCGCCGTGTGGTTGAGGAAGGCCCGAATGGCCGGGTGGTTGAAGAGATTGTAGAGCGCCGGGATGCGCAAGGAAACAAGTTGCCGCCGGAGAAATTGCGAGTTGTCGAGAAGCAGGGGGCGGATGGTTCGACCATAGTAGAGACGACCAAGTATGAAAGCGATCTGAATGGGCGGTTGGCTGCGACGGAGCGAGCGGTTGTCACGACGCAGCAGCAGAGCGGGCAAACGAAGACGATTTCGGTGGTGGAGCGCCCGACGGTGAATGGAACCTTTGCGGCAGTTGAGAAAACGGCGAGCCAGACGACATCGGCGTATGGCAAGCAGCAGACGAATCGGTCTACCTATGTTCTTGATCAGAGCGGAAACTTTGTCGAGGCTGTGCGCGAGCTAATTGAGAAGGCGCCTGAGGGGAAGGGAGCCAAGGAAGTAACGCAGGAATTTCGCAATGCACCCACTGGCAAGATGGAGTTGACTGGCCAGAAGATCAAGATCGATTCACTGAATCCGGACGGAACTTCGACTAGTGAAATTACTGTTTATGGGGTTGCAGCTCCGGGGCGTTCGGCAGATGGCCCTTTGAAACTGCGTGAGCAGCAGATGATTACCACCCGGCCTGGACCTGGGAATACAGTGATTGAGTCGATCAGTGTGCGTAGGCCTGATCTTGCCGATTCCAAGTTGGGGGCCTATCAAAAGGTGGGCGAGAAAGTGACTCAGATGCCCAAAGGCGGGGCCGGAAAGTAGTAATCAGCGTTCGGTGGCCTGGCAAGACGGCATGCCTTTGAGAACAGGCATGCGGCTATTGGAGTAAGCTCGAGAAGAAATTATGCCGGTATCCATATCCGGGTCTGCTGGCTGGATTCTGAGGTGGCCGCAGGAATCTTCCTTTTGTACGACCACGATTTGAGGCCGCGTTTTCGGTGATGTCGTTACCGCCGGGCGCAGTTTTTTGATGTCGAAGCGGAGAAAATTCTCGGGCAGCTTGTATTCTTCTGAGGTCTCTTGTGCCCAAGATGTGAAGCAAAGTGCAAAGACGAGAAAAACTCTCATGTCGAACGTCTCCTTAGCGATGGCCGAAGTACATTAACCAGCCCAGGCCGAAAAGGGCGAGGACAAAGGAACCGAAGCAATAGGCAGCGTAGCGGATTTGCTCCTGGCGACCCGTTTTGCCGGTGATCCCCAGAGCAACGCTGGTTAGTAGCGAGAAAAGAATTGCCATTTCAAAGTGAGATAAAGCCATCTTGGGCATTGTCGATTTCTCCTAGCTCTTTTTTCGGGTTGCAATTTCAAAAACGTCTACCATGGCCAGGATGTTGATCAGACCGGAGCCAACCAAGAATTTCGTGCCATAGTCCACGACGTGGCCAGCAACGTCGGGTGAGTTATAGCCGAAGGCTTTAGCCAAAAAATAGAGACTACCGTTGGCCAGGTTTGCAAACCAACCACCGCAATAAATCACAGTAGTGAGAAGGTCGCCTGTCTGAGCTTCAAAAAAAGCTCCTCGCATCAGCAAGCCTACGGTAAACATGACAATCGACATTGTTGCCATGGCCGCACCGCGCTCGGGGCTTTTCAAAAGAAAATATCCCGACCCGGGCGCTATCCAGGTGAGCAACACTGGGAGAAACCAGCTTTGGGCTGGCTCGACCGCGGCAACGTCTTTCTTAACTTCAGTCGTCATTCCTTAACCAGTGTAAACGACTGCGCAAGGGCCTAACCAATCGGGCAGGGAGCCTACTAGCCGTTTGAGGGTAGTTTTTTTGGCTGGGAGAAGTCATTCTGGAAGCCTAGGACATCAGTAAAATGCAGAATCCATTGATCGAACTCAGCCAGGCGCTTGCAGAAACCGTTGGTGCAGCGGCCCAGTCTGTCGTCGCCGTTTCAGCCCGCAAGAATGGCTATCAGAGCGGAATATTAGTTGATAGCACGCGCATCTTAACGGTGGATCCTGGCGTCGAACAAGAAGAGGACTTTCAAGTTCTCCTCCCCAGTGGTGAGGTTGCGGTCGCTTCCCTCCTAGGCCGCGACCCCAGTGGGGACCTTGCACTGCTACAGCTGCAAAAACCATTTATTGACGCTCCGGTATTGCCTCTTGCAGGAAGTGCCACTCTTGGTGAGTTGATCATTGGAATTTCCCGCTCGCCCGAAACCGGGCCGAATGCTTCGCTTGCGATGCTAAGTTCGTTATCTGGCACCTGGCGGACATGGAAAGGCGGCAAGCTCGATCATTTCATCAAGCTTGATTTGCCGATCTATCCAGGAATCTCCGGTGGGCTGGCATTGCGGGCGGATGGGTCGTTGCTTGGAATGATCAGTACGGGACTGGCGCGTGGAACGTCTGTTGTGATTCCTTCTTCAAATCTGCATCTATTTGTAGAGACCATTGCTGCACATGGAGAATTGGGGCGCGGGTACCTTGGCGTTGGGCTGCAGCCGGTTCCGCAGCCAGCCGGGATGATCGTTTTAAATGTTGAACCAGATTCGCCTTCTGCTCTGGCTCAGTTGATGGTGGGGGATGTGATTCTCGCCATTGGGGGCCAGCGTGCCATCGACTTCGGCTGTATTCAGGAATTTCTCGAGCCACCTCATATCGGGCAACAAATTTCGATATTGATCTCCCGTGCCGGTCACGAAATGGAGCTTCAGATAGAGATTGGGCGGAGGCCCAGCGGACGGGTGGCCGCGTGAGCGCAGTAACAGATGCACTGTCTTGGAAACTTGTTGCCGGATTGCGCATCGAAGAATGTATGCCCACGAATGCGCCTGAAATTGAATCGACGCTCCTGGGTGAGGCGATACTTGATGTAGACGGCAAGGCTGATTCATCCGCTGACGATCTTGCGGTTTCAACTGAGTCTGGAATCAAAGGGAGGCTATCGGCAGCAGCATGACACGTGTACGAATCGACGCTTCAAGTCCTGTCGTGGAAGCGGGGTTGCGCACTTTGCTTGAGCAGCAGGTCGGTTTTCAAATGGCGAAGTCGGGAGAGATTGCCGATGTACTGTTGTCGGATCGCCATTTCGACGAGATCGATAATGAGCCGCCGCCTTTGCCGGTTGTGCTGTTGACGGAGCATTCGCCTTCAACGATGGTTCGGCAGGGAGCCAGAGGGGCATTGCCACCGAATGCCAGTCCGCTTGAAATTCGAGCAGCGCTGGAGGCGGCTGCCGCAGGCTTGATGGTGTTTCCCGCTCAAGAGATGGACTCATGGCCTAGCCCTGCTCCTGTCTTCTCGGACTCATCCCTGACAAATCGGGAGCGAGAGGTTTTGCGATTGCTTGCTGAGGGAGTTGGCAATAAAGAAATCGCCTGGCGCTTGAGTATTACCGAGCACACGGTGAAGTTTCACGTGAGTTCGCTGATGACGAAACTGAATGCCGGGTCACGGACAGAAGCTGTTACGCAGGGCATTCGCCGGGGCTACGTCGCGCTTTAGTTTCGAGTTCGTCCGCGTCCGCCGGGTTGTTGGGGTTGCTGTTGTCCGAAGCCACCCTGGCCTTGCTGGCCAAATCCGCCGCCCTGCTGTCCGAAGCTGCCACCTTGTTGTCCAAAGCCCCCGCTTCCCTGCTGCCCAAACCCGCCTTGACCCTGTTGCCCGAAACCGCCACTGCCGCCAAAGCCAGTGCCTTGGGCAGGGTTGATTCCACCTTGTTGATTTCCTTGTTGGCTCTGTGAATTGGTTCCGGGACGGCCGCCGCGGTCCTTGCCGTAATCGTAGATAAACTCCCACTCTTCAATGCGTTCACGCTCGTTAACGAGCTTGATGCCGCGGCCTTCATGCTTGCTGGCCACGCCGGCGATTCCGCCCCCACCGAACTGGCCGTTGCCGCCGTTGGCTGCAGGGCCACTGGCAAGGAATGTTCCGCCGGGGCTGCTGACAGGGCCACCAGGGGGATAGCCTGGGATTGCGCCCGGCGGAGGCTGACGCGGTGTGGTGAGCAACCGCTGGATTACATCGAGGGCCGGATTGAGCTGGTCGGCTGTGAGGGGGCGCTGGCCATTTTGATTTTGAGGATACCCGTTGCCCTGCTGGATCGGAATCCCGGATGCTCCTCCGGTTTGGGAGTTGATGCCAGCGCCGGGGTAGCTTGTGTTGGGCAGGCCTGCACCCACGCTGCCGACTCCGCCAAAGCCACCAACGCTGCTACCGACGCCAATATTGCCAGGTGCCCCAAAGCCGCCGTTTTGCTGTTGAGGGTAAACAGGATCGTTGCCGGTGCGCCCCTGATAAGGCATTCCAATGGTGGGAGCAGGCGGAGCTCCCTGTGGCAGAGAATTTGGATCGGCCGGAGCTGCACTTGCGTTTTCACCGATCTCGGCTGCACTGGTATCGCTGGCTCGCTTCTTCAGTGTGGGATCGTTTGGATCATCTTTTTTCTCTTCGGTCGTAGAAGCCGTGCCTGAGCCAAAGCCGGTGCCCTGAGCCGGTTGCTGCGGCTTAATTACTTTTGAATCGGTGAACTGGCCGTTCGCGCCGACATGCACCAGACGCCAGTCATCTTTACCCGAGAAGGGATCGACATAGCGACGGCGGAGAAAGCGGATTCCGCTGGTCTTCTCAAGGTCTTCCATCGTTGCCGGATACTTGCGGTACTTACGATAGAAGAGTTGAATGCCACGCTGGTATTCCTGGCCACGGCTGACTAATAAATCTTCTTTGGCGCGTTGGCTTTCAAAGACGGCTCGAGGTAGCTCGTTGTAGAGCATCAATGCAGCCATAGCGGCGAGCGCAAACACGAAGAGAAGGGCAAAGCCGCGTTCTCCTTGTTTTACTTTCACCGGGATGGGCATCTAGATTCCTCCACTACTATTGTCGGGCACAATGGGCAGGGTTTGCTGCTGCTTGAATTGTGTGTCTTCCATAGTGACGTTTGTGAGGCCGATCCGGATCACTTTATATCTCGCTTTAATCACGTCTCCTTCGCTGGCAACCACGATATCGTCACCGTCAAGAAAAAAACCTTTCTTGTTTGCACCACGAGCGGCGCTGGTGAAGCCATAAAACTTCAGCGGTATCGGCGGGGCAATGGGAGCTGCAGCCACGAGTTTGGGCGGATCCGGGGGTTTGTTCATGGGGCCGATAAAGGGCTTGGGGGCCACTGGGGATTTCTTCGGCGAGGGGATGATCTTTGCCACTGTAGAGCTTGAACTGGAAGGCATGTTTGAGAAATCGAAGAGACTTCTGCTGCCGCCAGTGATCTGAATCTTTTCGAGCCGGGTTAGCTTTTCGAGGCGCAAGGTGGGGTCGACTGTCATCGGATCGGGCCTGTCTTCCGGCCTTGCCGGGCCGACGCGCGGGCGAAACTCCTGAGCGCGCCGGTCTACCTGGATGCGTTTTTTAGCTTCTGTCGTCTTACGTGCCGCAATGTCAGTGGTGGAGGGCAGATTCATCTGAGGGGCGGTGTTGGTTCCCGCAGTGCGCTTCGTTGTCGGTGTCGAGGAGTCAGGGCCGCTGAAGTAATTGAAGTAGAGAATCACCAAAAGAATGACTCCCAGGACTCCAAGGGTTCTGAGTTGTTTCGGGTCGCCGCCGAATTTCATTTCAAGTGCCATGGCTTTAGGTTCCCGGGATTTCTTTCACAAAGACATGGAAGCGAATGCTGATGTTCAGCAAGCCTGCGCTTTGCTGTGGAGCGGCTGTCAGGTTTTCGATAATCAGGAAGCGTGGGCTTCGATCTACGCGATACACAAACTGGATCAGATCGGCGTAGGTGCCTTCGTAAGATCCGTTGACGGTCATCATCGAGAGGTCTTCGGCCCCTTCGACTGGTTCGAGAACAAAGGAATGCTCTTTGGGGCGGATGCCAGCTTGTTTGGCCAAAGCAGAAAGCTCGCTGACGATCGTGCTGGCGGCCTTGCGGCGCTCCATGAAATAAGAAGCGAAAAACTTATCGCCGGCAGCGCGGCTTTCCTGCACCTTTGCCTGTAAGGTTCTCATCTGCTCGAGGCTGCGTCCCTGTTGTATGTTGCGTTGACGCAACGAGATAAGCCGCTCTTCGATTTCTTCGAGGCTGCCGCCGGGCGGAAAAAGGAGCATCCAGAGCGCGATCAGGTTGCCTAGCATCAGGATTCCGAGAATCACGCGCATGTAAACGCCCGGGCTGCGCCAATCGATATTGCGAAGATTAAGGTTTGGGCGCATAGTTCACACTCAGTCTGTATCGATACAGGGTTTCGTTTTGTGATGGAGGCAAGAGCGTTGTTATAGTTGTTGCGCCGAAGAGTGAAGAGCCTTCAAGGCGCATCAACATGTCAACCACCGGTTCCCCGGTCATCGCGCCTACCGTCATGTCGAGCACTACCTGATTGCTTGGAGTGATCTGTGGCCTCACACTGACCAGGCGCACCGACCCTGGCATCACTTTTTCCAGGTCGGCAAAGAGCTGGGTCCAGCTTACAGATTTACGCGAGATCAGAGTGTTCAAGAAGATATTGCGGTCGAGGACTTCGGAATTCTGAGCCTGTCTCAATACCAGATCGACTTTGGCTTGTTCTGTCGTGAGCTTGCGCACCGTTTGATCTGTTTTTTCAACTGCGGCTCTGGTTTCTTCCGCACGATTGCTCTCTTGCAGGATCAGGTAGATTTGGCCTACCAGCCCGATTGCCAACGCTACGGCAAGAACTGCGCTTGCAACAAGCATGGCCCGGTCTCTGCGGAAGGGTTCGCTGGCCAGATTTATAGGAATTCTCGCTTGCATCCGCTTAGTTCACTCCCGTCGCTTCGAGATAGCCGAGCAGACCGGCGTTGTTCGAATCCACCGAACCAAGCCTGCTGCGAAGTGGTTGTACATCCATCGACCATGTTTCGCGCAAGTGATCTTCGAGTGCGGAACCCAGTTCTCCGAGCCCACAGATATCAATACGCGGCGGCTTGGTTTTACGCTCATCCTCGAGATAGGCGAGGGTGGGATCGAGTACGTTCAGGATTTCGTCCAGCGTGCCAGATTGCAATTCGAGGCAACGATAGAGACGGAGCACCTGATTTTCAAAATGGCTGATGGTGAGCGTCAGTCCGCTGAGGCGCATGGTGAGAGAATTCGCCTCAGCCAGATTAGCGGCGCTAAGGCCGGCTATTGTGACAAAGCCGGCATGGAAACCCGCATTGCGAAATGCTGTTTCATAAGGAGCAAGAGTCTCAACCGCGATCGCCGCAACCGTCAGGTCGACTTTGTTTGCGACCTGCGGGATGATCTGGTACCGAAGAATTGCTGTGTCGACATCGAAGGGGACGGTGCGCTTGAGCCGCAAGCGGATCAAGGCCGCCTGATCTTCCGCCTTACGGGGGAATTGATCGAAATCCATCAACGATACCCGGGCTGCCTTGTCTGGCAGAATGAGTGCTGCTGCTCGCTTGCGATTGCCGTTTGGCGATGGGGTGATGCGTCCCAAGGCCTCCGCCAAAACGCTGGCATCGTGATGAAGGTCGAGGCTTGGGAAGGAATCGAATTTTGTCGAACCAGCCTGCCAGTGAGCAATGCCGTTTGAGCCGAGCTCAAAGGCATAGGCCGGCGGCGGCTCCTCGATGAGATTACGCAACTTCTCAAGAAAACTCATTCGACGAAGGTTACCTTGTTGATTTCTTTCAGGGTTGTGAAGCCCTCACGCATTTTGTCGACTGCACTTTCACGCAGGGTGCTCATACCCTGCGCGCGAGCTGCGACGCGGATTTGCGACGTGGGTCGCCGCTCGAGAATCAGTTCGCGGATTTCTTCGGTGAGGTCGAGGAGTTCGTGGATGGCGGTTCTTCCACGGTAGCCGGTGCCGCCACATTCAAAACAGCCTTTGCCTTCGTAAAGGGTTACTCCACGCCATTCTTCGAGCTTGAGCCCGCTATCGAGAAGTTCCTGGTCGCTCACCTGGATTGGAGCTTTGCAGTGCGGGCAAATCTGACGCACCAGTCGCTGGGCCAGAATACAATTGAGGGCACTGACAAAGTTGTAGGGCTCGACGCCCATATTGAGGAAGCGGCCGAGTACGTCGAAGACGTTGTTGGCGTGAACCGTTGTAAAGACAAGGTGGCCGGTGAGGGCGGCGTTGATGGCGATGATTGCGGTTTCCTGGTCGCGAATTTCGCCGACGAGAATTTTGTCAGGATCGTGGCGCAGGATGCTGCGCAGACCGCGGGCAAAGGTCAGGCCTTTCTTCTCGTTCACGGGAATCTGCGTGATGCCCTTGAGTTGGTATTCGACGGGGTCTTCGATCGTGATGATCTTATCTTCGTCGTTCTGGATCTCACTGAGCGAAGCGTAAAGTGTCGTGGTTTTACCCGAACCGGTAGGGCCGGTTACCAGCACCATCCCGTAGGGTTCCTTGATATAGCGGCGAAACTTGATAACGTCCTTTTCGGCAAAACCGACAACTTCCAGCGAGAGGCGAGTGAACTTCTCACTCATGCTCTCCTTATCGAGGACTCGAAGTACGCTGTCTTCGCCATGAACTGTCGGCATGATCGAGACACGGAAGTCGATCAGGCGGCCTTTATATCGAACGCGGAAGCGGCCATCCTGCGGGACGCGGCGCTCGGCGATGTCCAGTTCGCTCATGACTTTGATGCGGGAGATGATGGCGGAGTGCCAGTCTTTCGCAATCGGAGGCATGGCGTAATGCAGCACGCCGTCGATGCGGTACTTGATGGCGACTTCCTGATCGCGCGTTTCGATGTGGATGTCGCTGGCTCGACGCTCGAGAGCGTTGAAAATTGTGGTGTCGACCAGACGGATCACGGGAGCTGTGTCGCTGTCGGCACTGAGCTTGTCGATCGAGAGCGTTTCTTCAGGGTTCTCTTCGTCACCGACAACATCGAGAGTGAAACCTTCGGTTACCTCTTCGAGTACGCGCTGGCTTTGTTCGGTTTTCTTGAGCCGGTCTGAGATCTGGCTAAGGGTTGCCACCTTGATCTTCAGTTTCTTGCCCAGCAGCGAGCTGAGCTCGTCAACCAGCTGAAGGTTGCGCGGATCGGCGATTGCAATTTCGAGAATGCCGCCATCGGAGTGCAGAGGGACAAAGTTGTAGCGGAACATCAGGTCGACCTGGATCGTGCGAAAAAGATCGTGATCGATTTCGGCGTTGCGCAGGTCGACGAATTCGGCGCGGTAGCGCATTGCCAGACGTCTGGCGTCGATTTCTTCCTGCTCGGTATTTTTGAGTGCTACCCGTTCTGTCGACATTTATTTGGCACCCTGATAGTTCTTCAAAACTTTTTCCACGTATTGCTGTGTTTCCCTGTACGGGGGGACCCCGCCGTATTTTGCAACAGCACCAGGCCCGGCGTTATAGGCGGCCAAGGCTTTTCTCACCTGGTCTGGGTCGTTTTGATATTGCACCAAAAGGTCGCGCAGTAACTTTGTCCCCCCTTCGATGTTCTGGCGCACATCGTTGGGGTCGACGCCAAGGTCCTTTGCAGTGCCTGGCATCAGCTGCATAACGCCAATTGCGCCCTTCGGGCTGATTGCCTTAACTTGGTATGCGCTTTCGGTTCTGGCTACGCTGGATACAAATTTCTCAGGAAGGCCGTACTGCGCCGCCATTTCGGCGATCACTTCCCTTGGTTCCGTTGTCGGCGGCTGAAGCTTCAAGATCGGCTGCGTTGCTGGAGCCGCTATTACGGGGATATCCGGATCTGCTTCTTCAATAAATTCAATAACATCGGAGGCGCGAAGTACGAGCGTACCGCCGTTGCTATGGAGCAGAATTTCTGCTCCACGTTTCTCGAAGCGATCAAATTGCAGATGCGAGCCACTCTCGAGCACCGCAAACTTGGCACTCCATAACGGCAAACAAAGGGCGAAAATAAGACTCTTCAAAATCACAGCTCATCAACATAGACGTGTTCCCCCCCGATTTCGTGGACTCAGACTTTACTGGTCGTCATCTTCTGCACCAGATCCTGTTGCAGGTGCGCTCTTTATCCTGCCGGCATTGAGGTTGGCATAGTTCATGGCTGCATTGAAAACCAGGAACCAACTACCCTGCGTCTGTTGACGCCACATTGGGTTGTTAGCGAAAAGAACCACATGCCCTTTGCCTACAGGGACGTCGACGACCACCGGCCTGCCAGCGAGTTCCTGACCTCCGGCGAGCATGCCGCTAATCAGGAGTTCACTCGCCGGGGAGAACTTCATCACCACGCGCGGAGTCATGTCCGAGGGCGGGATATAAGCCCGCATGGCTTCGGCAATTTCTGCAGCGATCTGGGGCTCTTCGCCTGGGCGAAGGGCAGGCGGACGTGGTGGTTCCTGATAGGGACGAGCCTGGACGACGTCGGGGTCGTTGATGCCGCCTCTTCCCGTGGGGCGTCCTGCTGGGCTGGCGGATGGTCCACCGCCACCCTGGGCCATACCACCTGTGCTGTTGACCTGGAAGACAGGGGCGATGTTGAAGTAGACCGGAACTTTTTCGTCATAGCCATAAACAATGGGGCTGAGCTTGTCTGTGACCTGACTCATGAGCACGCTGCCTCGCACCTGCAGCTCTCTGGTAGGAACGATGTTGATCCCTTCGACCATTCCGTAGTCGATCGGAATCGAGGCGTTTGAGCCGATGGTCATGAAGAGGCCGCCGGCTTCAACGAAGCGGCGCAAGTTGAGAACACCCTCAAGGCCCATGCCGCCACGGATATCGTCAGTCTGGTCTGGGCCAGTGGCGAAGCTGGGGGTAAGCTCGGAAGACTTCCAGGGGATGGCCGGTTCGCCAGCACGTTTGGGGATGCCATTGACGATGCGTTGGCTCGTGCCGTTGATCGGCCCCCACAGGATCACGTCGTACTTTGCCCGGAGGTCGCTCATCTGGCCAACCTTCTGGTCGCTGATGTAGTCGTAGGGCACCTTGGCTGCTTCAAGAGCCAAACGAACCCAACCTTCGTTCTGGGTGCTGGTCCAGGTATGCACCAGGGCGATTCTTGGTGCGGCCAGTTCGTGCTTGGAAACTGAGGGAATCGCATCTACTTCGGTGATCTTGAATCCCAAGCCTTTGGCTGCTTCAACCAACCTTGCCTTGGCGACGTTTTCGGCAGGAATGATGACGGCACCAGGGTTGAATTTTTTGCCACCTGCTTCGAATGCTGCCTCAGCCGACCACATCTTTACGTCTTTGAGCGCGAAGCGGAAGCTGGCTAAATTATTATCCGCCGTGTGCGGAATGATCCAGGCTTTGGCCTCAGTGGCGCCGCCAACCGTGCTGGTGATGAGCGGAACCCCCTGCACCAGAGTCATTGGGGCTTTCAGGATTGCACCATCTGTGACGCGCACAGTTTCCACATTGCGGAGATAGCCGAGGCTCCAGCCGGTGTCGTCGTAGGGACGGGTGTCGTTGACGTTGTAGTACTGCAAATCCAGCAGCATGTCGCCCATTCGGGAGTACGGCTGGTCCATTCGGATGACATAGCTGCCAGCGGGGAAGCTGCGTTTGCCGGTCTTGGTTGTGACCTCAGCTGCTGCATCGAGGCGGTGTACTTCCACCTTCTGCAGATCCATTACCTTCATCAGGTCTGCGGCGAGGCCAGGGCGTGGGGTGTCGGCGGGAACGACGTAGGCGGCAGGGCCTTCTGTGCTTGCTTTGGCGATGCTGCGCTGACCCTTCTGGTAGAAGTTGTTCAGGAATTCCATCTTGTTGCGAGCCGTGAAGTTCAACGCGAAGAGGACGCCGCTTTGTTGCATGTTGACGTTGTTGCGAATGCTCCAGTTCACTTGCGGAAGCGGAGGATTGGGCCGGAACCACGTGCGGGTGGTGGAGGTGCTGGGCACGGTTCGCATTCTTGTGTCTGCGCCGCCGTTGCCGAAGGTCTCATAGAAACGGCCGATCGCATTGTGGCCGTTGGCGGCGAGAAACATGTAATTGGCCGCCCACCCGTCATAGAAGCCATGAGTCCATACGCCCGGGACTCCGCGCTTGGTCATCTCTTCGACTTCATGATAGGCAAGCTTTTGCCATTCGCTGATCAGGATCGGATCGTACCAGGCGTTGTAGGGGCCCATGCCAGTGGAGACGTAAAGGAACGGGACGCTCTCATGAAGGTCATGAAGCACGAGCGGATGAAAGTCGAAGAAGGTCTTCCAGACGTTGCGCGTGAGGGCGAGAGAGAGATTCATGCCGTCGCGGTTATTGTCGTGCGCGACATACTTGCCCCAGTAGATAAGGCTCGGAGCAGCTTGTTTTTCATGAGCGCGCTTCCAGTTGTAGAGGTCTACCATACGCTCGCGGCCATCCACGTCTGCAACCGGGGTGATCATCACGATCATGTTCTTGCGGATGGTTTCGATGAAAGGGGTCTCTTCGACCGCAAGCCGGTAGGCCAGTTCCATCAGCATCTCCGGGCTGCCGGTTTCTGTGGAATGAAGCGAGCCGGTGAGCCAGTACATGGGCACGACTTCTTTCATGGCTGCCTGGGCAGCAGTGCTGTCCATCTTGCGCGGATCAGCAAGTTTTGCCATCAGTTCTTTGTTGCGTTCGAGCCTGGCGAGATTGGCTTCGTCGGAAATGCAGGCGACAATCATCTCGCGGCCTTCTTCGGAGTTGCCGATCGAGAAGACCTTTACACGGGGAGAGGCACTACCGAGCGCGCGAAAGTATTTGTGCACGTTTGCTGCATGGGTGAGTTTGAAGGGCGTGCCAGCAATGTAGCCGAGGATCTTTTCCGGGCTGGGAACTTTGCCGCCTTCGGGGAGGTGGTCAACCAATTCTGTGAGAAAGCTCTTGTCGGTCGTAAACTCGCGGATCTTAGCGCTGTAGGCTTCATCCTGTTTCTGCTGGGCGAAAGCAAAAGTAGCAAGAAACATGAGTGAAAGAAGAGACCGATTCATGATTTCGTTACTATAGCTCTTTAGCCTCTACAATGACCACCGTCTCTCACCTTGAATGTTCCGGCACGGGCAAAACTTATCCTGCCGGCGAAGCAATGAATCTGTCTCCCGATGGCTGGCCGCTTCTGGTTCGCTACGACCTGGAGAAGGCCCGCGATGGATGGAACCGGGAGTGGATCTCTTCTGGCCCATCCAATATGTGGCGCTATGCGCCTGTTTTGCCTGTAGCCAAGCCTTCCAGCATTGTGACGCTGGGCGAAGGGATGACGGCGCTGGTTCGTACCAATCGGCTCGGTGCCGCTGTTGGTGCAAGCGACCTTTGGGTTAAGGATGAAGGGCTCAATCCTACGGCCAGTTTCAAGGCTCGCGGTCTGTCTTGCGCTATCTCAATGTGTAAGGAACTGGGTATTCAGAAGATTGCGATTCCTTCGGCTGGCAATGCAGCAAGTGCGTCGGCCGCTTATGCCGCAGCCGCCGGCATTGAATGCCATATCTTCATGCCCAAAGACGTTCCACACTCGAACTACATTGAGTGCAAAGCTTTCGGGGCTCATGTCACCCTTGTCGACGGGTTGATTAGCGATTGCGCCAAGATCGTCGCAGAGCGCAAGGCCGAAGAAGGTTGGTTTGAGGTTTCAACGCTGAAGGAACCTTATCGCATCGAAGGCAAGAAGACGATGGGCTATGAACTGGCTGAGCAATTGCAGTGGCGATTGCCGGATGTGATCCTGTACCCGACTGGCGGGGGTGTTGGCTTGATCGGAATGTGGAAGGCCTTTGAAGAGATGGAAGCGCTAGGCTGGATTTTGCCAGGGCGCAGGCCAAAGATGATTGTGGTGCAGGCTGAAGGCTGCCAGCCGGTGGTGAAGGCATTTGAATCGGGCGCTGAGCGCAGTGTGTTCTTTGAGAACGCACAGACGGTATCCAGTGGTCTTCGAGTGCCGAAGCCACTCGGTGACTTTTTGATTTTGCGAGCTGTCCGGGAATCTGGTGGGACGGCGATTGCGATTTCGGATGAAGATGCACTCTCGGCTGGAGTAGAACTGGCCAAACTGGAAGGGATGTTTGTTGCGCCGGAAGGCGCGGCATGTGTGGCGGCGGTGCGGAGATTGATTGGCACGGGCTTTCTCAAATCGAGCGAAAAGATTGTCATCTACAACACAGGGGCCGGACTCAAGTATCTCGAAGCCTATTCGCCACTCTTTCCCCGCTAACCAATGACACGAAGAACTCTTGCCCAATTGATTCCTGCCCTCGCCACATTAACGGCAGCCGAGACGCAGCCGACCCGCGAAGTGGTGAAACAGAATCTCCTGTTGTTGGGGCTTGAGTTCAAGGATGAGCAGCTCGACATGATGCTGCCGAGTATCAAGCGGGCCCTTGCTAATTATGCGAGTTTGCGCAAGATCAATATTCCTTCCGAGACTGAGCCGGCGATCAGTTTTTCGCCAATGATTTCTGGAATGACGTTGCCTTCGGGCAAGGCGATCTTCAAGCCTTCCAAGCTTAGAAAGCTTGCCGACTGGAAAAACATTGAAGACCTGGCCTATTGGCCTGCGACTCATCTAGGAGCCTTGATCCGCTCGAAACGAATCTCTTCAACTGACCTCACGAAGATGTATCTGGAGCGTCTGAAGAAGCATTCGCCTACGCTTTTGTGCACTATAACTCTGACTGAAGAATTAGCGCTAGAGCAATCAAAACAAGCGGACCTCGATCTGAAGCGTGGCAAATATCATGGGCCATTGCATGGGTTGCCGTATGGGGCGAAGGATCTCTTTGCAGTGAAGGGTTACAAGACTACCTGGGGCGCTGAGCCTTTTAAGGATCAGAGCTTCGATTACAACGCCACGGTGATAGAACGTTTGACAGCGGCCGGGGCGGTGCTTTGCGCGAAGCTCTCAATGGGCTCGCTGGCGATGGGTGGTGTCTGGTTTGGAGGGGATACGAAGACGCCCTGGAATATCGAGCAGACTTCCTCGGGATCGTCGGCGGGTTCAGCTTCGGCAACTGCCGCCGGGCTGGTTGCTTTCTCACTTGGTACCGAGACGTTGGGCTCGATTGTTACTCCGTCGACGCGTTGCGGTGTGACGGGTTTGCGGCCTACTTTCGGCCGTGTGCCGAGAACAGGAGCAATGGCTCTCTCATGGACGATGGATAAGATTGGACCCATCTGCCGCTCGGTGGAAGACTGCATGCTCGTGCTGAGGGTGATTGATGGCCCGGATGGCAAAGATATGTCGGCTCGTTATCCGGCCCCAGTTCATTGGGAGGCGGCTGCTCCTGTGAACAAGCTGAAGATTGGTGTCTTGCGAGATAACTTTACCCGGATCACTGATGAGGTGCGCAAGAAGCACTACGACGATGCACTGGCTGCACTGTCAAAGACTGGAATGCAAGTGGTAGATGCAAAGCTGCCTGAGTTCCCTGCGGGAGATCTGGTACTGATGTTGAACGCCGAGGCTGGCGCAGCTTTCGATGATTTCACCCTCAACGGTGGTGCCGAAAAGCTGACAAGCCAGAAGGCGAACGATTGGCCCAATTCGTTCCGTTCGAGCCGATTGACTCCTGCGGTAGAGTACATCCGGGCTGCGCGGGCTCGGACGCTGCTGATGCGCGAATTTCACAAGTTCATGGGTGGTTATGATGCGCTTGTCTCGCCGACGGGTTCTCCGTCCCTCACTGTTACGAACCTCACGGGGCAACCGCAAATTGTAGTGCCCTGCGGCTTTCCGAACAACAATGCCCTGGGCCTGCTTTTCACGGGCCATCTTTTTGAAGAGGGGAAACTTTCAAGAGTAGCCAAGGCCTATCAGGATGCGACGGAGTGGCATCTCAAGCGTCCGCCTGGTTTCTAAGTCATCCTATGGTGATGAGACGTAGAGGATTTCTGGCAACGCCTGCCATTGCACTTGCCGCCCCAGTGACTGCGCCAATCTCACCTGTTGTCGCGATTAGCGATGGCATTCCACTATCGCCCGTCGCCTATGCCGAGTTGCTTCAGAAGTTGAGTGCTGGGATTTCTGCCGACAACTATGGCCTTGGCGGTGTGGTGGAGAAGCTGGAAGCTCATATGGCGGTTGAGCTTGACAAAGAGATGGCGGTTTGGTTCCCGACCGGAACGCTCGCCAATCACATGGCTGTGCGAATGCTGGCAGGAGATCGCGAGCGGGTGCTGGTGCAGGCTGAATCTCATCTCTATAACGATTGCGGCGATTGCTGTCAGACGCTGAGTGGCCTGAATCTGATTCCTCTTGCTCCTGGACGGGCAACCTTCACTCTTGATGAGGTGAAAGACATGGCTCATCGCTCAGCCACTGGGCGGGTAAAGACTCCGGTTGGAGCGATCATGATCGAGTCGCCGGTTCGTCGCAAAACGGGTGAGGCGTTTGATCTTTCAGAGATGAAGCGGATCTCCAGTTGGGCTCGCACTGAGGGAGTTGGATTGCACCTTGATGGTGCGCGTCTGTATATGGCGGCGGCTTACAGTGGATTACCAGTTCGAGACTACGCCAGTCTCTTCGATACCGTCTATGTTTCGATGTACAAGTATTTTGGTGCCGCCAGCGGCGCTATTCTTGCCGGCCCGAAGAAGCTGCTGACGGATCTCTTTCATGCCCGCCGGATGTTTGGCGGAGGTCAGCATGAGGCCTGGCCTTTTGCTGGCATCGCGATGAACGGAGTGCAGGGGTTCTCTGCGCGTTATGCGAAGGCCGTTCAAACGGCGGAGGCTGTGATCGCGGGCCTAAAGATGGATAGCCGTTTTGAAGTAAAGCGAATCCCGAACGGTACAAATCTATTTTTGTTGAAAGTGAGCGATGCCGTGGGTTTTCAACGGAAGGCTCAGGCTGCGGGGGTAGTCTTAAGTGCTCCCAAAGACGGCCAGTTCATCGTTGCTGTTAATGAGACATGGTTGCGCGCGACAGCGCCCGAAATTCTATCGAGGCTGCAAAGCTAGTGCCTCAATCCATCTTGTTTGTTTGCTACGGCAACATCATGCGCAGTGCCTTCGCCGAAGCGTGTTTTCGGCATGAGGTTTCACAGCATCCTCGGTTGAAAGACATTCGGTTTGCTTCTGCCGGTGTACGGGCCGAGCCCAACGAGCGGGCCGAAACACATGCTCGCGCTATGGCCAAACAACTTGGACTCTCGCTTGAGTCGCATCGTGCCACTCGTACCTCCAGTGAACTCCTGAGTCATTACGACCAGATCTTCATCATGGATCAGCTCAACGAAGATTTGCTGCTGAGTGACAGCCCTGAGGCGCGACCCAAGACTGCTTATTTGTCGTCGCTGATTCCAGGGTCGCGTAAAGAAATCGAAGATCCTTATTGTCAAAGTGCAAAGCAGCTGGAAGCATGTTTCCGGACGATCCAGCTTGCGGTCCGCAAGCTAGCAGTCAATCGTCTGCATGAGCTTGGCGACTAGCGCAGTCCAGCCGGTTTGGTGTGAGGCGCCGAGGCCAAGGCCTGAATCGCCATGGAAGTATTCATAGAACAGGATGTTGTTCTTGAAGTTTGGATCCTCATTAAACTTGGGATGATGAGCCATGCCGGGTCTGATGCCCTGAGCGCAGGGCAGAAAGATCGCGCTCAGGCGACGCGATAGTTCTTCGCAGACCTTATCGAGTGTCACCATGTTGCCCGAACCGGTTGGACACTCCACCTCGATTGCATCGCCATGGTAGTGATGGAATTTCTGGAGGCTCTCGATCAACAGGTAATTGACCGGGAACCAGATGGGGCCTCGCCAGTTAGAGTTGCCGCCAAAAAGGCCAGACTGGGATTCTCCCGGTTCGTAACCAACGCGGTGGTCTGAACCATTGGCATGAAGTACGTAAGGATGTTGCTCGTGGAACTTGGAAAGTCCGCGAATGCCATAGTCGGAGAGAAACTCATTCGGATCGAGGAGACGCTTCAGGAGAGCCCGCAGGCGATCCCTACCCACGAGGGACAAGAGACGGCGATCGGCAACGCCCTCGCGGGTCATCGATGCGAGGTTTGCCGCCAGGTCCGGTCGATTCTCGGTGAACCATTCCATGCGTTTGCGGAAGCCCGGCAACGCATCGATCGTTTCTGCGTCGAGTGTGTCAACCGCAAAGAGCGGAATCAAGCCGACAAGCGAGCGCACGCGCATGGGGAATTGTTCCCCGTTGGGAAGCTTCAGCCGGTCATAGTAGAAATGATCTTCTTCGTCCCAAAGGCCGTGGGCTCCACTGCCGTTCATGGCGGCTGCAATGTAGAGGAAGTGCTCGAAAAATTTGCTGGCGATGTCTTCGTATACAGGGTTGGTTTTGGCCAGCTCGATGGCGATCTTGAGAAGGTTCAGACAATACATGGCCATCCACGAAGTACCGTCGCTTTGCTCGATCTGCCCACCGGTGGGTAGAGGCCGCGATCGATCAAAGACGCCAATATTGTCGAGGCCAAGAAAGCCGCCTTCGAAGATGTTGTTTCCCGAGGCGTCTTTTCGGTTCACCCACCATGTGAAGTTCATGAGGAGCTTATGAAAGACGCTCTCGAGAAAAGCGGTATCGGGTTTTCCCGTTAGCTTGGCATCGATTTTGTAGACTCGCCAACATGCCCAGGCATGAACGGGAGGATTGACATCCGATAAAGCCCATTCGTAAGCGGGAATCTGACCGTTGGGATGCATGTACCATTCCCGCAGGAAAAGACCGAGTTGCTTCTTGGCGAATTCCGGGTCAACCAGAGCAAAGGGGATCATGTGAAAGGCGGAATCCCAGGCGGCGTACCATGGGTATTCCCACTTGTCGGGCATTGAAATGATGTCTTCGTTGAAGAGGTGTTTCCACTCGGAGTTGCGGCCGTGTTTGCGCGATTCCGGCGGGGTTGGCTGCCCGGGGTCTCCCTTGAGCCAATCCTCGACGCAGAAGTTAAAGTATTGTTTCGACCAGATCAGGCCGGCTGCTGCTTGTCTTTGGACACGGTGCGCTTCTTCTGAATTTTTCGTTCCTCCGCGAGCAAGAACACGGCTGTAGAAGTCATCTGCCTCTGCAATTCTGGAAGAGAAGACATGGTCGAATGCCGGAGCCTCCATGCGTTCCATCTCTTGCTCACGAAGTCTCATATGGGCAACGAAGTTGCCTCCTGCAGGAACCATTGCCTGAAACACTGCGGCTGCCTTGGTTCCCTGTCCTGCCGAATTGACTGCATTTCTGTTGCCTTCAATCAGGTAATCTCCAAAGCCGTCTTTGAAAAAGGATGCACTGGTTTGAAACCCATACAGCGCTTTGGAGTTGGTTTCGTTCTCTGTGAACAAAAGTTCAGAGGGGTCTTCAGCCAAAAACTCATAGTTGCCGAGCGACGGGTGATGGACCGATACTTTCGAATTGCCATCGGCGTGCATGGATGGCTTGGGGGCTCTGCCGAAGGACCACAGGTTGCGAAAGAAAAGCTGTCCGAGCAGATGCACCGGGGCGGCTTCGGGGCCACGGTTTTCAACCGTGACGCGGATCAGGATGTCTGCAGGGCCAGCCTTGGCGTACTCAACAAAGACATCGAAGTAGCGGTTGCTATCGAATATGCCGGTGTCATGCAATTCAAACTCGGGAAGGTGCTTGGATCTCCTGCCCTGTTCACGCAAGAGGCCGTAGGGGAACTCTTGCTGAGGGTATTTGTACAGACCCTTGAGATAAGAAGCAGTTGGGGTTGCGTCGAGATAGTAGTAAAGTTCTTTGACGTCCTCGCCATGGCTCCCAAGAGGGCCGGCGAGGCCGTAGAGGCGTTCTTTAAGGATGGGGTCTTTGCCATTCCAGAGCGCGACAGAAAAACAGAGGCGACAGTGGTTGTCGCATATCCCCATCAGGCCATCTTCGCCCCACCGGTAGGCCCTGAGATGAGCTTTTTCGAAAGGGAAGTAATCCCAGGCCGAACCATGCTCAGAATAATCTTCGCGCACGGTTCCCCACTGCCGTTCGCTCAAATAAGGGCCCCACTTTCGCCAATGCTGTTTGCGTTCTTTGGTCTGTTGGAGTCTTTTCCATTCCGCTGAATCTGTCAAAACTTTTCTCCGATGACGTACCGCGTAGGCAGAAAGTATAAGAATTTCATGGGGGATCTTCGAATGTTTTTGAGACCTTGTTGTTCAAAAACGATTTTGTATTCGCGCGTGTGGAGGATATCGAGAATAGCGATTTCGCCTCCTGGCCTCAAGAGCTTGATCAAGTTCACCACAGCCTTGTTGCGTTCCTTTCGAGAGCCAATTGCATGGAGACAAAACCCGGATACGATTTTGTCGAAGCAACTGGGTCCGTATTTCAGATCGGTTGCGTCACCGTCTTCAAAACGGACGCGGTCGAGGACACGCTCGGTTTCAGCATTTTCTGTTGCTGCTTCTTTTGTGTTTTCACTGAGTTGTTCCTGACTCCAGATATCGATACCGACGACTTCGCCGAATGGGGCTTTCCGCGCGGCCATTATAGTAAGGAGACCACGACCGCAACCCACGTCGAGTACCCGTTCTCTGCCACGCCACTTCATCTCTTCGAGCATCTTCCAGGCGAGGCCAAATTTGCCGGACATACTTGACCACAACATTACACCTCCTACAACCAGAAGGAGGACTCCTATCCATAAACAAATGGAAAGGATCAGTTCAGGCCAGATCTCTACAGTTCCTTGTAAAGCAATAAACTGAGCGAGTCCGGTGCCAATCAGAACGAGGCCCACCATGGCAAGTGCACGAACTCGTTCCGGTTTGTCGATTCCGTAATCTGCGGTTTTCATTGTCGCTTGAACCAGTTTTGCAGAAACGGTGCACTCTGTGCTGAAGCCGAGGCCGCCTCATGATATATTCACGGTGACTCACTGTCCCCCGGAAAGGAAAAGTGCGCCTTGAACTCTAAAGATTCCAAGACAAAAACACCATTCTCAAGACGAGGCTTTATGCAGGGTGTCGGCACTGGTGCCGGCGCTGTTGGTATCCTCGCCACGACCGAAGAAGCACAAGCTCAGGCCAACGTTTCGGCCATGGGGCCTGCCGCCGTACCGATCACGCTTACGGTAAACGGAAAGCCGATGAAATTGAGTGTGGAGCCACGAGAGACTCTTCTCGATACTCTGCGCGGCAAACTGGACCATACAGGAGCTAAACGAGTATGTGACCGCGGGACCTGCGGTGCCTGCACGATGATCGTCGATAACAAAGTTCAATACGGCTGCACGATTCTTGCGATCGACGCTCAGGGGAAGAAGATCGAGACCATTGAGAGCCTGACTGCCAATGGAAAAGTTCACCCAATTGTTCCAGCCTTTGTGAACCATGACGCCCAGCAGTGCGGCTATTGCACGCCCGGCTTTGTGATGGCATCGAAAGGGTTTCTTGACAAGAACCCCAACCCGACCTATGACCAGGTGAAGGAAGGCCTCGGCGGCAATCTCTGCCGCTGCGGTACTTATGTAGGAATTCGCAAGGCTGTACTTGAAGCCGCGCAGGCGCTTCGAAGCGGCAAGTCAGTAAAAGGAGCCAACAATGCCTAACTATTCATGGCCCCCGATGGATCAGCGGAAGGTAATCGGCAAGCCGCATAGCCGTCTTGACGGATTTGCCAAGTCCAGCGGCCGCGCAAAATACCCGAGTGACGTCAATCGTCAGGGAATGGTTTACGGGATCATTCTTACCTCACCTCATGCCCACTGCACGATCAAGAGCATTGATGACAGCGAGGCCAAAAAGATGCCGGGTGTAACAGCGATCCGCGTTACGGCTCCGGCTGGTACTGAAATTCAATGGGCAGGCGCTGAGATTGCCTGGGTTGCAGCCGATACCGAACCGCGTGCTCGGGACGCAGCGCGTGCGATCAAGGTTGAGTACAACGTTCTCCCTCACTTTGTAAGCGAAGAAAAGAAAGCGAAGGCTGGTACGCGCGCCAAGCCGGCCGGCGAACAGACCACCGGCGACGTTGATGAAGCTATCAAGGCCGCCGACGCGGTGGCAGAAGGCTATTACGCAATTCCCGTCCTGACCCACTCCTGCCTGGAGCCGCATGGCCAGGTAATTGAGTGGAAGGGCGACAAGATGGAATATTGGCCCTCGACGCAGGCTGTCTCAACCGTAGCCGGCGATCTTGCTCAACAGCTCAAGATCCCCGCCTCACAGATCCACGTTTCGATGGATTATATGGGCGGTGGTTTTGGCTCGAAATTTCCTTCCGACATCTGGGGTGCGGAATGCGCCAGGTTGTCGAAGGATTCTGGCGGCAAAGCTGTCAAGTTGTTTCTGGATCGCGCTACTGAATTGACTATCGCCGGGGTTCGACCTTCGGCATACGCAAATATCAAAGTGGCCGGCAAAAAGGATGGAACGATCACCGCATGGCAGAGTGAGAGCTGGGCAACGGGTGGCTTTACCGGCGGGGGCATGCCTCCGATTCCTTACATCTTCACGGGGATTCCGAATCGCCGGTTGAACCATGCAGCGATTTCTACGAATGCTGGCGGCGCGCGCGCCTGGCGCGCTCCGAACCACCAACAGGCTTGTTTCCTGACTTTCTCCGCGATTGAAGACTTTGCGGCGAAGATCAAGATGGATCCGGCTGAAGTCCTGATCAAGAATATCGGTTTTACGGCTCGTGCGCCGCTCTATGAGCGACAGATCCGCAAGGCTCAGGAATTGGCCGACTGGAAAAAGCTATGGCATCAGCGGGGAGACAGTGGCGAGGGCCACATCAAGCGCGGGCTTGGGATCGCAATGTCTACCTGGGGTGGTGCTGGTCATCCCAGCGAATGCCGCATCAAGATCAATCCCGATGGCAGCGTAGAGCTGGAGCAGGGAACGCAGGATCTCGGGGTTGGTACCCGCACCGTTGTCGCGATGGTGGCGGCGGAATCGCTTGGCCTAACCGTGCCTGATATCAAAGTAAAAATTGGCGACAATGCTTACCCGGTGAGCGGTCCCTCGGGCGGTTCGACCACGGTTGGCGGTGTTTCCTCATCCACTCGCAAGGCTGCCGTAAATGCTCTCGAAGAGTTGTTTGCCAAGGTAGCGCCTTCGCTTAACGCCGACCCGGCGAATCTCGAAGCTGTTGGCGGCAAGATCCAGGTTAAGGGTGACCCGAGCAAGTCGATGGCCTGGAAGGCTGCCTGCCAGAAGTTGGGTGTCAGCTCCATCTCGGCAACTGGCAAGAACGACCCGAAGAACCCTATGGGCTTAAACACCCAGGGTGCTGGTGGTGTGCAGATTGCCGATGTCAGTGTCGATACCGAAACGGGCATTGTGAAGATGAACAAGGTAGTTGCGGTTTCCGACTGCGGACTGGTGATCAATCCAAAGACTGCTGAAAGCCAGGTTTACGGTGGCGTCATCATGAATATCTGTGGCGCTCTGATGGAAGAACGCGTTATGGACGAGACTCTTGGCCGTGTCTTGAATGCGGACATGGAGTTCTACAAGCTGGCCGGCATCAAGGATATCGGCGAGATTGTTGTTCACATGGATGTGCATCCAGATAACGACAAGCGTGGCGTAATCGGTCTTGGCGAACCCGCTGCGATCTCTACTGTCGCCGCAATTTCAAATGCCGTTGCCAACGCAATCGGAGTTCGAGTGCCGCGTGTTCCGCTGAGCCCGGATCACGTTCTCACTGCGCTTTACGGAAAGAACATGGAAAGGAGCCGCGCCTAATGAATCAGTTTTCCTACGTCAACGCTACGACTCTGAAGGAGGCCACAGCAGCACTGGGGTCTTCCTGGTCGGATGCAGCCGTCCTTGCTGGCGGCACGGATATTCTCAGCTTAATGAAGGATTACGTAGTGAGTCCGGCGCGCCTGGTGAATATCAAGAA
Organism: Bryobacter sp.; assembly: GCA_022843625.1. Lineage (GTDB taxonomy): Bacteria > Acidobacteriota > Terriglobia > Bryobacterales > Bryobacteraceae > Bryobacter. The sequence continues at coordinate 20,436 of JALHNH010000043.1, read as the reverse complement.
CATCAAGGAGCTGGGCGGTATCTCGAAGTCTGGTTCCGGCCTTCGTATTGGTGCGACCGTTACTTTTGATGAACTGGCGAGCAACGCAATGGTTCGTCAGATGTTCCCGAGCTTGAGCCAAGCGGTGATGGGTGTGACCAGCCCTCAGATTCGCAACATGGGGACTGTTGGCGGTGACCTTTGCCAGCGCCCGCGTTGCTGGTATTTCCGGCTTGGTCACGGTGTTCTTGGTCAGAAAGATGGCAAGAGCCTGGTCGCTGAAGGCGAGAACAAATATCACGCTATTTTCCCGGAAGGTGCTGCTCACTTTGTGAGTGCCTCCAGTCTTGGGCCTGCCCTGGTTGCTTTGGGTGCCAGGGTGAAGCTGGTGAGTGCGGCCGGTAGCCGGGAAGTCGACGCCGGGAAGTTCTTTGTGGCGCCACAATCGAACCTTGCCCGGGAAATCGCTCTTCTTCCGAATGAAGTCCTTACGGAAATCACGATTCCGGCTGGTGGGAAGAATGCTACCTACGAAGTGCGTCAAAAGGATGCACTCGATTGGCCGCTCGCTACTGCCAGTGTGAACCTGACGATGAAGGGCAACACGGTGTCTGCCGCCAGCATTGTTCTGGGGCATGTTGGGCCTACGCCATATCATGCTGCCGGTGCAGAGAAGGCTTTGATTGGCAAAACAATTACTGCAGACCTGGCAATGGCTGTCGGCGATGCGGCCGTACAGGGTGCCAAGCCGCTGAGTCAGAATGCTTACAAGATCCAGCTTGCACGTGTTGCGGTGAAACGTGCGTTGCTTCAGGCTGCAGGGGTATAACCCCATGGAGCTACCGGGAATCGTTCGTCTCGACCGCGATGACGATCGTTGCGCCAAGCTTCGCTGGAAGGGAATGTTCATTGAGGCGGAATGGGATCCTACCGTTCCGCACTCGAACGACCGCCTCTTCTGGTGCCACAATACGCAGAAATGTCTCGGGCCTGACTCGAAGGCTGTCGATGAGTACGATTGCAACGAGACACGCAACTGTTATCAACCGTTATAGACTTAGATTGAGGATTGAATCGATGAAAAAGCTTTTTGGCTTCGCTCTTGCCCTTTCCATCGCCTCGGCTGCTACACTGCCGAACGCGAAAATCTCTGGCTCCTATATCGAAGCACGGAATGCCGACGTCTATACCGGCGCCTGCTATGCGAATTCTGAGATCAATCTGGTTGGTGATCTGGCGGTGATGGGCTGGAAGATCGACGAAGGTTCGATCGACGGTGTCTCGCTAAAAGGGTTGGGTGTGGTTGGCGTGATTCGCGCGACTACGACGCTAGGTGATATTGCGAACCCGGTGAATCCGACCAAGAGTGTATTGATTGTGGATCAGAAGGCTACTGCGATTCAGCGTGCGGCTCTGATCAAGTTTGCCAAGCGGATGGGCGGAGATCTGTTTGCCGAAGTGGTTTCGGTGGAGGTTCGGCCGATCAGCCTGACTTTTGCTGACAACAACATGCATACGGTTCGTGCCAAGCTGAGCGCTGGCGAATTGGCTTCGATTGAAACGCGCCCGATTGTGACCTCAGACCAGATTTGCCGTCATGAATCTACCTATTACCCGCCGCTCACACCCACCTCTCATGCGATGGCTGGATATACTCTGGCGAATACCTTCACGGGCAAAGGGCTAGGGACCAATTGGTCGATGCCAGAAAAAAGATCCGCCTTTGTTGCGAATTTTGAAATTCCTGTGTTAGACTAATTAAGGTTGAGTGAGCGGAACTTTAACGGATTCCAAAAGCTCCCAACCCCCCCTATATATTTCCCCAAATATATAGGGTCCGCACCCAAACAAAGACCCCCATGCGCGAGCATGGGGGCTTTGTTCTTAAGGCAAAGATTAGACGACGCCTAACTTCTGCGCAATCTTTTCGAGCAGTTGCCGGTCATTTACAGTGAAAGCGTTGACCGTAGATTTATACGCATCTTTGATGCGGACAGCTACGACTCCACCGAACGTAAAGACCAATTCCTCGGTTGCCTTTAGAGGTCGCATGGGAACCGGGATCGGTGCCACCTTCGAGCCAGGGCCGTAATCGACCAACTTCTCGCGAGGAAGCATGTTCACCCTGCCAGCCTCTTCCCGCAAGAGAGCCAATTGCTCTACTTGAGGAACGCCCTTTTCGTCTGGCAATACCATGCCATTTTTGTCGTACATCAGTACGACATCGTACAGAAAAGTGCGCTTGTTGGTATTCCGGGCTGTCGGATCGAACCAGGATTTGACCGGCCGGTTTGGATCCCACTCGGGAGCCTCTTCGCCAGTGGCCTTGAAATAATCGTCCCGCGTCTGAAAGAAGGGGAAAACATAAAGATCATTAATTGGAAACATTCCGCTGTCGCTCATTTGAACCTCGAGCTTCAATACTGAAAAGCGGAGAGAATTGAGTTCTCCCGCCACAGACACGATAACCACGGTGCCAGGGCGATTGTATTCGCTCAAATTCCAAGTATTTGAAAACAGGGGGAATTGACTTGCAAAAAACGTCCGAACGAAAAAATAAGACCCCGGTTTTCACTGGGGTCCTAGAGATATTTGCAATTGGAGTGCGGAAAAAGTTTAGTGATCTTTCTTCTTCTTGTGGTCGTCCTTGTGCTCTTTTTTGTCGTCCTTCTTTTTATCGTCAGACGCAACAGCGGACAAGCCAAAAACGAGCGCGAGGCCCAAAGTCATGGTCATAATTTTTTTCATTTTTCGTATAGTCTCCTTCAGTGTCAGTTCCAAGTAGCTTATCTACTTAGATTCCATATCGAACTAGTGGCACTAACCTTGAAGAATTCGCTCAATCTGGGAAAAACTTAACCTAAGTCGTTATTTCGCGTGGATTTCCTGGAGGCTCCAGACTCGATTTGGGGTGGTCTGTTTGGCTTCCATTGCCTCGGCAGCGGCTTTTGCAGCAGACATGGTTGTGATGCAGGGAACCCGATATTGGATAGCGGCGCGGCGGATGGCTTTTTCATCCCCGAAGCTGACGCTACCCATGGTTGTGTAGATGGCGAGTTGGAGTGCACCCGTTTTCATAAGGTCGACTGCATTCGGACGCCCTTCATTGACCTTATAAACGATCTTGGATGGCACACCCGCTGCTTTGAGGGCATTGGCGGTGCCGCGGGTTGCGACAAACCGGAAGCCAAATTCCTTGAGTTTGACCGCGATGGCGACAGCTTCGGGCTTGTGTTTGTCGTTGACGCTGATGAATATGGTGCCGCTGGCGGGGAGGGGAACTCCAGCGCTCAACTGCGCCTTGCCAAAGGCTTCGCCGAAAGTTTCGCCGACACCCATAACTTCGCCCGTAGAACGCATCTCGGGGCCAAGCACCGGGTCAACGCCCAGAAACTTGTGGAAGGGCAGGACGGGGCTCTTGACGAAGAACTTTGTGACGCTTAGGACTCCGCTAGTGCGGCCACCCGTAAGGTAGGCCAGGTCTTTCAGTTTGTGGCCGAGCATGAGGCCGACTGCCACCTTGGGTAGCGGGATGCCGGTTGCTTTGCTCACGTAGGGAACAGTTCGCGAAGCTCGCGGATTTACTTCAATGACGTAGACCTTCCCGTCTTTGATTGCGTACTGAACGTTCATCAATCCGACCACTTTAAGGGCGCGGGCCAGTTTAACTGTGTATTCTTCGATCGTTTGCAGATCGGTGGCGGTGAGTGAATAGGGAGGCAGAACACAAGATGAGTCACCAGAGTGGATACCGGCCTCTTCAATGTGCTCCATAATGCCTGAGATCAGAACGTCGTCGCTGTCGCTAAGGCAATCGACGTCAACTTCGACCGCGTCTTCGAGGAATCGATCGACGAGGACTGGTCGATCCTGTGAAAAGTGCACGGCTTCCTGCATATAGCGCCTGACCATGTCCTCGTCGTAGGCGATAACCATAGCGCGCCCGCCGAGTACAAAGCTGGGACGAACCAATACCGGGTAGCCAATTCTTCTGGCAACTTCGCAGGCTTCTTCAACGTTGGTGGCCGTGCCGTTTTCTGGCGAAGGAATATCCAGCTCAACAAGTAATTTGGAGAAGAGCTTGCGGTCTTCAGCGAGGTCGATGCTCTCCGGTTGGGTGCCAATGATGGGGACCCCGTGTTTCTTGAGGCTCACGGCTAGATTCAGAGGGGTCTGGCCGCCGAACTGGACAATAGCCCCGTCGGGCTTTTCAGTATCGAAAATGTTGAGCACTTCTTCGAGGGTGAGTGGCTCAAAGTAAAGACGGTCTGAGGTGTCGTAGTCGGTCGATACTGTTTCGGGGTTGCAGTTGACCATGATGCTCTCGTGGTCAAATTCGCCGAGGGCGTAGGCAGCATGGCAGCAGCAGTAATCGAATTCGATGCCCTGGCCGATGCGGTTGGGGCCTGAACCGAGAATCATTACTTTTTTGCGAGTACTTGGCAGAGCCTCGCACTCGCTTTCGTAGCTGGAGTAGAGGTAGGGCGTAAAACTCTCAAATTCTGCGGCGCAGGTATCTACGCGGTTGAAGACTGCGGCTACCCCGAGATTTTTTCGGTAGCTTCGTACAGCATCGGGTGTGGCGCCGGTGGCTTTGGCAAGGTATACATCGGAGATACCGTCGCGCTTGGCCTGGCGCAGGGTGGCTGCGTCGAGGTCTTCAAGTTTGCGGCCTTTGAGGCTTTGCTCTTCGTCGAGCACATCCTTCACTTGACGTAAGAACCAGGGGTCGATTGCCGTCAATTCCTGGACTTGCTCGATAGACCAGCCCCGCTCGAAGGCGAAGCGAATGTAGTTGAGACGGTCTGGAGTTGGCGTGATCAGCCGTTGGCGGATCAGACTTTCCTCATAGACATCGGCCTTCTCGCTCTTGCCTGTTTCAAGGGAGCGCATCGCTTTGCCGAGACTCTGTCGGAAGGTCCGTCCGATCGACATTACTTCTCCGACACTCTTCATTTGAGTGCCGAGTGTTGTAGATGCGCCGGGGAATTTTTCAAACTGCCAGCGAGGGATTTTTACTACGACATAGTCGATGGTGGGTTCAAAACAGGCTGGGGTGACGCGGGTGATGTCATTCTTGAGCTCATCGAGACGGTAGCCTACCGCGAGCTTTGCTGCGATCTTGGCAATCGGGAAGCCGGTTGCCTTGGAAGCAAGGGCAGAGCTGCGGCTGACACGCGGATTCATTTCGATGATGATCATGCGGCCGTTAGCCGGGTTGATGGCGAATTGTACGTTAGAGCCGCCAGTGTCGACCCCGATCTCGCGGAGGCAGGCAAGGGAAGCATCGCGCATCATCTGGTATTCGCGATCGGTGAGAGTTTGGGCTGGGGCGACAGTGATGGAATCGCCAGTGTGGACCCCCATTGGGTCGAAGTTTTCGATAGAGCAGACAATGATCGCATTGTCGGCCAGATCGCGGATCACTTCCATTTCATACTCTTTCCAGCCGAGCATGCTTTCTTCGGCCAGGACTTCATGAACAGGGGAGAGGTCGAGACCACGCTCGAGGATTTCGATCAGTTCTTCGGTGTTGTAGGCGATGCCGCCACCGGTGCCGCCCAGGGTGAAGCTGGGGCGGAGAATGAGCGGATAGCCGATACGCTGAGCAAAGGCGAGACCGTCATCGACGTTGGTAATCAGTTGCGATTCCGGGAGATCGAGACCGATCTTCTTCATTGCATCTTTGAAGAGCAGGCGGTCTTCAGCCTTTTTGATGCTTTCGACTTTCGCGCCGATCAGTTCGACGCCGTACTGCTCGAGAACACCCGCTTCGGCGAGAGCAATCGAGAGGTTGAGTCCGGTCTGGCCGCCGACGGTTGAGAGAAGTGCGTCGGGACGTTCTTTTTTGATGACTTCGGTGGCAAATTCAACCGTGAGCGGTTCGACATAGGTTCGGTCAGCGAGGTCAGGGTCAGTCATGATCGTCGCCGGATTGGAATTGATCAGGATGACTTCGTAGCCGTCGTCGCGAAGTGCCTTGCAGGCCTGGGTGCCTGAATAGTCGAATTCGCAAGCCTGGCCGATGACGATCGGGCCGGAGCCCACGATCATGATTTTTTTGAGGTCGTCTCTACGTGGCATGGATTAGTTGCTCCCCTTCCACTCGTCCATCAGCTTGACGAAGTCGTCAAATAGATATTGTGAGTCGTGTGGGCCGGGGGCTGCTTCCGGGTGGTATTGAACGCAGAAGAGTGGCAGGTTTCTGTGCCGCAAGCCTTCAAGCGTGTTGTCGTTAAGGTTGATGTGTGTCAGGTCGATTTCGTTCTGATTGAGCGAGTCGGGGTCGACGGCAAAACCGTGGTTTTGCGCGGTGATTTCTACTTTGTTGGTGATCTTGTTGAGCACCGGGTGGTTGCCGCCGCGGTGGCCGAATTTCAGCTTGAAGGTTTTGCCGCCAAGGGCGAGGCCTAGAATCTGGTGGCCGAGGCAAATGCCGAAAATGGGGGCTTTGCCCATGAGCTTGCGGATCTGTCCCGCCTGGTACTGGAGGGGTTCAGGGTCACCGGGGCCGTTGGAGAGGAATATGCCGTCCGGCTTTAGAGAGAGAACATCTTCCGCGCTGGTGCCCGCAGGCACAACGGTGATATCGCAACCAACGTGGGCGAGACGCCGAAGGATGTTGCGCTTGATGCCGAAATCGTAGGCGACGACTTTGAAGCGAGGCGCAACGCCGGCAAGCAGGACTTCCGATTCCGAAACCGGGGATACTCCCTCAGACCAGGAATAGCGTTGTTTGGTGGTGACTCTGGTGGCCAGGTCCATACCCGCCATTGAGGGGATGCTCTTTGCACGCTCGATCAGTTCTTTGTGATCAAGGGTAGTTGAAGAAATTACCCCGCGCAAGACTCCGCCTATACGGAGTTTTCGCACAAGAGTTCTTGTGTCGATCCCTGTAACGGCAGGAATGCCGTGCCGGGAGAGAAACTCGCTGGCGTCGGCATCGCTGCGCCAATTACTGGCGACTGGAGAATACTCTCGAACGACAAGACCTTCAAAAAAAGGCCGTTCAGCCTCATTGTCGGCGTCGTTGGTTCCGTAGTTTCCAATCTGCGGGTTTGTCAAGACGACAATTTGTCCCGCGTAGGACGGATCCGTGAAAATTTCCTGATAACCGGTGAGCGAGGTATTGAAAACCACTTCACCCGCTTTATCTACGGGCGCACCAAAGGCTTTGCCTTCGAAGACTGTGCCGTCTTCCAGGGCGAGCAAGGCAGTGTTCAACCTTGTGTTCTCCTTGTTGGGGGGATTTTCCCTAATTTAACACGACACCGCCTGATTGCTAAACTTGGTTTCACACGATATGTCCACGTCAGCCAGCACGACGCTCCAGGCCTTCACGCAAATCGCGCACTTCGAGTCGCTCGCTCTTGAAGCAGGAGCGGTGTTGAGCCCGGTCGAAGTGGCCTACCAGACCTACGGTTCATTGAATCTGGAACGGACCAACGGCGTGCTGATTTGTCACGCGTTTACAGGGGATTCCCATGCTGCCGGGGTATCTGAAGAGGACGGGCAAACCGGATGGTGGGACAACATGATCGGCCCCGGCAAGGCGATCGATACCAACAAGTATTTCGTCATTTGCTCCAACGTTCTCGGTGGGTGTCGCGGCACTACAGGGCCCGCATCGATTGATCCGAAGACAGGCGAGCCTTACGGAATGCACTTTCCGATGATCACGATCGGAGACATGGTTCGGCTGCAAAAACTCCTGGTGGAGAGTCTCGGTATCCAGAAGTTGCTTGCTGTTGCCGGTGGCTCTATGGGTGGGATGCAGGCGCTGGAATGGACCGTTGCCTTTCCTGACAGTGTGGCCAGTTGCCTTGCGGTTGCGACTACTGCGCGGCATGGGGCCCAGCAAATTGCCTTCAACGAAGTGGGACGGCAGGCGATCATGGCTGACCCAGAGTTCCATGATGGCAACTACATTGCTCACAACACCAAGCCCGCGCGTGGCTTGTCGGTGGCCCGGATGGTGGGCCACATCACCTACATGAGCGACGATTCGATGCGCACCAAGTTCGGCCGGCGGTTGCGCAGCAAGGACAGTTTTTCATTCGATTTTTCTGCTGAGTTTGAAGTCGAGAGCTACCTGCGATATCGCGGGAGTCGCTTTGTGGACCGCTTTGACGCTAATTCGTACCTTTACATCACCAAGGCGATGGACTATTACGACCTTGCGGTGAATCATGCGACTTTGCCTGCGGCGCTGGATCAGTCTAAGGCGCGGTTTCTGGTGATTAGCTTTACGTCCGATTGGCTTTATCCGAGCTACCAGTCCCTGGAAATTGTAAGTGCGCTGCGTGCTCGCAATAAAGACGTGGCCTATGTTCAACTGGAATCCAACTACGGTCACGACGCTTTTTTGGTTGAAGTGGATGAGCAAACGATTCTGGTTTCTGGTTTTCTGGATACAACGATGCGCATGGAGCGGCATGAGCCGAGATCGAGCGCTACAGATCAGGACTTGTTTGCGCGGAAAGATTTTTCTGTTATCGCCAACTGGGTTGCCCCGAACAGCAACGTGCTCGATCTTGGGTGTGGCGATGGGACGCTGATCGCCTGGTTGGGTCAAAACAAATCTTGCGATGCGCGGGGAGTCGAGATTGATCGAGATCTTGTGCGCCGGGCTATTTCGAGAGGTGCTTCGGCTTACCAGGGTGATATTGAAAGCGGACTGAAGGATTATGTGACGGAAGCATTCGACTATGTGATTCTGTCGCAGACGCTGCAGCAGGCACGGCAGCCGCTCGATCTGCTTCGTGAAATTCTCCGGGTCGGCAAGCATATCATTATCGGGTTTCCAAATTTTAGCCACTGGTCTGTGCGGTGGTCTCATCTGGTGAGCGGGCGGTCGCCGCAAAATGAACTATTTCCGTTTGAATGGTACGAGTCGCCGAATATTCATTTCGTGACTGTTAAGGATTTTGAGATGCTTTGCAAACGCGAAGGCTGGATTATTGAAAAGCGTGCATTTTTGGCCGGTGACAGTGAAGTAACCCGCTTCCCCAACCTCACTGCCGAAGTAGCTGTTTATCTTCTTCGGCGCTAAACGCATGCCTGGATCTCCGCAGCCTGAATGAAGCCCTTTTAAGAGAAGAACAATTCGTTGCGGAATTGTGAAAGCTGAGCTACTATCTTTTTCAAAGCTTAACGAGGGATCGGGTCCTAGTCGCATACCTTCCCATCCAAAGCCGACTTTTACAAGGGGATTTTGATGCGATTACTTCTCTCTGCCCTGCTTTTTGCCTTAGCTCTTTCCGCCCAAATACAAAACGCACGCATTGAAGGCAGTGTGCTCGACAATTCCGGTGCAACGATTCCAGGGGCCAAGCTCCTGATCGTCAATACCAAGACACAAGTGAAAGCGAATGTAGAATCAAACGCTGCAGGTTTCTTTACTTTTCCAACCCTTCAACCTGGCCTTTACACCCTGACGGCTGAAGCGGGTGGATTTCGCAAATCGACTTTGACTAACATCGAGGTCAATGTTGGCGTAACCATCAGGCAGGACATCCAACTTGAAGTAGGAGCTGTCACCGACAGCATTACGGTGGAATTCAATGCGATACGGGTGCAGACCACAGAAGCCACCATTCAGCGCGCTGTCACGCTGCGTGACATCGATACGCTTCCACAACTTGGCCGCGGCCCGATTGCACTGGCCACTTATCAGCCGGGTGTGCAACTCGGTACCAGCCCTAATGACCCCAGCTTTGCCCGTGTGAATGGGATGAGGCAAGGGTCCAACAACACCACACTAGACGGAATCGATGTAAACGATGCCGTGCTGCCACGCCTGGGGTTAACCATGAATGCAAACAATACGGACTCCGTTGAAGAATTCCGAATTATTACCAATGGTGCTAAAGCGGAGTATGGCCGCAACGCCGGCGGCACAGTGGAACTGATCACCCGTCAGGGTACGAACCGCTTCAGCGGCAATCTGTTTGAGTACCATCGCAACACGGTGCTGAACGCCAATAATTTCTTCAATAAATCGAGTGGAACGGAGTTGCCGCGTCCCAAGTTTATTCAAAATCAGTTCGGTGGTTCGATCGGTGGGCCGGTTATCATTCCGAAGGTCTTCAACGGTAAAGACAAGCTCTTTTTCTTTTACAACTTTCAGGGCACTCGCACGGCCCAGGAAGTGGTACGTAATCGCACGGTTTATACGCCTGAAGCCAAAGCGGGTATCTTTCGTTGGGTTGTACCGGCCAACCAGCCTGGGGCAGGCGAGACACGCAGTTTCAATATCGTTCAGAACGACCCCCGGCGGCTTGGAATTGATAAGAAGGTAGCTCAGAGTCTGGCTATTCTCCCCTCTCCCAACAACCTGGATCTTGGGGACCGGCTCAATACCGCCGGGTTCCGCTTTAATGCTCCTGCCAACAACAACGGAGACCAGCACACCATGAAGACGGACTGGAATGCTACCAGTAATCTTCGAACCTACTTTCGCTATTCGTGGTTTCGAACCCAGACGCTGGCCGATTCTCTCAATAACGCTGAGGCGACTTTTCCCGGGCAACCGAATGGGACTCAGGGAGGGATTCGAGCCGGCTACTCGGTTGGCGCCACCTGGACGATCAATCCCAAGTTGCTGAATGAATTTGTGATGGGCTATTCAGAATCCTCGGTGGTGTTTGGCCGGGTGAGGGGGACAAATTATCCAGGCGAGTCGCTGATTGGCTTTAACCTGATCACGAATCCAATTCCCACCGGATTTGGCTCGGCACGGAATTCTCCCGTAAATCCGCAGATTTCAGACAACCTGTCGATCATCCGCGGCAACCATACTTTCAAGACAGGCTTCCGATTCTCAAAGACAACTCAATACCAGACGAATGATGCCAATATCTGGCCTACGATCGGGGTTGGGCAGGGCAATGGGAATGCGCCAGCGTCTGCTAACGGACCTACGGGAGCACAAATTGCCACGGCTGACAGGCAACGTTTCGACAACATGTATAACGACCTGCTGGGGCGCGTAAGCTCCGTCAATACAACCTTCTATAGCGACCTGGCGACCTTCCAGAAAACGGGAACGCCTCGCGTTCGGAATTTTATCTTCCGCGACTATGCCGGCTATTTTCAGGATGACTGGCGCGTCCGCCCAAACCTGACCTTTAACATTGGGCTGCGTTACGAATTCTATGGTGTGCCTTTTGAGCGGGACGGGCTGCAGGGCGACATTACCCAGAACGCGGCAGGATTGGTGAATACAGTGGGTCAGATTTCCGACCTCACGGTCAAGAAGTCCAGATCCTGGTACAACAACGATTACAACAATTTTGCTCCGCGTTTCGGTTTTGCGTGGAGCCCGTTCAAGAGCGGCAAAACTTCTCTGCGCGGATCCTGGGGTATTTTCTACGACCGCGTGATTGGAGGTGCCAGCATTGACCCAGATTCAACTACTCCAGGCTTTGCGCAAGCCGTTAACATTTTTCCAAATCAGGCTGCAGGCAGTGATGTAAGGGCAAGTGACAACTTTGCCTTGCCCGCACCACCGGCGACGCCAACCTTAACGCCTCAGGCAAACCGGGCATTTGGTGCGATCAACCTCTTTGATCCGAATTTCCGCCAACCGTACGTATCTCAAACGAACTTTACTCTGCAACATGAGATCTTGCGAAATACAGTAATCGAGGCCGGGTATGTATCGAATCGCGCGATCAAACAAGTGCTGGACCAAAACGTGAATCAGACGCGAGTTTACGGCGGCTTTCTCAATGACTTCCGCGAGTTGCAGGCTTTCCAGGCCAATGCAACCCCCACCTCGGCCGGAAATGTGCTGACACGGATGTTTGGAAGCCCGACGGCAGCCATCAACGCCATTGGCGCTACTCCGGTTCGTCAGGGCAGTCTGGGTGCAGCAGCCAACACGATTGATACCAGCAACTTCACACGCTATGCCAATGCCGGTGTTTCTCAGTTTTATCTCAGAAATTTCCCGCAGTTTACCAACGTGATCTTAACGACGAACGCAGGACGCACCTATTATGATTCCTTCCAGTTCAGCCTTCGCCGTCAGGTTGGCGCACTCCGTGGGGCTGTTAACTATACGTGGTCAAAGACGATAGACAACGCCTCGGCCGACGGCAGTGGTACGACGGGCAATTTCGACAATTACAATCTCTCGTTGAGTCGAGGGTTGTCTGATATTGATCGCCCGCATACGATCAACTGGTCTTCCAGCTATGTGCTGCCGATCGGGAAGGGCAAGCTGATTGGCGGCAACATGCCGGACTGGCTGGATCGCATTGGAGCCGGTTGGGAAGTGGGATCTCTTGGTTTCTGGACTTCCGGTCAGCCACTTAATATCTCTTCGGGGCTAACCACGGGACCCAATAATGCCGTGAACAGCAATGCGGATTACAGCGGCACGGACCGCAGCATCGGGAAAGTAGAGCGATTCGGTGGCGGAGTGCGGCTTTTCACCCCGGCGCAACTGGCTCTGTTTTCGGTCCCTGCGCCCGGTTCCGTTGGCAACACAGGCCGCAACAGTTTCCGGGGCCCTGGCTTCTTCAACACCGACTTGTCGATTGTGAAAAGGTTCCGGTTGGCTGAGCGGAAATTCATCACATTTCGTTCGGAAGCTTACAATCTGTTGAACACCGTAAACTTTCTTGCACCTTCGTTGAGTCTGCAGACGCCTCAGACTTTTGGCGTGATCTCTGGCACACCGACGGGCGCTTCGAATCAATCAGGCGCGCGAATCCTCCAATTCGCCCTCCGCTTCGATTTTTAATCCCAGTCAGCACTTGGGATCAACCGCTTGGTCCCAGATGTATTTCAATTCACATCATGAGACCCCTAGACTTCAAGTCAAGGGGTCTTTTGTTCAGCTATGCGTCTATTTGCTTTTGTTCTTGTTTGTTTGCCTGCTCTCGGTCAGGTCGTCAATGGAAGAATTGAACTGCAGGTTCTGGATTCAACTGGAGCCAGTGTGGCCGGTGCGAAGGTGGTTCTGAAGGATAGCCGCCGTCAGATCGCGATCGGTTCAAATGCCACTACTGCAGCTGATGGCAACATCCTCTTTGCGAGTCTGCGTCCTTCGATATATGAGATCACTGTCGAATCAACCGGCTTTCGGAAGGCTGTCTTAGGCAATATCGAGCTGTTCTCTGGTTCGACTTTGAGGCAAGTTGTGAAGCTTGAATTGGGTCAAGTATCTGAGGCGATTTCTGTTGAAGCAAATGCTGTGCAGGTGAACACGGCGGATGCGCAGTCCGCACGTAGTATTAGCATGCGTGAGATTGATACCTTGCCCCAGTTAGGCCGTGGGCCGCTGGCGCTCGCAGCGCTGAACCCAGGGGTGAGTGTCGATGCCGGGGACCAGAGCTTTTCGCGCGTAAACGGGCTTCGCCAAGGGTCGAACAATACCCGGCTTGACGGCATCGATGTAAACGACAATGTGGTCCCGCGTTTTGGTCTTGCGCTGACACCTTCGAATACGGATTCGGTGGAAGAGGTGCGCATTGTTACCAATGGCGGCAAGGCTGAATTTGGCCGAAGTGCCGGAGCACAAATCGAGATGGTGACCCGATCTGGGACCAATCAGTTTCATGGCAACGCGTTTGAGTTTCTTCGCAACAGCAAACTGAATTCCAATACTTTCTTTAACAACGCTTCTGGCACGGCCCGTCCAAAGTTCAACCAGTCCATCTACGGAGGCAGCTTTGGGGGGGCCGCCATCCGGAACAAAGTCTTCTTCTTTGGGAATTTTCAAGCCACAGATTCGCGTCAGGACGTGAGCAGAAACCGCACCGTGGCAACCGCCGAGGCCAGGCAGGGTATCTTCCGGTGGCGAGATACAGCGGGCAACATCCAGAGTTTTGACATCGCGCGAAATGATCCGGCTGGCCGGGGTGTCGATCCTACGATGAGGAATATCTTCAATCTGATGTTGCCATCGAACAACACTGAGGTTGGCGATGGTCTTAATAGTTCCGGGCATCGTCTCAACATTGCCGCGCCCGCGAAGTCGTATCAGGGGACAGGCAAAGTGGACTGGCAACTAACGCAACTGCATCGAGTCTTCTTTCGCTATTCCAAGTTGAAAGCAGAATCTGTAGACAATCTGAACCTTGCCGAGCGGACTTTCCCCTCGCAAAAGGACGGAGCCATTCTGAATGACCGGTATGGATTCTCGTTCGGATCGGATTGGACGCTTTCACCTTCGCTGATCAATGAGTTCAGGGCTGGCCGACAGTTTGGGCTCACGCAGTTTTTGCGTCCCGATCGTCCCGAAGGTCCAGCCGTTATTTCGGTGCTTTTCACCGATCCGATCAATGCTGCCTTTGGCCAGAATCGAAATACGCCCGTCAACGACTTTACTGACAATCTCACGATTCTTCGAGGCAAGCACACGTTTAAGGCTGGGGTGAACTTTCGTCACGTCAAGCAGTTCAACGAAAACTTTGCGGGTATCTATCCCAATGTCAATCTCGCGAGGGTAAATGGGAATATCGCTCCGGCAGCGCTGGGCCCACAAGTTGGCCAGAGTGGGGTAACCTCAGGCATTCGCCAACAATTTGAGAGTTTGTACAACGATGTTCTTGGCAGAGTGGGCCAAATCAGTACAACCTACTACAGCGATCTGACGCAGTTCCAGGACGCAGGGCTTCCACGTATCCGGAACTTCGACTTCAAGGAGTTTGGAACTTTCTTCCAGGATGATTGGAAGATCCGCCCGAACCTGACCTTGAACATTGGGCTGCGTTGGGAATACCTTGGTGCTCCGACTGAGATCAACGGCTTTCAAGGGACGCTTAATCGCGCCGCTGATGTGAATGCAAGCGCGAATATTGCCGACTTCAGGATCGTTCGACAGAATTCCTGGTTTGCCTCCGACAAAAACAATTTTGCACCGCGCTTCGGCTTTGCCTGGGATCCATTCGGGAGTGGCAAGACTTCGATCCGGGGCAGTTATGGAGTCTTCTTTGACCGGATGATTGGCTCGGCGATCAATACTGCCGATGGCAATACGCCGGGCTTCGCTCAAACCGTAAACACCTTTCCGAATGCCACTCCCGGGGCGAATCGCAGTGTGGCCAATCTTACGAATTCTGAGTACCCTCAGCGACCGGGCGCGCCGGATTTGGCACCAGGGCTGACCCGGCAAACCTCGGTCGTGCTGATGGATCCAAATCTACGCACTGGATACGTGCACCACTTCTCGTTTGGCATCCAGCAGGAAGTGGCCCGGAACACCGTGTTCGAGATCGGCTATGTGCGGACGATGGGCGTCAAGCTATTCACCAACAGGGACCTGAATCAGCCCAAGATCGAAGGAGATTTTCTGAACTCGTTTCGGGAGTTGCAGGCATTCCGCGCGAGCGGCGCTGCACCAAGTGCGAACAACACGTTGGTTCGTTTGTTTGGCTCTGCGACCAATGCAGTTTCGGCGATCGGTGGCGGAACTATCGATCAGGGCCTTGCCGGCGCGGCTGCCAATACTGTCGACACTTCGGCTGCGAACTTCAATCGCTATGGTGCTGCTGGTATCAGCAATTTTTACCTTCGGAATTTTCCGCAGTTCAATCAGTTTGTTTTTGGTGCTAATGATGGCCGGAGTCACTACAACGGTTTGCAGATGTCGCTATCTCGTAATGCCGGAGGCTTGAGGGCGACTTTGAACTATACCTATTCAAAGGCGCTCGATAATTCGTCGGACGAGGGCAATGGTTTTACTGCGGCTGGATCGCCGCTGGACAATTTCAATCTTCGCTCCAATTACGCTCGGACTACGGCGGATCGTCCTCATGTGATGAACTTTCTGGCGAGCTATGCAATACCCTTTGGCCGCAACAAGCGATTTGCGACCGACGCTCCTGCGGTGCTGAATAAGATCATCGGAGATTGGGATCTTGGCATGATCGGTATCTTTCAGTCCGGGCGGCCCTTGCCGATTCTGAGTGGGCGCAGGACGGCTGGTTCTACCGCCAGCCAGTTGGCCGACTTTAATGGGACGGATCGATCGATCGGGCAGGTTGAGGTTCGAGGTAATGGAGTCTTTTACTTCAACGCAGCAGAGTTGGCTCAATTCGCATTTGCCCCAGCAGGAAGTATTGGTTCCTCAGGACGAAACAACTTCCGGGGACCCGGTTTCTATAACCTCGATGTGTCGCTGGTGAAGAAGATTCCAATCACTGAACGATCGAAGGCTGCTCTTCGCCTCGAGATGTTTAACGCGCTGAACAAAGCCAATTTCGATAATCCGAACAACAACTTTTCGATTCCAAATTCGTTTGGCCGGATCACTGCGTTGGTGAACGGAAGTTCAGGGAATGGAGCCCGTGTCATGCAAGTTGCACTTCGCATAGACTTTTAGTCATGCGCCGTCGACATTTTCTGGCTCTTCCTGGTATTGCAAGAGTCCTGCTTGCTGCCCCTAATCCGAAGCTTCAGATCGGAGTCACGGACTGGAATCTGGGTCTTGCCGGAAAGCTTGAGGCTCTTGACCTGGCCGCTCAAATTGGATTTGCCGGCGTTGAAGTCTCGCTAGGTCGCAAGCCGGTCGACGGCAAGTTGCCCTTCAATAATCCTTCCGCTCATATTGAGCGTGCTAAAGCTCTGAAACTCACTCTGGTTTCCACTTGCCTGGACATTTTGCATATCAATGGACTCAAGAATGACAAGCTGGGCGAAAAGTGGCTTTCTGATGCTATCGAGATCAATCAGGCGCTTGGAGTTCGAAATATGCTGCTCCCGTTCTTCGGCGCGCGAGCGCTTGAGACGCCAAGAGAATTGGATTACGTCGCAGACCTTTTGCGCAATATTGCACCCAAGGCGGAAAACGCAGGGGTGACGCTGGGTCTCGAGAATACCAATTCGGCGGCTGAAAATCTTCGCGTTCTAGAGCGTGCGAAGTCGAGCTCGATCCGAATCTTCTACGATGTCGGCAATTCCTTTTCTCGTGGCCATGACATTTACAACGAGATCCCGCTTTTAGGCACCGAACGAATCTGCCAGTTCCATTTCAAGGACAATCCGAATCTGTTAGGGCAAGGTGGAATACACTTCCCAACCGTCTTGTCGCTTATTGAGCAAATCGGATACCAGGGTTTTGCCGATCTGGAGACGTCTTCGCCCAGTCGGAACATCGCAGTGGACATGGCCAAGAATCTCGGCTACCTTCGCTCCTTAATGAGGGCCTGACTATACACCTAGGCGTGGTGTATTCTTCAGGCGAAGATGCATTTCTCATAGATTTCGCTGATGAAAGACCCAACGCGAAAAAAATGAATCTTATCGGCTCAAGGTTGAGAAAAAATCAACTTTTTTGCAACTACCTACGTTGACAATCGTCCAAGGGCGGTCTACCCTTCAATTAGCCATCACGTTTCAACGATGTAACAACAATCTCAAGTGCACGGAGGGTCCTCGAATGACTTTTCAAGTCGGCGAAAAAGTGGTTTACCCAAACCATGGCGTCGGTACCATCGAAAACATTAGTGTTCGTTCATTTGGCGCGCAAAACGAACGATTCTATTTGCTTCGTTTAGCCTATAGTTCGATGACTGTTATGGTCCCCTTCTCACACGCAGAAGAAGTGGGTCTTCGCAAGGTTACTCGCAATACAGAAACTGCAAAGGTTCTAAATTTCCTTGCTTCGGGTACCCCCCGCTGGAATCCGGACTGGAAACACCGGTTTAAGGAAAATACAGAAAAGATGAGCAAAGGGTCGCTTCTCGAGATCGCCGAAGTCTTTAAGACTTTGTTGCTGATCCAGGGTGACAAGCCGCTGAGTTTTCGAGAAAAGAAAATGCTGGAGCGCAGTCGTCAGATGCTTCTTTCCGAAGTCGCTATTTCCCGTACGATTATTGAAAAAGAGGCGATCGAAATGTTGGATCGCTCGTTGCAGAAGTCGAAACTCCGCTTTCCGGAACCCATTTAAGTCATTCTGACTAGTCATTCATCCTTCAAAATCGCCAGGCTAACGCCTGGCGATTCCTTTTTTTGAGAAATGAAAAAGAGATATAAGGAATCTGCGTAGACCTGCCGATAGTACTGCCGAAGGTATCGTCTCCGATGAATTGCATTTACTGCGGCAAAAAACTTCCAATGGTGAAGAAATTCACCTCAGAAGAGTTCTGCTCAGTTGCGCATCGTCAGGCCTATCATCATGAGCAGGAACAACTTGCGGTCGCCCGACTGCTTGAAGACCAGACCCGCCGCAAGCCCGCTCGCAAAAGGCCGACAGAAGAAAAAGAAAAATCTCCCGCGTTTGCAGAGTATCTCTCAGAACAAATTTCGCCACGTACGCTTGCGTCGCGGCCATGGCATTCTGAGATGGAATTGCTTGTGGCTTTAAAGGCCTCGGAGTTCGAGTCCAGCTCAGTACTTGCTCAATCGGGGACAGGGTTGGCGGATCCTGAAGAAATCAGCAAGCTGGTCTCGCCGTCTGGGGTAGCGAGTGTTGAAGAAGCAATGGCCGCTTTGTCAGCGTCGCAAGTTCAGACCACCCTCTCGCCCGCGGATGGGTGTCCGTCGTCGCA
Source organism: Bryobacter sp. (assembly GCA_022843625.1). Lineage (GTDB taxonomy): Bacteria > Acidobacteriota > Terriglobia > Bryobacterales > Bryobacteraceae > Bryobacter. Next base: position 1,954 of record JALHNH010000043.1, on the reverse strand, counting down.
AGCATCTTCTACCGATTTGTCGATTCATATGGAGGTAGGGCTTGAGCTTTATTTTGGCCAGGAACTTCCCGCTGATCCCAGCTTTTCACCACTTGACCTTGTGTGCTCCCCAGGAGCAATCCTGCCGATGTCGGGCTTGCAGCCGCAGCAGCATTTTCCACTAGAAGCTGTCGATTTTGCTCGCGCATCTGGGGCACAGCTCCCCTTTGATCTATCGCGCTGCTTTGCGGCGCTGATTCCTGAGACGGTTGATTTTCCAACAGCATTTGGACCGGAAAGACTGCATAGTTTCTATTTGCCAGCCCCTGTTGCGATGCTGAGCATTGCGGGCATGCCCGATATCGAAAATTCTGTGGAAGCTTGCAGCATATGGGCAGCCGCCGAGCTGGATCACCAGCCACGAGAAAGATCTATGTCCGCTTTGGATGTGGGGCTAGAAGGGCCGGCTTTTGCTGCTTTTGATGCATTGATTGAGGGCTCACGGGATCTTGCATTGGGACCCCCGTTGTTGTTCGATTGTGAGAATCTGGGCGGGATTCGGCCAAACGACAGACCGCCAGCGCAGCCACAGGCTTATCTGCCCAATCTTTTTCCAGCTGTGCAGCCAGCCAGCCGGGTTGCTGAACTCCCTTCCCCGACCGTTGTATGTTACGCAGGCTCTGTTCAGCGATTATTTGCTCGTCCACGCGCTGCGAATCCGCGCGCGGTCCGAATCGAGTCAGTGGATGAGTTCCCGCAGCGAGTGCCTGCTACGCTGATGCCTGCTCAGAGCCGGTCCGCCCATACCATCTTGCAGCGCCCCAACGGCCGATGCCAGGGCTTTGAGACTCTTTTTTCGCATCCTGAATCGTTCCTCCGAAGCGTTTCGGGCAATTGGGCTGCAACTGAAAGCCTTTTCGCCTTTAATGAGCCTCTTCCTGCCAAAGGGCGAATTGCCAGCGTGCGCCGCTCGAGCCTATCAGTGGTTTCAAATGCCTTTCGGGCTTCCCGACAGTTCAGTCTAAAACTCCAAGCTATTTCTGGCTCGATAGATGTGCGCATGTGTGAGCGTATTGAGCCAAAGCAGATCCCTGTTCTAAAGCCACAACTCGAATTGCGCATTCTGCCTGCGCGGATTGCTCATTCCCCCTTTGCGGCGTTGAGTCCTTTCTCCAACAGTAGCTATCGGGTCAGTTGGCAAGCTGTTCAGCAGCGATGGCATGATGCTCCAAACGACCTTCGCTGGATTGCTCTGGCGGTGCCGCTGATCATCGGCCTGATCTGGTTTGCCGATTCGCCTTCAGCACAAGTAGGAGCGAAGGGCCGGATCGCTTCAATGGTGCCTAATGTGAGCGGCTTGCTGAATGCGTCATTCAAAGGTGACTCTATCGATGAACTGAAGCAGAACATCCAGCGCCGGGCTGCGGTTGAGCTATCAGACGACTTTAGACAGGGGCTAGGGGAATGGTCCGGTGTAGGAGAGTGGTCTAAGGGTTGGAGCTACGATCCGGCTGGATTCATTCGCCCTCGGAAGCTGGCGCTCTACACTCCCTCCCTAGGCCTTGAGGATTACCGCTTCGAATTCTTAGGGGCAATTGAGCGAAAGGCCCTATCGTGGGTCTTTCGAGCCGCCGATGTAAAGAACTACTACGCAGCACGTCTAGAAGTAACGCGCGGCGGTCCGCTTCCCACCGTGGAACTGGTTCGCTATTCGGTTATTGATGGGCGGATAGGAACTCGGAAGTCGATTCCCCTGCCCATACAGGCTCGTCTCGATACGATTTACCGGGTGCGAGTGGATGTACGCGGAAGTGATTTTGTGACCACGATCCAGGGTCAGGTTGTCGATGTTTTCACAGATGACCGCTTGCCTCGTGGGGGTGTAGGCTTCTTCAGCGAATCGGGCGAAGATGCACGGCTTCGATGGATCGAAGTCTCCCACCAGTACGATATGTTGGGTCGGCTTTGTGCCTAC
>JALHNH010000042.1 GCA_022843625.1 Bryobacter sp. | reverse complement strand
CCATCTTGATTAAGGAGACTGATGAGTAAGGAAGATTCAATAGAAGTAACCGGCGTGGTGATCGAAAAACTGCCGGACGGTAAATTCAGCGTACAACTCGACCAGGAGCGCATGGTGCTCGCGCATCTGGCAGGCAAGCTTCGACAGAATCGTATCCGTGTACTCGCAGGCGACCGCGTAACTTTGGAGCTCTCTCCATACGACCTCACAAAAGGTCGTATCACTTACCGTCACAAGTAGGTCCGGGCCAGGCACAAATTGCGTTCACAGCGATTTGCGCATTGGATCCGTTTTTTTCCTCGTTTCTAAACCGCTGATTCATAATCACTTGTTCTTCAGGCATCCCATATAGGTGTGCCTGGCAGCACCAAACTAGACTCCTGGCCTCGTCATGCTGGCTGCCGAGGTGAATCTCCATGGCTACCTTTGGATCAGGAAATAACAACCGTAGAAATACGTTCGACGGTGGACTCGCAATTGAGTTCGAGCGGTTGCTCGTTGGGCAACCCGGTGTGGCAAAACAGATACTGCCATTTGTTGAAATGTTTGAGGCAGGTTTGTCGCCAGAAGGCCGCCCGTCAGGCGTTTTTCTTTTGCTTGGGCCCACCGGCACCGGCAAGACCCGTTCGGTCGAAGCATTGGCTGAGACGCTGCATGGCAGCAATCGCCATGTCTTGCGCATCGACTGTGGCGAATATCAAATGGATCACGAAGTGGCCAAATTAGTGGGTGCTCCGCCCGGCTACCTGGGCCATCGCGAGACCCAACCCCTGCTGTCTCAGGCCCGCATCAATTCAGTCTCAAGCGAGAAGTCTGCCCTTTCTATCTTGCTCTTCGACGAAATCGAAAAGGCTGCGCCTTCCATGATGCGCATGTTGCTTGGCATCCTTGATCGTGGCATTCTGCGACTCGGTGACAACAATCTTGTCAACCTCGAGCGCACCATGATTTTCATGACGAGTAATCTTGGTGCCGACAAAATGCAGAAAGAGCTGGTTCCCACGATGGGCTTTAGCCTGACCGCAACAAACGAAGCCAAAGGGCCGGGTGCCAGGCGACTGGAATCGATCGGCCTGGCTGCGGCCAAGAAAAAATTCTCACCAGAATTCATGAACCGGATCGATGCGACTATTGCCTATCAACCGCTCGACGATAAGGCACTCACGCAAATCCTGAATCTGCAAATCGACAATATCCAGCACCATGTGGACCTAAGAATGGGTGCGCGCTCGTTTGAGCTCGAAGTCACAGCCAAGCTGAAGCGATTCCTGCTCGACAAGGGCACCAGCATCGAATATGGGGCCAGAGAACTCAAGCGCACCATACAGCGCTTCGTGCTGCAACCATTGGCAGGGGTGATCAACAAAGGTCAGATACCCCCAGGGGCACTAGTCGAAATGGATCTCAAAAATGGGGAAAAAATCCTGATCCGGATTCATGCCGACGAAGATGATCCCGAAGACTAGGGCTTGGACGGGATGTAATCAACGGTTTCAGTGATCGTGGTTTTCTGCCGTGTAGTGACTTCCAACCGGAAACTCACCTTGTTTTCGGCATTCATATAAATCACACTACCGTTCTGCAGCTGACGGGAATCCAGATTCACAACCTTGGAATATTCGCCATCCATGATGCGTAGAGAACCATTCAGGGCATCGTGGATGGCGGTAGAGGCACGATCCCACCGCACCACGATCTTGCCGTTCTCTATCTTGGCCGACAACTCAAGTGCAATCGTATTTGTCGCCGCCCTCTGAAGTTCGCCCTTGTTCAACATCAGGGCAGACTGAAACCCAACTACGATACCCACAATCAAAAACACAAACGAGAGTGGAATCCAAACCCATCTGCTACGGAATTGTGCCGGAGGGGAAACGGACTCCTTCTGCACCTTCTCCACTTTTGGTGCACTCTGTTTGCTATCGCCACCACGGGTCTTAACCCACTCTCGAAGATCCGGGCCTGGCTGCTCGTCTGAAACAGATCCCAAGGCCGGCAACTCCGATGCAAAACTTCGCGCAGGCGTTGATGCCCCACCGCCCAAATCTCTGCGCTTGAAAGGAAATTCCTGATACGAAGATTCGCGGCGAAAACTGCCATTCTCCTGGAAGAAAAACGCTCCGACGCTGGTTCTGGTCGCAAAAGGCCTTACCAGAAGGATGATCTGGTCTGGATCGCTACAATATGCGCTGAATCGCTCCAGGTCCTCGTCGGCCAGGCCAAGCGCCTCTCTCGTATGGCTGCGGTAAATCCCGACGAGTCTTGGCTCATTGCCACTGGCATTTTTAGCCCGTTCTACCGCTTCGCGAAATTTGGCCTCGTCCTTCTCTGTCAGAAGGTAGGAGGGGCCGCGCAGATAGTCACAGGTGACAGGTACAAAATCTTCGATCCGAACCACAAGGCTGCCGGCCTTTTCGATCGAACCCAGAAGTAATCCACCCACTTCAGCTCCACGCTTGGGAACTGCGCCAAATCCTCGCATTACATCCATGGCGAGCCTGTCCACGACATTAAAGTCAAGGTGGATCGATATTGGTTTGCCAGCAACTTCCCAAACATAGTGGGAAGGGGATTGGACGAGGTTTTCCATCAGGCTTAATATTCCATGCTAAGCGTCGTCGATATATTACTCAAGTAATACTCTCACAAGTTGGCACGAATCCAAAAGTGCGCGATCCAGCCTCTCGTTCGATATTATCGTCAGGTGGCTGGAGTTCTTTATGTTGTTGGCACGCCTATTGGCAATCTTGAGGATCTTTCGATCCGCGCGCAGAGAATTTTGCAAACAGCCGGAGTAGTGGCTTGCGAAGATACGCGTCAATCTTCCAAGTTGATGTCAGCCGCCGGAGCCCATCGGCCCCTTCTCAGCCTGCATGAACACAATGAGAGCCAGCGATGTCATGAGCTGGTCGCCCGGCTATTGCAGGGAGAAGACGTTGCTCTGATTTCGGACGCTGGTACCCCGCTGATTTCAGATCCCGGCTACAGATTAGTTGAAGCCGCGATTGAAGCGGGGATTGCCGTAAGCCCCATTCCCGGTGCCAGTGCCGTATTGAGCGCACTTTCGGTGGCCGGCCTACCCACAGATCAATTTGCGTTCATTGGATTTTTGCCCCACAAGTCCATGGCCAGGCAAAAACTTCTGGAAAAATGGGCGGATCTCGAAGCTACTCTGGTTTGCTTTGAATCCCCGCACCGGATTCTCGAATCAATGGACGAGATTGCCAAATTATGGCCCACGCGCCGGATAGCTGCCTGCCGGGAACTCACCAAAATTCATGAAGAAATCCTTCGCGGAACAGCATCTGAGATCTATCAGAAGCTGAAGCAAAGGCCTTCTGTAAAGGGAGAATTTACCCTGGTGATTGATCGCGCTGAAGCTTTACAGAACAAAGCCGAATTGGCTAATCCAAAGAATCTTAAAGAGTTAGTAAACTCCCTTACCGCCGCGGGGCAATCCAGGATGGAGGCCATCAAGCAGGCGGCAAAGCAAGCGGGCTTGAACAAACGGGAAGCCTACGACATGCTTGAAAAAGAGAAAAACTAGTGGGGAGCGTCGCTCGCGACTGTTTTGGCTTTCTCTTTATCGATCAATTCCTGAGCATGCAGGGGATCAGACCACAGGGAACGAGATTTACGAAGAGCTTCTTTGACTTCCGATTGATGCGCAGATTCTGTCTGAAGGAATTCCAGTCCTTCAGCAAGCCAATGGGCCAGCTTTGCATTTACGAGACGATAAAACACATGGCGACCATCGCGACGCTCCACTACAATCCTGTGGGCCCTCAACACAGACAAATGTTGAGAAACTCGAGAATGACTGATCTCTAGAATGGCCTGTAAACCGTTGACATCCATTTCCCCGTTTCGCAACTCCTGCACAATCCGCACCCGGTGCGGATGCGCGAGCACCCCAAGAAATTCAGCCATCTCTTTGGTCAAAAAAGCACGCCAAGGCATATCTACTAGACTCTTTCTTATCGATAGTATATACACGAAATCTTCAAATTCATCCAAGTGCATGTTAAAATATATGCATGTATGGTCTAGAACTAGCCGACTGTTAAGGGACTGAAGAATCACTTTCAACCATGGCTCAAGCACACTCAAACTCCGCAGGGCATCCTCATCCGACTCCTACCTCAAGACTTTATGGCTGGATGGAGGCTGAGACAACTGACATCTGGGTAGTTGTCATCTACTCGGTAGCCATCGGCCTCCTCTCGCTGGTCGTTCCTATCGCCACTCAATCTCTGGTGAACACCATTGCGTTTGGAACCCTTCTCCAGCCATTGCTCGTCCTCGCCCTTCTTGTGCTGCTTGGCCTGGGGTTTGCAGCCATCCTGAAAGTTCTACGCAGCCACGTAGTGGAAGTGATGCAACGCCGCATCTTTGTAAGGGTCTCTACAGATTCGATAGAGCGGCTGCTTAGAGTGCGAATTCAGGCCTATGACGACGATCATGGTCCCGAACTGGTCAACCGCTTCTTCGAAGTAGTAACTCTCCAAAAGGGTGGTGCCAGCCTGCTGGTGGAAGGTCTCGAAGTTCTGATGACCACCCTGATTGGCATGATTCTGCTTGCCGTTTACCATCCGGTACTCCTAATTTTCGCGGTGTTGTTGCTCTTAAGCGTTGCGGTTGTGCTCTTCCCTCTCGGTTTTGGCGCGGTCAAGACAGCGATACAAGAGAGCAAGGCGAAATACGCTCTTGCCGCCTGGCTTCAAGAGCTTGCCCGCCACCCAGCAACATTCAAATCCCGTCCGGGTGCCAGCTTTGCTCTTTCGCGCAGTAATCAGATGGTGAGCGATTACGTGAAGTACCGCAGGGCGCATTGGCGCATCCTGCTGCGTCAGGTAGTGGGCTCGCAGGCCATGCAGGCTTTTGGCACAGCAGCAGTACTCGGTGCTGGTGGCTGGCTGGTTATGGAACGCCAGTTGACCCTCGGTCAACTTGTTGCCGCAGAACTTGTGGTCGCAGCATCGCTCAGCAGCTTTTCGAAATTTGGAAAACAGCTTGAGACCTACTACGACCTTCTTGCTGCTGTGGACAAGCTGGGTTATCTCACCGACCTTCCAATGGAACCCTCTGGCGCTGAATCCGTGATGGCAGGTAATGGTGCAGCCATTGAGCTGCGTCAGGTGACATTCGGACATCGGGCCGGCAATCCCATCATCGACAACCTCAATCTGGTTATCCCGGCTGGAGCACGATTTGGCATTACCGGCTGCACAGGTTCCGGCAAGAGTTCACTCATCGATCTCATTTACGGCTTCCGCGAACCAGACAGCGGTACGCTGCTCTTTGAGCAAAGCGACTACCGCAACCTGAAGCTTTACGACCTGCGCGGACAAATCGCCCTTGTCCGCGGCATTGAGATCTTCCATGGCACCATTGAAGACAATATCCGTCTGGGGCTAGACAATCTAAGTTCGGTAGAACTTAGAAAGTGCCTTGCGACGGTGAATTTGCTCGAAACTGTCGAGAGTCTGCCGGATGGTCTGCAAACCCAGCTTACTACCGGTGGTCAGCCCCTCACTCCAGGGCAATCCTACCGCCTGATGCTCGCCAGAGCCATGGTACTCAATCCGCGTGTGCTTATCCTTGACGAAATCCTCGACCGTATGGAAGACGGGCCCGGCCAGGACATATTGATGCAACGGCTGATCTCCAAAGAAAACCCCTGGACTTTGATCGTCGTGAGCCGGTCTGAATCCGTTTTGAAGCACTGCCTTCAAACCTATGAGCTCGAAGGCGGACAGAGGAACAACAAGCAATGAAACCCGACATCGATTTTCAACTTTCAGCCTTGTCCAAAGTGGGTACCTCCGGCGGGGCGAGACTGTTGGCCTGGAGCCTCATGGGTGTCTTCATCATCGGCGTACCAGCCTTGATCTTTGCCCCCTGGGTACAAAACGTATCCGGTGTTGGCACCGTTGTCGGTACCACCCCCTTTGAACGTCAACAGACCATCGATACAGCCGTCGAAGGTCGTGTCACCAAGTACTATGTCATTGAAGGAACCAAAGTAAAAGCTGGTGATCTGATCGCCGAAGTAGCCGACAACGATCCGCTCATCCTTGAGCGTCTGAAAGAAGAGCGCAACCTGATCGCGATGCGCGTAGATCAGGCCAAGAGCCGAGTAACTGCGCAGGAAGTAGCCCTGCATCAAATCGAGCTGTCGCGCCGAAACGCGCTTGAAAGTGCCCGCAGCCGCATCAAGGTTGCCGAAGATAACATCAAGGCTGCCCAGAATTCTCTTATCTCTGCTGAAGCAGTCTTTACCGCCAATAAACTGAATCTCGATCGCGTAAAGATCGGTCTCGCGAGTGGCTTATTTTCACAACGCCAGTATGAACAGCAGATCCAGGCCAACGCCAGCTCCGAGGCCGATGTGGATCGCGCCAAGGCCAGCCTGCAGGCCTCGATCAATGAGAAGCTGGCTCGCGATGCAGACTACCAGAAGATTGAAACCGATTTTCAGAACTCAATTGCTACAGCCAATGCGACGCTAGCCGCAGGCAAGTCCGATGTAGCCAACTCTGCGGCTGAGATGCAGCGTGTCGAGGTGCGTGTATCCAGGCAGCAAACTCAGACGGTGAGGGCCCCACGCAACGGAACAGTTCTTCGGCTGCTCTCCCAACCTGGTGGAGAGCTTCTCAAGGCAGGAGACTCAATTGCATCCTTTGTGCCTGAAACTGTCAATCTGGTCGTTGAACTATACATGGATGGCAACGACGTCCCGCTCATCCACGCCGGCGATCCGGTGCGACTGCAGTTTGAAGGCTGGCCAGCCATCCAGTTCACGGGTTGGCCCTCGGTCGCTGTCGGAACTTTTGGAGGCCGCGTCATGCTTGTTGACTCTACCGACAATGGTCAAGGCAAATTCCGCATCCTGGTCGAGCCAGACCCAAAGAGTGAACCCTGGCCATCAACACGCTATCTCCGGCAAGGAGTACGCACCAATGGCTGGGTGCTTCTGAATCAGGTCAGCCTCGGTTACGAACTCTGGCGGCAATTCAATGGCTTCCCGCCCACCGTTAATCCGCAAATGGAAACAGGCGGCAAGGAAGGCGGCAAGAAGAAGTGAAACCGCTTTGTGCCGCGCTACTGATCTCAACCCTCATGCTTGAGGCGCAGCAGCAGTTTCGACTTCCGGCACCCAAACCGCTTTCCAACCGCCTCTCCACCAGCAAGGCGCAGATCGTGCCGGCTATGCTCACGCTGGAACAGCTGCTAGCCACGGTAAATAAGAACTTTCCGCCCCTGCGGGCAGCCTTGCTTGAAAGACCGCTGGCTCAGGCCGACCTGCTCAATCAGGAAGGCCGCTTCGACCTCTCACTGCGAAGCCGTTTTGATACCCAGAACTTCGGCTTCTATCAAAACGAGCGCTTCGAGATCTCACTCGAGCAGCCCACCCAGGTGTGGGGATCGACCCTCTATAGCGGATACGGAATCAGCCATGGCCGTTATCCCGACTATGACGGCAAGGCTGTCACCAACGAGGCGGGACAATACCGGGCGGGCATAAGGGTCCCGCTGGCGCGTGACCGGGAGATTGACGGTCGCCGTGCCGATCTGGGCAAGGCCCGCATTGGGCTTCGCCTCGCCGATCTATCCATCGATCAGCAGCGGCTCACCATCCTGCAGACGGCAACTCGCCGCTACTGGGATTGGGTTGCTGCGGGGCGGCGCCTACTGATCGCCAATACGCTCCTCGATGTGGCTCTCGGTCGCGATGTCATTTTGGCCGAGGCTGTCCGCATAGGTGCCCTGCCGCAGTTTGAACAGCTCGACAACCAGCGCATTGTGCTGCAGCGGCAGAACAATGTCGTTGAAGCCCGCCGAAGCCTTGAAAACGCTTCCATCGAATTGAGTCTCTTCCTTCGTGACGACAACGGCCAGCCACTGGTAGCTGAGCCGGAAAAACTGATCCCCGGATTCCCCGATCCTGCCGCCATTTCTGAAGCCCAGATGCTCGATGACATGAACGCCGCACTCAGCCGTCGGCCGGAAGTGCTGCGCTTCCTCTTTCAGCGCAACCAGGTCAACATCGACAAGAGGCTGGCTGAAAATCAGCGTAAGCCCAATATCGACCTCTTTGCCGAGTACTACCGTGAAGCGGGCGATGGCAGCGTCAAGCGCGGCCCGAATGACTTGCGGGTTGGCCTGATTTTTGACCTTCCCTTGCAACGGCGACAGGCCACCAGTCGCCTCCAGAACGCAGAGGCTAGGCTCGGCCAGATCGAGCAGCGGGAACGCTTCCAGCGCGATCAGGTGACGGCCGACGTTCGAGATGCAGCTTCGGCTGTCAAGGCTGCCTTTGAGCGGTCAAGAGTAGTTTCTGAAGAACTGGATATCACGAGAAAGGTGGAAGATGCCGAGCGGCTCCGCTTTGAGCTGGGCGACAGCACGCTCTTTGTGCTGAACCAGCGCGAACAGGCTACGGCCGAATCTGCGATCCGCGAAGCCAATGCCCTCGCCGACTACTTCCGCGCCTACGCCGCTTATGAGCTCGCAATCGCAAAGGCGCTGATTCCGGGCTCAACGCCAGCCTTTACTTCACCGGTGAGTACGCCGCAGCCTTAAACAGAGAGATTGTGATGATTCGCGGCGTATAGCCGTGGTTGTCGATGGATTCCTGCCGCACGCGGTGCCATTCCGGGTCCGCCTGAAAACGAGTCCAGGCGGCCTCACGTGCGGCCAAACTGTCGAAGGGGGTCAGATAGGTGAGGTTGGGCATCTGTGGCCCGGCAATCGTGCTGGCATAAAGGATCGGGTGAATGCCGCATTTGTGAAAGACCGGAATCTCCGGGCCGGCAAAGCGCTCGTGCACTCCGTTCATCTGCCACTCACTCGGTGCCTGATAGACTCGCATCTCAAAGATACGAGGGGTCTCTGAACTTGCGACTATTGGCGGGCAGTAGTCTGTCGCGGCAAGCAAACTTAGCGAATGCGACAGATAGGGTCCTTGCCGGTCCCACGTCGAATTGGCCTCGAGGAGTGTAACGTCCTGTTTGAGCTTCAGGCCGGTCTCCCGCCAGGCTGCGACATCGCGAAACTCCTGCAGAAAAATCACTTGCGGCTGATGTGCTGCAACGGTTGCCTCAAGAACAATTTGGGCTCCGCCGGCTTCTCTTGCCAATGCGGGCAGGAGTGCGTCTTTCAGATATGTGTGCAATCGTCCCAATTGTTGGCCATTTTCGAGTAAAAATTGATGCAGGACGAACAAAGGCCCCGACTCATAACGAGAATCTATTCCGATCAAAGTTCCGGTTCCTCCCCAAATTTCCAGAAAGTCGCGACGGTTGATTATGCTTTCCATTTGCGCCGCAGGCTGGCTACTAGTTAGAGTACCTTTGATGTCTCTTTGTTTTTTATGTCTCGCTTTGCTGCAAGCCGCAGACTTTAAGACCCCCGCGGGAACGGAAACTGCGGCTCGCCGGCCGGGTGCGCAAACGATTCTGCCGGGGGGGAGATTCGTCACCCCTTACGGGCAGACTCACCTCACCGGGCCCGGTCCGTTTGGCATCGCCGTCAACGCCAAAGCCGACATGATCGTCTCAGCCGATGGTGGGCCGAACCGCTACTCACTTACGGTGGTCAAGCGCGATGGCCAGTTCTGGCGAACACGAACCATTCGCGGCAAGAAGGTGCGCGTCGAGCCGGATGAAGAGCCGGAAGAAGAAGGCTTTCACAGCGTTTTTCAGGGTATGGCTTTTGAAGGCGATACTGGCCTTTTTGTCTCAGAAGGCAATTCGGGCGTGGTGCGCCGCCTCGATGCCGACAATGGCAAGACTCAGTTCAAGCTGGAACTCAACCAGGGCGAATTTCGCGACAGCTACAGCGCCGATCTGGCTTTTGACGCCAAGCGGCACCTGCTCTATGTCGTTGACCAGGCAAACTTTCGCGTAGCCATCTTCGACACTTCCAAGCGCCGCTTGCTGCAGAGTGTGAAAGTGGGCCGCCTGCCTTTCGCTATCGCACTCTCTCCAGACCAGCGTCGTCTTTATGTGACCAACCTGGGAATGTTCGAGTACAAGTCTTTGCCGGGGGCAGACCCCAAGCGGCCCATCGAGACGGGCATCCCGTTTCCGGCATTCGGCTTCCCTTCGAAGGAATCTGCAGAAGGAGTGGAGCGTGAAACTGGCGAGGGCAAAGTGAAAGTAGCGCCACTGGGAGACCCCAACCGCGAAGATTCGAATTCACTCGCTGTCGTTGATGTGGCGACTGCGGGGCAAGCCAAACTGATCAAGTTCATCCGTACAGGCTTGCCATTTGGGGCACAGAGCCTGGGTGGAAGCTCACCGAGTGGCGTTGTCGCTACGCCGGACCGCATCTTCGTCGCTAATGGTCACAACGATTCCATCACAGTCATCGACGCTCGCAAACTGGAACGCATTGAAGACATCAACATTCGCATTCCCAAGCTGGAATCACTCCGCGGGGTTCTGCCGATCGGCCTCACCTGGCATGAGCCCACGCGGCGCTTGCTGGTGGCTGAGGCTGGCATCAATGCGATTGGAGTGATCGACCCACAAGCTCGTCGAGTCGTGGGCCATATCCCCAGTGCCTGGTTCCCGACAGACCTTACGCTCAGTGGCAACAAAGTTTATGCGGTGGCCGCCAAAGGCTTTGGCACCGGCCCCAACGCCACCAGCACGGTAGCCTTCGAGCGTAGCTTCCAGGCGGAATTGCGGCGCGGCGCAGTGCAGATCTTCGACCTGCCGTCTGACGCTGAGCTCGCCAGCATGACGCAGACTGTCTACAAGAACAATGGCTTCATCGAGAGCGCCGATGCGCCCGGGCCTCTTCCGGCTGGTGTGAAGCATGTGGTTATCATCGTCAAGGAAAACCGCACCTTCGATGAAGTCTTCGGCGATTTGGAAAAAGCAGGCAATGGAGACATTCGCGGTGCCTGGCTGCTGGCTCGTTTTGGCCGTTTTGCGATTGTACAGGCGGAACGCAATGCACTCAAGCCCCGCATCAGCGCCAAGGGTCAGGTGATCAGCCCAAATCATATTGCCCTTGCCCAGCGCTTCTCGATCAGCGACAACTTCTATGCCGATAGTGAAGTGAGTGTCGATGGTCATCACTGGATTGTAGGTAGCTACCCGAATGCTTTCACAGAATCTACGCTGATGGCCAGCTACGGCGGCCAAAAGGACTTTCGTTTATCGGCAACGGCCCCGGGCCGCCTGCTTTTTCCAGGAAGCAATTCAAGCGTCCATCCTGAAGAACAACTGGAAGGCGGTGCCCTCTGGCAACACCTTGAGCGCAACAAGATCAGCTTCCGCAACTATGGCGAAGGCTTTGAGCTGGCTGGCGCTGACGAAGGCACGGGCCTCAAGCCTACCGGTGCAAGATATCTAACAAACATCCCGATGCCAGACGCGCTCTATCGCAACACAGCACGCGACTATCCCAACTACAACACCAACATCCCCGATCAGTTCCGTGCCGACCAGTTCATCAAGGATGTGAAGCAGCGCTTCGTCGATGGCAACGAAACGCTTCCCCGGTTGATCTTCATTCATCTGCCGAACGACCACGGCGCCAAGCCGCGGCGCGAAGACGGATACCCTGTGCCGGCCAGCTACATGGCCGACAACGACTACGCACTGGGCCGCATCGTCGACTTTCTGTCACACACCAAATACTGGGAAAATATGTCGATCTTTGTTACTGAAGACGATTCGCAAGGCGGCGTCGACCATATCGATTCACACCGTACAGTCTTTATGGCGATTGGGCCTTACATCAAGCAAAACTACGTATCCCGGGTGAATAGCAGCTTCCCTGGTCTACTCAAGACTGTCTTCCGGCTCTTGCAAATCCCCTCACTCAACCTCTACGATCATGCTGCTCAGGATCTGTCTGACTGCTTTGCGTTGAGCCCTGACATGACTCCCTTTCAGTTGAAGCCGGCCAACCCCGAAATCTTCGACCCCGCGCGCGCCAAAGAGCCTCGCGACCCCATCCCCGGACCCCGCATGGATGACCCCTTCTACCTGCGGCAAGAACACGAAAAGAAGAAACCATGAGACCTCTCTGCCTACTCGCTGTTGCGTCGATTGCCATTGCACAGGGCCCCAAGCCTCTGCCGCCTCCAGGCGTTGCCATTCCTCCAGAAGTGAAAGAAAAGCTTGAGGCGAAACTTAAAGAACTCAACCAGAACATTGAGCCCATCACGAAGCATCCTCTGCTGCCCGATGTGCTGATCTTTCGTGAGGCCGTGCGCTATGCCCTCACCTACAACGAATTCTTCAAAGCCGATGAGGGCACCAAGGCTTTACGCCTGCTCGACGAAGGTTTGCTGCGGGCCCGCCAGTTGGCCAATGGCCAGTCACCGTGGACGACAGACACTGGTTTGATCGTACGAGGTTATGTCTCAAGGATCGATGGCAGCGTGCAGCCCTATGGGCTCGTAATTCCCGCAGGCTGGCGGGCTACCGATGCCAAACCCTGGCGCCTCGATACCTGGTTTGCCGGGCGCAGTGATGTTCGAAGTGAAGTGAATTTTCTGACGGATCGCATGACCAGGCCTGGCGAGTTCGCCCCTCCCGATGCAATCATGCTTCATGTCTATGGCCGCTACTGCAACGCCACCAAGTTTGCCGGTGAAGTAGATGTATTGGAAGGCCTGGAAGCCGCAAAGAAGCATTACCGTATCGATACCGATCGCATCTTTGTGCGCGGCTTCTCGATGGGTGGGGCCTCTACCTGGCACATCGCCGCACACTACGCAGACCAGTTTGCCGGCGCCGCCCCGGGCGCAGGCTTTGCCGAGACAAAGGAATATCAGAACCTCGAAAAGAAAGGCGATGTGCGCCCCTGGTACGAGCAGAAGCTCTGGCGCTGGTATGACGCTACAGAATACGCGGCCAACTTTTACAACCTTCCGCTGGTTGCCTATTCCGGCGAGATCGACAAACAGATTCAGGCCGCCCAGATCATGGGCCGTTATCTGACTAAAGAGGGCCTTTCGCTCGCACACGTAATCGGTCCCAAGACGGAACACAAGTATCATCCCGACTCCAAGCCCGAAATCGAAGCCCGTCTTGCTGCGATTGCCAAGACCGGTCGCGATGCCTATCCCTCGAGCATTCGCTTCACCACCTACACTCTTCGCTACAACCGCATGCGCTGGATCGTGTTGGATGGGCTTGACGAACATTGGGAGAAAGCTCGCATCAACGCACAGATTCAGGACAACGGCGACATCCATATCGACACAGCCAATGTCTCTGCTTTCAGCATCGACTTTGGTGCAGGCGGCTGGCGGCATTCGCTGGATCGCAACCCCACTGTTCGAATCGACGGACAGCGCGCCGCTGCAATTCAGCCGCTTACCGATCGAAGCTTGCGGGGCAGCTTTTCAAAGGTGAAGGGCAGCTGGCAGCTTTCCAGCAGCACCGGCGGGCTGCACAAAAGCCCCGGGCTGCAAGGCCCGATTGACGATGCTTTCCTTTCGAGTTTCGTGATGGTGTTGCCCTCGGGTGAAGCGATGCACAGTGCGGGTGGAAGCTGGGTAAAGGCAGAGAGCGAACGAGCCATTCGCACCTGGCGCGCGCTCTTTCGCGGCGATGCCCGTGTGAAGAAGGACAGCGAGATCACCGATGCTGATATCGCCTCGTCCAATCTGGTGCTTTGGGGCGACCCCAAGAGCAACAGCATCATCGCAAGGATCCTCGGCAAGTTACCGCTGGAGTGGAATGCTTCGCGGCTCGCCATTGGCAAGACCGCCTGCGATGCGGCTCAATGCATGCCTGTAATGGTTTACCCGAATCCGTTGAACCCCAAGCGCTACATTGTGCTCAACAGCGGGCACACGATGCGCGAAGATTCTAATGCTACTAACTCGCAGCAAACTCCGCGTTTACCGGATGCCGCTCTTGTAGGCCTGGACGAGGCACCCGGCCCTGTGCGCCCGGGCAAGATCCTGTGGGCAGATTTCTTCAACGAGGAGTGGCAGCTGAAAGCAGGACGCTAGCAAGCTGCCCGGCAGCTTTTGAGAACGGCCGGGCGGCTGCATAGGCCCTGCCTGCTTCTCCCATCCGCTCGCGGCGCTCCGGGTCTCCAAGCAACGTTTCAATGGCAGCCAGGAGTTCCTGCTCACTGCTCACAAGCAGTCCGAAATCAGGCTGAACAATTGCCCTGGCACCGTCATGATCCCAGGCAATCACAGGCACACCGTGCGACAGCGCTTCGAGTAGAGTGAGGCCATAGCTCTCAGAGAGCGAAGGAAAGACATATAGCTCTGCGCTGGCAAAAGCATCCAGTTTGGCCTGTCCGCTGAGGTGGCCGGTAAAACTCACGTCCAGGTTTTGCAGGCCCTTCGCTATTCGTTGTAGCTTGGCAAGATAGGCTTCTCCTCCCATAAACGCAGCCTCTCCAGCAATCACCACCCTTGCCTTGCCCTTGTAGCCTTTGAGTGCGTTGAGTAAGCGATGCTGGCCTTTTTCTGGCGAGATGCGGCTCAGGGTAAGAATACTGGGCAGCCCCTTAACGCCAACACCCTCAACAGGAGAAGCTCCCCAGGGAGTGACATGAATCTTGGACGGGCTGGTGTCCGGGTAGCAGGCCAGGATTGTCTGCTTCATTGAATCGGTCATCACAAAATGGCCAGTGCTGTAGCGAACGCATTTGTGCTGGTTGTCAAAGACAAGCCCGAGCGGGCCAGGCAGCCATCGCTCAAGCGGGCGCATCCAACGCGCGGCGGTTGCGGGTTTAATCCAGCCGTGTCCATACATGCGCATCACAAAAGCCAGCACATCCACATGCCAGATTGTGTAGACCCGGTAGCCGTGGCGTGCGAGAACTTCGAAGTCGGGGCCTTCACTGATGTCATTTGCCAGCACCACACAATTTGCAGGATCCTCGCGCAGAATTCGATTTGTCGAGTATCGCCTGAAGCGAAAGCAGAAGCGCGTGTATTCGCTTTGCGTGTACCGAACGATATCCTCAGCGCGCTCTTCAGGACGGAAGACCTCAAGGTCGAAAGGCCGGGTTCGAGTCCATTCCTCGCTGAGCATTCGGGCAATCGCACCACCGCCACCAATGGGCACATTCTGTGCCGCACCGGCATGAGCGGCGGTGTAGATCACCTTCATTCAGGCCAGGTAACGTAGAGCAGTGTGGTGGCCTTGGATGGCTCGATTGTGAGGTTACGCAAAAGCCGCCATCCTTCGCCCTTTGAGTAGGGCTCGCCGGCAATCTTGCCCTTGCCTTCGAGAATCATCACTACCGCGCGAGGGCCGCTGAGCGACAGTGCTGCGTCGAGACGCATACGTTCTGTGCGGAAGTACTTGCATTCAATGACGCCGCTCTTGAGCCCGTCATAGGGCCCGGTATGGCTCACTGCCATGCCATGGTCGAGGTGCAGTTCGCGAGGACGCCCATAGTCATAGAGACGGTAGGTGATATCGGAGTTTTGCTGGATCTCACAAATCGCAACACCGGCGCCGATGGCATGTACCTTGCCTGCGGGGACAAAGTAATTCTCGCCAGCCTTTACCTTGCGCCAGCTCAGCATGTCTACAATCGCACCGCTACGCGCCCCGGCGGCAACTTCTTCGGCAGTAAAAGCCTGGTTGAATCCAAGGCCGATTTCCCCACCTTCATCCGCACGCAGAACGTGCCACATCTCAGTCTTGCCGAGTGACTGATGATGAGCCGCTGCGTATGTATCTTCGGGGTGCACCTGGATCGAGAGACGCTCGGAAGTAAACAGGAACTTGAAGAGCAGTGGCAACCGCTCTTCGTCCTCAAACCAGACTTCACCGATCTTCGAATCGGCAGCGGCAAAAATGGGGGACAAATTTGTTGTCCCCCAGATCTTTTCGTGGCGAGTTGTTTTTAGACGGCGTGCGCCAGGCCCGATGGTCATGCGAGTTTCTTGACGAATTCCTCGATGCGGTCGAGGCCCTTCTTCAGTTCTTCCATTGAGGTGGCGTAAGACAGCCGGAAGTGCTCTGGTGAACCAAAGGCTTCACCGGGCACCACGGTAACCAAAGATTCAGCCAGCAGCCGCGAGGCAAATTCCATTGGGGTCTTGATACCGCCCTTGCCCAACACGCCGCTAATGTTCGGGTAAGCGTAGAAGGCACCCTGTGGGGTTTGTGCTGTGATGCCCGGGATGGCGCGCAAGCGGGCCAGCGTATAGTCGCGACGCTTCAGGAATTCAGTCATCATGGTGGTGATGGAATCCTGGGGGCCGGAGACAGCTTCAACAGCCGCCTTTTGTGCAATCGAATTCGGGTTGGATGTTGAGTGTGTCAGCAGCTTGCCACAGGCATCGATCACAAACTTGGGGCCCAGCAGGAAGCCGATGCGCCAGCCGGTCATCGCGTAGGTCTTGGACAACGAGCCCATCACGATCACGGTGTCTTTACCGCCTGGGAGGGATGCCATGCTGAAGGGCTCGCCTTCGTATAGGAAGCGGCAATAGCATTCATCTGCCAGGATCCAGATTCCGTTTTTCTGGGCCAGCTCGTAGATCTTCTTGAGCTCGGAGGTGGGGATCACGGCGCCGCTCGGGTTGGAGGGCGAATTGATGATGATGGCCTTGGTGCGCGGAGTGATATGCGCGGCGATGGCATCGGCTGAAACGGCGAAACCATCGGCTTCTGAGGATTCCACAAAGACGGCCTTGCCGCCAGCATAGTTGACGATATCGGCAAAGCTTACCCAGTAAGGAACCGGGATGATCACTTCGTCGCCTTCATTGATCAGCGCCTGGATCACAGTGAAAATACCGTACTTGCCGCCGACGGTTACGGCGCATTCAGCAGGAGAGTAATCGGTGCCGTAGTCGGTCTTGTGACGCTTGACGATCGCTGCCTTGAGCTCAGCCGTGCCTCCAGCCGGAGTGTATTTGGTGAAGTTGTTGTTGATGGCATCAATGGCGGCCTGCTTGACGTTGGCAGGGGTGGGAAAGTCGGGTTCTCCGACGCTGAAATCGACAACGTCATGACCTTCACGGCGCAGACGGTCGGCGTCTGCGGCTACCTTCATCGTGGCGCTCACGCTGATGCGTGAAATTCTCTCGGCTAGTTCGGTTGGCGGCGCAACAGGCATTGTAGTAAGTGCTTAACTCCTTTGAAATCGAGCCCGCAAATGGGACTCCACATGTGGCGGCACAAGCCCGCCAATGTCGCCGCCCAAACGGGCGACTTCTTTGATGATGCGCGAGCTGACAAATGAGTACTGCTCGCTGGCCATCAGAAATACGGTTTCGAGGTCTGGCTTCAGACGCCGGTTCATCAGCGCCATCTGCAATTCGAATTCATAGTCGGATATGGCGCGGATGCCGCGCACAATGATCTGAGCCGATTCCCGTTCAGCGAAGCTCACCAGAAGACCATCGAAGTGAGTGACTTCAATATTCTTAAAGCCTTTCACAGCTTCACGAGTCATCTCGACGCGTTCTTCGATCGGGAAGAGCGGGTTCTTGTTGGAATTCAGAAGCACGCCAACAACGAGGCGGTCAGCAAGGCGGGAGGCCCGGCCGATCACATCGAGGTGACCGTTGGTGATGGGATCAAAGGATCCTGGGTAGATTGCAGTCAGCACGCTGGCGTTAATCTTACATTGTAGCCCCTGCTATGCTCCGACTCGCATGTATCCTATTGCCGTTATTGATGACCTCCTGCAAGCCGGGGGCTCAAATTGAAGCAGACCGGAAAAAGTTCGGCCGACTCTCTTTGTCCCGGCCTCTTGGCAGCGCCTGCTCGGTTAACGATTCAGCGTCGATACAGCGTCGTCGTAGTCATCCGCTCGGCCCAACCGGAGGCTGGGATTCCACCGCCGTAAGCACAGCCGATCAGACGCCTGGAAGCAAAGACAGAGGGCTGATGGTACATCACAACTATCTGACAGGATTTGTGCAATTCGAAGAAGCCGGCGAGCTGAAGGTCCGCTCGTATGACGATACTTATGGCTCGGTCTATTGTGGTTGGTCAGCAGCGAAGCTTTCTCTTGCTGCCAGTAAAAATCCAACACTGGTGCGGTTTGGCCGGTGTGCCGTAGGGGATGGCGGCCTGGATCAGGTGCATGAAGTCTGCTGGTTCGCGCGAGGAAAATCGGAGGGCAAAATCATCTACTCTTCTGCCCATCCTGCCCCGACTTTCAACCCGGTAGATCTCTATCGTTCTGGAGATCTGGGCAACCGGATCTACTTCAACGACCGCCTCGCCTTCACCACAATCGAGGCAGCGCTAAAGCTTGGCAGGATCCCGCTGGCAGAGCAAATCCTGAAGGACTCATTTGGGGCACTTGAGAGATTGGAAAATCTTGTGGATGGAGCCAGTGGCAAGCCGATCCTGGCTCGACAATACTATCGGGAACATTGGGTACGCCTGATGGCCTTCAAGCTGGGCCTGAGTCTTGGCAAGCCCGATTTCACGCCGCAAGCCGATGCTCTGGCAGTAGAGCTGGGGCTAGAGCTGCCTTACCCTTGCAATTCCTGTTCGCGTCTAAGCGCACAAGTTTCCAAGTACCGTGCACTGAATGCGATGAAGGGGGCTGCAGCCAAAGCCTATTTTGAGCAACACTTCGCGAGGCAGCTTCATGAATTCGAAGCTGCTGCCCGCGCCATTCTCTTTACAAATTGAGGCTCTTGAGAGCCTTGGCCCACGGCTCGCGATAAGGCCGCTCGAGCATCGCGTTGGCCTCACGGTCGCCGATGATTTCTTCCTTGATTGGGTCCCATTTGAGATTGCGGCCCAGGCGAAGCGAGAGATTGGCGAGATGGCAGGCGACTGCGGTCTGGTGGCCATCTTCGACATCGGCTACGGTGCGTTGCCGGGTCTTCACGCAATCGATGAAGTTGCGCACATGCAGGTCGAACTGTTCGGGGCTTGAGCCCTTCTCGCTGCGATTCTCGACGAACTTTTCGGGCTTCACTTCTACTCTCACGGCACCACCGGTGGGATGGCCCTGGAAGGTAGGAATCGCATTCTCTGGCGGCCGCTTGGCATCGCCGGTAATCTGGAAGCCGCCACGACCGATGCTGAGGCTGCCCTTGGAGCCGAAGAACTCAAGGCCTGAACCGGCTGCACTGCCCTGGCTGCCTTCACGATGGCTCCACAGTGAAGTGAGGCCCGGATAGGTGAAGGCGGCATCCTGCGTGTCTGGGGTTTCCCCATCGTCTTCCAGCACAAAGCGGCCCCCGTTGGAATACACAGCCTGCGGGCCTTTGAAGCCGAGATACCACTGCAGGATGTCGATCTGATGCGCGCCGAGATTGGTCATCTGGCCGCCGGAATAATCCCAGAACCAGCGGAAATGGTAGAGAGCGCGATGTGGGCTGTAGGGGCGCTTGGGCGCGGGCCCGAGCCACATTTCATAGTCGAGTTCTGTCGGTACTTGATCGGCCGTAGGCCTGCCAAAACCGGGCATGATGTTACGGAAAGAGGCCATACGCACACTGTGAACCTTACCGATGGCTCCATCAGCAATCAACTGTTTGGCCTGCTGGTAGTGCTTGCCGCTGCGTTGTTGTGTTCCCACCTGCACTACACGCTTGTACTTGCGCGCAGCGTTGATCATCCAGCGGCCTTCACGCACAAAGAGCGTCATTGGCTTTTCAACATAAACGTCTTTACCGGCGGCACAGGCGAGGATCGTCATCATGGCGTGCCAGTGGTCGGGGGTGGATACGACGACTGCCTGAATTTCTTTGTTGTCGAGCAGACTACGAAAATCCTTGTAGCCCTTGGCCTTGCCGCCACAGGCCTGGATGCCTTGTTCCATGCGCGGCTGGTAGATGTCACTCATGGCGGCCATGTCGACGTCGCGTTGATTCTTGAAATCGAAAACATGCTGGGCACCGATCAGGCCGTAGCCAACGAAGCCGACTTGTAAACGGTCGTTCGCACCAAGAATGCGTGAGTAAGAAGCGGCAGCAACGGAGGTAGCAAAAATTCTTCTGGTGAGTGACATCGCAGAAATCGTATCAGGTTTCACGTTAGGATGGCCTTTTATGTCTAGCTCCCCCCTGTTGACGATTCTAGAAGCGGAAGACCGCTCGGTTCTTGATGTTGTTTCGAAAGCGAAAGGCCCTGAAGGCTCGCTGCCACTGACGGCGGAGATGCTGATCCAGCAGCCGTCTGGAAACATCTTTGGCTGGACGCAGAATGCCGGGATGGGTCTGGACCCGCGCCTGCTGGGTGGCAAAGAGATCCTCTTGCTTTCCACACACGGTGGCATCCGCGCAACCGACGGTTCCCCCATTGCCCTCGGCTATCACACAGGCCACTGGGAAGTGAACCTGCTCATGACCGCAGCGGCAGAAGAACTGAAGAAACACCGTGCTGTGCCTTTTGCAGGTTTTGTCACAGACCCCTGCGATGGCCGTACGCAAGGCACCACGGGGATGTTCGATAGCCTTCCCTATCGCAACGATGCGGCGCAGGTCTTCCGCCGGCTGATCCGCAGTTTGCCGACGCGCCAGGGAGTGTTGGGCGTGGCCACCTGCGACAAGGGTTTGCCTGCGATGATGATGGCACTGGCTGGCACACACAATTTGCCAACGATCCTGGTGCCTGGCGGGGTAACGCTGGCTACTGAGGACGGTGAAGATACAGGCAAGGTGCAGACAATTGGGGCGCGCTTCGCCCACGGCGACATTAGCCTCGAGCACGCTGCCGATATGGGCTGCCGCGCTTGTGCCTCACCCGGTGGCGGGTGTCAGTTCCTTGGCACTGCCGCGACTGCTCAGGTAATTGGAGAGGCGTTGGGCCTTGCTCTGCCGCATGCGGCACTGGCTCCGTCTGGTGCGCCGATCTGGCTTGACATGGCGCGCCGCTCAGCGAAGGCGCTGCTGTTTCAGTCCACCAAGGGCATGACCACTACCAGCGTTCTCACGCCTGCTGCGATGCAGAATGCGATGGCTGTCTTTGCTGCCTTTGGTGGATCGACCAACGTAATCATGCACCTTGCGGCCGTCGCCTATCACGCCGGGCTCACGCGCCCCACGCCTGCCGATTGGACGCATATCCATCGCCAGATTCCGCGCATGGTCGATGCGTTGCCAAACGGACCGCGCAATCATCCCACTGTGCAGGTTTTCCTTGCTGGAGGCGTGCCTGAAGTGATGCTGCATCTGCGTGCACAGGGGCTGCTTGATCTGAGTGCGCTTACCGTTACCGGCCACACGATGGGTGAATCGCTGGACTGGTGGGAGCAAAGCGAGCGCCGCCACCACCTGCGCAAGCTGCTGAAGGAGCGAGACGGCATTGATCCCGATGACGTCATCATGTCGCCAGACTCAGCCCGCTCGCGTGGCCTTACCGCCACGGTTTGCTTCCCGCACGGCAACCTTGCCCCGGGTGGTGCAGTGATCAAGAGCACTTCGATCGATCCAAGCGTTGTCGATGCCGATAACATCTATCGCAAGCGCGGCCGGGCGCGCGTATTCCATTCAGAACCCGACGCGATCCGCGCGATCAAGTCCAAGGGTGTAGAAGGCATCCACGCTGGCGACATTCTGGTACTCAACTGCCGTGGGCCGCTGGGCAGTGGCATGGAAGAGACCTATCAACTCACCAGTGCTCTCAAGTTTCTCGATTTCGGCAAGCATGTGGCCGTGATTACCGACGCTCGATTCAGTGGTGTCTCGACGGGAGCCTGCATTGGCCACGTGACGCCAGAAGCCTTGTCTGGCGGGCCGATTGGCAAGGTGCGCGACGGCGACTGGATCGAAATCCACATCAATCGCAACGATCTCACCGGCAGCGTCAACCTGATTACCGAAGAAGGCGGCGTAGAAGGCGGGGATCAATTGCTGGCTACTCGCGAGATGCCTGATGATCTGCACCCGGACCCGCAACTTCCCAACGACACTCGTCTCTGGGCTGCACTCCAGGATGTCAGCGGTGGCACCTGGGGCGGCGCAGTCTATGACGTCGAGAAGATTCTCGAAGTGATGGCTGCAGGCAAGAAGGCGCTCGGCCTCTAGGCCGCCGTTTCAGCCCAATCAATTCATCCGCATTCTCCTTGACCGCTTAGGAGAGAAGTACTAACCTAAGCCGTATAGGAGAGCTGTGTCTATTATGAAATTGATTCTGGGTCTTTTGGTAATGTCGGCCACCGTTTTTGGCGCCAGTTGTGAAGAGCGCTTTAGCAAGTCGGGCAATCCCCTGACGGGTACGAAGTATCAATCCAGTGTGTTGGTGCCGCAGCTTTCGGTTGTCGATGCCATTGCGCAATTGCATGGCATCGCAGTCGGTAAGAAGCTCGACATCCTTACCGAAGATGCAGCCAACGGCACTATGCTGCTTGAAGACCGCGAGAGCATGCGGCACAAACCGATCCCTTATGTGGTGAGTGTGGCGAGCGAGGGTGACGGCGCGTCCATCAACTTGCTGGTAAAGCTCAACGCCGGTGCGCTGGCCAAAGCAGAAGACGCAAAGAAAGAGATTTGCTCCATTCTCGGCCTTGTCAAAGGCGGGGATGAAGGTACGCTGGCCGCTGAGCAAGGAGCGAAGGCAACCGGATCAAAGGAGCCGAGAAAGGTAGAAGCCCTCGTGCTCTCGCTTGAGCTTGCCCGGCAAACCAGAGACAGTGCAGAGTCGATTCCACTGCGTTATAAGGACCGCGTCTTTACTGTTTCAGGAAGGGTGAAGTACGTCATGAAAGACGGCAACGCCTACCGGGTGGCATTTGACATCCCCGAACCAAACGACATGCTTATCAAGCCCGGGCCGCTGGATCCTCACTTCAAAATCGATATCAGTTGCGTGATGGCGCTGAGCCAAAGTGCATGGGCCATCGCACTGCGCGAACGAGAAAAGGTAAAGCTCACCGGCACCTTTCTCGACTTTGACCAGTTCAAAAAGGTGATGTGGCTGGGAGAATGTAAGGCAGACCTGCACTGAGAACAGGAATCTCGGAACAATGCCGTGATTGAAGTCGTAGACAAGCGCATGAAGCCTGATCCAGTCCAGATCTCGAAACAAAACAAGGCAGCCCTCATGTTGGATCATGCCGCAACTGCCTGGTTTGCAGCGGCAGTGTTAGGGCAGTTGATCTTTGTCGTCTATATTGTTGCCTTCTATAGCCGCGGGGTCATTGCGGGCGATCTTGCCCTTTGGAACAAGGTTCTAGCAGCCGGTTACGAGCCGGGCAACACGATGGGGAACACTGCACTCGCCGTACATCTTTTGTTGGCTGCAGTGATTACCATTGCGGGGCCATTGCAACTGATTCCGCAGGTGAGGGCGAGCGTGCCGCAATTTCATCGCTGGAGCGGGCGCGTCTACATGGTTACGGCTTGCATCATGAGTCTGACGGGGCTGTATTTGATCTGGGTAAAGGGCGGTGTTGTCGGCGGGGTAGTGCAACATACCGGGACAAGTTTGAATGCACTGGCGATTCTGCTATTTAGCTACATGGCGACGCGTTATGCCATGGCAGGGAAGTTTGGAATCCACCGCCGCTGGGCCATCCGTTTGTATCTGGCCGTGAGCGGAGTCTGGTTCTTCAGGGTGGGTTTGCTCTTTTGGCTGATCGTAAATAAAGGGCCTGTCGGCTTTGATCCCAAAACCTTTCTCGGGCCTTTCCTGGACTTCCTCACCTTCGCGCAATTCCTCATTCCGATCGCCGTTCTGGAAGTTTACTTTCGAGTGCAACAAAAAGCCGGCGCAAATGCCAGGCTTGCTGTTGCCGGCGGCCTGATGATCCTGACCCTGGCCATGGGTGTAGGCATCTTCGGCGCCTCGATGGGCATGTGGCTGCCTCGGATCTGAACAAATCGACGTGCAAGCGTTCGTCCTCAGCGGTAGGATGATGACTAAGTGAAGTACCTTTTGATTGCTGCCTTCTTTGCGCAAACACCAGCTTATAGCGGCTCTATCGAAGGTCATGTCTACAACTCCCTTACAGGATTGCCCGTGTACAAGGCAACCGTTATTCTTGATGCTTCATCCAGCGCAGTTCACCTAATTGCTGAAACAGACAGTGAAGGTCTATTTCAGTTCACAGGTCTCCCGAGTGGCAGCTATCGACTGAAGGCGAGCCGTTCTGGATTTCTCGAGCGGCGTGCCAGCCAACGCGTGGCTCTGGGCCAGGATGAGCATCTGAGCGGCAAAGATATCCGCATTCCTCCCCAGGGGGTCATCTCCGGGCGCATCCTGGATGCCGATGGAGACCCGCTGGATGCCGCTCTGGTGAGAATCCATAAACAGGTTTACCGCGATGGACGAAGGAGTTTGGTGGCGCTCAATGTCACTTCCATCACCAACGACACGGGCGAATATCGAATAGCCAATTTGTCGCCGGGTCGTTATTTCCTTCAGGCATTCCATCAAAAGCTGCCGCCGAACAACCGATTCGGCGACTCTGACGCGTCCAAATGGATCTATGTCCCCACCTTCTACCCAAATGCAGTAAATGCCGAGAAAGGTCTTCCTGTAGAACTCAATGTAGGGACGGTGATGGCGGGTGTTGATATCCAGGTTGTCAAGCTCAAGCAACCGGCATTGGTTCATGTGAGTGGCAAGGTGGTTGGGGTTGATGCAGGCTCAGAGACTATTGTCTCGGTGGCAATCTTTGATGCCGACAGGATCAACAGCAGCACAAGTACCAGACAACCGGATCACAACTTTGATCTCAAGGTCCCACCGGGCCAATACAAGATGACTGCCAGCGTTCAATCCGGCGCTGCTGAAGCCTATGCCACGGCAACTGTGAATGTGGATGGAGACACTAGCAACGTTGTACTCGCGATGGGCCCGGCGCCACAGATTTCGGGAAAGATCACCGTTGCTGAGGGAGGTGCCCGCATCGCGCTTCAGAATCTTGCACTTACTTTGCGCCATCAATCCATCGACTTCGCTCGCTTCGAGAGCCGGCCGGATGCTGCAGGTACTTTCGTATTCGACAAGGCAGTGCGTCCGGGCCGTTACGCGCTCGAGGCCGCAGCCCCCGATGGGTGCTTCTGGCAGAACCTGAGCCTCGGCGGAGAGGAGGCCCCTATGAAGGACTTCGAGATTCAAAGTTCTATCAGGCTCGAGATTCGGCTGAATTGCAGCGCCGCAAAGATCATCACGAATGTCTCTGATAGCGATGGAAGGCGAGCGCCAGATTCAGTAGTGAGCTTGATTCCGCTCGAAGCGAATTGGATCCCGCAGAAGCAAGTTGTCGCAGACGATGGTAGCGTTCAGTTCAAATCTGTGCGGCCGGGAAAATACAAGCTCTACGCCTGGGATCGTATCGACGACGACCTCTGGCAAGACCCGGACTTTCTGAAGAATTACGCAAGCCAGGGAGTCGAGATCACGGTTGGACCGAATGAAACCAAGGCATCCAATCTGACGCTGATCCGCTCGGAGTAAACATGTCGCTGCAGTGGGAGATCAATACCCGGATCCTTATGCGATCGGCTTTACTTCCACCCGTTTGTACATTGCCTTGGTCTGTTCGAGATTGGCAAAGCTGATGCCGGGTAGCATCGCAGAGGCGGTACCCGCCGCCACGCCCCATCGCAGAGAGTCATAAAACGCTTTGCCCTTCATCATGGCCCAGGTAAAGGCAGCCGCCATTGCATCGCCAGCGCCGATTGGGCACACCGCATCAACGCGCGGCGGGATCACTTCGTACACACGATCTTCGGTGCAACCAACCGCACCGCGTGCGCCCAGCGACAGCACCACATTCTCTGCGCCCATATCGCGAATCCTCTGCGCTGCCTCCACGAAATGACTTCGCGTCAGGAGCGCCCGGCCCAGCAGCCGCTCAGCCTCGGGTTGATTTGGTGTCACCACAGTGGGGCCGGCCTCGATGCTGAGGGCCAGCGGGTCGCTATCGGTATCGAGCAGCGTGCTGACGCCCTGCTCCTTGGCCGCGGCGATCAGGCGTGAATAGAAGTCATTGGGCACCCCGGGTGGAACGCTGCCGCAAAGCATCAACCACTTGGCCTTGGGCAGACGCTTCACGATGGCCTCTTCAATGGCCTTCACTTCAGAGGCGGCCAGGTTCGGGCCGCGCTCATTCAGCTTGACGCTCAGCCCCTGCTTGTCGGTAATCGAGAGGTTGTGGCGGATCGCGTTCTTCATTGGTACAAATTCGCTGGGGAAGCCATAGCTGCGCATCAACTGTTCGAAATGCGCACCGCTGGCACCACCCGAAAAGGCGATAGACAGAGTTTTACCGCCAAAGGAATGAATTACTCGCGACGCATTGATGCCGCGCCCCCCCGCACTCTCAAAGCTGTCGAGAATGTAGGCGCGGTCTTCGAAAACTAATTGATCGGCCGAAATGTTTTGGTCCACTGCGGGATTGAGCGTGACGGTAATGATCAAGACTCGATTGTACTTGCTACTCTGAGTGCTTGTCTCGCACTGAACCATCGCCGGCCGCCTGGTGGAGCCTGGCAGCCGTCTGCTTTTTCTGGGGAACCACTTATCTCGGAATCCGGATTGCACTCGAAGGGATTCCACCGCTCCTGCTGGTAGCGAGCCGGTTTCTGCTTTCAGGGGCCCTGATTCTCGCCTTTGCCTGGTGGCGAAAGTGGCCGATGCCAAAGGGTGCTGAACTCTATGGGCCGATTGGCACCGGTCTTCTGACCCTTGGTGTTGGTAACTACGCCCTGACGCTGGCTGAGACACATATTCCTAGCGGCCTGGCTGCCCTATTCATTACCGTCAATCCATTCTGGATTGTCGGCGTCGAGATGCTGATCCCTGGCGGAGACAGAATCAACCCGAAGGCCTTCATCGGGATGGCGATCGGTTTTGCCGGCGCTGTGTGGCTAGTGGGGCCTGAGGCGCTCAGTTCGGGCTTTAATGGCGAGACCGTGAAAGGATTTCTGATCCTTCAGGTGAGTTGCGTTTCCTGGTCGCTCGGCTCGATCCTGCAGAAACGCCGCAACGCCAAAACCAATCCGATTCTGGTGGGCGCAATTCAGCAGGCCAGTGTCGGCATCGCTGTGGGCCTCCTCTGCCTAGTACAAGGGGACTGGAACGTCCAACTTAGCCCGAGAGTTCTGGGAGCAGTGGTGTATCTTGCAATCTTTGGATCGATCGTTGCCTACAGCGCCTACCTTTACGCTTTACAGCACCTGCCGCTCGCCATCGTCTCTATCTATATGTATATAAATCCCGTCGTCGCGGTCACCTTAGGCTGGTTGTTCTACCGGGAAGACTTCGGTTTTAAGGAACTTGGGGCGATGCTGGTGATCTTCTCCGGTGTTTGGCTGGTCAAAAAACTAAGCGCAACCACTTAGCCCATCTAAGGTAAAATTCTTTTGTTTTCAGTTACTTAGAACCATGAGGAATGTTCGATAATGCTTTATGTCAGCTGTTGAACTACGGTACTAAAGTGCTTATTTCGCAAAGCGGTTTCAAGTTGGAACGTAATTTCCCGATATGAAACATTCAACCCGCTTTGGTTCCCGCTTTGGGGCTGTGGAAAACTTTGCTGAACGGCAATCATGTTGATCAAGGACTAAGGTAAACCACTAAGTCTTTGTAAAACAACAGTTTATGGCTATTGAGAGGCATTCCAGATGGCTTCCGCATTGCGCCAAAATAGGGCTAAAGTTTCCGACATTGAACGGCACGAATCTTGCATTCCATATTGCGTCGCCGCAGAGGTTAATACGCGGCGCACCGGCAAAAGGATCAAAGCAATGCGCAAGCCCCCAACTAAAGAAGTAATCGGCACCCTGAATCAACAACTTGAGGCCCAACAGGTTGAAATTGAATTTGAAGCCGCAGCAACTTTCTCCAGCCGGGAAGATAAAGCCCAACCCCGTTCGGAGAGTTCAATCATGACCGCTGCCCAAGTTTCATTCCAGACCCTCGCCCATTCGATCGAGGCGACCACCGCCCTAGAAGAAGCTGTTCACCCAGACCAGAGCCTATACGCTCACCGGGACCGTGTGGTTCTGGAACACCTCCCACTCGTCCGAGCCATCGCCGTTCGTGTACACGACAATCTTCCTGTACATGTTGACCTGGACGATTTGATACACGCCGGAATCATGGGCCTTTTTGATGCAGCCACCAAATTCGATACTGACAAGAACGTGGCCTTCTCTTCTTATGCCAAGCACCGAATCAAGGGCGCGATTCTCGACAGCCTCCGCCAGCTCGACTGGGCTTCGCGCGATTTGCGTCGTCGCCACAAGCAGGTAGAAGCCATTACGAGGGACCTCGCGAGCGAACTGCAGCGGAATCCTACCGAGCAGGAAATTGCCAACAAAATGGGCGTCGATGTAGACCGCTGGCGCCAGATGATGATTGACCTGCGCAATGTTGGCCTTGTTTCAGCCTCCACCCGCACCCATGAGAGCGAAGACCTCCCGGCCCCGGACTTCCCCACCAGCGCTGACCACCACCCTGATTCCATCTGCGCCAAGGAAGAACTGCGCGGTTTGCTCAAGAACGCGCTCCACACGCTGCCCGAGCGTTATCAACGAGTGGTCATGCTCTACTACTCGAACGAACTAACGATGAAAGAAATCGGCGGCATGCTCGGGATTAACGAAAGCCGAGTATCGCAGATCCACAAAGCCGCCCTGGAGAAGATGGCAAATGCCCTTGGCCAGGCCGGGATCAGCTCTGCCGCAGCTTTCTAGGCCAAACTACTTTACGTCGATGGAATAGGGCATCCAGCGCAACATCCCGCCCTGACGCAAAGCAGGGCGCAGCGCCCGGCGGATCTCGTCGGCGTACGCAGGTTTTTCAAAGCCCATGATGCCGCCCATGGCCGCACTCAGCAACTTCTCGTCGCTAAACCAGCGCTCAAAGGTATTCTGAGCGGGAGGGTAGGGCACCAGTTGCAGCTTGGCATCCGGTGCAATATTGGCTTTTTTGAGCAGTGCAGCCATCGCCGCGTCGATGCCGCCGAGTTCATCAGTCAATCTCCTGGCACCGGGGTCAGAGGCGATCCAGGCTCTTCCCTGGGCCAATGCTTCAATTTCTTCTACCGTGGCTTTCCGACCGGCCGCCACTTTGGCTACGAAGGTGGTGTAGCTCTCGTTGATGCCTTCACGCAGTTTCTTGCGGGCGATCTCGGACAAGGGCTTGGACTCAGAGTCAATGTCGGCATTTTTGCCGCGCTGCATCCCGTCTTTGGTGAGACCGAGTTTGTCGTAAAGGCCCTTCAGGTTGGGGCGGCCATAGACGACACCGATCGATCCGGTGATCGTACCGGGGTAAGCAAAAATCCGGTCTCCCGTCACAGCCATGTAATAACCGCCACTGGCCGCTACATCTGACATCGAAATCACCACCGGCTTTACCTTGCTCAAATCAAGCAATGCCGCCAGCAATTCATCTGAGGCAACTGCATCACCACCCGGTGAATCAATGCGCAGCAGGACGGCCTTAAAGCTTGAGTCGGCCTTCAGATCCTGTACGTGCTTGATGAAGTCTCGCGAAGCAATCTGTCCATCACCGAGTGCAGACCCTCGAATGATGTCGCCTTCGGCCACAAAATAGGCAATCTTGTTGTTGTCCTCACGCTCCCAGCGGAAGCGGATCTGCTTGCGATAGTCACGGGCGGAAATCGCACTCTTGGTTGATACGTTCGCCTTTTTGGCCAATTGCTCGCGCGCCACGTTGTCGTATTCAAGAGCGTCAACCAGTCTTGTCTTCAGCGCTTGTTTGGCAAGAAACGGGCCTTCATCGATCAGGGCCTCAATCTCGGCCGGTGTGCGTTTACGGCCCTCGGCAATTCCCTTCACCATCACATTGAAAATCCCATTCAGGATGGCACCAAGCGATTCCCGTGATTCCGGTGTCATTGAAGTTCGCGTGTAGCTATCGCCAAAATCTTTGTACTTGCCAGCGTGTTCGATCTCAACCTGCACACCCAACTTATCCAGCGTGTTCTTGTAATAGGTGCGTTCGGCGCGCAATCCCTTGAGGTCCAAAAGGTCTTCATCCACCATCGAGATGCGGTCGACACCAGCAACCAGGAAGTAGTCTTTGGCATCGGGGCGGCGCATAAAAGCATGCATCGGTTTGCCGCTTTTCTTAAAGGTGGCAAGAGCCATCTTCACTTCTTCCGCCTTGGCCCAACCCATGCCCGAGCCGCCTGTTTCAATCATGAGGCCCTTGATCTTGGTGTCTTTGGCCGCTTTCTCGAGTACCTGCTTGATTTCAAGCACAGTCCAGGGGCTCTGCTGATCTAGCCAGGGGATGGGTATCTCGTCGGCAGGATGCTCTTGCACGTTGCCCTCCAGCTTTAAGACCAAATACGACTCTGCCGGCGTATCGGGAACGCTCTTTCCAGCCATGCGCACCAGCGCAAAGCCCAAGATCACGATCGCGACGCCGGCAAAGACGAAGCCGCAGAGGATGCCAAGTAGAAACTTCTTCATTCACCTACTAGGATACGGTCGAATCGCTTGCTTACGTCAGCCAGGTACGAAGCATCGCCGCCTCGAAGCTCGACAGTAGCGATTCCTTCGTAGCCGATATCGGCAAATGCCTTGTGAACTTCTTTCCATTCAATCTCGCCATCCCAGAGGTCGACAAACTCGGCGAGGCCTTTCTTAAAGCGGAAATCCTTGATGTGTACCTTGGCGATACGCTTCTTGCCGAGAGTGCGCACCCAGTCTTGCGGGTAGCCAAACAAGACCATGTTGCCGACGTCGAGATAGGCTTTCAGGTAGGGCGACTTAAAGGAGTCCACGTAATTCGCCATCTCCATCGGACTCAACAGAAACTTGTTCCAGACGTTCTCGACGGCGATGATCACCTTGGCTTTTTCCGCCTCTGGCAGCAATACCTTGATCTTTTCGGAGCTTTTCTTCCAGGCGTCTTCGTAGGGGCTCTTCGCGGAAACCACCGCGGGCACCAGCAAGACTGTCGATGCACCCCAGGCTTTGGCATTACGAATACTGTTGCGCATCCCCTGCATGCCGGTATCTACCACTGAGCTGTCGGGTGAATTGAGCGGGTTCTTCCAGTGCGCGCTGTTCATGACACCGTGAATCTTCATGCCTGTGTCAGAGGCAGCCTTGGCGATGAGCGCTTCTTCTTTTGGGTCGTCTGCCGTGCCCATTTCAAGATGCGTAAAGCCAGCCGCTTTGGCAACTTCAAACTTCGATTTCCAATCGGGCAATTCCTTTGGGAGCATCCCGCCCAGCACAGCCTTTTGAATCGGCAGACGCGCCGCCTTCAATTGTGTGGCCATCATCGCCGCAGTGGCGGTCATCATCAAATCTCTGCGATTCATTTCAAACTCTCCTCAGGCCAGTGGATACTTCAATTCACCGGCGATCTTACTAATGTAATCGAAGCCCTGCTTGTATTCTTCTGCTGTCTTCAAATGTTCGAGCATCAGGGGCGCTGGCGTCTTGAGGCTTCGCAGGCCGCGCAGATAAGCGCGGTAATCTACCTCGCCTTTGCCTGGGATCACTTCGAGGAAATGCACATTCAATTCCACCACCCACTCCAGGTCCTTGGCGTGGCAACTCTTGATGTAGGGCCCCAGTTTGCGGAAGCATTCGTCAATGAGTGCACCACTCTGATAGAACTTTTCAGGAGAATTGATCGCATTGCAGACATCGAGGTGCACGGCGAAGCCCTTGCGATCAATGGCCTTCACCAGACGCAGGTAGTTGTCGGGGGTATCAGGGTAGGTCCAACCCATCACTTCGAGTGTAAAAAAGCTGCGCTTCGGTTTGACGGCATCGAGGATGTTGCGGCAATTCTCGACCGTTGCCTCGAAGCCCTCTTTAGAAAGATTTTTCGGGTGTGGCCCAAACCACGACTTTTCGTTGTAGCTGCCTGCAATGTCAACGCAACAACGGGCTCCAACCTCGTCGGCAATCGCCATGCGCTCCACTACGTAATCGAAGTTTTCCTTGCGCTTGACTGGATCCACATCGAGTAGATTCTTCCAGGCACCCACTTCGGCAATGACGACATTTTCTTTGGCAAAAGCCGATTCAATCGCACGAAGCTTTTCTTTTTCACCAATTCGAACGGCAGGACAATAGGCAGCGCTATAGCCAACACGGCGGTGCTCGCGGGCCAGTGCAGCCGGGTCATCCGACTTCAAAAAAACTGGTGCTCCAATAAGCAAAGCCCCCGCAGAGGCAGATGCAGGGGCAAGCATTGAGGCTATCGGCAGACTCGAGCCAAGTTTCAAAATGTCGCGGCGTTTCACACCGCGATTGTATATGGAACCAGGCGCGAACTAAATCATATTCGGGATCTTGATGATTTTCTTTTGAATGGCGTACTGAACCAACTGTGCCTTGTTGTGGATATCCAGCTTGCGCATCAGGTTGAATTTGTGAGCTTCTACCGTCTTCACGCTCAGATTCAGGTCACAGGCAATTTCCTTGACACTCTGTCCTTCTGCCAGCATCTTCAACACTTCGCGCTCGCGCGTCGTGAGGGTGGCAAATCGAGGCAGGCGATTGGCACTCTTGATGCGGCTGCGGAAGTCATCCACGAGCTGGCTCAGCATGCGCGGGCTCAAATAGCTACCACCGCGGCAGATATCACGGATTGCACTAATCAACTGACCCGAGGGGCTGTCTTTCAATACATAACCGCTGGCGCCGACTTCCATGCCTTCAACCAGATAATCTTCGTCGTCATACATCGTCAGAAACAAAATCTTAGTTTCTGGCCGGTTCTTCTTGATTTGCCGTGTCGACTCAAAGCTGCTCAACCCAGGCATGCCAATATCCATCAGCACCAAATCTGGACGAACTTCAGCCGCGCGATCCACAGCATCCCCACCATTGGGCGCTTCGGAAACTACTTCCATGTCTGCTTCCGCATTAATTAGCGTCTTGATCCCCTGCCGAAACAGAGTGTGATCATCCGCGAGCAATATACGAATCTTTGCCATTTGCTACCTGCCTCCCCAAATTAGGGCTAATGGTTCGCTTCTCGCAGCAGCGGCAACTCGATGTGTATTCGAGTTCCCTTCCGGAAACGGCCCTTGAACTTCATGCCTCCACGGGCCAGAGCCTCACCCAGACGCGATACTTGAGTATCTGCCTTGGCAGCCCCGTTTTTTCCAGCGATCCTTTGGTGACTCTCAACGTAAAACTTGCCACCAAGGAGTGCTACGCGCTCACGTAACCCGGCCAAACCGTAGGAATCTCTCCTGGACAGTGCCTCTTCTACTTCAAAGCCGACACCATCGTCCTCTACGTTTAGCCTTAATACCCCATCGGCACTTTCGATAGAAATGTTTACATGAGTTGCCTGAGAATGTTTGCCCACATTGTTCATACACTCCTGAACAAGCCTATAGACAATCACCTCAGTCTTCTTAGGAACTTTTCCCATGCGGGATAGTGTCAGCTTCACGCGTGCCGGGTGTACCCGGCTAAAGCGACTTACCAACTGGCGTAAAGCTGCTCCCAAACCCAATTGCTCCAGTACGGCAGGGCTCAAGGCTGCAATCAGACGGCGAATCTCAAGAATCGTCCGCTCTGTTAAGTCTCTTGTTTCTTGCAGTTTGCCCTTCAATTTGCCTTCTTCAGGCTCAAGGCTCTCTTCGATCATCTCAAGCTGCAAACGAATGCAAAGCATCGATTGCCCCGCTTCGTCATGCAACTCACGGCTAATTCGGCGCCGCTCCA
The DNA here is from genome assembly GCA_022843625.1 of Bryobacter sp. GTDB lineage: Bacteria > Acidobacteriota > Terriglobia > Bryobacterales > Bryobacteraceae > Bryobacter. Next base: position 23,757 of record JALHNH010000042.1, on the reverse strand, counting down.
TTTCTTCTACTTGAAGCATACGCTCGGCCAGGCGCCGAACTTGTTCTTCGCGCGCGGCCAGATCCTCCATCAAACGGGCTTTCCCTGCACCCATCAGGCAACGCTCGGCGGCAATCTCGAGCATTTCCTGCTCACGTGGCAGCCATTCATAAACCTTACGAAATCGGAACTGCATTACCCCGCGCAAACGTGGGCCATCCATCAACGGAACATTCCAGCAGGTGGCATAACGATCGCGGGTACGCTTATCCAGAACCAGGCCTGCCTGATCGAGTTTCTCGTCGAGGCAAAAGGGTTTTGCCAGCGTCTGGGCAAGACCGGCGTCATTAGCCACCAGATGGGGTGGAGTTTTCGTCCCCTCGCCTACATAAGCCATCGGAACCAGCACCTGATCATTCTTGTCGAGAAAGAAAAGACAGGCATTATCAGCCTTGTAAAGCGTTGCCAGCGTCGTCATGAAGCGCCGTAGCAATTCATGCAACCCGCGGCTTTCCAGCTCAATGCGAAACAACTCGCTATACGCCTGAGTCTCGCTCTCTCGTACCTGGTAATAAGCATTGTTCAGCGTCAGCAGAACGCAAAAGTGGAGTTGCTCATTGGCCCAGCGGAACTGTTCGGCCCGGTCTTTGCCCAGGCGTTCCATCAACGGCAGCAGGATACGGTCGTATTCCTGCAAGGCTTGCTGGATAGCGCCTGGAGGCAAATTCAGCTTGGCCAAACGCCGCCCGCTGTATTCCACTTGTTCGAGAAACTCGAGCATGGATTTGCGACTGCCCTTGGCTGGCCCGAGTAAGCGGGCAGCTGTGCCGGTAGTGATGCAAATGAGAGCCTGAATCTGGCGCGGTTCAAAGCGCAAGACCTTCAGACGTTCAACAAGCTGCTTTTCCAGCCCGGCAGAGAGCGGGCTCAACCACTGTGTCAGTGCAGCCAGCGGCTTGCGCACCGGGTCTTTCAGGATGTGTGCAGCATTTGCCAGTACGGTAGAAGCTTCAACTCTGGGGACGGCAGTAGCCATAATCGTTCTTCCTGTTCATCGTGCGCGAAGAGCAATTGCTTTAGTCCTCTCGCTACAATCACTTGCATGTCCTCAAAGATGGCCAGATTCAGCGCCGTAGACGCTTTGCGCGGCTTGATCATGATCTTCATGGCGATTGACCACACCAACGCCTTCGTTTCCAGGCAGCATTCGAGCGAATACTGGAACGGGGCGATCAGCACTTACGACAGCACATTTGCCTTTGTCACGCGATGGATCACGCACCTTTGTGCTCCGGGGTTTTTCTTTCTGATGGGTGCCGGAATCTACTGGTTTGCCAGCTCGAGACAAGATGCCGGCTGGACTGCGGGGCAGGTAGCGCGCCGCACTGCCTCACGAGGCCTCGCCATCTTTTTGGTGGGGCAGATTTTTGAGGGGCCACTGGTGTTTATCATGAGCCAACTCAAAGCACCGCTGATCAGCCTGAGCCATCGCGTGAAGCCTCCAGCCAATGACGGTTCCTCGCTAATCTGGGCCTTCATCACACTTTCAGGCCTGGGCCTCGCGATGATGCTGAGCTCGTTGTTGCTGCGGCTGCGGCCTGCCTTCTGGTTGCTCGTCTCTGCCGCGTGTATAGTGGCAACACATAGCCTGCTGCCGGCCGATGGAAAGACGGGCTCGATCTGGCTCACGATTCTCCTCGCTCCGGGGCTGTCGAACCATCTGGTTGTCTCCTATCCGGTACTTCCGTGGTTCGCACTGACTGCGCTTGGGATGTACTTCGGCTATTGGTGGAAGACCGCACCTGAAGCCCGCAATCGCGTTTGGGTGTGTGGCCTCGGCTTGCTGGCTACCGGCCTAATTCTGCGCGCCGCAGGAGGCTGGGGCAACATCGTCCCGGCCCGGGATTCCAGTTGGATCGAGTTCTTCAACAACGTAAAGTACCCGCCTTCTCTGGTCTTTTGGACGATCGCGGTGGGAGTTGACCTTCTGCTGCTGGCCGCATTGATGCGGCTCCCCGAAAGGCTGCTTTCCCCTAAATCACCACTGATGGTTTTTGGGCAGACCCCGCTTTTCTTCTACGTGACGCACTTCTATGTACTGACCGTCATCGGGTTCACGTTGTTTGAGGAAGCGGCTCCGCTTGAGATCACCTACGCTGTCTGGTTGGTTCTGCTGGCAATCATGTATCCGGTCTGTCGCTGGTACCGCTCCTTCAAAATGCAAAAGCCGCCAGAATCTCTCTGGCGGCTCTTCTAGCCTCAACATCCCAGCACAGTGACAACTTTGTCGTATTCCCGGCTTTCGAAATGCCGCTTCAAACCGTAGAAGTAAATCTTGTCGCAATCCCCAAACAGAAAACCCACTCCACCGTAGCAAGTATCGAATTGGGCAAGCAGGCATACTTCTTTTACCGAGTCGCTCTCGTCAGCCCAGTTTTGCCTTTTCAAATGGGTCAAGGCAATTTCGGCACTTGCAAACTGCCCCTCAAGCGGGTGTCCAAGCAACTGATTGCTGTTGTACAGGTCGCCCAGGGATAGTCGCCTTACAGATGCGAAGCTGTGCTGGATCAGGGGTACCTCATCTTCAGCAAAACGATGCATCAGATTCTTTGAGATTTCGTTTGCTTGAGCAATCCCTGCGTGACCAACAGCATCAAGCCTTGGCTTCCATTCCCGGATCCTGGCCCGGAGACTGCTATCCACTGCTTTGGTATCCAACCCGTCCCGCAGTTGCGGTAGCCAACTTCGAAGTGCAACCAGCAATTCTTCCTGTCCGGTAATTCGGGGATTGACTACCTGTCGCTTCAAGTCCTCCTGCCCGAGTTTGGAACGAATATCGCGATACAAAGCTAAATTTCGCTCAGTTAGTTGAATTGCATCACCAGTCCAGGCGCGGGCATGAGCAAAGGTCTCGGGCCATTGCGGGTCGTCGAGCAGATTACCCGGGAATGGCAGTTCTGACTTCGGGCCCAAGGCCGCTCTCAGAGAAGCTTGAGTCGCTGCTTCAAAAGCGGGCATCGCGACATGGCATTTTTGAACTTCTTCCCGGTTGGGAAGTGCAGGCAAGTCAGAAACAGGGCTGCGAAAAGTTTCGAGCGAGAAAGGCTCGATTGGGACAAAGCCGAACTGCTGTTCTTGAATCCACTCACTATCCTTCGAATGCGTGCGTGTGAGAATCGAACTTAATTCAAGTGGCGGCTTGCGTGGTTTGAGGTCTGCAAAGGATTCCTCCAGCCAGCGCACAGCACACACAGGTCCATCGAGATCATCCCCAACCAGCAGGTAAAAAGCCAAGAGCCCCGCTTCCGGCAATAAATCGCGGCCAGAAATTGAGGGCAAGGCAGCGCAGTCTATCTGTGCCAAAAAATGTGCAGGCTTCCTCTGCCCTTGAGAGAAAACTTCCGGCCACTGAGCACCTACAGGCAAACTCGGGTCACCGCCAAAGTGACTTCGAGTTTGCCTGTGTTCAGATCGAAACGGCCAACGCTTCTTCAGCAGCACCGCATTGAACTGCATCTTGGGTTAAGCGAGAAGCTTCTTGCAATGCTCCAGGCACTTGCGTACCTCCACCACCGTATCTGCACCCTTGTACTCATACTCGATGTTGGCCGGGAACTTGTACTTCTTACGTGACATCAACTCAAGCACAGCCTTGATCGGAGTATCGCCTTCGCCAAAGGGCATGTTCGCTCCCTGATTCTTCTTGCGATCCTTCAAGTGGATGCAAACCGTGCGGTCGGCAGTCTTTTCAAGGTACTCAGTCGGGTCGAAGTTGGCAGCCCAGAAGTGTCCGATATCGAGGTTGATACCGATGTATTTACTTGTGCCCTTCATGGCTTCGGCAAAGTTGTCGGGTGTGGCAAACTCGTTTGGCTTAATGTTGGAGTGATTGTGCATCCCAACATAAACCTTCGCCTTAGCCGCAAAAGGGTCAATCCGCTTGGCTGTCGAAATATTCGACGAAGCCGTTAGCTTGTTCACACCGAGCGCTTTGGCAAATTCAAAGCCGCGCTCAATTTCCTTGTCGGTAAAGTCTTCACGGAAGCTGTAGTTGTAGGCGAACAACTCGATGCCGGCATCATCCAGCTTCTTGCGAATGGCCTTGAAGTGGTCGAGGCTCACCGTCTCGCGCCAGTTACGCAACTCCGCGCGGTCTTTCATTTTCGGTTCGGCGTGGCCACTGAAGAGTTCTACTGAACCTAGGCCGATTTCTTGCATTGCTTTGATCGCACCATCAAGATCGCGATCGCGAAAGCTGTAGCTCTGTGCGCCGATAGTGACGCCCTTAAAAGTTGAATTGATCTTTGCGGCTGATAACGAGGCCGCGCCCGCCGTGGCAAGGGCGCCAGCGGCAAATTCTCTGCGGGATAGCATGTAGCTATTCTATGCGGGTTGCGAGGAAAACTTGCGTGCCCCCAAGATTGTTTGTGCCCGTGGCGGCAACCCGAATCAGGTAGGTCTTGCCTTCTTCTACAGCCAGGCGAATCTCCGGTTGCGTGTTCGACTTCTCGCAGGCACGCTCAGCGTCATCTTCATAGACAGCAAGCACATTCCCGCCGAAGCCGCCCAGAGGGCTTGCGGTGGAGGCGCTCAAATAGATTCTTCCTGTAAAACCGGCCATAAAACGAAACCAGTTTCCCCGCGAATCGACAGAATCCGTACACGAGTGCACAGGGCTGCCTTCAGGATTCGGAGCTGCAAAAAGTCTCGAGTTTGAGATTCCTACAAATGGCAGGCTGGGTAAAGTGAATGCCTGTGCCGCCTCCGCGTTGCCAGCCACAGGGCGCGCCGCGCTTTGTGAAATTACGAAAGATCGGTCGCCAATCAGGAAACTGCTATTGCGGGAAAAAGTGCTGGCGTTGACTGTAAACTGAACACTCAAATCGGCTGGCCCCTTACCGGTGCTTGGTGAAACGCGAGCCCAGGTGCTGTTGGGCAAAACCGACCAACTGCATTCCTCAGCAGTATTTAGTCTCACGCGAGCGAGATCACCAATAGCTGACGAAGGCACGACCGGTTCCAGTTCAAAACGGCAGTTCACCGCCTCACCACCAGCCAGATTCACAGCCCATGCTCCGCGTCCATGCGTAAACGCGTAGAGAGTGGATACCCCGTTCTCACGCACGATATTCATAGATTCAACCATCGTATTCACGAAGCCTGCGTCTTCTTTGGCCCAGGTCTTGCCACCATCAAAGCTTGCAAAAATGCCAGCATCCGTGCCTACGTAAAGATGATCTGAATTGGCCGGATCGATCGCCACGGAGTGGGCCGGCAAATCTGGCAGGCCGGTATCGCCTGCGCCATCCCAGCGCACCCAGGTCGCTCCGCCATCGGTCGATCGAAAGAGATGGCCCTCGCCGCTGCTGTTGTTGAAGGTGCTCACCGTCGCATAGGCGATGTCCTGATTGTTGGGGTCGAATTCCAGCCATGAAACGTAGCCGTTCGTGCGTACAAACTCGAAAGGCCATTCCGATTCTGCATTATCAGTGGTTGCTGTGTTGCTGCGATAAAGTCTGCCTGTATTGGTGCCAAAGATCACACGGTCCGGGTTGCCCGGGGCAATCGCCATCGCACTGATGTTACCTAAAGGAATCGCCTGGCTCACCCGCTCCCAGTTATCCGCTCCATCATTGGTTCGCCAGAACGACCTGCCGCCAATATAGAGCCGCCTTGAGTTGTTTGGGTCCATTCTAAAGGGAGTGATAAACAGAAAGTTCGCCGATGGCTCGGTAATCCCTCTCGTCGCGTTAGTGAAGTTCAAGCCGTTGGTCGAGCGTCGCAGGGACAATTGGGTCGTCTCAAGGTAAATCCGGTTTGGATCGTCCGGCGCAATGGCGACATAGCCGCCATCGCCTCCACCGATCTCTTGCCAGCCCGCTACGCCGAGGGCCGAACTCCCACGATTGGTACCGTTATCCTGTTTGCCTCCTGCGAAGGCAGCCCCTCCCGGAAAGGGAAGCCCGTGATAGAACTGTGAGGTAGTCATGCCTCGAGAGAGGCTAATAAAGCGCATTTGGGTACCTACGGGGCTGCAGGTATCGATTGGCCGCATTCCGACCCGTGCGCCCGGGTTATCTGTTCGAAAAATTCCCCCATCATTCAAAAAGTAGACAGACTGATTTGAAGTTCCATCATATTTGGGATGAAACGCAATCAGGTGTTGATCGGCGTGAACGTAGGTTGGGAAGTTACGGGGAGGCCACCAGAATGAAGCCACTCCCCAATTCAAGCCCCCATCCTCAGACTTCATCAGATCTATGCCGCCAGAAAACAGCCGCTCCGGGTTGGTTGGGTCCACCGCCAGTGCAATGTCATACCAGCCCTGATTGGCAAAGGCCGAGGGTCCTCCACCACAAACGTCGTTGTAAAGCGCTACGTGATTGGAGAGCAAGCCAAGGTTCATCCGGTTCTCATCTTTGTTGCTTGCCCGAGTTTCCCAACTGTCCTTGTCGCCGTTAGCAGTTGAGCGAAAAATGGCCAAAAACCCATCGCGAAAATCCCCTTCGACGCGGCTGGAAGCCAGAACATAAACGATCGAAGGGTTGGATGCCGCCACCGCAATCACGGATCGGGCCATGTCTGCATTGGTCAACACCGCTTCCCAGCTTGCATCGCCCTCGGCTGCCGTATTGCGAAAAATCGTTGCCGGCGTGCTAACTCGTCCACAAGAAGCGAACAGGTAATCCGATGTCGCATCGGGCCGCAACACCAGATCTTGACAGCCATCGAAGGGAGAGTTCCGCTCCAGTGCAAGCTGCCAGGTTATGCCCCCATCTGCCGAGCGAAAGATACCTACATTCGTGGCGGCATAGACCCGGTTGGGGCTCGCCGGGCTTACAACGATCTTGTTGACAAACCAAAATCCCGAGTTGCTTTGTGTCGCCTGAAGTGGCGTCCAAGACAGGCCCCCATCTGTGGTCTTGAATATTCCAGCGCCGCGCACGGCATTAATGTTGCCAAAGCCTTCGCCCGTCCCGGCGTACAGGATTTCGGGTGTGCTGGGATCGATGGCGAGTGAATTCACAGCCATGTTCGGCAGTATGTCCCCCACTGGTTTCCAGTTCAATCCCGCGTCGGTACTCTTGTAGACACCACCCGCTGCCGCGCCTACATACATAGTGGTGGGGGTCGTTGGATCAAACACCAGTGCTCGCGCACGCCCTGCGATGTTAGCAGGGCCGAGTTCCCGCCAGGCACCAAGTGAAATCTGCCGTTCGGCTTGTGTCGCCTTGGAATTCGCCATCCTGCCCGTGGCAAGCGACACGTGCCGCATCCGCTTTACCTGCTCACGAGCCTCCAGATAGCGATTGGCCGGTAGCTCCAGTTTGCCGTCGAGCGCGCGCTTTTGCAGATAGTATTCAGCTGCGGCTCCGGGTTCTTGGGCTTTCTTCTTGAGTCCACGAGCGCGGGGGTCTACTTCAGCCTCCGGCACCTCAAAAAATACTTGTCCAATACAGGCACTCACCAAAAGCAATCCGATCCACAACTTCATTTCAAAACACCTCAACAAGAAACTTCAGCAATCGATTGAGCGATCTTCTCTCCGTGAAATCGTCCATTCTCGATAAAAACTTCATTGGTGAAAACACCAGCCACAAGCACTCCAGCCAGATACATCCCTGGCCGCTCAGTCTCGTAGGTTAATGGATTCAGGTTTGGCCGTCTCGTTTCAGGATTCAGCCGGATGCCGTGCCGCTCTAGGAACTCAAAGTCCGGGTGGTAGCCCGTCATTGCGAAGACAAAATCATTCTTGATCCTGACATGGCCCTCAGGTGTATTCAGAACCACTTCGCCCTCAAGGATCTCCTCTACAGACGTATTGAAATAAGCCGGGATTTCACCGTTCTTGATCCTGTTCTCGATATTTGGTTTGATCCAGTACTTCACGTGGTTGTGAATCCCCGGCCCGCGATGCACCAGGGTTACCCGGGCCCCCGTCCACCAGAGCTCCAGGGCAGCTATGGCGGCTGAGTTCTTGGCCCCAATCACTAGCACGTCGGAGTTGTAGTACGGATGCGCTTCCCGGTAATAGTGAATCACCTTAGGCAGATCTTCGCCCGGTACTCCGGTGTAATTCGGAAGGTCATAGTAGCCGGTAGAGAAAATCACCTTGCGACATCCATATTCACCCTTATCGGTCACAACGGTGAAATTTCCATCTTCTCCGTCGACACGCTCTACGCGCTCGTATTGATGGATATCCAGCTTGTAATGCTCCGCGACGCGGCGGTAATACTTGAGCGCCTCATTCCGGGTGGGTTTCTCGTTGAGCGACGTCATCGGGATGCCGCCAATTTCAAGCAACTCGGGTGTGGTGAAGAACACCATATTTGTCGGGTAGTTGTAAAGCGAGTTCACAACGCAACCCTTTTCGATCAGAATCGACGCGAGACCCCGCTTCTTCAGCTCAATCCCGCATGCCAGCCCTGTAGGCCCCGCGCCAATTACGATTGCGTCTAGCATCTAGAGCAGTTCAGCTACTTTTTCAAGGGCTGCATCAATCTGCGATGCATCCTTGCCGCCGCCTTCGGCGCGATCTGGCCGCCCACCACCCTTACCGCCCACCATCTCGCTAATTGCTTTGATGATGTTGCCAGCGTGGATCTTGGGGTTCAGTTCCTTGCGCACAGCAGAAATAAACTCAACCGTACCTGAAGCAGTAGTGGTTCCCAGCACGATTACGTCAGCAGCATTGCGGTTGAGGAAGTCGTCGGCCACCATTCGCATCTGCCCGCGATCCATATTGGCAAGCTTCGCCCGCAGCACCTTCATGCCGTTCAGGTCTTCTGCCTTCAGGCTGGAAGACTGCGCATAAGCCAGTTGTTCTTTCAACTGATTCAGCGCGTGCTCGAGATCCTTCTTCTCGCGCTCGGCCCGCGCCAGCGCTTCGTCTTTGGCGCTCAACTGCTCTTCAAAGAATTCGGTAACGCGTGGCCCGGCCACGGCTTCCATTCGCCTTACACCAGCAGAGCTTGAGCCCTCGTAAACAATCTTGATGCCACCAATGTCGCCCGTGCGCTTCACGTGTGTGCCGCCGCAGAGTTCCTTCGAAAACTCGCCGATGCTCACCACGCGAACGCTATCGCCATACTTCTCGCCAAAGAGCGCCATCGCGCCAGAGCTGAGCGCCTCGTCCAGGCCCGTTACCTTTGTCGTAACGTCGATATTGGCCAGCACTTCCTCATTCACCAGCCGCTCAATTTCGGCCTTCTCCTCGGCACTTACCGCTGCATAGTGCGTAAAGTCAAAACGCAAACGGGTTGGGTCTACGACGCTACCGGCCTGCTTTACGTGCCTGCCCAAGACCTTCTGCAAGGCAGCCTGCAGGAGGTGTGTTGAGGTGTGGTGCCGCATGGATGCGTTGCGCCATTCGGGCGCCACGCGAGCCATCAGCGTCTGTCCCACCACGATTGGCTTTACAGACTTCACCTTGTGGACAATCAAGCCCGGCATACCGTAAACGGCTGCTGTCACATCAGCCAGCTTCTCGCCGCTTTCGGTGTCAAAGAGTGCCCCATGATCGCCCACCTGGCCGCCTGAATCGGCATAGAAAGAGGATTGATCCAGCACTACTTCGGTCTCGCTGGCATAAAGCACAGTCGCCGGTGTTTCCAGATGTGTGTAGGCAAGGAATTTGGTCTTGGCCAGTTCTGCGAAGGCCGGATTCACCTGCGTCTTCTCAGCACCCTTCCAGCTTGCCCGCGCCCTCTGCTTCTGCTGCTCCATCGCCTCATCAAAACCCGGCAGATCGATGCTCAAACCCAGCTCACGAGCCATGTCTTCCTGTTCATCCAGGCCCAATCCAAAGGTGTCGTAAAGCTTGAAAGCCGCCGGGCCAGGCAATACATTGCCCACCGCAGTCTTGGCTTCATCGCGGAACATCTTCTCTGCCACCAGAAAGGTAGTGGCATAGCGCAATTCTTCTTCCTTCACCACACGTGCCACGCGCTCTGAGCTCTCGATCAGTTCCGGATAAGGCCCGCTCATGAACTCAGCAACAAATGGCGTCATCAGGTGCATGAAGTGATTCTCGGCACCGTCGCGGCGTGCATGCCGAATTGCCCGGCGAATGATCTTTCGCAACACATAGCCGCGGCCTTCGTTGGACGGCACCACGCCGTCATGAATCAAAAACTCCGCTGCACGCGCGTGATCAGCCACCACATTCAAAGTGGCTGGCTTCATCTTGCCACCCAGCAACTGCGCCGCCTTCTCGCGAATCGGCTCAATCAAGTCCGACTCGTAATTGGAAAGCTTGCCTTGCAGGATTGCCGCCATGCGCTCAAGGCCCATGCCTGTATCGATCGACGGCCGGGGCAGCGGCGTCAGCACGCCTTCAGCGGAACGGTCGTACTGCATGAACACCAGATTCCAAAATTCAACAAAGCGGCCGCCGCCATCGAGCGGAAACTCTTCATGCTCATGGCCCGGGGCGGCTGTGCCTACACCGAGGTCATAGTGAATCTCTGAACAGGGTCCGCATGGGCCCGTATCGCCCATCTGCCAGAAGTTGTCCTTCTCATCCAGCCTGAAGATGCGCGATTTTGGCACCCCGGCAACTTTCTGCCACAATTCCTCGGCTTCATCGTCTTCACGAAACACGGTGACGTAAAGCTTGTCTTTGGGCAGGCCGTAAACCTTCGTGATCAGGTCCCAGGCAAACTCGATCGCCTCAGCCTTGAAGTAATCGCCAAAGCTGAAATTCCCGAGCATCTCAAAGAACGTGTGATGGCGCCGGGTGTAGCCGACGTTCTCGAGGTCATTGTGTTTGCCACCGGCACGGACGCATTTCTGCGATGTTGTGGCGCGCGAGTAGTCTCGCTTCTCCTGCCCAAGGAAGATCTCCTTGAACTGGTTCATCCCTGCATTGGTAAACAACAGCGTAGGGTCGTTGGCAGGTACAAGAGAAGACGAGCGCACAATACGGTGGCCTCGTCCAGCGAAGAAATCTAGGAATGTCTGGCGAACTTGATGACCGGTCATGATAATGGAAATTCCATTTTCCCACTTTGGCACGCACTCTGCCCTAAACTGGAAATACCGATGAAAGCTCGTGTGCATGTTTCGCTGAAACCTTCAGTCCTCGACCCCCAGGGTCAAACCATTACCAAGGCCCTGCATTCACTGGGTCATAACGAAATTCTGGATGTGAGACAAGGCAAGTATTTCGATATCGAACTCGACCCGAAAGCTTCGCAAGAAGTTTTGGCACAAAAACTGCAAGCTATTTCTGCAGAGGTGCTCTCTAATCCGGTCATCGAGGATTTTCAAATCGAAGTCCTCGGCTAATTCTCTCTTCCTCTCCAAACAGCAACGGGGTCAGGAGCGCCTCTAATAACTTATGTGTGGAATCGTAGGCTACATTGGCAATCGCCAGGCAGTATCGATCATCATGGATGGTTTGAAGCGGCTTGAGTACCGCGGATACGATTCCGCAGGTATCGCTGTTTACGACGAGACGGCTACCATTACTGTACGCCGCGCTTCTGGCAAACTGCGCAACCTCGAAGAGGTGTTGCGCCAAAACCCTACCGATGGCAGCTTTGGCATCGGTCACACCCGCTGGGCGACCCATGGCCGTCCCACGGAGGAAAACGCTCACCCCCATCGTGATTCCAAGGGTGATCTGGTAGTCGTCCACAATGGCATTGTCGAAAATTACCTATCCCTGCGGCACGCACTGCAGGCCAAGGGCCACGTTTTTCTCTCAGAGACAGACACCGAGATCATTGCTCACCTTGTGGAAGAAGCCTTTAGCGGCAATCTTGAGACTGCGGTTCGCGCCGCAATCTCTCAAATCCAGGGCGTCTTTGCCGTCGCCGTAATTTCTCGCAAAGACCCGAATAAAATTGTTGCTGCCCGTCAGGGTCCGCCAGTTGTGATTGGTTTGGGCGAAAACGAATACTTTGTCGCCTCTGACGTTCCGGCAATTTTGAGCCACACGCGCGACATGTTTTTCCTGACCGACGGCGATATGGCCGTACTTACGCCCGAAGGGGTCACTCTTTCCGACTTCCAGGGCAATCCCGTAAGCCGTCCGATCTCCCACATCCATTGGGATCCGATCATGGCCGAAAAGGGTGGCTACAAGCATTTCATGCAGAAAGAGATCTACGAGCAGCCGCGTTCGACTCGCGACACCATGCTCGGTCGTCTCGGTGCTGAATCTGGCCGGGCCTTTCTCGATGAAGTGCAAATCTCCGCCGACCAGATGCGCCAGTTCAAGCAGATCCGCATCATCGCCTGTGGAACCAGTTGGCATGCTGCCCTGGCGGGGAAGTTCCTGATCGAAAAACTCGGCCGCATCCCGGTTGAGGTGGATTACGGCAGTGAGTTCCGCTATCGTGACCCGATCGTTCCTCCTGATACGCTCACCATTGTTATCTCGCAATCGGGCGAAACGGCTGATACGCTGGCCGCCCAGCGCGAAGCCAAGCAAAAAGGCTCGGTTACTCTTGCCATCTGCAACGTCATCGGCTCCATGATTACTCGCGAAGCCAATGGCACCCTGATGACACACGCCGGCCCTGAAATTGGCGTCGCCTCTACCAAGGCCTTCACCAGTCAGCTCACTGCCCTATTCGTTTTGGCTCTTTACCTCGGGCAGGAGCGTGGCACTCTAACGTCCGATCAGGTGCGTGCCCATATTGAAGAGGCGCTCAAGATCCCGGGCAAGATGGAACATGTTCTTGCCACCGAGGTGATCTATCAGAACCTCGCCCGTTCCCTGCACAAAGCCAAGGACTTTCTCTATCTTGGCCGCGGGGTTCACTTCCCAATTGCTCTCGAAGGCGCGCTAAAACTCAAAGAAATCAGCTACATCCACGCCGAAGGCTACCCGGCAGGCGAGATGAAGCACGGCCCCAACGCTCTGATCGACGAGAATCTACCCGTAGTCGTGTTGGCTGCTTACGATCCTGAAGATCCCGACAGCCGCATCCGCTACGAAAAGACGGTTTCGAACATTCAGGAAGTTAAGGCCCGTAGTGGCATTGTTGTAGCGATCTCCAACGAAGGCGACAAAGAAATCGCCGAGATGGCTGATTACGTGATCCCAATCCCCGTTACCAACGAGTTGCTATTGCCGCTTCTTGAGATCATCCCAATGCAGCTTCTCGCCTATCACATCGCCGTCCGCTTGGGCTGCGACGTAGATCAGCCTCGCAACCTCGCCAAGTCTGTTACCGTCGAATAGCCCTTTAGAGCCCCGGCCGGAAGCTGCCTGCCGGGCGCTTCACTTCTTCCATCGCCCGTGCCAGCAAACCCTTGGCGTAGGAGATGTTGTAGGCCCAGGCAACTTTGGGCCCGCCCACCATCTCCGGCACGTGATCTACAATCACGGCGCCTCGATAACCAACTTCCACCAGCGTCTTCATGATCTTGTACATGTCCATGTAGCCGCCATCGAGGTGCGTTTCAACAAAATGTGGCAGCGGCTTGTCGACATTGCGGAAGTGCACCTTCCACAGCTTGTTCCGCTCTGCAAAATACTTGATTGCCGTAATGACATCGGCGCCCATCTTCGGGCCACCCTCAAGCCAGCACCCGCAGCACAAACACACGCCGACATTGTCTGAATCGGCAATCTCAAGCGCCCGTTTGTAGCCGGCAAAACTGCCGAAGATGCAGCGCGGCACCCCACCCAGCGGCTCAACAGGCGGGTCGTCCGGGTGGATCCCGATCCGGATGCCAGTTTCTTCCGCTACCGGAACCACCTGGTTCACCCAATAGGTGTAGTTATCCCAAATCTCTTTTTCGGTGTAAGCGCGCCCATGGCTGAGCGGAGCCGGAAACGACTTCCCATTCCACTGGCCCTTATCCGCCTTGGCCAGATCAAAGGCTCTTCCCTTTGATCCCCGCACCACCTCACGCTCGGTCGACCAGATGCCATTCCCCATATGCGCGTATGTTGTGTAGTACACCCCGGTTGCGGCGAGATTCCGCAAGAACTGCTTGTATTCCTCGATCTTTGCGTCACGCCCCGGCAGGTTCAGCGTCACTTCTTCCATGTTGTGAACATTCGCATTGCCGATATTCCAAACCTTCAGCCCGGCGGCATCTACATTCGCCTTCAGCCGCTTGAAATTCTCCACATTAGCGGCAGCACCGGAGGTATTGAGTGTCACCCATTCCAATCCCAGTTGCTTCACGAAATCCAGATCTTCCGTCTTTGGGTCAGACCCCGATTGCAGCGCGATCTTCACCCCCGGGCTGAACTCATGCACATTCCCCCGTCTCCGCTGGGTCTGAGCTTGGGCCGCCACAGCTGCGGCAGTACCGGCAAATTCGCGTCTGGTCATGGCCCAGATTCTATATGAGGCTCTTGACGAAGTAAATGATTTCCTTCACAATCAAACAAACGTATGAATGAAGCAAATGTTCGAGAGACTAAGGATCGAATTCTCGACGCCGCCGAACGACTCTTCGCCCTCCACGGCATTGAAGCCACCTCCCTACGGCAAATCACCAGCGACGCTAAAGTAAATCTCGCTGCCGTGAATTACCACTTCAACTCCAAAGACGAACTGGTGAGAAGTGTCTATTCCCGCCGCATCCGCCCCATGAACGAGAGCCGGATCGCCCGACTTCAGGTCCTCGAAACAAACGAAACCACCACTCTAGAAACCATCCTCCAGGCCTTCTACGAACCTACCATCGACATGGCACTCGGCCTTCAGAATCATGGCTTTACCATCGGCCAGATGATGGGCCGCCTCTACACAGAACCCCATGGCGCCATGCAAAGCCTGATTGTCACCGAAATGGGCGAGGTAGCCCGCCGCTTTGCTCTTGCTCTCGCCCGGGCCCTGCCTCACCTCAGCCAACGCGAAGTCTTCTGGCGCCTGCACTTCACCATTGGGATGCTCGCCCACACCATGGCCGCCGGAGAAAAGCTGAAACATTTAAGCCATGGCCTCATCAACCCTCATGACAAACAGGAGGTTCTCCGCCAGATGATTACCTATGCCAAGGCGGGCCTCAGTGCGCCAAGTCTGGAGCCCGCTCCATGACACTCCTCCTACTCACCCTGCTCGCCGCCGAGCAACTGCCCCTGAGTCTGCCAAAAGCGATAGAACTCGCAACAGCCCCCAACGGCAACCTCCGCCTCCAACTCGTCAGAACCGGAGTCGAACAAGCCGAGGCCCGTCGCCGGCAGGCACTTGGTGCCTTCCTCCCCAATCTCGACGGCTCGATCGGAGCCTCCAGCCAAACCCGCAACCTCGCCGCCTTCGGCTTCAGCTTCCCCCAGGGTCTCCCCTTCACCATCCCCAGCTTTGTCGGCCCCTTCACTGTAGTGGACTACCGGGCCACAGCCACCCAAAGCATCCTTGATTTCTCCTCGATTTACCGTTACCACGCCACCAAACTCCAGAAGCAAGTCGCCAGTGCCGAAACCCGCAACGCTAGAGAACTCGTAATCCAGCAAGTGGCCCGAGCTTACGTCCTGGTGCTCAAAGCCGAAGCCACTCTTGACACCACCAAAGCCAACGTCATCCTCGCCGAGCGCCTCGTACAACTTGCCGAATCGCAGAAACGGGCCGGTACCGGCACCGGGATTGAAGTCACCCGCAGCAAAGTACAGCTTCAGAACGAAAAGCAACGCATGCTCGTAGCCGAGAACGACCTGGAA
The DNA here is from genome assembly GCA_022843625.1 of Bryobacter sp. Taxonomy (GTDB): domain Bacteria; phylum Acidobacteriota; class Terriglobia; order Bryobacterales; family Bryobacteraceae; genus Bryobacter. The sequence goes on along the minus strand of JALHNH010000042.1, from coordinate 8,144 downwards.
AAATCCAACCTCGATCTGAAACGCGTCATTGGTCTTGATCTCGCTCAAGCCGTCGAGCTTACCAGTCGTATGAACGATGGCAGTGCCCCCATCCCTACGGTTGAGCAAGCCTTTGAAACCGCCCTCGCGCAGCGTCCAGACCTCGATGCTCAACAAAATCGCCAATCCTCCGCGCAACTGAGCCTCAAAAGCATCAGCTCCGAGCGCCTGCCCAGCCTCGCCGCCAGCGGCGACTACGGCACCATCGGCGACGGCACAAGCCTCGTCCCCACTCGCAGCATCGGCGTAGGCGTGAGAGTCCCGATCTTCGACGGCGGCCGCCGCGAAGCCCGCCGGGCCGAAAGCGGAATCCTCCTCCGCCAGGAGCGCCTCCGAGCCGACGACCTCAAGAAGCAAATCGAACTCGAAGTGCGCACCTCGCTCAATACCCTCAAAAGCGCCCGCGCGCAAATCGAAACCGCCAAACTCGGACTCGAACTTGCTGAAAACGAACTCGCACAAGCCCAACGCCGCACCGAAGCTGGAGTGGCAAACAGCGTTGAGCTCACCGACGCTCAAACCCGCCTCGCTCGCGCCCGCGACAACAACCTCGCCGCGCTCTACCTCTTCAATCTCGCCCGCATCGACGTCGCTGCCGCCACCGGGTCTATGGAACAAGCAGTGAAAGGAATGGTTCAGTAATGAAAAAACTGCTACCAGTTTTGATCTTCATCATTGCCGCAGCCGGCTACTTTGCCTGGAGCCGCTCACACGTTGTAGACGACAACGTACTGCACCTCAGCGGCAACATCGAATTCCGAAAGATCGACATCGCCTTCAAGACCGCTGGAAAGCTCCTGGAACTCAAAGTCGAAGAAGGTGCCAGCGTCAAACTCGGCCAACTCCTCGCCAGCCTCGACCGCGAACAAATGCAACGCATGCGAACCCGTGACAGCTCCACCATCGACGTAGCCCAGTCCAACCTGCAACAGCTCCGCACCGCCATCCAGTATCAACAGACCACCCTCGAGAGCGAAATCAACCTCCGCAACGCAGAACTCCGTCAAGCCAGAGCCAAGCTGCAAGAGCTGCTCGACGGCGCTCGCCCCCAGGAAGTCGCTCAAGCCCGCGCTCAAGTCAACGACTTCAAGGTCATCCACGATCAGGCCCATCGCGACTACGAACGTGCCCAGAAGCTCATCGCGCAGGAAGACATCAGCCAGTCGCAATTCGATCAGTTCAAAACTCGCTTTGATTCCACAACGGCTCAAGTGCAAAGCGCAGAACAGCGTCTCGCCCTGATCCTCGAAGGCCCTCGCAAAACCGACATTGAATCGGCCCGTGCCAACCTGGCCCGAGCCAAAGCCGCTCTCAAACTCACTGAAGCCCAGCGTCTCGACATCCACCGCAAAGAAGAAGATCTCGACGCCCGCCGTGCCGATGTCGCCCGCAGCAAAGCCAGTGTCAGCGTTATCGATTCGCAGCTCGACGATACCAGCGTCGTCTCGCCCGTTGACGGCGTTGTGCTGGTGAAAAGTGCAGATCCCGGTGAAGTGCTCGCCGCCGGCACTCCCGTGCTGACTCTGGGCGAGATCGACAAGCCCTGGCTGCGCGGCTATGTACCGCAGAACAAGCTTGGCCGCATCCAGCTTGGCATGCCGGTGACAGTACGGTCAGACTCCTACCCCGACAAGACCTACAACGGCAAGATCAGCTTCATCGCGAGCGAAGCCGAGTTCACACCGAAACAGATCCAAACCACCGAAGAGCGCGTAAAGCTGGTTTACCGCATCAAAATCGAGATCGATAACTCCAAACGCGAGCTCAAACTCAACATGCCGGTAGACGCCGAAATCCAGTTGAACTAGATGAGTATTGCAGTACAAGCCCGCTCACTCTCGCGACGCTTCGGCGCAATCGAGGCCGTGCGCGAGCTGAGCTTCGAAGTAAAGGCCGGTGAGGTCTTCGGCCTGGTAGGCCCAGACGGCGCGGGCAAAACCACAACGCTCCGCATGCTCTGCGGCCTGGTAGATCCCGACAAGGGTGACGCAGTTGTAGCGGGCTTCGAGGTCTCAAAGCATCTCGATGAAGTCAAAGACGCCATCGGCTACATGGCCCAAAAATTCGGCCTCTACGGCGATCTCACCGTCGAGGAAAACATGGATTTCTATGCGGACCTCTTCGGCATCACAGGGCAAGTACGAGTAGATCTCAAAACCCGCCTGCTGCAGATGACCCGCATGGAACCCTTCCGCGACCGCCCCGCCTCCAAGCTCTCCGGCGGCATGAAGCAGAAGCTCTCCCTCATGTGTACCCTGCTACACAAACCCCAAATCCTCTTCCTCGACGAGCCCACCAACGGCGTCGACCCCGTCTCTCGCCGCGACTTCTGGCTCATCCTCGAAGAGCTCGTCAAAGACGGCATGACTGTAGTGGTCTCCACTGCTTATCTCGACGAGGCCGAGCGCTGCCACCGTGTTGCTTTGATGGATCGTGGCCGCATCGTCCTCTGTGGCACCCCCGCAGAGCTCAAAGCCAACCTGCCCGAGAAGTGCTACGCCATCCGCGGAGCCAACCTCCGCGAGATCAAGCACACGCTCGAATCGCGCCCTGGCGTCAGCAGCGTCGAGATGAGCGGCGCGGCACTGCATCTTTTTCTCAAGCCCGATGCCAAACTCCTCGACATCATTGCCGACCTCGACATCGATGCTGAGCGCATCACACCCAGTCTTGAAGACATCCTGATTTCAGAAATTCATCGAGCCGCCGCATGAGTGAGTTCAGCGTAGTGATCGAACATCTAACCAAGCGCTTCGGCACTTTCGTTGCCGTCGATAATGTCACCCTCAACGTCGGCAAAGGTGAGATCTTTGGCTTTCTCGGGCCCAATGGTGCAGGCAAATCCACGACGATTCGCATCCTCTGCGGTCTGCTCGCCCCCACCAGCGGCAAGGCCATCGTAGCCGGCTACAACGTCGCCAGCGACCCCGAACTCGTCCGCGCCAACATCGGCTACATGTCCCAGCGCTTCTCCCTCTACGACGATCTCACCGTAGCCGAGAACATCGACTTCTTCAGCGGCATCTACGGTGTAGCCAAAGACAAGCGCCCCATCCGTAAGCATTACGCGCTCGACATGTCTGGCCTGGTAGGCCGCGAAGACTCAATGACGCGTACCCTCCCGGGCGGCCTCAAACAGCGCCTCGCCCTCGGCTGCGCCATCCTCCACGAGCCCCCTATCATCTTCCTCGACGAGCCCACCAGCGGTGTTGATCCCATCGCCCGCCGCAGCTTCTGGGATCTCATCTACCAACTCTCAGAAGCCGGCCAGACTGTCTTTGTCACCACCCATTACATGGATGAAGCCGAATACTGCCACCGCCTCGCTCTCATGTACAAGGGCAAAATGATCTCCCTTGGCACTCCTGCCGAACTCAAGCAAGCCATGAGCAAAAACAGCATGGAAGAAGTCTTCGTCGAAAGCATCGAACGCGAAGAGGCCGCTGCATTATGAATTTCCGTCGCTGGTGGGCCGTTACCCGCAAAGAATTCCTGCACATCGTGCGCGATCCACTCAGCCTCTACATGGCCCTCGCGATCCCGCTCTTGCTGCTGCTCCTCTTCGGCTACGCCCTCAGCCTCGATGTCGACCACGTCCCAACAGCGATCTACGACCTCGATCGAAGCTCCGCCAGCCGAGAACTGATCGAGCAATTCAAAGGCAGCCGCTATTTCGACATCGTCGCCTCAGCCAGCACCCCCGATGAGCTCAATGCCGCTATCGACCACGGCAAGGCCATCATAGGCGTCGTGATTCAGCCGGGCTTCGGTTCAGACCTCAAGGGAGGCCGCGAAGCGAAGGTGCAATTGATCCTCGATGGAAGCGATTCCAACACTGCCAGCATCGCCCTCGGCTACGCGCAAAGCCTCGTCACCCTCTACGGCATTGAAGTTCGCGCCGCTGCCCGAGAACGTCTCGGCGCACCCAAAGTGAACTCGATCGACACCCGCATCCGCGTCGTCTTCAACAGCGATCTCAAAAGCCGTAATTACATCGTCCCCGGCCTGATCGCCGTAATTTTGATGATCATCGCTGCTGTCCTCACCAGCCTCTGCGTCGCCCGCGAATGGGAGAACGGCAGTATGGAGCAGCTCCTCTCAACGCCTCTCCGCCCGGTAGAATTCCTCCTCGGCAAACTAGCCGCTTACTTCGCCATCGGCATGATCGATATGGTGATCTGTATCGTTACTGGCGTCTTCCTCTTCGAGGTGCCCTTGCGTGGCAGCGCCGTCCTGCTCATCGCAAGCTCAGCCCTCTTCTGCTTCGGCGCACTTTGCTGGGGCATCCTGCTATCAACGATCACCCGCAACCAGGTCATCGCCTATCAGCTCAGCATGATCTCCAGCTTCCTGCCAGCCTTCCTGCTGAGTGGCTTCATCTACTCCATCGACAATATGCCACCGGTGATCCAATTGGTCTCACGCATCGTGCCGGCCCGGTACTTTGTCACGATTCTCAAGGGCATCTTCCTCAAAGGCGTGGGAATACAAATCCTTTGGGCCGAGCTGCTAGCTCTGCTCCTTTACGGTTCCATCGTCTTCTTCATTGCCGTTCGCAAAATGCGGGCCAAGGTGGCTTGATTCTTATGTGGGAACGCATTCGAGAAATGATCATCAAAGAGCTCAAGCAGACCCTGCGTGAGCCAAAGATGCGAGCCACCCTCATCATGCCACCGCTGATCCAGTTGCTCGTCTTCGGCTATGCTGTCAATCTCGACGTAGAACACGCCAAGCTCGCATGGATGGATCAAGACCGCAGCATCGAATCCCGCGAACTGCTCGAACAATTCACCGGCTCCGGCCGCTTTACTATTGTTCGGTATCTCGAATCAGAACAAGACACCCAACTCACGCTCGACCGCAGCGAAGTAGAAGGGGTCGTTCGCATCCTCCCCGGCTTCGCAGCAGACATCGCTCGTGGCCGCGTGGCCTCCGTGCAGGTGCTCGTCGACGGTACCAACTCAAACACCGCCAGCATCGTCTCAACACAGTGCACGCAGGTGATCCGGCAATTCAGCGCAAAAAAACTCGAAAAACTCCAGCGTCAAAAGCTCGTTGGCCGCGCCGTAGACCGCCCCCTCTTTGCCCCGCTCCCCACCCTCACCATTGAGCCAAGAGTCTGGTTCAACCCGGAACTCCGCAGCCGCAACTACTTCGTCCCCGGCGTTCTCGTCAACATCATCATGCTGGTCACACTCTCGCTTACCTCCATGGCAATCGTGCGAGAGAAAGAGATCGGAACCATGGAACAGCTCATGGTCACTCCCATCCGGCCCATCGAGTTGATCATTGGCAAGACACTCCCCTTTGCCGCGATCGGGATGATTCAGTTACTTTTCATCACCATGGTGGGGATGCTGGTATTTCAGGTTCCGCTCAACGGCAGCCCGGGTCTGCTCGTCTTCTCAAGCCTCTTCTTTATCGAGTGCACACTCGGCCTTGGGCTTTTCATCTCCACAATCTCAAACACCCAACAGCAGGCAATGATGACGACGCTTTTTGTGTTTCAGCCGATGTTCATGTTGAGCGGTTTCAGCTTCCCCATCCGCAACATGCCTGAGATCGTGCAGTGGATTACCTACCTGAATCCCATGCGTTATTACATGGAAGTAGTGCGAGGCATCTTCCTCAAGGGCGTAGGCATCGAGATCCTCTGGCCGCAGATACTGGCCCTGGCCGTCCTCGGCACAACGATCCTCGCGATCAGCGCAATGCGCTTCCGCAAGAGGCTCGACTAGCGGTCTGTGTTCTGGCGCTTGTAAGGCTCGCGCACGTGCTTGGCGGCTTCTTCCATCGCGCCCTGCGTGTTGTCCTTGGTGCGGATCGCCTGATTGTATTCGCTCACTGCGCGCTCACGCTGCCCGGTGATATCGAAGATCTTGCCCAGATTGATGTGTGTCCAGACTTCGGTCCACTTGGGCTCAAGGTCGCCATTCAGCACTTCGCGAAACTCATTGGCCGCTGCCTGATAGTTGTTCTGCAGGAAGAAAATCTCAGCTACCCGGTAATGCCCGAGTGACGAATTGCGATTCACTTCGAGCGCCTTCTGATACTCCTTGAGCGCCTCCTGGAAGTCACTCACCTCAGCAAACTGCTCGCCCTTACGAATCGCTACCGACACACGAATCTTGTCGTCATAACGCAACACCTGCATGTCCGGGTCGAGCTTCACAATCACCGGCTTGCCAAAGGTCTCAACGCTGAATTCAGACGAGGTGCCCACCACCTCAACGGTCTTCTCTTCCGGGTTGCCTTCAGTTTCAATCTTCAGCTTCACCGGCATGCGGAAGGTATCAAGATCCTGCGACACCTTGCCCAGAATCCGGAAGCCCTTGGCTGTGCGAAACACCGTGTAGGTCAGTTTGAATTCCGGCGCACCCGACGATTCAATCCACTGTATGAAGAAGTATTGCAGATCACTCCCGTAGGCCTGCTCCGCCATCTTGCGAATGTCGTTGGTAGAAACCTGCTTGTAGGCATAGGTCTTGGCAAAGTTCTTGAGAGTCGCCTCAAACTTGTCCTTACCCAGGATCCCGCGCAGCATGTTCAGCACAGCCGAGCCCTTACCTGCGGTCGCGGCCCAGAATTCCGGCGAATAATCTTCGTAGCGTGAACTCTGAATCAGCGGTGGCTCAGGCTGCGTCAGTGCTTCGACATAAACGTCACGCATCTCAGTCTCAACAGCCGAAGGCCCGCCGGTTGACTCGAAATACATCGACTCTGAGTATCGAGCAAGCCCGTTCACAATCCAGATATGGTTCCGGCTTGAAGGCGAAAGCAAACCGCCCCACCACTGCCGCGACACCTGATTCACGATCAACCGCTGGTTTACTTCAGTGCCAATACCCGACGGAGAAAGAAACAGAATTCCCGGTGCCGAATACCCATTCGGAAAGCCCTTAAAAGTTTCGGCCAGATACAGGTTCACCGAAGCAGGCTTGCCATTCAAATCCGACAGAAAGTTCATCGCCTTCGACACCATCGCGCCAGTCTCATTGGCCATCGCAACGTTGTTAAAGAACATCGTCGTAGTCACGCCCTCAATGCTGGTCTGCACCGGCTTCACCTTCACCAGAGAAAAGCTGCCATAAAGCGCCGGCTGTGTTGTCTTGAAACTGGTTACCGTGTTTGTCCCAGCCTCGGACTTCAGATCCACGCCAGAGCTCAACACACGAAACTCCGTCGGTGCCGTCACGTTCAGATTCATCGTGTAGCGGTCGCTGGTGTATTCATTCACCGGGAACCAGCGTGCCGGATACAAGAACGCGGCTCCTGTAGCTTCAACCGCTGCAAAGCGGATACCGTAAACCGGGCTCTCTTCGCGTCCATCAAAACGCCCGTCGTAATCGAAGGTCACTGTGGTGGATTTGCCCTTGGCCAGAGGCTGCGAGAACTGCAAACGGTAGTTGAAATCGCTGGTTTTTGAGAACGCTACCGGCCCACCGGCATCGTCGGTCACATTCGACACACGCATGGCGTCATTGAAATCTACCTGGATCGAAGACAGACGGTCGTCCAGCGGCGTGAAGCGCATCTTCACCTTGGCCAGCATCGTTTGCGACGCAGGCGTTACCGCCACATCAATGTCGTAGTGTTCTACGTCGACGCGACCGCGGCGATCTTGCTGCGCGTACAGCGCCGCGCTAAGCAACAGAATTGGCAGGAATCTCATTTTGTTCATTCAGGATCTCATCCACAATACGGGCCGCTACTTCAAACGGATCATGGTCGCTACGCAAAACGCGCGCCACCTCCGCCAGGCCCTCCTTCATATCATCCCGTTCCTTGGCACTCTGAAGCAAACGCAGGGTTTCCACGGCCAGCTTCTCGCCAGTCATGTTTTCCTGCATCAACTCCGGAATCACCCTCTTGCCAGCCACCAGGTTCACCATGGTGTAGAACGGCACATCGACAAGAAATCTTCCGATCGACCAGCTCAGGCCAGTTACCCGATAGAAGCTCACCGTGGGCGCACCCAGCAGCGCGGCTTCCATCGTCACTGTGCCTGAGGCGGCCAGCGCCACATCACAGTGTGCCAGCAATTCCCAGGTTTGACCTTCAATCACATGGATGGCTTCGGGCAGCGAATGGTTAGCAAAAAACAT
>JALHNH010000041.1 GCA_022843625.1 Bryobacter sp. | reverse complement strand
AATGATCCTCTGCGATTGCTAACCTGTTGCCGTCCGTACCTTCATACCAATCTCTCTGCCACTATGCCGGCGGATAGGGAACCTCCGTTTCCCTATTGACATTTACCTACCATAGATGATCCCAATCTCTTCGCACAACGTCTCCACCGCAAACTCATGCTTGCCGCACCGGTTCATATACTCCACCGCATGCACAAAATGCCGTCTCGACAACAACTGAGTCCCGGCCATCTGCCTCGGCACAATCGCCGCCCCAGGCCACTGCCACAACACCTCAACCAGAAACTGGCTTAAAAAGCCTTCCAGATAACTCTGCATCCCAAATCGCCCCAGATTCGCCACCCCCACCACCTTCTGCAACTGGCTCACAATCTGCGGTGCCGCAATCTTGCCCAAAATCAAAGCCCCTTCCCCCCACCCCGCCAGCCGTAATTCTTCGAGCAACCGCTGCATTTCTTTTAGCCCCACCACCACCGTCGCACCCTCACACAGGCCATTCACTGGCAAATATTGGCTCCCACGCAACGCCCCCGGATTCCCAACCAGAATTTCCCCCGGCAGCAAAGAACTCTGCGCATGATTCTCAAGCACATCAATGCGTCCCGAAAAGCAACACACGATCGCGTATTCCGGCAACCGCCGTTCCGGAAAGAAATGGGCAGCTCCATAGCGAAAGTGCTGCAACCCAAGCTCCCGTTCTGGAACCACCCGAAAAACGCTACTACCAAAACTCAAGGCTAGAACCCCCTTCGATATATCTCTGTAATCGAATATGATCCTAGCCTTCTATTGTGAACTTCAGATGAATCAACAATTACTGTCGAACGAACACGGCTGTACTCTCCACTGCCTTCCCCGACGCATCAGTCCCGCGAGAAGTTTGCGTCAACGTTTGCGCATCCCGGGAGACAACCGTCTGCCCACGCATATTGTATTTGCTCCCACCCTTGACGGGCTCAACGCTAGCTTCAAAACTCGTCGTATTGTTGTCAATCCGCTTCACGGCAATCATGGTAAACGGAGCGCCCTTCACCTTATACTCTTTGCCATCGTACTTGTAGGCAAAGACATACTTGAAGGCAGTCCCATCGGCAAACTGTCCACTCCTTGAAATCTGAACCCGTCCATCGGGAAGTGCTTCCCGAATATCGATCTGGCTCTTGATCGGGTTAGCAGCAGTCGTCTTCGACTTCTTCGCGTCATACTTCCAGGTCCCCAGCCTGATATCGGCTGCCATCAGTCCAACAACAGTTACAGCGACAACAACCAACATCCTGGTTAAGCTCTTTCGCATAATGTTTTCTCCAATTTAAGGTGTGTACAACACGAAGCCGGCAGGCCTCGCAAGCGACAAGGAGCATATCACCTCAATAAATAAAACACCAGCCTGTCCAGCCCCCTATTTGCTAAGGGCAAGCGCGATAATCCTGCCCATTGCCATGACAATTTCAATTTGCAATAATTATTACAACTGCAATGCTCACCGCTCACCGCACCCAACTCGGCCTCACCCAATCCGAATACGCGGCCCTCCTCGGCGTCTCGCAGCCTTACCTGTCACAACTGGAATCCAACCGCCGCCCGCTCACCAAAAAGCTGAAAGCAAAACTAGCCGAAGCCTTCAAGTCCACCGGTCTCCCACTCGAACTATCGGAAACGGAACTGGACGAAGACACCCTCGCCGGCACCCTCGCCGCCCTCGGCTACCCAGGCTTTGCCCACCTGCCCAAAGCGCCCATGCTCAATCCCGCCGTCCTGGTCCTCGAATGCCTCCGTAAGGACAACCTGGACGTCCGCGAGGTCGAAGCTCTCCCCTGGCTGCTCAGCCGATTTAGAGATCTCAACCTCGAATGGCTCTCAGCACACGCCAAACTTCACAATCTCCAAAACCGCCTGGCATTCCTCGCCGCCTTGGCAAACCAAATCCGGCCCAAGCCGCATCTACAACGCTTGCTCAAGCAACTAGAACCCGCCAGACTCGCCGCAGAACAAACTCTCTGCCAAGACAACATGCCCAATCCCCTGCGAGCATGGATGAGAGAGGAACGCACCGCCCTCGCAACCCACTGGAATCTGCTAACCAGACTCGACACACAATCTGTCGCCCGCTGGATCCAGCCCCATGACAACTAAGGGCTTTCAGGAACCATGGCTCGGCTTCCTCTCGGATCTGGATCGCAAGCTCTCGGCTCCAACCACGCTCGTCTGCATGGGCGGATTCGTCATGACCCACGGCTATGGCCGCCCGCGACAGACGGTTGACCTCGACACCTGTGCACTCGCCCCAGCAACGCAACACAAGGAAATCGAATACCTGGCAGGCGAAGGCTCACCCCTGCACCGCAAATACCGTCTTTACATTCAATATGTGACGGTTGCAACGATCCCCTGTGACCACTTGGATCGAGTTACTGTAATTGATTCCTTGCAACTCCAGAACCTGACCCTTTGCGCCCTCGAAGCCCACGACCTGGCTCTATCCAAACTGGAGCGTTCCCAGGACCGCGATATCGGCGACATCCAGCACCTGGCCCGCCACGGCCACATCCACTCGAGCACCCTGATCGAGCGCTACCACCAGGAGCACCGCCTCTATCTCCTCGGCGGCCTCCACCGCTACGATCGCACTCTAAACCTCTGGCTCAACCTCTGCTGGCCAGACCAATACCCCGCCTGAACTAAAATCCAGAATTGGTAGAGTGAAGACCAATGCAGCAACCCGAGGGACAACAGATGAAGTGTATGGAGGTCTGGAGCGGCAGCCAGCTCACGGCCCAGGGCGTGGCCTTCGGCGGCCTGGACGTCTGGGTCACCAGTAAACCTCACGGCGGCGCACACGAGGGCGGCGACGTCTACTACGCATCCAGTTGCGCCACCGGACGCATCAGCCGCCTCCTCCTCGCCGATGTAGCTGGTCACGGCGATGCGGTAGCAGGTACGGCAACGGAGCTGCGCACCCTCATGCGGCAATTCGTAAACCGTCTCGACCAAACCGAATTCGTCCGCCTGCTCAATCAGAAGTTTGGCTTGCTCACTGCCGAAGGAGCCTACGCCACTGCGGTAGTATCGACATTTTTTGCCCCGAGCCGCCGCTTCTCCGTCTGCAACGCCGGTCATCCCCGGCCGCTCTGGTTTCAGGCCAAAGATCAGACTTGGCACTTTCTAGGCCACGAAGGACTCAGCCTCAGGCCCGGCCCCAGCAACATACCGCTTGGGCTGCTGTCGATGTCGGCCTATGACCAGTTCGACGTGGAACTCACAACCGGCGATTGCATCGTGAAGTATTCTGACGCCTTGATCGAGTGTTGCAACCAGGCGGGAGACAGCTTGGGGGAACAAGGCCTCTTACAGATGGTGAGAGACTTGGCAGAAGCCGATCCCCAACGTTTGTCCGAGCGCTTACTTGAGGCGATCGAAACGCACTACCCCAACAGTTTGTCTGATGACGATGTAACGGTAATGGTGATGCGAGCCAGCGGCAAAGAGGCCGAGGTCAATTGGTGGACGAGAATCAAGGCGGGCTGCCAACTACTGATCACGATTGCCAAGGGCGGCACCATCCCCTGGCCCGAGTGGAGTGTAGCCACCGTCGGCGGATTCTTCATCCCCGCTCTCGGCCGTCGACTGAGGGCTAGGCGAAGCTAGGCCCGCACTTGCCAGTCCACCTCCGCAGCTACCGCACTGCTTGATTTGACCCCCTTCGAGCCCCGTGCGTAAGCGCGGGGATTTCTCTGGTGTGCCGAAGTCGGCATTTTCATCCTGGGTTGTGAGCTGAGAACTTGTACGTACTCATCGAATGCGTTCACACCGGACATCAGGTTCTGGTTAGCCCCCTCCATTGCTTCAATAAAAAGATCCCATTTCCGCTTCAGGATCGCGATGATCGTCGAACCACCGATCTCCCTTAGTTCGGCACACCATGTTCATCAAATCCGATAATCTCCTCAGCACTTCCGTAAATCCTCCCCGAGACTGCCACCCATCTCGCGTTTCAGTTGTTCCCGCAGAGCGATGACAACGAAATCACTAACAGCCAGGCCAGTCACCTCAGCCAATTGCCTCGCCAATCGATCCGCCTCAGGATTCGTGATTTTAAAAGCCATACGAAATCCACTCCTCAGTCTAGCGTCTAGCCAAGCGCTTCCCGTCTCAAAGGCAAACATATACCCGCACCCCCGAAACCACTCACCAACTGGCGCACTTGCCGGCCGCGAGCAAGTCCAAGACCCATTTATATTCGACGCAAGCCGCCCCGCGTCAGGACCGCAGCCCGGAAGTGGATCGTTCGCTCACGGCGATCCCTCGTCGAGACTCTGGCAGCTTGCGCTTACACCTGTTCGACATCCCAGGCGACCCGGAACCCCTGGAAATAGTTCAGTAAAAACGAAAGGCAGTTATAACGATAAGACGAGCGCGTACTCCTAGGACTGTGGATGAATGCCCCGCCGCGCCACACATAGGCGTCGCTATCTTCTTCCCATGGAGAAGAAGTCCACTCCACAACATTGCCAATCAAGTCAAAAGCCCCTTCCGCACTCACGCCCGCCGGATACAATCCAACCGGCGTAGGATGACCGATCTTGCTCTCGTCATAATTTGCCCGAGTCGGATCGATATCCAAATTCCCCCAGGGATGCTTCTTGCAATCCGGTCCGCGCGCCGCCCGCTCCCATTCCTCTTCGCTTGGCAGCCGTCCTCCAGCCCAATCGCAATAAGCGCTAGCCTGATGCCAAGTCACATACACCACCGGCCAATTCGGATGCTCCAATTGCGAAACCCAACCACCCGGTTCTCTCCCCGGCTCACCTCCTTCGTCTAAAAACTTCGAATACTGCTCCACCGTTACTGGGTACTTGCCGAGCCGGAAAGGCTTCAGGTCCACCTTCCGGAGCAGCTCGAATTCAATGGCCTCTTGATCAAAGTTCCGGCCATTTGGATCCGTTGATTGAGCGCCAACCCAATAGTCCTTGGTCTCAGGGATTTCCACCCACTCATGTATGGTCAGCCGAGGATCTCCCGCTTGCCCCAATGCCTCCGCCGCCTTTAGCCGGTCCTCAAACGGCACACTCTGCCACTTATCTTTGTCGAAAATATCCATCACCAGCCGCAAAGATTCCGCGTAACGTTTATCCGCCACCTGATAGCCCACCAGATCCGGCAGCAGCCCTCCAATCAACCCCACACACTGCGCCCTCGCCGCTAGGCTCGGCGCCTTCCCCATCTGGTCCAAAACATTCCGCAAGAACGCATCCACCTGCCGGGGTCCGGCATTAAAGAGCAACCCGCCATAAAGCATCACGCTCTCGCGCCACTCCGCCTGGTACATCTTCCCCAGCAGAAGCTCGTATTGCTCGCTATCCTCCCACCCGGCAACCTCCAGCGCCGCCAGATACTCCTGAAAAGTCAAATGCCAGAAAGCAATATCCTTCCCACGGCTCACCACAATCCCGCTATCGCTCTGCTCCGCCAGCAGAAACCTCTCAGCCGCATCCTGGCTCGCAAACTTCGACCGCAACTTCTCCGCCGCCCACGCCAGCGGAACCTGTTTCTGCCGCCCATCCTCATGCCTCTGCATCTCCAGCGCCAACTCCCGCAGCCGCAGCAAACAATCGCTAGCAGCCATCCTCCCTGGCTTCGCCAGCTGCTTCGAAAGCCAGTCCAAGATGGACCCATACAAATTCACCCGCTTCTCCAGCAACTTCACGTTGTTATGTTGCAACACCGCCAGCGCCGTCAACATAACCGGATTCCGCGTCATCTTGCGAATCTCCCGGCGTCCATTCACCGCAGCAAGCAGATCATCCCGAAACACCCGCTCCTTCTCGGAATCCTCCGCATACAACTGCTTGGCCAACTTACCCAGAAACTCGCGGCTCGCCTCCGGCTCCAGATCTGAAATCAGCGCCTCTTCAAAGCCCGCAATCGCCACCTTCCCTTCCGGCCGCGATGTCACCACAAACTTGCATCCATCAAACGCCGCTGCCGCCGCCCGTATCAGCTTCACCAAAAGGTTACGAGAAGGCTCGTCAACAGTCTCATCCAGGCCATCAATCAAGACAAGGCATCCCCCCGCCTTGAGCCGCCCACGAAAATACTCCGCGTCCAACCCACGATAGTTTTGATTTCCAGGAAAAAGCTATCTATATTTCCCCCGGAATCAACAAGATCCAAAAACCATGGTTCGGAATCGACTTTTGAAATGTTAGCTTCTACATCGGGAGGCGCTCCATGCGCCTCCCTTTTTTATTTCAAAACAGAAAAGGATGAAGCACCATGTCAACGCAAGCACAAATTGATGCCAACAGGCAGAATGCAAAAAAGTCCACAGGCCCAAAAACAGCCGAAGGCCGCGCTGCCTCCGCAGCCAACAGCACCCGTCACGGCCTCACCGCCAACCCCACAACCATCTTCGAAAACAATCCGCACGAACGAACCCAATACGACGCACTCAAGGCCAAACTCCTCAAGCAATGCCTCCCCGAAGGCGAACTCGAGCTTCAGGCATTCGAGCGCTACACGTTCGCGCTCTTCCAGGCAGACCGTGCCAGACAAATGGAAATCGACGCCCAAACCCGCTGGTCAAACGAACCCAATAACGAAATCCTCTTCACCCAAATGGAGCGCCTCCTCAAACTCGGTGCCGCCCAGGAGCGCCGCGCCGACAAAGCCCTTAAAGAACTCACCAAACTCCAGCGAGACCGCATCCTCGCCATGGACATCCACACTGAAGTTTATTTGCTCGACAAAACCCTCGACATCCCAGCCACCTTCCCCATGTTCGAAGTCCGCAAAACCGACCTCAGCAAAACCACCGCCGGCCTGCTCACATTAAAGCTAATGGCCCTGATGCCAGAAGCCCGCGAAATCGTCGACAAACATCGCGAATCAAAGTTAGCTGCATAACCTCAACAAACAAACCCGGCCTCAACAGGCCACAGATCTCTGACAATTGAATATCACCCGAGGCAACCGACGCCACAGCCAGCTCTACTCAAGGCGCCACAGTCTGTACTTGCACCTGTACGACGCCGTTCTCAGTCACCTCTACGCGCTTGCCTTTGCCGGCACGAATCGCCGCGATAGCCTCCACATGGCTGTCTCCACCAAGCGAGATCAAATGGAAAAAAACCGGCCGTAACGTCTCAAGTGAAAACCGGCCCTCTGCACCAACCGCCGCCTTCTTCATCCGTCGATAAGGCACCTCACCGTCAAGCGGCTCAGGCAGCGCCACCACCTCAAGTCCTCCACCGCTCACTGCGCCCGCAATCCCGTTGCTCACCGGCGATACAAATATCTCAACCAAATGAGACGGCCTCGAAGCATCCAGCTTCAACGCATAAAAAGGCACTTCAATCCGGTTATAGATCACCTTCCGCAACACCCAACCACGCGGCAGCCCGTACACATGGAGCCATGTCAGCTCTGGAAACACTCCCTCCATCAACTTCCCTTCAACAGAATCGACATACATGGGGCTATCCGTTGAAAACCAGCCTCGCTGCAGCGGAGAAAATTGCACGCTCAACTGGCGCTTAAACTGAGTCCAGAGCGGGTCGCCATCCACCGGATGATCGCCCAAAGTCTTCACCACCACCTGAACCTTCAATCCCCCTTCCAGATTCACCTGCAAGTCATCGACATTCTCACGAACCAGCAGATCCACCACCCCCTGCTTCCGCTCCCGGTGGTCTTTTGTCGTTGTGGCAAACGTAAGCTCCAATCGCCCCTCAGGCAAATTCTGAATCTCAAACTTGCCAGCTCCCGTCATCTTGCCAAGATGCCCAACCATGATGCCTTCTTGGCCAACTTGCTTCGAAAAATTCACTTGAACGGCTTCACTACTCTCACCCGTCCTCACCTCACCACGCACCACATAAAGGGCTTCTTTCTTCAACTTGAAATCAAAATGTTCAAGTCGCCCATGAGTCGCAAGCTTCACCTTCTCTCCAGCCCCAAACTCTTTCACGCCCGGATAATACAAGCCTGGATAGGCGTTCTCATCACCCGGATCCTTAGTTTTCAACCTCGGCCTGACCTCCGATTCAATCTGCAATTTGTAATCACCGGGCGGCAAATTCTTGATTCTGTAAAGCCCATGCGAATCGCTTCGCCCGCTCCCTGCCGCAGGCATCCAAATACCATCTGGCAGAAGCCGGTGAACAATCACCCGAACGCCCTCAATCGGCCCATTCGAATCCTCATCCACCAATCGCCCGCCAAGCAAAGCTTCGGCATCCATCTTCAACACAAGGCCGGTCTTGTCGCCATTGAGAGTATGACTTAATACCGCAGGGCCAGCCCCAAATTGCTGCCCTACAGACACATAGCCTTCCCGTTCGAGAGCAAAATGAAAAGGAATCCCCTCCGCTACTTCCAACCGGAACTGGCCATCATCCCCGGTCACAGCCTTATTCCCAAGAGCATTCTCAGAGGTCAAACGCCCCTTTCCATCAGGCGCCTTCTCATAGCGAATCTCAACTCGAGCATTTCCAAGCGGGCCCGCGCCATCCGTACCCACAACCGTCCCCTCAACAAACGCTGTCTTCTGAGCCAACAGCAAAAGTAACAGTACACTCATGCCGACGATTCTAGCGAATGGAATCTAATCGAGCCAACGCTTCTTAGTATCTACACCTTCTCCGCCTTTACGGCTGGTACCCGTAAGATACTCAACCACGCGAGCATCGCCCAGCACATACAAGACGAAAAACAGAGCAAACAAAGCCACACACAACCAGCCAAAACTATTCCCTACCCCGGAATACACGCTCACACCTCTGGTCCCGGCGGGCACCCGCGCAATCACACCGCGCCCCGCCCCCTCCGCGCTCCGCTCCTGCACCAGCACTCGCCCATACGAGTCCACCGCATGTAAGTAACTCTCCCTGCCAACTCGCACCACCGAGTACCCAGACTGCACCGCCATCAGCGTATTCACAGCCGAAGCCATCCACGCATCCTGATAGAAATCCCACGCCGGAACCAGCATCGCATCGACATCGAGTAACCCATACCGCCTCGCCAGCCCTGAGAAAAACAGATCCCGGCACACCGCCACTCCAAACCGCCGCCCCTTCAATTCATATACGGCATCCTTCTTCCCTGCCTCAAGATCCGCCTCGAGATATGGCACTAACTGTTGCTTCTGATACTCTCCAATCCACGCCCCCTCCCCGTTAAACACCCAGGCCACATTTCGTTTCTCCACCTGTACTCCAACTACCATCGGCACTCCCAACTCAGCAGCCAATCGGCCCACCCAGGCCTGCCGCTCAGGCCCGGCCTTCTCAATCTTTTCTGGCCAAACCAACACCTCCGCCCCGGCCTTTACCAGTTCCCTGCTCCGTTCTGCATAAGCGCTCCAAGCCCCCGAACTCCTATCTACCGCCACCATCCCCACCGCCACACTCTTCTTCGGCATAGCTTCATCCAGCCGCAGATACCCAAACACAATCGCCGCAACCAACAGCAGCACCGGCAACCCATAAGCCAACACCGGGCCTTCCACATCCCAGCGCTTCACCACAAACATTACTACCACCGATACAAACAAACCCATCAGAAACACAATCCCCGCGCTCCCAGCAAACGACGCCACCTGCAACACCGGCAGAAATTCCGCCTGAGTCAACCCCAGGCTCCCCCAACTCCCGTGTGGTGAGAACACGGTGATCAAACAATCCATCGCCGCTATCGCCACCGGCATCACAAACACCACCCACCACGTCCGCCACCTTGCCATCGCCCGCCGCGCCGTATCCATGTAAAAGCCCCAGGCAAGCATCTGCAGAACGGTCAACACCACCATCGCCACCGGCCCGGTAGTCTTCAGATAATAAGAAAAGTTCCCGCTCAACCCAATCAGCGCAGCCCCATAACAAAGCCACCGCGCCTCACGCCCCGCCCCCATCACCGCCCACAACAGAGGAATCGGGGCAATCCAGGCCACCCACCAAACCGGCGTCAACCCAAGCGTGAACCACAACAACAAACCCGACAGCGCCGCAGCGGCAATCCGAAAAAGCATAAGCCTCCACTCTAGCGAACCCAAACAGGGCATATCATCAAAAGCGAATGACACGCCGCGACCTTTTCGCTCTAGCCGCCACCTCCATCATCAAGCTTCCCACCGAAACTTTCTCCGGCTGGCCTACGCTCACCCGCCGCTCAAACGGTGAACTGATCGTCGCCTACTCCGGCTCCCGCCAGGCCCACGTCTGCCCCTTCGGCCGCGTTGAGATCATCCGCTCCCAGGACGAAGGCCTCACCTGGTCCACCCCACAAGTGATCCTCGACACCCCCATCGACGATCGCGACGCCGGCATCACAGAAACAGCCAAAGGCACACTCCTAGTCACCACCTTCACCTCTCTCGTCTACCAGAAGCAAAAGCTCTACTCAACCGAAGCCTGGCAAGCAGCCGAACGAGCCACCACCCAGCAGCAACGAGACAGCCTCCTCGGTGCCTACATGCTCCGCTCCACCGACGGCGGCCTCACTTGGTCGACTCCCTACAAAGTCCCGGTAACCAGCCCCCACGGCGTCATCCAGCTAAAGGACGGCCGCCTCCTCTACCCCGGCAAGAAGTACCCAGACCCTTCAGGCGAAATCGGCGTAATCGAATCAAAAGACGACGGGCTAAAATGGCGTTGGCTCGCCACCATCCCCACCCGCCCCGGCGACACTGCCGAAAACTACCATGAACTCCACGGCGTAGAAGCCGCCAACGGCCACCTCATCGTCCACATCCGCAACCACAACAAAGCCAATGCCCAGGAAACCCTTCAGACCGAATCCACCAACGGCGGCAGGACCTGGTCCGTACCGAAGGCGATCGGCGTCTGGGGCCTCCCAAGCCACCTCCTCCGCCTCAAAGACAACACACTAGTCATGAGCTACGGCTACCGCCGCGCCCCCCGTGGCAACCACCTCCGCACCAGTAAAGATAATGGCCAAACCTGGTCTGAACCCATCATCCTGTCCAACGATGGCGCTGGCGACCTCGGCTATCCCTCCACAGTCGAACTCAAGACCGGCGAACTCCTTACCCTCTGGTACGAGGTCCTCAAGCCCGGTACCCCAGCCATCCTGAGAACATCCCGCTACGCCCGCCCGGACGCCAGATAACCGGCGCCACTCCCGCCGGCAACGCTTAGGATCCCAACCAGGCCATGCCACAAAGCAATGTGCGCCCCTTCATGGTCTGGACATATCCATTGCAGCGCCACAATGCCGATCAGTCCACTTACGGCTCCAATCACAGTTCCGGCCATCACTCCATTGGTTGCATACCCTCGTCTCATCAGCCGCCATACCAGCGTTCCGGACAGGCTCGAAGTGATCAATCCAAACAGGCAACAAACCAGTCCTTCAGCCACAAACCCGTGCCCTGGCTGCACCGGAAACACCAGCGAAGCGAGCACCGGATAACCCACCACCACTGCCCCTACCAGCAACTTCGGCGGAATCGGCTGCGCTGAAGCCGGCCTCATCAAGCGAACCAGCGACACCGCTAGCAACACCAGCAACACCAAGGAATACACCGTCATCGCCAGCCGCCGCATCTTGTCCAGTTGCTTGAAGCCGGGTACGCCCATCATCAAAGTCCAAACAAGCCATATCCCTGCAGCCACACCGAAAATGCCCACAACATTGCGCAAGGGTCCTGGCATCGGCGCAGCAGGAAGCAGGTTTGCCGTCAATCTTTCAGAGATCCTCCTTTCGCTCACACCCTCATCCAGAGGCAATACTATCGCCGCCTCAACGAATTCCAACATCGGGCCACACCGCTCACAGCGGCGGATATGCTCGCCGCCTCTGGTCAGGATCTCAACCTTCGACATTCCCTCACTTAGCATCCGGTCCACTTCAGTGCAGTTCATCTTGCGTCTCCTGTACCGGCTTTTCAACGCCCAAAGCGCCTCGTATCGTCTGATAAGCACGATACGCTTTCTGCTTCACAGCAGCCGGTGTAGACCCAATCGCCAATGCCACTTCCTGAACACTCATTCCAGTCACCTTCAGCATAACGATCACCTCACGCTGCGATTCCGGCAACACCCGGATGAGACGCATCAAACTCTCTGCCGCCATCGAGCTTTCCCACTGTGCTTGCGGATTTCCCCGCCCCTCATCGCTAGTATCGAGCAACTCCGTCTCACGTCCGTTGGTCCGTAACCATTTCCGGTAAGCATCAATCCGCACGTGCCGTGCAATCGCCAGCACCCAGGGCATAACCGGCTCTCCGGCGCGGTAGCTGCTCCTCGCCTTGTGAATTCGCAACCAGCAATCCTGCAAAAGGTCATCGAGGTTCAATGCCCCAAGTGAAGTTGCATACATGTATCTCGCCAACTTTCGATTCAGCAACGTCACCAAATCATTCGCCGCCTGTCTATCGCCCTTCTGATACTGGATCATCAACTCTTTCAAGATGCGGGCTTCATTCTCCCGCTCTCGATTTGCAGTTTCAATGTTGCCCACCGGATTGTGCTCGCTTGCCACCATTCCCCATTCGCTGCCCATACCAACTGAGTTACGGTCAACAACAAATGATTTGACAGCGTTACCTTTACCGCCGATCTGGCGAATCAATTTGAGGAACACCATGAACAAAGACAGAGACCGTACAGCCGTCCTTTGTAATCACTCCGTCAAGGACGAAACGGAATAGCTTCAAGTGCCAGAAATTCACTGCTCCGAGATCTGGGGTGGCATCAACGTCACCAGCGAAGATGTTTGTACCTCAGGCATCACAGCAACCATTCATTCCAGCGCCAGCGGTGCCGCCAGGGGAGGCGACATCTACTACTTCAGTGTCTGCTCCTACGACATCCTGACCCGCGTAGTCCTGGCCGATATGCGAGGCCATGGCGAAGAAGCTGCCGAACTTAGCGCCTGGCTTTATGAGCTTCTAATCGAGTACATGAATTCTCTTGATGGTGCCGGAATCCTTCGCAGCCTTAACGAAAAGATTGTAGAGCGAGGCTTCCATGCTCTGACCACTGCAGTAGTTCTTAGCTTCAACCGCCTTGACGATACCCTCTTTTACGCCAACGCAGGCCATCCTCCACCCCTGGCATGGAGTCCCAAAGATGGTTGGAAGAATCTCCAAATGATCGATTCACTCGGCCCAGCCAACCTTCCCCTCGGCATCAAGAGCAACACCCACTATGATCAGGCCTTTCAAATTCTTGCCCCGGGAGATCGTCTCTTCCTCTACTCCGATGGCATTACCGAATGCCCCAACCCAAGCGGCGACTTATTTGACGAAGACCGTCTCCTGGGAATACTGAACGCTAATAGAAACGAAGATCTACACACGATCAAGCAAAGCCTCAAGCACTGTCTCGAGGTTTTCTCTGGCGGCCCACTCGTTCACGACGATTGCACCTTCCTCTGCTTCGAAGTTCGCAGCTAGGTCACTGCTTCCTTAGCCAGCAATCCAACAACCCAAACGCCTCAATGGCCCCCTCAGCCATATCTGTGCCTGCAGATCCACGGCTCTCCCCTACCCGCTCGAAGAAGTCCTGACAATCTCGCCACATCCTGCTCACCCGGTCTCCGTAGGAGTAGAGGTACTCACCACCAGCAACCGGTCCGATTCCCAGCTTGCGAGCCATCATCTTCACCATCATCTGGCCGCCCAACGTCATCACCTCCATCGCATAGAGATAGCCGCAAACCTTCCCGAAGCTGGCCCCTTCCAGCGGTAAATCCAAACTGAGCGACCGGTCTACTGAGCATCCAATGAATGCCAAATCCCGCTCAATGGCCCCCAATTTCAGACGCCCCTCCAACTCAAACCCGAAATCATTCCATTCCCTGCGTCCACCCGCCTGCACCTCAAAGCTGTGATGAAAGGCCCACATCTTCTGTAGCAAAAGCGCGTAACTCTCCTGTGTGGACTTCCCTTCAGACATCGCCCGATATAGCGGAGTCCCCTCCACCTTCTTCTGCATATCCCGAGTCTGTCGCCGCAGTCGCTCTAGAACCACGCTTCCCATATCAACCGGCATCTTGCTTAGACCTCCAAACATCAGGGCGTATACCACCCGTTGCGATTCTTATCGGTCAGCGATTATAAAGCTTGAAACAAAATAAGACAGTACCACTTGACGGCTCATTTTGATGTATTCTTCACCCATGGCTTTATCGAGAAGGACACTGCTTGGCGCGCTTGGGGCTGGAGTTTGCGCGAGCGCGCAGAACGTGCCGCCGCAGGTGGATGTAGTGGTGATTGGGGCCGGATCGTCCGGGCTGAATGCGGCGCATCGACTGCGCCAACTCGGCAAGACAGTTGCGGTGATTGAGGCACGGGGCCGGATCGGAGGACGGGCTTTCACCGATACCTCAACCTTTGAATTCCCTTTCGACCGGGGTTGCGCCTGGCTGCACAAGGCCGACGATAATCCCTACACGCCGCTGGCAAAGCAGTGGGGTTATACGCTGGAGGCGCACGATACCGAGTTGGAAGGGCTGTACTTTCGCGACCGGGAAGCACCGGCTGAAGTGCGAGAACTCTCCTCCCGAATCGAGGAAGGGCTCGATGGACGCATTGCCAAGCTGGGCCGAAAGCGCGATGTTGCGGCGTCTAGCGCAATGCGGAAGAAGTCGCAGGTCGATGAGGCGGTTGCCACCTTTCATGGACCGATGTCGTCGGCGGTGGACCTTGACGAGTTATCGGCCAAGGATTACCTGACTATCGGGACTGACGTGCCGCCGAACCTGCTGATCAAGGAAGGCTACGGGACGCTGGTAGCGCAATTCGGTAAAGACATTCCCGTAAGTTTAAATACACCAGCACGAAGGATTCGCTACGGCGGTCAAGGCGTGCAGGTGGATACAGACCAGGGAACGCTGACGGCGAAAGCCTGCATCATCACGAGTTCAACTGGAGTGCTTGCGGCAGAGAAGATCCGCTTTGATCCGCCCTTGCCAGCTTGGAAGGAAGACGCGATTGCCGGGTTGCCGATGGGGTTGCTTGCGAAGATTCCGTTGCAGTATTCCAAGCCGGAATTTCGCTATAAGGCATTTAATGATGTGCTGCGGGAAAACATCGGGAAGCGGGATATCTACTTTCTGTGCTGGCCCTTTCACCTGAATCTGCTGGTGGGCTTTGTAGGCGGGGATTTTGCCTGGGAGTTGTCGGCTGCCGGGGAGGAAGAAGCGGTGGATTTTGGTAAGAACTCCGTGCGCTCGATATTTGGATCTGATGCGGACAAGTACTTTGTGAAGGGGTCGTTTACGAAGTGGGCGAGTGACCCGTGGGCGCTGGGGGCTTATGCGGCTTCGCTTCCGGGGAGTGCCGGAGCACGGGAAGGATTGCGGCGGCCGATGGCGGATCGGGTGTTTTTTGCGGGCGAGGCTTGTGCGCCGCGATGGACGCAGACTTGTGGAGGGGCGGCGCTGAGCGGGATTGAGACGGCGGAAGTGGTGGCGAAGATGATTAGGTGAGGTGGGAGGACGGGATGCATTCAGCGGCTCCGTAGAATATGCAGACTTGATCGCCCATCAGCAGTGGGCGCAGGCCATTCTTCCGGATCAAAGAAAGGGCTTTGAGTATCGGGTTCACCGGCAAGAGATCCTCCTAGCGCCAAATAGTTTTGACAAAGTTTCTCTGATTCACGCCAGCGCTGTTGCGGTGTCATGAAATACCATTCCGCCCATTCAGCCCCTTCGAGTTCTTCGGCGAGGGCGCGACGATCCATACAATCAGGATACTCTGCCTTGGAAGCAGCGCCAAGGGATTTGGCAAGTCCCAAGAGTCCCATCTTAGGGGCCATGTTTAGAGCTTTTGGGTGCCCGGAAGCCTGGACAAGCCGAGGGGGAGGTGGCCGGCTTTTTGAGCCATGCGATAGATTGCGTTCTAGACCGGGGCTAGCCCAAAACAGCAAATGGCAAAAAGAACTGTGAGAGTTGGTTGTTCGTTATTGTGAGGCTGGGAGCCGCCGACAGAGCTGAGGGCGAATGCATTGAGCTGGACCAGAGGCGCTCCTGCGGACGGGGCGTAAGTGAGTGCTGCGGCGAGGTTGTTGCCGCCACTGGTGAGAGGAGGTTGTGAGTTGGCCTGCCAGTTGTGGTTGTGGATCGGGACGTTGGCGGGCTTGAGTTTGACGGTGGGGGTGCCGCCTGATTCAGTCACAGTACGAGGAGTAAGGCCCGGACCTGCGCCGCGATGGATGGCTACTCTATCGCGTAGATCCGGAACTGCGAAGGTGGTCTGACCATCGCCGCCATAAGTGTTGCCAATGAAGGCGAAGAGTTCGGGTTGGTCATTGATGTTGTAAAGGGTGCCATCACAAGGCAACCAATTGACCATTTTCATGGAAGGAGTGGCAAAGAGCTGAATTTCACCGATGTAGGGGCCATATGACATGTGTTTGTTTCCATTAGTGCGGATAGATGCCGTCCACGCAAATGCAGTAGGTAAGCGTTAGAAAAGGCATCATGTTGTCGTGGGGAAGACTGCCCCCAGCGGGAAGGACGGTAGCTTTGGCAAGGCTCAGGTTGTTGGTGGGCACAGAGTTAAAAATCTGAGCCTGGGAGGAAAGAAGATTGCCTGCAGGGGCGGGTGAGGCCGGGGCAGCGGAGGCGGCGATTGGCTGGTGGGTGTGGGAAGGAATTTGAGTCTGATCTAGCGTAACCTCTTCCTGCCCTCCAGACTGGCCAAGGGTGTAGGTTGAAACGCCTGGTGCCTTTCCGGTGCCAAGAATCAGACGGCCTCGAAGGTCGGGAAGATTGAAATGGCCGCTCGATTGGCTGCCGTAGGTGGTTCCGATGAGGCTATAGAGGGGAGGCTGGGCATACTCATCCACAGACTGGCCGTCGCAAGGCAGCCATCCTTTGGGAATCTGATGGCATGCGAAAAGGCGAATTTCACCGAGAAAGGGATCCGAAAAAGGCGAGGAGCTACCGGGGGAAGGGAAAGTGCCTTGAACTGCGATTCGATAGTTCATGGCGAGGAAAGGTTGGCGATTCTCGTGCGGATTGTCAGAGCCACTATTTGATAGTGCATTCGGGGCGAGTGGTGTAGTGGGGCCGGGAGCGGAGTAGGCGTCGATACCACGAGGGGCAGCCGCTGAGAGGAGGGCGGAATTTGGATCGGCAAGGGAAGCCGGAGCGGAACTGGCCTGAGCGGTGTGGGTGTGTGCAGGCAATTCAGAAGCGGTGAGTTGAACTGATTCCTCACCAGAGGCAGTGCCCGGGGCGCTTGTGGCACTCGTGTGGCGAGGAGCTCTTCCGCGCAGGTCTGGAAGAGCGAAATTGATTTTGCCGTCGCCTCCGTATGTCGTACCGATCAAGACGAATAAGGGGCTATTGCCAGAAATACTAATCAACGAGCCATCACAAGGAAGCCAACCGGAGATTGGGGTGTCAAAAGAGACACAAGTTATGGTTCCGATAGTTACGTCATGCATAGAATAGATCCAAGGCGAAAGTGGCGGTTAGAGTATCTGGAGGAAAGGGCAAAACCAGTGTAGGCTGCTATCCCGGGGGCAAATCAGTAAGGCCGGAGCAGTGATGCTCCGGCCTGGATTGGGTTAGCGCTTGCGGCGGTAGAAGAAGATACCAGCGAGGCCGGAAACCAGGAGGGCAGTGGTGCCGGGTTCCGGGATAGCGGGTTCATTTTCACTTTCGCGGAAGGTCAGGTTTACGGTGCCGGTTGTAGGGGTGTCACCTGCGGTGTAGAGGAAGCTGACCGAGCTAGCAGTGGTAGAGATGTTGCTGATCGTACCGCTCGAGGACGTGGCACCGCTCACGATTGCGTCGATGCCCGTAATTTCGAATGTGCGCTGGAGCCCAGCAGTAAAAACGAGGTTGATTGAGTTGCTGGTGAGGTCGAGAGATTCGCCGCTGAAGAAGAAAGAGGCTGGTTCGGTAATAAGGACACGAGTCGGTTGGTTAGCGACGCTGAATTCTACAGCATTACTGACAGAGGTATTACCGGTATGTGTCAATACGTTTACCGACGCAACGTCTCTATAAATATTCAGCGTGACGCTATCTCCGAGTAGAGAAGCATGAGCGCCAGTGGTAGTAAATAGTGCCATGGCCGCGAGGGCGATGGTGAGTTTTAGTTGTTTCATTGTTGTTTGTATCCTCCGAGTTGGTTGTGGGTTTGGCCTTCGCCAGAACAATTACTGGTCATGGCGTATGGCAAAAATAAGCGAAATGGCAGGCTGCTCGTTGTCGTGCGGCAGGGAGCCACCAGCAGGGCCGATCGTAGCAGGATCGAGTGAAACCAGGTTTGCTCCGGCGGGCACGGCGTAAGTGAGCGCTGCCCCGAGTGTATTGCCACCACCCATGGCAACTGGAGGCGTTTGATTGGCATTCCAAGTGTGGTTGTGAGCGGGAAGGTGGCCGGGCTGGAGGGTGACGGCGGATTCACCGCCGGGCTCGCCAATTGCGCGAGGAGTGAAGCCCGGGCCAGTTCCGCGATGGATGGGGACTCGATCTCTCAGGTCAGGAACTGCGAATGTAGTGGCCCCGTCACCGCCATAAGTAGTGCCGATGCGGGCGAAAAGATAGGGGTAGTCGGAAATGTCGTAGACGGTGCCGTCGCAGAGGAGGAAATTGCTAGGAATAAAGTCAATCGCAAAGATTTGGATTTCACCGATGTAGAAGAAGGATTGAGCTGACATGGGTTTAGACTGTCTGTAGACTTGACGGAAACTGGCCGTTTACGCAGATGCAGTAGGTGAGGGTGAGAAAGGGCATCATGTTATTGTGAGGGACATGATTGCCGGTAGTCTTCAGGGTGGCAGGAGCGAGACTCGTGTTGTTGGGCTGCGAGTTAAAGACCTGAGCCTGATCCGATATCAGCTTACCGGTTGGATCTCCTGAAATTGGCATGAGAGTGTTGGAATTGGCGGTGTGGTTGTGGGCTGGCATTTGGGCTTCTGTGAGCGCAACCGCTTCGCTACCCCCGCGCTGACCATGCTTGTAGGGTGAGAGGCCTGGGCCGCTACCCGCACCAAGAATCAAGCGGCCTCGAAGTTCAGGAAGTCTGAATGAAGTGCCTTGCGGGCTGCCATAGGTATTGCCGATGAGGCTGTAAAGGGCCTGATTGGAAACTGAATCGAGGAGCTGCCCATCACAAGGGATCCATCCTGGGGGGATTTGATGGCTTGCGAATAGCCGGATTTCTCCCAGGTAACCTTCCCAGATATCCATCTTACCGGTTCGAGATGGATAAATCCCCTGCACCGAGATGAGGTAATTCATAGCCAAATAGGGCTGGATATTATCATGGGGCTGGCCGGAGCCGGTTGAGGAAATCACTGCCGAATCGAGAGGTTTTAATGAACCGACGTAAGAATAAACGTCTACACCGCGCGGGTTCGCAGCCGCGAGGAGATTGTCCTTTGGGTCGGCCTGAAGTGCCCAGCCGTGGGCGGCCTGCGCTTCATGAGAATGTGCAGGCAATTGAGTGGCGTCAAGTGTTTCCACTTCCTTACCTTTAGCTGTTCCTATTCGGTTTGCGGAGCTGACGTGCCTGGGGGCTCGACCGCGGAGGTCTGGCAGGGCGAAATTCGTTGTGCCGTCTCCGCCGTAACGCGTGCCAAGTAAGGCGAATACGTGAGAATTTCCGATTATCGGCAAGAGCCGACCGTCACACGGGGTGTAGCCGGTAAAGGACCCTGGAAAGGCGACACAGATAATCGTGCCTACGTCAAGAGTATTCATAAAGAGGGAGTTTGGCCAATAATAGCCTCACTGGTCTTTGAAGATTAGCGGAGTTAATTCCGTTGGTCAATGGAGAAAAGCGCAAAATCTTACGTTTGTAGTACTTTTTGTAAAAGCTCCATTTTTTGCGAAACACTAAGGGTAGATGCCTGCCCCACAAATTGCGAAGCAGAGGGTGAGATAGGGTTGCTCGTTGGGGTGGGGTTGATTGCTGCGGCCACTTCCAGATATGGAATCCGGATTGAGCGTGAGCAAGGGTGGGGTGTCGAATTGGCTATAGGTGAGTGCAGCGGCAAGAGCAAGCGAGTTTGGCGTGACAGGAGGGAGAGTAGAAGCCATCACATCGTGAGAATGGGCTGGGAAATCAGCCAGGGAGAGCGTGACGGTCGAGGCTCCTACGGCCTGGGCCAGGTTGAGCGGTGCGAGGCCAGGGCCGGCACCGAGGTGGAAAGGGACACGGTCGCGCAAGTCTGGGAGACCAAAGGTGTTTTCGCCATCGCCGCCGTAGGTGGTACCAATCAACTGAAAGAGTTGGGGGCATTCGGAGATGCTGACAAGAGAGCCGTCGCAGATATACCAGCCAAGTGGGGCATAGGAGCCTGCAAAGATTTGAATTTCGGCAATAAAAGCCATAATAATTAGCTCCTTGTAGGATAAATCCCCTGGACGCAAATGCAGAAATTGAGAGCGAGAGAAGGCATTCGGTTTTCGTGAGGGTTGGAGTTGCCGGCGACGGACAAAGCGTCGGCTTTGAGAGCGGTGTTTTCTACTGAGGTGGTAAAAATTTAAGCCTCAGTAGAGAGGAGATTGACTGCAGGGGAAGCGGCGTCAGCCGGGGAGGGAGAGCCAAAAGCGCGATGCGTGTGTTCGGGTGTCTGATCGATGTTGAGTGGGACAAAATCCTGGCCGCCTTTTTCACCCAGAGTATAGGCAGAAAGACCAGAGCCCTGACCTGCGGCTAGAGGTAGGCGGCCTCGAAGGTCTGGGAGTTGAAAAGTAGAAATTCCATCTCCTCCGTAGGTATTGGTAATGAGACTGTAGAGAGCTTGATTCGTTTGTATAGCGATAAGCTGGCCATTGCAAGGCACCCAGCCGGCAGGTATTGTGCTGGAGGCAAAGATACGGATTTCACCCGTAAATGGCTCATCGTCGCCCGGCCATTGTCCGCCTGGAGGGACATAAACGCCCTGGGTGGCAATCACGAAGTTCATGGCCAAAAAGGGTTGGATGTTGGAGTGAGCCTGCGGGCTGGCCATGCCCTGGGGTTCGATTACAGTGCCGGTGAGTTGGGTTGTATTGGTGGCAGAGCTGTAGGCATTGATGCCACGAGGAGCAGCAGGGGCGAGAAGAGCAAAGGAAGTTTGAGCAAGACTGGCTGGGGCGGAGCTGGCCTGGAGGTTGTGGCTGTGTGAGGGGGATTGATCCGGGGTTAAGGTGACTTGCTCGGTGCCGCCTTTTTGGCCGAGGACGTTTGTGGGGCCAATGTGACGAGGGGCGCGACTGCGGAGGTCTGGAACTGCGAATGTGCTGGTGCCATCGCCGCCGTAGGTGTTGCCCAGATATTTGGCAAGAGGTGGGAATTCAGGTGCTGGTTAAAGAGTGCCATCACAAGGGACCCAGCCTTTGGGGACAAAGTCGAAGGCCAGGCAGACGACGCTGCCTATTATTGGGTCAAGCATGGTTGGGCTCCAGTTGATTGCTGCATTTGGTTCAATGAGCTTAGTTGGTGCAGAATCAAGGGTCAAGACTATTTTGTTCAGGGTCGTTTGGGGGATTTAGGCACAATCCACTTCTGGGTGAACTGGTCGTGCTTTTGGAGGGCTTGCATGGCTTGTGGGATTTTCATTTCCCTTACGATTTGGCGGATCAGGTTAGTGCCTTCTTTGCCCCAGGCTTCTCGTTCGGCCGTAGTGGCTGGCAGGGTGGCTGCGCCGCCGTGGGCCATCGAGTGAGGAATCCAGGAGCCTAGCGTGAGGCTGCCGCTTAGCCCCAATTTGCCTAGCTCTTTGAGGCCTTCGTTTTCGGGGATCTCCGGTGGGGCCTGGGTGACGGCTGGGCCGTAATCGCCTTTGAGGGGGAGGTCTTCGAGGCGGCTGGTGATGGCGTGGGCTCCGTAGAGGAGGCGTTCGCGTTGTCTTGCGTCGAGGCTCAGCTTGGGGAGGATCATGTCCATATTGATATAGAGGATCGGAACTTGAGTTTCTTCGAAGAACTCACGGACCATAGTGCCGACGGTGAGTGGGGCTGGGCCGTGGCTGGCGCTGATGTAGACCTGGCGGCGGAAGCCCTGGCGCAAGAGGGAGTGAGCGAGTTGTTTGAGGAATTGTGTACCAGCTTGCGGGGAGACGTAGATAGAAGCTGAGGCGAGACTGGTGGTTCCGGGGTAGGACCAGACGAGGCCAGGGCTGAAGAGGCCTTTGCTTTCTTCGGCCATGGTCATGGCATAGGCGAGGGGGTAGATGTAATCGCGGCCGCTGGGTTCGATGCCGTTGGTTTCGACGGCACCGACGGGGATGAAGATGATGTCGCTTGTGCGAAGTTGCTCGGCGATTTGGGGTTGGCTCAGACGGGTGAGGTCGCGGGTGTGGAGGGGGCGGACTTGGGCTGCGAGTGTTGTCGATAGTAGAAGAGTGTAGAGGACGTTGGTTTGCATCAGGATTGCCAGAGAGGTAGTTTGCGTTTTTGAGATTTAGTGAGCGCCGAGACGGCAGAGGCCATCGCTGGGGCGACTACTACAATGGGGGTTTCACCTGCGCCTACGGCGGGTAGGTCCTTGCGGTCGAGCAAGGTGATGGTGATCGGGGGTAGGTCGCGGAAGCGGGGCATCTTGTATTGGGTGAAGGTGCCGTTGGTGAGGCGGCCGTTTTCGAAATCGAGCTTTTCCATAAGAGCACCACCGAGGCCCTGGATGATGGAGCCTTCGACCTGGGCGCGGAGATTGGTGGGGTTGAGGATGGCTCCGCACTCATACGCCATGTGAAAGTCTGTGATGCGGAAGCCGGTTTTAGGATCGGTTTTTACCTCGGTGCAGGCAGCCACAAAGGAGCCTTTTTCGAAGCCGGCGGCGAGGCCGATGCCGGTGTTGGGTTTGGCCTGTTGGCGCCGGGCTTTCCAGTTGAACTTGTCTGTGACGGCGATGATGACGTCGCGGAGTCTGGGGTTGTCGCAGTGGTTAAGACGGAAGTCGAGGGGGTCTTGACCGGCAAAGGCGGCAAGTTCCGTCATAAAACATTCGCGGGCAAAATTGTTTGTGGTGGCAGCGATGCCTCGGTAGGAGCCTTCGCGCAAGGGGGAGTCGCAGAGGTGGAATCGGGTTCTCGAGTTGGGGATTTTGTAGGGGGATTCGAGGCCGGCAGTGCCAGCGTTGTAGGTGGCGAAGTCCCAGGCCGTAATTTGGCCCTTGTCGTTGAGACCGGCAGTGATTTCAAAGAGACCGGCGGGGCGGGAATAGGCCCACATGAATTCTTCGGCCCGGGTCCAGCGGAGGGACACAGGCTTGCCGCTTTCTTTGGCGAGGCGGGCGGCTTCGATGGCGACTTCGCCAGTGTGTTTGCCGCCGAAGCCACCGCCAGAGCCGGGTTCAATCACGCGGACTTTGTCGGCTGAGATGCGGAAGGCTTGCTGGAGTTGTTGCTGGACTCCGAAAGGGTTTTGGGTGCCAGTCCAGACGGTGAGCTTGCCGTCGACCCATTCGGCTACGGCGGCGCGGGGTTCCATGGGGGCGTGCTGGATGTGGGGGGTCTGGTAGGTGGCACTGAGTTTTTTGTCGGCAGAGGCGAGGGCGGTTTCGGGGTCGCCTTTTTTGTTTTCTCTGGGGGCTTTGGCAGTTTGCTTGAGGACCTCGAAGAGTTTGGCGCTGGAGGGGTGGGGAGAGGGTTGCCAGACTGCTGAAGCTGCCAGAGACTGGACTGCCTTGCGAGCAGCATAGGATGTTGGAGCGGCGACAGCAACAAAGCCATTGTCGTTGACTACGGTGATGGATTCTTCTTTGATGACGGTGGTGTCGATCGATGTGAGTTTGGCACCGAAGCTAGGGGCACGCAGGACCGAGGCGTAGAGCATTCCGGGGCGCTGGATGTCGGACGGGTATTGGTGTTGGCCGGTGACGATGGAATTTGCATTGAGGGCGGGATGAGATTTGCCGAGGATCTTCCAGGCGGATGGGGGAGTGAGTTCCCCGCCCCGCTGGGCTGCGGCTGCGTTGCGGGCTTCGGGGATGGTAGAAGGCGTGGTGCGGCTGCCGGCGGTGATGCCGTCGTTGGGGCAGAGGTCTGTGTCGCCGAGGACGGCACGGACTTTCGATAGGGGAATGCGGAGTTCTTCGGCGACGGCCATGGCGAGCTCTGTGGCAGCACCCTGCCCCATGTCGACTTTACCGGAATAGACAGTGACGGTGCCGTCCGGGGCTACGCTGAGACGGGCCTGGGGTTTACCTGCTGTCTGGGCGTCAAGTAGCGAACCGGAGCCGAGGAGAATGATGAAGCCGGCGGCTTCGAAGAATTGGCGGCGGTTGGTCTGAAATTCGTAGATGGGGGCTTCGGTGAGTTCGTAGCGTTCGGGTTCATGCATTGGAGGATTCTCCTTCCCGTTGGGCGGCAAGGCGGACTGCGGCGAGGATGCGGATGTAGCCGCAGCAGCGGCAGAGGTTGCCATCGAGGGCTTCGATGATTTGAGTGTCAGTAGGCTTGGGGTTGGCTTCGAGCAGGACAACGGTGCGGAGGATCATGCCGGGGACGCAGTAGCCGCATTGCATGGCTTCGGCTTCGAGGAAAGCTTGTTGGACGCGGTGTAGACGGCCGTTGCTTGCGAGGCCCTCGATGGTGGTGATCTTTTTGCCTTCAGCGAGGCGGGCAGGAGTGAGGCAGGAGGTAACGGGCTTGCCGTCGAGGAGGACGGTGCAGGCGCGGCATTGGCCTTCGCCGCAACCATACTTGGTGCCGGTGAGGTGGAGGTCTTCGCGTAGGACTTCGAGCAGGGGCCGGTCCGGGGGCGTGTCGAAGGTGTAGGTCTTGCCGTTAATACTTGCCGTCATGACCGTGAGTGTATCGCGTGGGGAAGGCGTCTGCAGATAGTTACTGAAGCTCTACAATTTGATGGGCGATGCGTGCGAGACCAGCGCGATGGGTAATCAGGATTGCGGTTCGGCCTCGGAGGGCCTCGGCCAGTGTGCTGGCAATGGCGGCTTCGTTTGCTTCGTCGAGAGAGGAGGTGGGTTCGTCGAGAATCAGAACTGCGGGGTTGGCGAGCAAAGCGCGGGCGATTGCGATGCGTTGGCGCTCACCTGCAGAGAGAGTTTGCCCACGCTCGGCAAGAACGGTGTCGTAGCCGTCCGGGAGGCTCAGGATGCGGTCGTGGATGGCTGCGGCCTTTGCGGCGGCTTCAATTTCTGCTTGTGTCGCTTCAGGGCGGGCGTAGGATATGTTCTCTCTGGCGGTGACTTGAAACAAGTAAGGAGTTTGATCCACCAACATGATCGAACGGCGCAAGCTGGCAACTGTGTATTCACGCAGATCCCGGCCGTCAAGAAGAATGGAGCCGGAATCCGGATCATAGTAGCGGCCAATCAATTCACCCAGTGTGGACTTGCCGATGCCGCTGGGGCCTAGCAAAGCACAAATGGTTCCTGCTGGAATGTGCAGTGAAAAGTTGTTGAACAAGGCAGTAGTGCCATGGTGGAAGCTGATGTTTTGACATTCCACCTGGCCGGGGCCTGGAGGAATATCAATGGCTCCGGGCAGATCGGTGATTTCGGGCTTTGTATCGATGAGTTCATAGACGCGCTCAAGCGATACTGCACCGGTCTCATCGAGGTGTAAAGGCCCATGAGATTTTGCACCGGGGAAAGCAGACGGGCGTGGTAGGCCATGATCGCAATCAGCGAACCGGTCGAGATTTCGCCATCGATCACCATCTTGCCCCCGTAGAGAAAGAGTCCGCCGGAAGCCATGGCTACCAGTGTGCCGGGTATGGCACCCGCCATGAAAGATATGATTTGCATCTGCAGGAGGGCGTCGACAAAGGAGGCATTCTTTTGGGCGAAGCGAGCTTCTTTACGTGGTTGAGCCCGGGAAGATACTACGGCGCGAACGCCGAGGAGAGTTTCCAGCAGGAAGCTACCGATCTCTGAGCTTCGTTCACGCATCGCGCGAACGCGCGTTTGCAACCGTTCCTGAAAAAAGTGGGTGGCTAGCAGGCTAAGAGGGATTGCGACCAGACTGAGCAGCATCAGTTTGCGGTTGAGCGAGGCCATGATCAGCGCGCTTCCGAAAAAGAAGATGACATTTGTGAGGATGCCCATCAAAGTGTCGGAGGTGACTCGCTGCACCTCTGAGATGTCGTTGTTGATGCGGGACACAACGTCGCCCATTTTCAAGCCAGACCAGGTGCGAGGAGAGAGGCTCTGGAGGTGCCGGTAGAGATCGAGCCGCATGTCGAAGAGGACGCCGGAAGAAGCGCGGACATAGACATAGCTGGAGAGGATGTTGAGGACAAAACCCGCGACGGTTGCCCCGAGCATGGCAGCGCTGATCCAGAGCAGGGCGTTAAAGTCGGCCTTGAGGAGAGCCTCGTCGATCAACAGCTTTGAGAAATATGGCTGCAGCAATCCGACAGAACTGGCGAGGATGCCAATCGTGAAGACCCAGACAAAGCGCGGCCAATAGGGCGATGCGTACTTCAGGGCGCGGCGGTAGGCCGGCAACATGGGTGACTTAAGCGTTGGCTCCTGAGCGGCTGTGCATGGTTCTATTTGTTTAGCACAGACAGAATTCTTAGGGATAACTCGATTAGGATAGACGCATGCGAATTGTCCTTTTTATTGAGGTCTTCTCCAGTTGTCTGTATGCGCAATTGGCGACGCCGAGCTACAGCCGGCTGGCAGACGGCAGAGTGCAGCTTGAGACGAAGACCTCTGGTGCGGTGCTTCGATACACCTTCGAGGAGAAGGATCCAGACAAGTCGGCTGGAGTTTATCTCGCTCCAGTAACCGTGCCCTACGGGAAAGTCTTGCGGGCTAAGGCGTTCTCGATTGATGGCGCCGAACAAAGTGCTGTGCTGAGTGTGGGTCCCCAGGCAATCCCATCCACATTGGTAGCGGTAACTCAGAATCGCGACTGGAAGAATTATGACTGGGTGAAGCGGCATGAGGCGATTGTTGAGCTGGGAAAGATGCGCAAGCCGGACTTGTTGTTTGTAGGGGATTCGATCACGCACTTCTGGGGCGGTGAGCCCGTAGATGCGCGCTTGCGTGGAGCAGAGGTTTGGGACAAGTACTATGGGAGCCGAAAGGCGTTGAATCTCGGGTATGGATGGGACCGTACAGAGAATGTGTTGTGGCGGTTGCAGCATGGGGAGATTGATGGGCTGACGCCGAAGGTGGTTGTGCTGATGATTGGAACCAACAATGCGGGGATCAATTCCGCGGCGGAGATTGCGGCCGGGATCGAGGCGATTTGCGGAGAGTTGCATGCGCGACTTCCCGGGGCCCGGATTTTGCTGCTGGGGATCTTTCCGCGCGGGGCAAAGCCAGATGCGGCAATGGCGAAGGTGATGGCGGTGAATGAGTTGATCGCTTCGCTCGATGGCAAGAATGGGGTGAGCTATCTCGATGTTGGCAAGGTCTTCCTGGAGGCCGACGGAAGTATTTCGCCTGAGGTGATGAACGACTATTTGCACCCGACTGCTCTGGGCTATGAGCGATGGGCTGCGGCTATGGAGCCGACACTGGTGCGGCTACTGGAAGGACGGTAACTGGATTATGAAGATGACACTGGGGCTGCTGTTTGGCGTGGTTCTTCTGCATGCGCAGGTGCATCCACTGCAGGAACTGGTTGAGGCTGCGCGGAAGGATTCGCCAGCGCTGCGGGATTTGCTGGGCAAAGGGCTGCCGCAGATGAAGGGCCGGGATGGGGTAGTGGTTTGGGGCCAGGACTTTTTGTTTGCTGTAGAGAGTGAGACGCCCGCCAGTGTGGCAATCGACAGGCAAGCGCCTGCTGCAATGAAGCGGGTGACCGGAACCAATATTTACTATCTGCTGCGGACGCTTCGCCTGGGAGTTACACACCCTTATCATTACTACGACTCAAGCGGGAAGGCGATTGGGAGTTATGAGGTGGCTGGCTATAACCCGGATTCTTATCCGCAACCGGGGGTGGCGAAAGGAGCGCTTTCGGAGATGAGGACGTTGACATCGAAGGTCTATCCGGGTATGAAGGCCAATTATTGGGTATACGCCAATGCGGGGATCGACCGGGTAAACGGCGCGCCCTTGATGGTTTGGCAAGATGGCGAGACGATTGTGGGCAATCAGGATCTGTTGCGACTTCGCTTGCAGATCGTCAGTGACAATCTGGTGGCCAAGGGACTGATTCCGCCTATGGTGCATGTGCTGATTCAGCCGGGGGAGGGTGGAACCAGAATGCGGAGTATCCAGTACGATACTGTGTCTGATAAATACGGGAGGTATTTACTGAGCGAGGTGTTGCCTGAGGTTGAGGGTAAATACAAGTTGAGGCAGGATGCTTATTCGCGGGCGATTGGCGGGGCTTCGTCGGGGGCGATTTGTGCGTTTAACGTTGCCTGGTATTTTCCTGGGCAGTTCAGCCGGGTGCTTTCGCACATCGGGAGTTATGCAGCTTTGCAGTGGCATCCCGAGAAGAACCTCGATGGTGGCTACATCGTGCCTTATAAGGTGGGGCGGGAGGAAAAGCGGAATCTTCGAATCTGGTTGTCGGATGGGGCAGACGATGGTGAGGGCCGGAATGGAAGCTGGCCTTTGAGTAACATCATGCTCGCGAATGCGCTAAAGGCGCGGGATTACGACTTTCACTTCAGGTTTGGAACATCGATGCATGCAATTGCTCAGGGAGCGATGGACTTGCCGGAATCGCTGGCCTGGTTGTGGAGAGAATACGATGCGGCCAAGACTTCGCAAAGTTACGCGATGGAAGAGTCTGAACGCAAGAAGCCTGTTTACCGGGTGACAATCACCAATCGCGACGCCTGGTAGGGCTAACTCAGGATCTCTTTGATGATTCGGCCATGGACTTCTGTCAGGCGCTCGCGGCGGCCCTGGTGGAGGTAACTAAGCTGATCCTGGCTTAGGCCGAGCTGGTTGAGAAGGGTTGCATGGAGGTCGCGGAAGTGGACCGGGTTTTCAGTGGCCTTGAGACCGATGTCATCGGTTGCTCCGTAAGCGAGGCCGCCTTTGAAGCCACCGCCGGCGGCCCACATGGTGAAGCCGGTGTTGTGGTGGTCTCGACCAGAGCCACGCTCTGATTCCGGGGAGCGGCCGAATTCCCCGCCCCAGAGGACGATGGTGGAATCGAGGAGGCCGCGGCGTTTGAGGTCTGTTACGAGGGCGGCTGTGGGTTGGTCTGTAAGGGCGGCCATTCGCAAGTGGTTTTTCTCGATGTCGCTGTGGGCGTCCCACTCGGTTTCAGCGCCTCCACCACCGGCTACTACGCAGATGAAGCGGACGCCGCGTTCGACGAGGCGGGCAGCGAGGAGGCAGCGCCGACCGTAGTCGTCGGTTTGGGGTTTGCCAACGCCATAGAGATCGAGGGTCTCTTGCGATTCTTTGCTGAGGTCGAAGACTTCAGGCGCTTCGGTTTGCATCTTGAAGGCAGTGTCGTAGGCAGAGATGCGGGCGGAGAGTTCCTGGTCTTCGGGGTCGGTCATGCCCGCTTCGTTTAGAGCACGCAGGAAGTCTACTGTCTTGCGTCGACGATCGAGGCTGACGCCTTTGGGAATTTCGAGGTTGAGGACGGGGCGCTTGCCGGAGCGGAAGAGGGCAGGCTGGTAGGCAGCGGGCAGGAAGCCGTTGGTGTACATGGGCTGGCCGGCTTCCGGGGTGCCGTTGGGGTCTGGCATTACGACGTAGGCGGGTAGGGATTCCGATTCGGTGCCAAGGCCGTAGCCGAGCCAGCTGCCCATGGCGGGAAAGCCCGGGATGACACGACCGGACATTAGCTGGTATTGGGCTGCGGAGTGGACCACCATGTCGCCGTGCATGGAGCGGATGACGCAGAGGTCGTCGGCGATTTTGGCCTGATGGGGCAGAAGGTCTGAGACTTCGAGGCCGGATTTGCCGTAGCGGGCGAAGGTACGTTTGGTGCCGAGGATGCGGGAGTTTTCGTTGACGTTCTGGTATTCGACGTTGCCGAAGTCGGCGGGGCGCTTCTGGCCGTGGAGCTTGTTGAGGAGAGGCTTGGGGTCGAAGGTTTCGAGGTGCGACGGGCCGCCAGCCTGGAAGAGGAAGATCATCGCCTTGGCCTTGGCCGGAAAGTGGGGCGGCTTGGGGGCGAGCGGGTTGTAGCGGGCGGCCTGGGCTTGTTCTGCGGCGATGAGAGAGGCGAAGCCGAGTGAGCCGACCCCACAGAAGCAATCGGTGAGGAAGTCGCGGCGGTTACGGGCGTAGCGGATGTGTTCTGGCATTTTAGTTCACGTAGAGGAAGGCGTTGGAGTTGAGCAGCGTGAGTGCGAATTCAGTGAGTGCTGCGGGGTCTGGGTCGTCAAGATATTTCATGACCAGGGCACGCTCTTTGGGGTTGGGAGCACGACTGGCGATCAGTTGGAATGCGTGGTCGATGCCGCCCGATTTGATGCGGCTGGCGAGATCGTGGGCGAGGCGGTTGGTGAAGTCGCCATTCATGAGTTCGAGGGCTTGAGGGGCGTGGGTGGATTGATCGCGGCGTGCGCAGGAGAGCAGGGTGTCCGGGGAGTCGAAGACCTGCATGAAGGGGAGGATCAGGTTGCGCTTGTAGATCATGTAGATGGTGCGCCGGTTGTGTTCGGACTTGTCTTTGTTGGTGACCCAGTATTGGGGGCGCTTGAGATCTTTGATCAGTTCGGGGTCGATTGCGGCCATGATGCTGGGCCCGCCGGCTTTGAGGTTGAGCTTTCCGGTGACGGCCAGGATGGAGTCGCGAAGTTCTTCGGCATCCAGGCGGCGGCGGTTCCACTTCCATAGCAGTTTGTTTGCCGGGTCAATTGCGGCATAGTTTTTTTCGTTCGGAGACTGGCTAGCCTGGCGGTAGGTGCTGGAGAGCATCATCATGCGGTGCAGCGGCTTCAACTTCCAGCCACCGGCGATGAACTGGTTGGCGAGGTAGTCGAGGAGTTCCGGATGGGTGGGACGGGTGCCCATGCGGCCGAAGTCGTTGGGAGTTGAGACCAATCCGGTGCCGAAGTGGTAGCCCCAGACTCGGTTCACCATCACGCGGGCCGTGAGTGGGTTGCTGGGATCTGTGATCCAGTTGGCGAGCTGGGTTCGAGGCTTGTTTGCGTCAATCGGAAGTTCTGGCTCGGTCTCGGGAAGGAGAATGCCCAGAGGACGCATGCCAACCTTGGCACCTTTGCTGCGGTAGTCGCCGCGGCCGAGGAGGTGGATGGGGGTGAGCTCTTTGGTGTTGTTAGTGACGGCGTAGTAGGCCTCGAGAGGGGGAGGCATTTTCTCGTCGAGCTCTTCGAGGCGGATCTGGATCTTGCCCTTCTCTTCTTCAGTGGCCTTGCGCATGCTGGCGCGGAGAGTTTTGACTTCGGCTTCAATCGGGTCGAGGATCGCTTTGTGGGCGGCT
This sequence comes from Bryobacter sp., assembly GCA_022843625.1. Lineage (GTDB taxonomy): Bacteria > Acidobacteriota > Terriglobia > Bryobacterales > Bryobacteraceae > Bryobacter. The sequence goes on along the minus strand of JALHNH010000041.1, from coordinate 29,738 downwards.
TGTTGTTCGGGGCTGGCGACGATGACGTCGCGGCTGTGAGTTTGTGAGAAGTAGCCCTGGATTCGGTAGTAATCGGATTGCCGGAAGGGGTCGAATTTGTGGTCGTGGCAACGGGCGCAACCGACGGTGACACCGAGGAAGGCGGCACCAACGATGTTGGTCATCTCGGTGAGAACTTCGTTGCGGGAACTGGCGACTTCCTGGTTGCCGGCGTTCTTGCGGAGGGGGCCGAGACGGTTGAAGCCGCTGGCAACGAGGAGAGTGGGGGTGGAGGGTTCGGCTTCATCGCCGGCGAGTTGTTCTTTGACGAATTGATCGTAGGGTTTGTCCTGCTGGAAGCTATCGATGACGTAGTCCCGGTAACGGTATGCGTCGGGGCGATGGGTATCGTATTCATAGCCATCGGATTCAGCGAAGCGGACGACGTCGAGCCAGTGGCGAGCCCATTGTTCGCCGTAGCGTGGTGAGGCGAGGAGACGTTCGATCAGATTTTCGTAGGCCTTGGGGGATTTGTCGTTGACGAAGGCTTCGGTCTCGGCAGGGGTGGGTGGGAGACCGTGGAGGTCGTAGGTGGCGCGGCGGATGAGGGTGGCACGGTCGGCTTCCGGGGCGGGGGTGAGGTTGGCTTTGCGGAGGGCGTCGAGGATGTAGGAGTCGATTGTTGCGGTGGGTGTGGTGTCACGACGGGGCTGAAAGGCCCAGTGGCGGCGCTCGCCAGAGGTGTACTTGCCGAGGGGCGCGACAGTTTCATCTGGGGCAGCCGCGGCCAGAATCGAAACTACTAGAACTGCGGTTAGCTGTCTCATGCTGTGTGGTTGTGCACTACGAAGATATCAGGATTATTGTTCTGTGCAAGGGGCTGAGAGGCAGGCAGCCGCCAAGATCCAGATGATTGGGTCAGTCGGCGTAATAGCCTTCGCGGCAATGCACCTTATATGACTTTTCAGTCTTGATTGAGACGCGGATTGGCCGCCATTCGCCTTTGCCACCGCCGGGAGGGCGGTAAGAAAGTAAGTAGCTGGCCTGAAGGTCGGCGGAGATTTCCTGGAAGATCTCGTCCATTTGTGAGGACTTCTGGGCCTTGAAGAGCTTCCCGCCTGTGTTCTCACTGAGGGACTCAAGGGCTTTCACCAGCCTTGGTGCTTTCAGGGCATCTCCCTGAGCAATGGTGTAAATCGGAACTCCAGACTTACGGGCCCGCACTACGGCCGATTCCATGTTCAGGACGCTTGAGTTATCTTCGCCGTCCGTAAAGACAACAACCGCTCGCTTGCCTTGCCGGGTAGTCAGATCCTGAGAAACTCTCGTAAGCGCATCAAAGAGGGCAGTAGCACCTTCGGCTCGCAGGCGGCGGACGGTTAACTTGGCGGCTTTTTTGTCCTGCGTGAAATCCTGGAGAAGTTCGATGCCATTGGAAAAGCCATAGATCGCAACAGAATCGATATCCCGCAACTGGTCAATCATGAGGTTAGTCGCGTTTTTAACTACCGGGAGGGCATCACGCATGCTGCCTGTGGTGTCGAGCAATACGGCCAACGAAAGTGAATCACTACTCGAGCCGAAAGCTAATAGCTGTTGAGGCTGACCTCCGTCGAGTATTTCAAAGGCATCGCGGGCAAGGCTCCGAATGGGGCGATCGCTCTTGTCGACCACCGTGGCATAGACCTCTACCAGGCGCGTCGAGACTCCAAAGCTGACAGGTGGTTCCTGAGCATTCAAAAGCAGAAGTGGTAGGCAGTAAATCAGTTTCATTTTGTAGTTTCGAGCCAGGATGGGTGGAGTTTGTCCCAGGCTTTGAGCGCCGAGGACCAGTCTGTCAGGTCTACCATTTTGAGGCCTGACAATGCGCGATTGAGGAGCCCGTCGGCCGCGCTGGACAACTGAAGCGAGCTTATGCCTTCGTGGTCTGCCAACCAGACAAGCGAGAGCTTGAATTCAGATACACGCTCAGCGAGACGATCGGGGATCATGATCAATTCATAGTCTTCGTAAGGGGGCAGGGGTTCGAAGGTGGTGTGCGAGCCGAGAAGATGCAGGTGTTCGGGTTTGTAAGCTTCGAGGTGAGGCTGCAAAGGAGTTGTCCAAACGGTTGGGCCGGGAATGCGAGTACCGATCCAATAGAGGTCCGAAAGCGAAAGGAGTTCCCAGGCGACCTGGATTTCACCTGCGGCCAGAGCGCTGTTGAGGCGGCTACGCCGGTTGGGAGCAATCAGACCGGTCAACGCCGTATCTAACTGCTGGCGGAGCGTATCGTCGCGCGAGGCTTCGACGACCCATTCGCGGGCAGCGAGGGTGCGAAGTTTGAAGGCGCGGAGATCCTGGGTAGTGAGTTGCCAGAGGGGTGCGGCACGAAGAGCAGCAGTTTGCATCACCTGTACGGGAGCGCTGGCTCCAGACGATGCCTGGCCCGCACGTGAGATCTTGCCTGCGATGTAGCCGAGCCCGGAGAGGGATCCTCTGCCGAAGCCACCGCCTTCCTGTTCGTGAATATCAAAGGCGGGATTGGGAAACCAGGTGAACTGCTTGATGTTGGAGTTGAGTTCCACGAACTCGTGCTTGCGAACGAGGAGAGGATCTTCCATGGCGGAAAGGTCCATGGGCCTCAGGAAATATGCATAGTCCAGGGAAAGGGCGGCCAGGGCAAGGGGTGGGGCAAGCGCTTCGAGCAGTTCGCCAGAAAGCTTTTCGAAGTCTTTCGGATTGGGCTTCTTGTTGGCTGCTTTCTTTTTGGTTTCGAGCAGAAGCCGAGGGACTTCAGCGGCGTTGTAATTTTCTATCATCTGCCGGAGTTCGCCACGAAACTTCTGGTTCTTGGTGAGCTCGATTCGGGGCATTTCGGCGTAGAGCTTTTCGATGGCCACAGCCGCTTCGGCCGGTTTGGTGGCAATTTGGCGGGCATGCCGGACGAGGGCCAGCATCTTGGATAGATCGGGGGCTTTTTGGGCGGTGAGGACTTTTGTGATGTCTTCACGGTGATTCAGCTGAGGTGGACCAGCAAGAGCATCGATCCAGAAATTATCAGTGGAATCCGGGGCGCTGGCAGCTTTGAGAGTGGCTTCGAGTACGGAAGCCGTAGATATTGCCCAAGTGGAGGCAGTTCCGGGGCCTCCCAGTTTTTCGGAGAGATCGCTGAAGAGGCTGGCAGCACTCTGAGGTGTGAGACGGCCCTGGACGCGGAGGAGATCGAGGAGTTCCGTGACGGCGTAGAAGTGAGCAAGGAGGTGGTTGGCCTCAAGGTCTTTCAGATCCTTGACACGGGCGGCAAAGCGGAAGAAGCGGGTAAAGTCCTGCTCGCGCAGTTCAGAGAATCTGGCGAAATAGGGGTAGATACCGCCACAATCGTTGAAGCTTTGGGCGAGTAAGAGTGCTTCGGTTTCGGTGAGCGGCGTTTTGCGCTGGGCATCGATGCGGGCGACAGCGAGGAAGTTATCGACCTGAGAGACTTTTTGGCCGCCTGCCCCGTAGCGGAGGCGGGCAAGCTTGAGCAGGATTTCATCTTCTGCGGCGGGTGCGACGGCCTTATCTACTTTGCGCATCATCCGTTGCGTTTTGTCGAGACTGGAATTGCCTTTGGCGACGGTCCAGACTTCCGGGCTGCCGGGCCATGCGACGGTGAGGTCTGCGCCGATTGGGACTTCGCGAAGGAAGTCGAGGAAGGGTGCTTCACGAGTTCGTTTTCCAGCACCAATCTTCATTTCCGGGGAGTCTTTGAAGAGGTTGTAATAGGCGGCAGTGCGATCGACATTGCGAGTAAAGAAGCGCTGCCGCAGAGGTTGGAGCTGACCCAAGGCGGAGAAGAAGGCGAAGAGTTTGCCGTCGTCGCGGTTGAGTAACTGGAGGTAGAACTGAGCGGGGTCGCTCGGGCTTGCCTGGGTGAGGGACTGCCAGATGTCGCGGGCTGCCTCGCCGCCGGGGACCACAGGCTGGCCTTGTGCATTGAGGGCTAAGGAAGAGCCATAGGCAAAGAGAAGGTCTGGGAGATTATCGGCAGAGAGTTTGCGCAGGCCAATGCGTGTGGCGAGAAGTTCGGCGGCTTTGGGTTCTGCAGCAGAAAGGCCGGCGTAGAGCTTTGCGATCGAGGGTTCCTGGGCGAGGAATGCAGCAAAGCCGCCGGTGGGCAGGCCCTTGGAGGCGAATTCGCGGACCCAGTTCACTTCACCGAAAAGGATGCTGGCAGGGGCGGATTCGAATTCCAGTTTGTAGTCTTTGCCCGCTTCGATGGCCTCCTCCATCCCAACCGGGTCGAGGCCGAGGGCGTTGAGGATGTCCTGTTTGCGGGCCTGCTGCTTCTTTTCTCCTGCGTCGAGGGAGATCTTGTTGCCATTGGTTTTGAGCTTGTAGCCGAGAAATTCGACGAGGCGCTCGGTGTTGCGGCGGGCGTTTTTGTCGCGGACCGATAGCTCGATTACAAAAGTGTCATCTACCTTGCTGCCGAAAGTTTCGAGCTGGTGGACTTTTGAGAGATAGGTCAGAATTTCATCGCGGAAGGCTTCGTAGAGCTTGTTTGAGTTGTTGGCAAATTGTGAAGCGATGGTGTGGGTGTATTCGTTGAAGAAGGTTGCAGAACTGGAGGTTTTCTTCATGCGGGCGGCAAAGGCGAGCCCGTCGGGGCCTCCGGGGATCGAAGTAGCGGAAGGAGGAAGAGTCAGGACGGATTTGGGCTTAGAGCTGGTGGCAGTGGGAAGCTTGCGCTGGAACCAGGTGATCCGCGGACGGTCGTTGTCGCGGAGCGCAACGGTAAGGCCTCTCGAGAGGGTGTTGGCCAAGTGAGGAGATTTCGCCTTCTCCTGAGCTTCGGCAAGGGCCTGATAGGCTTCTGCGGCGGACTTACCATAGAGATCTTCCTGGCTGGCTCGCCGCTGAAGCAGGTCCATATGCGTAAGACGGCTTGCGGCGGATGCGAGGTGACGGCGGCTTTCGTAAGGCTGGCCTAGATACTCGAGGAGACTGGCGCGAGCAAGATGGAGCCTTACCGAATCAGGAATCTTTTCAATACCGGCGACGGCAATCGTCAGGGCTTCTTTATGGTTTTTAGCATCGATTAGCAGGCGGGTGGTTTCGTAATAACCGCGCTCGTAGGCGGGATCGATGGAAAAGGTTTGACGCCAGAGGCTTAGGGCACGGGGAGGGTCTGAGAGCTGTTCGTGGAATTGGGCGAAGTCTGTAAGGACGGGCACTTGAGGTGGAAGGGTATCTGAAACGGCTTGAACATAGCTGCGCGCTTTGTCTTTGTTGTTGGTTTTGAGCAGAAGGGTGATGGCGCGGGTACGCCTGTCGAGGCGGGATCCGTTGAGTGCGAGGGCGCGTTCGAGGGACTGCAATTCCCGCGATTCGTCTCGTGTATCACGAGCGAGGTCGGCGCAAATCCACCAGAGGGCTTCGTTTTTGGAATCGAGAGAAAGGCTCTTATCGAAGAGGGCGAGGGCACCGGGGATATCGCGAAGTGCAAGCCGGACACGACCGTAGCGCTCGGCGAGGCGAGGGTCGCCGGGGTTGAGCTGGTGGGCACGAGAGAGGGCCGATTCCGCATCCACCTGGGGACCAAGATCATAAAGAGAATTAGCCAGTTCGCGCCAGCGGATGGGGTTTTGGGGCTCTTCCTCTGTAACGAGTTTGAGCCAGCGAATGGCGGCATCGAGGTCTTTGAGTTCGAGCGCTTGGTCGGCGGCAAGTCGGATGCCTTCTGGGTCGCGAGGATTGATGGTGAGAGCGAGAGTGAGCTGGTCGAGCGGAAGGCGGGAGGCGACCGCCTGTCGGAGTTTCAAATAGTCGGACAGGGAAGGCAACGGAAAGTCTGCGAGCTGGGCAAAATCCATTGTCTCGAGCGGCGGCTGATTTTCTTCAGTCAGAGTGAGGCGCAGGAGATGGAAGCCATCGGGCATAGGAGGGGCAGTCCATGAGGCGGCGAGCAGCGGGCCGGGATCCGGGTCTAGTGAAGCGCGGAACTGGCGGGAGAGTGAGGGGAATGCGGGAGTCTCATCGGGAGTCCAGAACAAGGGCCGGATGCGGCGGGCGGCGAAGGCGCGGGCCAGCCAGGCATCTGCATAATCGCGAAGCTCAGCGGGAAGGGCTGGAAATCGAGCGGCATAAACAACGGTGGACCAGCCTTGTTCGGGAAGAGGAGTGGGTGCTGACAGCAGGCTGGTGTAGAAACGGAGGGAATCGGGTAGGGGTTTCTCGTCGGGAATCTTTAGTTGCTGTTTTAAGTCTTTGTCCATCGCCGCCTGATTGCGATAGGGGCCGAGCGGCTGGAAGCCGCCGGAATAGAAGAGGCTGCAATTAAAGAGCGATTTGTCGGTACGGGAAGCATAGAGCTGCAGGAGGTAGGGTCTGAGGGAATTAAAATCTTCAGGCAAGAGCGTGTCGAGTGCGACGATCACGGTGAATTGGGGATTGAGCGCAGCAGGTTCGGTGAGAGCTGGGATCTCACGGTCAGCAATCGAGACCTTGGGAGGGGTGGAAACGAGGGCTATTTGAGCTCTGAGGAGACAAGCAGCACCGAGAAGAAGAAACTGAGCTCGAATTAGGAAGGCCACAAATGTATAGCGTGAAAATAGCAGAAATCGTGACAAAAATGATCAAAAGATCTTAAGAAGTTACTTTGCCGGGAAAAATCTCAAGGAATGCAGGGCGTTAGCGATAAGGCTAACGTGGGTTAGGCGGCTGGGGCCGCTGTGCCTCTGTCATGAGTGCGCGCCACGTAGTTGGTTTCGCCCAGAAAGTGAAATTCAAAGTGAAATTCGTTCAGACCAGCCTTTCTCAATCGTGTAGCGAGATCACCCGCCGGGTTTTGTTTCAGGCAGCTTGCGGCTTGACAGGACTTGGCTTGCCATTGTCAGCAGCTGAAGAAAAAGCTAGTGAGGCCAACAGTGCGGTAGACCGCTTACTCGATCGAGTTGTCGCGGCCGAGCAGCGAATGATGAAGATCCTGTCCGAGCGCAACCCGATAGTTGAGACCTATATTCAAGAAGAAGCAAGCACTTCGAGTAGCTCAAAAGAGGGGCGGGACCACTACTTTCTGGGCCGTATGGTTTTGATCAATTCCATCAATTACGTCTCGTTTGTTAAGAGGAGTATTGATGCGCCCGTGGTGGCCGAGAGCAAGCCAAAGGGGCGGCTGCCCTTTTTCAAAAAGGCAGGGCCAGTGGTGGAGACCCAGGAACCCGTGGCATTTCTTCCTGTTGGGTTTGCCCAGATGGCTCTGATCGATTCAAAATCGTTTGACCGGAAGGCTTACAAGTTCGATTTCGTACGCAGGGAATTTTTAGGAGATGTCCGTTGTCTGGTGTTTGATGTTGCACCAGTTGCGCAAGATCAAGCCGGGAAATTTCTGGGCCGGATCTGGGTTGAAGATCAGGATGCCTGCGTGGTTCGGCTCAATGGGACTTACACGTTGCGCAGTGAAGAAGGCGTTTACTTTCACTTTGATAGTTGGAGAGTGAATACCGCTCCCGGGGTTTGGGTACCTTCCGTCATTTATGTTGAAGATACCGTCTCACAGAAGGACGGCACGGGAAGCCGGAGCGCCTCGCGATTCAAGGGACAGACGCGAATCTGGAGCTACGATTCTCAAAGCAAGCGGAAGCTGGAAGAACTGACTTCGATGCTTGTCGAATCGGAAGGGCAGGTAAACGATACCGATGCCAGGCAAGAGGTTTCGCCTCTTGAGGGACAACGCAGGTGGGAGCGGGAAGCGGAAACAAACGTGATCGAGAGGCTCGAGAAAATTGGATTGATTGCGCCTCGTGGCGAAGTTGACAAGGTTCTAAACACGGTGGTGAACAACCTGATTGTCACCAACGAGCTGGATCTGGAAGCACAATGCCGACTGTTGTTAACAACGCCGCTTGAAACCTTCACGATTGGGCACACGGTGACCATCAGCCGGGGACTTGTTGATGTATTGCCGGATGAGGCGAGCCTCGCGCTGGTTCTTGCGATGGAACTGGCTCATATTGCCCTGGCTCACCCAACCCGAACCGAATATTCGTTTAATGACAGGACGATGGTGGAAGACGAGACGGTACTGGACCAGTTCCGTTTTTCAAGGACACCAGATGAGGTGGCCAGTGCGATGAAAAAAGCAACGGTATTACTGGCCAATTCACCTTACAAAGACAAGCTTGGCGGTGCGGGTCTCTTTCTGAAAGCTTTGCAGCAAAAGAGCCCAAGTCTGCCACGGTTGATTCAGGCCACCCTTGGCAATGACCTGACGATGTATCTGAAGACACCGGAATTCATGGATCTGTTGGCGAAAGCTCCTTTGATCGAAGACTCCAAGCTGGAACAAGTTGCTGCTTTACCTTTAGGATCGCGAGTCAAACTGGAGCCTTGGGCGAATCAAAGTTATTTGATGAAGACGCGATCGATTGCATTGCTGTCGGCACGGGAGAAGATGCCGTTTGAAGTAGCTCCTGTAAATCTGAAGTTGAGCAGACTGCCAGCAACGAACACGCCCAAGTCTGCCGCTTTGTCTGAGCCAGGTCGCCAGAAGTGAGCCGGGAAATAAAAGGGGGCCCGGCATTTGCAAGCCTGGAAGTTCAGAGCCCACGAGAGGGTGCTAGCCGACTTGGCGCGGGGGTGTTGGCAAACGCGCTGGTATTGACCCTGTTGATTTGGGTGAAGGTTCCCTCGGTGGAAAAACCGATGCAAACAGCTCGAATCCGGATGGTCAGCTTAAGCCGGCTGCCCGAACCGGCACGACTGCCGGATCTTGTAAAGCCAGCAATGCCATCTAGTCGAAGACCCGCACCGAAAGCCAGGCTGCTCGAGACGGGAAATGCCAGTCCAGCCCGAAATATTGAGTTGCCTGCACCACCGAGTCTAACGCCAGCCAAAGTTGAGCTGAAAGCAGCCATTCCCGCGATTGAAGTTGCAGCCATGCCCGCGCCAAAGCCGGTGGTGGGAAGCTTTACCACTACAATTCAGGCAGCTGTTCGCGTTGAGCGAGAAGCGGCGCGAGTCGCAACTGGAGGTTTTGGAAGTTCGGCTTCAAGTCTCGAACCGAAACCCGATACCCGCCTCGGGGTGGCGCAGCAGAGCGGCTTTGAAAGCTCAGAAACGGTGCGGCCCGGAAAAGCCCGGATGGCGGTAGTGCAGGGTGAAGCTTTTGGAAGCAGTGGGCCTTCAGCGCCCAAGTTACGATCCTCAAACACAGTCCTTGCCAGTGCTTTTGATTCGAGCCCTAGCAACGCAAAGCGGAATCGTCTGGAGCGGGAAGCAACAACTGAGTCCGCGTTCAAAGGTGTTGAAATTTTGAGCAAGCCTCGGCCGCTCTACACAGAAGAAGCTCGTCGATTGGGGATCGAGGGAGAGGTACATCTGCGCATCCTGTTTGGGGCCGACGGCAGACTCAAGGTGTTGACGGTGGTGCGGGGCCTTGGCCACGGACTGGACGAAAACGCGGCTCTGGCAGCGGCCCAGATTCAATTTCGCCCAGCCAGCAAAGAGGGGCAGGCGGTAGAACAGGCGGCAGTTGTGCGAGTGCAGTTCCAGTTGGCGAACTGAAGACGGTACTCAGAAGCCGAGTTCTTTCAGCAGAGTTTCGGCCTGATAGATCTTGCTAAGAGACTCAACGATCCCCTGGCTTGCGACATGCACACTTCGAGCCTGCTTATCGGTATAGATGTAGCGATTGGGAAGCCCTTCCAGATTTCCGTCAAAGAGGATTCCGATAATTTCCCCCTTCGTGTTCACGGTGGGGCTGCCGCTATTACCGCCGTGCGTATCGGCGGTTGTAACAAAATTGAACGGAACGCTGAGGTTCAGATTTTTCTTACGATCCAGCCAGCGCTTGGGTAAAGCAAAGGGGTCTGTGCCTGTTGCGTGGCGGTACATGCCGGCGAAATCTGTCATCCAATTGATGGACTTACCACTGGATGAGCGGTAACCGATAGCTGGGCCGAAGCTAACTCTTAAAGTAAATGTGGCGTCCGGATAGACATTACCGCCCAGGGCATATTGTGCCTGAGCAAGACGGGCAGTTTCGAGGGATTGACGAGCCTGAACTCGATCTTCATAGTCTTTGCGGAATTTGCGTGCTTCAGGTTCAATGATGCGGATCAGACGAAGCAGCCCGTCCGGGCTTGTTTGAACCAATTCAGCCGATGCAGCCAACCGCTTTCTTTCTTCGACAGAAAAGAGCTTAGTGTTAGCAATGGCCTCGGCGGCGACCTGATCCGGACTGCGGCCGTTGAGCAAAGCTTTTAGTACGGTGTTGTCAGGGCCCAGGACTTCCAAGGCAAAGCGCAAGTATTCGGCTACTACGGCAGTTTCGAGACTTGCTGTTAGCGGGGCAGTGCTGAAGATGGATTCTTCGAGACTGGCAAGGCCGGCTGCTGCGTATTCCCTGAGACGCTCAGCGTCGGGCTTCTGACGCTCTGTGGCGTAGCGATAAATCTGACGCGCGATGGGGAGCACGGACCCGTATTGGTTGGGTCCGTTCTCAAAAACCATCACGCCAGGGTAGATGGGTTTGTAGGCTTCTGTGATATCCCGCAACTGGTCCCAGACAGAACCATATTGCTTCTGCTTGTCCGGGTCCTTACCGATAGCAGCTTTGAAGGCTGCTTCCTCGGTCTTCTTGCGTGCCATAAATGCCGGGTCTGCAAGCCCCGTCATGAATCCGCTCAAGGCTTTGTAGCTGTTCTCTGCGCCAAAGATTTCTTCCAAGGCGACCCGGGCTTCTTCAGGACCCTTTTTTGAGTATTGTTTGAGGGCTGCAATCAGGCCACGATTTCTCTCCAGGTTCAACTTGACCGAAAGATCCCGCTGGAACTCAAACTCAGCAAGAGTGAGGAGGCGCCCGGTTGAGCCCGGGTTGCCCGAAACGAAAGTAAGCTCGCCCTTTTTCACGCCGTTGCGAGACCAGGGGAAGAAATGAAGTGGCTTCAGTGGCTTATCGTTTTCGTATACGCGGAAGAAACAAACATCGAGGTTCCATCGCGGGTAGGTGAAGTTGTCAGCATCACCGCCAAAGAAGGCTATGTCTTTCTCTGGAGCGAAGACGAGCCGGATGTCGGTGTACTTCTGATACTCGTAAAGATGGTACTGACCACCACTAAACAGAGTGACCACATCACAGCGGTGGCTGGAACGGTCTGCACAAGCTTTCTCGATTGCGCTCATTTCGGCCCTGCGGCGAGTGGCGGCCTCTGCGGGAGTGGCAGAAGCGGGTACTGCAGCTTTTACTTTTTCCGTTACATTTTCGATACTAAGCAGCACATTGAGTTCAAGATCCGGGCATTTTCTCTCTTCCGATCGAGTAGCCGCCATAAAGCCATCTTTAAGGTAATCGTGCTCCTTGGATGACAGTTTTTGTATGCAATCGGAACCGACGTGGTGGTTGGTGAAAACGAGTCCTTCAGAAGAGACGAAGCTGCCGGAGCCCCCATTGTTGAACCTGACGCTGCCCAGTTGGAGATTCTTGAGGAATACGCCAGAGACTTCAAAACCATACTTTGCCTTGAGGGCGGCGCCAGGGAATTCGTTGAGGAGCCAGATTCCGTCGTCGGCAACGCCAAGACGCGCAATTGCGAGGAGAATACCTAAAAAGAGAGAGTTTTTCACTGCTTTCATGTTACCTTTTTGACGTCTCGATGAGAAGTCCATTACTATCAATAGCTTACCTTAGGGAAATTGTCCGATAAACTTTGATTCTGCGTTTTCGTATGCCATACTGATACAAAGTTTAACGATGGCGCAAAAGCTTGTGGACGACGCAATCGTCCGCTACCACAAAATTCTCGAAAGCCCGCCTCACGCGAACCTCGAATGGACCGATGCTCTTACGGAGCGGATGCGGGCTCATGGGATGATCGTGGGAACTCGTCTTGCATCTCCGTTTCTTCGCCCGCATTTCTTGTCCACAAAGCAGTATGAGCAGATGAGCAAAGCCGGAGAGTCGTTACTTTCTTCGATTGAACGAATCGAAAATCTCGCCCTCGCAAACCCCGGTTTGTTGCAGCGAATGGAGTTACTACCTGCCGAACGAATGCTCGCGTCGATCGACCCCGGGTATAGCTTTCTGCACGTTACCTCCTTGCTGAACACAAATCTGAACAATGGTTCGCTGCAATTCCGGAATTTTCAGGCGTCTTCGGCAACGGGTTTAGCTTATGGTGAATTGCTCGCTGACATGTTTTTCGATGCTCCGCCGGTGAAGGAGTTTCGCAAGAAACACAGCCTTACGAAGTTTGGCGGCACCAAGTATCTGCTCTCCGCGATTTTGAAAGCATATAAAGCTTATGGTGGAAAGAAACAGCCAAATCTTGCTGTGCTTGAGTTCAAGCAGCCTTTCCAGACCATTGATGGGGCTGAATATACAGTACTGGTAGAGCTATTCCGCAAGCATGGGTATCAGGCGGAACTGGTCAATCCCGAACAACTGGATTACCGAAACGGAGTATTGACCAAGGGCGACTACCGGATTGATTTGCTTTACCGGGCCTCATCGTTGCAGGAATTTCTTCTTCGCTTTGACTTGAACCATCCGCTCGTGAAGGCATATCGTGACGGCAAGGTTTGCATGGTGAATTCCTTCCGGGCCGAGCTGGCTCAGAAACGAGCGATGTTTAGCCTGTTGACGGATGAAGCTCTAACTGCAAAGTTCCCCCTGGCTGAACGAAAAGCGATCGCAGCCTTTGTCCCCTGGACACGCATCGTAAGCACTACCAAAACCCAACGTGCTGGGGAAACAATTGATCTCCCGGAATTTATATCCGCCAACAAGAATTCGCTCGTGCTGGTGCCCAATGATTCCACTGGCGCTTTGCCCGTTTTTGACGGACCCAGCACGGAACAGGGGGCCTGGGATCGAGCGCTCAAGCAGGCATTGCGAGAACGATACGTTGTGCAGGACCTGGTGATACCGGTAACGGCCAAATTCCCCGTACTGCTATATGGCTCAATGGAAATGCGCGAGATGCAGGTAGACGTGCACCCACATATGTTCCTTGGAGAGGTGAAATCCTGCACGGCGCATCTGAGTGCAGCCAATGCGGGCTTTTCGACCATGGAAGGCGTAACGCCTACCTATCTGCTGGGCGGCAAGTAGCTTAACGGCAGAATCGTTCGAGGACTGGTCTCAGTCTGGCAAATCGTTCTTCCAGCTTCGGGAGCATTCTTTCTACCTCATCGAAATGACCAGTGCTGGAGGCGTTTTCAATGCCCCGGGCCAAAGAGACCAGCGCATCTCCTCCTGCATTGGATGCAGCGCCGCGCAGAGAATGGGCAACTCTACTGCCAGTTTCGTTGTCCTGCCGGATCAGCGCATCGTGAAGAGCCATCAGCTGTTTTGGGGCATCCTCGAGAAAGACACCGACCACACGCCTGGCGAGAATTTCATTTCCCATCATTCGATCAATCAGATCTTCTTGATCAAAGGAAACGGGCTCTGAGAGCCAGGACGCCCAGATTTGCGATTCGCAAGGGAGACTGATGATCGCGTCAAGCCCGGAGGCACTTCGCAGCAGATCCATAGTTTCAGCACCGAGGGCAGTGATTCCAATACAGGGGCAAGTGGAATTGCGCGAAACCAGAAGGGTTTTGGCGATTCTGGAGGCGGAAGCGAGGCTGGTTTGCGGGTCTGGATCCAGGTGAATCAGGCAAAGACTCCAGTCTTGTTCACTTAGTGCGGCAGTGGCTTGCGAAGCATCATCGACCCACTGGGGATCGGGCTGGCAATGAAGCTTGAGTTGTTTGAGGATGGGATCGTCGAAGCTGGACTTACCAACAAATAATACAGGGCAGCGATACAGGCTTGAATTGGGCATTGGATTATAAATCAGGCAGCTTGAGCCTTTCCTTGTAACAGCTTGTAGTAAACGGCCCGGAGGTGTCGATTGGATTCGAGTTGAGGGCAAGAGGTGCCGAGGTTCTCCATCGATCCGATAATGAGCGAGCCATGGGGCTCAAGCCGCTGGGAAAGCCGCTGAAACAGTGAAGCCTTATCCTTTTCATTAAAGTAAATGGCGACATTGCGGCAAAAGATGATGTCGAATTTACCCATGCTGGTGAAGTCTTCCATCAGATTGAGCCGTCGAAAGCTGGTGAGTGCGCGCAATTCGTCACGAATCTTCCATCCCTTTGTGTCAGCAGTAAAGTTCTGCGCGCGCAATACATCACTGAGGCCACGCCCCATCTCGATGGAGTTGTAGTAACCGGCACTGGCTCTGGCGACAGCCTCGTCGGAAAGATCGGTGCCCGTCAGGCGAATATTGTAACGGTGTGGATCGCCGAGCATCCCGCGTAAAAGAATCGCTATGCTGTAGAGTTCCTGGCCGGTGGAACAGGCCGCACTCCAAATCCGGATTGGAGGCTTGAGCGAGCTGCGCGCCTGACGGTCAATGAGTTCTGGAATGAGCTTGTGACGGAGCAGATCAAATGGACTGGTATCACGAAAGAAGAGAGTCTCGCCGGTAGTAATGCCATCAATGATTTTGCGTTTGAGTACACCCGAGGCGTCGGCTTTGGCCTTGCGAATCAATTCTTCAAACGAAGCACAGCCGCTAGTTTCGGCCAAGGCAGACAGGCGACCCTCAACGAGATAGTCTTTGCCTGCTTCGAGCACGATCGCTGAAATCGAATAAATGTAATCAAAGACAAGAGCATGCTCGCTGGCCAGCAGTTTCATGAGAGCTTGGCCTGACCTAGCAAGTTGAGGAGATGACCGGCAACGTTGTTCAGGGGAAGCACGTCGTCGACTGCCCCGGTAGCAACAGCCTCCCGGGGCATACCGTAAACAACACAACTAGCCTCATCTTGCGCGATGGTGGGGCAGCCACTTCGTTTGAGGAGCTTCAGTCCCTGCGCTCCATCGTTGCCCATTCCGGTAAGAATGACCCCAATGGCCGCACCTGGTGTTTGGAGTGCAACAGAACGGAAGAGATAGTCAACAGAGGGCCGGCAATGATTTTCATGTGGGTCATCGTTGACATCAAGCCGCATTTCTCCATTGACGAGGGACTTGATTTTCATTTGTCTTCCTCCGGGAGCGAGATAGGCCAGCCCGGGGCGAGCGAACTCGCCATCCTCAGCTTCTTTGATTTTGATTGCACACTTGCGTTGGAGGCTTTCAGCCAGGGCTTTGGTGAACAGTGGCGGCATGTGTTGAACGATCAGAATCGGCACACTCAAATCTGCGGGCAAAAGCGGCAGGACTTGAGCCAAAGCCTGAGGGCCACCGGTTGATACGCCAATGACAATGAGCTTTTTTCCTTTCAAGCCGGGCCTTGGAGGAACTGGCGCGATTGTCTGGCTGGCCATTGCACACTTGTGCAACAGCTCACGAGCAAGAGCTCGTTCGGCAAAGGCCTGAATTCTTGGGGCAAGACTTGCTTTGAGTATTTCAAGACTGCGCACGCCTTCAGGTTTGGTGACAAAATCAAAAGCACCCAGTTCGAGGGCTCGCATGGTGAGATTGCTGCCCTGAACCGTAAGGGCGCTCAGCACAATGACTGCCGGCTTCTTACGCCAGCTCGAAATCGCCTCCAACACTTCGATGCCATTGAGCTCAGGCATTTCGATATCGAGGGTCATCAGGTCGGGTTGAAGCTCTTCGAGTTTGGCCAGTGCCAGACGGCCATTGCTGGCCGTGCCGATAAGCTCAAGGGCCGGAATCCCAGAAAGGGCATCCGTAACGGCACGGCGATAGAGAGCAGTATCGTCGACGATCAGAGTGCGAAGCTTTCCGGGAATCGGTAGGGGATGAATCACGATGGAACTTGAATCCTTCGAGGGTTAGTGCAACCTGACCGAGAACTGATCGATGGTGTGGTTGAGTTTCGTGGCCATAGCGTTCAACCCATCGGCATGATTTTGAACCTGAACGTTGGCCGCATTGAGTTGTGCCGCCACCTGGTTGACGTTCGCGGCGTCTCGGGCGATTTCGAGGGAAACCGACGAGGATTCAGCCACTCGAAGATTTGCATCTTTCATCCCGATAGCAGCTTCGTCGATGTTGCGAGAAATGTCCTGAGCAGTCATCGATTGTTGCTGGATGGCTGCGGCAATCGAGTTGACCAGATCATTGACCCCTCCTACGATCACCGAAACCCGGGAGATTTCTTCAGTACCGTTGCGGGTTGCACTTTGAACACTCTCAATACGGCTGCGGATATCTTCTGTAGCGGCTGCCGTTTGTTGCGCCAGCTCTTTAATCTCGCCAGCGACAACAGCAAAGCCTTTGCCGGCAACACCAGCCCGCGCTGCCTCAATTGAAGCGTTCAGGGCGAGAAGATTCGTTTGAGCCGAGATCGCCTTGATGGTGTCGGTTACTTGCCCGATCGCATTTGCCGATTCACTCAGGCGCTGCATTTGCTCGAGAATCGACTCGGCCTGACGGCTCGCCTGAGAAGTCGTAGACCGGGCTTGTTCGGAATTGGCGGCAATGCCGGCAATGGTCCCCGTCATTTGCGCCGAAGCTGAGGCGACACTGCTGAAGTTTGTAGAGGCTTCTTCCATTGCCACCGCGATCGAGTTGATGTTGGAGCTCAACTCTTCTGCCGCGGCGGCTGTAGATTGAGCCCGGTTTGCCGTTGAATCGACGCCCAAGCCCATGCTCTTCGAGCTCGAATCCAACTGCGAGGCAGACCGAAGCAGAACCACAACGCTTTCTCGCAAATCCTGCATCACACCGTTCAGGCTCGAAGACATTAAGCGGCTGGCCTGTGCGAGTTTTCCGACTTCATCCCCACGGAGAAGATACTGCTCTGGCAGGCTACCCGTAAGATCCTTCTGTGAAACCTGAATCAAGTTTGTGACCACAGCAGAAAGCGGCCTGGTGATGCCACTGACAATCGAAACCAATATGAAGGCAGCCAGGCCCAAAGCGAGGAGAGTACCGAGAACGATCTTTGTCCGGTAGCTGCCATAGGCGGCAATTCGCATTTCCAGAATTTTGTCCAGTTCAGCCGAAACAGCCATCGATAATGCGAGTAGTGAATTGCGGGTGGCTGAATCTGAAGCTTCAAACTCGGTCAGGCTGACCGTTTGCCCTTGGACCAGTTTCGACATGAATCCAAGATGCATCTGCTGTTTAGCCAGGTAGTCGGAAGCGAGAGGTTCGACCTTCGATTTGAGGCTTGCGCTTGGGCCACGTGGCGCTTTTGCATTCTCTGCAATCGCGGTTTCGAGATCACCCCTGATCCTCTGCATGTCTGACTCGTCCATTAATGCCTGATAAATCGCGATCTGCACTCGATCGGCATCATTAACACGACGAGCACCAAGCCGGGAATAGACAAATGCCTTTACTGTGTTCAGTCGATCCAAAGCCTGAGCCGTAACAACGGAGGTGACGTCGGCAAGATAGTAACTGTCTATTTCCGGGTCTAGCGTCAGATTGGATCCGTCGCCTGCCTTTGTGACGGAAGCGCGTAGTTCGCGGGTCCAGGACTCTTGGCTGTTCCGTCCGGAATTGCGCCGGTTTGCATCAAGAGCCAAGAGCCTTGCAGAGAAATCGGCCGGCAGCCCCAGAGATTGCGCAACGGCATCGAGCTGAGGTGAAAAAGACTGCATGTCGGCAGCAGCCCCCGGCGGGGGATTTTGTGCCAGCAATCCAAGCAAAGGGCGTTGAACCGCACTGCCCTTCATTTCCTTTTCAGCAAAATCTATGTTTATCGCGAGTTGATCAACATTGAAGTAGAAGAGCACCGCAAGGGGCAAGAGGAGTGAACTTGCACCGAGCAGTACTCTGCAACGGATAGAAGCTTGACTCCAGAAATTTATCCATAGGCTCATTTGTGAAATCCTTTTTTATTGAGAAACACTGCCTGCCCCCACTGATTCAAGCAGCGCGGTAGTGTCCAGAAGCAAAACTACGTGACTCGAGGCCCTATAAACGTTTCGGCAAAATTTCAATTGCTCTTGGGGAATATTGGCTGGGGGCGCCTGCAAATCAAGATCTGAAACTTCAGTTACTTCGCTGACCTGATCAGCCAGCAAACCGGTATATTCGCCGCGATCTTCGATAATGAAGATTCGACTCTGGCGGGTGATGGTGGCGGGAGCGAAGCCTAGGATCAAGCCGATGTCGATCAAGGTCACAATGCGCCCACGCAGATTGATTACGCCAACCACTTCGGCTGGAGCATGAGGCACAGGACTAATCTCAGCTACACGAATCACCTCGAATACCATTGCGGCGTCGAGAGCATAGCGCGATTCCCGTAGCTTGAAAGCGGCGAGGAGATTAGTTCGGGATACGAGAAGTTCTTCGGTCTGGGTCATGGGTTGCAGTCCTTGCGGGTTTCTAGATCTGGAACTGGGCAACGCTTCGGTTGAGCTGTTCGGCAAGCGCGTTCAATCCAGCGGCTCCGGCACTCATGCTCTGGCTCTCGGTGGAAATCTCGGTAGCTATCTGTCTTACGGCAAGGATGTCTCGAGCGATTTCACCGGAAACGCTTGAGGACTCGGCCACCCGGCTGTTGGCATCGGCGACTCCAAGGGAGGCCTCTGAGATGTTTTGGGAGATGCCTCTTGTCGATGCAGCCTGTTCTTCAATAGCAGATGCGATGACGCCAACAATATCGCTGACCTCCCGAATCACATGGCCAATTTTTTCAATCTCCTGGATCCCATTTGAGGTTGAACTTTGCACGCCTTCAATGCGAGCACGGATATCGTCGGTAGCTGTAGCGGTTTGTTGAGCAAGGGCTTTGATTTCGTTGGCGACAACGGCGAAGCCCTTTCCAGCAACACCGGCTCGGGCGGCTTCGATCGTTGCATTGAGAGCGAGCAAGTTTGTTTGGGAAGAGATCTCGTTGATAGTCTCGGTAACCTTTCCAATCTCGCGTGCAGCCTGGCCAAGGGTCTGCATTTGCCCTGTAATGCGTTGGGCCTGCAATCGAGCAGCATCCGTGATCTGGCGAGCCTTCTCGGAATTAGTTGAGATTTCGCCAATCGTACTGGTCATCTGGGCCGTAGCAGCAGCGACCGAGGCAAGGTTTGTGGTTGTTTCTTCCATTCCCACCGCAACATTGTTGAAGTTTGCGTCCATCTCTTCGGCTGCGACAGCAACACTTTGTGCTCTGTCACTCGCGCGCTGAGATCCGGCATTCATCTCGGAAGAACCGGCACTGAGTTCGGCTGAGGCAATCACGAGCCTCTGAGTGCCTGTATTGATGTCCTGAACGATTTTGCGAAGGTTTCTGGACATGGACTGCAAGGCACGAGCCTGAATTCCAAACTCGTCCTGGCGGCCCAGCATGTCAGCGGAAACTTGCCGGGAGAGGTCTCCACTAGAAACAGACTCCAACTGGCTCAGCACTTCGCCCATCGGCTGGGTAACAACCCTCGAAAGGGCCATAGTCTTGGCGAAGGCAGCAGCCAGAGCCAGACCAAGGCCGATCATCAGCCCCGAACTGGCCTGATCCACAGAAGCGAGAATATCCCTGGCCATTTCTTCACCCTGTTGCCGGTTATGGCTGAGCAAAACGGACTGGGCATCATCGAGCCGGCGCTGCTGATCGAGGAACTGTTTCTGGTAAAAAGTGAGGGCTTTCTGCTTGCCGCCCATTGAAGAGCTTAGCTGGATAAGTTCATTGGAAAGCTCGAGATATCTACTTCTCTCTTTCTGAAGAGAAGCGAAAAGTTCGCGGCTTTTCGCATCGCCAATGGTCTTTTCAAATTCGGGAACGACTTTGCCAATCCGTTCGATGAGGAGTCGATTCTCGGCCTCCAGCTGGCTCATATCGCGTGAACTGGTTGCTGCGAGGTGATTCCGTAGCAGCAGTTTCCTCTCCTGCGTGAGAATCCGGTATTCGGCGATGAGCTGTCCGCCCGAGAGAGTTTCATCGATGATCCGGTGCGCCCTAAGATCGATTCGATTCAATTGTGTGCGCGAATAAATGCCGAGGCATAGCAGTACCGTCAGCACTACGCCAAAGCCGGCGAGCATCTTGGTTTGAATTTTCCAGTTGTTCATTTTTGTCGCTTTTACTTGGATTGAAGAATTAAACGTTTCCGGTTTCGATCGCCCTCTCAATGCTGGCCAGCAGAAGATCCGGATCGAGCTTCACCTGATACTCGCTGACGCCCGCTTCGATCCCGCGCGCGATCTCAGTTTCTCCGGCAAGGGAACTTAAGGCAATCACGGGAA
The DNA here is from genome assembly GCA_022843625.1 of Bryobacter sp. Taxonomy (GTDB): domain Bacteria; phylum Acidobacteriota; class Terriglobia; order Bryobacterales; family Bryobacteraceae; genus Bryobacter. Next base: position 9,640 of record JALHNH010000041.1, on the reverse strand, counting down.
GGCTGTCGAAACGCCCATCGCCTCGGATCCGGCGCGTCAACTGCAGGCCGTCGAGGTGTGGCATCTCGACATCGGTAGCAACTACCGCAATTTCATCTGCATGGCAATCGAGCAGCTCCCAGGCAGCTTGACCGTCTGGAGCAGAAAGAGTCTTGTAGCCTATGGCTTCTACCAGCCGGCAAATCTGTCCGCGGAAGAAGTCGGAGTCCTCAGCCACCAGCACAGTGCCACGGAGGGGTCGAGCAAACGAAGGCGCCTCATCGGAGTAAACATTAGTCGCAATTTGCGGCTCAGCCCCCACAACCGGTTCCAGTGAGGCGGCAACTTCGCCGAGGTCGACCAGTAATGTAGTGCGGCCCTTGATGATCGCAGAGCCGGCAATGGCCGGCTGGCGAAGAGTGTGTTGATCGATTTCGATCCAGGCTTCCACCATGTCGAGAGGTTCTGCGCAAAGCAAACCCATTTTGCGGCCCAGCCGCTCGAATTCGATGACGACCCATTGCTGGTTTTCAGACAACGGAGAGAGCCTGGTCATGTCGGACAAGGCAAGAATGGGCAAGATTCCATTGCCGCACTGCCAGGTACGCCGGCCTCCAAGATACTGGATCTGATTTGGCAGAACTCGTTCGACGCGGGTGACAAATTCAATTGGTAAGGCACAATGCTCATCCTGCGCGTTTTCAAAGAGCAAAAGAGACCGGGCCTCGCCAGCGTGTGCTGCAGCCTCTTCAGTTCGGGCAGACTCGACAGTGCTCTCCCGCAAACCGACACGGGTGGCAATTCCAGCCACATCGAGAATCAGCGCTACACGGCCGTCGCCAAGTATGGTCGCACCGGCATAGTCGCCCAAACCCTGCAAGTGACGGCCGAGTGGTTTGACCACAATTTCAACCGTGTCATGAAGTGCTTCAACGACAAGTCCGTACTGGGCGGAACCACTGTCCACCAAAACGATCAGCCAGGCCTGATCTGAAGCTGTGGGAGAAACGGACGAAACCCCAAGAGCGGTACTGAGGTGTACGAGTGGCACCAACCGGTCCCTAAGAAGCAGTACTTGCCGGTCTCCGGCATGGTCAATCCGTTCTCCAACCTGGCGGGCGGGAATACGAATCAACTCCGAAACGTTTACCTGAGGAATGGCGAAACGCCTGCCGCCTTCACTGATCAACAGTGAGGGAATGATGGCCAGGGTGAGTGGCAACTTGATGCGGAAAGAAGTTCCCTTACCCGGCATGGAATCGATTTCGATTTTGCCGCCAAGGCGGTCCAGATTCGTTTTAACGACATCCATACCTACGCCCCGGCCAGAGACATCACTGAGCTTTTCGGCTGTGGAAACTCCTGGCAGAAAGATCAGCATCATCTTGTCACGCTCAGACATTGTTTGCAGCTGCTCCTGAGTGATCATGCCTTTCTTGAGCATCGAGGCAGCAACCTTTTCGCCCGACAGCCCCTTGCCGTCATCTGCGATCTCTATGACAACCTGACCAGCCTGATGGCGTGCGCGCAGCGTGACGGTTCCTAGTGGAGCTTTGCCGACGGCCCTGCGTTGTTCTGAAGTCTCAAGGCCATGATCTACTGCGTTCCGGATCATATGCGTGAGCGGGTCGCTCAAGCCTTCGAGAATTGACTTGTCAATCTCAACCTCCCCGCCCTCAATCTGAAGCTGCGCTTCTTTTGAGAGATCGCGAGCGAGATCACGGACGAGGCGAGGGAATTTGGCGAACAGACTGCCAACGGGTTGCATCCGGGTGAGAGCGACGGCGGTCTGCAGTTCGCTCGTCACCAGGCTGAGCCGGTGAGCACTGGCTCTGATTTCGCCGATATCCTGCTGGCTCACGGCCTCGTTCAACTGATTGCGGCTAAGAACCATCTCACCCGCAAGATTCATAAGGGAATCTAGTAATTCCACGTTTAAGCGTATCGTCGCCTCGACGGGAGTATTACGCGTTGGGCTTGGCTCTGACGGGGCGGTGAGGCTGAGCGGAGGCTGTGGGTGCGCAGGTGCGGCTACAACAGATTCGACTTCGCCGCCAAGCTCGCTCAAAGTTCTGATGCTGCCCTTCTTCTCTATCACCTTGACCCTGGAGGGAGGAAGTTCGAGCAAGTCATTGATCAATTCGGGCTCGAGAGCCGAAGAATACAGGACCTCAAACAAGAATGCGGCCAGGGGTTCATCGTCAAGAGTGCCGACACCGGCAAAATCACAGCGGGACTCGAGGATCGTACCGCATTTGGACAATTGACTCATCACCTGCAAAGGAGATTTGTCTTTGCGTTGCAGGTCATTGATCAGGTCATATTCGATGAGGTAGATGGTGCGCCCGCCTCGACGGGCCTGCTCCAGATCGAAAGCGGCAATTTCAATCATCCTGGCAGCGCCGGGAATCGCGAGCGAAACTGTCGAGTTCACCGAGGCCTTGCGCGACTCGGGAAGATGGCTTGAGGTGAGCCCGGCCAGCGCGTTAACAAAATCGGTAATCTCTATCTGGTTACTCTCGGCGAAACGCGCAAGCATCTCGCGGAGCTGGTCAAAGGCAAGAAGCAGGACGCTGACTACCTCGGGAGAAGGCACCATCTGACGCGAGCGCACCATGTCGAGAACGCTTTCGGTGCGGTGGGCAAGTTCACGAATGCGGGTGAGATCAAAGAAGCCCGCACCGCCCTTAATCGAATGAGCGGCACGAAAGACCCGGTTGACCAATTGTTCGTCGATTGCGCTTCCGTCCTGCTCGATTTGCAAGAGGTCGTTTTCAATTGTTGCCAAATGTTCGCGGCTCTCGGCCAGGTATTCCTGAATCAGTTCATCGTCAGAGCTGGCTTGCTTCATACCGATGCGATTCCCGCTCCCTCAACCCGCATGTGCTGATGGATCCGCATCGAACGAAAAAGCTCGATGATCTCGACAGAACACTCCGTCACTGCAAGTTCGCCATCTACTTTTTTGAGGGAGTTGTGGGCTGCAATAATCATCCCGAGGCCGGCAGAATCGACCATCCGCACCTGGCCAAAGTCCAGTACGACGTTGCGGGCTCCCTGACCAATCAGAGTGCGCAACTGGTTGCGCACTTCTGCGCTGTGGGAAGCTACAAGGTCCTGCTCCAGTTTTAGAATTACAGTTCTTTTATCCATATTGTGTGGCAATGAGTTAGTCATTAAGTGCTCTCCCGGCCAATGAAGGCCCGTTCAATCGCAGGCATATAAAGATCGAGTTTCCAGCCGTGTTAAAGCGTAGACGCGTTGCGTAGTCCCTGTAGATTGCAACACCGCGGCCACTGGTGGCTTCCGGGCTGGGGACAAGCGAAAGCTGGCTGGCCCAATCGAATCCCGGGCCAGGGTCGGACACAGCGATCAGGATCCGCCCCTTGCCACCACGCACGACGCACTGGATCTTGCGCTCAGGATCAGATGCACAGCCATGTTCGACCGCATTGACCAGAGCCTCTCGAAGCAGAAGCTCTGAGGCAAAGGCGTCTCTTGAGGAGACTTTTCGGTTCAGCCACTGCTGAAAGTCCCAACAGAAGGCCTCGATCGCTTCTTGTGAGGCTGCCATCTTTACATTCAATTCGTCAGCTTTTTGTGAGGGCGCGTTCATGGTTTTCACATCGGTCATCCTTTAAACTCCACTGCCAGCAGCAACAGGTCGTCCTGAGCTTCGGCTGATTCATGTTTTTTGCGAACCATGTCTAGGATCTGATTGGGAGCAGATCCTAGAGGTTCAGCGTGTTTTGCTAGACAAGCCTCTGAGAGCGCGGCAAGTCCAAGCTTTCGACTCCCGCCGGGTTTGAGTTCGATCAACCCATCACTGTAGAGGTAGAAGCGGTCACCAGGGCCCAAACGCAAGTCCTGCCGCTGAAGCACCAGCGAGCTGAAAATCCCGAGAGGGTCACTTTTCATTTCGACCAATTCGACCTTTCCACTAGCCCGCACGATGACCATTGGTGGGTGGCCTGCGCTGACAACCGAGAGTTTCCGGGTACGACGATTCAGTAATGCAAAACATGCTGTCAGATACTGTTCTTCTCCGAGCATTTGGCGCATCACGCGGTCGACACCGCGCATTGTGTCTTCGGGGGAAAAAAGCGGGCCGGAGTATTGACGGAGCAAGGCCTTGATCGCCGAGGTCAGGAATGCAGCACTCACGCCATGACCGCTGATATCAGCGACGAAATAGCCGTGAACGTCGTGATCAATCTCAACCACGTCGTAGAAATCACCGCTGGCCCCCTCAAGCGGGAGATAACAGACTGAGAAATTGGCTTCGGGGCAGTCTTCAGGCTTTACCAGAATCGATTGCTGCGCATTTCGAAATTCTTCGAGGCGGGATTGGTGCTCCCTTGCCAGTAGCCTGTTGCTTTCGCGGATTCTCAAGTGGACACGAACCCGAGCGAGAACTTCTTCGCCATGCACGGGCTTGGAGACATAATCAACACCACCGGCCTTAAAGCCATTCACCTTGCTCTTGACGTCATCGAGAGCCGATAAAAAAATGATCGGAATATCGACAGTGTCAGGGTCGGACTTCAATTTGGCGCAAGTTTCAAAGCCGCTCTCCCCAGGCATTACGACATCAAGCAGGATCAAGTCCGGACGAGCTTCAACCGCAAGCGTCCGAGCGTCTTCCCCGTTCTCAGCGGTGACTGTGTCAAAGCCCTCCACTTTTAGAAGAGTGTCAAGCAGTTCAATATTCGCTGGAGTGTCGTCGACAATCAGGATCTTCAGCGGGGACGCGCTCATAAAGATCTTTATCGACCGCAAAGCTCCAAGTTTGCGCAAAGATTTAAGAAACCCGATTTGTCTAAGGCTTTATACCCGATTGCACCAAAGGGCTATTTCATTGCGTCGAAGCGTTGCCATTTGGCCGATGCCTCAACCACAGGGTGCATAACCGCGCCTGAGGCCACTTCATTGCAATTGCGAGCCCGTCTGCCTTCATCGGTTAAAAGTGCGCAATGTATTGAGCTCGAAGGCGGCCCTGTTCGAACGGCCGAACATGTGCCACCGGAACCCGACAAGAAGGGAAAATCGGGACGTGGGGTATTCCCCGGGGAACGCCGAACATGCCAGGTAACACTCCAGGAGAAGTTGCGCAGATGTGTGAATACAACTTTAGGGTCGCGCATGCTGAGGGTGGTCAGGAAGGAGAGTGATAGTTTCGCTTCTTCGAGACGATTCAACCTCCCGGTTTTCGGGTTTCGAAACTCCAGAGCTAACTCCCCCTCAGGACTATCACCAAAATAAAAGGTAGGCAGGGTCCAGGGTAAGGGCATAGCCGTCTTGGATTCTTTCGTACTATCCGCATCACCAGCGCCGGTGTACCATATTTGGCCTGCACGCTCTGTATCGCGACAAAGGTCCGTTCCTCGCGCCGCTGAAGATCCGTAATTGACTAGCACCGAACCATCAGCAGCATTAACACCCTTGTAATAGGCCCAGTTGGTCTCAGAAAGTTGAAGCTGAATAAAACCAAATTTCCAGCCGATGGGGAGGACTTCTCCTTGCCTGGACGGACGCACTGTGATGATGGCATCGGCCTGGATATCGGAAGTTGCAAGAATCAGGGATTGCCCTCTGAGGCTGCTCGAAGTACGGCCGGGCGGATGTGTAATCCGAAGAGAGGTGGAAGATTCGTCAATGATCATAAAGACTTCAGGCGATGGGGTGAGCGGCGTTTCTGCGCGCGATGTATTGAAGTAACGCGGCCCATCCTCCAACAAAAATTGAATAGGCAAAAATGGACCTGGCACCGAAGCTGATGGCTTGGCCGGGGAGTCCGTTGACTGAAGGAATCCAGTTGAGGAGGGCAGCTGGCAGGACGGTCATCGCAAGAAGAATTGCCACACACACACCAATGTAGGCGGGTGCGAGATTCAGTTTCCATTTGCCAGCAGTAGCAGTGGGTAAGAGAACGACAATCCATAGCAGCGGGATCACCATCGCAGCTATCACATGAAGTCCCACAAACGGGGTGAGCGCAAGTGCCGGAATTGCCCAGAGCCAGTTGCGCGGTACTCCCAGGCCATAGGCGACGAGCGCACTCCAGCCGAGCAACAGAAGCACGGCAATCAGCGCGTTAGCCGCAACCAGCGCCGTGCTTCCCACCCCCAAGTTCAGCCAGTACCATGCTATCGAGCCCAGTAGCGCCTGCCCCAGGAACTGAAAGGCAAATGGTTTTAGAAATGCTCTCCAGTTCACGGCAACACCTCGATTATGTTTGATTTGCCGGTTCCAGTTTGACCGGGCTGATACATCGGCTGGACACGAGTGGGAGGCACACGGAACTTGCCTGGATTCACAGCCTTCATCACATAAAAGTATTGACTTGAATCGTCATAAAAATAAGTTCGAAAGAAGGCAACACGGTCGTCTCGATATTCCCGCTGTGCCCAGGAATAACGCCACCACACGGGCTTGCCGGTCAGGTTGATCGTGTTGTCATTGGTTACCAGCTCCATGCCGGAAGGGATCGGGTCTTCGATCAGGACGTACTTCCAGTCCTTTGCGCTGACATTCAGGAGCACGGCAATAGTGTCGCCAGGATGCACTTCGCCGCTTAGAGGCTCCATGGCATAGGTTGTGACACCTCCACTTTCTCTGGGGGCCAAACGGAAGTACTCGCGACTTACGTTCATTGCGCCAGCTTCGGCTGGCCGGCGATCCTCGGCCGCTGAATAATATTTAGCCTGCGCGTTCCAGTAAACACGCCCGCTGCCGCTGACCTTTACTTCAACCGCGTTGCGATCGAGGGCAGGGACTGAAGCGACAAAGTCCTGAATCGAGGTTGCATCTTTAGCGGTAAATTCTTTTTCGAGGATGACTTTGCCATTTACCTTAACCGAGACGTTGATATCCGGTTTCAGCTCTCCGCTCATTTTGAGATAGTCTGTGACTCCATAAATGACCATCGCAGTTTGCTTGGTTGAATTCCACCAGTCACCCTGGTCTTTGTGCATGGTGAGCCAGGCGGCGGCTTTAGGCAGAAGTGGCGAATTGCTGCGGGTTCGACTGAGCAGCTTCAAGACATAAGAGGTCGTCTCCGGGGTGATGTCATTGGGGAAGTCCAGGAGGGGATCCCGGGTTCCGGGCCACCACGCTTCACTGGCATTCTGCCTGGCCGAGGATTCGAGAGCTTGTGCGATCTCGATAGCGCGTGGATCCTTCAGGTTGTGGAGTGCCAGGCCGAGAAAGGCCAGGCCATAGCTGGACATTTTGGGCCGAAGCACCCAAACCGATTCGACATCGGCTTTGCCGCCAAGAGCAAAGGCCATGTAGGAGCGCAAATCGCTGCGGGCATCAGCCTGGCGGAGGAACTCCTTGCGCAGCCACTGCTCACCCCGGGTGATCACCTCAGGCGACACCTGATAGCCGGCATCACGGGCCTGCTTGAGACCCGCCACCACGTGAGCTGTCATGAAGGGGTGAGACTCATCAGACTTCCACCAACCCCAGGCTCCATCATCGTGCTGATAGTCGTAGAGGCGTTCAAGCCCGGCGTTGACCTTCTTGAGGAGATCTTCCCGTTTGACATTAGACCGAATCTTCAATTCGTCGAGGGCCTTGGAGACGATGATGTTCGGAAGGAAACTGGACATGGTTTGCTCGGTGCAGCCGTAGGGGAACTGGGTGAGGTATTCCAGGGCGCCGAAGAGGCTGCCGGCAAGCGACGGAGAAACCCGGACTTCAACCTGACGATTCCCTGCCCCTGGAGCATCCAGACTGGCGGTTGCAGCTTGCTGGCCTGACAGCGAACCACTGGCTCCATTCGAGAAGAGTGTTCCATAGGACTTGACCGGAATGTTGATTTCCATAGCATCGGATTCCTCATTCGTGATGCCTTTCGCCGTGAGAACACTTGTGCTGCCTGGCTTGACGCGAAGCCGGAACTCTACCTTGGCAGAAGACTTTGAATCGACGCGTACGTTTTGCTCGACCGGGCCCAGGAAGTCGACTCCGGTAGCACTGAGACTCACCTTGGTATCTTTGGCGGAACTGAGATAGTTCTGAACAATCACGCCAATTGTGACTTCGTCGCCTTCCATAAGAAAGCGGGGATTCACCATACGCAGCATAAGATTCTTGCGGACAGTCACCCGGTTTAGAGTGGCCCCCACTTTAGTGTCGGCGGTGATGGCTCTAGCTGTACCTCGCCACATCGTAAGCGCGTCTGGGAAAGCAAATTCCACTTTGCCGCGGCCACTTGCGTCGGTGACCAGGTCTGCCGTCCAGAAGGCAGTATCCGGGAATGCTTTGCGGACACGCGGATCACCGACACGATCGGGCTTGAGCTGCCCCAGGCTAGGACGCAGTTTTGCCAGACGCATGGCCCGCTTGCCGGCTTCACCGCGGAAGTAATAACTCAGTGAGCTGGAATTGGAGACTTCGTTATACACATTGCCGTAGAAATGACTCATTGGAGTCTGGGTCATATCTTTCTGGACTGCATAAAGAGCCTCGTCGACAACCCCAAAACTGAGCTCTGCCCGGACGGGCTGCCCCTTCCAGTCCTTAACTTCAACGCCATATTGGGCTGGCTCGCCTGGCTTGAACTCCTGTTTTGCCGGGGTGATGTTTACGCTGAGTTCCTTTTCGACCGGAGGAACCTTCAATGCTACGGACCCCTGATACAGCTTGCCTGCCTTCAGGTAGGTGACGCTGAGGAATATTCTCGGCTGGTACTCGTTGCGAATCGGCACTTCAATCGTGGTTCCGCCGGAAGCAGAGACGCGCACGGCACGCGAATCGATTACGGTGCGGCATTCGGTGCTAACCCAGATGTCGGTATCGGGCTCATTCGTAACAACGAGAACTTTAGCGGTTTCTCCGGGGGCGTATTTCTTCTTGTCGGGAATCAGCTTCACAGTCTCTTCGTCGCTGCCAAAGATAGCGCCGCTGCCGCTGACCCAGGTCCAGGCCTGATCGTTTACGTCACGGCCTTCGGGAGTGCGCGACGTAACAATTACGGTATAGCTGCCTGCCTCGGGGATCTGGAAGCTAAGCTTCGCCATGCCATCTGCACCGGTGCGGCCGGTGGATGTCGCGATTGTGGCGCTAGTGCGTTGTCCATTGTCGTAAGCGTTGCGGCGCAACTCGGCACGGAAGCTGCCAGCGATGGGTTGTGAATCGTAGTCCTTGATATTCACGCTATAGGTGGCCGTTGCGCCGGGCTCTACTACATACTTGTCGGCACTTACGACAACCATGTGGCTGCCCCGAGTGGCAATCACCAGGCCGTAGCCGGAGACTTCGCGATTGCCTTCATCCATCACCTTGGCTTCGAGCCGGAAGAGATAATCCTGCTCGACAACCGGCGTTGGAAGCTGGATCGTCAGCTCCCCCTTGTCATCGAGTCTGCCTTCTTTCTCTTCTCCTTGTTCGCCGCGAAAGAAGTTACCGCCACTATCGTCCTCTTCGGTTTGCTCGTAGCTAGTTTCCTCTCGGTCGTACCAGGGAGGATAGTAAGGTGCCCGCCGCACCGTGTAGCTGACTTTGGCGCCTTTGACTGGCTCGCCGAAAAAGTACTTCGCCTGAATGGTTGCCTCCACTCGTTCCCCTTGCACCACGCGAGCTTTTGTTGGTTTGATCTTCACTTCATATTCGGGCTTCTTGTATTCTTCAACCTGAAAGCTCAGATCGGAAGAGC
>JALHNH010000040.1 GCA_022843625.1 Bryobacter sp. | reverse complement strand
CCGACGGACAAAGTGACTAGCAGCATGCTGAATCCCAGGAATCGCTGATCCCGTATTCTGCTCATGATATTCATTCTTGGTTTTCTCCTAATGAGTACTTCTATCTACTACTATGCTCTCGATCCCCTCCCGGTTTCAATTCCGCGAGAAGAACCCCCAATAACACCAAACCCGCACCCGCCCAGCCACGTACGGTCAATCGCTCACCCAGCCAGTAAAAACTCGCAATTCCCGCAAATACCGGCTCGAGCGCAAAAATCAAAGCCGCCCGCGTAGCCGTCGTATGCCTCTGCCCCCAGCTTTGTAGCAGAAACGCAGCCACGGTCGCGCCAAACACGGTCGTTCCAAACGCCCACCATAGCCTCATCGTCCAGTTTACGTAAGAACTTTCGAGCACCAGCCCAAAACTGCTCACCACCGCCACCATAGTCACCTGCAGCCAAACCAGCCAGGCCAGTTCCCCCTCCGCTCCAAACCGCGTCACCAACACAATCTGAAAAGCAAACAGAACCGCCGCAACCACTGTCATCACATCGCCACGATTCACAGCCAGGCTCGACGGGTCGAAGCTCATCAACCCGATCCCAACGCTCGCGACGACTACTGCGACTAGCTCTCTCCATCCGGTTCTAACCCCATAGACGAGCGCTCCCACAAAAGGTACCAACGGGATGTACATCGAAGTCAAAAATCCTACATTTGAAGCCGAAGTAAATTTCAGCCCCATCGTTTGTAGAATCATTCCAAACCCCAGAAACACCCCCGTCACCATCCCACCCACCAGAATCCGCCGCGACGGCCTCTTCCGGATCCAAAGCAGCAAAATCAGCGATCCCATCCAGAACCGCAACGCAAGGTAAAGCACCGGGCTGATATCCACCAGCGCGTCCTTCACCACCACAAACGTCGATCCCCAGATCATCGCCGCAACGGCGAGAGCCAATTCCGCCTTAAGCCTCATGCGCCCCGCAACAATTGGCACAGCGCCAGATAAATCCGTCGCAACCCAATCTCACGTCCCTCCGGGTGATACCACTCGCCTTCAGTATGAGCCCCGCCCCCAGACCCACCGGCCCCAATCGATACAGCCTCAAGCCCCATCGACAAAGGAATATTCGCATCCGTCGACGCACAATCAAGGCGCGACTGTATCCCCAGATGCTCATCCACCGCCCGCATTGTCTCGAGCAAATGCGAATCCTTAGAAAGCAAACCACCAGGCCTCGACCCGATTTCGCGAATCTTCGCCGACATCCTGCCCGAACCACGCATCGCCATCGCCCGCTCGTTCTCACCCACCAACGCCCGCTCCACACAGTCCGTCAATAACTCCGCCAACTCATCCAGCACCTCAGTACTTTCACTCCGCAAATCCAGTTTCGCCCGCGCACTCCCCGGGATCGAATTAATACTCGTTCCGCCATCGATCAAACTGAAATTCGCCGTGCTACGCCCGTAGCGCGTATGCAGAAACCCAGCCCGGCGCCCATGACAATCAAGAAAATCCGCAATCGTCTTCGCCATCGCATGCACCGCATTCGGGTTCCCCGCATCGCTCCAGCTATGCCCGCCAGGGCCAGAAAACACAACCTCAAACCGCCGGCTTCCCAAAGCCTGTGTAGTCAGATGCTCCACCCCGGGTCCATCCAGAACCAGAAACGCTTCTATCTGCTCCGCCAGCGCACTCTGCCGGCATAGATACCGCATCCCACTCAAATTCCCTTCCCCCTCCTCACCAACATTTGCCACCAGAATCAGCCCCAGCTTCTGATCCCGTAAGCCCCGCAACGCATGTTGCCGCGCAATCGCAAGCAGACCCGCAAGTCCAGCCCCGTTATCGGCCACTCCAGGCCCAAGAAACCGTCCATCCGGCCCGAGTCGAATATCATCCCCTGTCCGTGGAGCCAGCACGGTATCCAGATGCGCCGTCACCGCAACCCAAGGCCCCCGCTCCTCTTCCGGCAAAAAAGCCACCACATTCCCAGCCCGGTCCAGCTTCGCCACATACCCCAAAGCCGTCAACTCCGCCACCATCCACAATGCCCGCTTCTCTTCAAAGAAAGTCGGAGCCCCCACCCGGCACAGCTCCAGATGCTTCTCATTCACCCAAGCCCGCTCGCGCCCAAACTGCCGCAACGCCTCGGCAATTGGCGCTTCCTGTGAAAGTCCCCTTACTCCACTGCGCGAACGAAACATATAATCATATTCCCACGTATGATCTCTGCAATCGCTATTTTTGCCATGACAACACTCACCGCCCAAGACACCGTATATGTCGGCACCCGCAACCAGGAAGGCATCTACCGCTTCAACTTCGACCCCAAAACCGGCGCCATGCGAGACCTCAAACTCGCCGCCAAAACCACCGACCCCACCTTCCTCGCCATCCACCCCAACCGGCCCCTCGTCTATTCCGTCGTCGCCCAGCCCGAAGGCAAAATCAGCGCCTTCGCCGTCGAAGCCGACGGCAGCTTGCGCCTCCTCAATCAGGTCAGCAGCAAAGGTGCCGGCCCCGCCCACGTCCAGATCGACCGCACCGGCCAATGGGTCAGCGCCTCCAATTACGGCAGCGGCAGCTTCGCCGTCTATCGCATCGAAGCCAACGGCAAACTCAGCGAAGCTACAGACTCAATCCAGCACGAAAAAGGCGAACGAGCCCCCCACGCCCACTTCTCAATCTTTTCCCCCGACAACAAAACGATCTTCGTCAACGACCTCGGCCTCGACCAGGTAAAGCGTTACGCCTTCGACAACACAACCGGCAAGATCAAAGAACAAGCCCCGCTCGTCACACCCAAAGGCGCGGGCCCCCGCCACCTCGTCCTCGGCAAAAAGAAGATCTACGTCCTCAATGAACTAGCCTCCTCCGTCAGCGTCTTTGAAAACGGCCAGCTCCTCGAAACCGTCAGCGCCCTCCCCGCCGGCTTCACCGGCAAATCCTCCGCCGCCGAAATCGTCAGCGACAAAAACGAAAAGTTCATCTACTCCTCCAACCGTGGTGCCGACACCATCGCCATCTTCAAGACAGGCAAGAGCCTCACCAAAATCGCAGACTACAAAGTCGGCCGCATTCCCCGTGGCTTTGTCATCTCCCCTGACGGCAAATTTATGCTCGTGGGCAGTCAGGACGACAACACGATCCAGGTCTACTCGATCGACAGCAAAACCGGCCTCCTCACCGCATCGGGCAAGCCCCTCTCCGCGCCCTTCCCGATCTGCCTCCGCTTTGCAAGAAAATAGAGAAGACCATGCAATCTCTCAAGGGCATCCTGCCCGCCATTGTCACCCCGCTTGACGAGCACGGTGACCTCAACACCCCTGTCTTTGAAGCTCTCATCGCGCACATGTATGAAGCCGGTGTCGACGGCCTCTACGTCTGCGGCAACACCGGCGAAGGCATGCAACTCCCAACGAGCCTCCGCGAAAAAGCAACCGAACTCGCAATCCGCAATTCCCCCGCCGGCAAGCAAGTCATCATCCACGTCGGCGCATACCGCCAGGAAGAAGCACGGCAACTCGCCAGACACGCCTCCCGCCTCGGCGCGGCCGCCGTCTCGAGCCTCCCTCCCGGCCCCCAGTACAATTTCGCCGAGACCAAATCCTGGTACGAGGCAATCGCAAAAGACGCAAGCGTCCCCTTCCTCGTCTATCACTTCCCCTCCCTCTCGCAACCCATGTCCCTCGATCAGCTCGAAGACCTCTGCACCATCCCGGGCGTAGTTGGCCTCAAGTTCACCTCCTTCGATCTCTACTCCCTCCGCCAGCTAGTCGCCGCGGGCCACACCGTCTTCAACGGCCACGACGAAGTCCTGGCCCCTGGCCTCTTGATGGGTGCCCACGGCGGCATCGGCAGCACCTACAACCTCATGCCCGGCCTCTTCGTCCAGCTCTACAAACAAGCCGCAGCATGTCAGTGGACCGACGCCATCGCTACCCAGGACCTCATCAACAAACAGATCCGCCTTCTCCTCCGCTACCCCCTCATCCCAGCCATCAAACAAGTTCTCGCCTGGCGCGGCTTCGATTGCGGCCGCGCAGTCCAACCCAGACTCGGCCTAGCTCCCGAGCAGCAAACCGAACTCCGCGCAAGAATGGAATCACTATGAACCTGACCAACGCAACCGCACTCATCACCGGCGGCTCCTCCGGCATCGGCTATGCCATAGCCAGAACTTTGGTCGAAAGTGGCGCAAAGGTAGCGATAACCGGCCGCCACCGCTCCCGCCTCACCGATGCAGAACAAGCCCTCGGCGTATACGCCATCAACGCCGACGTTTCAAAGGAAGAAGACGTAAAGCGCACCTATGAAGAAGTCCTCTCCGAGTTCGGCCACCTCGACATCCTCGTCAACAACGCCGGCACCGGCGTCTTCCACGAACTCGTAGATCAGGATCTCGCCAGCTTCGAAGCCGTCATGGCCACCAACGTCACCGGCGCAATGCTCATGGGCCGCGAAGCCGCCAAACACTTCGCCACCCGCAACTCAGGCAACATCATCAATATTGCTTCCACCGCCGCCCTCCGTGGCGCACCCAAAGGCACTGCCTACTACGCCAGCAAATTCGCCCTCCGTGGCATGACCGAATGCTGGCGCGCAGAACTCCGCAAACACAACGTAAGGGTAATGCTCGTCAACCCAAGTGAAGTCGTAACCAACTTCTTTGAAACCGCCGGCCTCCCTCAGGTCGCCAACGATTCCAAGCTACGTGGCGAAGAGATCGCCCACGCCGTCAAGTCCATCCTCGAGATGGACAACCGCGGCTTCACCACCGAGCTCACCGTCTTCGCCACTAACCCTCACGACTGAACTACGTAATCCCAACCAAAGCCGGGCTTCTCCAGCGGCCGCATATAAATCCCTTCAGGACCCCGGCTAATCGCATAGTTCTCTTCAAAGATCTGGTAAACCTCTTTCGGCCCACCCGGTGCCGGCAGAAACAATTCTGCCCACGGAGAATTCGTAGTCGCAAGGATGTAATGGCTTGACCCATTCAAGCCCCCACCATGTGGAATCACCGGGATGTCATAAGCCGCAGCCATCGCCCCAATCCTCCGCATCTCAGTCAATCCGCCGCACCAGTTCATATCCGGCTGCCAGATCTCAGCGCTCTGATTCTCAAGCAGATGCCGGAAGCCATAACGCCCATACTCATGCTCACCCGTAGCAATACGGGTAGACTTCACCTGCGCCTTAAGCCGTCCAAAACCCGCATAGTCATGCGGCTGCAAAACCTCTTCCATCCAGTACACCCGGTATGGCGCCATCATCTCGGCCATCTCGATCGTATAGCGCTCGGTCCAAGCCATCCAGCAATCCAGCATTACCTCACCATCTTGCCCAACGGCCTTGCGAGCGCGCTGCACCAGCTCCAGATTCTTCCGCATCCCCTCCCGGCCATCCGCAGGCCCATGCGGAATCGCCAGCTTCAGCTTGGAATACCCAAACTCCACATGCTGCTCAATATCATTGCCAGTGCAATAGGCAGGAATCCGGTCCTTCGTCTCTCCACCCAGCAGCTTGTACACCGGCACATTCAGCGCCTTCCCCACGATGTCCCACAGCGCCAAATCCACACCGCTGATCGCATTCATCGTCACGCCCATCCGGCCGTAACTCATCGTCGAGCGCCAGCAGATGTCCCAGTTCCTCTCGATATCAAAAGGGTCACGTCCCAACAGCAATTTCGCCAGGTGGTCGACGACAACTGGCCCACCGCCAGGCCCGCCACCACCATAACCAGTAATCCCCTTATCGGTTGTAATTTCAACTGTGAAGCTGGGCACCTTCCCCGGATCGGCAAAGAACAGCGCCCGCCGCGCCTTGAATTCCGGATAGATCGACATCGGGTTCGCCACCTCAACCTTGTCGACAGACCACGCACCGGCAGCTGGCGTAAACGCCGGATAAGGCTTCCTCGGCTTCACCTGCACAAGGCGAATCCCCGTAATCTTCAGCTTCGACTTTTCTTGCGCCCATCCCAGGGCAGGCAGCGCAATTGCCTTCAACAGGTCTCTTCGGTTCATGCTCATAGCAGTATATTCCTTGCCGCCGCAGACAGCGGCTCCAGCATCGGCTTACTACTCTCTGCCGCCGGCTTGCTCGTCAACAACACAAATGCCGCCTTCTTTCCAGGCTGCGCCCAACAAAGCGTCCCCACAGAACCAGTGTGTCCAAAGCTCCCATACTTCCGGTCTGTCCGCCAGCCAAGTCCCCACTCCTGATTGAGTCCGGCATTCTGATCCTTTATCATCATCCGCGCCGTCTCCACCTTCACCACACGATCATCCGGCGATGCGAAGTAACTCAGCAGCTTGAGAACATCTTCAGCCGTGGCAAACGCTCCGCCCCAGGGCGCTCCCAGCTTGCGCCAATACGCACTATTCCAATCCCAGTCACTCCCGTCCTGACTCTGGCTCTTAACCGTCTCTTCCAGCCTCCGCGTACCCAGCCCCAGCGAAGTCTGATTCATCCCCAGCGGCCGAAACAGATTCGCCTCAAGATAGGCCGGCAGCTTCTGCTTCGTCACCCGCTCCACAATCTCAGCCGCCAGCAAAATCCCCATACTCTGATAACTCTGCTTCGTCCCCGGAGCAAAAAGCAGCGGCACGCGGCAAGCCCCGGCAACAAATTCCTTCAGCCCGGCATGGCGCTTCCGCAGCGCATCATTCTCAGGCAGCATATCGGGCAATCCCGAAGTGTGCGTCAGCACATGTCGCACCAGCACACGCCCGTCCCCAAACTCAGGGATAAACTTCTTCACCGGGTCCGCAAGCTTCACCAGCCCTTGGTCCACCAATTGCATCACTGCAATCGCTGTCATCGGCTTGGTAATCGAAGCCAGCAGAAAAATGCTATTCCGCTTGGCAAGTCCGTGTGTGAAAACCTGGCGCTCTCTACCACGCTCAAAAACGAGCACAGCCGACTCCACCTGGTTCTCTTTCGCCAACCGCTCAAACTGAGCCTTGAGATCTTCGCCTCGCATCATCGCAAGAAAGCTTCGCCTTCGCATATTTAATAGTGGGTCCTGACAAGAGATACTGTCAGAGAGCCACCCATTATGCAACTGTCCGCAGTGATTACTGCTGCTGCGCCGAAGCAGCGCCACCTCCTCCACCAAACCCTCGCCAAGGCCGACGCACAACTCGAAACCGTTGCGCAGTTTGCAATGAACCTGCTCATGCCAGAAGGCAGAGAACCGCTGGTTGACAGACTGGCCATCATCATTCCAAAAGGCGACACTAGCCTCTTCGAACATCTGCAGAACGTCACGCTCATCGAACAGGACGAACCCACCGGCTACATTCAGGCCCTTTACCAGGCTCGCGACTTCGTAGGTAACTCCCCATTCCTTCACCTGGTGGGCGACCACTTCTACATGGCTAACGACGGCCCATCCTGGACCCTCGTCCAGTCCCTCATCGACACCTTCAAACGCGAAACCACTACCGTCTCCGCCGTCCAGCCCACCCGCGAGTCGCTCCTCCCCTACTTCGGTGCCGTCGGCGGTAGCCCCCGCCCCAGCCCCAACTCGCAACCCCTCTATCTCGTCGACACAGTCATCGAGAAACCCACTCCAACCGAAGCCGAACAGCGCCTCATCGTCTCAGGCCTCCGCGCCGGCCACTACCTCTGCTTCTTCGGCATGCACATCTTCACTCCGTCGCTGATGCAACTGCTCGACGAAAGCCCCACCGCTCTGCCAACTCTCTCCGCAGCCCTCCAAATCCTGGCCCAACGCGAGCCGGTCCTCGCAACCATACTCCCCGGCACCCGCTTTGATCTCGGCGCTCGCTACGGCATCCTCCAGGCCCAACTCGCCCTCGCACTCAAAGGCCCAGACCGCGAAGAAATCCTAGCTCTCATCCTGGAGCTCATGGCCCGATGACCCTGATCGACATCCTTACCGAGCCAGCCCTTCGCGACACCTCCTTCGACGCCTGGACAGCAGGCAAAACCCTTCCAGAACTCGAAGCTGCCGCCAAACAACTGGAAGCCTTCCGCGCCAACACCACGAACCTCTATCAGAAGGTGCGCGCACTGCTTTTCCTCAGCAGTCTTCATCAATTTCACCTTGTCCCTCTCGCCACTGGCTCCACCCTTCTGCCCTATTCCGCTGTAGAACACATCCGCAGCCGGCACTTCGAGCGTGGCATCAGTGAACTCCTCTCTGCCTCCACCTCCGGCGGCAACAGCCCGGCATTGTCTAGCGCCCTCGCTGCCGCCTACCGGGGTCTGGCCTTCCAAACTCTCGCTGAACAAGTACGCCGCAGCGTCCGCTCTTTCCCCGGCAACCAGTGGATGTTCCGCACCGGCCACCACAGCGACTATCCGCTGCGCCTCCACCCTCACCTCCTCCAGTCACAGCCCTTCCCCGTCCTTCACGAACAAACCCCAGTCCGGATGGATTTAAGCCACAGCGCCTGGAGCGACATCTTCTTCCTCGCGATGGATTACCCCGAAGGCGCACGTGTCATCAACATCTCCGTCGATCTTGCAAATCGCGGCAGCAATCAAACCCCTCGGCCACCCGTCGAATCCTTCATCCGCGTCATCGACGAACCTGTCCTCCGCCTTGCCAGTGTCGATCTCGAAGCCCGCGTCGACATCTCCACAATTGAAGAAGTCTTCGATTTCGCCGCAGACTATCTCGGCCTCCTCAAAGCCGCAGTCATCGCCAGCGGCCTCATCCCCTCCGGCTTCGAAGGCAGCCAGCAGCCTCTGGATGAAGTTCTCTACAAGCTCACCGGCAGCCGCAACCGGGGCATCGAAGTCGTTAGTCAGGTCAACGACATCCCCAAGGGTAGCCGCCTCGCCGTCTCCACCAATCTCCTCGCCTCCCTCATCGCAGTTCTCATGCGGGCCACCAGACAAATCCAAAACCTCACCGGCCCCCTCAGCGAAGCAGACCGAAGGCAGGTCGCTGCCCGTGCCATCCTCGGCGAATGGCTCGGCGGCTCAGGCGGCGGCTGGCAGGATTCCGGCGGCGTCTGGCCCGGCATCAAACTGATCGAAGGCGTTCTTGAAACTCCACCAAGCCTGAGCCGTGGCCAACTCCTCCCCAAGCACTCCCTGCTCAGCGCGCCCGATGCTCAGCTCAAACTCGAACAATCATTAGTAGTCGTCCACGGTGGCATGAGCCAGGACGTCGGGCCCATCCTTGAAATGTGCACCGAGCGTTATCTCCTCCGCAGCGACAAAGAATGGACCGGCCGTCAAAAGGCCATCTCCATCTTCGACCAGATGCTCGAAGCCCTCAAAGCCGGAGACATCAAACAGGTTGCCGAGCTCACCCAGCGCAACTACGATGGCCCCATCCAAACCATCATCCCCTGGGCCGCCAACGCCTACACCGAAGCACTCATCGAAGCCTGCCGCACTCGTTTCGGCCAACAATTCTGGGGCTTCTGGATGCTTGGCGGCATGAGCGGCGGCGGCATGGGCTTCGTCTTCGATCCAGCCATCCGTGATGCTGCTGCCGAAGAAATGGTCCAAATCCTCGCAACTGTAAAGAAGCGCTTCGAACATTCTGTCCCCTTCGCGATTACTCCTGTGGTCTACGATTTCGCCATCAACACCCAAGGCACCAGCGCCTCACTCAAGCAAGATGCCGACGCCCTCCTCAGCCGCAAATACCACCTCTTCACAGTTCCCGCTCTCTTGCGTATACCCGCCTCAGACCTTCCCGAAGAGCGCCGCACAGAGCTCGGCCGCGTAGCCGCAAACTATCCGGACATCACCGGCGCACTCTTCGAACGCCTCTTCCCGCAAGAACAAAACACCACCCAACAAAGCAACGAGCTCGATGCGCTCCTGGCAGCCCTCGGCTTCGACTCAAGCGCCCACGAGCGCCTCCGCGCAGACTACCTCGGCAATCGGATTGGCATGTCCAAAAACATCCTGCCCTCCAACCTCGCCATCGAAGACGTCAAGCCCGGAGACCTGACTCAAGTCAAGAAAGCCCACGCCCCCACCGGCCGCAACGCAATGCAATCCGGCAAAGTTGCCGTAGTCACGCTAGCCGGCGGCGTCGGCAGCCGCTGGACCAAAGGTGCCGGCACCGTCAAAGCACTCATCCCCTTCCATCGCTTCGATGGTCGCTATTACAACTTCCTCGACGTGCACTTGGCCAAAACCAAAGTCGCCCAACAGCTTTTCGACACAGTCATCCCGCACATCGTCACCACCAGCTACCTCACCGGCGCGCCCATCGCAGAACACGTAAGGAATCTCGACAGCCACTTCTCCGGCCTCGAAGTTCATGTCTCACAGGGCCGCAGCATCGGGCTGCGTTTGATCCCCACCCTCGCCGATCTGCGCTACCTCTGGGAGGTCCTCCCGCAGCAACAACTCGACGAACAGAAGCAGAAGGTCCGCGCCAGTGGCCGCGCCGGGCTTATGCGCTGGGTCGAGCAAATGAAAGAAGCCAGCGACTACCGCGCCAACCTCGCCCACCAGTGCATCCACCCCGTCGGCCACTGGTATGAAATCCCCAACATGCTGCGCAACGGACTCCTGGCCCGCCTGCTCAGCGAAAAGCCGCAACTCGAATACCTGCTCCTCCACAACGTCGATACCCTGGGAGCCACCCTCGACGAGTCTCTCCTCGGAGCCCACATCGAATCCGGCTCCACCTTCAGCGTCGAAGTAGTTCAGAAACAATTCGGCGACCACGGCGGCAGCCTCGCCCGCGTCGATGGCAAACCAAGACTCGTCGAAGGCCTCGCCCTCCCCAGCGAAGAAGCCGAGTTCGCCCTCAGCTACTACAACGCCAGCACCTACTGGATCACCATCGACAAAATGCTCAAGGCCTTCGGCCTCACCCGTGAAAGCCTGAACAATCAGCCCCTCGTCGATGAAGCCGTCCGCAGGACAGCCCAGCGGGTCCCCAGCTACATCACCATCAAGGACGTCAAAAAGCGCTGGGGCCGCGGCCAGGAAGACATCTACCCCGTCGCCCAGTTCGAACGTCTTTGGGGCGACATGACCGCCCTCGAAGAAGTATCCTGCAGCTACTTTGAAGTCCCCCGCCGCCGCGGGCAGCAGCTCAAAGAGGTGGGCCAACTCGACGGCTGGCTGCGCGACGGTTCCGCTGCCGCTATCGAGAAGAGTCTCAAAAGAGATACACTTTGAAGAATTCCCATGCGTCTCAAACTGCTTTGTCTCTCCACTTTTGCCATCGCCCTCGCGCAAGAAACGCCTAACACTGTTCCCCCCGTCGGGCGAGACCAGCACCGCTCGATGATCGTTACTAAGTTCGGCATCGTAGCCGCTCCGCAATTCCTGGCCTCACAAGCCGGCGCGCGCATCCTCGAAGCCGGCGGCAACGCAATCGACGCAGCCATCGCAGCCAACGCCATGACCGGCCTCACCCAGCCCTACGTCAACGGCATCGGCGGCGACCTCTTCGCCATCTACTACGAAGCAAAAACAGGCAAAGTCTACGGCCTCAACGCCAGCGGCTGGACACCCAAAGGCCTCACCATCGAGCATCTAAAGAGCAAAGGCATCGAGAAACTAGATCCCATTGGCGTCCACGCAATCACCGTCCCCGGCGCAGTCGCCGGCTGGGACGCCCTCCGCAAACGCTTCGGCACCATGCCCTTCTCGAAGACCCTCGCCCCCGCCATCTACTACGCGGAAAACGGCTTCGCCATGCCCGAATGGGGTGCTCGCTCCTGGGTCAGCCAGAAGCTGATGAAGCAGCCCGGCTACGCCAACACCTACGTCCCCAATGGCGTAAAGCCCGGCTTAGGCGACACTTTCAAGAATGCAGCCCTCGGCGAATCCCTGCGCCAGATCGTAGCCCAGGGCCGCGACGCTTATTACAAAGGCAAGATGGCTTCTAACCTCGTGAAGTTCCTCCAGGAGCAAGGCGGCGCACACACGCTCGCAGACTTCGCTGAATACGAACCCGAATGGGTAGAGCCCATCTCCACCACCTACCGTGGCTGGAAGATCTATGAATTGCCACCCAACGGCCAGGGCATCGCAGCCCTCTCCATGCTCAACATCATGGAGACCTTCCCCATCGCAGACTACGGCCACAATTCAGCCGCCGCCCTCCACGTCATGATCGAAGCCAAAAAGCTCGCCTATGCCGACATGGCAAAGTACGTGGGAGATCCCCGCTTCTCACCCATGCCCGTTGCCGAGATGTTGTCGAAAGATCTGGCCGCCAAACGTGCCGCCCTGATCGACATGAAACGCGCCACCTGCAAAGTGCTACCCAGCGAAATCAGCCAGTCCCTCGACGCCCGTGGCAAAGAAACCATCTATCTCTCAACAGTAGATAAAGACGGCAACATCGTCTCCCTCATCCAGAGCAACTACGCCGGCTACGGCACAGGCATGGTCGCCCCCGGTGCCGGCTTCTCCTTCCACAATCGTGGCGCTGGCTTTGACCTCCAGCCCGGCAAGCCAAACAGCCTCCTCGGCCGCAAGCGTCCCCTCCACACCATCATCCCCGCCTTCATGCAAAAAGACGAAGTAGCCATCGGCTTCGGAATCATGGGCGGCTGGAATCAATCCCAGGCCCACGCCCAGTTCGTAGCCAACATCGTCGACTTCGGCATGAACGTACAACGAGCGATGGAAGTCCCCCGCTTCACCAAAGGCACCTTCGAAGGCTGCGACCTGCAGATGGAAACCGGCATCCCCGATTCCGTCCGTTTAGAACTTCAGAAGCGAGGCCACCTGATCACCCCGCTCACGGGCTACTCCAGCGCCATGGGCAACGGCGAAGCCGTCATGCACGATCACAAACGAATGGTTAACTTCGCCGGAGCGGACCCCCGCACCGACAGCGGAGCCATGCCGCAGAATCCCCCGATCCCTTAAGAAAATCCGTATGACTCAAGGCAGCGGCGACGTTTTCACCGACCTCGGATTCTCAGCGTCCGAAGCTCAGAACCTCCGCATGAGATCGCAGTTAAGACCGCGCTCAGAAAATGGATCGAGCGTGAAGGCATAACTCAGGCAGAGGCGGCAAAACGGTTACAAGTATCCCAACCGAGAATCTCCGACCTCTTACGAGGAAGAATCAGTCGCTTCTCTCTAGATGCCCTGGTGAACCTGGTAGGACTCACAGGGATTCAACTAGACCTGCTCATCAAGCCAGCCCCACGCAGAGCCGCTTAAGGTGTCACTTTCAGAATTATGTGACGCTTCCGTCAACAAGATTCAGCGTACGTTCCCGGTTCCTTACGATTGAACTGGTACGGGGGCGGACCGAGTACCAGTCTCCTGTACACTGTGCGACTTCCCGCGACATTACTCACTGCTGCTTTGGCAATTGCCTAAATTTCCTCGATAGGCAAAAATAGCAAGCATGTCACCTGGAATCATGAAACCAGCTTCCGTCGTCATCCTGGCTTTAGGTATGCATTGTCTCGTTTTGGCCCAAGCCCCACCAGCCCCGCCGGAGCTGACCCGGGCAAAGATCATGATGCTCGGAACTTTCCATTTCGATGATCAAGGGCTTGACGGCCATAAGTCGAAACATCGATTGGACATCCTCTCCTCGCGAAGGCAAAGAGAGATCGAGGAACTGTTGAAGGCTCTGGCTCAGTTGCGCCCAACGAAGATCGCAGTGGAGTGGCGGGCCGAGGGCCAGGCCGACCTTGATGCCGCCTATTCCAAGTATTTGGCGGCCAAGGAAAACGATCTCGGGCCCAACGAAATCTACCAACTTGGCTTCCGCTTGGCGCGCCGTCTCGGGCAAACAAAAGTTTATGCGGTCGACGCGCCCGATCGCCCGTTTGGCCCCACCCACACGACCGAGGCCTTAATCGAGCGAGCCCAGTCACTCGGTCAGAACGAATTGATTGGTAGGGCAACCAAATGGCTCGAATGGTACGAAGCTTTGGACAATTGGCAGGACGAAATCAAAACCAAACAGAGCCTGAAAGAGCATCTGCAACTCCTGAATTCGCCGCAATCCCTTCGATATGGCTTGGGACGCTACCTCATGGCACAGTTCGAAGTTGGTGGTGGGGGCGACTATACCGGCGCTGACTGGCGAACCGGCTGGTACAACCGAAACCTCCGCATCTTTAGCAATCTCCTCCGTGTAAGGAAATCGAATTCGGATCGCATCCTCTTGATCATCGGAGCGGGACACATTCCGTTGTTGCTCCAGATGGCCGAGAACGCGCCTGAATTTGGTTCTGTTTCCGTCTCAAGTGTGCTCAGTCCGTCGCAAACTCAACCGACCCAAGGACGTTTAGCCAAAGAGTGAGCCGACCGACCTGAATGGATTTCAGAGAACGACGAGGACCTTGAGGGCGACCCCGAAGTGTCGCAAGGTAACGATCAACGGCGTAGTGTAAAGTGCGAACCTACAGGCCCTCCCGACACGGTCTGGGAGCTTGCCAAAACGGACGATTTCGCAACGGCATCGAAGGCTGCCAATGGCAAGCTTTCGGCGTTGCGAAATTCTATTGCGATAAGCACTGGCATGGCGACACGTTTCCGCAACACCGGACGGCGGCCCTAGTATGCCAAATAATGTTGACGGAAGCGCCAGATAATCCTGAAAGCGACACTCAAGGGTTTTCGAGACTCAATCGCTGCTTCGGATAATCGATCCGAAGCACCAGATTCCGAAACGCATTGGCCCCAAGCACTCCGTCAATCCGCGTCCCCACCGCATCCCCAAGCCGATCCAGAAAATCTCCAGTAGCAAACGTAAACTCAGGAAACCGACGCCCGGCCACCTCAAGCATCGTCGCCTTCGTCATATAAGCGGGCGAAGAACCAGCCGCCCCCATCACCGGCACCGGCACCCCACGCGGCATCATCAGCCGTTCCGCCAGCATCCGCGAAATCGCAGAACTGCTCGCACCAGTATCCACAACAAATCGATAAGGCCCCTGCCCGTTAACGCGCGCATCAACAATCGCCAGAGGCTTCTTCGGGCCCAGCACAAACGGCAAACCCTTCGCCAAACTCTCTTTACTGAGCGTAAGCTTCATCGTCTGATAATTCAAACTCAGCAGGTAATCCTTGAAGAACCCATACCCCAGATTGGCCGCAAGGCTCTGTCCCAGCGCCGCTCCAATCGGGCCCAGCGCGGCACTAACCCCGGCATCAACGCTACCCACCGAGACACCCGAAATCCGCAAATCATTTATCTTCGATTTGAATACCTGCGGTGCCGGCCCCGAACCAATTCCAAAGGTCGCCGCAACCCTGTCCGAGTCGCTGTACACAAGCCCAAGCTCCCGCGCCATCGCCTGATTCACCAGCACCGGTGCAATGCCCTGCCCCGTATCAAGCACTGCCGTCAACCCCTTGCTATTGTTGATGCGAATCTCAATCAACGCCAACGGCAACTCAGGCGTTGCAAAGCGAAACGGAACTTCAATCCGGCCCTGCCCGAACAA
Organism: Bryobacter sp.; assembly: GCA_022843625.1. GTDB lineage: Bacteria > Acidobacteriota > Terriglobia > Bryobacterales > Bryobacteraceae > Bryobacter. The sequence goes on along the minus strand of JALHNH010000040.1, from coordinate 46,038 downwards.
ACTGCAGCTCAAAAAAAAGACGATCCCCAAACGGCTCATCTTTTGAGCTTAGTTCTTCCGAGCCAACTGTAGGGCCTTCATCCTCTTATGCAAATTCGTCCGCTCAATACCAAGAGACCGTGCCGCCTGCGAAACATTCCAACCCGTCTCCTCCAGCGCCTTCACCAGCGCATCCCGCTCAGCCGACTCGCGCGCCTCATGCAAACCATTCCGCCCGGCCCCAGCCACTTCCCGCGCCAGCGTAATCTCCACCGGCACAGCGTCTTCAGTAATCACATCCCCAGGTGACAAAATCGCCATCCGCTCCACGATATTCCGCAACTCACGCGCATTGCCCGGCCAGTGATAAGCCTCCAGCGCCTCAATCGCCGCCGGGTGTATCGTCTTCAACTTGAAGCTATTCCGACGGCAAAACTCATCGAGAAAATACTCCACCATCGCCGCAATGTCCGGCGTCCTCTCCCGCAAACTCGGTACCCTTATCGGCACCACCGAGAGCCGGTAATAAAGGTCCTCACGAAACTGCTGCTTCTGCGCCAGCGTGGCCAGATCCTTATTGGTCGCGCTCACAACACGCACCTGCACTTTGATCGCCTGCTCCCCACCCACGCGATGAAATTCCCCCTCCTGCAACACCCTCAACAACTTCGCCTGGCTCGCCGCCGCCAGATCCCCAATCTCATCAAGAAACAGCGTCCCCCCATCAGCCAGCTCAAACTTCCCCCGCCGCAAAATCGTAGCCCCGGTAAAGGCACCCTTCTCGTGCCCAAACAACTCGCTCTCGATCAACTCATTCGGAATAGCCGCACAATTAACCTTCACAAAAGGCCCGCCAGCAAAAGGGCTCGATTGATGAATATGCGCCGCGAGCAACTCCTTCCCTGTTCCAGACTCGCCAATCAGCAGCACCCGCGCATCCGATCGTGCTGCCAGACTCGCCTGCTCCAGCACACGCGTAAACGCGGGCGAGCTGCCAATCATCCGCGGCCCCGACCCAAGCTGCTCCTTCAGCCGCGTATTCTCTTCCTTCAGCGTCCGTTGCTCAAAGGCCCGCGCAATCGCGAGCAACACCCGCTCCCGCGAAAGCGGCTTCTCCAGAAAATCAAACGCCCCAGCCCGCACAGCCTCCACCGCATCCTGTATCGTCGCGTGGCCGGAGATCATCAGCACCGGCGCTTCCGGCTGATTCCCCAGCACCCGTTTCAGCAGATCAATCCCGTTGCCATCAGGCAGTCGCACATCAAACAAATACAGGTCCGCACGAGGCGCTTGCCCAAAGGCAGCCGCACTCATAAACGTCGAAATCGCGTACCCCTCACGCTCCAGAATTAAGCGCAGGGAGCGGCCGATATTCTCTTCGTCGTCAACGATAACGATTCGTTTTGCCATTGTGGATTCGCTTTCTTAAGTTGGATACGAAACGCTGCCCCGCCAAGAGATCCAGTAACCAGCTCAAGGTCACCGCCCATTACAATCGCACTTCGTTTAGCGATCGACAGCCCCAGTCCCATACCGCTTCGCTTGAACGAAATCGTCGGTTGAAACAATGTCTCCTGAGCCAGCAAGCTCAACCCGGGCCCCGAGTCTTCAACAAAAATTTCAAGGTGCGATTGCGTACACCGCGTACTCACCTGAATCAGCCCGGCCGCATGCGCTGCATTCTCGAGCAAATTCGTAAGAATGCCACGCAACAGATCCGGGTCCGCCGTCGCCCAGCACTCCTGCGCATCAAGCTTCTTGCGGTAAATCACCTCAGGATGCGCACTGCGCAGAAACGCAATCCGCTCCTCCACCAGCGCATTCACATCCAGATCTATCAACTCAAGCGGAGGCTCACTCGACAGCTCGCTAAACGCACGCACACGCCGCTCGAGGCTCTGCACTTCCTCAGTCACGATCTGTGAAGCCTGCTCCAGAAACGCCCGCTCCTCCGGATGAGATCGAGCCACCATCTCCTCCACCGTCAGCCGTATCGGTGTCAGCGAGTTCTTCACTTCATGAGCCATCTTCCGCGCCAGCGTCTGCCATGATTCGAGCCGCGTAAAGTAAAGCAGCCGCTCCCGGTTGCGATCCAGTTGCTCGGACATGTCGTTAAAGCTCACGATGGCCTGCGCCACCTCGTCATGCCCCTTCACTTCCAGCGGCACTCTCTTGCCCCCGGTAAACGCCCGCAAGGCCTGCGTCAGCTCCCGTATCGGTCGCGTAAGGTGATTGGTGAAATAGAGCAACGCCAGCAGTGCGATTGTCCATATCGAACCAGCCACGCTTGCCAGCGTCAGAAAGAACCCACGCTTAAGGTCGCGATCCCGGTGCGACTCAATCACCTGCCGCGCCTCTGCCAGCTTGGCCTGCAGTTGAGGCAACCGAACCCCTTCCAGTTTCAACCGGAAAGCACCCTCCGGCCGCAGAAGCACCAGGTCTTCCCCATCGACAACAAAGCGCTCTCTCTCATCCGCCTCAAGGCGCATGGAAGGAAATGGCTCAGCCACCAGCTTCTTGTTTTCAACCCGTTCCAGTAAAAGCTGCCGCGAGGTCTGATAAAGCGTTCGCCCGGCGGCTTCAAGTTGTTGTGTGGAATCGGCCAGTTCTTCAACTGGCGCAATATCAAGGGACTGATTCAGCAGCCGCCAGGACACAAGCAGAGTGGCACCCAGCGGCAAAAGTGTTGCAACCAGAAAGAGCAGCAAAAGCTTGTCGCGCAATCTTCTCACGGCGTTGCCAGCGCTCCGAGTGTAAAGGTCTGCGTAGTAGCGGTAAACCGCAGCTCTTTCGGATCTGCCGGCCGCGAAAAGATCTCTACTAATACGCCGAGGTCAACACTCCCCTGAGGCCGCATCGGATTCGCCAGCTTCACTCCAGCACTCCGAATCTCCAGTTGCATCGTTAAAGGCTTCAATTTGTCGATCGACGGCAACGGCAAATACATTCGCCCGATACACCACCCCGCAATCGCTTCACTCTTCAAACGGTTGGTGGTGTAGACAGGCGTCCGGGGCGAAGACTGCGAAAGCTGCACGGCCGAAAAGGTCTCTTCCCAAAGGTCGTAGCTCAGCACAAACCGCTGCATAGTCCGCCCCAGCGGTTTTGCTCCGTCAAGCAGCTGCAGTTGGAAATCAAAAGTGACACTTTGCCCGTTTTTCAACCTGTCGAGTGCTTTTCCTTCAAGAAACTTCAGATTGAAGACATTCAAACTCAACTGCCCGTCATTCAGACGTGGCGATATCGCCTGCGCCGCCAGCGTATGGAGGAACAGTACAAAAAGCGCGATAAATCGCGCGGCGGTCAAAAGTTCATCCCCACCATAAAGATGGGTTCGATCGAGGAAGATCGGATCGGTATTGCAACCATAGCTGTGATTCCGCTCACTACAAATCCCAGGCCAGCGGAGTGCCTGAGTACTCTTGGACGTCCCGCATTCCAAATGGTTCCAGTGTCATAAACGGCTCGTACAAAACTGTACCGGCCGTCGGCGGAAAAATGGATCACGCGGTCTGCCCCCAGCGGAGCGATTTCATAGCGATTCCAACCGCGCAAGGTCTGCGTATTGCCCAATACGAAGCGATCCAGCACAGGCGCACGCCCGTCAATCGCTCCAATCATCGAGCTAACCGCAAGTGTGGCCTTTGACTTCTCACTATTGCCCGAAGCAAAACTGAGCCTGGCCTCGCCCAGATGCCGTCGATAGCGAAAGTCGGAGCCAATAGATCGGGCGGCCGCGCGCAGGCTGTAACCTGCCTCCAGCGTTTGTGTGCTGGCGAGACCAAGCTGCCACTGTTTTGAGTAGCGCAGAGTAGTAATAACAGCGTGTGCTGCCTGGTTTCTCACGGCCGGAACTTGAAATTCAAAATTGTTAAAACTAAAGCCCCCGCGCAATTCAAACCCCGGGGCCAACGTATAAATCAGCGTCGGTTCAAAATTGGTCCGCGACCGGTAGAACTCGCTGGACTCCCCACGAAACCGCGACTGGTAAGCTTCACCCAAAAACGCAACCCGCAGATTCTTCGAGACAGGAGCAACAAACGCCCCCCGAAACCCCGAGAATCGCTCCAACCGTTCATCGTTGTCAGAGATAAAACCCAAACTGCTGCTCGTCGACCCCAGATTCAAATCAGCCGTCGCACCAAAGCTGAACTTTTGCTCGGAGTGAAAAGCCATCCGGGGAACATTCAAATCGAGATATTTACGCGAGCGTTCAAGAACAAAGCTGACCCGGATCTGGTCCTGCTTCTCACCCTTGGCGACATTACGCGAAATCGTAAAGCCCGGAAACTCACCACGAATCCGCCGCTCGAGAGTATCCATAGTCTCAGTTCGATAGGGACGCCCAACCAGTCGATCCAACTCTCGCTGCAACGCCGCCGATACTGCGTAACTCCCGTTCTGAATTGAAATTCGTTCAATCCGGTAGCGCGAGTTCACATTGGTGTAAGAAGTGTTTTCAAATGCCACGGCCCTCTCGTGAGGGAGGAGCAGGACCGTGGATGCCAAAAGAGTGGCGAAGAGGCACTTCATGCACCTTCTTCCTTTGCAACCTCGATGCCAACCTGCAACTGATTGATTCTAATAACCTTTACAAAGCCTGCGGTGTGCTCGGCACACTCACGTGTAGCTTTCCCGCTACACTTTACAAATCATTACAAAAGCCAGTCCAAAGCAGTGAAAGACTAAACGTCAAGATGAGACAGTTCCTTACTACCACCCTGCTCTGCAGCGGCATCCTCTTTGCTGCAGACTTCTGGCAATCCAGGAAACCCAGCGAATGGACTGAAAAAGAAGCTCGAAAAATTGTCGAAAACTCACCCTGGGTCAAAGACGTGCAACCTTCGATGAACATGGAAGGGATGGGCGGCGGTATGGGAAGAGGAGGTCGTGGTGGTGGCGGAATGATGGGCGGCGGTGGAAACATGGGCGGCCCTGGCGGAGGCCCCGGTGGAGGAGGTATGGGCGGCGGCGGAATGGGAGCCGACGGCGGCGCAATGGGCGGCCCGATGGGCGGCCCCGCAGGCGGCATACAGCTGCCCAAAATCAAAGTCGCATTTGAAACGGCAATGCCCGTTGCCGAAGCCAAAGCCCGGATCGAAATCAAGGACGTCTTTCAGAGTGTGCGTGAGGAATTCATAGTCGTCTCGGTCACTGGCATGCGAAGCATAGGCGCTTCCCGCAAAGGCGGCGAAGATCCCAATCGTTCCAAAGACATGCAGGCGCGACTCCTGCAAATGACCACCCTCAAGGTCAAGGACGACAGGGTCTATCAGCCGGCCGAAGCCAAAATCCAGCAAACTCCATCCGGCAGCGTCATGCTCTTTGCATTCCCCCGCAAAGAAGTCCAGATCACGCCCGAAGACAAACAGGTCACCTTCAAAACCAGCATGGGGCCGATGGAGATCTCGGTCAAATTCAACTTGAAGGACATGGTCTTCGACCAAAAACTGTCGCTCTAAAATAGTAGAAGGCGGCCCTGAGGGCCGCCCTTTCCGTTCGAACGTGGTTGAAGTTACTTGACTTCGACGGTTGCACCGGCGTCGACAAACTTCTTCTGCATTGCTGCAGCTTCTTCCTTGGTCACGCCTTCCTTGACAGTCTTCGGGGCGCCATCGACGAGGTCTTTGGCTTCCTTCAGACCGAGCGCGGTGATTTCGCGTACGACCTTGATGACGTTGATCTTATTTGCGCCAGCGCCGGTGAGAACAACGGTGAATTCCGTCTTCTCCTCGACAGCCGCAGCGGGTGCAGCCGCTGCTGCAGGTCCAGCTGCGACGGATGCGGCTGCTGCCGATACGCCGAGCTTTTCCTCGAGCATTTTCACGAGTTGAGATGCCTCAAGAAGGGTGAGGCCCTGGATTTGTTCCGAGATTGCGTTGATGTCAGCCATTTTCATCTACTCCGATTGAATTTATCTGTTACTGATTGAACTTGTTTTCTTGTACGCCTTGGTCGATGACCACAGCAAGGTTCCGGCCCACGCCATTGACGGCAGTAACCAAACGCTGTGCTGGCGCGTTGATGAGGTAAAGCAGTTTTGCCAGAACCTCTTCACGCGAGGGCAGATTGGCCAGTTCGTTGATCGATGCTACTTCAACGACTCGCCCCTCGACAAAACCCGCCTTGAACGTAAAGGTCGGATTCGTCTTGGCGTATGTGACGAGTGCTTTTGCGAGCGCGACTGGGTCGCCATTCGTATAAGCAATCGAATTCATTCCCTTGAGCCCGGTCACGGCAGGAGCGATGGCCAGGCCTTCACTCGCCTTTTCCGCGAGGGTGTTCTTAATGACTTTGTAGCTGCCACCGACGCCACGAATCGTCTTACGCAATGCGTAATCCTGCGCGACGGTCAGCTTTTCAAAGCCCGTTACGAAGACATTGGGCGACTCCACGAGAGCCTGCTTAATGGCTTCAAAATCTTTTTGTTTGTCGACTTTGTTCTTCATGGTTGCTGATCCTTAAGCCGCAATGGCCAACTTGGAAGAAACGTCAGAGATATCTATACTAATGCCGGGTCCCATAGTGGTACACAGCGTCGCACTCTTGACGTACTTGCCCTTGGCTGCAGCGGGTTTGGCGCGCAATACGGCAGTGATGAGGCTTTCAGCATTTTCGATCAGCTTTGCAGTTTCAAATTGCACTTTACCGATCGGCGCATGGATAACACCCGTCTTGTCGACGCGGAATTCCACCTTACCTGCCTTAACTTCATTAATCGCCGTAGTAACGTCCGTAGTGACCGTTCCCGTTTTCGGGTTCGGCATAAGACCACGCGGGCCGAGGATCTTACCGAGACGCGCCATTGAGCGCATCATGTCGGGGGTCGCAATCACCGCGTCGTAGTCGAGCCAGTTCTCTTTGATGATCTTTTCGATAATCTCATCCCCACCAAAGAAGTCCGCTCCGGCCGCTTCGGCCTCGCGCACTTTCTCACCGGAGGCGATGACGAGAACCTTCTTGGATTTTCCGAGGCCGTTGGGCAATACAACCGTGCCGCGAACCATTTGGTCCGCGTGCTTGGGGTCGACGCCAAGGCGCATGTGAATCTCAACGGTTTCGTTGAATTTCGTGAATTTGATTTTCTGGGCGAGGCCAACGGCTTCAGTCACGGAGTACGTCCGTGCTTCCACCTGCTTGGCTGCGGCCAGGTATTTTTTACCCTGTTTTTGAGCCATGTTTCGTTTTTTTCGAACGGTTTACTACTTGAATACAACTGATGACGATGAGCTAGGGCCTCATCAAAAAGAGGAAATCTTTGAATGGTCCAAACGGCTTCCAGGCACAAACTACAACCTGTCTGCCTCCCAAACGAAGGAACCGACCTAACTAGTATAACAATTTCACGTTGAAACGCAACTCTGGCTACAGCCTGACTTCGCCCATCTCTCCGCCTTGCCCGCGTTCCCCCGTCACTACCGCCTTGGTAAACGCCGCAAGAACCTGGAGCATTCCTCCAGGGCTATCCCAAAAATTCCCACGCTCCAAGTCAAAGCGAATCAGGGTCATATTGGCGTCGTCCTCCCCTCCAGGAAACCAGGTTCGCAATATTGGCGTGTACAGCAGCTTCATTCGCGCCCGATCGTCATCCATTGCCGCATTCCCATACAAGTGCAAATACACGCTGTCTGCGTCGCTCTGAAAAATCAGCGAAATCGCCCCGTTAGCCTGAATCTCCTCTACCTTACGGCAATGGCGATCTGTGAAAAACCAAAGTGTGCCGTGAAATTCACTTGACTCGCCCTGGATACCCATAGGCCGCGAATGTAGGTCCCCGTTCAAGTTCGTGGTAACCATCATTACGCTCCGAAAGGGCTTTAAGAGCTCGCGGATTTTGAGGAGCGCTTCTCCCCCGGAAAGATGGAGAGTTTCGTATTTGGATTCGTTTGACATGTTCAACACAATGAGATTCCCTCACTCACTTCTGTTGCCTCCCATAGCCCAAATTCGAAAACAAATCCCAATACCAGCGTCTCAGCGGAGTGGAGAAGGCCTCATGCAAAAATCCGCCACGCAGGGTTCGGCCACTGGATTGCTGAATCTGACTCCTATGAGTACCTCAACAACTCCATTCGAGTCAGACCAGATTCAGTTTCTGCTTGCTGAAGACATAGCGGCCATTACGAAGACAAATGACCCCAGAACTCCCGTGGTGCAGCATCTCCAACGTCAGCTTGCCAATTCTGTCCTCCTCTTCCTGGAGTACAAGAAATGCTCCTGGCAATCGGAAGGAATCGCCTTCCGTGCAGTACAAAAAACGTTTGAGACATTCGCTAATGAGACAAAGTCCAGCTTCGATCTGCTCGGTAACCGCCTCAGAATGATCGGCCAGGATCCAGATCTTCTAATGGATGCAATCGTCGATGGGGCATCGGTCCAGCAAACGCAGGCCGGATTGCCCTTCCTCGATCTTCTTTCCGCCGCTGATGCGAATGTCATCGGCGTCATTCGAGAATTGCGGGGCGCAATCTTTGATTTAAATGCCAATCGTGAGGATCCCGGCACCGTGGCACTGCTCGTTTCAGTCGTTCGTCAGCACGAGGAGCATGAATGGATCATGCGTCAAATGATGAAATAACTAGCCGCTGGAGCGTCGAAGTGACCACCAATCGGCGTTTTCGCTCTCAGAATGAGAAACTGATGGATCATGAGTGCGATTTTTTGCCTGGCGATTTGCGCCGCCTCTGCCCTGGCGGCCATCGATTTGTCCCGGATGGGAGTAACCGCGCAGCCAGGAAGCGTGGCCCGTACTGTCCTCCTGGAAGAACTGAAAAAGCGCACCGGTCTTGAACTAAACGGTGTAGGTATATCTCTCCTCCTCAACCCTGATGAATTGGACATCAACGAGGAAGGTTACTCGCTCAAAGGCTCACCGCAAGGCATAACTATCGCGGCCAGAACCGAACGCGGCCTCCTCTATGGCGTTGGCGCTCTCCTACGCCAGGTCGATTGGGCCCCAGGCAAGCTCTCCATCCCCAGCCCACTTTCGATTAAATCCAGCCCCTCCTCCAAAATCCGAGGCCACCAACTTGGCTACCGCGCCGCCGCCAACAGCTGGGACGCCTGGACCGTCGCCCAATACGACCAATACATCCGCGACCTCGTCCTCTTCGGCGTCAACGCCATCGAAAACATCCCCTTCCAGGACGAACGCATCGCCCCTCTCATGAAGCTCTCCCGCCGCGAGATGAACCGCGAAATCAGCCGCATCTGCAAAAAGTACAACATTGAATACTGGATCTGGCTCCCAGCCGACTTCGAACTCAAAGAAGAACACAAGCGCGCCACCTTCCTCAAGCGCTTCGAAGAAATGGTCGCCGAAACCCCGCAACTCGACGGCGTCTTCGTCCCCGGCGGCGATCCCGGCGACAACCCTCCAGAACTCGTAATGCCATTCCTCGCCGATCTCGCCGCACGCACTCCCGCCAAGATCTGGCTCTCCCTCCAGGGCTTCCGTCGCGAAAAGGAAGACTACGCCTACAAGTGGATCAACGACAACCGTCCCAAATGGCTCGGCGGCCTCGTCGCCGGCCCCTCCAGTCCGCCACCAGGCCGCTCAAGAGAACGGCTCCCCCGCGAATATGGCCTCCGTCTCTACCCAGACCTCACCCACAACAAGATCTGCCAATACCAGGTCCCCAACCTCGACCAGGCCATCGCACTTACCCTAGGCCGCGAAGCCATCAACCCCCGGCCCGCCGAATTCGCCCGTATCCACAACCAGTTCGTTGGCACCAGCACCGGCTTCATCAGTTACTCCGACGGCGTCCACGACGATGTCAACAAGATCGTCTTCAGCGCCTTAGGCTGGAACCCCGCCCAGACCCCCAGAAGCATCATGATTGATTACGCCCGAACCTACTTCTCAAGCAATCAAGCCGAAGAAATCGCCGACGCAATCCTCGCCCTCGAACGCAACTGGCGCGGCCCCCTCATCGACAACGGCAATGTAGAAGCAACCTTCCTCCTCTGGGACAAACTCGCGGCAAGCCTGCCCAACCTCAACACCAACTGGCGCTGGCAAATGCTCCAGCTCCGGGCCGTGTACGACACATTCGTCCGCCGTCGTCAGATCCATGAGCGTTCACTCGAAGCCAAAGCCAACACGATCCTCCTACGCAAAGACCTCAGCCCCGATAAAGCGATGGATCTTGCCTTGACCACCATCGGTCAATGGCCCCTCGGCGGCCACTTGCGAGACCGCATCGTCGATCTCTGCGAGCAACTCTTCCAGTCCATCGGCCTCCAAACCAGCGTCACCAAATACCAGGCCAGCGGCACAGAACGCGGTGCCGTCCTCGACTTTGTCGACTACCCTCTCAACAACCGTTACTGGCTCGAAGACCAGTTCCGCCAGATCAGAGATCTCCCCACCGAAGATGCCAAACGCACTCGCCTCACAGAGATCGCCACCTGGGAATCCCCAGGCCCCGGTAGTTTCTACGACGACATCGGCAATGAAGGCCGCGCACCTCACACAGAGATGGACGATCGCGACGAACCCATGTTCTGGTGGCTCGATCAGGGTATGAGCCGCCTCCGCCTCTCCTCACAAACCACTATGTGGCCCAAACGGCTCAGCTACGAAGGCATCGACCCCACCGCCACCTACAAAGTAAAAACGGGAGGCCAGGGTAAGAGCCTCCTCAGCATCGACGGCCAGCCCGTAACCGGCCAAAAGAAAGACGATTTCTTCGAATTCGATGTTCCCCCGGAAGCCCTCGCCGACGGCCGCCTTGAGCTCACCTGGGAGATCCCCAAAGACGAATCGCACCTCAACTGGCGTCAGCGCTCCCGCCTCGCAGAAGTCTGGTTAATCAGAAAAAACTAGCCTGCTTGATCGAATCCGCTTCTCCCCGTCGCTTGACTCCTCAGACATATGAGGATTCATTCCATACTTACAATCGCGACCGCCCTGCTTGCGGTCTCCAGCTTGGCCTTCGCTGACGACAAAGACAAAAAGAAAAACCTGAACTGCGAGGTAGTCATCCTCGGCGGCGGCGCCGGCGGCCTCCACACGGCCTTCCGCCTCGCCCCTACCATGGGCGACAAAGTCTGCCTCTTCGAAAAAGAAAACCGTCTCGGCGGCCGCATCTACGACGTCTCCCGCACCCCCGGCGGCCCCGTATTCGGCCTCGGCGCACTCCGCATCATGGAAACCCAGGAAGTCGTCTTCAAGCTCGCCGACGAGCTCGGCATCCAGTACGTAGCCGCTCCCTTTGAAGACGATCTCATCCGCGCCCGCGGCGTCAGCGCCAACGATTCAGACTCCCTCCGCACCGCCGCCTACCCACGCACCACCGCCGGCGAGAGCGCCCTCTACGACCAGCTCCGCCTCGGCCCGGGTCGCGCCAACGCTGGCAAATATCCCGACATGCGCTCTTACATGCGCGGCACCATCGGCACTGAAAACTACCAGTTCCTCGCCGACATCTTCCGCTTCCGTGGCGACTTCACTTACCCGCTCAGCGCCAAAGCCTACCTCGAATTCCTCGACGAAGATTGGGACGTCTGCTGCACCCCCAGCTACCCCGTCGGCGGCATGAGCGAATTCATCAAGCGCATGGCCCAGCGCGCCACCCAAAAAGGCGCCCGCATCTACACCTCAGAGCCAGCCCTCGAAGTTGAATCAGGCAAAGGCAGCCGCTATGAAATCACCACCGCAAACTTCGTTGTACGCACCAATCGCCTCATCGTCGCCATCGACGCCGAAGCCTTCAAAAGAGTCGAAGGCGACGTAGCAAGGAAGATCCAGAAGCAGGCCCAGTTCCAGGACCTCATGGGCGTCAAAGTAGCCAGCATCAACCAGTGGTGGCCCAGTGCCTGGTGGCAGAACGCCAACCCCGGCAAGAAGACCCGCCGCGCCTGGACAACCGAGAGCTGCGTCAACTACATCGAAATTCCCACCACCCCCTACGGTGCCAACCAGCTCGTCACCCGCAGCGTCTACGAAGACGAAAAAAGCTGCGTAGACTTCTGGGAAGAACTCACCTCTCGCGGCACCACAGCCGTCGAAGCTGAAATCGATCGTGGCCTCAAGAACATGTTCCCCAACGTCAACATCCCCAAGCCTCTTAAGACCGAAGTCAAGATCTGGCCCGCCGGCTGGTACTGGCTCCGTGCCGGCTCGCCCTACTCAAACATGGACATCGCCGCCTGGGCTATCGCGCCTCTCCAGGGTGAAGCCGTCTCACTCGTCGGCGAATCCTACAACCCACAACGGTCTACCTGGAGTGACGGTGCCTTCAAAAGCTCCATCAACACCCTCAACGCTGTCTTCGGACTCAACCTCCCCGGTCAAACCGCAACAGCCAACGGCCCCATCAACCAGCCCGGCAAAGGCAAGAACGGCTTGGCCGACTTCCGCGCCATCCGCTAAGCTGTCTTCGCTTTGGCCTTCTGCCGGTACATGTCCGCGTCAGCCTCTCCAATCAGGTCTGCCGCACTCATCTCCGGCTTCCAAAGGCCAATGCCAATAGCGGCACTCACTTCAACCTTGATCGAAGGGGCACCTGCTTCCACCTTGAGTGGATAGGTGCCCCAAACCCATTGCACAATCCTTTGCTTGGTGGCCTCCGCTTGAGCCATCTCCCCACTCAACAGAACCAGAAACTCGTCCCCACCCCAACGGCCCACCAAATCTGTTTGCCGCAGCACATGTTTCAACTCAGAAGAAAACTGCCGCAACAACTGATCCCCCGCAAGATGCCCATACGTATCGTTGATCTTCTTGAAGCCATTCAAATCCACCAGGATCATCGCAAACGGCTGCCCACGCCGAATCCGCGCACTCAGATCTGTCTCCAGTCGCCGTCGATTCGCCAGCCCCGTAAGCGGGTCCACCAAGGCAGCCTCCTCAGTCGCCGCCAGCCGGCTTCGGTAATTCGATAGCTCCACCTCCAGCGCTCGCATCGTCTGCTCTGTCTCACGAGACATCTGCTCCACCGTCCGGCTCATCTCCTCCACACTCGACATCAGGCTCGCCCTCAGCCGCGTGATGTCTTCCAGTTCGGCAATCCCCTTCAGCCGCTCCGTCAACCCCTTCAGGTTCTTGTTGTGATGCTGGTCCCGCTCCCCCACCGATTCCGCCGTCTTCGCCATCAACATCATCAGGTCCTTCATCTCGGACGCTTTCTTCCGCAAATAATCCTGCGTCCGGTCCTGCCACGCATGGAGATGCTGTTCCGCTTCCTGTTGCTTCTGCACCAACTCCATTGGGCGAGTATCGACAGAAATCGATGCCTCAATCAAATGCAGCTTCATCGCCAGATCCCCAGCCGAATGCGTACACAGCCCGGAATTGCAGTCTGCAGTGACAGCAAGCATCCGCTGATACGAATCAATCACAGCAGCCAACGCCTGCCGGTCGGGACTATCAAGAAATTCCTTCAGTGACACCACGCGTTCCTTTATCGACTCCCCACCAGCATCTTTGAAGCTATTTGATGCCACTTCGTTCTACTCCGGTAAGGCATAGTACATCGCAACTTTGAAACCTATCCAGAACACCCGGGCGGGGGATGAGATGATGAGGCAAGATGTGGCGCTGTATTTTGCCGGTTCTGCTTGCTCTCAATTCCTGGGGTCAACTGCTGCTCAATCCTGGCAGCCCGCAGGAGCGCGAGCTCAAGCGCTTCTTCGATTCGAGTGATGGGGTCAAAGAGTCCTCCGACAAACGCCTCCGCTGCGGCGTCTACACTTTCCCCACCCGCCTCTCCTTCGGCTTCCAGCACTGGACCGGCTACGACATCGCAATGCCAATCCGCCAGTTTGCAACCCGTGGCCGTGAGCGCCCCATGGTAATTGCCCTGCGCGTCACACCCGAAACGCCCGGCAAAACTCCCTCCTACTTCTACTCCAAGGCGGCCTTTCCGAGAAAAGCCCCGCCCCAATTCTGGACCACCGGCAACGCCGAAATGAACCTCGGCGGAGGCTTCGTCGTCGGCGAAGGCAAATACCGCGTCAACCTCTGGGTCATGGATTCTGACGGTCGAAGTTGCCGCAAAGACTGGAAAGTCGAAGCCCGCTCCCCCGGCGTCCCCCTCCAGATCGGCCCCGGCGAGGTTGCTGAAACGGGCATGGAAAGTTGGAAGGGCATGACCGGTGGCTCCGGCAAACTCAGCGTCCTCATCCACGCCGCCCCCATGTTCCGCCGCCGCATCATGACCAAGCTCTCAGCCTGGGATCGAGCAGTCCTCCTCAACTCCCTCCGCAGCCTCCTCGACACCGGTGGTTATGCCGAGGCCAAAGTCAAAGTCTTCGATTTCGACGGCCGCCGCGTCATCTTCGAAAGTGACAACTTCGGAGCACCCGACTTCGACCGCCTCATGGACGCCCTCATGAACCTCAACATCGGCACTGTCTCCTACGACACCCTCAAGGGCATCAACGAAGAAGCTTTCCTCAGCAACTTGGTGCGCGAGGAAGTAGATCAGAAACAACCCAGTGACGCTGTCGTTTTCCTCGGCCCCTCCTGGCGTTGGGGCCAAAAAATCTCTCCCCTCCTCCGCGAGCTACGCGCCCAGCTCCCTACTACCTACTACGTCTCGCTCACCCCCTGGAACGCCACCGCCACCGACCTCCTCGAAAAATTCGTCAAGGCCGGCCCCAAAGGCAAAGTCCTCACCGTCTATCAACCCATCGATCTTGCCAAAGCCATTCGAGAAATTCGAGACCGCCGCAACTAGCCTTCGCTTGGTATTTTGGTTAGGACTCTTATGGAACTCAGCCAGGTCGAGAAACAACTCATCCGCGAAAGCTACGCTAGGATCTCTGGTTTGAAGCTCGAAGCGGGCCGCCTCTTCTACGGCCGTCTCTTCCAGCTCGATCCGAGTCTTCAGGAAATGTTCCACCGCGCTCCTCTCGAAACCCAGGCAGAGAAGCTCATGCAGGTCTTCGACTGGGTGATCGATCGGCTTGACACACCAGCAGATCTCAAGCAGCAGCTAGCCGAACTCGGCGCGAAACACATCGAGTTTGGAGTCAAAACAGACCACTATGCCCTGGTCGGCGCATCCCTCGTCTGGACCCTCAAATCCGCCCTGGGTAAAGAATTCGGCCCCGAGGCCGAATCCGCCTGGATCGAACTTTACACATATTTATCTGGTCAGATGGACGGATAATGTGATGGAATGATGGCTCACGTATGAACAGTACATGGGCACAAACGTATGAGATGGCCGGGCTCGGTATCACCGGCAGCGCGCTGATTGCAGCAATTCCGATTTTTGTTCTCCTGATGATGCTGGGGGTCTTGAGAAAACCCGCCTGGATGGCAGCACTCGCAGGCTTGGCATCCGCCCTCGGGGTCGCCTTGTTCGGATACGGCATGCCTGGCTCAATGGCCCTTGGCAGCGTCGCCTACGGTGCTTGCTTCGCTCTCTTCCCCATCACTTGGATCATCTTCTGGGCCATTGTCCTCTACCGTCTCACTCTCGTCACCGGCCAGTTTGAAGTCATCAAGGATTCCATCGCCTCGCTCACCAACGAGCGTCCCCTCCAGGCCCTCCTCATCGCATTCGCCTTTGGCGCTTTCATTGAAGGAGCCGCCGGCTTCGGTACACCCGTCGCGGTCGCCACAGCCATGCTGGTTGGCGTTGGTTTCGGAGCCTTTGAAGCGTCTGCCATCTGCCTCCTGGCCAACACCGCTCCGGTCGCCTTCGGCTCCATCGGTATCCCCGTAGTAACTCTCGCGGGCATCACAGGCCTCCCGCTCGCAGAACTCAGCGGCCAGGTCGGTCGAATCTGCGCCCCAGTTTCCTTTATCATTCCCGCCTACCTTATTGCCGCTACCGAAGGTTTCGCCACCATGCGCCGGGTTCTCTTCCCCGCCCTGCTTTGCGGCGGCTCCTTCGCCGGGGTGCAATTCCTCTCTTCCAACTATCTCGGCGCACAACTGGTCGACATTCTCAGTTCACTCAGTTCGATCCTGGCTCTGGTCGTCTACCTCGTCATCAAGAAGAGTTCCGCGCTCAACATGCCTCTCAACAAGGTCCTCCACGCCTGGAGCCCCTATCTCCTCCTCGTCGCCTGTGTCCTCCTCTGGGGCTACGAACCGGTCACTAAAATCCTCAGCGCCAGTGCTATGAAGATCGAATGGCCCGGCCTCCACAACCTCATCACCCGCATGCCACCGGTCATGGTCAAAGAAACCCCCTATGCTGCCGTCTTCAACTTCAACTTCCTCGCCGCCTCCGGCACAAGCTGCATGGTCGCCGCCTTCCTGAGCGCCATCGTCCTCGGCGTCAAACCCGGCCAATTCATCAAGGTAGTGGGTGAAGCCCTCTTGCAACTCCGCATTCCCACCGTCACGGTGTGCTCCGTCCTCGGCATGGCCTTCCTGATGAACTACTCCGGTGCCACCGGCACCCTCGGCCTCGCCTTCGCCGCCACCGGCGTCCTCTTCCCCTTCTTCAGCGCCATGCTCGGCTGGCTCGGCGTCTTCCTCACCGGCAGCGACACCAGCGCCAACGCCCTCTTCGGCAACCTGCAAGTGGTCACTGCTGGCAAGCTCGGTCTTGACCCCGTCCTGATGGCTGCCTCCAACTCCTCCGGTGGTGTCATGGGCAAAATGATCTCTCTTCAAACCATCGCCGTAGCCGCTGCAGCCACCAAGATGTCCACCGAAGATCAGGCCAAACTCTTCCGCTTCACCTTCGGCCACAGCATCCTCCTCGCCAGCGTAATTGGCGTCATCACCTTCATCTACTCCCGGATGTGATTTCATGGTTGGCGAATGAGAATTCTAATTCTGCTCGCCGCCGCTACCTTGCTTGCTTCGGCTCAACACCCGGATGCAAAGTCTGAAGGTGCCCGGCTCTTCGTCCGCAATTGCTCAGCCTGTCACGGTGATACCGGCAAAGGTGGCCGCGGGCCAGACCTCACCACCGGCGATTGGAAGCACGGCGGCTCTGTCGAAGACCTGATCCGCAGCATCACGCAGGGCATCCCCGGCACCCAGATGCCGCCCATCAACATGCCCGACGAGCAGGCGCGATCCATTGCCGAATACCTGCTCTCCATCACAGCCAAGCAGAACGAGAAACCTAGCGGCAACGAAGCCAACGGCCGCTCCCTCTTCTTCGGCACTGCCAACTGTTCCACCTGCCACATGTTCGCCGGTCGCGGAGGCGTCCTCGGGCCAGACCTCACCAGCGTCAGGGCCCGCTACCAAGCCTCTGCTCTCACATCGAAGATGTCCGCTCCAATCTCTATGATCGAAGCCGCTGGCCACCGTGGTGTGGCCAAAGGCGAAGACACCTTCACCCTTCAAATGATGGACACGCAGCAAAAGTGGCATCTCCTCAATAAACGCGAACTCGCAAGTCCAGTCCGTAAGCTCGAAGTCCCTCATCCTGCCATTCCAGCGAAAGACCGCAACGACATCGCGGCCTTCCTCATCAAGGCCTCCACCACCTACGACCCCAACACCGAATGGAAGCCCGCCGCAGACCTCAACGTCACCTTTGATCGCATCAAGAACGCCGCCGCCGAACCCCAAAACTGGCTCACCTATTGGGGCGGCCTCGAAGGCCGACACTACTCCGGTCTCAAGCAAATCACCCCCGCCAACGCCCCCCAGCTCAAGAGCACCTTCACCTACCAGCTCGGGGCCAACACAGTAGAAACCACCCCCATCGTTGTCGATGGAATGATGTTCGTAACCGGCCCCCTCAACAACGCCTCAGCCCTCGACGCCAAGACCGGTCGCCCCCTCTGGAAGTACACCCGCCAGCTTCCCAAAGTCGCCAGCCACTGCACCGTCATGACCAATCGCGGCTTCGCCATCCTCGGCGACCGTCTCTACATGGCCACCCTCGATACTCACCTTGTCGCCCTCGACGCCAAGTCCGGCAACGTCATCTGGGACATCGAAGTAGACGACTACAAGAAGGGCTTCTCGATTACTCATGCCCCGCTAGCCATCGACGGCAAGATCATCGTCGGCGTCACCTCCGGCGAATGCGCCCTTACCGGCTTCGTCGATGCCTACGACGCCAAAACCGGTAAAAAGCTCTGGCGAACCCATTCCACCCCACAACCTGGCGATCCCAACCGCAGCACCTGGAACCCCGAAAAATCAGCCGACTTCGGCGGCTCCCCCACCTGGACCACCGGCACCTACGATGTCGACACTGACACCATCTACTGGCAAACCGGCAACCCCGGCCCAGACTACGACGGCACCGTAAGAGCGGGCGACAACCTCTACTCCTGCTCCGTCCTCGCCCTCGATGCCAAGACCGGAAAAATGAAGTGGTGGTTCCAGTTCACCCCACACGACGTCCACGATTGGGACGCCAACGAAACCCCTCTTCTCATTGACGGCATGATCCGGGGCCAGAAGCGCAAGCTCCTCGTAACAGCCCAGCGAAACGGCTTCTTCTATGTCCTCGACCGCACCACCGGTGAATTCCTAGCCGGCCGCGAATTCGCCAAGCAAACCTGGGCCAAAGGCCTCGACGACAAAGGCCGCCCCATCGTCCTGCCCAACACCACCCCAACGCCACAAGGCAACTACGTCTGTCCTGATGCCGCAGGCTCAGCCAACTGGGGCGCTCCTTCCTATGACCCCGCCACCAACCTCTTCATCGTCTCGACGAGAGAAGCCTGCGCCGTCTACACCAGCATGACCCGCAGTCCCATCCCCGGAGAAGGCTTCAGCGGAGGCGGCGTCGAAGTCGATACCAAGGTTGGCACCCCGGGCTCAGTCAGAGCCCTCGAAGCCACCACCGGCATCCGCAAATGGGACTTCCCCCTCCACGCCGGCTCCCCCGCCACAGGCGTCCTCGCAACAGCGGGCGGAGTCGTCTTCGCCTCAAGCTTCGACGGCAACCTGATCGCCCTAGACTCCAAGACTGGCAAATATCTATGGCACTACTACACCGGTGCCAACATCATCACCTCGCCCATGGCCTACGCGGTCAACGGCAAGCAATACATAGCCATCGCCTCGCAATCGGCAATCTTCGTTTTCGGACTTTAACCCATGCTCCTCCTCAATCCCAAAGGCAACTACTGGTTCCTCAAAGGCATCGCCCCCTACTCTGCAGGCGTCGTAGCTGCAGAAGGCTACGAAATCGTCCACGCAAGATTTATAGAGCCACGTGGTTTGGATGATGTCAAAGCCCACCTCCACTCGACAGGCCGGCCCCTCGACGCGCTATGCGGAATCGAAATCCGTTCCCCCAAGCCCTTCACCTTTGAAGGCTTCATCGAGTTCAATGGCACCTATGTCGACGTGCTCAAGGCCTGGGGTCTCTTACTCGACGGAGTCAACCCCATAGCCCGCACCAACATCGCCCCTGAGATTGGCGCACCAACGGCCCCCTGCATCTACGGCTTCAGCTACACCATCCCCTCGCCGCGCAAAGAAAAATCCTTTGTAGTGGCAGGCGCAGGCGAACTGCCCGAAGGCTCACTCAACCCCGAAGACGTCATCCGCAAAGGCGAAACCTCAAGCGAAGCTTTAGCCGAGAAGACCCGCTTCGTAATGGGCCTGATGACCGCCCGCCTCCACGGCCTCGGTGTCGACTGGCACCAGGTCACCACCACCGAGGTCTACACAATCCATCCAATGGCTTCGTTCCTCGAAAGCGAAATCATCACCCCGATGGGCAAAGCCGCAATCCACGGCATCACCTGGCATTATTCACGCCCACCCATCGAAACCATCGAATACGAGATGGACCTCCGCGGCTGCTTCACCGAGATTGTCCTGTGACCCGCCGCACTCTACTAGCAGCCGCCTTTGCTACAGACAGCACCATAGCCCTAGGCTCCCGCCGCGAACTCTTCATCGACCGCTTCCTCATCGCCGAGTTAAAGGGAGCCGAACTCCGTCTCGGCACCCCAGTCGACTCTGGCACTGCCTTCAAATTCGACAAGCCATGGGAAGGTCGCTTCTCCAACTACGCAACCGTGATCGGCAAAAAGCTCTACTATCGCGGCGTACCGAATGCGGGCGAAGACGGTCGCGGCAACGAAGTCACCTGTTACGCCGAATCCAAAGACGGGCACTCCTTCGAACGCCCAAACCTCAGGCGAGGAACCAACATCATCCTCGCCAATACCCCGCCTCTCCAGCACAACTTCTCCCCCTTCCTCGACCGCGACGGCACCTACAAAGGCCTCGCCGGCACCAGCAAGAGCGGCCTGATGGCCTTTCATTCCCGCAACGGCATCCAGTGGACCCAAACCCAAACCGAACCCGTCCTCACCGGCGGAGCCTTCGATTCGCAAAACCTCGCCTTCTGGTCTGAAAGCGAAAAGCAGTATGTCTGTTACTACCGGACCTTCAAGAAAATTGGGACAACCAACTACCGCTGGATCTCCCGTGCGATAAGTCAGAACTTCATCGACTGGCAGAAGCAAGGTGAACTCTCCTTCGGCGACGCTCCCCCCGAGCACCTTTACACCAACCAGACCAGCCCCTACTTCCGGGCCCCGCACATTTACCTCTCCCTCTGCGCCCGCTTCCTCCCAGGCCGCCAGGTCTTGTCTGAATCAGAAGCAAAAGCGATCGGAGTAGACCCCGGCTACTTTAAAGACTGTTCCGACGCAGTCCTGATGTCCTCCCGAGGCGGCACGATCATGGATCGAACTTTCATGGAGGCCTTCCTCCGCCCCGGCCTTGGCATGAAGAATTGGGTCTCCCGGTCCAACTACCCCGCCCTCAATCTGGCCCAAAAAGGAGATGATCATCTCTGTTTCTACGTAGTGAAAGACTACGGCCAGCCAAGCATCCACCTGCAGCGCTACACCCTGCGCCTGGACGGCTTCGCCTCAGTCCACGCCGGCTACAGCGGAGGCACGATGCTGACAAGACCCTTCACCTTCACCGGCACTCAACTCGAAGTGAACTTCTCCACCTCCGCCCCCGGCGGTATCCGGCTCTGGCTCGAAGATCCAAACGGTACTGTCCTCGCCGAATCCACCGAACTGGTAGGAGACGCCATAAGCAGAATCGTAAAGTGGAAAAGTCTGGACTCCCTGGCTCTTCTAACGGCAAAACCAGTCCGCCTGCGAGCCGCGCTAAAAGATGCCGATCTCTATGCAATTCGATTCAATTAACCAGCAAAAGCACTGAACATTCGCGTTAGCATATTTCTTAATTTATGAGTATGCTTCAGTGGCTTAGCTTCGTCTTACTTGGACACTTTTTCTTAACGAGCCTGAGCGCACAACCGGGCGGCCCACCTACGTTTTTCTTCAATTCGCCAACTACCCTGGCAACAGTAAATCAATACACTGCTTATCAATTAATAACGATCGGTGGGATTGGCTCAAAAATCTATGAAATTGAAAGCGGAACGATTCCATCTGGTATGACTCTCAGCTCTGACGGAGTCTTGTTTGGAGTGCCCGCCCAGATTGGAGTATTTACCTTTTTTGTCTCCGCCACCGACAGGGCAAATGTCAAAATCCGTTCCAGCGTCAGAGTCCAGGTAAACGGTACTCCCTTTGAATTTGTGCAGACTTCTCTTCCAGCCGCAGTCCTCGGGGTGAACTATAACGCGCCCCTCAGCTTGTCCGGTTCAGCCCCACCGGTTTCGCTTCGAATTAGCGCTGGCAATTTACCTCCAGGGCTTGTTTTGAGTTCAGATGGTATTTCTGGGACACCATCCCTGCGAGGAACTTACCTTTTCACCGTAAGCGCCACTCACCTCGCAAGCGGAGTGGCTGAAAGACAATTCCTGATTCACGTTACTCCATCGCCAACCGATGTCGGCAATTTGCTGGCGATACGAACCAATCCGCTGCCCAATGGACAATTGTCTGTTCCCTACGGTAGTGCCTTGACTGCCACCGGAGGAAGCCAACCCTATCGCTTCCAACTGCTCTCCGGGCAGCTACCCTCTGGGCTGTCGCTCCAAAGCAACGGAACCATCAGTGGATTTCCACTTCAACTTGCCATTTCCTCTTTTGAGGTCGAACTAAGGGACGCCGCTGGAGCTGTGATAAGGGCAAATTTCTCTATCGAGGTAACAGCTTCGACAGTCTTCGACTTTAACAACCAGACTTTGCCTTCCGGGTCCTCAAATTTGCCCTACTCGTCAATAGTGGAGGCGTCAGGAGGTGCGCAACCCTACAGGTTTTCCCTAAGCCTTGGAGAATTGCCTGCAGGACTCAGCCTTTCCTCCACCGGCAGGATTACGGGATCTCCGAGCGGAAGTGGGCCAGCTACTTTTACTTTGCGAGCCACCGATAGCACAAATCGATTTGTTGAGCGTTCCTACAACCTAAACATTAGCCCAGCTAACTCTCAGCCTTCCATCATTTTCTTGACGACCGGCCTGCCAACAGCCTTTCTGGGCATTCCATATTCAACCAATATCCTGGCTTCGTCGACCAACCCTCCCATAAGCTATCGAATCCTGAATGGCGTGATTCCCCCACCAGCTTTGAACTTCTCTTCGGGAGGTGCCCTGACAGGTACCCCCGTTCTGCCTGGCTTTGCCAATTTTACGGTTCAAGCCACCGATTCTGCGGGAAATTCAGCGCAACAGACTTTCGTTATCGAAGTTCGAAACCAGGATGAGGCTGAGCCGATACGACTTCCCCTCGCCACGCTCAATCAGCCTTACTCGACACAACTCAGCACGGCTGGCAATAATGGGCCATACACCTTTGTCCGTGAGGGCGGTCAACTGCCTGTTTTGATGGAGATAAGCAGTTCCGGGCTCATGTTCGGTCAGCCACGTTTTTCGGGAGCATTCGATTTTGGGGTTCGCGTGACCGATGCTCGCGGATTTTCAGTCTTGAGAAGGTACCGCTTGAGCGTACAACTAACGCTCTTAACAGTGAGCCTCTCAGCATTGCCTGAAGCAAGAGTCCTGACACCTTACTCTGCAAACTTGAGTGTGAGCGGCGGGAACCCACCTTATTCTTACAGGCTGATACAAGGTGAATTGCCAGGAGGATTCAGCTTTGATTCCATCACAGGTCGTATTACTGGCCTCACCAACGTAACAGGCAGTTTTCCCTTAACCTTTCGAATTCGGGACATTGCCGGCCTTGAGGGGGATGCTTCATTGACCTTAATGGTTCGCCCGGTTTCCTTGAGCTTAAGCTCATCGCGACTACCGGATGCCAGAGTTAACGAAGACTATCGTTTCAACTTGGGCGGCAGTGGCGGCACTTCGCCCTACACTTTCCTCTTGGTTGGAGGATCCCTGCCACCCGGCCTTCAGCTTTCCAGTCTCGGGCTGCTTAGCGGCAAACCTTCGCAAACGGGAACATTCCCGCTCACCCTACGGATTGCCGACGCAACTCTTGTAACGGCTCAGGCCAATCTGACGCTCAACGTCCGCGGAGCCTTGCCTTCGATCTCTTCAGTTTCACTTCCCGATGGTGCCTTAAATGTTCCCTATGTTGCTTCAGTGGAGGCGAGGTCCCCTGCCTCCCTGCCGCTTAGCTTCCGCTTGTCTGGAGGAGCGCTCCCTGCCGGATTGACAGTAGCTACAGACGGCAGGATATTCGGCACACCCACCTCTGCCGGAACATTTACTTTTTCCATAGCGGTCAGCGATACTCAAGGCGGAATCGCTCAGCGAGAACTTACCATCCGGATCCTTAACGTTGCAGGTCCTCTAAGAATTAGTTCAACCGGGCCTCCGAGCGGCAAACTCTACTTTCCCTACAATTTCCGGCTCACCGCAGAAGGAGGATTCCCTCCCTACCTCTGGAACTTGACTGCGGGAACACCCCCTTCAGGCTTACGACTGGACCCCTCGACGGGCAGTATTACCGGCGTTCCCTTGGCTTACGGTTTCTATACTTTCAGGCTCAGGCTTACGGACAGCCGCGGCAATTCAGCCGATGTGCCGCCCTACACTATCCCGGTTTTCGAGGCAATCCGCCTTGCCAACGGGCAACGTGGCCAGCCCTATTCAGCCCAGATCACACAAATTCCAGGTCAAAACCCTCTTACCTTTTCACTGGATTCAGGCGCGATTGGAGGATTACCCGCCGGTCTAACCATGAGCCCAACCGGTTTCATCTCCGGCACGCCAACCTCCATTGGAGACTTCACCTTCGGAGTAAGTGCTCGGGGAGCAGATGGTGTCGTATCGCAAAATTCTGTCACCGTGCAGGTGCTTCCACCTGCCGCTTCGTTTCCGCTGGTCCGGAGCCTGCCTGGCGCAAGCGTGGGTTCGACTTACAGGCAAAATCTGCGCATATCCGGCCAACAAAATCCAAGTGCCCTCACAATATCTTCGGGTGCCCTTCCGCCTGGAATCAGCCTCGATCCTGGAAACGGCATACTGTCGGGGAGCCCCTTCTCTACTGGTGATTTCTTCTTTACCTTGACTGAAACTGTTGGCTCTGGAGAAAGCGCTTCTTACCGGATTAGTGTCGCCCCACCTGGATCACCCGCACTTGCCGCCGTCACAAATGCGGCAAGCTATGAACGCAATGCATTGGCCCCTGGCCAATTGCTAACCATCTTCGGCACAAACATGGGACCACCGCTTTTGCGCCAGTCTACAGTCAACAATAATCTCCTGCCCAAAGAGCTTGCCCTCACGCGAGTGCTCTTCGATGGTGTCGCCTCGCCAATAATTTATTCTTCAGACGGCCAGGTTAGTGCCATTGCCCCCTTCGATTTGCTGGGACGGGTCCAAACCAGCATGACCGTCGAATACAACGGGATGCTGTCAGCCCCCCTGACGATTTCAGTTGCGAATTCCCAACCAGCAATTTTTACGAGAGATGGTTCAGGAAAGGGACAAGCCGCAATTGTAAATGAAGATGGAACATTGAACGGTCCATCGAACCCGGCGCCCCAAGGCTCGGTGATCATATTCTATGCAACCGGCGCCGGCCGCATGTCACCTGCTGGAGTAGATGGCAGGGTTGCTCAAACAGTATCGAGCCTGTTCCAAACGGCCTTCGTCCAGATTGGCGGACAGAGGGCAGAATTATTCTATGCAGGAAACGCACCTGGGATCGTAGAGGGCGTAATTCAAGTGAACACAAAAATTTCGCAGGGATTAACAGAAGGCGTGAATGAAGTCCGCTTTGAAGTTGGCGGCAATTTCAGCCCAGTTGGGGTGACGCTCTGGGTGCGCTAGAAATGCCTAGTTCGGCTGTTGACAATCAATGCTGAGCCCTAAAAACCAGCGGCGCTGAAAGCCCTTGCCCTCAGGTTTCAAGTATTCAGCCTTCGCTGCATCAGACTTGAGATTCAGGTCTAGAAACGCTGTAATGTAGTGTTGGTTGATCGCAGTAATCCGGTCCTTGCGCCAGACCGGTTCTTCAAACGATTCCCGTCCCTGAAAGTCCAGCGGCACATTCGCTGGTGCTGGATTACCACCCACGTTATGACGCGCATTCTGATAGGTCAGCAGGCAACGGTCAGAATGGGTCGCCCAATTGTAGAGCTTCTTGACACCCGTCTCGTAGCCCGACACATCATCGTTGTCTCCGACGATAAAGAGAGATGGCAGCTTGAAGTTCTTAACTGCTTCGGCCTCCCAGGCTTCCACCGGAGGCTGTGCTCCCCAGGGAGCAATCGCGACGATGGCTTTAAGATTCGCAGGCGGACTCACCTTTGGCATGGGGAGTTGCTTCAGCATTCCGCTAGCCGCATTGTAAGAGGCACCCCCACTGGCCATCGCGCCGTAACCACCCATCGAATAACCCACGATCGCCACCTTGTCTGCATCCACGATTTTGTTCAGGAAGTGATCTCCCTGCTTCGATAGTTTGGCCAGTTCCTGGATGGTGAAGAGTTGATCGGGAGCACGGTTGATGAGGGTGCTGGGAAAGCCTCTCACCTCTCCAAATACAGAGTCCGTGTGGTCAATGGCTGCCACCACATAACCCTTTGAGGCGAGATTCTCTGTGAGATAGCTGAGGAAGGTTCGGGATCCCGGGTAGCCATGGGAAACGACAACTAGCGGGTAGGCCGCGCCCTGCTTGGGCTGTGCGTCACGCAAAGCTTTGCCGGGAATTTCAAAAGTCTTCGGCATCTCTGGCCGCGTTACCCGCCCAGCCATCGGGCTGACATACACAGTGTGGGCCTTCTCGTTGGGCTTGAGCTGAGCGGGATACCAGATCTCGATTTTGAGACTCCGGTCCGCCAGGTTTGCTGGGCCCTTGAGGATATCTGGTTGCTGTGGATTGGTAATCTCGATGGTACGCACCCCCACATCGTGACTGCCAAATCGCGCAAGCTCGGGAGCATCCACTTGAGGAACACTAAAGTATTGAGCCTGTAGTAAGAGGGCGAAAACCAGCATGCCGCTATCGTCTCACGGAATCAGGCTTGGGGTTTCAAAGAGGTTCTGACGGAACAGAAACCGGACAAGCCCATTCACATCAGGCACTTCTCTTCGCCCGCTAGCGAGGAATTCGCTCGCCTGCGAAAGCGTGGCCAACGCAATCAGGAGGCTAGGCTGGTCCAGCTGGGCAAAGGCGGCCATATAAGCGTGGGGGTTCTCTGGCAGTGTAGGAACAATCTGTCGGGCTATATCGTGACGGTAAACAGACACAAGCTCATGTTCAAATGCAGCGCGGATCAGTTGCCCATTCGAATTGTTCGGGACGCTCTGGTCACCAATCGCGTATTGAAAAAGAACCCGCTTGATTGGGCTGCCGTATAACGTCGCCTGCTTCAGAAATGGTGCGAAGGATGCCGGTGCGCCTGTAGCCTCGGAAATCGACAGGCGATCCAGCAACTCCAGGTATTGGCCTTGCGTGGTTGTGATTCGCCGGGCTGGCGCATAGCGCGGAATCAGAGGATCATTCGGTACACCCACAAACTGCTCAAGCAATGGTTTCAGCAAGGTGCTGGTCCGAGCCGTCTCAATCGCGCTTCCTCCACCAACATTCAGAACCGCAGCATCGATGCCAGGCTCAATTGCCATCAGGATGGTGCCATACATCGCGCCTAGAGACTGGCCGAGATACTGAATGCTGTTGGAATTCAGGTCTGGCTGGCGATCGCCATCAAGGTCGATATTGGCCTGGATCTCGCGCACCAGCTTCTGGTAGTCCAGCGCCGTCTCGCGCAGGCAAGTCGAGATGAAGTCGGGCAATATGCAACCTTCGGCAGGATCGATTCGTCCGTCCCTGTTCAGGTCCCGGCCACGCCCATTCATGGGAGCATCGACAGTCGATCCATCGTTCTTCTGAAACCGCAGGATCGATCCATCCCCAAATCCGTGTCCGACTGCATCAATGGACATTACGACCGAGTTGGCAATGAAGGCGGAGGCAAACAGCGTAGGCCCCGAGAAGCGGCTATCAAAGAGTCCGTGACCAATCAGCTTCACTGGCCAACCCGCCGCAGGCTTGGTGCCATTCGGTAGCCAGGCATGGACAGCCACTCGGTCGCCTCTGGACGACTCAAAGTTGAGAAAGACAAGCCGGCGCAGGCCGAGTTGGGTCAGGAAGGACACGTCCACCGGAAAGCCCGTATCCGTGAGCGGCCTTGTTGCATCTGCTGCAGTCTGGCTGAGTGTCTGAATCGACTTGATTTCGGTTAGATCTATAGAAGCCAAACGCCGGATCGAGCCCGCTGGCCCCAGACGGCGCGCCAGGATCGACTGTGTGACATTGCGGGTGTGGAAGCGAGAAGCTTCGAGAGTGTTGTAAACGATTGCGTAATCCCGGTCATGATCGAGTGGCTCATCCGGCTTGGCGTAGGCGGTGTTGGTTGCCGGGTCCCAGGCAAGGTTGTTGATGGGCATCCGGTAGCCCTCGGGGTAGGTAGTGAAGCCATCTCGCTGACGGGTAGCGCCCCAAACTATGAAAACGGAATTCCGCAAAGAGTCCGGATTCACCGGCGCATCAAAGCGCAGCTTGATGAGTGGCTCAAGAGCAAATCCACCTGCGTCCCCGGCGGGAGAAACAGAAACAAGAGATTGAGCGGCTAAAGAGATTGCAGCCAGAAGGAATAAGGCCAGAGGCATATCCTATAATGGAACAGAATGAGCGAGCCTAAGATTTCGTTGCCCGATGCCTGGAAGGTGGCAAACATCAGTGGGATTGGGGCGATTGTAAGATCGACGGCCGGTAAGGGTGTCATCGAAGGCGTCAGGATCGAACCCTTTCCAATCTTTCCTGACGATAGGGGCTACTTCCTTGAAGTGGCTCGCATTGGCCAGGGGCTGGTTGAAACCTTTGATGCTGCGACGACGCAGATTTCTGCAGCATTAAGCTATCCAGGTGCCGTCAAGGCTTTCCACTTCCATCGCCACCAAACTGATTTCTGGGTACCGGTTATGGGTGTTTTTCAAGTAGGACTGGTAGATTTTCGCGAAGACTCGCCGACCTTCAAACAAAAGAACACAATCTATTGCGGTGCACTAAACCCTCTCAGCATTATCATCCCGCCTGGGGTCGGACATGGCTATAAAGTTGTGAGTCCGGAAAGCGGCATGCTCGTTTATGTAACAAACCAGCAATATAATCCGGCAGACGAAGGACGGATCGTCTACGATCATCCGTCAATTGCTTACGATTGGGAAACCCAACACAAATGAAGATTTTAGTAACTGGCGGGGCCGGATTCATTGGCTCTGCATTTGTCCGTATGGCTGCACCCAGCCATACGATTGTCAATCTGGACAAGCTGACCTACGCGGGAAACCTCGAGAACCTGAAGTCTCTCGAAGCGAATCCAAACTACACTTTCTCCAAGGCCGACATCTGCGATTCCGCTGCGGTTGAGGCTATCTTTGCTCAGCATAAGCCAGAGGTAGTAGTGCACTTTGCCGCCGAGAGCCATGTGGACCGTAGCATCCTCTCGCCAGAACCCGTTGTAGCGACAAACTTTATGGGCAGCTTCCAGATGCTTGAGGCCGCCAAGCGGCACGGGGTGAGGAGATATGTCCACGTATCTACTGATGAGGTCTACGGCAGCATCGATGAACCGCACGATGCCGATGAGAATTGGCCGCTGATTGCCTCGAGTCCATATTCGTCCTCAAAGGCCGGCAGCGACTTGCTGGCGCTGAGCTACTTCAAGACCTACAAGATGCCAGTGCTTGTCACCCGGGCATCCAACAACTACGGGCCTTTCCAGTTCCCTGAGAAGCTGATCCCGTTGATGATCTCAAATGCCCTGGACGACCAGCCACTCCCGATCTACGGAGACGGGCAGCAAGTGCGAGACTGGCTATATGTAGATGACCACTGCCGGGCCATTCTTGCGGTTCTTGAGAAGGGCCGTGAGGGCGAAGTCTACAACGTCGGAGGCAGCAGGGCCCTTGCCAATCTCGATGTCGTACAGCGTATCCTTGCAATCACCGGAAAGCCGGAATCATTGATGATTACCGTAAAAGACCGTCCGGGCCACGACCGGCGCTACGCCATCACCAGCGAGAAGATCGAGAAGGAAACCGGCTGGAAGGCCCGGATGGACTTTGAGATCGGACTAAAGGCGACAGTGGACTGGTATGTTGCCAATCGTGAATGGGTGAGCCGCGTCAAGAGCGGAGCTTACCGCGAGTACTATGAAAAGAACTATGGGATCCGCTAATTAGCGGATTTCCATGATGTCTTTTTCTTTGGCCTTGGCAGCTTCGTCGAGTTTCTTGATGTAAGAGTCGATCATCTTCTGGATCTCTTCGAGGGAGCGCTTTTCGTCGTCTTCGCTGATGGCCTTGTCCTTCATCAGCTTCTTCACTTGGTCGTTGGCATCGCGACGGACGTTGCGAAGTGCAACACGGTGGTCTTCGGCCATGCCGTGGAGCTTCTTGGCCAGCTCTTTGCGGCGCTCTTCATTCAGCTGCGGAATAGGGATGCGGATCAGCTTTCCGTCGTTACCAGGGTTCAGGCCAAGTTCGGCAGAGCGGATAGCCTTTTCAATGGCAGCGATCACAGACGTGTCCCAGGGAGTAATCGTAAGCATTCCAGCTTCAGGCACACTGATGTTGCCAACCTGGTTGACCGGGGTGGGCGTGCCGTAATAGTCGACACGCACGTTGTCGAGCATGGAGGCATTGGCGCGGCCTGTACGCACTGTTGTCATCGAATGGGCAAGGTCAGTGAGGACCTTATCCATGCGGGTCTTGGCATTTGCTTCTACTTGTTTGGTGGTGGTAAATGTTTCGCTCATTTTGGCTCGTGAATCAGGGTTCCAATTGGCTCTCCAAGAGCCATTCGCATTATATTGCCACGGACGTTGGAATTGAAGACTGAAATGGGCAAGCTGTTGTCGCGGCACATTGCGACGGCACTCGCGTCGAGGATCCGCAGTCCTTTGGCTAAAACTTCAGTATAAGAGATTGTTGAGTATCTGATGGCGTCGTCATGCTTCATCGGATCCTTGTCGTATACCCCATCGACTTTGGTAGCCTTGGCCAAAATCTGAGCATGGATCTCAAGAGCGCGCAGAGCAGCACCGGAGTCGGTTGAAAAGAAGGGGTTGGAGGTACCGGCGGCAAACAGAACAATGCGGCCTTTTTCAAGGTGGCGCATCGCACGGCGGCGGATGTAGGGTTCAGCCACGGCAGCCATCTGGATGGCGGTCATCAGACGCGTGGGAGAGCCGGCACGCTCGAGAGCGTCCTGGAGGGCCAAACCGTTGATGACGGTGGCAAGCATGCCCATGTGATCGGCGCTGACCCGGTCCATGGATTTGGCGGCGGCGCTAACACCCCTGAAGATGTTTCCGCCGCCCACCACTAAACCAATTTCAATGCCCTGCTTGTGCACTTCCGAGATTTCTTCGGCAAATGCATTCACACGGTCATTGTCAATGCCAAAGCCTTGCGGGCCGGCCATGACTTCGCCCGAGAGCTTCAAGACGATGCGCCGGTAGCTTGGCATATGAGTTATTCCGCTGCCGGTTCTTCGCTGGACTGGGTCTCGCCGACTTTGAAGCGGATGAACTGGGCAACTTCGATGCTGCCACCAGTAGACTTGCTCTTCTGTGCGATAAGCTCGGTTACCGTGACGCCGTTGTCCTTGATGAAAGGCTGCTCAACGAGGCAAACTTCTTCGTAGAACTTGGAGAGCCGGCCTTCAACGATCTTGTCCAGGATCTTCTCAGGCTTGCCTTCGTTCTTGGCGCGGTCGCGGGCAATGTCCGCTTCTTTGGCAAGGTGGGCGGGATCAACCTGATCACGACGGATGTACTTGGGGTCGGCGGCGGCAATCTGCATGGCCAGATCCTTACCGAGAGCAACCAGTTCTTCACTTGCGCCGGCCGGGCTGGTGAGCGCGACAGCGACAGCGAGCTGGCTGCCAGGGTGGATGTAGCTGGAGATCGCGCCGGATGCCACCGAGATACGTTCAAAGCGGGCGAGAACGATGTTCTCACCAAGCTTGGCGATCTTGCTCTTGACCAGGTCGTTGACGGTCTGGCCAGGGTCTTTCGAAAACGCTTCAGCCATGATGGCGTCAACGGTGCTTGCCGGTGAATTCGCCACATGAGCGGCAAGGTCGGCGGCGAAGGCCTGAAAGTCGTCGGTGCGGGCTACGAAGTCGGATTCGCAGTTGACTTCGATGACTACGGCCGAAAGACCGTTTGCAGCGATGTCGATTACGATCAGACCTTGTTTAGCCGAGCGGGTGGACTTCTTTGCGGCAGCCGCAGCGCCACGCTTACGCAACACTACTTCAGCATCGTCCAGATTTGCGTTTGCTTCAACCAGTGCGTTGCGGCATTCCATCATGCCCGCACCAGTGCGCTCGCGCAGGGTTTTTACCAGTTGTGCAGTTACTTCTGCCATATAGTTACACTTATCCCTTTCGTGGTTCAGTTACAGAACTGTTAGTCGTTTCGGGCTTACTCAGCCTTGGCGACCGGGGCTTCTGCGGCCGGCGTTTCTGCGGCAGGGGCTTCTTCGACTTCAGGAGCCTTCTTGGGCAGAGACATCGAAGGCAAATCCAGATCGTTGATGATGAGAGTTTCGCTCATCAGCTCTTCTGAATACTTGGGATCGACGTACTGTGCGTAGCTGCTCATATCAATCGAGGAAGAGGATTCTTCTTCGGTGTTGTCCTGAACGACGGCGGTGAAGTCGTGTTCGGTGGCAAGGGCGCGGCCTTCGATCACGGCATCAGCGATCTTCGAGGTGAAGAGCTTGATGGCGCGGAGGGCGTCATCGTTGCCGGGGATCACGTAATCCACTTCGTCGGGATCGCAATTCGTGTCAACAACACCAACAACGGGGATACCGAGGCGCTTGGCTTCCTTGACGGCAATCGACTCTTTTGAGGAATCGACGACAAAGATCAGGTCCGGAAGACCGGGCATGTCTTTGATACCGGCGAGGTTTTGCGACAAATGCTTACGCTCACGTTCGAGGCGGGAAATTTCCTTCTTCGAGCGGCTGCCCCAGGTCCCTTCTGTCGACATGGTTTCGAGTTCGCGCAAGCGCTTGATCGAACCTTTGACAGTGAGGAAGTTGGTGAGAAGGCCACCGAGCCAGCGGTTATTGATGTAGTACATCCCGCAGCGCGTAGCTTCTTCAGCGATCGCTTCCTGAGCCTGTCGCTTGGTACCGACGAACATGACGTTCTTACCCTGGGCAGCCATTTCGCCTACAAAGCGCATGGCGTCCTTGAAGAGCTTCAGCGTCTTCTGTAGGTCGATGATGTAAATTCCGTTGCGTTCGCCAAAGATATATTCTTTCATCTTTGGATTCCAGCGTTTCGTCTGGTGCCCGAAGTGAACGCCTGCTTCGAGCAGTTCTTTCATGGAAATCGAGGGCATGACAAGTCCTTTGCTCTGTAATTAAACAGCAATGATGCAATCTTAAATGGTTCAGAAAACCAGAGCGAATTAACGCTTGGAGAACTGGAAGCGCTTGCGAGCACCTTTTTGTCCGTACTTTTTACGCTCATGTTCGCGAGGATCGCGAGTGAGCATACCAAGCTCTTTCAGCTTGGGACGGAGTTCGAGGTCGAATTCGAGCAACGCGCGCGCCACACCTAGCCGGCAGGCCTCAGCTTGACCCGTAAAGCCACCGCCGTCGGCAAGGATGAGTGCATCAAACTTGTCGGCCGTCTCGGTGGCAAGCAAGGGTTGCCGCACCGTGGCACGGGCGGTTTCCGTATGGAAGTATTGCTCGAGGGCGCGGTGGTTGACGGTAATGTCGCCCTTACCAGGACGCAAGAATACGCGAGCGGTCGAGCGCTTGCGGCGTCCGGTTCCAATAAATTGAGTTAAAGCAGCCACTGAATACCTTTCTTAGTCCTTAGGACGCAACCAGGGCCAGCGCTTCAGGCTTCTGTGCCTGGTGCGGATGGCGATCTGTCGCATACACTTTCAGTTTCTTGCCCATATGCTTGCCGAGGGTGTTCTTGGGCAACATGCCCTTAACAGCCAGCTCGATCATGCGAGTGGGTTTGGTGTCTTGCATCTTCTTTGCGCCGGTTGACTTCAAACCACCTGGATAACCAGTGTGGTAGTAGTAAACCTTCTGCTCGGTTTTGTTACCGGTGAGGCGCACTTTTGCAGCATTAATGACGATCACGTGATCGCCTTGATCCAGATAAGGCGTATAGGTCGGTTTGTGTTTACCCATCAGGATGCGAGCGGCTTTGGTAGCCAGACGGCCAAGAGTGGCGCCTTCTGCATCGATGATGTGCCAATTACGACTGACGTCTTTTCCGGAGGGTACGTAAGTTTTCATACGTTTCGGGTCTCCCTCATAAAAAAAGTCAACTTCACTAGTTTAGCGCTTTATTTTAGCCTGTGTCAAAGACGTGACACACGGATGTCGTTAGATCTCTGCAAGTTGTTGATTTCAATTGATTGGCCGAAGGTAGAACGGATAGAACAAAACGCTGGACTTCTTCGCGGGAAACCGGGTTTTGTTCCTCAACTGGGTTTCTTCTGTTTTCCAGCACGGCCCAAGCTTCCGACAGGCGGGTGTTTTGGAGGGGCCTCATTGGCTCATCCTCGAGGAGGCACTTGCAAACCCCGTTACCGGGTTGGGATCCACACGCTTACGCATGGGGCTGGCGGCAATGGAAAGAGGTTCAGCTCTGGCATGGGAAAGTGCTTGCGATTATCAGTGATTCAAGCGAGGCCGTGAGCAATGGCAACGGCAGCAATCGTCACGTCGGTGTAGGAAAGCGTATGTCCTTTGCGCTGCCAGTCCCGACGCAGCAGACCAGATTGGGTCGCAATTTCAGGGGTGACGGCGAAGAGCGGGGAGACCAGGCTCACCGGGTGGATGGCGGCGGGCAGACCGTTGGGACCCGATCCGACGATGACCGCATCGTATGAACTGCTCACTGCAGCTTTCTAGTACAGCCAAATGGGAATGGGGGGGACTTTTGAAAGCGTAATGAAACATTTCGCTGAGAGTTGCTCTCATGCTGGAGAGGACGGATATGCGCGTTTTAGTAACTGGTGGCTCTGGCGTGATTGGCGCGGGGCTGATTCCGGAATTGTTGGCGGCTGGCCATCAGGTAAGGATGCTTTCCCGACATGCCGAGGCAGCTTCGCGGGCCTGGCCTGCCGGGGTGGACCCGTTTGAGGCCGATGTCACGAGCGTCAACCAGTTGAAGGGCGCGGCTGCGGGGTGTGATGCGGTGGTGCATATCTCGGGGATTATCAATGAGGTTTTGCCCGATATCACGTTTGAAAACGTGAATGTGGGAGGCACGAAAAACATGCTGGCGGAGGCGACTCGTGCGGGGTGCCCCAAGTTTGTCTATGTTTCTTCGCTGGGGGCGGAACGGGGTGCGTCGGCTTATCACAAGTCGAAATATGCAGGGGAGGAACTGGTTTGCAGGTATGCGGGAGTGTGGGCGATTGTGCGCCCGGGGAACGTGTATGGGCCCGGGGACGAGGTGATATCCCAGCTACTCAAGTTGCAGCGCACGCTGCCTGCCATACCGATGATTGGGGACGGGACTCAACCGTTTCAGCCGGTTTGGTATCAGGATTTGGGCAAGGCGTTGCGGCGTGCGGTGGAAAGCGATGTCTTTCAGGATGTTTATGAGGTGGCAGGGGAGGAAGTGACGAGTGCGAACGACCTGCTGGACCGGCTGGAGGAGCTGACGGGAAGGAGCCCGCTTCGGCTGCGGGTACCGGAGTTTCTGGCTGGATTTACGGTGCGTGCGGCGCAGGGTCTGGGGGTGCCGTTTCCGATCAACGAATCGCAATATCAGATGATTCTGGAGCAGAGTGTGATTGAGCCGCCGGAGAAGAATGCGATGGAGCGGGTGTTTGGGCTGGAGGCGACGACGCTGGCAAGCGGGTTGAAGGTGCTGGCGGATCTGCAGTTGGAACAGGAGCCGGGGGAAGGAGTGGGACAGCTGGAACGGAAGCGATTCCGGGCGGAGATTCGGGGGTCGCGAATGAGCGCGGAAGCCTTGATGGCGGAATTCCGGAAGCAGTGTACGGAGCTGATGCCGATTGAATTTGACGCCGAAGCGGGGGCTTCGCAGGAGGTGGTGAAGGGTACGAGTTTGACGGCGGCGTTGCCGTTGCGGGGGAACATACAGATCCGAGTGGAAGAAGTTACGCCGTGCAGTGTTACGTTTGCTACGTTGCGTGGGCATCCGCTGGCCGGGGTAGTGCGGTTCTGGAGCCAGGAGACGAGCCGGGGGACGCTGGAATTTGGAGTGACGCTTTTTGCGCGGGCGGCGACGATGCTGGATTGGGTAGCGATGCAGGGCGGTGGAGAGGCAGCGCAGAACTGGACCTGGAGGACGGTAGTGGAGCGGGCTGTGGAGATCAGCGGAGGGAGCACGGAGGAAGTGCAGGAAGAGCTGGGCCAGGTGCCGGAGGACGAGGTGGAGGGCGTGGAGGAATGGATTCGGGAGATGGTTGTGACGCGCAAACATGGCGAGAGAAAGGATGCGCAGGAATGGAAAGAGATGGAAACCGAGGTTCAGGTTCAGGGTCACCGGTAGCTTGTGGGCTGGTGCTGGGGTTTAGTTGATGGGCAGGGCCTTGCGGAGAGAATCGGCAGCGACGTCATTGTCATCGAGGAAGACCTGCGCATGGCCGAGTTCTACCCATGCCTCGAAGCAACCGGGATTTTTTCTACTATTTCTTCGAGTGCGGACCTCGATTCGATCTTCAGACCTTTTGTCATTCACTTATGGGAGTCCGATAAGGCACGCCGGGACTGGGATGAGGGATGGAAAGAGAGTCTTTTGAGTGAGACTGCTGGTTGGGACGAAGATGTGACGGTGGGAAATCCATTCCAGCGTAATTCAATCGGCAGGCCACGTTGTGGAGTTTGATGGTCGACCAGTATCACCTCACCGCGGAAATTCATAATTCGGAATTCCCGAGCTTGTCCGAAGGCTGGAATCTCGGTTCTAAAGGAAGAGTCTGCATTGAAAGGGGTCCTTGCAAGTCTGTGTAGCGTCGGTGGGTGAGCCCCGAATGATCGATGATAAATGCGAAAAAAGGGTTTCCATCCGCTTGATTGTAAAAGAGATAATGCGGGTTGGGGTTTGATTCTGTTCTGGAGAATTTTTACTCTTTCAGGGGCATCGAAGCGGATGGAAGACCGGGAGGCACACGTATGGCGTGGCCTCCCGCGGAGGGTAAAGCCGATGGCTAATTGTCAAAGAACTGATGGGGTGGCGCGAGCCTACCCCGATTGAAGATGGCAGATAGGCTAGCGGGGTGGGTTAGAAAGGCGCAGGAAACGTTGGGAAGGAAAGGAGATAGAGATTTTGAATTGTCGTGAATCCATGTTCAGCCCTGTTGGAACTGCCGTTTTGGTCAGAATTGACGGAAAGAACAAGAAGGCATTAGTGCTGACTGCGAATCGATTGGAAAGGGCTGAAACTCTTGCCGCGATTCATCGAGGGATAGAGCAAATGGATCGCGGTGAGAAACTCACTTATTTCGGCTTGGATGGAGCTTTGCCGGGATGTTGAGATCTGGTGTGGATCGTCGACGGTGGATTCTGCGGGTCTTGCCTGGGACCATGTTCGATTGGACGGTTGCGGGAATTTTCTGATTCGAGTTGAAGCGCAGTGCGTCGAAGGCCTGATTTTATTGGTGATTTTGCAAGGTGCATACCAGGCCGAACAAGAAACGCGGGTGGCGAAAATGGAAGCTGATAGCCAGTCTGTATCTCTGGATTTAACCTTGCGGGTGCGTGCTGAGCATGGGGGCGGACTATACTTGCGACCTGAGTGGATCGGGCGAGCGGAGGGGCGGGATGTTGCCTGGAAGGGCTTCGATGGGTTGAGCTGACGCAGGTGGGAATTCGAGGAAGCTGGGGATTTTCATCTTGCGGATGCATCGCCGCTGATACATCGCCGCTGGTTCATTGCGCAGCTTCATCGCCCATCAGCTGTTGTTACGGGTGGAGAAACCGAGATTTTGACGGCCTGGCAGCAGAGGGGATTTTGCAAGGTGCACGCCGGGCTGATCCAAAAACTTGGCTGATCGTAGAATCCTTTAGCGCATGACCTCAGTCAACCAGTCCGGTAGCAAGTCGAGGCTGAACACGATTTTGCCTGCTCTAGACTCAAGCAAAAGACTTGGGGCTTTGCCCCAGCCACTGTTATCGTAGACACGCAAGAGATTGAAGTCTTCGCTTGCGGCACGATAAGATAACGGCATGAGCACGAGTGCAATCGAAGAGGCAGTAGTATCAGAACTTCGGGATTTGCCTGTCGAGAAACAGTTGAAAGTTCTCGACTTCGTGAAGTCTTTGGGTGGACAGCCCAAGCCACCTTTAAAGAATGTTCGCGGTATTTTGAAGGACTCCGGATTTTCCATTTCTGCTGAAGATTTTCGCGAGATGCGTAAGGAAATGTGGAGCAGTTTCCCGCGCGAACGCTTCTTCAAATGAGTGCAGTCGTAACAGATACCCATGCACTCATTTGGTATCTTCAGGACGATCCCAGACTTTCCCAATCGGCGGCAGATGCCATGGATTTAGCCTCTGCTTCGGGTAACAAAATTTACATGCCCACTATCTGTTTTGTGGAAGCGACTTACCTGCTGGAGAAAAGTCGGATTCCTCCAAACACGCTTTCGGTCATCGAGGCGACACTTCTAGATACTCCATCTTCGATTGAGGCAGTGAAATTGGATTTCGCTATAGCCAAGGTGCTGGCGCAAATTCCACGCAGCAGGGTCCCAGATTTGCCCGACCGCATCATCGCTGCAACCGCTCTTGCACTGGGGCTCCCGCTTGTCACCGCTGACCGGCAGATTCGGGCCTCTGGGATTGAGACGATTTGGTAGATGAATTACCGAGCGTGTCAGGCTTTGGCTGAATCGAAGGTAGCTTGCTGGTTGCAATCGAAGCGATGCAAAGAGGTTGAGTTCCAGGGTTTGAAGTAGGGTATGCAGACGGGGATTTTGATGGATGGAGCGCAGGGCGGGCTGATCCAGGCTGGCTGAATGCGACGTTGGGCTTCGCTTTTTGGCTTGAAGGGACATTCGGAGCGGAGGGCAGCCAGCGATTCTGCGGAGGGATATATCCGTCTGAAGAGGCTAGCCAGCTATCTAATTGGATGCGGAGAGCGGAGGGGCGGGAGGTTGCCTGGAAGCGCTTCGATTGGTTGAGTTGACTCAGGCGGCAATTCGAGGAAGCTGGGGATTTTTATCTTGCGGATGCATCGCCACTGATGTATCGACTCTGATTCATTGCGCAGGTTCATCGCCCATTCATTGTTGTTGCGGGTGCAGGGCCCAAGATTTTGACGGCCTGGTAGTGAAGGGGATTTTGTGTTGAGAGGCGGGAGAAGCTCACCTTTGGGTTGATTTTATTGGGGATTCTGCACGGTGTGGATCGGAGAGACCTGATTGCTACTGCGGCTTGTGAGCAGTCGCGGGGCTGGTCAGTCGGGGGGCTTGACATGGCCATTATTTCTGGCCACAATCTGCTTATGAACGTTTCCGTCGCAGAGGCTAAAAACCATCTTTCTGAGCTTCTGCGCTCGGTTGAGGATGGCGAGCAGGTGGTAATCACTCGCAATGGGAAGCCGGTGGCGCAACTGGTCGCGCCTCCTCAGGAGGGCCGCGTTGTCAAATTCGGCACTATGCGCGGCAAAATTCACTTGAAACCCGGCTGGGATGAGCCGATTGATCTGGACCGCTTTCTTGCGGGTGAAGTTTGAGCCGCTATCTGCTTGATACCGGCGTTGCCCTTATGGCCACGAGCGAGCCAGAGCGGCTGTCGGCTGAGGCTAAGGCGGCGATCCTGGCCGGGCCTGCGTATTTGAGCGTGGTTTCTTACTGGGAAGTGATGATCAAGTCGATGAAAGGGCTGTTAGACGTGGGGGATCCCCGGATCTGGTTCGACGAAACTATCCAAACCCTTGGCCTGCGACCTCTGTTGCATCGCCCGGAACACATTGACGCGCTGTTTCCGCTGCGGCCGCTGCATTTCGACCCTTTCGACCGGGCCCTGATTGCGCAAGCGATTGCCGAAGACCTGACATTGGTGACGACGGACAGCATTATTCCAGGCTACGCGCCTGCGCTCCGCATCATCCGGTAGCTTCCCCAAAAAATCGCAGGTTTGAAAAACAAAAGGTTGTCGAATTTCCCTGCCAGTGAATTGAAGAGGAGCCTGAGAGAGTTTTCCCATTTGTCTGCGACCCTATTCGATTGGATGGTTGCACGAAGTTGGGGTTGGAGCTGAAGGGCAAGTCGCCCGAGGCTTGATTTTATTGGGGATTTTGTAAGTTGCGCGTCAGGCCGCACAAAAAACGCGGGTGGAGAAAATGGAAGCTGGGGGCCGGTCTGTGTTCCGGGATTTGACGCTGGGGTGAGTGCTGCATTGGGGTGAGTGCTGAGGATGGGGGCGGCTGAGACTTGCGACCTGAGTGGAGCGGGCGGGCGGAGGGGCGGGAGGTTGCCTGGAAGCGCTTCGATTGGTTGAGCTGACTCAGGCGGCAATTCGGGGAAGCTGGGGATTTTCATTGCACTGACGCATCGCCACTGGTTCATTGTGCAGGTTCATCGCCCATTCGTTGTTGTTGCGGGTGCAGGGCCCGAGATTTTGACGGCCTGGCAGCGAATTGCGACAGGCTAGAGATCAGGCAGGAATACGGTCTTCCTTGCCGGCCCAAATTCTCATGTGCGTATAGAGATCATGTGCGGCGTCGGAGGCTTGCGAGATTAGGCGGATGCCCATGAAGATCTCGGCCACTTCGCGAACAACGGGGTTCACCTGCATGTCGTCCATCGCCTGGTTCAAGCGGGCATGCAATTGTTGAGGAACCGTGCCCATTTTGACGAGCGTGGAGAGCATGTATTGCTCTTGTGAATTCAGGCGGACTGAGGAAAAGTGCCTGCGATCCCTAAACAGTTTTTCTTTGTTTACGAACATTTTCTTCCTCTCCCTAATTATGCCTAATTTTCCTCTACCTGAGTTTGAGGAATCGGATTCCGCTCAAGGTTGGGCATTGATTGCTGATTTTGTCCAGCCTTCCATCGGCTGTCCATTCGGGTCTCGATCTGGGGGTTAAGGTGAGCACTGCAGCTTCCGTGTTTGGTGGAAACTCGATCTCTTGTGCTCCGCCCAATGGATCTTTATAAAGCGCCGGGATTACGCGTGGATTTGGCTGCCGAGTATTTGAAAGGGCAATCATGCCGAGGCTCGTCAATGTCAGTACTGAGCAACCTGGATCATCGGCGAGGGTCATGGCATTTCGGGCTGTCCAGCGAGTTTGAAGTTGAGGGCCATCCATCAGCAAGGCAATGACGAGGTCTGGCCCAACACTGCGAACAATTTCGCCGACAGGGTCAGGTCTTGCAAGATCCTCACAAACCAGAGGCACAAAGGATAGCCAGGAGTTCAACTGCTGAATCATCACTTCCCTTTGGTTAAGAGAAATGTACTCCCACCATTTGCGGTTTGGGTCGAGTGAAGAGCCAAGCTGATAGGAAAGAATCTGGCTGTCGTTCAACTGCCAACGATGGTGTTTCCTTTGGACTGCCCGATTCCCGAATCGCGCGGCATAACGAACTTCGTTTGTTCCTGGGCTCTCTTTGGAGGTTGCTGGAGAGCCAACGCCGGCAATCAAAAAGCAGCCTTGAGATTCTGCGAATCGGCTTAGCTGCGTCCATTCTTTACTTGTAACTGATGCCTCGGGGAGAACAGCCCCGTGGAGCTTGCCCACTTCCTCAGTATCAAGCTTAAACGCAAGCTTGAAGAGCTGGAGCAGGTTCCTGTTTTGGGGTGGGTCATAGGTGAAAAAGCCAAAATCGGGAGACATATTGCGCATGTTCTCTTTTCGTGAAGAGACTGCTTTGAAAGCCGCAGGGCTTAGTTCGAATGGCCATGGAAAGAGCAACAAATTCAATTGACTTGTAGGCTCGTCGATTGTCGTTTCAACCATCCAATTTGGATTCGCCTCAAGACCTTCGATCGCGCAGAGATGGTGAGAAAGAGAGCGCACATTGAGTCCTGACTGGGGCGTACGGCGTTTGGGGAGGATAGAAATTCTAGAGGGATCTAATTCCTCCTGGAATTTGAGAAGTCCCGATTGTTCCGAATTTGATCGCATCCAAATTTCGAATGTCTCCAGTGCGGACTCCGGATCTAAGGGAAGATTCAGGGATGCGCCGAGACCTCTGCTGGCCTCATCCGAAAGAGCCATAAGAATCAATGCATCGTGAGCCGCGTACTGATCTTCCTGGAATTGAGTAAGAGAAAAGTGAAATGATCTCTTAAAGAAGATGGTCCAGATTTCATGAATCAAGGCCGGTGCTGGCTGCTGGAAGAGTGAGTTTTTGCGCCATTCATTTCCCAACTCAGCGGCCCATGCAGCATAAGCAAATTTGTCATGCGGAATCGTATATCGTTTGGGGGGCCAATTTTCGAGCGCCTGGAGGTAAGCGCCTGAACGCTGGATCAATGCTGACATCAGGCCAAATACGTCTGGCGGCCATGCCGGGAGATTTTGCCGCTTTGGGTCGCTCAGGCGGGGCAGCAGGTAGCTAAAAAGTTCACCCACGGTGAGGGAGGTTGACTGCACTGGTAGAGGAGTAGTGCTCACAAGGCTCTTAATTTCTCTTTCTCAATGAGGTCCTGGAAGAATTCGCTGATTTGTTTGGCTATGGATGAGCCGGAGAAGAGGATGCCGAGTTCTATGTTTCGGGATTGGGCGGCTTCGGTTCGGTTGTCGCTGGCGGGAGGGGTAAAAGAGTTGAGGGAGCGGCTGTGTGTTCGGAAAGTTGGGCTTGGGCAGATGGGGGGAATGGAAGCTGGGGACCGGTTTGTGTTTGGGATTTGAGGCTGAGGTGAGTGCTGCGCTGGGGTGAGTGCTGAGGATGGGGGCGGAAGATACTCGCGGCCTGCCAAGTCAGCCCCAAAACTCTTAAGCGTCCCAATTCGTTTTTAGCACATAGCCCGGAACGGTTGGCTAGGCTTCCACTGAAGGATCGATGACGGATAAACCTTCGATGCCTGCGACGTTGCACAGGTTTTTGTCCGAAGAGACTAAATGTGAGACCACGCCGCGACGGGAAAGAGCAAGTGCCACGGACAACTGGATGGCATCCAGCGTTCGAAGCGCATAATCAACTCCGTGGGTTCGAACGAGCGTCTCAGCGCTTTGCACGTGGCGGAGGGCCAGCAGAACGACCTCGAAACGGCCTTTGGCAAGATCGGAAAAGAAGAGGCCGCGCAATTGATCGAGTGCGGCTTTATCAATCACTCCTGTTCTGACTTTGGTGGCGAAGACCGACTGGATTTCGATCAGAGACAGTTGGGAAAGGATAAGACGGGTGCCAGGGGCCTGAACGAGAGAGTCCATCCGTTTACTTCCGATCTCGGGATGGTAGAGCTTCGCCAAAGCGCTGGTGTCAAGAAAGTAGCCTGGCACCTAAAGTTCGTTCCGCTCCAGGAGGAAGTCCGGGTCGAGTGAGCCGGGAATTTTCGATAGTGCAGCGCGCACCGTTTCCAGGGTGACGTGGTGATCGGCGAGTGGCTCAAATTCTTCCCGAGGAGCGAATTGCAGATCATCGCCGTCGTCGTCGAGGTGGTCCAGGATGACGAGGTTGACGAGCTGGTGCTCAGCGAGACGTAGCGTTTCGACCGGCCTTAAAATACCGCCTTCATAGACAGCCTCTAACTTTTTCACCATGTCTTCATCGTAGCTTGTGCGCCGTCCTAATGCAGGCCAGCGGAAATTGGCCTTGCGGGTTGCGGGACCGGCTTTGGCGGGTTGCCCGCTAGAGGGCGCTGATTCCAAGGGGCATTCGCTTATGCCGGGCAAATGGATTTCTGATGCGCTGGAAGCCTGGTGGAAAGTTGCTGTGAAGATACGTTTTCTGGTGATGCAGGGGCGACGCATGGCTTAGGGCCTGGTGCTCTCAAAGTGACGCAGGTGTTTGAAGGCTGTCCCCCCCTATCGGGATTTGACGCTGGGGTGAGTGCTGGGCTGGGGTGAGTGCTGAGGATGGGGGCGGACTATAGTTGCGACCTGAGTGGAACGGGCGAGCGGAGGGGCGGGATGTTGGCTGGAAGCGCTTCGAATGGTTGAGCTGAGTCAGGCGGCAATTCGAGGAAGGTGGCGATTTTCATCTTGCGGATTCATCGCCGCAGCTTCATTGCTCAGGTTCATCGCCCATTCGTTGTTGTTCCGGGTGGAGAAGTCAAGATTTTCAGGGGTTGGCAGCCGAGGGGATTTTGCAGGGTGAAGGTCAGACTGTCACATAAAAAACCAATTTGAGATTCAATAGGGAGAAACATGAAGCGCCGAGTCTACCTGGAAACCACTATTGTCAGCTATCTGACCGCGAGGGCGAGTAGCAATCTAGTGATTGCCGCACACCAGGAACTCACGATTGAATGGTGGGCAGAACACAGGAAGCGGTTTGACCTTTTTGTTTCAGAACTAGTTCTACTTGAGGCCTCGAAGGGTGACGAAACTGCAGCTGAGAAGAGGCTAGCCAAATTGTCAGGCATCCCAATCCTCGCCATTGAACACGCCGCCCGCGACCTGGCAAGAAGCTTCGTAGTTCGAAATCTGATCCCGGCAAAAGTGGTGGAAGATGCCATTCACATCGCAATCGCGACAACGCAAGGAATGGATTTCTTGATCACCTGGAACTGCAAACACATAGCCAATGCGGAGATCCGGGAGCGATTGGAAGCGGCATGTTTGGACGCAGGATACCGGATGC
This sequence comes from Bryobacter sp., assembly GCA_022843625.1. GTDB lineage: Bacteria > Acidobacteriota > Terriglobia > Bryobacterales > Bryobacteraceae > Bryobacter. The sequence continues at coordinate 2,021 of JALHNH010000040.1, read as the reverse complement.
CAGTGATTTGCACGCCTGAGGAGTTAATGGGAGACTAAGGGCATGCAGGATGAAATTGTCGAAGAGATCCGGCGCGTGCGTGAAGAACACGCAGCCAAATTCAACTACGACATAGATGCGATCTTCGCGGACCTGAAACGACTGGAATCCGAACGCGGCTTCGCGCATGTTCATTTTGATCCCCGGCTGATTGTGAAAACTTTGTCTGACCAGCCATCGCTCTCAACAGAGATCACAGAAGGGCTGGCCATCCACCAAACTGTCGAGTGACGTGTCTGGTGCTTCGGCTGTCGAACGACAAGCTCCTCGGCAGGGTGACCGTGAAATCAGGAAAGCCGAAGTCCACAGCGTCAAGAAGGAGCAGCTCAACCGCCAGGTTTGGGGAATTGGAGTTTTCGCTGGCGGGAGGGGTAAAAGAGTTGAAGGAGCGGCTGTGTGTTCGGAAGGTTGGGGTTAGGCAGATGGGGCTGGGGGAGCAAGCTGGGTTGTGCCAGAGGCGGTGGGGGAATTGGAAGCTGGAGACGGGTCTGTGTTCGGAATTGGATGCTGGGGTGAGTGGTGAGGATGGGGGCGGACTATACTTGCGACCTGAGTGGATCGGGCGGGCGGAGGGGCGGGAGGTAGGCTGGAAGGGCTTTGATTGGTTGCGCTGAGTCAGGTGGCGATTCGAGGAAGCTGGCGATTTTCCTCTTGCAGGTTTATCGCCCCTGGGTTGATGGATTTTCGATGGCTTTCCGAAGTCAGGCGGAGGGCATCTGCCCTGTTAAATGCTGCGGAAGACCCATTAAGGGGGATTCGCAGAAGCGGAGAGGGCTAATGGGGCGGAGTTAAAAGCCTTTGAGCCACCGCTGGCCCGAAACGCTGAAAATGCCGCAAATTCCAACTATAAATTTGATCTGCGCCTGAATATAGCGCGCTGGTGGCAATTAGTAAATCGTAGGTTGTACCTCCCACGATGTTCCTTGAAGGAGCGCTCTGAATTGCGGCGAGGTAAGCAGGTGCATCGAGGCTAATCATGCGAAGGCGGGTTGCAATTTTTTCAATACACTGGATTGCCTGCTGGGGCGAGGCACGAAAGGGGGCGGGTAAGCGGGTGAGTGTTGCGTAGACTTCGGCGAGGCTGTGGACTGCGCAAGAGGCGGTCTGAGGTTCGCAAGTCAAGAAGAGGGCGATGCTTGGGGCATGATGGGGATGATCCCCCAGGAAAACCGGGAGCAGGACAGACGTGTCGAGAAAAACAGACACTTAGGATTGTCCCAGGTGCAAGAAATCGCGGTCGCGATGAAGCGAGTCCAGGGTGGCCTCGACGACGGCCAGGTCGAGGGGCTGGCCAGTGCGCAAAACGGGAATGCCCTGCTCCTCTACCAGTTCAGGGTGTTGTTCTGTGCCAGGAACCGGAATATGAGACACCAAGACATCGGTGACCAGGGTATCGACGGACACGCCCCGGGTTTGCGCTTCCCTGAGATATGCCTGTTCGACGTTCAGTGGAAGTTGGATGGTAAAGGTCATAGCATCGCTTCTAGATCTCAATCTAGCACTGAGCGGAGAGATGCGGTTGAGCGGTTCGGTTGGGTGGTGGTGGATTCGGGAGAATTTCTCGTATGGAGGAAGGCGGGTTTGTGGAATTGGAGTTTTCGCTGGCGGGAGGGGTAAAGGAATTGAGGGAGCGGCTGTGTGTGCGGAGGGTTTGGCTTAGGCGGATGGGGCTGGGGGAGAACGCTGGGTTGTGCCAGAGGCGGTGGGGGAATGGGAAGCTGGAGACGAGTCTATGTTCGGAATTGGATGCTGGGGTGAGTGTTGGGGATGGGGGCGGACCTAAGTTGCGACCTGAGTGGATCAGGCGGGCGGAGGGGCGGGAGGTTGGCTGGAAGCGCTTCGATTGGTTGAGCTGAGTCAGGCGGGAATTCGAGGAAGCTGGTGATTTTCATCTTGCGGATGAATTGCCGCTGGTTTATTGCGCAGGTTCATCGCCCCTTCATTGTTGTTGCGGGTGGAGGGCCCGAGATTTTGACGGCCTG
>JALHNH010000039.1 GCA_022843625.1 Bryobacter sp. | reverse complement strand
TCTGGCTGAAGATGTAGGTCATGAAGTCTCGGGTGAAGTCGGCCTGGATTGCTTCGTCGGGAGTGTTGACGTCGAATTCGCTGACGGCGAAGGTGTAGGGGACCGAGTCGGCGTAACGATTGACGATGGTGTCGATGACATCAATAGATTGAGGCGTGCCGAAGTGAGACTGGAAGCCGAAGCCGTCGACGGGGGCGTTGCGGTCTTTGAGGAATTGCAGGAAGGCGTAGGTGTAGCTGAGGTGGACGCCATTCACGTTGCCGGATTCAAACTGGTTGTAATCGTTGAGGAAGAGTTTGGCGCTCGGGTCTGTTTGACGGGCGAGTTCAAACCAGCGGAGGGCTTCTTCATTGCCCAGTCTGCCCGGGGTGGCTGTGACGCCTGTAACGCCGGGGATGCGGCCCTGGATGTCGAAGTTGTCGTAGGGTTCGTTCAATACGTCCCAGTGGTAGAGCTTGCCGGACACGCCTGAATCGGAAAGGGCGGTGCGGATGCGATTGTCGATTCTTGTGCGGAGGGCTTCCGGGCTTAGGTTTTGAAGGTCGGCTGGGGTGTTGCGCCAACTGGGCCAGACCAGAACGTGGCCACGCATGGGGATGTTGCGATCTTCAAACCAACGGATGGCATTGCGGGTTCGGGCTTGGGGGAAGCTGGTGGAGGCCTCCCAGAAGGGCCATTTGAGGTCGTTTTCAAAAACGATGGTGTTGAAGTGGCTTTCGATACGGCTGCGGTATTGAGCGTCGTCGTCGGTGGTGCCCATGATACCGGCTGCGGTGATGGCACTGCCGTAACGGAAGGCTTGCGAGAGTTGTTGCACCGCGACGGTTGCGCCTTTGACAGGGTTGCCTTGAGAGTCGATGATGCTGAGAGTGAGATCCACCTTGCGGTCTGCTTCGATGCGCGCGAGGGCGTCACGCTTCCAGGGGGCGTCGACGGCATTGCGGCCGGGGTAAGTGAATTGAAGGGGGAGTTGTTCGAGGGTGGCGCGAGTGCCGTAGTGGAGGAGTTTGACGTCGGCGATTTCAAAGGCTTGCGGCCCGGCGCCGAATTGGAAGCGGAAGACGGCACCGTCTCGGATGTAGTTGTCATCCATTCGGAAGGGCATCTCGAAGCGCTGCCACTCGCCGCTGTCGACCGGGAGGCTGAGTTGAAGCGACTTCGAGAAGTTGCCACCGTTGCGCTCGACGATGGCAGTGGCCTGAATGGCCGGGGAGGGGCTTGAGATGCGACGGATCCAGAAGCTGGCGTGCATGACGTCATTGCGGGAGGTGGGGCGGATGAGGGGCCAGGAGAGAGCGGCGCGGAAGATGTCGGTAGAGGGGCCGTTGGTGGTGATGCGCATGGCCTGGGTGAAGCTTTGGCCCTCGACCGTAACCAGGCGGGCTGAGCCACCGCCAGAGCTGCCGTCGAAGTAGCTGGAGGCGCGGGCCCAATCGCCGATTGGCTCCACCGCTTCGCCTTCAGCGCTGAGGGGGGGGAGAGCGGGCTGACGGGTCCACTGGAGGTCGCCAATTTCGTAAATTTGCGGGCCCTGGCCGTGAAGGAAGCTGAGCGTTAGACTTTCTGCGTCATAGGCTTTGGAAGCCTTGAGGTCGAAGGCGTAATAGGTCCAGGTATCTGTGTTGATAGGGAATACCGTATCGAGGATGGGCGCTGTGTTGGCTTCTTCCAGGCGCAAGGTAGCGCGAATGTTAAAGCGATCCGCTGGGGCGGTTTTTCGGACCCAGAATGCGACGCGCATTCTCTCACCGGTTTCGATGGGAGTGGGGTTCACCCATGAGACTGTGGAATCATCTCGTTTACCACCCGCTTCTTTGGTTTCGATGCTAAGCGCCTGTGTGAATGACTGGCCTTCGACGTTCACGGCCGTGGCAATTGAGTTGCCCGTTGTCCTTTCCGGCAGAAGAGCTTGGCCAAAGACGGTTGTCGCGGCCAGCAGAAGCAGGAGTTTCATCTCTTGGCCCTCGCCTGACGAATGGTGAATTCAAATTGAGCGAGCGGCAAAGTGTTGATGACGTCATCGGTTTCAAGCCAGCCCCTTCTTGCCATCTTGATGCCGTAGCGCATGTTGAGGAAGTGTTTGGGGTGGTGGGCGTCGGTGGAGATGGTGAACTTGCAGCCCCGGGCTTTGGCTGAACGTATGAGGGAGGCGTGGAGGTCGAGCCGCTCGGGGCTTGCGTTGATCTCCATGAAGACGCCTTTCTCGGCCGCCTTGGCGGCTATTTTCTCGAAGGCGTAAGCGTAGGCGTCGCGATGCAGGAGGACTCGGCCGGTAGGGTGGCCGATGGTGTGGATGTAGGGGTTTTCGAGGGCGGCGAGCAGACGGTCAGTCATGGCGTGTTCATCTAGATTCATGTGGCTGTGGACGCTTGCCACCACAAAGTCCAATTGAGCAAGGGCTTCGTTGTCGAGATCCATCGAGCCGTCTTTCATGATGTCGCATTCGAGGCCCGAGAAGACCTTGAGGCCGAGTTCGTTATCAGGGATACCAGCGACCATCTTGGCAAAGTCGATGGCTCGCTTTTCGTCGAGACCGTTGGCCATGGCAAGGGCTTTTGAATGGTCTGTGATAACGATGTATTCGTAGCCCATCTGGACGGCGGCAGCGGCCATCTCTTCAAGCGTGCCGCGACCGTCGGACTCGCGGGTGTGCATGTGGAGGTCGCCCTTGATGGCGGCCTGCTCAAGCAGGGTAGGAAGCTTGTTCTGCTCGGCGGCTTCGATCTCGCCAGTGTTCTCGCGGAGTTCGGGCGGGATGAATGCGAGGCCAAGGGCGTTGTAGATTTCTTCTTCGGTGAGGGAGGCAATGATCTGGTTATCGCTCTCGCGCGAGAGGGAGTATTCGTTGAGCGTGTAGCCCATCTTGACGGCTCTGGTGCGGAGGCTGACGTTGTGCTCCTTGCTGCCGGTAAAGTACTGCATGGCAGCGCCGAAGGATTCGGTGGGGAGGGCGCGGACGTCTACCTGGATGCCCTCGACGCCGACGCGGGCGGAGGCTTTGTTTTCTCCTTTGGCCAGAAGTTCGTCGACCTTGGACCACTTTGCGAAGGTGTCGAGAGCCTGAACCGCTTCAGGGCCGGCAACGAGGATATCGACGTCACCGATGGTGTCTTTGCCACGGCGGAGACTGCCGGCCGGGCTGATGCTGGAGATGCCCGGAAGTGTCGAGAAAAGGGTTTGGACTTCTTCGGCTGTCTGTGTCGCGAAGTCGATCAGGAAGCGTCCGGCGGATCGACGGTAGATGGCGATCGACTTGAGGATTTTCTCCTCCAGCTTGGCACCCATGCGCGGAAGGTCGCGAAGTTTTTGTTCCCGGCAGATGCGTTCGAGATCGTCGATGGTGGATACGCGGAAGTGCTCGATCAGGAGGGCGATAGACTTGGGGCCGAGGCCCTGGATCTTGAGCATCTCAAGCGCCGTGGGCGGATACTTCTGGAGCATATCGTCGCGACGCTCGAAAGAACCTCGTTCGGCGATTTCACCAAGGATTGCAGCGATGCCTTTGCCGATGCCGGGAATGTCGGTGACCTTGCGAGACTTGTCTTCCAGGATCGACATCACGGACTCGGGGTAGCCCTCGATGGTTTTGGAGGCGTTGCGGTAGCTGCGAATGCGGAAGCCATCTTCGGCAGCGATCTCCATCAGGTCTGCGGTTTCGTCGAGAAGCTTGGCGACGTGAATGTTATCCATCGATTTTATTGTCTGATGGAGCGGGCTCGATGTGGATGAGGACGTCGGCAACCCAGGGTATTTGTTTGCGGATAGCGGAGCGGACGGCGCCTGAGATCTGGTGGGCGTTCTCGACCGTAAGGTGCGAGGCGACCTCCAGGTGAAGGTCTACGTGGTATTGAAAGCCGGTTTTGCGGGCGAGGCACTTTTCGATGCCGAGGGCTCCTGGAACTGCCCTTGCGCAGATTTTGATTTCCGCCAGCATTTCTGGCGAGGGCATGGTGTCGAGGAGTTCCCAACTGGACTGACGAAGGACCTGGAAGCCGAGAACGACAACAAGGATGGCAATGATGACCCCACCAACTGCGTCGGCGTGCGAGAAGAGGTTGGGGTTGTAGAGGTTCAGGCCCAGAGCGAGGATGGCTACAAGGCCGGAGAGGACGTCGAGCCAGTCGTTGGCCGCATCGGCTTCGAGGGCGGCTGAGCGGAACTCACGCGCGGCGGACTTCTTCCAGCGGGCGAGGGCGAGTTTGATGATGATCGAAAGGACGACGGTCCAGATGGCGAAGGACTGTGGTGTCGATTGCGGTTGGCGGAGGTGGAGGAGGGCCTGCCAGCCGAGGATCGCTCCGCTGGCGATCAGGAAAGCACCAATGGCCTGCCCGGCAAGGATCTCGAAACGGCCATGGCCGTAAGGGTGATCTTCGTCTGGTGGCTGGGCCGACATGCGGAGCCCGAGCCAAAGAATGATCGAGGCAACTACGTCGCCTGCGCTCTCGATGCCGTCGGCGATAACGGCGAGCGAATTCGCCAAATATCCAGCGGCAATTTTGATGATTGCGAGGAAGAGCCCTGCGAAAATGCTGACTCTCGCGATCTTCAGTGCGGATTGAGTTGCGGGAGACATGCCAAGAACAGTGTAGCTGGCTGCCCTGTTGTACAATCGTTGTAATCAGCATTGAAGCGAAACGGGGATGTTTCTGCCCACTTGCTTCATACGAAAAGAAAAAGAGGCGAAGAGATGGAAAAGCTGGCACAACAGCAAAACATACAAGAGGCTTTCCTCAATAACGCCCGCAAAGACAAGACTTACTTAACGATTTATCTGATGAGCGGGGTAAAGCTTTCGGGACGAATCAAGAGCTTCGATAAGTATTCTGTAGTCCTTGAGGCGAATAACCAGGAGCAATTGATTTTTAAACACGCCATTTCAACTGTGGTGGTATCAAAGCAGGCTCATGTTGGTGGCAACCCTGTAGCAGTGGGTGGGCCGGCACCGATTCCCGTCGAACCTAACGGAAACTAATTGCCAGAGATTGCGATCCTTTGTGGCGTGCAGCTGCGCCGGCAAAAAGAGCAGGCGAGCCCGCTCACCGAGTTATCCGTAGAGGATTCGTTGCAGGAGTTGCACGTTCTCGCTGAGAGTGCTGGAGCTACGGTTGCCGGTAGCGTCGTTCAGGTACGGGATCATGCCGATAAGGCCACGCTGATCGGGGCGGGTAAGATCACGGAGCTAGCGGCTCTGGTGAGTGCTGTTGCGGCTGACACGATTCTCTTTGATTGCGAACTTACTCCTACACAGCAGCGCAATCTGGAGAAGGCGATCGGATGCAAGGTGCTGGACCGGACGCAGCTGATTCTCGATCTGTTTGCCGCACGAGCGCGAACGCGGGAAGGCCAATTGCAAGTTGAATTGGCACAGCTGAATTACCTGATGCCAAGACTGGCTGGGCGTGGTGTCATGATGTCGCGGCTCGGTGGTGGCATTGGTACGCGCGGACCAGGTGAGACGCAGCTTGAAAGCGATCGCCGCAAGATCGCCCGCAAGCTGAAGAACATCAAGGCAGAACTGGCAAAGGTGCGCGGAGGGCGTGGGATTCAGCGCAAGCAGCGACAAGGGGTGCCCCTGGCTACTGTCGCTTTGGTGGGCTATACAAACGCTGGCAAGAGTACTTTGTTTAACCGGTTGACAAATGCGTCAGTGCTGGCTGATGCCAAGATGTTTGCAACGCTTGACCCAACGGTACGGCACGTGATTTTGCCTTCGCGGCGGAAGGTATTGTTGAGCGACACGGTGGGCTTTATTCGCAAGTTGCCGACGACACTGGTTGAGGCCTTTCGGGCGACGCTCGAGGAAGTAACCGAGGCGGCCCTCCTGTTGCATGTGGTCGACGCATCGAGCCCTCATGCGGCCAGCTATGTCGAGCATGTACAGCACGTGTTGAAAGAGATTGGCGCTGAGGGGACGAAGCAGATTCTGGTGATGAACAAGGCGGACCTGATCACCTACCCGCAGGACGTGATTGCGCAGTCGCGGCGGATCCTGCAGGATGCCAATGCCGAAGCAAGCACGATCAGCGTAAGTGCCATGAGCGGCATGGGGATTGATCGTCTACTTGGGGTGATCGACAATACGCTGGAACTGGACCCGGTGGAGCGGATTCGAGTGCGGATTCCCTCAAGCGAGGGTGCGACGTTACATATGTTGCATGAGCATGCGCGGGTGTATTCAAAAAAGTTTGTGGATGACTACTGCGAAATCGAGGCCGATGCTTCGGCTAGTGTGCGGCGGCGATTGGGCAACTACGAGTTGATATCCTGAGGGCTACCTTCTCTTGAATCTGCCAAACATATTAACGCTAGCCCGCATTTTCTTTGTGCCCCTTGTGGTGGCGGCACTGGTGCAGGAGCACCGTATTTACGAATTTACAGTTTTGGGCATTGGCGTTGCACTCGGAAATGAAATGCTGGCGCTGGTGATTTTCCTGGTTGCCGCCTTCACCGATATGCTGGATGGCTATCTGGCACGGAAATGGAGCCAGATTACTACGCTTGGCATGTTGCTCGACCCGATTGCCGACAAGTTGCTGATCTCGGCTTCATTGATTGCACTGGTGGAAGTCAGAGCCGTGCCGGCCTGGATGGTGATTTTGATTATTGGCCGGGATTTTGCTATCAGTGGGCTGCGGAGCATCGCCATGAGCGAAGGCTATATGATCCCGGCCAGTGACCTTGGCAAGTCGAAGATGGTCTTGCAGGTGGCTGCTGTAGGGATGGCGATGGCCAGCCTTCAGCATGCTGAGTGGCAGCCGCTGACGACGATTGTTCTGTGGGCGTCGGTTGTGTTCACGCTCGTCTCAGCTATCGATTATGCGCGGCAATTCTGGCGCAAAATCGACGTTGGAGTGAAGCGTCGCCGGAGGCGCGAGTTGTTGTTGCTAGAACGCTCGCGGCGCAAGGCTTCCCGCAGCAGTGTCGCCAGAGGTTGATGCGGCTGCTGGGGTTGTGGATGGCTCGGGAGGGGGCTTGGGTTTGAATTTCCAGCCTTCTGGATTCATGAGAAGTGTTTTGACTTCACCCTTGCTGCCGTAAGTGAGAGGCTTGCCGTTGTATAGGACATCGAGGGTGCCGGCATTGCCAACAATTAGTTCGGCCGATCTCGCATTGATGGTTCGTTCCTGACCCGCATCCAGCGTACCGCCGTAGATTTTTGCCCCATCTGCGGTAAGACGGATCCACGTGGTTTCTTTGGCACGAATGGTAAGTGCGAATTTTCCAGCGGCAGGCGCAGTAGCAGCGGTGGTAGGCGCAGCGGGTTCTGGTATTTTTGGCGTTTCTGCAACAGGTGCAGGCGGTTGTGGCGTAGCTTCCTGCTTTTGCACTGGAGGAGGTTCGGGTAACGATTTCACTGGAGCCGAAGCTGTTTCTGTTGTGACGGCCGGTGCCGGGGTGAAGTTGCGCCAGGCGAAATACGCGATGCAGCCTACGATTACCAGGGCTGCGAAAGCGAACCAGGCCTTTGGGCTTCCGTCGTCCTGTGCGGGGAGAATTGGTTTGTCTTTGAGGGTTTCTCGCAGAGCGGTGATCTGCTGGTCTTTGTGAAAGCTCAGATTGTTCGAGGAGGCTACAGGTGTTTCAACAGGATCGGCAGACGGAAGTGAGCTGACCATGTTGATCTGCTTTTCAATCTCGTCTGGATCCCAGCCCAGGTACTTTGAGTACTGGCGTACGAAGGCACGGTAGAAAAACTCGCCTGGAAGCGAGGACTGATCGTCGGCTTCGATAGCTTCGAGGTAGCGCTGGCTAATGCAGGTAGCTTCCGCGATCTTATCGATCCCGATCTGCTGTCGTTGACGTTCGAGGCGTAGCCTCACTCCCAAGCTTTGCATTTGCTTTCTGGAGAAATCCTTACCCGCTATAATACATGAGTTTGGGCGAAAGTGAACTTTGAGTCGAGTCAGCATTATTGTCGTTAACTTCAATAGGGTGAATCTCTTACGGGATTGCCTACGGTCTCTGGCGCGGCAAAGCTGGACAGACGTGGACTGTATCGTAGTGGATAACGGCTCTGGCGACGGCAGTGCAGAGATGGTGGAGGCGGAGTTTCCTCGAACAAAAGTGATCAGAAGTACTACTAATCTGGGATTTTGTGCTGGTAACAATTTGGGGATTGCGGCGGCGCAGGGGGACTTTATTGCGCTACTGAATAACGACGCTGTGGCCGAGCCACAATGGGTAGAGGCGCTGCTTCTTGAAATGGAAGTGGACCCCAAAATAGGGATGGTAGCGTCGAAAATTCTCGTGGCCGGCAGGCCAGGTGTAATCGACAAAGTGGGGCATGGGATTTATTGGGATGGTCAGAACCGCGGGAAGGGAAGTGGAGACCAGGATCGTGGCCAGTTTGATACCGCACGGGAAATTTTGTGGCCGGATGGATGTGCTGCAATGTACCGGAAAGAGATGCTGGACGAAATTGGTGGTTTTGATGAGGACTTTTTTGCTTACGCCGATGATGCAGAGCTTGGGTTGCGGGGGAGAACTGCGGGGTGGCGTGCGCGTTACGCACCGGATGCCGTGGTGCATCACCAGCGTGGGGCAACGATGGGAAAGTGGAGCCCTGACCGAATTCGTTTAATTGAACGCAACCGGGTGTGGCTGGCAGCGAAGCACTTTCCGCTGTGGTTGCTGGTGCTCAATCCTTTGTTCTTTTTGATGAGGTTGGTGGCGGGAGCATGGGCTGGGGCAAGAGGAGAGGGAGAGGCAGGACAGGTGAAGGGGATTCGCGCGAAGATAGAGCTTGTGCTCGTGTTGTTGCGTGCCGATCTTGAGGCCATTGGTGGTTTGGGCAAGATGTGGACCAAGCGCAATGCATGGCGCAGAAAACGGAAGCTGAGCGACAGGGAAGTCGTGGCGCTGCTGAGTCGGTACCAGTTGACTTTGTCGGAATTGAGCAAAAAGCTCGCTTGAAGGATTGACGATTATCCCGAACGATTTTTCCAGTGTCGAAGAACAACAGACCGCAGCTGCGGCTGACAACGCTTGCGGGGCGTGTGGATCTTTGGAGATGCGATCTTTGTTTCATGCGACAGACCGTTTGTACCGCACGACTGAGAAAAGCTTTGTCGTGGTGGAGTGTGAGCGGTGCAAGCTGATTCGGCTCTACCCGAAGCCGACGCCGGAGGAACTTGCCACTTACTATCCGTCCGGCTACTGGCACGACGATTCGGGCGGCAAGATCACAGCGATTGAAGAGTTCTATCGCCGGCTGGTGTCGCTGGACCATATCCGCTTTTTGGAAGGGGCGATTCGTGGGGCTGGCGGCCAGGGCCTGGTAATGGATGTTGGCTGCGGTGGGGCGCTGTTGTTGCGAATGCTCAAAGAGCGCGGGCACAAGGTTTTGGGCTCGGACTTTTCCCTCGATGCGGCAGCCATTGCCTGGGGGCAAAATGGTGTGCCGGCTTTTTGCGGAACGCTAACACAGGCTCCGTTGCGCGAGGAAACTGTGTCAGTGCTCAGCATGTTTCACGTATTGGAGCACCTCTATAAACCGGAGGAGTATCTGGCTTCGGCACACCGGTTATTGAAGCCAGATGGACGACTGGTGATACAGGTGCCGAATGCGTCGAGCTGGCAGTTTCTAATTTTTGGGGAAAGCTGGAATGGAATCGATGTGCCGCGGCATTTGCACAATTTCAAGCTGAATGATCTGAATGTGCTGCTGGACAAGTGCGGATTTGAACCAGTGCGGACAAAGCATTTTTCCTTGCGGGATAACCCTGCTGGTTATTCGATCAGCATCGCGCCCAGCCTCGACCCGATGGCGCGGAGGATTCGCAAGATTGCTGAGACTCCTGCGCAGCGGTTGACCAAAAATCTGGTCCATCTTGGCTTGATGGTGGCGGCGCTTCCTGTGAGTATTGTTGAAGCGCTTTGCCGGGCCGGAAGCACGGTGATGGTAGAAGCGCGGAAGAAGCCATGAGTTATGCGGGTTTAAGAAAACTGGTCCCCGGTTGGTTGCGGCGCGAGATTTTCTACTTTGAGACTTTGATTGTAGATGGGGTTACGGAGTTTGCCCAGGCCTTGCCTGAGGGATGCGCGGTGCTGGATGCAGGAGCTGGGGAGGGGCAATATCGCGAGTATTTTGGGAGGCAAAAGTATGTTGGCGTTGACCTGGGTGTAGGGGATGTGGATTGGAATTATTCTCAGCTGGATTGCGTGGCAGACTTGTTACGGATGCCTTTTGGGGACGGCAGTTTTGAAGCATTTGTAAGTGTTGTGACTCTGGAGCATGTCACTGAGCCCGGGGCGGCAATTGCCGAAATGGCCCGAGTCGGGCGGAGCGGAGCGAAGTTGTATCTGGTGGTGCCGCACGAATGGGAAGTGCATCAGCATCCCCATGACTATTGGCGATTTACGAAGTTTGGGGTGAGACGGTTGCTGGAAACCAATGGCTGGGATGTAGTGAAGCTTGATCCCGGGGGCGGGTATTTTCGGTTGCTGTCGCGGCGATTGATGAACGGTTTGCAGTTTCTGCCTTGGTGGTTGATGCCGTTTGCTGCGATGGTGGTGGTTCCGGTGGCATTGTTTGTGGGATGGATGGACTGGCTCGATCCACAAAAGGACTACACGTTGGGATACATTTGTTTGGCAAAGAGGAAATGAAAATGAAAAACGCAACGAGACGGAAGTTTTTGCCGGGACTGATGGCGCCGGCCCTGATGATGGGACAGAGCAAGAAGAAGCTGCCGGACTTCACCTACACCGTGAAGGAGACGACCGAGGTGAAAGAAACCTTCGGTCTGCACCGTAAGTACTTTGAAGGGCCAACGGATCAACTGAAGCTGATGGTGGCTGGAAGCGTCACGCTCAATCCGGGAACAACTCCCCATCCGCCACATGCTCATGAGGAAGAGGAAATCATGGTGGTGACCGAAGGGACCGGGATTATCGGGCTCAAGGGCAAGGACAAGGCCGTCGGGCCTGGAAGCATGATGTATTCGGCTGCGAATCAGATGCACGACATACGGAATACGGGCAATACGCCTCTGACTTTTTTTTACTACAAGTGGAAGGCCTGAGCTTCAGGATTTAGCTGAGAAGATTTGGTGGATTCAGGCACTTCCTTCCTGATGCGATTTCTTTGCCTTCTCGTAGTTTTTGTGTTTGCGGCAGCCCAGCAGACAGATAAACCGGACAAACTGGCGCTGCGGAAGCAGATTGCCGAGATGAAGGTGAAGGCCTTTGAGATGCAGACGCAGATCGAATTGCTTGAGAAGGAACTACACGACGTAGAGGATGCCGAGGCGAATCAGCCCATTGTGGCCCCTGGGGCGAAGATGGCGGTGAAGGTGCGGTGTCAGGGGCACACGCGCGACGGCAAGCGATGCGTGCGGAATGCAGAAGCAGGTAGCCGTTTCTGCTGGCAGCACAAGTCGAAGCGCTGAGTCTTAGCCTAGCGAAAGTTGAGTTCGACGGTTTGGGCTGCAGCTTCGCGGGTTCTAAAGACCAGGGCGAAGGTACCTCGCTGGCGCAGCGTGAGAGGCAAGCGGAGATTGATTTGGTCAAGTCCAAGAAACTCTGGCTGGGCACCGGCGTAAAGAACATCCACAAACTGATCGCCGATTAACGCCAAAGCCGTCGAAGCCTGGGCACGAACTCCAGTTGCATAAAGCGTTAGCACCGCCTCAGTCGTGTCCTCGGGTAGAACGATGGGTTCGGGACGGCAGGGTTCGCCCAGAAGACAGCGAAAAGTGAATTGCTGGGTGAGCGAGCCGTCCCTGCGAAGGAGGCTTACAAGGGCCGTTGGGATTTTTTGGCCGTCGACCGTAAAGATGCCCGGCGCGGATGGGGTGATCAGGGTGTTGAGGCGAAGCGTGGTGCGGCCTTCCAGATTGACGAGGATTTGGCCTCTGCCGAGGGCGAGTCCATCCGGCACGAGCAGGTTGACCTGCCCGGGGCTGACATATAGGAGCCGGGCCGGATAACGCCGACCCGTAGGGTCTTCGAACTCAATACGAATTCCTCCTAGCGTGGTTGGGGAATCTGGAGATGAGATGGTTTGAGTCGTTAGGTTTCTGCCGTAAAGTGAGGCGATTGCATTTGGCGCAAGACCTTCAGCGCCGCTGGCTGCATTTCTGAGAGAAAGACCGCTATCGACGCGAAAGTCCACCGTCGATTCGCTGCTGCCAATTCCGCCTGTGCCGGTAAACCGCGCGATGGCCTGGTAAGCACCGGTAGCAAGATTGCTCAATTCAAGGCGGGCGACTCCATCCCGCAGCGAGGATTTTCCGACAGTCAAAGCACTGCCGTTCGCAGCACGCAGCAGGAATTCAACTTCGCCTGCCGAGACTGGCCGTCCGTCGCTTTCGACGCGGGCCATCAGCGTGATGCGGTCGGTATCTGTAATGGCACCGACGCCGGCTGCAGGTGCTGCACTTAGCGTCAGGCGGCTTGTCGGGTTTATATCGAGATTGAAAATGTTGCTGTCCACTCGCAGCGCGCTTGAGCTGCTGCGAATTTCTACTCGAAGTGCATGGCGGCCGCTCGACAGAGCTGGCAATCGCAATTGCTGTGGTCTGCCTGAAGCCGGTGACCGAGCAAGAATGGTGTTGCCGTCGTACCAGACGAGTTCTGCATTGCGGATTTGGGTAGGGACACTGTCGAAGCTGGCTATAAGTTCTAACCCCTGAGAGCTTGTTACTGCGGTTTGGCCAGTGACGGTTTCCAGTCGCATGACTCCATCACGCAGGAAGCGAAGGTTCGGGTTGGCCAGAGTGATGATTGGAGCCGCGATCGAGCCATACATCAGGACGATCCGCGGAGAGACGTCGGTATCTTCGGTGAAGGTGTGCGGAAAGGAACGCTCATAGTAAGGCGGGAAATCTAGCGCGTAAAAGCTGGAATCGTTGCCAATTCCTGCCAGTTGAATGAAGTAGAAGTCCTGAAACATGAGCGGAGGGGTTCCCGGTGGAAGGATGCCGGCAATGCGTGAGTGCTCCCCGAGCCGGACGGTGAGACTGGAAGGCCAGATCCTGTAATAAGGCGCGCCCAGCGGACCGGAATGGGCAACGTCCCACAAGCGTGAGGGTGCGCACTGTCCGCTTGGGTCCCGGTACTCCAGCAGCATTTCCTGCCAGCCTGGAGTTTGTGGCAGAAAAGAGATTTCGAATCTGTCGCTGCCTCCCGTTGGTTGCTGCAGGATTTGGCGGCCATTCACAAAGAGCGTGAGTTGGCCGGGGCAGGCTGCCCTCGAAGTGTCAGGATCTCGGACGGTAAATCCACGCAGACGAATCTGGCTTCCTGCCGTTACATAGCGCTGATCGCGCTCGCTAAATGACAGGGCTGTGAGGGTGAGGTCGGCTGTCCAGCAGGGCAGGGCGAGAGAAAGAAGAATACAGAATTTCATTCGACGGATAACTCCACTGCGTTGCTACTTATTGAGCCCGCGTTCAGGATCAAATTGAATCGGCCTTTCCATTGCGGAAGCCAGAGGAGATTGAGTTGGTCGAGGCCCGGGAACTGGCCTTGAGGGCCGGAGTACAAGATCGAGGCAGGGGTGTTGTTGACTTGTGCCGCTGCCAGATTTCCAATATTCCTGAAGCCCGATCCATAGAGAACGAGCACGGCTTGTTCGAGATTGCCGGGGAGGCGGATGGTGCGCTCGCGGCAGAGACCGCTTGAGCAATCGAAGAGATCTTGTTGGGATGTTTCGCCCTCCGTGTTACGAATCACCATAACTCCTGCTGCGAGCCTGACCCCGTTCATCGTAAAAAGTCCTGGGGCCGATGAGCGGAGATCGACGGGTGTCTGCACGGGTGGGCGGCCTGCGAGATTTATGGTGAGTGTCGCTGCGCCGGCAGAGAGATTGTCTGGAATGACGAAGTTGATTTGCGTTGGGCTGACATACAGAAGGCCAGCCGAGGCAATACGGCCGGAAGCATCTCTGAATTGCATGGATATGCCGCCGAGGCTGGAGGGCGGCGTGGCCGACTGGTTTACGATTGTCTGGCTAGAGAGTGCGCTGCCGTAAAGACTGGCCAGTGCGCCTGGGGCGAGAATTGAGCTGCCGCTTGCCGCATGGCGGAGCGTAAGGCCAGCGGCAATATTGAAGCTGAGCTCACTTCTGCTCGATAGATAACCGCCTGTGGAGGAGAACCGCGCTTCCGCTCTATATGAACCTGAGGGCAAGCTGCGAAGCTCGAGCGAAGCTGAGCCATTCGCAACAGGCACGGTACCAACTACAGCCCCATTCAGGGCGAATTCAATCTGACCCAGAGGCACCGGGCCGCTGCGGCTGCTGAGCTGCGCGCGAAGGCGAATTGTTGAGTTGGCATCTGCTGCCGCCAAGCCGTCGCCGCTCAGTGTTAACTGCGTCGGGGCAGCAATCGTGACGCTGAGTGGTGTGCTTTGGCCCGAAGGAACCGGGATAGGATTGGTGGCAGTAGCTGGTGCGGTCGTATATTCTGCGCGGTAGTTGTGAGTGCCGGGTGATTCAAATTGGCGGCGCAGAAAGAATGGTTCCCAAGTTAAAGACTTCCCATTGAAGGTCTCCTCGCCGATTTTTCGATCTCCGTCAAACCACTCCAGGCGACCGTATAGAGGTGTGCCGGAGGTTTTTTTGGTTGTGAAGCTGGCTTGCAACTCAAACGAGTCGGAATCTTCGAATTCCGTTTTGTTGATTACCGTTGACACACGCAGCCTGGTGCGTTGCATGAAAGTAAACCGGTAGATCACCGGGTCGCGAAATGCGAGTGTTTTGGTTGCGCTGTTCCAGAGTTCCAACCGGACCGGGATGACAGTGGTTTGAGCCTGTTGCACGTAGGGGCTTGGGACAAAGCCGGTAAAGACAAGATTTTGATTGTAATCGACAAACATGATTTCATTCGTACTCGCGTTCACGGTATGAAGTGTTGCGTTCTCACTGGTGCCAGTTAGCGCGGCTGGAGCGACGAGAAGGAGGGAGTAACCCTCATCGTAGTAGATTTCACCGCCTGCGGGGTCGAGGAAGGAAGCAGGCGGTGTGCCGGATCCAATGAAGAAGACGGATCTATCGGAGTCACAACGCGAGTTGCGGCCAGAAGTGTCAAAGTATTCAGCACGAATGACATGCCAACCGGGTGAAGGGATGCCGATGGGGATTCGCATGAATTTGGCTTCGAAGTCGGGCAGGAAAGGCCCTTCCGCGAGAATGCGGGAGCCTTCCCAAATGCGAAAGGTGCCAGAATTGGGGACAGGCGGGAATGGCTCTTCCTGGATGCGGTAGACATTTAGGACGACCTGAACGGATTGCCCGGCGCTACCGGAGTTCCCATTGAGTTTGCCTACTGAACAAGTGAATTTCTCGGCAGCAGATAGTGGCAGGGCAACTAGCAAAAATGCAACGGAAACGAAAATCGCTCGAAGTGAACCCATAGGAAATAGTATTGCTTGAATGAATTGCGGTCAGAATACGGGTGAGATTTCAGGATTCCGGCAAGCCTCGGTGCCGATAGAAGTTTAAGCAGAACTTTAAGCTGTCACATCTGTCTAAGTCTCAATTACTCTTGCACAGGAAGGCTGGTTTTCAGTTGACCGTCTTTGCGCTCAATTGAATCGCTATCAACGGGCTGAGGACATGCTTTAGTGTGTCTCGTTGCACCCCAGCGCGCAGGCCAACCGACCAATTCGCAATCAGCCTTGTGCCGACTTCACACTTGCAGGCCCAGAGGCGCTATCGGAAGGGGTCTTGGCCGGCCAGACGCTCCTCCATAAACGAAGTGATAAGCCATTCCCGCCAGTGGTAGAAGATTGAACCGTAGAGGGCATTTGGGTTGAATGTGCCGCCTGCGAAAGCAGGGAGTCTGACGCAGATCGCGTTCGTTAAATGACAAAGCGGCGAGAGTGAGATCGGCTGCCCAGCAGGGCAGGGCAAGGGTAAGTAGAATCCAGAATTTCATTCGATGGATAACTCCACAGTGTTGCTGCTGGATGAGCCCGCGCTCAGGATCAGATTGAAACGGCCTCTCCATTGGGGAAGCCAGAGGATGTTGAGTTGGTCGAGGCCCGGGAACTGGCCTTGAGGCCCGGCGTACAAAATCGAGGCAGGGCTGGTGTTGACTTGCGCAGCCGCCAGATTTCCAATGTTCTTGAAGCCCGTGCCATAGAGAACGAGCACGGCTGCTTCGAGATTGCCAGGAAGGCGAATCGTGCGCTCCCGGCAGAGGCCGCTGGAGCAATCGAACAGGTCTTGCTGAGATGTTTCACCCTCGGTGTTACGGATCACCATTACACCCGCTGCGAGTCTGATCCCGTTCATGGTGAAAAGCCCTGGGGCCGATGCGCGGAGATCGACGCTTGTCTGTATTGGTGGCCGGCCCGCGAGATTGATCGTTAGGGTAGCTGCCCCGGCTGAGAGATTGTCGGGCACGAGGAAGTTAATTTGTGTTGCGCTGACATACAAAAGGCCAGCCGAGGCGATGCGGCCACTACTATCTCGCAGTTGCAGCGATACGCCGCCCAAGTTAGATGGAGGCGTCGCCGCCTGATTCACGATTGTCTGGCTTGAGATTGAAGTGCCGTAAAGGCTGGCAAGTGCCCCTGGGGCGAGACTTGAGCTGCCGCTTGCGGCATGGCGGATCGTGATTCCAGCGGCGATGTTGAAGCTGATCTCGCTTCTACTCGATAGATAACCACCTGTAGAGGAAAACCTCGCTTCCGCTCGATAGTTGCCGGAGGGTAAGTTGCGCAGCTCAAGCGAAGCGGCGCCATTGACAACTGGCACAGAGCCAACCACCGCGCCATTAAGGGCGAATTCAATCTGACCCAGCGGCACAGGGCCAGCCCGGCTGCTTAGCTGCGCGCGAAGGCGAATGATTGAATTTGCGTCTGCTGCTGTCAGGCCGTCGCCGCCGAGTGTCAACTGTGTCGGGGCAGCTATGTTGACGACTAGGGGTGTGCTGATGCCTGAAGGAACCGGGAAAGGATTGGCTGCAGAGACTGGTGCGGCGGTATATTCCACCCGGTAGCTGTGCATGCCGGGCGATTCAAATTGTCGGCGCAGGAAGAGCGGCTCCCAATCAAAGGTTTTTCCGTCGAAGATTTGTTCACCAATCTTAAGGGCACCATCAAACCACTCCAGACGACCGAAGAGTCGTGCGCTAGTGAACTTGCCGGACGTGAAATTGGCTTGAAGTTCGAAGGAGTCTGAATCACCGAATTCGGTTTTGTTGACAACAGTGAACACTCGAAGCCGCGTGCGATGAATGAAAGTAATGCGGTGGATTACCGGGTCTCGAAAGGCAAGTGAGTTGTTTGAGCGGTTCCAGAGCTCCAATTGGATCGGCAGGACAGTGGTTTGAGACTGTGGAGAGGATAGGCGTGGGACCGTGTTGGCAACGAGGTAATCCTTGGCCTCAGAGAACAGAATTTCCTTCGTAACC
Source organism: Bryobacter sp. (assembly GCA_022843625.1). GTDB lineage: Bacteria > Acidobacteriota > Terriglobia > Bryobacterales > Bryobacteraceae > Bryobacter. Next base: position 44,383 of record JALHNH010000039.1, on the reverse strand, counting down.
GGATTAACCGTTTGGAGTCTTGAGTTCTGATAGGTGCCAGTTAGTTCCGCAGCGGCAGCAATATGGAGGGAGTGTGGTTCGTCGAAAAAAACCTCGCCGCCGGGAGCTTCGAGAAAGGAGCTCGGAGGGTTTCCAGATCCAATAAAAAAGACAAAATTGTCAGTGTCACAACGCGAGTAGCGCCCGGAAGTGTCGAAATATTCAGACCGTAGGCTATGCCAGCCAGGCGAAGGAACCCCGATGGGGATCACCATATTTCTGTTTTCGTAGTTTGGCAGGAAGGGGCCTTCGGCGAGGATTCGAGTGCCTTCCCAAATTCGATAAGTACCGAAACTGGGGGCAGGCGGGAAATCGGCTTCCTGAATCCGATACACGCTGAGAAAGATCTGAACCGTTCGCCCAGCACTTTCTGACTGACCATTAAATTTGCTGGCCCAGCAGCTGTACTTTTCAGCAGCAATGGAGGGCAAAGCAACGCTTAGAAAAAGTGTCAATACTACAAGGCCCTGAAGTAAATACATAAGAATCAGTATTACTTAGATCAAGTGGCGGAAAAATTTTGACGAGCTTTCAAAATTTCGCCCGATTCGCTCGGAAGCTGGGTGACAGCTTTGGATTGATCGTAAGAAATCAATCCGAAAGAATCTTTATGTTCGGGATTCGCTCCCAGTTTGAGAAGTGTGTCGATTGCGGCTGTGTGTAAGCCCAGAGTCGCGTAGGACAGGCTGTGCCGGTGATATTTGAGGAGCTTTGGAGCGGGCGAGTATCAAAGACAGTCCAGCCCCCAGCGGGAAATCGACTGCCTGCGACGTGCCGGGCGTATGCGGCCGCAATTAGGCTCGGCTGCGGTTTTGATCTCGAGGTTGGAAGCGGCAAAACCAAGCAGGAGTCCGGTAAGAGAGAGGAAGATCACTGGGGGATCTTATCAATGCATCGGAATACTTGCAATCTTGTGCGCTTACGGATTACTGTATGGCATGGATCGCAGAGACTTATTTCGCGCCGCCGGCATTGCCGCGGTTGCATTCTCAGGCGACGCCCTTCCCCGTTTGCAAGCAGCGTTGGCAGCACAAGGCGGTAGACCCGCCGATTCCCTGGCCGTAGACGAAGACTTCTGGTTTCAGGTGAGACACATGTTCACCGTAGACCGGAATATCATCAACCTGAATAATGGCGGTGTTTCCCCATCCCCCAAGATCGTGATGGAAAGCGAGAAACGCTACCTCGAGATTTCAAACATGGGCCCGGCCCATTTTATGTGGAAGGTACTGGGGCCCGAACTGGAAAGCGTTCGCCGGCGGCTTGCGCAGAGTTTTGGTTGTGATCCGGAAGAGATCGCCATTACCCGCAATGCGAGCGAAGCCCTGGAGATCGTGCAGCTTGGTATGACGCTGAATCGTGGCGACGAAGTGCTCACAACCAACCAGGATTATGGCCGCATGCTGACAACCTGGAATCAGCGGGAGCGCCGCGACGGCATTGTGCTCAAGCAGATTTCGTTCCCCGTGCCGGCACCTTCGCTCGACTACCTGGCTGAGTTGATCGAGAAGGCAATTACGCCCAAGACCAAAGTCATTCACATTTGCCACATCACGAACCTGACCGGGCAGATTTTCCCGGTAAAGAAGATTTCGCAGATGGCGCGCGCTCGCGGGATTGAAGTGGTTGTGGATGGGGCTCATGCGTTTGGGCAGTTTCCGTTCAAGCGCGATGATCTGGATTGTGACTACTACGGTACGAGTTTGCATAAGTGGATTCTGGCGCCTGTGGGCACAGGCTTTCTGTATGTGAAACGAGAGAACATCAAGAAGATCTGGCCGCTGATGGCAGCACCGGAGTCAATGGCCAATAACATCCGTAAGTTTGAAGAAATCGGCACGCACCCCGCCAGCCAGCGGAATACGATCACCGAGGCTTTAACCTTTCATGAATCGATTGGTGTGGAACGCAAGGCGGCCCGGCTGCGGTATCTACGCAAGCGCTGGTCGATGCGTTTGAAGCAACTTCCAGGTGTAACTCTGCATACCAGCGATGACCCTGAAATGAGCTGCGGGATCGGGACAGTGGGCTTTAAGGGATTCAGCATTCCGAAGCTGGCTGAATACTTGATGGAAAAGCACAAGATCATGGTGGTGCCGATCGTGAGAGGCAAGGAATATGCCGGCTTACGCATCACACCCAACGTGTATACGACCCTGGAAGAAGTAGATACCTTCGCTTCGACCATGGAAGAAATTGTCAAGAAAGGCCCCGTGGCTTTGGGCTTGGCGTAAAAAATTACTTGACAGGGCCTTATGAAATTTCATAGATTGCCATAAGGCCAATCTTTTGTTAAGGTTGGATTTGTTCGCGCTGTCTCCGTCGACGGCACATTCCAAAGCAGCAGACCTGGGTGGATTATGGTTCAGGCCAAAACCGCCGATAGGACTGGTAAGGACAGCATGGCCTTTAACAGAGTATTCATCACTGCACTGCTAGCATTGCTCTCAATCGTAGCGCCCGGGGTTGTCCGGGCGGCCACTGCGAAAAAGAGTCCCGCTAAGAAGGTGGTCGCCAAGAAAAGAGTGGCAGCCACGAGAATTGCTTCCGCAAGAAGAGCGCCTGTCTTGAAGAAAGCTTCACTGACCAAAGGGCGTGCACCTGTTTCCCGCTTTCGTCAACGCAATAGTCCTTACGCAGGATTCTGGACGGTTCCCAACTTTGCTGACGCTACCGAAGGCGATGTGATTGATGGGGAAGATCTGACAATTCGCCGGGCGGCGGTAGAAGCTCTGAACGGATTGAATGGTGCGGTGGTGGTTTCTGATGCCAGCAACGGCCGGATCCTGAGCATGGTGAACCAGAAGCTGGTACTGCAGAATGGATTTCAGCCTTGTTCAACCATCAAAATTCTGGCTGGTGTGGCCGGGGTGATGGAAGGCGAGTACAACCGGGACAAGGTAGTAAAGCTGGGCCGCAGGGATTATCTCGATATGACGACGGCGATGGCGCGTAGCAACAATCCATATTTTGCTTCGATTGGCCGCAAGCTTGGCTATGAGAAGATTTCGTATTACGCGAAGCTTCTGGGGCTTGGCGAAACTGCAGGACTGAACATTCCTGGCGAACAGCCCGGGATCTGGCCTGGCAAAGAAGTGCCGAGCGGCATTGGTATGATGACAAGCTTTGGGGACGGGATCAACCTGACTCCACTGCAGTTGAGTTCGATCCTTACGACGGTTGCCAACGGCGGGACGATGTACTACTTACAGTATCCGCGTACGCAAGCCGAGATCGAGACCTTTGTACCTCAGGTGCGGAGGAAGATCGAAAACATTGGAACTGCGATCCAGGAGATTCGCCCCGGGATGGAAGGTTCTGTGAACTTTGGGTCTGGACGGCGAGCCGGGTATGAAGATCATGAGCCGATTTTCGGCAAGACGGGTACGTGCACGCACTCCGATCACAAGACACACCTTGGATGGTTTGGCAGCTTCAACGAAGTGGGTGACCGCAAGCTTGTGGTTACGGTATTGTTGACCGGTGGGAAGCTGGTAAGCGGACCGGTAGCCAGTGGCGTTGCGGGGCAGGTTTTCCGCAAGCTCAATGAAGCTCGCTACTTTGCCTCGAACCCCCAGATTGTCTCTCCGAATGCAATCATCGCCCGCGAGTCGTTTCCAGCCTACATGCCTGAAAACTAGAAGCCATTACAGATGAAACAACGCCGGTCGGGTAACGACCGGCGTTGTTGCGTCTGGAGATAAGAATTTCCATTGACTATATGAGCGAATGCGCATATAGTGAAGTCATGAAGAGACTGATTTTAGTGCTTCTGGTTGCTGGTGTTGAAGTTGAGGCTGCTGAGCCGTTGACGCTGGCGGATGCTGTGAGGCGGGCGGTTGCCAGCCACCCGAATATCGAATCAGCCCGCGCGATGTTAAAAGCCTCTGCTGAGAAGATTCCGGAGGCGCGTGCAGGGTATCTGCCGAAGGTGGATTACCAGGAGAGTTGGGCAAGGTCTAACAACCCTGTCTTCGTGTTCGGGTCGTTGCTGACGCAGCGGCAGTTTGGGTTGCAGAACTTTGCGATTGATTCGTTGAACCGGCCGGACTTTCTGAACAACTTTCAGTCTCTGGTAAGTGCTGAGCAGGTTTTGTGGGATGCAGGGCGGACTCGCAAGGCTGTAGAGATGGCTGAGACGGGCAGGAAGGCATCGCAAGCGGGGGTGAGACAGGTTGAGCTGGCGATGGCGAGCCGGGCAGCCCGTGCCTACCTGGACGCTCAATTGACGCGAGCAGCGATTCCGGTGGCCGAGCAAGCGGTGAAGGCCGCCGAGGCAGACTTGCGGCAGGCGGAGGCAGTAAGAGATGCAGGGCGCTCGACGGCAGCCGATGCTCTATCGGTGAAGGTGCATCTGGCAGGGATGCAGGAGCAGTTGTTGCTGCGCAGAGCAGAGGCAAAGATTGCTGAGCGAGTGTTGGGTGAACTGGTTGGGGCAACCGACGATGCCACGTTTGAATTGACCACAGGATTGAGCCTTGGTGCGCAACAGATCGAAAACGGTTTGGCAGAGCGGCCCGAGGTGGAGCAGCGCCGCTTGCAGGTAGAGTCCGCCAGGCAACAGGGTGAGATGGCGAGACTTGCTTACTTGCCGCAGGTGGGCTTGCGGGTCGGCTTTGAAGCGGACCGGCAACGATTTGTGACGCGAGCCGGGGCGAACTGGATGGCTGGTGTGACCTTCCGGTGGACTCCTTATTCGGGCGGAGCAGACCGGGCTCGAGTGCGGATGGCAGTGGAGACGCAGCGGGCGGCCGAGGCTAGCGAGAAGGCGATGCAGCGGCAGGTGAAAGTTGAAGTGATGCAGGCGGAGACGATGCTTGAAGCAAGCCGGGCGCGGGTGGAGACAGCTCAGTCTGCGATAGCGGCCGGCGAAGAGAGCTTGCGGATTACGAGGGATCGTTATGAGGCGGGCCTGGCGAATGTGACCGAACTTCTGCGGACAGAGACGGCGATGACGGAGGCGCGGTTGCGGCTGCTGGTGGCGCAACACGGGGTGCGGTCGGCACAACTGAACCATGCTGCGGCACTGGGTAAATTAGGACCTGATTCGGAGGTATTGCAGTAATGAAACATACATTGTGGGCATTGGTTTTACTGGCTTCCTGCTCGACGCAGCATGAGAAGAAGGACGCGGCTACGGCTGCGCCGGTGAAGGTTCAAGTGGCTGAGGTGGGCGGCGGGATGACTGCTTTGACTGCTAAGGCGAGTGGCACGGTCGAGGCGCGAACGCGGAGTGTGATTGCCGCGCAGGTGATGGGTTTGGTGCGTCAGGTGACTGTGGAGCCGGGGCAAAGTGTGCGGGCCGGGCAGACGCTGGTGGTAATCGATTCGCAGCAACTGCAGGCAGGGGCGGCACAAGCTGAAGCTGCAAGGCTTGAAGCCCGGAGTGCATTACCAGAAACCGCGGCAGGGATTGAAGCAGCGCGCTCGCAGCTGGAATTGGCTCGCTCGACGCAGGCGCGGCTGAAGCAGTTGTTTGATCGAAAGTCGCTCGCACAGCAGGAGATGGACGAAGCCGATGCGCGGGTGAAGCAGGCAGAGTCTGCGGTGGCGATGGCGCAATCGAGACGAGCTCAAGTGGAAGCAAGGATTGCCCAGGGAGATCAGGCGGTGAGTTCAGCCACTACGCAGCGTGGCTATGCGACGCTGGTGGCACCCTTTGCCGGAGTGGTGGTGGAGAAGATGGCGGCAGTGGGTGCTATGGCATTGCCGGGTGTGCCGCTGCTTACGATCGAGGCGTCTGGCGGGTTTCGGGTGGCGTTGCAGGTAGAAGAATCTCAGGCTTCGCGAATGAAGCTGGGGTTGCCTTTGCGAGTGGTAGTGGAGGATCGCGAGGCCGTTGAGGTGAAGGTGACCGAGATTGTCCCTTCGCTCGATGCGGCAACGAGGAGCCTGACGGTGAAGGCGGATCTGCCGGTGATGCAGGGCTTGCGCAGTGGTGCGTATGCTCGCGGGGAATGGGCCGTTGGTGAGCGGGAGATGTTGACCGTGGACGCGCTTGCAGTACGGGAGAGCGGGCAGATGCAGATGGTGTTTGTGGTTGAGGGCGCGAAGGCGCGCTCGCGCATGGTATCGGTAGGCGAAGTGAATGGGGGCAGGCGCGAGGTGTTGTCTGGCCTTAAAGCTGGAGAAAAGGTGGTGGTGAAGGGGCCGGCCGAGATGGTGGACGGGGCGGCGGTTGAGGTGTCGCAATGACTCACAAATTAGGGCCTGCAGGCCGGCTCGCAGCGGCCTTTGTACATTCGAAGTTGACACCCTTGTTTATGGGTGCTTCGCTTGCGCTGGGTGTGTTCGCGGTATGGATGTTACCTCGCGAGGAAGAGCCACAGATCCAGGTGCCGATGGTGGATGTGATGGTGGCGATGCCGGGGCTTTCTCCGGTGGAGATCGAGCAACGGCTGACCAAGCCGATTGAGAAGTTGCTGTGGGAGATTCCGGGTGTTGAGTATGTGTACTCGACGTCGATGCCTGGCCAGGCGCTGGTGATTGTGCGCTTCAAGGTGGGCGAGGATGAAGGCGCGAGTATCGTCAAACTGAATCAGAAGCTGGCGTCGAATTCCGGTTTCCCTCCGCCGCTGGTGAAGTTGCGGTCGATCGACGATGTGCCGATTCTTGCGCTCACTCTACATAGCAAGCGCTATGGACCGTTTGAATTGCGGCGGGTGGCCAGCCAGCTCGAAGACTCGATCAAGGAAGTGACTGATGTCTCGACTGTGAACTTGATTGGCGGACAGCGGCGCGAGATGCGGGTGACGCTCGACCTTGAGAAACTGGACGCGTACCGGATTCCGGCAGAGAAGATCTGGAGGGCGATTGGTGGTAGCAATCAGCGGTTTGGGGCCGGGCGGATCCATCGCGAGAACCAGGAGCGGGTGGTTGAGGCAGGCGACTTTTTACGGAGTGCTGACGATCTGAAGGCAGTGGTGGTGGGTGCTGTTGGGGGTAAGGCCGTTTACCTTCGTGATCTTGCCAAGGTCGAGGATACCGGCGCGGAGATGAGCGAGTATGTGTTTCATCAATCGCGGGAATCGGCTGAGCCGGCCGTGACGATTGCTGTTGCCAAGCGTAAGGGGGCCAATGCGATTACGGTGGCCGAGCAGGTGCTGGAAAAGGTGGAGTTGGCCAAGGGCCGGGTAATTCCTTCTGATGTTGAGGTGACGCTGAGCCGGCAGTATGGCGAGACGGCAGCCGAGAAGAGCAATGAGTTGCTGAAGCACATGGGGATTGCGGTTTTGTCGGTGGTGATCCTGATTGCGTTTGTGCTGGGCTGGCGGGAATCGCTGGTGGTATTTGCGGCCGTGCCGGTGACGCTTGCTCTGACGCTGACGGTGTTTTACCTCTACGGCTATACCTTGAACCGGATCACCTTGTTTGCCTTGATCTTCTCGATCGGCATTCTGGTGGACGACGCGATTGTGGTGGTAGAGAACATCGTGCGTCATGCGCGGTTGCCGGAGAACCGAACGCGAGATTTTTCTGAGGTTGCGATCGAAGCCGTCAACGAGGTAGGGAACCCGACGATTCTGGCGACGCTGGCGGTGATTGCGGCGATTCTGCCGATGGCGTTTGTGGGTGGGTTGATGGGGCCTTATATGCGGCCGATTCCGATCGGGGCTACGGCGGCGATGGTGTTCTCGATGATCGTAGCGTTTCTGGTGACGCCGTGGGCGGCGGTGAAGCTGCTTGATGGACATGCAATGCATGGCGTGCATGATGAGCGTGAAGATCTGGTGACCAGGTTGTACCGGCGGTGGATGGACAAACTACTGCATCAGCCGGTCTATACAGGTGGCTTTCTGTTTGTGGTTGTGGTGTTGCTGGTGGGTTCGATGTTGCTTTTCCCCTTGCACCTGGTGGAAGTGAAGATGCTGCCCTTTGACAACAAGAGCGAGTTTCAGGTGATTCTGAATATGCCGGAGGGCACTGCGCTTGAGGAGACGCAGCGGGTGGCACAGATTCTGGCTCGCGAGGCGGCCAAGCAGCCTGAGGTGGTGCATACGCAGACCTACGCCGGGACGGCCGCGCCGCATAACTTCAATGGACTGGTAAGGCATTACTACATGAGGGCCGGGGCGAATGTGGCGGACATCCAGGTGAATCTGCTGGGCAAGGATGAGCGCAGGCAGCAGAGCCATGAGATCGCCAAGCAGGTAAGGGCGCGGCTGTTGCCACTGGCCAATACGCTGGGGGCAAAGATCCAGGTGGCCGAGGTGCCGCCGGGACCACCGGTGCTGGCGACGCTGGTGGCCGAGGTGTATGGCCCAACGCAGGATGGGCAGCGTGCGGTGGCGGCTGAGTTGATGAAGATCTTTGAGAAGACGCGCGGCGTGGTCGACGTGGACTGGTATGTCGAGGCCGAACAGCCCAAACAGTATCTGAAGATCGACCGCGAAAAGGCTGGGCTGCACGGGATTAGCGAGAGCGCGATTGCCGATAGTATCCGGATGGCGACTATGGGGCAGAGCGCCGGGATTCTGCATCAGGAGAAGGAGCAAGAACCAGTGCCGATTGCGCTGCGGCTGGCCAAGCAGGACCGGATGGATCTCGAACGGATCCGGCAGATGCGGGTGGCGGGAGCCAGCGGTGGGCTGGTGCCGATTGCGGAGCTGACGACGGTGGTTTCGACGCGTGAGGCCCGTAACATTTATCACAAGAATCTGATGCCGGTGACTTATGTGACGGCAGACCTGGCGGCCGAGATCGAGAGCCCAGTGTATGCAGTGCTGGCCGTGGGGCCCGAGATTGAAAAGTACAAGCCGTATGGGTACACGATTGAACAGTATGTGGCACGGCAGCCGTTTGATACTTCAAGGTATTCGATGAAGTGGGACGGGGAGTGGCACATCACTTATGAGGTGTTCCGCGATCTGGGAATCGCGTTCGCGGCGGTACTGGTGCTGATTTATGTGCTGGTGGTGGGGTGGTTTGAGAGCTTCATTACGCCGCTGGTGATTATGGTTGCGATTCCGTTTTCGCTGGTCGGGATTCTGCCGGCTCATGCCATGATGGGGGCGTTTTTTACGGCGACTTCGATGATTGGCTTTATTGCCGGGGCGGGGATTGTGGTTCGCAATTCGATTATCCTGGTGGACTTTATCGAGCTGAGGCTGAAGGAAGGGATGCCGCTGGACCTGGCGGTGATCGATGCCGGAGCGGTGCGGTTTCGCCCGATGATGTTGACCGCGGCGGCGGTGGTGGTGGGCACAGCAGTAATTCTGTTTGACCCGATTTTTCAGGGGCTGGCAATCGCTTTGATGGCGGGCGAGATTGCTTCGCTTGCGCTGTCGCGCGTGACGGTTCCTGTTGTCTATTACCTAATTCAAAAACAATTGAGGAGAGTGTGATGAACGTAGAACAGATGTTGAGAATGATTGCCGGGGTGGTTGTTATGGCGAGTGTTGCATTGGGTAGTCTTGTCGATCCACGCTGGTATTGGTTTACCGCTTTTGTTGGGTTGAATCTGTTTCAATCGGCATTTACGAACTGGTGCCCGATGATGACTATTTTGCGGAAGGCTGGAGTGAAGGGATAATCATACAAGTGGTAACTCAAAAGGCAGCTATTCCAGATGCATTTCTGGAGTCTATTGCCCAACGCTTTCGGGCGATGGGCGAACCCTCCCGCCTGCGCATTCTGCAGGAATTGTTGATGGGGGAACGCAGTGTGAAGTCATTGGTGGAGGCGACCGGGTTGACGCAATCGAATGCGAGCCGGCACCTGCAGGCTTTGTATGACGCTGCGCTGGTGGGGCGGCGCAAGGCGGGGCTTGAGGTGATCTACTTTGTCGCCGACCCGGTGGTGGAGCGTTTGTGTACCCTGATGTGTTCCAGCGAGCGGATCCGGCTGGAGATTGCATGGAAAGACGCCAATCCTGGTGCCTGAATACCTTGCGATATTGCCCCTTGCCGTCGGGATCGGTATTGTTCTTGGCGCCCTCGGTAGCGGGGGCGCCATTTTGGCTCTACCGTTGCTTGTGTATGGAGCTATGTTGCCGGTGAGGCAGGCGGTTGCCGTATCGCAGTTGGTGGTGGGGACGGCGGCGCTGGTTGGGGCGCTGTTGCAGTGGCGCTCTGGCCGGTTGGAGTGGAAAGAAGTTTTGATTTTCGGAGCGGCCGGGATGCCTGCCACCAAGCTTGGGTCGATACTGGCGGACCAGATTGAGCCCAGGGTTTTGATGTTGTGTTTTGCGGGTTTGGTGATGCTGGCCGGACTGAGAATGTTCCAGAAAGCCGGGGACAGCAGTGTGGGGAAGAGCCGGGTTGGGGTGTCGATTCTGGCGGGGGCTATCGTTGGCGTATTGACTGGATTGCTTGGGGTGGGGGGCGGCTTTTTGCTGGTGCCAGCGCTGATTGCTTTTGGGGGCCTCGATGCGAGGCGGGCGACGGCTACGTCCTTGCCTGTGATTGCTGTGAATAGCCTGACGGGGGCGGTGCAGCAGTCTGCACAGTGGGGGGCGGTGCTTGGCCTCGCGTTGAGCTTTTTAGGCGCAACGCTGGTGGGCACATTTGTGGGCTTGCGGATGGGGCAGGGAGCGAGCGAGTTAAAGCTGAAGCAGGCTCTCGGGATCGTCCTGATCAGTGTCGGGCTCGTCGTCGGGGTCGTTAACCTGCGGGGCGTCTAGAGCGGCCTTGACCAGTGCCCAGGTGTCGCGCTGGAGGTTCTTGAGGCCTTGACCCGTGATTGCGGAGATGGAGTGGAGGGGCAGGCCCTTTTCTTCGCAGAAGGCCTGGAGTTCTTCGAGGCGGGTGGGGTCCTGGAAGGAGTCCAGCTTGGTGGCGACAACGATCTGGGGTTTGTCGAGGAGCTTTTCGCTAAAGCTGGCGAGTTCGTTCTGGATGATGTGATAGGCCTCGACGGGGCGTACTTCGTTGAAGTCGGAGAGGTCGATCAGGTGGAGGAGGACACGGGTACGTTCGACGTGACGCAGGAAAGTGATGCCAAGGCCGTGGCCTTCACTAGCGCCTTCGATGAGACCGGGAATGTCGGCCATGATGAAGGTTTCGCGGCCGAATTCATCCATGGAGACAACGCCAAGGACAGGTTCTTTAGTGGTGAAGGGGTAAGGAGCGATTTCTGGCTTGGCGGCAGAAAGGCGGGAGATCAGGGTGCTTTTGCCGGCATTGGGGAAGCCGACGAGGCCGACGTCGGCGAGGAGCTTCATTTCGAGCCGGAGGGTGAGCTTCTGGCCGGGGATGCCGTCTTCTTTTTCGGTAGGGGCCTGGTGGGTGGGGGTGGCGAAGTGCTGGTTACCACGGCCACCACGACCGCCGCGGGCGACGACAAACTGTTCGCCGTCGTAGGTGAAATCGTGGAACTGCTCGCCGGTGTACCAATCGAAGACGACGGTGCCGAGGGGAACTTTGACTACTAGGGAGTCGCCGTTGCGCCCGGTGCGGTTGGAGCCTTCGCCGTGGCGGCCACGGTCGGCGGTATGTTCCGGGTTCATCCGGAGATGGAAGAGGGTGTTGTAGTGGCGGGAGGCTTCAAAAATGACATCGCCGCCGCGGCCGCCGTCGCCGCCGCTGGGGCCGCCACGCGGGACGAATTTCTCGCGCCGGAAAGCGGAGCAGCCATTGCCGCCGTCGCCGCCGTGGACGTAGACTTTTGCTTCGTCGATGAATTTTGAAGAGTGAACCATAGGATTTAATGCCCGAAAATAATAATGGCCGCCAAGCGTAGTGCTGGCGGCCGAACCAGAATCCTGATCAGCGGAATTTAGTTAACGCTAACTTCCTTGATGCTGACGAACTTGCCCATACGGCCGCGGTCGCGGAATTCGACGATGCCGGAGATGCGGGCATAGAGGGTGAAGTCTTTGCCTACGCCGACGTTTTCGCCGGGGTTGATGCGGGTGCCGCGCTGACGGACCAGGATGGAACCGCCGGAGACGACTTCTCCGCCGAAGCGCTTGACACCGAGTCGTTGACTATTTGAATCGCGCCCGTTTCTACTACTGCCGGCGCCTTTTTTACTTGCCATTGCTCTTTAACTCCCTCGTGCGTTCGCTATTAAGCGATCGCGTTCACTTTCACTTCGGTGAAATTCTGACGGTGACCCTGGGTGCGCTTGTACTGCTTTTTGCGCTTGAACTTGAAGACGATCACTTTGACGCCGCGACCATGCTTGGTAACGGTTCCGGTGACCTTGACGCCTGAGGCGTCAGCTCCGGTTTTGATGCCGGAGTCGCCGGCGACCATCAAAACTTTGCCCAATTCGATTTCGGCGCCTGGTTCGGCGCTCAGCGTATCCACTCGAACGAGATCGCCGGGAGCAACACGATACTGCTTACCGCCGGCTTCAATCACTGCGTACATAACTCTGTCTGTTTCCTTTAAGGGCGGATCAAACTGTGGAGAATTCAGCGCTGAGTGCACGCAAGAACGCGCGGCAGTGCTGCCACAAACTATTAGTCTACTGGATTGGTAACCGTGTTGCAACCTCGTTCTGATGGTTGAGGAGAGGAGCCCGGCGGCCTTGTGCCTCGCAACGGGAGCTTTGCGAGGCACAGTTCGGGCTTTGGTTGGTTTTCAGCGTATCTTGCAGGATGTCAAAGAGCAGGCCCGGCGTTGTTTTGGACTGTCCCGGGCGGGGGTTGCGGGTGGTTGTAGAAGACTGGGTCAGGCAGCGAAGGCGAATGGGTCCCGGGCGAATTTGGTTTCGTTCCTGATTTTTTTATCGCGGATCGACTGGAGGCGGCCCAGGGTGCGCTGGAAGAGTGCGGCAAGGCGGAACTCGTGAGCTACCAGCCGGGTAAAGGAGGATTTTTCGTGTTCCAGGGAGTCGAAGGCTTTGAGAGTGATATCTGCAGCAGGCGTTGGCGCGGGTGTTGCAGCCAAAGCGTGATCAATCGCCTTGTCGATGCGCAGTTGGATGAGTTCTGCAATGCGGTGGCGGCGCCAGGCGGCGGAGATGAGCTGTTGTAGCAGTTCGAGCTCGGAGGGAGTGGCGGGCTGGAACTCGTCGATAAAGGATTTTGAGAAATTCTCAAAGACAGCGGCATCTTCGGTCTTAACGACGAATTTGTGGCTGTAGGATCCGTGCTTGAGGGCATTGAGGCTGGCTTTGAATTTGCCTTCGCGGGTTTTTGGGCCGGTGCACTTTTTGGCATTGGCGCGGTTGGCGGCGAGGGCGGCTTCTGACATGGTTTTCTTACGTGGTTTCGATTCTACGTGCGAGGCCACGGTCGATGGTTCGTTTGCTATGGTCGGTTCTTGATTCTGATCGTTGTTCATGGGGTTTAGTCCTGAGCAGAAATTAGCAGGCGGGGTGGTGGGCTTCATGTTTGGGCCGGGCTGGTTTTGTAAAGAATCAGTGGTTTAGGTGGAAAAGAAAGTTGAAAATAGTTGTGAACCGCTTGGAGCTTAATGTTGTGGCGAGCTCATTGTGGGGAGCCTAGCACCAGGGAGGCTGAATCCGTTTCAGGCGATGCAAAGCTTATTCAAACGGGCTTGCTTCTTTAAGATCGATGGCTGCTCTGGGTGGAAGCGGCTGGGAGCGCGCGATCCAGAGGACTGGCCAATTCTCGCGGCCGTGCTTACACTGGGCTGCCCGATCTGGACTGAAGATACCAACTTCTTCGGTTGCGGCGCTGAGATACAACCGTCTGACGAGGCTGTGCCCCCAATCGGGATTAACCCAATCGGGATTAATAGGTGGGACGGTGTCTCACTTATGAGCGTTCAAAGGGCTTTTTCGGTGGAAGGGGGATATCGACTTCGACATAGCTTCCGATGGTGGCCGCCTCAACAGCCGCGACGATCTCGGCTATATGCAAGCGAACCAGGGGCCATGGCGAATGACCGAACACAACAATTGCGATTCTGCGTCCGGTGAGATTCTGCTGGTAGCGCAAGTTTTTGTCTGAGGTGAGTAAAACCTCAAACCCCGCCAGCTCGGAGGCCAACAAGAGATCCCCGTTCTCTAAACGACCCTAGCCACAATCTTCTGCCTTTGAAACGGAATTGCCTTCCAAATAACGGGCAAGGCCATAAGGGGCACTTTTGTCAAAGAGTACGCGCATCAAGCGTACCAGCAGCACCCGCCGGAATCAGAGGCGATGCAGCACTGCGAGCTGCAAACTCCAGGACAGACTGAATCTGTTCGCGGGATACACCATAATTCTCAATAATTTCTTCGATGGTCGCACCATATTCCAGGTTTTCGAAAATAAGGGAGACGGGCATCCGGGTATCACGCAAGACCCAGGCGCCGCTCACTTTTCCTGGGATGCTTTCCGCGGCAGGACACTGTGACCAATCGAGCATTGAATTTGCCATTGGTAATACCTCCTTCTCCCTACACATTACCGGATATACAAGGGCTTGTCACGGAATCAAGGGGCTGTTCCCACTTTCCAGCCACGATGCGGTTGCATTATTCAGTTCGCTGAAAAGCCCGAGTGGATCCGGCGAGCGGAGGGGCGGCACGCTGCCTAGAAGCGCTTCAAGTAGTCGACCTGTCCCCCGCGGAAATTCTAGAAATCTGGCGATTTCCCGAGTGCAGATTCATCGCCCCTAAGTTGTTGTTCCGGCTGGAGATAGCAACCGTTTAAAGACTTCGCAGCGAAAGGGATTCTACGCTGAGGCTCGTCAGAGGTTCACCGAAGGCTTGATTTTATTGGGGATTTGGCAAGGTGCACTCCATGCCGTCCCATAAACGTAACATGGCTTTTCGAGTTGAGATCTCGCTTCAGGACTTTCAGGATTTAAAGGTTTGATTTTCAGGAGTACTTTGTGGCGTATGGATTGCGCGCGGCAGCCATCGACACCTCCAACATACGCGCCCTTGATTTATCGACAACCAATCTGAGATTCAATAGGGAAGAGACATGAAGCGCCGCATTTATCTGGAAACAACTATCGTCAGCTAGCTCACAGCGCGGCCGAGCAGCAATCTTGTGATTGCCGCGCATCAGGAATTGACAATTGAATGGTGGTCGGAACACACGAAGCGCTTTGATCTTTTTGCTTCGGAACCAGTTTTGCTTGAAGCCTTCAAGGGTGACGAATCTGCAGCTCAGAGGCGGCTTACCGAATTGTCAGACATCCCAATCCTCGCCATTGAAGAGGCGGCCCGCGACCTAGCTAGAATTTTCGTAGTTCGAAACCTGATCCCAGCAAAAGTGGTGGAAGATGCCATTCACATCGCAATCGCAACAACGCAAGGGATGGATTTTTTGATCACATGGAACTGCAAGCACATAGCCAATGCAGAGATCCGAGAGCGATTGGAAGCGGTATGTTTGGAGGCGGGCTACAGGATGCCAGTCATTTGCACGCCTGAGCAGTTAATGGGAGACTAAGGGCATGCAGGATGCGATTGTCGAAGAAATCCGCCGCGCTCGTGACGAACACGCAGCCAAATTCAGCTACGACATTGACGCGATCTTCGCGGACCTCAAACGACTGGAATCAGAACGTGGCGTAGGGCATGTTAACTTTGGTCCCCGGCTGATTGTAAAGACTTTGGTTGACCAGGGATCGCTCGTAACTGAGATCACAGAAAAGTAAGATCGTCGCCAAAACGGAAGAAGTTCAGAAGGCAAAACACATTTCAGTCTGAGATTCAGCCTGGAATCGGCCAATAAAGGCTCGACCTGTCCCAGACGGGATTTCGTTAGATTTGGGAATGTTGGCGGGCTTTGGGGGCTCTCGAAAGCGGCTTTGGATTCAACAGAATGAGCGGCCTGGGCGGGGAGGAAGGATGGGCTTGAGTGGAGCAGCAACGGCAGGAGGAAAGCGCAGAGAAGGCCTGATTTGATTGAGAATCTGGGAAGGTGCGACATAGGCCGACCACTTGTCTAGTTATCGGCTTTTTGCGCAGTGACCAATCCGTCTGAAGGGGCTGTCCCCCTATCCTAGTAGCACTTCAAGTGGTCGACCTGTCCCAGACGGAAATTCGGGAAACCTGGCGATTTCCAGAGTGCAGATTCATCACCCCTCAGTTGTTGTTCCGGCTGGAGACCGCAACATTTTAGCGGCTTGGCAGCGAAAGGGATTCTGAGCTGAGAGATGGGAAAAAGTTCACCTAAGGCTTGATTTTATTGGGGATTTTGCAAGGTGCACGCCAGACCGTCACAAAAAAACAAGTCGTCCCAAAAACTTCAGGCCTTCCCAAAAGCTTACCTGCAGCTTCGATCACTTGCCGACAGTAGCAGGCAACGACCTCACCCGGATGGACCGGAACTCAACGAGCATCGGCTTTCCGGTGTGCAGTTGCAGAGCAATGACGCCGGTTGGCCACTTGTCTTCAGTGGTGTCGATCGTTAATAAGCCATTCAACTTCAAACGAATCCTCGGCCCTTCGGCGAAGATCTCATAGTCATTCCAATCCCTCTCGCGCAGTACCGTCCTGGCTTTCAACCATCCTTCGTCCGGTGTTTTCATCATCGTCCGGCTGCGGCCGCGTTCCTCGTAGAAGTTCCCCCAGGATTCGCGCCCCGTTTCATCCGAGAGATCCGCCTGATAGCCACTGACAATCCAGCCGGGCCCGGGCAACTGTCTACTCCGAAACTGAATTCCAGAGTTGCCGTTACGGAGTCGAACCTGCGCCCGCAGAATAAAGTTGGTTTGCGGCTGACTGTGAATCAGGAAGCTGTTTTGATCGATTTTGTGGACATCGTTGGTTCCGACAATCGCGCCATCTTTAACCGACCAGTTCCCGGGATCCCCATCCCAGCCCTTGAGCGTCTTGCCATCAAAGAGCAGAACGTACCCTTCCTTCCGCTCTTGCTTCGACAGCCGGTTCGGCTTTTCAGACGAGTCGCCAGCCCCGGTCAAGAACGGAAAGCACAGGAGCAGTGCGAGTTTCGCTTTCATGTATTGCGATTCTGTCATAGGATTTCTGCATGCGGGCGTAAAGAGTAGCGCAGTTACCGTAACCGCCGGGAGCGGATTGCCGCCGCGACGAGCCGCGAAATTGGATAATTAGAAAGTCTCTATGCCGACCCAGGCCGCAAATTCCGAAGATGTGCAGGCCGAACTCCGAAGGATTCTGGAGAGTACGGTGTTTTCCCTCGCGGGGCGCTTGAGGCGCTTTCTGGAGTACGTGGTCAGAAAAAGCCTGTGCGGAGAAACCAACGAGTTGAAGGAATACACCATCGGATTGGAAGTCTTTGATCGGGGACTTGACTTCGATCCCCGATTGGACCCGATCGTCCGAGTAGAAGCCGGCAGATTGCGTCAGAAGTTGCAACGCTACTACGAGAGCGCCGGGCAAGGAAGCATTCTTCGCATCGGGCTTCCGAAGGGTGCTTATGTGCCGACGATTGAGCACCGCGCCGCACCTTCACCTGCAACAACACCAACGACGTTACCGACACTCGCTGTACTGACCTTCGCCGATCTCAGTCTGAATCGGGATCAGGCTTACTTGTGTGAAGGCATGACGGAGGAATTGATTCGCGCGCTGACCAAGATGCCGGGCTTGCATGTATTCGCGGCGCGCTCGACCACCCCAGCGAACTTCGTGCTTGAGGGCGGTGTCCGCCGCGACGGCAGCCAAATGCGAATCACTGCATTGCTCAAGGACGCTCTTACCGGGCAATTTGTATGGGCTGAAAATTACGATAGCGAATTTGCCAGCGTATTCGAGATCCAGGAAGACATCTCTGCCTCTATCGTTGCTGCGCTGCGTGTTCAATTGCAGCCCGGTCTGGAGTTGGCCGGCCCCTCTCGTGCAACCACCAACACTACGGCCTATCGCCTGTACCTGAAAGCAAGGTACTTCTGGAACCTCCGGACTCCAGAGGGCTTGCTGGAAGCGGTTCAGCTCTTTAGCAAAGCCATTGAACATGATCCCAACTTTGGCCTCGCCCATTCGGGGCTTGCCGATACATATTCATTGCTGGGCAACTACAGCGTCCTTGCTCCGGTTGAAGCCCGTGTTTCCGCAATCGACTCAGCTGGCAAGGCACTACTGCTTGCACCGGACCTGGCCGAGGCTCATACCTCCATGGCGCATGTGCTGGCCACTTGCGAGTGGAATTGGGAGGAAGCAGAACGGGAATACGAACTGGCGATCGAGCTGAACCCAAGGCTTTCCACGGCCCATCACTGGTATGCAATCACCTGCCTGATGCCCCAGCGAAGGCTTGTCGAGGCCCAACTCGAAATTCGCGAAGCAGCGATGTTAGACCCCCTGTCCATCGGCATCTCGCGCGACGTGGCGGTGATCCATTGGGCAATGCGTGACTTTCAGTCTGCCGCCGCCCAGGCACGCCGCAGTCTGGAACTCGACCCCAATTTTCATGAGGCCTACTGGGTCCTGGGTTTGGCTTGTGCGCAATTGAAAGACTACGACTCAGCCATCACCGCCTTCAGCAGGGGCCGCGCACTTCGGCCAACCGCCCGACTCATCGGAGCACTAGGGCATACCTTTGGCATTTCTGGAAACACATCTGATGCGCGCCGCTGTGAAGTCGAACTCATCGAACTCAGCCAGGAGAGGTACGTCTCGCCCTTCGACATTGCGCTGGTGTCTCTCGGCCTTGGAGAAATAGAGCGCGCCTTCGATAGTCTCGAGCGTGCCTTTCAAGACCGTTCTTACGAGGTGCTCTGGCTGCCACTGGACCCCCGATGGGATGCCGTTCGCACCCACTCGCGCTACCACTCCCTCGCCATTCGCTGAAGTTCAGGTAACAACCATGCGGTTACCGTAACTCCGTCGTTTTAGGCCTCAAAACGATTGAACAATCACAGGGCAACTGCTAACTTTCTCTCGAAGCATATTGCGATCTAATATCTCGCGCTTCATTGAAAGAGGACCCATGTTACTCAGATTCATGTCATATCTGCTCCTGTTTTGCGCTGCACCCGTCTTCAGTCAAACTAATGTTGGCTTGATCACCGGAACCGTATCGGATAGCTCCGGCTCCGTGCTCGTTGGTGCCTCAGTAGTGGCCCGCAACACGGGAACGGGAAGCAGACAAACCGTACGCACGGATGCGACAGGGTCTTTCGTGTTTCCCGGCTTGGCCGCCGGTACCTATCAAATCCGCTTCGAGCATCCCGGATTCAAGAGTGTGGAGCAACAAGGTGTGGTTCTGGACAGCGGATCGACACGCCCTCTTTCAGCCCGGCTTGAGATTGGCCAGATGACCGAGTCAGTGACGGTGGACGCTTCTGCCGAGCAGGTGCAGACCACCTCAGGAAGCATTGGCAGGGTGATCGACGACAGGCAGGTGAGTCAAATCGCCATGAATGGCCGTCAGTACACTCAACTCTTGCGCCTCACACCCGGCGTAGCGGCAACAACACTGAATGTCTTCAACCCACAAACAAACGTCAGCCAGCAGGCTGTCAACGGAGTTCGATCTCTTTCCAACTTCTTCACTGTGGATGGAGCGCCAAATTTGACCGATGGAGGAAACGGCAATTCGCTGGTCGACCCTAACGTCGACGCCCTTGCTGAAGTGAAGATGGAGACATCGGCCTACGCAGCCGAGTTTGGCGGCCGAGGCGGGGCACTCATCAATTTGGTGACCAAAAGCGGCACGCAAGAGTTTCATGGCAGCCTTTTCTATTTTGTCCGTAACAATCGCTTTGACGCACGGTCCTTTTTCGATCGAAGCTTGCTTCCGCTCCGGTTCAATGATTTCGGTGGCACCCTTGGCGGGCCCATCTACATCCCTGGCAAGTACAATACCGCCAAAGACAAGCTCTTCTTCTTCTACAGTCAGGAGTGGAAGTACACCCGCCAGGGCCAAACCACTGTCAATGTGGTTCCCTCAGCCCTCGAGCGGGCTGGCGACTTTAACGGCAGTTCACTTGCCGCCCCGATCGACCCTCTAAACAACACCCCCTTCCCAAATAGAATTGTTCCAGCTTCCCGATGGTCAGCAAACGGGCCTCGCCTTTTGAGGCCGATCCCGCTCCCGAACTTCCCCGGCCCCGGTGGCAACTTCGCCTCTGCCGGCAGCAATCGTACCGACTATCGCGAGGAGCTCATGCGCATCGACTATAACCTGACACCCAAGAACCAACTCTCCTACAAGCTGGTGATGGATAGCTGGAATATCCTCTTCGCATTTCGCAATAACAGTCTGCCCATCGTCCCCAATCCGCGGAACCGCCCCGGCTACCTGACTTCCCTGAGTTGGCAAAGCACGCTTTCTCCGACCATGATCAATTACGCCATGTTCAGTGCAGGCCATACCAGGATTACGGGGGACCCCGATGTCTCTGCTATCACTCGGCCAGCTCTGGGCCTGACGATTCCCGAACTCTATCCCTTAAACCGTTCTAACGTGGCCCCGGCGGTTTCAATTGCAGGTTTTGTCGGATACAACTCGAACGACCGTATCCGCAGCGGACAGACCCCGTTTCAGTTCCGCGACGACTTTACCAAGGTTGCCGGATCGCATACCCTCAAAGCGGGCGTCTTCGTGATCCGTTCGCGCATGAATGAGAATACGAATGTTCGCGACGAGGGCCAAGTAACCTTCAACACAGCGGCTCTGGGCTCTACCAGAAACGTGCTCGCAGACGTTCTGCTGGGCACCTTTCAGCAGTACCAGGAATGGGAATCAGACTCTTTCTATCGTCCGCGCTATTGGACTGTTGAAATGTATGCCCAGGACAAATGGAGGGTCTCACGTCGCCTGACGCTCGATCTCGGGATTCGCTACAACATTCTCAAGCCAGCCACGATCGCTCAGGGAAATGTTTCCACCTGGCTACCCAGGTTTTTCACTCCGGCAAATGCGCCACGCATCAACCCCGCCAACGGAGCGTTGGTGCCGGGCTCTGGCGACCCTTACAATGGAATCGCGATTTGGGGCTCTGAGTTTCCAGAGCAAGCCATTGGTCGTTTGCCGCAGGCTAGTGATGCGTCGCTCAAACGACTCTTCAGAGGCTTGCCGGAAGGCGGACACCCGATGAACTGGAACAACTGGGGTCCCCGTGTAGGCCTTGCCTACGATGTCTTCGGCAATGGCCGCACTGCCATCCGTACCGGCTTCGGCATCTTCTATGACCGGGTTCCATCCAACACCCTCAGTGGCAATGCGCAGAATCCTCCTTTCGTAAACGTTGGTTCGATCTTTGACGGCAACATCGACCGGCCAGCCGGAGGTGTCGCCCGCGACTTCCCAGCCAACATCAACGCCTGGCCGGATCGCCTCAAAGACCCCAGCATCATGTCCTACAACTTTGGCTTTCAGCATCAGTTGCCCTCCAATGTCATCCTTGACGTGAACTATGTCGGCAACGTCGGACGCCACTTACCCTACACTCTCAATCTGAATCAGTTGCCGGTTGGCACCTTGCTGAGCCCGCCGAATTCAACGATTAATGTAAACGCGTTGAGACCTTACCTTGGCTACAGCAACATCACCATGCGTGAACGTACCGATACATCGAATTACAACGGTCTGCAGGTGAACGCCACTCGTCGCTTCGACCAGGGGCTCTCCTTTGGCGTTGCCTACACTTTCTCCAAAACGATGGACAAGTTTGGCGGCACAACACCCCAGGATAGCTACGCCCCCGCACTCGATATCGCCCGCGCCAATATCGACATCCCACATATTCTGTCTGTCAATTACATCTACGAACTTCCATTCTTCAAGAAGGGTGGCAACCCCTTTCAACGAACCGTACTTGGCGGCTGGGGAGTCGCAGGCGTCACCGCCGCTCAAAGCGGTGCCCCTGTCTCTGTGAACGTACCCATCGATATCGCCCGTATCGGGGCCGGAGCATCTCGAGCCACGCTCATCGGCAATCCCTTATTGGCTGCCGGCGAGCGCACGCCCGGGCGCTGGTTCAATACGGCCGCATTTCAAGCCCCCTCTGCAATGACTCCAGGAGTCTTCGGAAACAGCGGCAGAAACATATTGCGAGGCCCCGGATTCCAGAACTGGGATGTCACTCTGCTCAAGACTTTCATCGTCAAAGAGAAGATGCGCTTGCAGTTCCGGGCCGAATCCTTCAATGTGTTGAATCATGCAAATTTCACTTCGATCAATACAACCGTAGCTTTCAACGCAGCGGGTGTGGCTTCCAATGGATTTGGTGGAGTCAACGGCGCCGGCCCAGGCCGTGTGATGGAATTTGCTTTGAAACTTCTCTTCTAGGCCATGCAACTCCAATCCAATTTCTCTGCTGATGAAATCGTGGCGGCGATTCAAGCCGTCAGCAACTACGATTTTGATCGCCCCCGCACCAATCTCGTCGATTTGGAGCGACTCATCAACTCCACTCACGGCAACCGGGCGGCGCGTCTGCAAATCGAAAAACTCATGGCCTCGTTGCTGACTTCAAAAGCAACTGTTGCAGCCAAACAGTTCATCTGCAAGAAGCTTTGGATCATCGGCACGGATCTTTCCTTGCCCGCTCTGGCCAGCTTGCTCGAAGGCACTGATCCTGTCTTGTCCGAAGCGGCTTGTTACGCTCTTCGCTCTCAGGATTCCGAAGCGGCACTGGCAGTGTTGCGAAAGTCACTCACTCGTTGCCGTGGAGTGGCCCGCGTTGCTATCCTCAACCTCCTCGGCGACAAGAAGGATGCCACAAGCGCTTCTCAAATCATTCCGCTAGCTTCGGATCCTGACCCTGTTTTATCTGACGCCGCAATCTGCGCCTTGGGCAAGATTGCCAGCGGCGAAAGTGTGGCGGCCCTCGATCGGATGCACCGTGGATCAGATCCAATTCGTCGCCTCAATTGTGCCCACGCTCTGCTTCAGGCTGGACAACAACTCGCCAAACGAGGCAATTCTGTAGCAGCTAGGGCCATATGGGGTCAGTTGATAAAAGACACCGAGCCCGCCCAGATTCGCCGAGGAGCCAGCCTGGCTCTCAAAGGATAATCATGCCCATCGATCCCTATCTAAGCCGGCGACAATTCCTGGCGGCTCCAGCCTTAATGGCCGCCCCGCAACCCACTCCACCCTCAACTATGGCCTCGGACCGCATCCGTATTGGAGTCATCGGCCTCGGCCCTCGCGGTCGCTACGTGCTCAGCCATTTCCTCAAAGAAGAAGACCTTCAGGTAGTTGCCGTATGTGACGCTTCCGAAGAGAGGCGCAACGAGGGTAAGCAGATGGTGGACCAGCGCTATAACAACTCCGCCTGTGTCACCTATCGCCAGCATGAGCAGATCCTGGATCGTCAGGATATCGACGCCGTCCTGATCGCCACAGGGGATCGTTGGCACGGCGTGCTTAGCGCCTTGGCTGCCAGGGCTGGCAAGGACGTCTATTGCGAAAAGCCATTTACGCTCACTATCGCCGAAGGGCGCGAATTGGCAGATACGATCCAGCGCTACGGCACGATTTGGCAATGCGGCATGCAGCGCCGCTCGGACCCTGGCTATCAGTTCGTGTATGACGTAATCCAGGCCGGTCGTATCGGTCGCCTGAGCGCGATCACTCTTTCGTGCGGAGACTTTGGTGGTGGTAGCGTCGGCCTCCCGGTGCCTGAACCGGCTCCCAGTCTTGAGCGATTCGACTATGACCGCTGGCTCGGGCAATCCCCGTGGATGCCCTATTCGAAGATCGGTTCCAGTAGCAGTTGGCGCGTGAATTGGGATTTAAGCGGAGGCGTAATTGCCGACATGGGTCCGCATTTTGTCCAGATCGCGCAGTGGATTCGCGGAGCCAATCCGGGGCCTATTGATTTCTCCGGCGATGCTGCGTACCACCCGGAAGACGAGTACAACGCGACGCCATACTTTCTTAGCGTCCGGGCACGCTATCCCGACCGCTTCACCTTGATGATGGACATGCAGCCTAAAGCCATGCGTTTTGAAGGAAACCGGGGCTGGATCAAGCTCTCTGACGTCGATGGCAGCGTGGAGTTGTCAACTCCCGAGCTGACGCGCGGCGTGGAACGCCAGCGCGCGCAATGGAAGCTTATGAAGCCGCATATCAGGAATTTCCTCGATTGCGTGCGCTCTCGCCAGGAACCGGTAACCGGTGTGGAGGTTGCTCAGGCAGCCCACAGCATCGCTCATGTCGCCAACCTTTGCTTAAGGCTCGAGCGGCCCCTGCGCTGGAACCCTGAAAACGAGTCCTTCATCGGCGATTACGAAGCAAATCGAATGCGGGCCCGGTCTATGCGAGTCCCCTGGCGGATCTGATTTCTCGCCAAATGCAGCGGAACTTGAGTCGCCCGCCGCTAGTTTATTGGAGGTTTGTGCCGATGAAGTCCGATGTGGCGATCCGCTCGGTCGATTACAACTTTGAGAACTTCCTCTACCGTTCTCCGATGAAATTCGGAGGGATCGCAGTAGACCGGGTCACCTTGTTGAATGTAACTATTACGGTTCAAACAAGGGCCGGGGAGGAGTGTACGGGTTTCGGATCAATGCCACTCGGTAACATCTGGGCCTTCCCCTCGCGTGTCATGACCTACGACCAGACTCTCGGTGCCATGAAGCAACTTGCCGCAGGTCTGGCCAAAATTCTTGCAAGCTATCCAGACTGCGCCCACCCGGTCGATATCAACCATGACCTGGAGCCACACTACCTTGATGAGGCAGCACGGATCTCACGCGAAGAACAACTGGCCGAGGCCATTCCAAAACTCGCAACGCTGGTTGTCTCTAGCGCCTTCGATGCCGCTCTGCATGACGGCTTCGCCAAGGCGAGCAGGATCAACTGCTTCCTTGGTTATTCATCCGAATACATGAAGAACGACGCCAGTGCCTACCTCGATAACTCATTTACAGGCCAGTACCTCGATGAGTGTCTCCTGCCATCGCCGCAGCAATCGATGCCGCTCTATCACCTGGTTGGTGCACTAGACCCAATCACCAGCGCCGACCTTACTCGGCCCCTCCAGGATGGACTTCCTGAAACCCTGGGCGACTGGATTCGCACCGACGGGCTAACCCACATCAAGATCAAGCTCAACGGCGACGATCTGGCCTGGGATATAGAGCGGGTGGTCGCCATAGACTCTGAGGCCCGTAGGGTTCGCCCGGGCAGTTGGAATTACTCGCTCGACTTCAACGAGCGTTGTCCACACGTCGAGTACCTGCTTGAGTTTCTCGCGCGCGTCAAAGAGCGCTCCCTCGATTTAATTGACCGCATCCAATACATCGAACAGCCGACTTCGCGTGATCTTGCGGCCAGGCCCGAGAACCATATGCACAAAGCCGCGAGAATCAAACCCGTGGTGATCGACGAGTCGCTCGTGGATTACGAGAGCCTTCTTGCCGCCCGCGATCTCGGTTACACCGGTGTGGCCCTAAAGGCATGTAAGGGTCAGGGGAATGCACTGCTCATGGCCTTGGCGGCGATGAAATTTGGCATGTTCTTGTGCGTCCAGGATCTCACCTGTCCAGGAGCAGCGCTGGTGCACTCGGCGGGGCTTGCCGCTCGCGTTCGTGGTGTGGCCGGGATTGAAGCGAACGCGCGCCAGTTCGTGCCCGCAGCCAACCAGGGTTGGGAAGAACGATTTCCCGGGATCTTCACTATTCGTGATGGCTGCATGGCGACGGGTCAATTAACTGGGCCAGGTCTTGGGGCCATCGAATCTAAACTGAATGACTGGGGGCAGTCCACAAAATGCAACTAACTCAAAAAGTAAATTACCCTCGTGAAGAGCGAGCCATTCGGGAACAGCGCCTGAAACTCTCCGTGGCGGCACGCAACTTCGAAGGCGTGCCCTTGTTTGAAGCAATGGAACGAATTGCCGCAATTGGATTCGACACCATCGATAACTTTGATTGGAGGAACCCAGATCTCTTCCGTCTTTATCAGGAAGGCCTAAAGCGATACGATCTCGGTGCAGGTGTACTCGTTGTGAACAAGAAGCCCGACGTTAATGCTCTGGGTTGCAGTCTGGTGGATCCGGGCGAGCGGGACGGTTTCCTCCGCGAATTGGAACTCTGCGCAGCGGCTGCACGAAAAGTCGATTGCACTCGCCTCGAAGTGCTCAGTGGCAACGGGCGGCCAGGGGTATTAAGATCCGAGCAGATGGATTGTGCTGTCGAGACCATGAAGGCAGCCCTTCCGCTACTCGAGTCTGAGGGAGTGACCGCAGTGGTCGAGTTTCTCAACACGGCTGTGGATCACCCGGGTTATTTTCTAGAGTGCAGCGACGACGCTTTCGAATTGATTCGGCGCGTTGGCAGCCCACGGGTTCTTGTGCTCTTCGACATCTACCATGTGCAGATTGCCGAGGGAAATGTGATCGAACGACTTAGGAACAATATTGAACAAATTGGGCAAATTCACTTTGCCGACGTTCCCGGGCGCCACGAGCCTGGAACAGGAGAAATCAACTTCCGGAATATCTTCCGTGCCATCTATGAACTTCGCGACCGCTATCCGGGATACGTAACGGCTGAATACCATCCAACCGATCTCTCCTTCCGTGATTTGGAAAATGTGAAAAGGCTAGCAAGCTTCGGCGTGGAAGAAAGTTGAAGCGGAAGGTCGCTCTTGCGATCCGCTGCTGTTTAGTCTATTGACCTGGCGTCCTGGAAGCTTATCTGCTGAAGCGCAGGCGTTTCCATCCCCCGAACCCGGCCGTGATAGCTGAAAAAGCTACTCCCCTAGCTCGACCTGTCCCATCCGGAAATTCGAAAAATCTGGCAATTTCTGGAGAGCCAACGACAGAAGCAGCCAGAACCCATTGACATGGTCGGCAATAGCGGATAGATTCATTGCAAATTAAAGGCCGCGTGGCCTGAACTCTACCCTTGGAGAAACCATGAAAAGCTCAACCAGGCAGTTGCTTTTGATGACGCAAGTTGGACTGATCTTTGCCACAAGCCTTCTCGCTCAGGTGAATACCTCAACGATCGCCGGTTTGGTTACGGACGAATCTGGATCGATCGTTCCGAATGCGAAAGTTGTGGCCTCGATTGCAAGCATTGGGCTGCAACGAGAGGTGACCAGCAGCAGTAGCGGTGAATTTGTGGTCGCACAGATTCCGCCGGGCCAATGGAAGCTGACGGTGCGGGCGACTGGTTTTCAAACGGCAGTGGTTGAGAATATCGTGCTGACGATTGCCGAGAGAGCTGTGGTGAACGTATCGCTCAAGCTGGGGGCAGTCACCGAACAGGTGACCATCAGTGCGGCGATTACGCCTTTGCTCGAACCGGAGACTGCATCGCTGGGCCAGGTGATCACGCGCAGGGCCATCAACGACCTTCCACTGAATGGCCGCAATTACATTACGCTCGGAGCGCTGTCGCCAGGAGTGATGCCACAGATTCCCACGGGGGCTGGCCCTGCGAGTTTTATTGGGGCTACGACCCAACGCAGTGACCGCTCACTGCTGGTTGGCGGAAACCGTGAAAGCTCGACGAGCTATCTTTACGACGGCGTTGAAATGCGCAATCCCCGTATTGGGGACAGTTCGCTGACGCCGTCACTGGACTCCGTACAGGAATTCAAGATTCAGCGTAATTTCTTCCAGGCGGAATTTGGGTTTACGCCCGGAATCATCAATGTGGCTAGCCGGGGTGGGTCCAATGAATATCATGGGTCTGTCTTCTGGTTCCTGCGTAACAACGCTATGGATGCCAGGAACTTCTTTGCGCCTAGAGTCGAGCCGTTCAAGCGCAATCAATTTGGTTTCGCGGCTGGTGGACCTGTCATCAAGAACAAGCTCTTCGTCTTCGCCAACATAGAGGGCTTCCGGCAGCGGCTGGGCATTATTCAGAGAGGCATCTATCCCCGGCAGACACAGTTACGAGGGGACTTCAGCGGCGGGAATCCGATTTACGATCCGCTCACTTTCACCCCCGGATCGAATAGCAAACAAGTCTTTCCAGGCAACCGGATTCCCGACAACAGAATTAACCGGATTTCGAGGAACTTCTTCCCCTACATCCCAGTCGTCGATACATTGCCTGTTGGAGGCGCAAACCTTGAAGGCACGCCCATTCAGCGTCTGGACGACGATCAATACAACTTCCGCGCCGACTACATGATCAGCAGCAACCATTCGCTTTTTGGCCGCTATACGTCGCAGAATGCGCCGCTGTCGCCGGCAGCTTTGGTTCCTCTGGGAGGCCGTCAAGTAGATTCCCGAGGACGCTCGGGAGTAGCGCAGTTGACCTCTTCGCTTGCGCCTTCGGTTGTCAATGTGTTTCGTGCTGCATACAGCTACATGGAGCTTTTTGGCAAACAGGTAACTGTGGATAAGAACATCGCGCAGGAAATCGGGATTACAGGTGTTTCGACATCGCGACTGAACTGGGGCGTTCCGAATGTAGCCTGGGCTGGCTATTCCGGTATCGGAAGCGATGGATTGACCCAGGGCAACAAGGTTCACAATTACCAACTGAGCAACGCGACCACCTGGGTGAAAAATGCACATACGGTGAAGTTCGGGTTTGAGGCCCGGCAGTCTCGTTTCTTTGTGGACGGAGACAACAGTCCGCGCGGCAGCTTCACCTTTAATGGCAGCTACTCGGCTGCTTCCGACAGCGTTACGGGCAACCCCGTAGCGCGCACCGGTGATCCGGTTGCGGACTTCCTCCTGGGATATCCGACGAACATGAACGGTGCTGTAGGGACTTCGATTACGAACTTCCAGAACCACACACTCACGGCCTTTGTACAGGATGACTGGAAAGTGAGCCGTGAGCTGACGCTGAACTATGGAATGCGATGGGAATTTCTTGGGCCACCTGAAGCTAAAGAACAAGGCAATGTTTATGGGTTTGACTTCAAAACGGGCAAGCAACTTTTCCCCACATTGGGACAGGTTCGCAAGTCGGTGATCAGCCCTGACTATAAGAATTTTGCTCCCAGATTTGGACTCGCTTACAACCCCAAGTGGGCGCCCTCGGTTGCGATTCGTGCCGGAGCCGGGATCTATTGGGACCAGACACAGATGAACGAAATCCAGTTCATCGTGAACGGGCCTCCTGCCTACACACAGCAGAATTTAAATGCGACTGGCCGTGGCTTGCCGGAATTTGAATTCGGACGCAACACGCTGCCAAACGTGGTGGTGCCTCCGGTAGACAGCAACTACATCACGCCGCAAGGGACGAATCTTTTTGCAGCTGAGCTGGATGGCCGGAAGCCACGTATGTATATGTGGACCATGTCGATTCAGAAATCCATTGGTTCCAACTGGGTGGTGGAGGCGGCCTATGTAGGATCGCAAGGGCGGCGCCTGTCGAAGCGTTATAACTCCTACGCAAATGTCACGCCGGGAATCCTCTACGATGTCACCCCTGGCGTGGCAACACAGTATCCTCGCCTGATTGGCATGCTGTACTCATCGCAAGCGGGCATGTCGCAGATGCACGGGCTGAACCTGAAACTGGAAAGACGATTCAGCAATGGCTTTCAGTTGCTGATGGCCCATACGTGGATGAAGTCGATCGATACCGATTCCGCTGGCAGCTGGGGAACACCGAATCTGAACCCGGCGAACTTCCAGTTGGACAAAGGTCCTTCTGATTTCAACATTCCGCATCGCAGCGTTGCGAGTATTGTTTATGAGCTCCCCTTTGGCAAGGGGAAGCGATTCCTGAGTGATGCGAACCGGGCGGCTGATCTGATTGTTGGCGGCTGGCAGATCAATACAATCACCAGCTGGATGAGCGGTGTACCGAGAATTGTCAGTTCGCCGAATGGCACGACGCTGGCCTTTGTTTCACAGCGTGCCAACGCTACGGGAACGGAGATCTATTCGAGCTTCAACGGCATCACGCCTCGCGAGGGTTTTGGCGAGAACAACAAATCGCGGTTCTGGCTGAACCCTGCCGCGTTTTCGCAAACGGCTCCTTTGAAGTTTGGCACCTCGGGCCGGAATATCATTCAAGGGCCGGCATGGTGGAACTTCGATATGTCCGCCTTCAAGACAATTCCGATCCGGGAAAACGTCAATCTGCAATTCCGCGCCGAAGCTTTTAACGGCATGAACAATGTGCAGTTCTTCCCGGCAGATCTGAATGCGGCGAGCCCGAATTTTGGCACCCTGCAGGGTGCGAATCGGCCTCGTGTGATGCAGGTGGCGCTGCGGCTCAGCTTTTAGCAGGATGATAAACTGCGTCGTGTGAGCCGTTGGATTTCCATCGTGATCTGGCAGTGCGCCCTTTGGGCGGCAGAGACGCCTGAAGTGCTGGAGCGTCGTTGCGTTGCCTGCCATGGGGCGGCAAAGCAGATGGGAAAGCTGCGGCTCGATCGCAAGGATCTGGCTGAAAGTTCTGCGCGGCGGGTGCTGGAGATGACCTCGTCGGGCAAGATGCCTCCAGGCGGAGGGTTGACGGCTTCGGAGCTGTCTTCGATCCGCAACTGGGTTGAGGGTTTGAAGCCGTGGTCTTTCTCTCCCATCGTTAAATCAGCCGTGCCTGCGGGACGGAATCCGATTGATCATTTTGTGCAGGCTGCGCTTGCCCCAAAGGGGATTCGGCCTTCGGCAGAGGCGGAGCGTAGAACGCTGGCGCGGCGCATTTATCTGGATCTGACAGGGCTCCTGCCTTCGCCCGAAGAAGTGGAGGCCTTTGCCCGGGATTCGCGGCCCGATGCTTATGAGCGCCTGGTGGACCAGTTGCTCGCATCGCCACACTATGGAGAAAAGTTTGCGCGGCAGTGGCTGGATCTGGCTCGTTATGCCGACAGCGAGGGTGGCGTGCAGGACTATGCACGGCCCTTTGCGTGGCGCTATCGGGATTGGGTGATCCGGGCCTTGAATGACGACATGCCGTTTGACCGCTTCACGGTGGCTCAGATCGCGGGGGATTTGTTGCCGGTGCCGGACAGGGTGGCGACGGGGTTTCATCGAAACACGATTACCAGCCGGGAGGGTGGGGTTGAGCTGGAGCGGATTCGCTTTGAGCAGTTGCTGGATCGGACGAGCACGGTGGGGACGGTTTGGCTTGGGTTGACCGTGGGTTGCGCCCAGTGTCACGACCACAAGTACGACCCGATATCGCAGAAGGATTTCTATTCGCTGATGGCGTTTTTTGAGAATGCCGAGGAGGTGGATCTGGAGTCGCCGTTGCCTGGGGAGCTTGGTGTGTATCGAGGATATGCAGCGAAGTTTCGAGCCGAGCGCGACAAGGTTCTGGCCGAACACAAGATTGCCGATACGCTGGCCTATTGGGAAGAAAATGCGCGGGATGCGATGGCGAATCCTGGCAAGAGGCCGAATTGGGATATCTCTTATGACACTTACCTGAAGCTGGTAGATCACGGGCAACGGATTCTGCTAAAGAAGCCGGGCGAACGGAGTGCGCGGGAGCAGGATGCGTTGGTGGATTACTTTGCGAAGTATTCGCAGGGCGGGATTGGGAAAGAAAAGTATGACGAGCTGAAGCTGAAGGAGTTGACTGAGAAGCTGCGGAAACTGGAGGAGCAATATCCTCGTCTGAGCGTGCTGATGACACTGGCCGAGAGTGGAGCGCATGAGCCGACTCATGTGCGCATTCGTGGCAACTGGACTGATAAAGGCGCGGCGGTGGAAGCTGGAACGCCGAAGGCGGTTGCGCCTGTTGTGGGCAAGAAGATGGACCGGCTGGCGCTGGCGCAATGGCTGGTGTCGCGGGAGAATCCGCTGACGCCCAGGGTGACGATGAACCGGCTGTGGCAGGAGTTGTTTGGCCGCGGGCTGGTGAGGACGTCAGAAGATTTTGGTGCGCAGGGAGAGAAGCCGACGCATCCGGAGTTGCTGGACTGGCTGGCTGGAGAGTTTCGGGATTCGGGCTGGAGCACGAAGCGGATGGTGCGGTTGATTGTGACATCCGCTACGTATAAGCAGGCTTCTGAGGCCCGGGCGGACCTGTTGACGGTGGATCCGCAGAATACGTTGCTGGCTCGCCAGATGAGGATGCGGTTGCCTGCGGAATTGATTCGGGATGCGGCGTTGCGAGTGTCTGGATTGCTGAATGATGCAGTGGGTGGCGAGAGCATTCGGCCTCCGCAGCCGGAAGGTGTTGCGGACTTGCAGTACAGCATGAAGTGGGAGGAGACGCAGGGGCGGGCACGGTATCGCCGTGGTTTGTATATCTTCCTGCAGCGGACTGCGGCTTATCCTTTACTGATGGCTTTTGATGCGCCCGACAGGACGTCGAGTTGTTCGCGGCGTGAGACATCGAATACTCCATTGCAGCCACTCAATCTGATGAATGACCCGGTGTTTGTCGAGGCGGCTGAGGCATTGGCTGCGCGGATTGAGGAGGTGCCCGAAGGGGAGCGAGTGGCGCGTGCGTTTGCACTTTGTTTTGGGAGGGCTCCTTCGGCGCGCGAGAGGGATGCGGTGTTGGGGCATGTGGCGCGGCGTGGATGGTTTGGGGCGAGCAGGGCATTACTGAATACGGATGAGTTTTTGACCCGTGAATAATCTTCATTCGACAATACGGCGCAGGCAGTTTCTAACCGAAGCTGTAGGTGGAGTTGGTCTGGCTGGAATGGCCGGGCTGCTGATGGCGGACCCGTTTGCGGTGAAGGCACCACACTTTCCGGCGAAGGCGAAGAACCTGATTTTTCTTTACATGGAGGGTGCGCCGAGTCAGATTGATTTGCTCGACCCGAAGCCGGCGCTGGCCAAGTGGCATGGGCAGCCGCTGCCTGCTTCGATGACGAAGGACATGAAGTTTGCTTTCATCAAGCCGAATGCGAAGGTGTTGGGTTGTAATCGCAGCTTTGCGCGTTATGGGCAGAGCGGGGCTGAATTCAGCGACTGGATTTCGGCGTGGGGGCCGATTGCGGATGACCTTTGTATCGTGAGGTCGATGCATACCGATGCGTTTAATCATCAGCCGGCTGATCAGATCTTGTTTACCGGGCATATGTTGACGGGGCGGCCGACGCTTGGATCGTGGGTGCTGTATGGGCTGGGGAGTGAGTCGAAGAATCTGCCTGGGTTTGTGGTGCTGAGTACGGGGAAGAACAATATGAGCCAGGGTGCACAGTGGACGAGTGGCTTTTTGCCTTCAAGCCATCAGGGCGTTTTGTTTCGGCGGACTGGGGATCCGGTGCTTTATCTTTCGAATCCGAAGGGTGTGAAGGCCGAGGAGCAGGCGCAGGATTTTGGGTTGATCGGGGAGCTGAACCGGGAGCGGTTGGAGAAGACGGGGGATCGCGAGATTGCTTCGCGGATGGCGTCGTATGAGATGGCGGCGCGGATGCAATTGAGCACTCCGGAGTTGCTCGATCTATCGAAAGAGACCGCTTCGACCAAGGCGGCTTATGGAGTGGAGCAGGAGTTGACGAAGGGCTTTGGGACGAATTGCCTGATGGCGCGGCGGCTGGTGGAGCGCGGGGTGCGGGTTGTGATGGTGACGCATTCGTCGTGGGACCAGCACACAGAACTGGAGAAAGACCTGAAGAAGAATTGCGACATTACGGCGGGTCCGGTGGCGGCGTTGATTCAGGATTTGAAGCAGCGAGGGATGCTGGATTCGACTCTGGTGGTGTGGGGTGGAGAGTTTGGACGGACGCCGCTGGGGGATTTTCGGAATGCCGAGGAGGTGAAGGCCGGGCGGGATCACCATGCGAGTTGCTTTACGATGTGGGCTGCCGGTGGTGGGATTCGGGGTGGGGTGACGATTGGCAGGACGGATGAGTTAGGAATGCAGATCGAAGAGGATGCCGTGCATGTGAACGATCTGCAGGCTACGATTTTGCACTGTTTGGGATTTGATCATACGCGGTTGACTTACCGGCATATGGGGCGGGACTTCCGGCTGACGGATGTGCGGGGGCAGGTTGTGAGGAAGATGTTGTAGTTTGTGCTCATGTGCGGCTGTGCGACGACTTTGGATCTTTCCGGTGAGGCTTAGCCGAGATTGGTCTGTGGGGCGGGTGGCAATGCATCTGGTTTCGCGATCACTTGACTTTAGCTGGAATCCTCACCCTTACGCATGGGGCCGTACCCCAGCCATATAAAATGGTCAGTCAAGTCCAGGCCCCGCTTCTCTGCCATCCTAAAGGTTGGCCTCTCCGTCCAATCGACTCATCCTCGGCGCAATCGCAACTCTGCTCATCATTGGAGCCTATGCCGCCTATACTTTGAGATCGGTCCAGCAACTGCGTCAGGTACAGACCGAAACCATCGACCGGAACCGCAAGGCATCTCTCCAGCTCATCCGCATCCAGAGTGACCTGAGCGCTCTCACCTTCGCTCTCCGCGACATGCTCGAATCCTCTGACGGCTACCCGCTCAGCGCCTGGTCTGCCCAGCTCACCCGCATTCATGACAACCTGGACGACGCCCTCAAAGCCGAATTTGCTCTCTCCAAATCCTGGCGCAACCCACAGCAGGCCGACTACCTGAAAAGCTCATTCCAGCAGTTTTGGGCCGCCATGGACCAGGTCTTTCTCTGGGCCCGCAATAACGAAGACGCTCGCGCTCGCGCCTTCATCCGAGCCACAGTCCTGCCCCGGCAGGAGGCCATCACTGCGCTCACAGCCCGCTTATTGGTTCAGAACACCGAAGAAGACCAGCGTGCCGCTACGGATGTCGCCGCCATCTACTCCGGTATCGAGACGAACGTTTACCGCTTTCTGGCTCTTTCGGTAATCCTGGTCATCCTCGGCAGCACTGCTTTGATCCGCTCCAACCGCCGCCTCTTTGATCGTGTCAGCGAACTCTCGAACCAACGCCGCACTCTCGCCCGCGAGCTCATCTCGAATCAGGAATCCACCTTGCGTGCCATCAGCCGGGACCTCCACGATGAGTTTGGCCAGATCCTCACCGCCATCGGCGCAATGCTAGGCCGGGCCCGCCGCCACGCCCCGGACACCAACTTCGAAGGGCAGGTACTTGAGGTGAATCAGATCGTTCAGGACACCCTTGAAAAAGTTCGTTCTTTGTCACAATCTCTCCAGCCCGTGATTCTCGAAGAGCAAGGCCTGATCCCTGCCATAGAATGGCATTTGAATGCTTTTGAGCGGCAGCATGGCATTGTGATCCACTATCAGCGCAGCGGCAATCCTCCGGCTCTTGAAGCCGCCCGCTCCATCCATATCTACCGCATCCTTCAGGAAGCCTTGAACAACATCGCAAAGCACGCCAATGTTCGCGAAGCCAGACTCAATCTCACGATTACAGAAGACCAGCTTTCGATCGAAATCACCGACCACGGCTCTGGTATCCCCGCTGACTATAAAGCCGGTGTTGGCCTGGCCGGCATGCGCGAACGCGCAGAACTTCTCAACGGCTCGATCCAATTCAACCGTCTCAATACCGGCACAACTGTACATCTGACCGTTCCACTCGAAAGGCCCACTTATGCCTAAGCTCCGTGTCCTCCTGGTCGACGACCACACCCTTGTCCGCCGTGGCTTCCGCCGCCTCCTCGAAGACGATCCCGATATCGAAGTTGTGGGTGAGGCCAGCGATAGCAACGAAGCCCTGGAACTGGCCCTCCGCCTCACTCCCGACATCGTGGTCCTCGACTATGCCCTCCCGCCAGAGAATGGTGCCCTTACCACCCGCCGTATCCTAGCCGCCCAACCCAGGGTAAAGATCCTGATCCTCAGCATGCACTCCGAACCCAGCTACGTCCAGAACGCAAAGGAAGCTGGCGCTTCTGGTTACCTCCTCAAGAATGCTCTTGACCTCGAACTGGTGGCCGCAGTCAAGCAAGTGATGGAGGGCAACTGGACCCAGGATCCACGCCTTGTCCAGTCTGCCCCAAACTCCACCGCCAAGCGCACTTTAAGCACCCGCGAACTGGAAGTGCTTCACCATATCGTCTCGGGTGAGTCGAACAAAGAAATCGCCAGCGCCCTTGGTCTCAGCGCCAATACCGTTGCCGTCCACCGCGCCAACATCATGGATGCGCTTGGCATTCACAACACTGCGGAACTTGTCGTCTACGCCATTCGCAACGGCCTCGTGAGTATCCCATGAACCGTCGCGCTTTCCTGGCCGCCTTTGCCCCCAACAATCCCGGCTTCCAGCTTACTGACATCACTCAATCGGCTGGTCTCAACTTTCGTCACAATACCGGCGCCTTCGGAGCTATGTACCTTCCCGAAACCATGGGCCCCGGCTGCGCCTTCCTCGATTACGACAACGACGGCTGGCTCGACATCCTGCTGATCAACAGCCAGGATTGGCCTGGCCACAAGCGCCTGCGCTCCACGCTCAAGCTCTACAAGAACAACCGCAACGGCACCTTCACCGACGTGACAAAAGCAGCCGGCCTCGACATCGAACTCTACGGCCTCGGCGTAGCTGTCGGCGACTTCGACAACGACGGCTTCCCCGATCTCTACATCACCTGTGTTGGTCAAAGCCGCCTCTTCAAAAACACCGGCCGCGGCACCTTCATCGACGTTACGAGCAAGGCAGGGCTAGGCAACCGCAGCGCCTTCTCCAGTTCCGCCATGTGGATCGATATCGATCGCGACGGCCATCTCGATCTTCTCGTTTGCAACTACGTTCGTTGGGCCCCCGAGTTGGACGTCTTCTGCAGCTCCGACGGCAAGAACAAGTCCTACTGCACGCCAGAGGCTTACCGTGGTGCCACCAACTGGCTCTTTCGCAACAAGGGCGACGGCACCTTCGAAGACATCACCGCCCGTAGCGGCCTCTTTGACGCTTCATCGAAATCACTAGCCGTCACCATGCTCGATTTCGACAATGACGGCTGGCCAGATCTTTTCATCGCCAACGACACGCAACCGAATAAACTCTACCGCAACAACCGGGACGGCACCTTTCGCGAACAAGCCGTCCGGGCGGGCATTGCCTTCAGTGAGGACGGCCGTGCTCGCGCCGGCATGGGCGCTGACGCTGGAGACTTCCTCCGTTCAGGGTCCGAAGGCATCGCCGTTACCAACTTCGACAACGAGATGATGGGGGTCTACGAGGCCACAGGCGCAGGTTTCGTCGATCGTGCTTCATCGAATGGCATTGGTGCTGCCTCCCGCAACAGGCTCGGCTTCGCCTGCGGCTTCCTCGATGCTGATCTCGATGGCCACCTCGATATCCTCTCGGTCAACGGCCACATTGATGGCTCCGCCCGCAACCTCCAGCGAGGTAGTTCTCATGCCCAGTCGCCCAACCTCTTCCAGAACGATGGAAAGGGGCGCTTCCGCGACATTGCTTCCGAACTTGGCCCCAGCTTCGTTAGCCCCAAAATCGGCCGTGGCGCCGCCTGGGGAGACTTTGATCGCGACGGCGATCTCGACCTTCTCATCACCACCAACAGTGGACCCGCTTTCCTCTATCGAAATGACATCCAGAACGGCAATCGATCCATCCGCTTCCGCCTTGAAGGCCGCAAATCGAATCGCGACGCCATTGGCGCTGTGGTCAAGATCTACGATGCTTCGGGTCAGCAGATGCGTATGGTGCGTGGCGCCTCCAGTTATCTCTCTTCTCCTGACCGGGCGCTGACCTTTGGTGTGGCCAAACGCACCTCGATTGACCGCGCGGTCATCGCCTGGCCCAGTGGCCGCACTGATGAATTCAAGAACCTGGCAACAGCACAGACTTATCACTGCATCGAAGGAGAAGTTCCCAAGCCTCTACCCTACCGCTGAGCCTCACGTAGAGCCTTGCTGAGCGGGCGCGTTGGATTCTCCGGAATCTTCTGGCTGTCAATTACCGCTTGCACCAGCTTGAGGCCCTCTTCCCGCTTGCCCGTTCGCACGAGGCAAATCCCGAGTGCCGAATCATAGTTCACCCGGTGATCGTTTCCGATTTGCCCTTGAGCCAGCTCATTCGCCCTGGATGAATACTTTATTGCCAGTTCACAATCCCCGGCAAGCGTTGTCGCGACTGCCAAATCCACGTAAGCCATGTATGCGCTGGATCCCAGTTCTGCTTTAAGCTTATCCAGCTCTTCTTCTGTCCTTTTGGCCTCTTCAATTGCCTCGGCTTTTTGCTCTCCGGAAGCGAGCCTGACAGCAAGCACGCTATGCAAGCGAACAATTTCGACTGGTGCCAGAGACTCATTTGAAATTGCCAGAATCTCCTGTAGCGTCCGGGCCGATACCAGATAATTCATCTCTTCGGCTTCAATGGTAGACCGGCTTCTCAGGAGGGCCACTTTCACCGTGTAGGCATCCGGTTCGTTTTCGATCAGGGCCAAACCCTCATTGATAATCACTCTGGCGTCGTTGGTCCGCTTCATATTGCGCAGGGAGGATGCGAGATTGACAGCCAGCACACCTTTGAAGAGACGAGGTGGAAAGTCTGTCTCAAGGCTGTCGTTGGCAATCCGCTTCGACGCTTCATAAGCCTTTTCCATTGACGCCAGTGAGGCCGCTGAATTCAGTTCACAAGCTTCTTCCGGATAGGAAATCGCGGTGCGTATATTTACAAGCTCTACCGGACCCAGTTTGGATTCTACTTCCGGCAATAGAGTTTTCATCTCTTTCTCAACAACCAAAGCCTCCGGGCATTTACCGCTATTGGAGAGCGTCACGACATAGCTTGAGAGTGCTCCCAGCAGGGACGCCTTTGAGCCAGACTGTCTGCTTTGGTCTACCGCCTGCTTTTGCCACTCTACGCCGGCTTCGGGCCGTCCGGCATTGACGAGGAAATCGCCGAAGGTGCTGGTTAGGGGAGCAAAAACCTCCGGATATTCCTGTAGCCCTTTATTGATTCGAGGCCGGGCGCGCTCGATCATTTCTCGCACCGTTCGTGTTGTCGAGCCGCCATTGATCGGGTTTGACGACTGAATCATCCAGTTCAGGAACTGCGCTGTAGCCTGGGCTCGCCGGCCTGCCTGCGCTGCCTGCCGCTGTTGCCAAAGGGCATAGCCGCCGAGTGAAAGCAATCCAAGGACAATTACCGCAGTCATGCTCAATGCACCGCGATTTCTGGCAATGTATTTTTTTGCCCGGTAGAGTGTCGTTTGCCGCTGCGCTCTAATGGGACGCTGTTTCAGGAATTGATCGAGATCTTCTGCCAGCTCAGCGACGCTGCCATAACGGTCTGCCGGTGCCGCAGAAAGCGCTTTGCCCACGATGGCTTCAAGATCCCCTCGCAATTGATCGCGCAGACGCTCAGCCCGAACGCCCCGCTTCTTTGCGCCGTCTTCGGTAATTGCTTTCGACATCGGCTGTGTATCTTTACTACCCACTGCCCTTGCCGCCACCGACATCATCGAGTCGCGGCTTCCGAATGGCCATGCTCCGCACAGTTGTTCGTAGAGAATCAGGCCAAGGCTGTAGATATCACAAGCCGTGGTGACGCCTTCTCCACGCAATTGCTCCGGGCTAGCGTACATTGGGGTGAGTTGCCTCGTCGTAGTCAGACTTGCATCGGCATGCAATAGCTTGGCGGTGCCGAAATCGAGCAGCTTTACGTGTCCGGAATCCGTTACCAGAATGTTGGAGGGCTTTAAGTCAAGGTGGACGATCAATTGGCGGTGTGCGCCTTCGACCGCCCTGCAAACTTCGATCAGAAGACGGATTCTGGCCTCAGTTGATAGTGTCTTGTTGTCGCAGTATCGATCGAGCGGCTTGCCGTTTACACGCTCCATTACGAGGTAAGGTTGTTGGTCTTGCGATACTCCGGCGTCGATCATTTTGGCAATGCCGGGATGGTCGAGTCGAGCTAGAATTTTCTGTTCTCGCGCAAAGCGGCTCAAATGATCTTCATCGTTCAGGTGAGTTTGGATCAGTTTCAGAGCTACCTGTTGATCCCCAATCTCAGCAGCGTAAACGATTCCCATGCCGCCTTGCCCCAGGATCCCGGTGATTTTGTAAGGCCCAATCCGAACTGGCATCGCGGCTTTCGCCTGGACACTCTCAACCGACACAGCGTTTGGTTCCTGCTCCAGGCCCGCAATCAGCCC
This sequence comes from Bryobacter sp., assembly GCA_022843625.1. Lineage (GTDB taxonomy): Bacteria > Acidobacteriota > Terriglobia > Bryobacterales > Bryobacteraceae > Bryobacter. The sequence goes on along the minus strand of JALHNH010000039.1, from coordinate 4,672 downwards.
CATGACTTCAACCCGAATCGATGCATCCGATTCGATTTGAGAGAGAAAATCACCCCGCTCGTACGCCGGCAGCAATTCTATTTGTTCGGTAAGCTCTTGTACGCGCTGCCAGCGCTCCTGATCCGTCATATTGTTTATGGCGCAGCCTGAGGCAATTTCCCTTCAGTCAATCGCTGGTAGAGCCATGCTCTGGCAATTCTGATTTTTCGTTCGACTGAAGACTTGGAGACTGCGAATAATTCTGCTGTTTCTTCGGAGGTGCAGCCCAGAAGAAATCGAACCTCAAACATCTGGGCTTGATCTGAGTCTAACTTTTCTAGTTCGTGGAGTGCCCGGTCCAGATCGAGCATTTGTGGCCCTGCTGCATCAAGCCAGGGAATTTCGTCATGTAAAGGAACTACGATCGCATCACCACCGCGTTTTTCCGCATGGTGGCTGCGCGCATGATCGATCAAGGCCAGCCGCATAAGACGCGCTGAAAGAGCATAGAAATGCCTTCGATTCTCAAAGTGAGCTGATTTTCTGGCAATCAGTTTCAGGAAGAGCTCATTCACCAACCCGGTAGCGCCAAGAGTATGACCCTGGCGTTCACGCCTCAAATAGGAGCGTGCCAGAGCCCGCAACTGTGGGTAAACCAGAGGTGCCAGACGATCGAGAGCACTAGCGTCTCCGCGGCTCCAGTCTTCCAGGTACATCGTGATCTCGTGGTCCATTTAGTTCAACTTCCATTCTCCACTCTCAAACCTTGCATCTAGACTGCCCCAAGTACCAAATTTCGTTGCCATTTGTCCTCCATCTACAAAAACGGAAGTCCCGGTCATGTAGCTTGCCATGTCCGACGCTAAAAAAGCAATGGTTTGCGCCACTTCTACCGGCTTGCCTCCGCGGCCCAGAGGCAGTGCTCCGAAATAAGGCTTGATCATACTCTCATCGCCAAAAGCGCCCTCAGTCAGCCGCGTCCGGATCAGTCCCGGGCATACGGCGTTCACACGAATCCCATATGGCCCGAGCTCATTTGCCGCCGTGTGCAGAATTCCCATCAGCCCGGCTTTGCTGGCGTTATAGGAAATCAAACCAGCCTCCCCATCAAACGAATTCGTCGAAGCGGTAATCACAATAGACCCGCCTCTGCGCTGCTTCATTCGTATTGCAAGCTCTTTTAGTTGAAAGAATACTGCACTCAGATTCACCTCCAAAGTCGCCTGCCAGTTTTCCCTTGTCGTCTCTTCCAGCTGTTGCGGCCGGCAGATTCCCGCATTAAGAACAGCTACATCTACTTGCCCAATTGCATCGAGCACATTGGCAAATGCTCTGTCATCGGTGAGATCCACGATGCAGGACTCAATGCCTGGTTCAGATACAGCTTCGCGGTCCAGTATCCATGCACTGGCGCCGGAATCCCGAAGCAGGCGCGCGGTTGCCAGTCCAATGCCACCGGCCCCGCCAGTGACTACACAATTCATTTGATCGAAACGAATCTCCATTGGCGCTTAGTTTACCGCCATGTTAAATTTCGATCTGAATGCCACTCATCTTCTCCCGCCGCTCCGCCCTGGCCATGTTCGCGCAGAGCTATCTTTCGTCGCCTCGCCGGGCGCTCACCGCTCCAGAACTTCTCGACGCACCCGACGAGTGGATTGCCCGTTCACTCGCCTGGGTTGACGATATGTTGGCCAGACAGCCTCAATTTGCCTTTAGCGCCGGTAAACTCAGCACGCCTGAGCCAGCTCTCCACCGCGCCGCACTCATCCGCCTCGACGACATCCTGCATATCGATTCAGCCCCCAACAAAGCCTTGATCCACGATTGGTATCGCAAGCGCATGCTCGCAACTGCGCAACGAATTGCAAGAACCACTGCCACCATCACAAAGCTCTATGATCATGGCTGGTTTGTACAAACACCCAGCACTCGTTTCGCTATTGACCTGGTCGGCGGTGCGCCGCGTAACGCCAAATTCCAGATGCCGGAAGAAGCCCTCGACCTATTCGTTAAATCCGCTGACGCTCTTTTTATCAGCCACTGGCATAGCGACCACGCAGACCCGGTTGTCGCCCGCAAGTTTCTCGCACAGAACAAACCGGTTGTCGCTCCAGCCGATGTCTTCCGCGCAGAACCAGATCTTCAGAAGCGACTGACAGTACCGGAACGCAGCCTCACCAAATCGAGCACTTTCGGCAAGCTCTCGGTCATCGCCTTCCCCGGACATCAGGGTAAAGACGTTATCAATAACTGCTATCTTTTCCGCACCGCAGAAGGCCTTAGCATCCAGCACACCGGCGATCAATCCAACGACGATGACTTCATCTGGATTGACCAGATTCACAAGAGTCACAGTGTAGACATCTTCCTGCCCAATTGCTGGACCCCACAGCCGCTGCGTTACGCCGCTGGGGTGAAGCCAAAGTTAATCCTTCCGGGGCACGAAAACGAAATGGCCCACACCGTGCCACACCGCGAAGACTGGACACAAACCTTCACACGCTTTGAAGGCTGCGAGGGTTTGATGTTGCCCTTGTGCTGGGGTGAAGAAGTGATCTACAAGCCTTGATTTGGATAGGCAATTGTGTGCAGTTGGTCCACTGCTGGATTTTCGATCCGCAGCCTGGCTCCATCCACCCACTGCACTTCGAGAGTCTCGACCACATTTGCGGCCCCTAGTCCGAAGTGCGCGACTGCTTCCTGCTGGCAAAGGTATCCACTGCCGCAATCGATCACTCGCATCTGCAGTCTCCCGTTGCTGACGATCTTCACAACGGCTCCCCTGGCGGGTGCGCCAGCGCCAGTGCGCGGTGATACCCGAAGCCAGTGATTGCCGTTCGCTCTCACGCCATAAAGACTTAATGGCTGGGGCATAGATTCCCCATGGCCCAGCATCAGTTCCAGTCTTCCGTCCTGGTTCCAGTCCCCTGCCAGGGCCCCCACGCCGTAGCCATTTAGCTCTTCTGCTTCTCCGCAATCGACTTTGCGCCAGTCCTCGTCACGCCAGGCAAAGAGCCGGTTTCGCTGCCCGTGGCAATGAACAAAAATCTCCTCGTAGCCGTCATTGTCGAAATCTGCAACCACAACGCTGCGTGCGTCGACATGCTCGCTGAAGGCCTCGATTTCAGAATCTCGAAAGATGGACTGCGTCCCCTGCACAAAGAAGCGCTGTGGGCCTCTGGCAGTTGCGCAAACGATATCCAGCAAGCCATCTGCATTGGCATCTATCAATGCGAGGCCCCGGCCTCTTCCCTCGATGTCCGCCAGGCCGTGCAGAATGGCATGTTCTTCAAAGTACCCTTGCGCGTTGGGCACAAATAGCATGTTGGCAATTCCCTCATTGCCCGCGTAAATTTGCAGCCCTTGCCCCAGGATCGGGCCTGCCACCAGACTCCTCCCGCCGGCAATTCGCGCCAGCCCCAATACTGCACCTGCCTCTTCGATCCGGTCCTGCCCCATTACTTCGTAGTAACGAAAAGGACCACCCTCATGCGCCACCAGAAATCCGAATCGGCCCATGCCAAAACGATCCAGCGCGAGAACCGACTGACTGGATTGGCCACGCTCTTTGCGGCTCCAAAGAAGATCCATCCATCCACCGCGCCGCCAGCCGAAGAGCCGGTCGCCAAACGCTTCTCCATTGGCCACGTAGAGCTCTTCGCGGCCATCGCCATCGGCATCGCCTGCAGCCACACCCATCGTTGTCGCCAAGTTGTCGGTTAGTGGTTCAATAGCGATGTCGAAGAAGGCATCGCCGCCCCATTTGAGGACAAGATTTCTCCCGCCGTAAGCTCCGGCATAACATTCATCCGCACCATCTCCATCGAGGTCGACCGAGCACATCCCCGTGTAGAGCTGCGCCGGGTTGTCCATCAGGAGTCGAGTCAGAGACTCAAACATGGGCTAGGCGGATACGGCCGGATTGTAGGACAGCATCCGCAGGCAGGATTCGCAATTGAAGAGCTTGTCGGGATACTGACGGATTTGTTGCATGAGGGCCGGGCGGATATTCATCATGCAAGCGGCACACATAGCTTCGGTGCATTCGGCCACAACGACTCCATCCTTGTGCTTCTTGCGCAGGCGCTCGTACTGCTCAACCAGCTTCGGCGGCATATCCTTGCTCAGTTGCTGGCGCTCGCGGTAAATCTTGACGCCCTTCTTGCGATCGAGTTCGCTCAGGACTTTTGCCTCTTCCTTGCGCTTTTCTATTGCCACACGCTCATCGGCAAGTGCTGTCTGCGCTTGCTTCACTGTTGTGGCCAGCTTTTCGCCCTCTTCAAGCAAAATCATAGACGCCGCTTCATTTTTGGTCGTCTCGGTTTCGCAGAAAGCGATCTCATGCTGAAAGGCGGTGAGTTGCTCTTGCGTGGTTGCCTGCATCACTTGCTTCTTCAGCTTTGCGATTTTCTCGACGAAATCGGCATTGGCACCGCTGAGGCGGCGGATTTCGGCCTGATTGGACGTCAGAGACGCCTGATCTGCCTCAAGCCGTTTTTCGTGGGACTCGAGTTGTTTCTCGAGTTCAGCGATCTTCTTGGGGAGTCCGCGAATCTCTGCCTCAAGTTGGGAGAGCTGACGGTCCATCCGTTGTAGTTGGAGTGCGAGTTGAACTTCCTGAGCCATGGAGTAGCTACAACTTACCACGCAAAAAGGGCAAACGGCGTTTTAATGGTCCAGCCATAGCATC
>JALHNH010000038.1 GCA_022843625.1 Bryobacter sp. | reverse complement strand
GGACGACTTGGCCGCCGCCGCTTTCGTGTTGCTCTTCTGCATCGAATTCCTGTTTATCCGCAGGCTCATCCGCAACGAGCCCACCGCCATATTGTAGCGCTCTCAGCGGGTCTCGTTGTAAATGCTCAATCCTGTGATCTTCTGGTAGCCCATGCGACGGTAAAGTGAATGGGCCATTTCGCTCGACTCCAGCACGCTCGCGTCAAGCCCGGTTTCGGCAGATAGCTGGGCTAAGGCGTAGCGCACAGTCCGTTCTCCAATGCCTTTGCGTTGCACATCCGGCAGTACAGACACGCCGTAGACTCCAAGCACTTCATGGGCAGGCATTACGCATGCGGTCGCAACGGCACGATTGGCGGAATAGGCAACAAAACCTCGCATAGGGCTACGCCAATATTCAACCGTATGATAGACGTCCAGAAAAGTATTGAGCGGTGTCTTGAATGCAACAGCCATCACATAACAAAAATCAAAACGTGTCGCTGGTGCCATCACCGGACGAATATCAAGCTTCGGCAAATTCCTCAAGGGAGGCTTGAGTTCCGGTGCAAACATCCCGGTTCCACGCGAAACAACACGAAGGCTATAGCGGTCTAAAAGTTCTTCCATCCTGCCCAATAACTTTGCCGTCACCAGATCTTCCACCAGCCACAAGCTCCAACGCGCCCGGCGGCTCTTGTACAGGGCTCGCACATAATCGAACTTGATTTTCAGTTCTTCTTCGGTGGCGACTGGCCGGGTGAGCAGCACCGAATTGAAGATGGCTCCGGGAAGACCCGAATAAACACAAAGTAATCCGTCCTCTTCCCAGATTTCTGCTGTCTCGCGTACCAGCGCGAAAGTCCGCATCGTATCCAGTAAATTGGCCAATAGCCGTTTCCTCTGTCCTTCGATCTCTTGCATCGGCTCTTTCCTTAAAGGAGGTTCAACGGATCGACATCGATTACCAGTGCTGTAGCTGGCCAGTTGCGTTCTACTGCAAGCTGACGCACCCGGTCGAGGATCCCGGATAGGCGCTTTCGTTGTGCAGCCTTGATCAGCATCTGGTAGCGGAACTCTTTGTTGACGCGCGGCACCGGGGCTTCGGCAGGGCCAAGAATCCGAACGCCCTCCTTCTCCTCTTTGAGCAGTTCACCAATCTCTCCACTCATGCGCAATGCTTCTTCCTGCCACTCGCTGCGAAAGACAATATTGGCTAGTGAGGCAAACGGTGGATAACGCATCACCTTGCGGAAATGCAGCTCTTTCGCATAAAACAGCTCATAGTCCTGAACGGCGCTGAAGCGCACCGCATAGTGCTCGGGATTGATCGTCTGGAGAATCACCGTGCCAGGAAGGCCCCCACGGCCGGCGCGGCCAGCGGCTTGGGTCAACAGTTGAAATGTTCGTTCGGCCGCTCGAAAGTCTGGCATGCCCAACCCGATGTCTGCATTTACAATACCCACCAGCGTAACGTTTGGAATGTCATGGCCTTTGGCAATCATTTGAGTGCCGACAAGGATATCGAAACTCCCCTCCCGGAAACCATTCAGAATCTGCTCGTAGTCACCTTTGGAGTTGATTGTGTCGCGATCCATTCGCGCAATGCGAGCTTCTGGAAAAGCCTCACGAAGTTCCTCTTCAATCTTTTCGCTTCCGCTCCCAATGAACTGGATGTGCTCGCTTTCGCATTTCACACAAACCTGCGGGACCTTCTCCGCATAGCCGCAATAGTGACAGAGCAGCCGGCGGTCTTTACGATGAAAAGTAAGCGTCACGGAGCAGTTGACGCACTCTACTTTGTAGCCGCAGCCACGGCAGGCGACAAAGCTGGAGAATCCACGCCGGTTCATCATCAACATGGTCTGCTCCCCAAGCCCTAGCTTCTCCTTCACAGCTTCAATCATGCGGCGTGAAAAGAGCGAATTCTTTTTGGTCTCAAGAAATTCCTGCCGAAGATCAATGATTTCGACAGCGGGCATTGGCCTCTGTTCAATGCGATCAGGCAAGAGCAGCCGTTGGTACTTTTCTCGATCCGCATTGTAGCGGGTTTCAAGAGAGGGAGTGGCACTACCAAGCACGACAGTGGCACCAATCTGTTGAGCTCTGACGACCGCCACATCACGACCGTTGTAGCGTGGCGTCTCTTCCTGCTTGTAGCTGCCGTCGTGTTCTTCATCGACAATGATCAGTCCCAAATCAGGCATCGGAGCGAAGACAGCGCTGCGCGTCCCTACGACAACCCGAGCTTCCCCTCGCCGGATGCGGCGCCAGTATTCAGCCCGCTCACTCTCACCGAAGGCGCTATGCAAGATCGCTACCTGATCGCCAAATCGAAGAGCAAATTGCCCCGCCACCTGCGGCGTAAGAGCGATCTCCGGCACCATCAGCAGTGCGCTCCGACCCACGGCAAGCGTGGCCTCAATGGCTCGCAGATAGACTTCGGTTTTGCCGCTGCCGGTGACCCCCTGCAAAAGAAACGCGGCATAGCTGCCGGATTTGATTGCCTTTGCCATCGAATCAAACGCAGCCTGCTGGGATGGATTCAAGGCATGGGGCGGGCGGTCTGCAGCCATTCGAATCGCACTCATCCGGGGCGTCAGTTTCACCAACTCGCGGCGGGCGAGACTGCGAGCACTCTGGCTGGCATTCTTCACCAGCTCTTCTAAGCCATCGAGAGGGTGAGTTCCCGGGTGAAGGTGGAGATAAGCAAGAAGCTCACGCTCCCACTTTGGCAGTTTCTCGGCAGACTCAAGCCCCAGACCTTCCACATTCAGTTTGGTTGCGTGCGCACGCAAAGGGTCACGCTCATGGGCTTCCTCTTCAACTCGTATCAATCCCTTGCGTTGAAATTCGGCCACCAGTTTGGGGGCCTCGGCGGCACGCCGGCGCAAAGCCTCGATACTCATGGGCCGTTCATCCAAAGACTTTAAAACAACTAACGCCGGGTCTGTTGCATCCACGATTCCCAGCAGACTCTGGCGGGCAAGATCGCGCCCGGCATCGGTGAGACTGAAGATCTTGTTGCGCTTGATCTCACCTCCAAGCGGTGCCATTATGCGAAATACTTCGCCCACCGGTGCCAAATAATAACGAGCCACCCACATGCCCAGCGCGATCAACTTCTCGTCAAAGATTGGTTCAATCTCGAGTAGCTTCTCGATCGGCCTGACCTTGTAATCGGGTATCGCATCGTGAAGCCGCAGAATGGTACCACTGAGTTTGCGCTGTTGAAAGGGCACCAACACACGGCACCCTACCTGCGCCGCGTGCCGAGCATCCCCGATCAGCGAATAGGTAAACGGCTGATCGAGCGGAACGGGCAGGCAAACATCACAATAAGTAGCCATGCAAATTTAGAGCAACGGGAAAGTTGCCTTGAGCGTTGGATAGAGCGTGCGATAAATCTGGTGGCCTTTGGAATATGCCATGCTCTCACGGGTACGAGGGTCTGTCTCAGAGGTCTCCTCAATGCAACTGGCACAGGCCTCCTGAACCGAAGCAAAGCCTCCTGTGCCCACCATGGCCAGAAGACCCGCCCCATACGCTGAGCCTTCTTGCGAGGCAAGCGTGGTCACACGGCGCCTGAATACATCAGCGAGAATCTGCCGCCACAAGGGGCTTTGCGCTCCACCACCGGAGGCCCTGACTTTATGAATCTCGACACCGATTTCGACTATGACATCCAGACAATCCTTTTGGGAATAGCTGACCCCTTCGATGATGCTACGTATCAGGTCGGCACGCTTGTGCCGGGCCGTCAGGCCGATCCATCCACCGCGAGCAGAGGCGTCCAGATGAGGGGTTCGTTCTCCCATCAGGTATGGAAGCCAGAAGAGTCCATCACAGCCGATCTCAGCTGTAGCCGCCTCAGTCATGAGTTCGTCATAAGAGACACCAGCCGCCAGATTGTTGCGAAACCACTGCAGGCTGAGGCCAGCTCCCTGCGTGACCCCCATCACATGCCACTTGCCTGGGACAGCATGGCAAAACGTGTGTACGCGTCCGGCCGGGTCATAGGCTGGCTGATCCATGTGGGCAAATAAAACCCCGGAGGTTCCAAGCGTACAACTCGCAATACCGGTATCGACGATTCCATTGCCCACGGCGCTTGCCGCCTGATCGCCAGCACCCGCAACCATCGGAGTACCAGAAAGCAATCCAGTCGCCGAAGAGGCTTCATGCGTTACCCGCCCGCAAACCTGCGCACTTTCAAACACGATAGGAAACCAGGAAGGATCGAGGCCAAGCTCTTCCATCATCGGTCGCGACCAGACCCTGTTTGCGACATCAAAAAGGCCCGTACCGGAAGCATCCGAGACGTCTTGTCCGAGTTCGCCACAAAGCTTGTAACGGACATAATCTTTTGGCAGCAGCACCGTCTTGAGCTGAGCGTAAGAGGCTGGGTCATTATCGCGAACCCAAAGTAGCTTGGGAAGCGTAAACCCTGTGATCGCCGGATTCGCCGTGAACTGCACCACGCGCTCACGTCCCACCCTGGCGTGGATGGCATCCACCTGAGCCTGGCTGCGCTGATCGCACCAGATCAGGCTGGGCCGTATCACCTTACCAGCCGCATCAAGCATCACAAGGCCATGCATCTGCCCTGAAAATCCGATTCCTTTTATGGCTGCCCCATCCGTGTGAGCCTCACGCAACGCACCCTGGATCGCAAGCTGGGTGGCTCGCCACCAGTCATCCGGATCCTGCTCGGCCCATAGCGGACGCTCCATCCGCATCTCGGCATGAGGGGCTGTGCAACTGGAGACAATCTTGCCCTGTTCATCAAGCAGCAACGCGCGGGTGCCGCCGGTTCCAACATCAATTCCAAGCCAATACATGTTTAGTGACGATCTTTCTGTGCCTGAAAGGGCAGATAAGCGGCTCCGAAGAGTCCTGCTTTACTTCCAAGTTTTGCCTTCTCAATGCGGGTCTTTGTGTTTCGATATGTAAAGCTGCGACGGCTGACTTCCTCAATCATGGCAGGCGCAAAAAAATCCCACGCCGGCAGAGGACCACCACTCAAAAGATACAGCGGAAAATTAAAGGTATTGATCAACATCGCCAGCGCAATGCCAAGAGCCTCGCCCATCGACCGGAAGACCTGCTGCGCCTTCAGGTCACCTGCAACAGCCAGGTTATAAATATCTTCTGAAGTCGGGTTTGGATGAGGGGTTACCTTCATCAGTTCCGCAAGACAAGTGATGGCAGTAGCCGAAGCATGTTTTTCGAGACAGCCAACATTTCCACACCCGCAGGGGTTTCCGTTAGGCACCACAGTGATGTGGCCCAGCTCTCCAGCCATTCCGAGAAAACCATGCATCACGTGGCCCTTGTAAATGATTCCGCCTCCAATTCCAGTGCCAAGAGTCAGCAGCACCAGATCTTGGACATCGGCACCCGCCCCAATCCAGTTCTCTCCCAGGGCAGCCGCATTGGCGTCATTTTCGAGAATGACGGGCGCGCCAAGCCTGCGCTCGATTTCATCACGTAAAGGAATGTTTTCGAGAAAAGATAGATTGTTCGAATTGAGAACAACCCCCTCATCGATCAGGATGAAGCCAGGTACTCCAATACCGACCCCGGCAAAGCGCCCTTGCAGTTGCTTGGATCGCAGCTCCTGGATCGATTCCACAATTTCGTTGATTACGTATTCCCTTCCCTTTTCAGGGCTTGTGCTGGCCGATATTTGTGCCAGCAGATTTCCATCCTGGTCGACAGCGGCAGCACGCAGATTTGTGCCACCCAGATCGACACCAATTGAATATTCAGTCACGATCTCAGGCTATCAAGAGCCTGCTCTGTTAACGATGCATCCACTCAACTAATGTTGCGATTGTTGTCCAGTTGCGAGCGGTCGAAACGGTTTTCAGGCGGGCGTCGAAGTAGGCATTGGTCAGCTTGGTATCAGCCGCACTTTGCGCAAGGTGGATATAGATATGGCGGCCCATCACCAGGTAGCGATCGGGAGCAGAACGATCCGGATCGAGACTCGCAATCGCCGCCTCCTCCGGTTGGCCCTTGAGAAACATCAAATTCAACTGCTTGGGAGAACTCACGGCTTCAGGAAACGGATTGGCGGCAACAGCCTCGCTAAACTCCGCACCATTGCGCACAATTACTGGAACGCTCAATCCCAGTTGATCCTGAATTGCAGTCTCCACCTTAGACTCCAGTTTCGCCGCCACAGTCTTGCTTGCGTTAAATAGAACATTGCCACTCTGGATGTAGGTGCAGACATCTTTGCACCCAAGCTCAGAGAAGATTCCAGCCAGTACCGGCATTTTGATCATGTTCTTGCCCGAGACATTGATTCCGCGCAACAAAGCCAGATGTGTCATTCGATGTAGCACCCCCATGTTTTGGTAAATCGTGGCGCGACTGGTTTGCCCTGGATCAACAGTTCCAGCGTCTCGACCAGATCTCGCCGGGCAGGCTCGCGCCGGGACTTGCCCCAGGAAACATAGCGGTCGTCGATACGGCCCCGGTAGACCAACTTCTCTGCATAGACCGCCACCTCGGGCGTAAGCGTCGCCCCAGCCTTGCGTGCATACCTTGCCGTTTCATCCAGGCGCACTTGAAAAGCGGGCGCAAAGTCCTGTTGCCACCGGTCGAGCCGCGCCTGAACAAGCCCGCGTTCCGGAAAATAACCGGTCATCTCGACACCCTTTGGTAGGTAGAGACTGGCAATCCGGTTGAGCTCCGGCACATACCGGTTCGAGATCGGGCACTCGGTAGCCATAAAGACTTCAACTCGAATCGCACTCGCTGCCCGCAGCACCAGTGGTAGCGTCAAGAACATGGACCGTCTCGTAAATGTGGAAGTCAATGGATCGGCCGCCATCCTTACCATGATGAACCCTCCCGTCAATGCTTTGTCACGAGCTCTGGCGGAAGCACTGAGGGAAGCCTTCTCTAACACCGAAGCGGACAGGATCATCCTGACCGGTTCAGGAAAGCTGTTTGTCGCGGGAGCGGATATCCGCGAAATCGAAAAGATCACCAGGCGCGAAATCCCACCCGACATGAGCTACCTGAATTCGCTGCTCAATCACATCGAGCGTTCAGGCAAGTTGGTGATCATGGCGATGAACGGAACCGCGCTTGGAATCGGCCTGGAATTGGCTATGGCGGGCCATTACCGCATCCTTCATGAAAAGGCGGTAGTCGGCCTGCCAGAAGTGAAGCTGGGCCTTATCCCCGGTGCAGGAGGCACCCAACGCCTGCCCCGGCTGGCCGGTGCCGATGCCGCTTGGCAAATCTGCCTCACAGGAGAGAGTGTCGATGCAAAAGAAGCGCTTCGATTGGGCATTGTCGACGAACTGTGCGCGGGCGATGTAGTTGCCAGGGCATTGAGCATCGAGAGCGGCAGAAGAACAGATTTGCTGCCCTGTAGTCCAGCTAGCCAAGGGCAAAGCTACACAGGCACTCAGCATTCGCCCCTCAGAGCGATCACCGCAATCCGGGCAGCCGCAGAAGCTGCGTCTTTTGACGAAGGCCTCGCGCACGAAGCTCGTCTCTTCGAAGAGGCGCTCCTCGACGAGCAATCGCGCGCCATGGTCTATCTCTTCTTCGCAGAGCGAGATTTGTTGAAGATACCTTTTCTTCCCAAAGACACGGTTTTTCCTGAAGGTGCACCGATGTGCCCTATGCGCCCCAGCCCGGAGGAATTCGGGGCAAAAGTAGTGGAAGTGATGTGGGAGGACGGAATGAAGTCAGAGGCACTGGCGGCGTCGCTAGCGTACGTCAAAAAGCAGGGCAAACTTGCAGTGCTCTGCATGGGGGGACAGTGGGTTGGAAAACCAGACATGGGCGCAGAAGAAGCCCATCGCATTGTCGAGGAAAAAAGAGTACTCAGAGCCAGCGATCTCGACGTACTTCTGGTGCGCGGCTTCGGGTATCCAGAAGAGCTTGGCGGCCCAATGCACCAGAGCGAAATGACCCGTTAGTCAACCACTCCCAGCCAGACCTCGGAATCGGTACGCGACCCGCTGAAATAGATCCAGCCATTGTCACTGCTTGAGGCGATACCGCGGCGCTCAACTTCCCAGTCCTTGGACTGCACCACGATCTGCCTCACACCAGTATCGGTATGCAGTAACCATATCTTGCCCTCGTGCACAAAAAAGAGCCGCTTGGAATCCTTCAGCCAGTGAGGATCCTGCCCTACATCGCTCCACTTGGTGAACTTCGATTCCTTGAAATCGTATGAAGCAATACCTGCTACAGCTCCATCCGCCCGTTGAGTAAAGCCGGCGATTCGTTTGCCGTCCGGACTCCAGTGCCAGGCCGAAAAAATCTCGTCTTCAGAATCCATCGGCGGAAGCGCCTGCGGGCTCTGCTCATTCCAACGTCGATCCACATCCATCAGAAAACTGTTAAATCCGAAGATCGTATAGGCGAGCTTCTTGCCGTCAGGGCTCCAAACGGGCCAGGCCGTCGTCCCTGAACCTCCCCTGGTGAGCTGTTGCAGAACGCCTCCTTCCATCGTGTAGGTCCAGATCTCCCATGAGCCGCTGCGATTGGAAAAGAACGCCAGTCGTTTTCCGTCAGGGCTCCAGCGCGGACCGCGGTTCTTGTACTGATCGTCAGTCAATTTGCGAAAACCAGCACCATCCGTACCAAGGATAAACAGATCGTCCCGATTGCTTTGCGAATTGAAAGCGAGCCATAGGCCATTGGTGCTGAGATCGGGGCGCGTAAAGGGGGCCTTACCGCTGGTGAGCGTCTCTGGCGGCGCTTCGAGGACTTCCTTTTCGGGGTCAAAGCGAACCCGGTAGAGATTGGCAATCAGCGCGTAATCCACAAAGGCAATGCGCCGGCCATCGCGGCTAAAGCTGACATGAGCCACCTCATCCACCGGCAACCGCACCACCTCCGGGCTCCCCAGTGCTTCGCCGCTGTCAGCGTCGATACGCATGCGCCAGAGCGACATGCGACCGTCGCGGTCACTGATGAAGTAGAGATAAAGCCCATCCGGGCTGAAGACCGGGTTCCAGTCCACAGCCGCATCGCTCACCAGTGCGACTGGCTCCGGAGTGATTCCATTGCGCGGCCGGGCTCGCACGGTAAACAAGTCTCTTTGCCCGCCCTTGGACGCCCAGAACGCAATACGCTCGCCGTTGGGGCTCCAGTGCGGCTGCACCGCGTCGCCCTTGTAAACCAGCCGCCGCGCCCCATTGTCAATACGGATGGCCCAGAGTTGACTCGACGCCGTGTAGCGGTCTTCCGGCCGGATGATGCCTTCTGTAGCGCAAACGATTTCTGTAGCGTCAGGACTCCAGGCAGGGTTGTGTCCTATCGGACTGAGCTTCTGAATCGTACTGTTGCGCAGATCGTAAAGAAAGATTCCTCCCCCCTCTCGCTCACTGCGAAAGGCGATCGTTGTGCCATCGGGAGAAAGAGCGGGTTCAGTGTCGTCTACAGGACTGGATTCCGTCAGCAACCGGGGCGTCTTGGTGTCGGGATCGAGAAGATAAAGATCCCAGTTGCCACGTTCGTTGCTGGCATAAACCACGGTCCGTCCATCCGGGCTGATTTGCGGGAAGAATTCGGCTCCACTCGTTTCTGTAACGGCGCGAAAGCTGGCACTCTCAAATTGCAGAGGCGCAGCACTGCTTCTGCTGCGCACCGCAAGCCAACCGGCGAAGATTACCAGCACGAGCACAAAACCAACAAAGGCAGCCTGGGCTGGAGCACGAGACCAGAGCGGAAGCTTCGACGGAACCTTTGCTTCAGCAGTGCGACGGCTGCTGCTCACCGAACTCAAATCGCGCTTCAACCGGCTCAGGTCCGATCGAAGCTCTGCGGCGCTCTGATAACGCATGGCCGGCTCTTTCTCAAGCAACTTGAGAATGATTCGTTCCAGCTCAGCCGGCGCCTCAGGATTAGCCGCCAGTAAACTGGCAGGAGCCTTGTTCAGAATTGCGTCGAAGAGAGCGGCGCTGGTGGCCCCTCGAAAGGGCAAGGTCCGCGTCGCCATTTCATAAAGCACCATCCCGAAACTGAAGAGATCGCTGCGGGCATCGATATTCTGCCCGAGCGCCTGTTCGGGGCTCATGTAAGCCGCCGTTCCAATGGCAACGCCGCTATCGGTGCGGAAGGCTGTCATCGTCGATGAATCCCAATTGAGCAAATCCCGCTTGGCGAGGCCAAAATCGAGTAACTTGGCCTGAATCCCGCTGCCGGACTTTTCCAGCACAAACAAATTGGCCGGTTTGATATCTCGATGGATGATCGACTGCTGATGCGCAGCTTCCAGAGCATCTGCCACCTGCAGACCTATATCGAGAATCTCGCTCACACGCAGCGGGCGTTCCTGCAGAAATTGCCGCAAGGTCTTGCCCTCAAGCAATTCCATAACCAGAAATGGGCGGTTATGGTCCTCCCCTATATCGTGTACGACACAAATGTTGGGATGATTGAGTGAACTGGCTGTGCGGGCTTCGCGGCGGAATCGCTCCACCACTTCCCCTCCCTCATGGAATTCGTCGGGAAGGAATTTAAGTGCAACATTGCGGCCTAGTCTTGTATCGGTCGCCTGCCAGACAACGCCCATCCCCCCACCTCCGAGCGGTCTGTCCAGTCGGTAGTGGCCAAATAAATCTCCGGAATGAAGAGCGCGGGTAGGCTGCATTGGCATCAAACAAAGGCCAGTCGGCTAGAATGAAAGTTTAACAGGCAGAATGAACAAGAAAGAGAAGAGTTGGCAGTACTTAGTGGCAGGAGCCTTATCCGCCCTTCTGCTGGCTGCCATCACGGTTTTTGCACTTAAGGCTGAAGTCCCCAAAGATTCTGTGCTGGTGATTTGCCTAATCGATGTCCTTTTGCAGATCGCATTCGGTATTTCCTGTCTTTGGGCCCTTAAGGCGAGTGGCCTCCTGACCGGTATTCCTTCATTTATAGACCATGGAAGCCCCTCGCTCCGCAGCATAGCGGCAATTGCCCCCTGGTTGGTGATTCTGCAGATTGTCATGGGTGCAGCACTGCGCTACCGCTTGATGGGTGCCATCTCGCATGTACTTGGAGCCATGCTGGTGGGTGCTTTCCTTTTATACTTTGCGACTGGCGTGATGGTTCCTGCCCCCAAGGCACACCCGGCACGGTCGGCCTCAATTGTCCTCCTCTGGATTGTTCTGGTTCAAGTGGTTTTTGGGATTGCTGCGTACGTAGTTCGATTCGGACAAGGCGAAACCAGTGGCTTACCGGATACAAGGCTTTTCTCGATTGCCCACATCGTAACGGGAGCAATCTTGCTGGGCTCCACATCGGTCGCATCTCTATTGGTACGAGCAAGTTCAAGAAAGCAGGAGGTTGCGGGATTGCCGTCCACTGGGACGGTCTGATTGCTCATTCCATGTCATTGTTTAACGACTATCTGGCGCTCACCAAGCCCCGTATCACTTGGCTCATCCTCATGAGCACAGCCATTGGCTTTTATTTCGGCCTTCCACAACTCAACCCTCAAAAGACCCAATGGGTGCTCTTCAATCTCATATTTGGCACTGCCCTGATCGCAAGCGGTACGGCAGCCTTGAATCAATGGTGGGAGCGTGAATCGGATCGATTTATGTCGAGAACCGCATCGCGTCCTCTACCCGCAGGAAAGATTCCTGCTTTCAATGCTCTTGTTTTTGGCTCCATCCTGGCAACCCTCGGCTTTTTCGAACTTTGGCTTGGTTGCAACCTGCTAACGGCCAGTTTGGGGCTCTTCACCCTCGCGTCTTACCTTTTTTGCTACACACCGATGAAGCGCATGTCGCCACACTCCACCACAATCGGAGCTATTCCCGGCGCAATGCCGCCCCTGATCGGATTCGCTGCCGCCGCTGGGGTTCTTACCTGGGAAGCCTGGGCACTGTACGCGATCCTATTTGTCTGGCAGTTTCCTCACTTTTATGCGATCGCGTGGATGTATCGCGAAGAATACGGTAAGGCTGGCATCCTGATGCTTCCAGTCGTAGAGCCTGATGGAAACTCAACTGCAAACCGCATTCTTTGGACTTCGATCCTGATGGTTCCCACCAGTCTTCTGCCCGCATTGCTTGCAATGAGTGGCAAAGTGTATCTGGCAACGGCAATCGTCATGGGAGCCATTCTGCTTTATTGTGCATGGAAAATGTTCAAGGATAGAAGCAGGGAAAACGCGCGGGGCGTTTTGCTGGCTTCGGTTGTTTATTTGCCTGTACTCTACGCTGTCCTGATCTTCGCTCCAAGGTAAATTCATGCTGCTCGCCGTCGAAAACGTTACTCATCGCTATGGAAGCCTGATCGCTCTCGACGGGTTTGCGATGCATTTGAACCGGCGCGAGATAGTGGGTCTGCTGGGACCGAATGGCTCAGGCAAGTCCACACTTCTGCGACTACTGTCTACACAAACCAGGCCACAGTCCGGAAGAGTGGAAGTTTGCGGATTTGATACGGCCAAGCACCCGCAAGCTGTTCGTGCGCGTATCGGCGTGGTCTTTCAAACACAAACGCTGGACAAGCTTCTAACTATCGAAGAGAACCTGCTGGCCTGCGGGGCATTCTACGGTCTTTCCGGGCGAACCCTTCACGAACGAGCTAGACAAGCCATGCAGCAACTAGGAATCTGGGACCGCCGCGCTGAACTGGGCAAGAATCTCTCGGGAGGCCTGCAGCGGCGTGCCGAAATCGCTCGTGCACTTCTGCATGAGCCACAAATGCTGATTCTCGACGAGCCGACTACCGGCCTCGATCCCGTAGCGAGAGACGAGTTCTGGAAAGCCATCGAAGAACTGCGCGAGAAGCGCAGCACTGCAATCATCGTATCGACTCACCTCTACGAAGAGGCAGAACGCTGCGACACTTTGATACTCCTCGACAAGGGCCATCGCGTGGCAGAAGGCTCTCCTTCGGAATTGCGCGCCACAATCGGTGGCCAGGTAATCGAGTTAAAAGCGCGCAACCCACAGGAGGCCCTGGAAATACTCCAGGCGAAATTCACATTGCCAGTCAGACTTGTCGATGGAGTTCTCTGGGTGGAGTCAGAACAAGCGCATTTGATGATTCCCAGGCTGGTCGATGCGATGCCGGGCCAGGTTTTGTCTATCGGGCTGCACCAACCTACCTTGGCCGATGTCTTTCGCAAGGCTACCTCATCGACTTCGATCGCGGTGCACGCATGATCCTCACCGCAGTAGTTCTAGCCAGACGAGAGCTGATCAAGTTCTGGCGCGAAAAGGCCCGCATCGCAGGCTTCGCCGCAGCACCGCTTCTGTTCTGGTTTGTGGTGAGCGCTGGCTTCAACGATTTCGCCCGCTTCTATGGCGGATCGATTGCCCTTGCCCTGATGTTCTCGGCGGTCTTCTCCAATATGACGCTCATCGACGACCGCAAGGAAGGCTTTCTTGCCGGTGTGATGGTGACTCCAGCGCCAAGGTCCGGCATCGTATTGGGCAAAGTACTGGGGGCTGCATTCCTCGCCTGGCTTCAGAGCCTGATCTTCCTTCTTTTCCTCCCTTTGGCAGGCCTCAAGCCCGGCTTCTTTGGAGTACTTGGTTGTCTGGGAATCCTCGCTCTCATTGCAATTCTTTTTACTCTGGTTGGCTTCTTGTGTGCCTGGAAAATGCCATCCACCCAAGCTTTTCACGGCGTCGTGAACATGTTGCTGATGCCAATGTGGATGCTCTCCGGGTCGCTGTTTCGCTTTGAAGAGGCCCACCCCTGGATGCAAATGGCCATGCAACTCAACCCGATGACCTACGCCATCTCGCTCCTGAACCAGTGCCTGGGAATTCAGGCTTCGTTCGACGCAGCGCTAAGTCTGGCAATACTTGCCACCTGGACCATTGCGCTGTTTGGCATCGCGCTGGCTTGGGTAGGCAGGAGCGACTATGCAACGACGTAGTCTGCTGTTGGCGGCGCTGGCCTTTCCGGGATGCAGTCAGAAAAGCAAGCTGCCGGAACTGGGCTCCATCCCCCCATTCGAGTTCACCAATCAGCGGGGAACGGCTTTTGCCAGCAGCCAGTTGAAGGGCAAAGTCTGGGTGGCAGACTTTTTCTTCACCAACTGTCCCGGCCCCTGCCCGCGCATGGCCAACCAGTTGAAGCGGGTACAGCAGGAAACTGCAGACCTGAAACAATTACATCTGGTGAGCATCACGGTCGATCCAGACCGCGATACAGCATCGGCACTGGAATCTTACGCCCAGCGTTTCGGCGCGCTGCCAGAACGTTGGACTTTCCTCACCGGGCGCAAGGATTTGATCAAAAACCTGATGAGCGAATCCTTCTATTTGGGATTCGCAGATTCCATGCAAGAGCACTCTACCCGCTTTGTTCTTGTCGACCAACAAATGAAAATTCGCGGATTCTACGACTCATTCGCCAAAGACAGCATCGATAAACTGATCGAGGATATTCGAGACCTACATGACCGTTCGTGATCTACCCGCAGTAAACGCCAGTCTCAACGCGCTGGCCACAGTCTTGTTGATTTATGGCTATAGGCTCATCCGCCAGGGCAAACGCGAGCAGCATAAGCGCGTCATGCTCAGCGCATTTGCAGTCTCCATCATCTTCCTCATCTGCTACCTCGTCTATCACGCGGAAGTAGGCAGCGTCCCCTATCAGGGTCAGGGAGCCATGCGGATCATCTACTTCACGATTCTGATCTCACACGTAATCCTCGCAGCAATTGTTCCCGTGCTGGCCATCATGACCTTGTGGCGAGCCTTTCAGGAGCGCTTCGACAAACACCGCAGGATTGCGAAAATCACCCTGCCCATCTGGCTTTACGTGTCCATCACAGGCGTAATCGTTTATTTGATGCTCTACATCTTTTGACGTTGTGCAAGGGCAAGAGCACCAAGCACACCAGCTCTTGCACCCAACCTTGCGCGAACAATTTTGGGTAGCGGTGCATAGCCGTTCATTTCCTGCTCTGCGGACTGCTTCACCATGTTGATCATGCCTTTGCGCAGGGAGATACCACCACCCAGGATCAGGATCTCGGGTGAATAAGCGCAGGTGAGGTTCACCGCCATTTGCCCCAGATAATGAGCGGCCATCGGCCACGCCGGATGATTCTCAGGTAATTGCTCGGCGCGTTCCATACCCCAGCGTTCGGCAATGGCAGGCCCGGCGGCCAGCCCTTCCAGACAGTCACCATGCACAGGGCAATTGCCGGGGAACTCGTCTCCCCCAAAACGGCGCACTCTCATATGCCCGATTTCAGGGTGCAGCAAGCCATGAACAAGTTGTCCGTTCACCATCACCCCGCCGCCGATACCAGTGCCAACAGTGACGTAGACGAAGTGCCTGGACTTCTGCGCAGCACCCCATAGATGCTCTCCCAACGCAGCTCCATTCACGTCTGTATCGAGTACCGCGGGACATCCAAGAGCCTTTTCCACTTCCGTTTGAATTTTGAAGCCTCGCCAACCCAGCTTCGGTGTAAACGGAGAGATCCGGCCTTTGGCAATCTCAAGCGGACCAAAGCAGGCAATACCCACCCGTTTCAACTTCTTAGCCTTGAAGAACTCAGCAACCAGGCGAAGCGTCTCCTTGGGCGTAGTCGTTGGGATGGCTTCGCTGACATGAATATCTGTGGGGGATTTCCCGTAGGCGCAAATGAATTTTGTGCCTCCGGCTTCAATAGCTCCGTACATAGTGGCACTAACCAATATAGACTTGAATGCTGAATGAGACTCGCAATTCTGCTCTTTCCTATACTGGCCTTTGCCCAGGTAAAACAGACCTTCATTTATGAATCGGCGCCCTTCCCCGAATGCCATGCTTCGACCATCGTCGAGACAGCCCCCGGCGAATTTTTTGCCGCCTGGTTTGGAGGCACGCGCGAAGGCGCAAAAGACGTTGCCATATGGGGCGCACGGCTCAAGGACGGTCAATGGGAAGCTCCCGTGGAGATCGCAAGGGAAAAGAATTTCTCAACTTATAACCCCGTCCTCTTCCATACAAAAGACAAGAAACTCTGGCTGTATTACAAGTTCGGGCTCAGCCCCGCAACCTGGAACGGGGCAAAGATCCAGAGTGTTGACGGGGGCCGAACCTGGAGCGGCAAGGAATATCTGGCTGCAGGCGTTTACGGCCCGATCAAAAACAAGCCATTGGTATTGGCTGACGGGACAATCGTTTCAGGAACCAGCGTCGAATCTGACTTCGCCTGGACCGCCTGGGTAGAACGCTCCACCGACAACGGACAGACCTGGACCAAGCACGGCCCCATCGTCTTTCCGGACGAACCCAAAGGCATCATCCAGCCCGCTATGGTCACAATGGGCAAGAACCTGCGCATGTACCTGCGCTCGACAACCAAGATTGGCTTCATCACTTATTCTGACAGCAAGGACGGCGGCAAGACCTGGTCTAGCGCCAAGATCACAAATCTGCCCAATCCAAACAGTGGCATCGACACGGTCACGCTCAAAGACGGCCGTATCGTTTTGATCTACAACCACACCTCAAAGGGCCGCTCCCCTCTCAACATTGCCGTCAGCAAAGACGGCGACAAATGGAGCGAACCGATCATACTGGAATCCGAGCCCGGTGAATACTCCTACCCCGCCATCATTCAGGCGGCAGACGGCAAGGTTCATGCCACCTGGACCTGGAAGCGCAAGCGTGTCAAGCACGCTGTGATCCCGCTCGACGCTCTGCCTAAATAAACGGGCTACCAGAGCCCAAGCCACTTCCACCAGGCGAAGCCAAAAGTCATCCAGATAAAGAGATTGGTGATGGCGCACAGAAATCCTACCCGCCACCAATCCTTCATCTCCACATACCCCTGCGCAAAGAACATGGGTGCAGGGGTGGTTCCATAGTTGGTGAGCCCGGCAGACAGACTCGTGAAAATCGCAAAGCTGAATGCAGCAAGCCCGGCTGGGGCTCCCTGTGCCACGATCACCGCTACAAAGGCGGGAAACATCGCCAGCATGTGGGCAGTGATGCTGGCAAAGGCATAGTGTGCAAAGAAGTACACCAGCAGCGAGATCACCAGCAATGGATACCAGTCAAAGCCAAGCAGAGATGCGCCAACAGCTTTGGCAAAGGCCGTCGGCACGCCAGTTCCATTCAACGCTTTCGCCAGATTGATCAGGCCACCGTACCAGATGAACATGTCCCAGGCGGCATCTTCTTTGCGCACATCCTCCCAGCTCAGAACCCCGGTCACTAGCAGGGCAACCGTACCGAGTAGCGCTGGCACTGCTACATCCAGTTTGTGAATCGAAGTTGTCGACCAGCCTGCGCAAACCCCAAAGAAGACTGCACATAAAATCCATTCCGATTGGGAGAGCCGCCCCATCTGCACCAATTCTTTTCGCGCAAACTCAGCCGCTTCGGGCGTTCGGCTAATTTTTGGCTTGTAAATCTTGCTTACCAGCCACGGCACCAAAAGAATGCTGATCAGCCCGGGAACCACTCCCGCCCGGAACCAGCCAAACCAGTCGAATTCGATCCCGCTAATTTTGGTGGCCATCTGCGCGGCAAGCGGGTTCGAAGCCTGCCCGGTAAGAAACATTGCCGAACTGATGCAGATCCCCTGGTATACGCTGGTCATCAGAAATGCTCCAATCAAAGGGGCACTCAGTCCCGGTTTGGAACCATAGAGCTCTGCCACACCACGTACGATCGGAAGAATCACGCCTCCACTTCGGGCTCCGTTGCTGGGAATAATCGTCGCCAGAACCATGTCGCTAAAGCAGAGCGCATAGCTTACACCCAACGAGGTCTTTCCAAACAGACGAACAAAAAAGAGAGCAATCCTGCGCGCAAGGCCAGTATTCAGCAGAGACCTTGAAATCAGGAAGGCTGCCAGCACCAGCCAGTTCGTAGGGTCGGAATACCCATCCAGTGCCTGCTTAATCGTCAGCCCACCCACAAGACTCGATAGGACAATCGCGATCAGAACAAGTGCCCCGCCACTGATCGGCTGAAAGATAAGCCCCGCCACAGTGGCGCTGAAGAGAGCAAATAGGCGCCAACCCGAAGCCTCTATGGCAGCGGGCCGCGGGATGAAATACGCGATGGTCAGATAGATGACCACCAGCAGCCCGAGCCCCCATACACGTTTTGGAATATGTTTCACATCTCCCCCTCGGTTAGACTGGTATAGAGCTTCACATCATCTCATGATCTCGATCGTCATTCCGATTCATAACGAAGAGCCATCCATACTGCCGCTCTATGACCGGCTCACCGCAGTGCTCGAACGCTTGCAAAGGCCATACGAAATTATCTTCGTTGATGACGCCTCCACGGATCGTAGTTTTGATCTCCTGGCGAATCTGGTCGAAACCGATGGCCGCCTGAAAGTGATCCGCCTCAGACGCAACTTTGGTCAAACGCCTGCTCTGCAGGCTGGCTTTGATGAGGCCCAGGGCGAAATCATCATATCGATGGATGGCGACCTTCAGCACGACCCGGAAGACATTCCCGCCTTACTCGAAAAAGTGGAGTTGGGTTGGGATATCGCCAGCGGTTGGCGTAAAAATAGAATCGACAATGCCATTACTCGCAAGATTCCCTCTCGTATCGCCAACTGGCTGATGGCAAAAGCATCGGGTATCGAACTGCACGATTTTGGCACCACCTTCAAAGCCTATCGATCCGAGATCCTCAAGGACATCAATCTCTACGGTGAGTTGCACCGCTTTATCCCTGCCCTCGCCAAGCTTTATGGAGCGAGAGTTGTAGAAGTCCCGATCAAGAATACACCGCGTGCAGCAGGCGACTCCCACTATGGCCTCAGCCGAACCTTTCGCGTTCTTTACGACATCCTCACCATCAAATTTCTGCTGACTTACTTCACCCGGCCAATGCACTTCTTCGGAACACTGGGCCTCACCGGCACATTTCTGGGCGGCCTGATCATGCTCTACCTCTTCATCTACAAACTCACAGGCCACGAAATTGTAGTCGATCATGGACCCCTCATGATTGCTGGCGCTTTATTGCTCCTTGCAGGCATCATGATGTTTTCAACCGGCATCCTGGGTGAGATGTTAATGCGAACTTATTTCGAAAGTCAGGGGCGTAGGATCTACGCCGTTCGAGAAGTTCGGACGAAGAAAGAAGCACAAGCGCCTGAAGCTGCCAGATAAGACCTGCTCTCAGTGTGTTAGCTTTAGAATTTTGGCTCACCCGTAAACTATATGCTGCTACCTACTACCTACGCCTTAACCATGGCCCTGCTTATTCTTTCAATGTTGTGTTGGGGGTCATGGGCAAACACTCTCAAGAAGAGTGGCTGGAGATTCGAACTCTTTTATTTCGACTTCTCACTTGGCACTGTACTCACGGCTCTGGTAGCGGCTTTTACAGTCGGTTCCATGGGTACGGATCTGTCTGTCAATGACACATTTCTGCTTGTAGGAAAACGCCAGATTATTTTGGCATTTGCTGCCGGTTGCATTTTCAACCTCGCAAACATGCTGTTGGTGGCTGCCATCGAGTTGGCTGGCATGAGCGTAGCCTTTCCTGTCGGGATCGGGCTAGCCTTGATTGTCGGCGTTATATGGAGCTACGCCATGCAACAGGTGGGCAACGCCTACATGCTCTTTGGCGGTTGCCTTCTGGTTCTGGTTGCGGTTATTTTGAGCGCTGTCGCTCACGGGATGATGGAGACCATTCGCCGCAAAGCTGCTAAAGTTGCCGCTGCCGCACTGGCCGCAGAACTTCCTGCCGAGCAGCAAATTCCAGCAAAAAAGAAGAAAAGCGACGAGCCTGCAGAGCCTGGTATTTATCGTGGAGTCTGGTTAGCTCTTGCGGCAGGTCTTCTCATGGGTTCTTTTTATCCAGTGATGGGTATGAGCACGGAAGGCGAACTTGGCATTAGCAATCCTTTTGCCGTTACTCTTCTTTTTTCGTTTGGCATCTTGCTAAGCACTTTCATCTACAACCTCTACTTCATGAACCTCCCGGTCAAGGGCTTGCCGATTTCATTCTTTGCATACTTCACCGGTAGCTTCGGCCAACACGGCCTCGGCTTGCTAGGCGGCGTTATCTGGATGGTGGGCGCATGTGCAAACTTCTCAGCAGCAGCAGCACAGGGGCCGGCGAAGGTTGGTCCCGCAGTCAGCTACGCCTTCGGTCAGGGAGCAACTTTGGTGAGCCTGCTCTGGGGTCTGCTTGTATGGAAAGAATTCGCTGGAGCAAGCAGTGCGGTCAGCCGCCTTCTGGTACTCATGAGTCTCCTCTTCCTGGCTGGCTTGGCGTTGGTAGCTATTGCACCACTCAACTAGGCTTTAAGCTTCTCTGCGAAAAGACGCAAACTCTCAAGATCAGGCAAGCTTCCCTGTGCCTGCTTTGGCGACCCGCCGCCCTTACCGCCCAGCTCGGCCACCAGAGCCTTGAAGACTTTTCCGCAATCCAGCCCCAGACTCGGGTGCGCTCCAAACATCACGGTTGCGCCCTTTCTACCGGTCAGGATCACCAATGCTTTTTCATTGTTCAAGAACGCATTAGCCTGCATTCTGGTGTCCTCATCCACAACTTCCATTTCCTCAATCCATGTGCGCCGCCCTTGTGCATCAGGAGGACTTTGAGCGTATCGTTGCTGACCCGCAATTTCCGCAAGTTCTGCCGAAAAACGCTTGCGAGCCTTGTCAGACTCAGCCAGTCTTTCTTTCAAACCGGCGGTTTGCGACTCTGCCTCGTTGAACCTCCGGTGTAGTTCCCGTAACAGTCGGCCGCCACAGAAGAATTCCAACCGCAGCGACTGGCGTACCTTCTCTGTTTTTCCGAGCAGAATCATCCCAACCTCACCCGTACGAGCGACGTGCGTCCCCCCGCAGGCACTTCGATCCAGGCCTGCGATTGTCACCACTCGCAGCAGCCCTTCCCTGTCTGGAGCTTTCCGCAGGCCCACAACAGTGCTGGAGTGCTCAAATGCCACCGATACAGGAGAGTTCTGAAGAAGCCGTTCATTCACCTTCCTTTCGATCTCCAGCAGTTTAGCCGCGCTTGCGCCCAGCGGCTCCACATCGATCGTGGAATAGTCTGCCCCCATGTGAAAGCTCACGGTCTTGAGTCCAAACTCCTCTTCCAGGACGGCACTCAGGGCATGTTGCCCCGTATGTTGCCGCATATGATCCAGTCGCATGGCCGCGTCAACCGAACCCGCAACCGCCTGAAGGTCTGGCGCAAGCGGAGATCCCAGTACATGCGTTATGCGATCGTCTTCATCGAGGACGTCAACAACATCGATCCCGGAAAGGGTACCGGTATCAAAAGGTTGTCCTCCGGAACTGGGGTAAAAGGCTGTACGGTCCAGTTCGATTCGAAGACCATCTGCCGAACGCGAGGTCACAGTTGCGTCGAAGTTCAAAAGGTAGGAGTCGTGATAATAAAGTCGTTCAGTCAAATCGTTAATGTACCCCAAAAAGAAAGCTCGCGCCTGACCGGGTCAGGCGCGAGCTTTCCACTTCAACGGATCGGCTCTTCTACTACTGCGTTGCGATCTTCACACGGTTGGAGGGTTGATTATTGTACTCGATCGAGAGATCCAGGTCTTCCTGCGCAGGAATACCTTCGGGCACTTGCACGTTGATTTGGTAGAGCCCCACGAAAGTGGGAGTCAAACCAGCGAAAGAAGCCTGTTGAGCGATAGAACTATCGAAGAGTCCCGGCACCCCGAATCGAACTACGACATTCGACAGCTGTGCCAGTGGGCTTGATGGAGAGGCCGCCCCAGACTCCACCGGAGGATTCGTCCGCCCAAAACCGATCGCATAGATCACCAGTGTTTCGCCAGCACGAACCGGTTTTGAAACATAGGTTCCCAGCTTTATACTGGCCGGCAAGGGCAAAGTTCCATCGGCGTTGACGATGATCCCGTACCGAAGGCCGGGCCAAACCAGAATGCGGCCTGCCTGAGCAGCCACGTTTACGCTAGTTCGATTTCCGGCAACACCGTTTCGCTCCACCTGCACCACGGCATCGCCACCCACCGTCTCAAACGGCAACTGGAAGTTGATTTGGCCTGGCGAAGCAAAATAAAGGGGAGCGGCTCGCCCGTTCACAAGAACACGGACACCACCAAGAGTGGTCGGCAAAGGAGCCCCTGCGGCAAAGTAGTTTTGGTCTGTCAGAAACTCACCAAACAAAGCAGCGATCGCACCAACTCCAAGGGAATCTCCGGCGGCAAACGTCGCGTTATTCAGCACACCACCATACGAAATAGTCGGCGCCGTACTCGCAACGATTTCCATTTCCACAGGTACCGAGAGTACAGGCCCATTGATCGCATTCGTAGAGATCCCGATGCTGCCCCGGTAGGTTCCAACTCCCAGTGAACCCGGCGTCAGGGTCACGGCCGCACCGGTAAAGGAGGTAGACAAGGCAGCGCTAAGCCAGCCACTACCGTTCGTCAGTGTCGAGGCAACAGAAGCCAGGCTCAATGTGCCCCTTCCACGATTCCCCACACCAACGTTTACCACTGTCGCCGGACTGTTTTGAAGAAGCTTTACGCTAATACTGGTAGGCCCGGCGAAGGCAATAGGCTGAGAGGTGACGACAAGACGGGTCTGAACCGTTTTGTTGTCGCCGGCAAAAGCCGATCCACCAACCTGAATGGTTCCGTTATAGGTACCTTCGGCCATGCCAGGTAAATGTTGGCCAGACACGCGGTATGGCTGAACAAACCGGAAACTACCCTGGCCTTCGTAGGCCACAGTCAACCAGTTCCCACCGGCCTGAGTACCAATATTGGTATTCAACACGCTGTTGGTAGAAAATCGCACGCTGTCGCTCCCACCGTTTGGAGGAGTGTAAAGGAAGATGCTATCCGGCACGCCACCGCCAACTTGCACCGTTACACTGATCACCTGCGGGGCATCGATCGCATTCGGGTCACGAACAGTGATCGCCCCCGTATACGATCCGCGCGTCAGCGTCGCTGTGCTGAGGACAATGTTGACCGGCAGACACGTATTCTGCTGAACTGCTATCTGGCAAGGCCTCAGCGGCCCTGCATTAGCCGAAAGCCAAGTGGCATTGGAAGAAAACGATAGCGCCAATGCTCCTGTACCTGCGTTGAATGCTTCAATCGTCTGGGTCTGACCATTCGATCCGGTCGCAACCGAAATAGGACCTAAAGCTGTCTCTGTGAGTCGAAGTTTTGCCTGGGCATAAGCGGAC
Organism: Bryobacter sp.; assembly: GCA_022843625.1. Taxonomy (GTDB): domain Bacteria; phylum Acidobacteriota; class Terriglobia; order Bryobacterales; family Bryobacteraceae; genus Bryobacter. Next base: position 47,350 of record JALHNH010000038.1, on the reverse strand, counting down.
TGTGCGCCCAGAAGGGGCAGCAGTGCAAGGCCAAGCAGGAATCTGTTGAGTTGTTTGCGAGCTCGTTCAAAGCCGGTCGAAGTCACACCCAGTTGAGTGCGCCCTTCTTGCGAGCCCATATGTAACCGGCAATAAGTATAGTGAGAAATAACGTCACCTCCGCTACCCCAAACCAGCCCAGTTGTTTGTAACGGACGGCCCAGGGGAATAAGAAGATCGTTTCCACATCAAAGATCACGAAGAGTATCGCGACGATGTAAAAGCGAACTGTAAAGCGGCCGCGGGAACTGCCCTCAGCTTCGATCCCACATTCATAGGCCTCAAACTTGGCCTGGTTGGGAATGGAAGGACGAAGGAGGCGGGCGACAATCAACGCGATGACGGGAAACGCGATTGCAATAACCAGAAGGAAAAGAATCGGCAGGTACCCTTCCGGCATATGCCCAGAATACCAAAAACAGATCACTCTGCAACGTGAATCTTCAACGCATAATGATTAAGAAGCATCGAAGCTAATATGTGGCGCTCCATTCAGGAACAGATTGACACCATCTTCCGGGAAGACCCGGCGGCAACCAGCACACTTGAGGTGCTGATCTGCTACCCCGGCCTGCACGCCATTCTTCTGCATCGTCTGTCACATTTTCTCTATAAGCTCGGCCTGAGACTTCTGGCCCGAATCGTTTCCCAGATTGCAAGAATGCTTACAGGAATTGAAATCCATCCAGGGGCAACTATTGGTCGCCGCTTCTTTATCGATCACGGAATGGGAGTTGTAGTCGGCGAGACGGCGATCATCGGAGACGATGTCATTCTTTACCAGGGAGTCACCCTTGGCGGGACAGGCAAGGAACGGGGCAAGCGTCATCCTACTATCGGTAACCACGTTGTTGTAGGCACGGGAGCAAAAGTCCTTGGCAACATCACTCTCGGCAACAACGTAAAAGTAGGCGCAGGCAGTGTAGTGGTTCATTCGGTTCCCGATGATTCCACCGTCGTTGGCATCCCCGGCCGTATCGTCAGAACTCGCGGCCAGATCGCTGACGACCTCCAGCACGGCCTCCTTCCCGACCCTCAGGGCCAGGATCTCGAAAATATGCAGGAGCGCGTCGATCTGCTGGAAGCCGCAATGCGCGCACTTCTCGAGGAAAGAACCAAGCCATGAAAATGCTTCTGCTGCTAGCCGCCATTTGTCTTGAGGCCCAGACGACCGTCCGGTATTGGTCTGGCGGTCACGAGAAGGCTGATCTTGCCCAGTGGGCCATGGAATCCTGGGCGAAAGGTTCTGAAGGCAGTCTTCGAGCAGAACGAGTAGACCAGCCAGACAAGGCCGATATAATTTTCCGTTGGGTCAACCCGCGAAGAAGAGGCCTTTATGGTCAGAGCATGCCCGTGCAACGGCAGGGCAAACTGATTTCTGAAATCACGATCAACCCGTCGATCGAGAGCCTGGGAGCCGAAATGGCGGCGGCAGTAGCAAAAGACCCCCTCTATGGGGATGTAATTCTTTATCTCACCTGCGTCCATGAAGCAGGCCACGCTCTCGGTCCTGTCCACACCCGCGACTATTCCGACATCATGTACTCCTTCGAATTCGGCGGTGATTTCGTCGCCTACTTCCAGCGCTTCAGATCCAGACTCAGCAGCTTTGAGGACATCAGAAAAGTCTCGGCACTCTCGCCAGGCGATATCCGTCAGATCAAGCTGGCGGTGTCGGGCAAAAAGCAAAACGAAATCCGTTAAGCCGGATCTGTTCCAGTTCCCCATCGTTAAACCCTAGCTCTTGCGCATGGGCAAATTCCCGGTCCATAGTAGTGCGAAAAAATCCGGGATCATCTGTATTCAGAATGATGGGCACTCCTGCATCATGCAGTATCCGCACTGGATGCGTCTCATAAGAAGCCACGGCCCCTGTCATTACATTCGAAGTCAACGAAACCTCCAGCGGAATCTGGCGCTTCGCGAGTTCAGCAATAAGCCTCGGATCGTCGACTGCCCGGATGCCGTGGCCAATCCGTTCCGCCCCAAGCCTCAACACCTCCCAAACGTTCTCTGCGTTACTTGTCTCGCCGGCATGCGGCGTCAGCTTGAGCCCCTGTTCTTTGGCCAACCGGAATCCACGCTCAAGAGCACTGGCCGGGCTTCCGGCTTCATCGCCTCCAACCCCAAAGCCCACAACATCTTCACCGCAGAATCCCGCCGTAAACCGTGCCGTTTCGTATATGTGCTCTTCCCCGAATTGCCGCACAGCGTCAAAGATCCACCGAATTTCAATCGGTGCCTTCCTGCCTTCATCCACCAGAGCTTCCGCAATCGCCTGTGCGTTCAATCCGCGCTTGAGACAAACTCCGGCAGAATGGATCACTTCGGCATAAACCACTCCTTGCGAAGCAGCTCGGGCAAATGCACTCCGGGCCAGCATTCGAAACTGATCCGGCTCCCGCAATTGCATCACCGCAAATTTAAAGCTGTCGAGAAATCCAGCAAAACTTTCGAATTGTAGACGGCTTGAAACCAGGCTGGAATCCAGTTGCGGCGCAATCGCCCTCAGAATTTCCTCGTCGATGCAACCCTCTAGATGCAAATGCAATTCAGCATATCGCTTAGAACTTGCCATAATACCTATGATGCTCCCTGGCGAGATTCACGCGATCGTTAACGGCTACCATGGCGATCCTCTCAAGGTTCTCGGTCCTCACCAGTTCAAGACCGGTGAATGGGAAGTCCGTGCATTTCTGCCACACGCTCAAACTGCGTCCGTTGTGATCGGGGCTAATGCGTACCCGCTCACGCGCGAAGATCCTGCCGGTTTCTTCTGCGCCGTTCTTAAAGGCTCCATCCAAGCCTACCGGATTCGCCTCCTTACCTGGCAGGCCACCGAATTCGAAATCGAAGACCCCTACAGATTCCATACTCTCCTATCCAGCTACGACCTTCACCTATTCCTTGAGGGAACTAACTACGAGGCCTTCCGGACTTTTGGAGCCCATATCATTGAGATCGAAGGAATCCGTGGAGTTCGCTTTTCCGTCTGGGCACCCAATGCGGAATCAGTCCAGGTCTGCGGCGTCTTCAATCATTGGGACAAGAATAGCCATCCCATGTGTCCGCGCGAAGGCGGGGTCTGGGAACTGTTTGTCCCGGGGCTCAAGGGTGGCGAAGTCTACAAATACTTTGTTCGATCCCGGCTCAATCTGTACCAGCAGATGAAGTCCGATCCTTTTGCTTCCTTCGCCGAAGTCGCGCCCCGAAACGCCTCCATAATTTGGAACTCTCCTGGCTATGAATGGCAGGATCAAGCCTGGCTCGATCGCAGGGCCAAAGGGGACATCCTCAAGGAACCTTTGTCGATCTACGAAGTGCACCTCGAGAGCTGGGTTCATGGGGCTCACAACAAACCCCTCAGCTATCGCGAACTGGCAAATCGCCTCGTGTCCTACGTCAAAGACCTCGGCTACACACACATCGAACTGATGCCCACGATGGAGCATCCATTCTCCGGTTCCTGGGGCTATCAGGTAACCGGCTACTTCGCTCCCACCTCGCGATTCGGCAATCCTGACGACTTCAAGTTTTTTATTGACGCCTGCCACCAGGCCGGTATCGGCGTAATCCTCGATTGGGTACCGGCACACTTCCCCAAAGACGCTCACGGCCTGGCTCTATTCGACGGCACACGCCTTTACGAGCACGAAGATCCGCGACAAGGTGAACAACTCGACTGGGGCACGCTCATCTTCAACTTCGGGCGTAATGAGATCAAGAGCTTCCTGCTGTCCAGCGCCATGCTCTGGCTTAAAGAATTCCACATCGACGGCCTTAGGGTAGACGCCGTTGCCTCCATGCTCTATCTCGATTACTCGCGCGAAAACAAGGAGTGGGTCCGCAATCAGTATGGCGGACGGGAAAACCTTGAGGCCATTGCCTTCCTGCAGCGATTCAATGAACTTTGTCACTCTGTGCCCGGTGCTTTCACTGCGGCGGAAGAGTCTACTGACTTCCCTGGTGTTACCCGCCCTGTCTTCCTGGGTGGCCTTGGCTTTACCTTGAAGTGGAACATGGGCTGGATGCATGACATGTTCCGGTACTTCAAATTCGACCCCTTCTTTCGTCGTTACCACCACCAGAACATTACCTTCAGTCTTTTCTATTCCTTCAACGAAAACTATCTGCTCCCAATCAGCCATGACGAGGTTGTTCATGGCAAGTCCAGTTTGATAGGTAAAATGCCCGGCGATGAATGGCAACGTTTCGCGAACGTTCGTGCATTCCTCGGCTACATGTACGGGCATCCAGGCAAGAAACTGCTCTTCATGGGCCAGGAAATCGGACAATACGAAGAGTGGTCTGAACAAAGGCCCTTGCGCTGGGAGTTGCTCCAGTTCGATCTCCACAAAGGCCTCCAGAACCTGGTGCGAGACCTCAATTATCTTCTATCCACCGAAGCACCGATGCATGAAGTGGATTCCCACTATGACGGCTTCTCCTGGATCGACTTCAATGACACCGAGAACTCCATCATCGCTTTTGTTCGCTATTCAATCGCGAAGAAAGAATTGCTGGTTTTTGTGTGCAACTTTACCCCGGTCATTCGCTACAACTACCACCTGGGAGCTCCAACAGCCGGCCAGTGGACTGAAATCCTGAATACGGACTCCCAAGTGTATGGAGGCAGCGGAATCGTGACAGCAGGCAAGATTCACACTGAGCCTCTCGCTTCGCATTCTTTGCCGCAGCGATTCTCACTCACCCTTCCGCCGCTCGGCGTAATTGTGCTTAAGCCAGACTCTGCCGATACCAGTCAAAAGTTCGACGAAGCCCCTCTTCGAAGGTAAATTTCGGGTCGTGGCCCAACTCCAACTTTGCCAACGTTGTGTCGGCCTGTGAATCTCGCACGTCACCTTCCCGCGCTGGTCCATACTGCGCTTCAAGGCTCACACCTGTGATTTTCTGTAGCAGCTCCCAGGTTTGATTCAACGTGTAGCGGTTGCCATTTCCGGCATTAAATACCTTCCCGCTAACGCCCTCGGCTCGCGCTGCCTTCCAAACCAATGCCGCCACATCTTCCACATATGTGAAATCCCGGCTCTGGCCTCCATCTCCGAAAATAGTAGGTGCCTGGCCAGTAATCAGGGACTTCATGAACAGGCTGAGTACGCCGCTATAGGCACTACCTGGATCCTGCCTCGGTCCAAATACATTGAAAAATCTCAGAGACACGGTCTCAAGGCCAAAGCAGGAAGAGAACACGCTCGCATAGTATTCACCCATGAGCTTCTGGGCCGCATAAGGACTCCGTGGATTCGCCTGCATCGTTTCCACCTTGGGCAACACTTCGGTATCGCCGTAAGCCGAACTGGATGCAGCGTAAACCACGCGCTTCACCCCGCATGCCTGTGCAGCGCGAAAAACATTGAACGATCCATTAATGTTCACATCGTGCGAGGGAATCGGTTCTTTGATGCTTCGAGGCACACTCGGGATTGCGGCCAGGTGGAAGACAAAATCTGCTCCGGCAATAGCCGCAACAACGGCATCGTAATCCCTGATGTCGCCTTCTACGAGTTGTACCCGATCCCCAAGCCCATCCAGATTCTTTGCATGGCCGCTATTCAGATTGTCAAACGCAACAATCGAATCCACACCTTCAGACAAAAGGTGTCGAACCAATGCCGAACCAATGAATCCCGCTCCACCAGTAACTACTGCTTTCATAAAGCCTCCTCGATACGCCGGTTCAGATATTGAATGCTTTCCGCGGCAAGTACTTCCGCCCCCGGACTAAAGTCAAATGCTTCCATCGAAACCCATCCCTGATAATTCAGCTGATTCAGCTTTCGGAAAATGGACACAAAATCGTAGTCGCCCGTTCCAGGATGTCGGCCATCGATCTCGTTGACATGCACATGGCGAATCCATTCAAAGTGTTTCTCTATAAGCTCGGCATGCGGCTCAACTTCATCCACCGCATTGTGTGTGTCAAACATCGTAGCGATGGCCGGGCTGCCGATCGCCTTCACGTGCTCCACCGCTTCGTCCAGGGTCAGCACAACATCGGTCTGCTCGACAGGTAACGCTTCAATCAATAGCTTGACGCCCCGTTCTTCGGCTTGTGCAGCCACACCCGCCAGACCATCGACATAATTCTTTGTTGCTTCAGCGACAGTCAATCCGCCAACCGTACCCCGCTGCTTCGGGCTACCAAACACCATCACACCGTCTGGCCCAAGGTCTGCACACAAATCGATCAGGTTCCGGATATGTTGCCAGCTCCTGGCGCGCAAGGTTTCGTCCGGAGTCGTTACATGCAGCCCTTTGGGGCTCACCATAAGCCAGTGCAAGCCCACGAATTGCAGCCCCTCCGACGCGATAATGTCTTTCACTTCCCTCCTGCGCTCGGCGCTCAGATCTACAGGATCCTCCGCCAGGGTAAATGGCGCAATCTCAATCCCCTGATATCCAAGTCGCTTCATCACGCGACAAGATTCCGCAAAATCCCACTTCTCAAATGCTTCGTTGCAAATAGCATGACGAAACGGCATCTACTTTTTCCTCGCAATCACTATCAAATTCAAGCCACCCCACGGCAGCACCAGATCCAGGCCTTTTGTTAGCCAGACACTCTTATCAAAGAGTTTGAGACTCAACTTGTTGATTTTTTCGCTGCCAAACAGACCGCCAAAAAGCCCCCACGCCAACCGCCCACTTTTGTTGAGCTCTCGCGTTGCCTCTACAACAAAACCATTTCTGTCGAGCGCAGCAAACAAATTGGCTTTGGTGAACCGCTGCAGATAACCCATTCCACGATCCAGGGAATTCAACTTGTCTCCCTGAGGGACAGAAATAATTAACCGGCCGTTTCTGACCAAACAATCATGCATCAGCCGCAGGCTCTTTTCAGGGTCCTTGCTGTACTCAAGGGTCTTGAGAAGTAACGCAGTATCAAACTCACCTTTAAGCGATTCAAAGCCACTGGACTCATCGGCATTCAATTCACACACCTCAACATTCGGAGTGCGCAAGAACCGGTTCCGAAGCGAATGCAGGGATAGCGAATCTTTTTCTCCTGCGACGTATCGAAGTCTCTTTCCCATCAGCATTCCACTAAGGCTGCCCAACCCCGCTCCAAGTTCGATCACGCGGTCTCCAAGATGAGGCCGCACAATCGATACCAGCCAATTGAGGTAGGCAGGCGTACCTGTGAGCGTATTGAGGTAATTCTTTCCGTAGCTTTCCTTATAGAGGTCATCTACCACCCAGAAGTACAGCACCACCCCCAACGCTTTAACCCCATCTTTCCAACCAATCTTCTTGCCTTCTTCGTAGGTGCGGCCGTGATAACTGATCGGTACTTCATAAATGCGAAGCTTTCGTTTGGCACACTTCATTGTGATTTCTGGCTCGAAGCCAAACCGATCAGACCGGACAGGAATACTCTTCAGCAGGTCCGTTCGAAAGACTTTGTAACAGGTCTCCATGTCGGTCAAATGAAGATTGGAGAACATGTTCGATGTCAACGTCAGAAACAGATTGATCATCGAGTGCCAAAAGGGCAGCACACGTCTCTGCTCACCCGCGAGGTATCGGCTCCCAAATACAGCATCAGCACGGCCAGAAAGCAACGGGGCCAGCAGAACTGGATACTCGCCGGGATCATACTCTAAATCCGCATCCTGAATGAGGCAAAAATCCCCATTTGCTTTTTCAATGGCAGAGCGAACAGCAGCACCCTTACCTTGATTTACTTCATGGCGAAAGAGCCTGATCTCAGGGTGTAGCGCCGCAAACCGCGCCAGAATTTCCGATGTTCCGTCTTTTGAGCAGTCGTCCACAATTACGAGCTCTCGCTCCAGATTCTCAGGCAAGGGAGCAGCAAGCACCATGGCAAGACTCTTCTCCACTACAGCCCGTTCATTGTAGACGGGAATCAAAATCGAGAGCTTCATGGCAACCTTTTAACTATAACCGCCAGAGCCTGCCAATCGTATAGAATCAAAGCAAATCATGGAAAACCAAACAGCAAGAAGAAGCTTCCTCGCCACGTCGGCAGCGGCGTTTTCGATTGTTTCTCCGCAATCCGTCCGCGGCTCGCAGGCGAACTCTGCCCTGACCATCGGTCTCGTAGGCTGCGGCAATCGCGGCATGTACGTTAGCGGCATCTTCGCCAAGAACGAATTCGCCAAAGTAACCAAGATCTGCGACATCTATGAGGATCGCCTTGCTGCCGGCCGAGGCAAGTATTCCGGCGTCCAGGAATTCAAGGACATCAACGAACTTCTCGCCTCAGACGTCGACGCTGTTTTGATTGCCACCCCCATCGTCTACCATCCGGAGCACTTCGAACTCGCCACAAAAGCCCGCAAGCACATTTACATGGAGAAGGCCGCCGCAATCGACGCCAAAGGCTGTATGCGCGTCCTCAAGGCTGCCCGCGCCGCAGACCCCACCAAGCGCATCTCCATGGGCTTCCAACAGCGTTATGGCACCGACTACCGCCGCGCCCACGCTCTTGTCAACTCCGGCGAAATCGGCAAAATCCGCATGATCCGCGCTGCCTGGCTCGGCACCGGCCCAGCCTACAAGCCCAACTACTCAGGCCAGGAAGAAAAGATCCGCAACTGGTATTTCTACAAGGACATGTCCGGCGACATGATCACCGAACAGGATTGCCACAACATCGACGTCCTCCACTGGTTTACAGACCGCAATCCGGCAAAGGCCGTCGGCTACGGCTCGCGTGCATTACGCAAAGAAGGTGATATCCTCGACACCCTCTCAGTCACCTTCCAGTACGCCGACGGCCTGGTAGCCAGCTTCTCGGCCAATCAGCTTGGCTCGGGACAAGCCTTCCAGGACGTAAGCGAGACCTTCATGTGCGACGGCGGCACGGTCCGCACCTCACGTAAAGGAATCTCCGTCTGGCGCAAAGGTGCCAAGGAAGCCGAAGAGTGGCCCACCAATTACGACATCACCATTGATGCCGTCAACCAGTTCGTTGAGGGCTCCCGCACAGGAAAGCTCGAAAATGCTGCCATCTGGGGAGCGGAGTCCACAATGGCAGCGGTAATGGCGCGCGAGGCAATCTACAGTGGCAAAGAAGTCACCTGGGATAAGGTGAGCAAAGGCTAAGGCTTTGACGCCTTAATCTCTTCGACAATGATTTTGGTGAACGCCTCTACAAAGGGGCGTCCACCATTTCTCAAATTCTCGACAGTCATATAGTCCAGTTCAAGGTCTGGCCTCACGCCCACATTTTCAATAAATGGCGACATCGGAAATCCAGGATAGCTGCGCTCCTCAAGCCGAATCATCAATGATTCGGTCAGCCCGGTCTCCAGTTCAGCCCACGGGCCTGCCACCGTCGAAATTACACTCCCACCTGCCCCGTTTGTCCGCATCCCAACAATCTTGCCCCGCTTGTTGTCCTGCATCATTGCCGGCATGAGATCGGCTCCGGAAGTGGAGTAGTCATCCACAAGCGTAATGACAGGCTTCTGGTAAGCAAACGCCTGGCTTCGCAGGGGTAAGTCCAGCCCGCACAACGGAATGGATCCCGTCATACCGCGCCCATTATTGAATGCACCCAACAGGAGATCCCGTTGGAATTTCAACGTATCGATGATGTACTGCGGGTCTTCAAAAAACTCAGACTCCACCAGTGCTGCGTCAAAGTCCACAATCCACGACAGGCTGGGCCGAATTGAAAATCCAATCTGCGTAAACGCTCTTGGAACAAGCATGCTCACCGTATTCACGGCACTACAAACAAATCCACCAGGGTTTCGCATCACATCGATCACCAAACCATCGGTGTTGTTGTTGAAGTAAACAATCTCCCCAGCCAACTGGTTCAATTGCGCATTGGTTGAAAAACCAAAATCACGGATTCTCAAATACCCGATTCTCTGCCCCTCCGAAATAAACGTGCCGCTAAAGAAAATATCGTTCGGGCTCCGGCCCAGACGCGTCACAAAGCCTGCCGGCAGTGTCCACACCGGGGTCCGGCTGCCAAATCCACGCAACGCCTCGAATGCCGCCTTCGATCCATCTTCAAGCTCAACCAGCCGCCGTGCCGGACGCACCCGCCGCGAAGCCACTTTCGACTGTCGCGAGGTGTAGAACAGATGATGCCATGCTGGCCGGTCGGTAGCATCCTCATCGATGGAATCCCCAACAGGCCCCAACTGCAGGCCACTCGACAGCGCTGTTGTATTCGATGCGGTACCAAGATTTCGTACCGCATATCCGGATTTATCCCATTTCAGCTTGTAAGTCTCAAGCTCTCCACTCTGCCGGCGAATCACCACCATGCTCTCATCGGGCAGGTCCACCGCAAAGGGATGATCCGCCTGAAATCGAAAGGTGATGTTCTGGATGGCCCATCTCAAAATTGCGCGCGGATTGCCCCAGCCCACCAGTTTCTGCAAGTCTCTCGCCACTTCAATCGCAGGCTTGCCGTCCAGACTGACAAACTCATCACCAGCAACAAATGGGTAATCGCGGGCAGGCAAAAGAAAACGGTCTACCAGATCGATCATCACCTTGTCGTCATAAAGATCGCAGTAGAAGCCGAGATCTGCGAGAAAATTCGATCGCATCGTCACACCCGTATGCGTATCCTGCAAACTTGCCGCATACTCAATCAGAATCTGGGCGTGTTCCAGGTCGCTCTTAGCCGCCCTCACCCGCTGCAGCCAGGGCCCTGTCTCAAACGGGTTCACTCCCAGACCAAGGATCTTCCAGTTGGCCGGCCCGTAGCTCTTGGCGTAAAGCCCGGCGAGGGACTGAAAGTCCTGCACCCTCTGCGCCTCTGTCAGAGCACCGAAAAGACTGGTGCTCGAAAGCACAAGCGTAAGGATTGCAATTTTTAGCTTCAAATCAAACACTCCGTTGAAGGACAATAGTGAAATCGACCAACTAGGACCCCAAAGCTTGCCTCAAGTCATCCTCGAAACAAATCTCCCCGGAATCCCTCTCCACGCCCGCGGCAAAGTACGCGACGTATACGTCGTGGACGCGGCCACGTTGCTCTTTGTTGCAACAGATCGCATCTCCGCGTTTGACTACATTCTCGCATCCGGTATTCCAGAAAAAGGCCGTGTCCTCACACAGCTTTCTCTTTTCTGGTTTGACTTCCTCTCAGACCTCACTCCCAACCACCTCATCACCGCCGACATCCGCGAGTACCCAGCGAATCTTCGCGTATTCGCAGACCAGCTCGAAGGTCGCTCCATGCTCGTCCACCGCGCACGCATGGTCGACGTCGAATGCGTAGCCCGTGGCTACCTCTGTGGCTCTGGCTGGAAAGACTATCGCGCCACCGGTGCCGTCTGCGGCATTCCACTCCCCGCAGGCCTCAAGGACGGCAGTATCCTGCCCGAGCCCATCTTTACCCCCGCCACCAAAGCGCAATCCGGCCACGACGAAAACATCAGCTTCGAAACAGTCATCGCCCAGATCGGCCTCGACCTCGCAACCGAACTTCGCCGCCGCACCCTCGCTATTTATGCCAAGGCCTCCGCTTACGCGGCCACCAAAGGCATCCTCCTCGCCGACACCAAATTCGAATTCGGCTTCCTCGGCGACACCCTGGTGCTCGGCGATGAAGTCCTCACCCCAGACTCCTCGCGCTTCTGGCCCCGCGACACCTGGGCCCCTGGCGGCGCTCAACTTTCCTACGACAAACAATACGTCCGCAACTACCTCGAACAAATCGGCTGGAACAAACAACCGCCAGCCCCGGGCCTTCCCGATGAAGTTGCATCCGAAACCTCAAAGAAATACAAGGAAGCATACCGGCTGCTCACCGGCAACCCCCTACCCTGATCATGAACTGGCTTGATTTCGTCCTCGCAGCAATCCTCGGCATCTCCGTTGGCACAGGCATCTGGAAGGGTTTCTTCCGCCTCTCGATCGGCCTTGCCGCAACCATCCTCTCGATCCTGCTGGCAAGCTGGTTCTACGGCCTGGCTGCATCCTTCTTCACGCCCTATCTCAAAGAGGAATCCCTCGCAAACTTCCTGGGCTTCCTCAGCATCCTTCTGATAGTCCAGCTCACTGGCATCCTCCTGGCCAAAATCCTTTCAATGTCCTTCAAAAAAGCCGGCCTCGGCTGGCTCGATCGACTCCTTGGCGGCGTCTTCGGCCTCGTTCGCGCGATCCTCATCAGTAGTGTGTTCGTGATGATCCTTACTGCTTTTTCCTGGAATCCGCCGCCCGCCTCCGTCGCCCAATCCACCATCGCCCCCTACGTCATGGAGGGTGCCCAGATCCTTGTCTATCTCTGTCCCCACGAAATTCGCGACGGCTTCCACTCAAACTACGAGAAACTAAGAAAGCAGTGGAAGAAAACCGTTCAGGACACAATCGAGAAGACGCCTCAAGTCTTCAAACAGTAAAGCCGTTCCCAGCCCCCAGGCTCCTCATCTTTGATCTCGATGGCACTCTCATCGATTCCAAACAGGATCTGATTTCCAGCGTCAACGCAACTCGCGCTTACATGCAGTTGCCATCCCTCCCGGGCGATTTGGTCGCCAGCTACGTAGGCAACGGCGCTCCCGTATTGATCCGTAAAGCCATGGGTCCGGAGGCCTCCGAAGCCCAGGTCGAGACCGCCCTCGACTATTTCATCCGCTACTATCACGACCATTGCCTCGATGCCACACGGCTCTACCCCGGCGCACTCGAAACTCTCAAATCCGCTCGCGACAAACAGATCCACCTCGCCATCCTCACCAATAAGCCTGTGCGCATCAGCCATGTCATTCTCGACGGCCTTGGCCTCGAAGGCACCTTCTTCCGCATCTACGGCGGCAATAGCTTCCCCGCAAAGAAGCCCGACCCTATCGGCATCGACACCCTTCGCGAAGAATCGAAAGTCGCAGCAGAACACACGGTGATGGTTGGCGATTCTTCTGTTGATATCCAGACCGCCCGCAACGCCAAAGTCTTCTCCGTCGGCCTCACCTACGGTCTCCAGCCCGAATCCCTCAAGCAAGTCCCGCCAGACCTTCTCCTCGACCGCATGGAGGATCTGATCCCCCACCTATGACACCCCTCTTGTGCCTGCTTCTCGCTCAAGCCACCACTTGGCGAGAAGTAGCCCCACTCCTTGACCGCCACTGCAACGGCTGCCATCGCGCTGGCCAAGTCGGCCCATTCGACTTCACCACCTATGACGGCGCATCAGCCTACGCGCCCGAGATTGCCCGCTACGTCCTCGGCAACAAGATGCCGCCCTGGAGCGCAAAGCCTTCCCCCATCCCCTTCTCCAATTCACGAGCCCTGCCTGAAGGTGTCACCGCAAAGCTCCTCAACTGGATCAACACCGGCACCAAACCCGGCACCCCACTCCCCCTGCCCCGCCGCAACCCGCAATGGAATTTGGGCCCGCCAGACCTCGTCCTCTCGCAACCAACCGAACACACGGTCTCAGCTGAAAAAACCGTCGATATCGTTACCTTCGACATCAGCCCCAAAGAACTCGGCACCACGCAAAGTCCACGTCATTTCGACGCCCTCGAATTCCGCCCCTCCAATCGCAATATCCTCCACCACGCCATCCTCAGAATCAAAGGCCAACCCATCGCCGCGTGGGCCATGTGCGACAACGGCATCCGCCTTCCCAGGGGCATCGCCTGGCAGCTCCCACAGAACGCCCCGCTCACAGTCGAACTCCACTACTTCAAACGTAACCTCCGCGCCGCCCGCGACCTCACCCGCATTGCCCTTTACTTCACCAAACGAAAGCCGACTCGCACCGCCTCGTTACTCGAGATCACCAAGCTCGACATCCGCATCCCGGCCGGAGCCAATCTCCATTCAGAAAAGACCACCTTCACCCTCCCTGCCAGGCTGCAACTTCATGCCGTTTTGCCGGTCTTCCAACTCCTGGCCGCCGAGCTGCACTTGCGGCAGCAAGGCACAGAAGACTACTTCCTCTTCATCCATCCCTTCGAACACCACGTCATGACCAGCTACCAGTTGGCGCGGCCACTCTTCTTGCCCAAAGCCTCAAAACTCGAAGCAGAAGCCATCTACGACAACTCAACGCAAAACCAATACAACCCTCACCAAAAACTGCGCGAGGTCCGCTTCGGCGAAAACGGCCTCGATGAAACTTTCCGCATCTGGCTCACAGTCTCGCAATGAATCAGCCCCTGCACCACCGCCGCATCCGCACCAGCAACCTCAAGGGGTGGACTTCAAATACGCTCAACGAGCTCAGCGAACTCTTCGTCAAAGAATGCGCCCGCTCCCCGCAAACCGCTCTCGACATCGGTGCCGCTCACGGCATCGCAACCATCCCCGCACTCGCCGCCGGTGCCCGGCTTGTCGCAAACGACTCCTCGGCGGAACACCTCGATAAACTCAAAGAGCTTACCCCTGCCGAGTTTCAAGACCGCCTCGAATTGCTGCCCGGCCGCTTCCCCCGCGATACCAAACTCCAGGCCGGAAGCCTCGATCTCGCCCACGCCTCCAACGTCTTTCACTTCCTCACAGGGCGCCAGCTCGAACAGGCTGCCGCCTTTCTTGAACACGCCCTCCGCCCCGGCGGCAAGGTCTTCATCCTCGCAGCCACGCCCTACATGAAGACCTTCGAGCCCTTCATCCCAACCTACGAATCCCGGGTTGAGCAAGGCGAGCCCTGGCCCGGCTGGATCGAAAACGTTCGAGACCACTCCACCCACCGCCTCCTCAGTAACCTTCCCAAATCCATCCATCTCCTCGACGAAAAGGTCCTCAGGCGTGTCTTTGAAAACTCGGGCTTTCATACCGAGCAATGCTGGTATCTCCGTCGTCGCGATTTACCCAAAAGCATCGCCCTCGATGGCCGCGAAAACGTAGCCTACATCGCCCGCAAGATCTGAGCCGCGCTCCGGTAAGTACTCGCCGCAGCCTGCACTGTATCGGCAATCGGGTCAGCATAACCCCCACCCAGCGTCACCACACAAGGCACCCCGGCCTCAGCAACCATTCGAAAAACCATCTCGTCCCTCTGCTTCAGCCCGGCCTGCGTAATAGACAGTTTCCCCAACCGGTCGGAAGCCAGCGCATCCACCCCAGCCTGATAAAAAACGATATCCGCCCCAAACTCAAACACCCGTGGCAACACCTTCTCCACCGCCGCCAGATACTCCTCATCCGACGTGCCATTCTCAAACTCAAGGTCCAGCCTGGATCTCTGTTTGCGAAAAGGAAAGTTATGCCGTCCATGAGCAGACAGCGTATAAACCTCCGGCCGCCCGGCAAAGATTGCCGCCGTCCCATCACCTTGGTGCACATCCAGATCCACAATCGCCACCCGCCGCACCAGTGCATCATCCAGCAGCGTCTGCGCCGCCACGGCCATATCGTTCAACACACAAAAGCCCGAACCAAAATCTCGATACGCATGATGCGTGCCCCCAGCCAGAACGCCACTCCAGCCCTCAACCAGAGCTCTTCGAGAAGCCGCCACCGTTCCACCCACACTCGACAAACTGCGAGCAATCAACTCCGGCACCTGAGGAAATCCGATCCGCCGAATCTCCGACTCACTCAGGCTGCCACTCAGGAAAGCATCGACATAACCTGCATCATGAACTCGCAGCAAATCTTCGCGACGTACTATCGGACCTGGCGCAAATCGAAACTGCGGCTCCCGCTCCAGCTCCTTCCGAATTAGCCTGTACTTCTCCATCGGAAACTTATGCCCGCCCGGCAGCGGAATATCGTGATGATCGCAATAGTAAAGAACAGTCATGCACTCTCGCAATGTAAAGCAAGCCATTCCACCAGCGGACCGGCAAATGGAAAAATTCCCTTATAGCGCAGCATATCCTGCGGGCAAGTGCGCAACACGCCGAGCAAAATCTTCTGCTGCTCCAGTGTCAAACTCTCTACCGTCTGCGTGTATGTGTGCACTGTGAACAAAACTGTCCGGCTCTGTTCCAGCAAGCTCAAAGTCTGACGTTCCGCCCGCATCCAACACTTTGCTCCCGCATTCCCAGCATCTACATCGCGATTCCACTCCGCCACTTGCGCGTCCCATCTCGAAGTCAGATCCAGCTGCCCGCTCGACTTCACCGCCCAGTTCAATCGCGAAACGGGCCTCCTCGGCTTCAACCTCTCCAGAAGCTTCTCGCTCGATGGCCCGATCGTCTTCTCAAAATCCGGCACCGGCCCATGAATCTCCATAAACGGCCGCCCCATCTTGTCATCAAGACACCAGGCATTGGCAAAACACAAATGCCCCGCAATCAGCCGCAACCCTGGCTGTCTGGCATCGAGAATCAGAAGATCCTCCTGCACACAATTCCCTGCCCCGAGAATCGGTAGACGCTCTACAACATCAACACTCACCCCGCTCGAACTACGAATCCATTCCACCAACTCCAATTGCGCTTCATTTGCCTCCGGCAAAGCCTGGCAGTAATAAGCTTCATCAAAAGCGATACACTCGCGCTTCAGCTCGAGCTCGGCAACACTCTCCTCGTCCGCTTCAAAAATCTCCGACACCGAACCAAGCGGCGTCGCCCCAATCCGCAACTCATACTCCGGCTGCCGCAGCGGAAAATAGCGCGCTGGAATCACAACTCATCCTTTCGTACCGCCGCCAGCCCAAACAAGGCAAGAAACAGTGTCAACACTTCCGAATCCCCAAGATTGTGTTCAAAGAGCCCACTCGACGCAAGCCCCGCCATAGACGCAAGCGCAAAGTACCGGATAGCCGACGGCCGCCTCATCCACGACCGCACGTTCAAACCTACAAACACAAAGAAACACAACAACGCCGGCAATCCACGCTCAGCCCCATACTGCAAATAGAGATTGTGCAGGTGCCCATAGTAACCATCCGGCAACGGCTTGGCGGCTCGCTCCGGCGTCAGATATTCACGAAAATGTTTACCCGGCCCCTCAGGCCCAAGCCCCAACACGGGATGCGCCGCAATCATCCGCCAGCCCACCTCACGAGTCACTTCGCGATGGGCGTTAGAATCCACCTCCCCATGCGGACGCACAATACTCTCCATGCGGCTCCGGATCGCACCCGGTGCAACTACGTAAGTCAGCGCCACCACCACCGGCAATGACAACAACGACCACGGTCGCCAGCAAGCCATTAGCACCGCCGCAGAACACCCCACGCCAAGCCAGACAGACCTGGTCTGCCCCAGCAGAATCGCGACACCAAACACGCCCAGCAAAGCCACCAGCAGCACGCGCCTCCCCAAAGTCTGCCGCGTAAACAACAGCACCGCGCCAGTAAGCGAAAACGCAATCATCATATGCGCGCCAAACGTCATCCAGTGGCTCATGAAACCCGTGATCCTGTCTGCCACATATGCCAGGTAAAAATCCTGATGCGCTGCAACCGCAGCCTGCCACTTGGAGTAGTACTCCCAGAAACTCCACAACGCCGAAGCTCCCGCCACAATACACACCGGCCAGACGATCGCCGCGCGAGGAAAGCCCCGCGCGAGCAGCGTCGCTCCCAGCGGCAGCAATGTCCACAGATAGAGTTTCTTGATCTGCGGCAGAGCACTGCGCGCGTCCCCGCTTACCAACGCAGCCACCAGCGTCAATCCAAGAAATGCCCCTGCCCAACCCATCCCCACCGGCCATTCCGGCTTCTCGCGCAATGACAAAAACAACACCAGAGCCAGCCCCAGCAGGATTTGGCTCGCAGCAATAGAACAGAAGGCCATGACAATCGAACTCGCCAAAGCCATCCCCGCCAGATCTCGTCGCGAAATTGACACAGCTTTCATCGTAGTATTGATAATCAAGGCTTCAAGGGCAAATGGAACTTTATCTTTTACGGCATGGCATCGCTGAAGACGTGTCCTCCACCGGGAGGGACTCTGACCGCGCCCTCACTGCTGAAGGAAAACGCAAACTCCGCGAGATTCTCAAGGTCGCAGCACAAGCTGAATTGCGCCCTACCCTGATCCTGTCCAGCCCCTACAAGCGTGCCATCGAAACAGCTGCCATCGCAGCCAAATCCCTCGCCTACAAGGCAGACGTCATCGAATCCAGCGCATTCGTCCCAAACGCCCATCCCAACGAATTGTGGGAAGAAATCCGTATGCACAAGTCTGAGGCCCGTTTGCTGATCGTCTCCCACGAACCCCTCCTCAGCACTGCCGCATCCCTGCTTCTCAATTCCAGCAGTCTTCGGGTCGACTTTAAAAAAGGAGCCATCCTCCGCATTGACATCGAAGGCTTCTCGGCTCAACCCCACGGCACTCTCAAGTGGTACCTTACCCCACGTCTGGTCGTCTAGCGTAGATGCTTTTGCAACCAGGATTTGGCCGTTTTGTGCGCCTTGCTCAGTGCTCCTTCCGTCTTGGTATTGGCTAAAGCCAGCGAATCGATCGTCGTGTTTCCTGCAGCAATCACCGGCTGCACTCCCGGTGTTGCCGGGTTCGCCGCAATAATGCGCTTACTTCCATCCAGCGCTGCTCGCAAAGCCGGAGGAAAATCGCTACCCATCTTCTCGCTCAAATTCCAAGCCGTGGACAACACCCAGTCCGATCCATTCAGGCGATTCTCCACCTCCCCAAGATTGATCAACTGCGAAACAGCAAGCCGCTTGCTGCGATCGCACCGGTCCGATCCACACCCGGTACGGCAGGCCGCTTCACTCAAAAAGGAAGCGTGCTTACCTCGAGATATCCATACCTCCGGCCCGCGCCACTCGGCGTAAAGCAGTCCAGCTCTAGCCGCAGACCCCCGATCGCAAACGGTATTTTCATGCGCTGCCGCATACCAATACCGCGCCCGCCATTCCCCTTTCTCTTCGCTTAGAAAGCCCGACACATGTTCTGCATCGAGAGGATGCCGGATCTTTCCGCAATCGGCAGACCACAAGTGATAGTAATGCACCTCAAGTCCACCGCTAACCGCAAAAACCTGCCCGTATATCGTTCCATTCTTCTTCTTCGCCACAGGCGCTGTGCGCCCTCGCTCAAATTCCGCAGGTGCCACGTCACAGTCGTCCACCGCCGTATAGAATCTCGGCACAAATCGTTCCAGCAGCCGCTGCTCCAACTCATCCGGCACCCCATCAAGATCTTGATCTGCTCCAAATGTACCCAGCGAGAGGAGAAGGAAAAAAAACCTCATTCTTCTTTTATAAGTCGAAACGCTACGATAGATAGACAGATGGAGACAAACAGGCCGGAAATTGTCAGCGAGGACAGGCACATCGAAAGATTGCTTGCCAACGCCTTCGGCGGCACGCCCTCCCTCCAGCGCATCAGTCACGTAACACGCAAGTATGAAACCACCGTGCTTAGCGTCCCGGGCCATCCCGAGCCGGAGCTAAGCTGCCTGGCCACCATCGGTCTCTGGCGTACTCCACTAACTGCACCCAGGGTGCTCGAAACCCAGCGTCTCGAATTGATAGGTATTTTTGAGTCCGCTAAAGAAGGCTGTCTCGAAGTACTCGCCGCTGCCGCCTTCCGTGTCATGCGAACCCAAAAATACCTCAGCCCCGGAAACGTCATCCAGGACTGCATCCACGAGTGGTATCCCAAAGCATCCGTACCCCACCTCTACTTCGTCGACGCAGCCCACTGGAGCTTTCCACAACTCAAACCCGCTGTAATGGGCGCACTCACAATCCGCTTTCTCCAGGCACTGCCGATCGCAGAATCCGAGTATCAGTTCCTGCAGGAACACGGCAGCCGCGCACTCGAAGCCAAGCTCCTCGGCGGCAGCGCCAATCTCTGGGACCTCAAACGTCCGCCGTCAATCTAGCCCACATGCGACTCATCATCTACGACCCCGCCTTCGTCTACTTCGAACCACTGCTCAAAAAGCTGATCGACACACACTGGGAGATCGAAGGCGAATGGGCTAACGACGCCTGGTTACGCCAGGAAATCCGGGGTGCCGACGCCCTCCTTACAAACCACTTCCGTCCCGAATGGCGCTCGCTCGCACGTCACCTGAAAGCAGTCTTTCTCCCCGGCGCGGGAGTCCCCCATAGCAACTCAGAAGATCTCCCTTTGGGCTGCCATCTATCCAACGTCTTCGAGCACGGCCCACCCATAGCCGAATACGTCTTCTACGTCATGCTGAGGCACCTCACCAGAATTGAAGAGCACGCCAGCGCCTTCCGTCAAGGCAACTGGAGCGGCAGTGCCCGCACTGCCGGACAAGTCCACGACGAACTCCACGGCAAAACCATCTCCCTGCTAGGCTACGGCACCATCGGCAAAGCCGTCGCAACAAGAGCCGAGGCCTTTGGCATGAAAGTCCTCACCAAGCGCACCACGCACGAAGATCCTGGCTTCTACTCCAAATGCGACTTCCTGGTCGTCTCCTGTCCACTCACAGAAGACACGCGTCGCCTTATCGGCAGCCACCAACTGGAATCCCTCAAACCCGGCGCCATGTTGATCAACGTAGCAAGAGGCGAAGTCATCGACGAATCTGCACTCTACGCAGCCCTCTCCTCTCGCAATCTCTACGCCGCCCTCGACGCCTGGTACCAATATCCAACCGACATCGGCCAGACCCTCAACGGCTCCCGGCTCCCCTTCCACGAATTACCCAACGTCCTGGTCACACCCCACCTCAGCGCCTGGACCAACAAGCTGATCGAGCGCAGAATGACCCGCATAGCCACCAACCTCGACCGTCTGGCCAAAGGCGAACCTCTGGAGCGGGTCGTCCTCACCGGCACCTGGGAAGCCTAAGCTTTGATCTTGTACAAACGGTGAGCATTCCCCCAGGTCACCTTGGTCAGCGCCCCGCCATCGAGATGCTTGTGCAGAATCCCGAGCGTCTCGCGTGCCACACACTTGCCCTGCATGCGCTTGGCAACACTCGGCCCCAGTCCGTCACCGCGGCCATTGCTACAGCCGCAATCGCTGCCAAACATCAGCTTGTTCTGATGCCGCTTCAAGAAGCCAGAAGTGAATTCTTCATCACGCGACAAAGCATTGTTGCCAGAATTCGCCGACACATCGCCAAACATATTCTCAAAGTCGCCAAGCAGCTTGTCCGTTACGCCACCCTTCTTCACCGGGCCAACCGGATAAGCCGCCTCCTCCCGATAGTCAGCACTCACATTTGCCCAGAACGCATCAGCATGACCCACAAACTTCGTCTTCGGATAGGCCTTCAGCATCGCCGCAAAATTCTTGAAGCCGGTAGACCACTTCCCTTCCCCTTCAAAATGATCCACTTCCTGAAAGTGAATCAGAATCGGCACCCCAAGCTCACCAGCCAAAGCATAAGCACGGCGCAATTCCGGCCCATCCGCCGCCACATGATATTTGATCTCTCCAAAGGCAAGCGCCCCCTTCCTGACGGCAGCAGTCAACACCTGCTCCGCATCGGGTTTCGTAATATCGGCGGCCACAGACCAGACAAACTTCGCCGGGTATTTCGCCACCGCCGCCGCAGCGGCATCCCCAGCCCTGGCCTGCGTCAGAAGCACGGCCTTGTCCACCCCACAACCATCCATGTGCACCAGATTCGCGTCCTTGTCCATGCGCAAGTCCTGCCGCCAGTGCAGGTGAATATCGATCACCTTGGACTTCCACTTCGGCACATCATTCGATTGGGCAAAACAGGCGGCACCACTAAGCGTCAAAAACTCTCTTCGCGAATTCATGCCCCAAAGTCTATCGAAGTCACAGCCCCGGCAATCGCTTGCCCAAGCAGCGCGTGTTGATCGGCATCGAGGTGCACCCCATCAATCGAGCTAGTGCGAGCAACCGTATTGGCATCAAAGTACGAACATCCCAAATCAAGGGCAACCTTCCGCAAAGCTTCAGCCAGGCCAACACAACGTAACTCCGCCCCCTCAAACTTCGGCATAGCCGCCACCTCAGCCTTGCGCAACGCCGGCGGAGCCACAATCAAAATCGGAGGCGCAACCATCCCCGGCTCAATCGGTGCCTTCCGCATCTCATGGACGATCGCCGCCACGCCCTGCCCTGCAGTCCAGGCGTTATTGAAAGGCGTAGAGAACTGAAAGTCATTCGTCCCCAGCATCACAATAGCCAGTGACAAGGGCGAATATACTTCCATCCGAGCCCCCAGCCCCACAATCCCATTCCGTCCCGCCTTGAACGGATCTTCCCAAACCGTTCGCCGCCCATTGAGGCAATCCTCAATCACCCGAACCTTCCTGCCCTGAGCGAGAAGCAAATTCTCCATCACCCCAGGCCAACGCGCTTCAAAAGCCAACCGCTGCCGCGTGCCAGGCACAATCCCCCAGCTCAGGGAATCCCCATAAACGAGAATGCTTGTCATATCGACTTCCAACTTCTCACATCTGAATCGGGAACAGCTACAGCTCCACCAGCGCCTTCCCCGTATTCTCCCCAGCAAACAACCCGATAAAAGCTCGCGGCGCACTCTCCAGCCCTTTGTAAACAGTCTCCTCGTATCGAAGCAAGCCGGCCTTCAACCAGGCAGCCATCTGCTTCCTCCCCTCGGGAAAACGCGCTCCCCAGCGAGAAACGATAAAGCCCTCTACCCGCAATTGCTTCACCAGAATATCTGTATAGGGTCGATGCCCAATGTCCTCCTTGCGGTCGTTATAAGAGGCAATCTGCCCGCACACCGCCACTCGCCCCCGCGTATTCATCAACCCGAGAACTGCATCGGTCATCTCCCCGCCAACGTTGTCGAAGTAACAATCGATCCCATTGGGGCAAAGCGCAGCCAGTGTCTCTCCGTAGGGCTTGTCCGTCCGGTAATTCACCGCACCATCAAAACCCAATGACTTCAAATACGCCACCTTCTCGGCCGTACCAGCCACACCCACGACATGGCAGCCAAGAATCTTGGCAATCTGCCCAACGGCAGACCCCACAGCACCGGCGGCACCAGACACAACCAGAGTCTCCCCTGCTTTCGGCAAACACAACTCGGTAAAGCCAAAGTAAGCCGTCATCCCAGGCATCCCAAGGATCCCAAGGGCAGTCGACACGGGTGCCTCAGCCGCATCGATTCGCTGAACTTTGCCCGCATCAACCCCAACATAATCCTGCCAGGCCCACAGCCCGGCCACCATCTCACCCACTCGAAATTCACCGTTGCGAGAGGCCACCACCTCTCCCACACAACCACTCTCCATCACATTGCCCACTGGAATCGGATCCACATAAGTTTTCTTCCCTGCGATGCGTCCACGAAGGTACGGGTCCACAGACAGATACCGGGTTTTCACCAACAATCCATCCAGAGGGCATTCGGGTGCGGCATGCTCCTCAACAAGAAAATCAGTCTCCTTGGGTAATCCCTCGGGAACGGCTACAAGCCTCACGCGCCGGCTTTGGTCAGTCATAATCATACGATTATCCTCGGTTCTAAACTTGGTATCACTTCATGACTGAGCCGGTAAGCTTTAAGTGCTTCCAGCCAGCCCAGGCTGGCAAGTCCGGCGCCAAAACAAATCGCCAGATCATCCACGTGCAGCGTGCTGAAGTGAAAGAGATTCCGCAACATTGGGACATACAGAACAAGGCCAAGAAACACAATCGCCCCCCCAGTCACCCACCACATGGCAGCGTTGGGCTGTTTCAAAATCCCAATAAGACTCAGTGACCAGGACCGGTTCGTTACGATCAGTGCAATATTGGCTAGCACAAGCGAAGCAAAGGTAAGCGCCCGCGCGTCGTTTGTACTCTGACCTCGATACAGAGCCACCCCAAAAATACAGAGAAGGATTAGGAGAACCCCAAATCCCTGCAGCATGCTCATCAGGATGGCACTTCTTTGGAAGAGATGCTCACTAGCGTCCCTTGGTGGCCGCTGCATCAGATTCGCCTCCGCAGGCTCGGCTTCAAACACGATCGAGCAGGCCGGGTCGATGATCAGTTCAAGAAACGCCACATGGACAGGCTCAAGTATCAGCGGCCAGCGAAAGATCACCGCACATAGCGAGAGTCCGGCGATCGGCACATGAATGGCAAAAGTGTACGCCATCGCCTTCTTCAAGTTGTCATAGATCCTGCGCCCCAAGCCAACTGCTTTTACAATAGACGTAAAATCGTCCTCAAGCAAAACAAGATCTGAAGCCTCACGAGCAACATCGGTCCCTCTCATACCCATCGCAATCCCGATCTGTGCCGCCTTGAGCGCTGGAGCGTCGTTGACCCCGTCACCGGTCATCGCCACAATCTCGCCATTGCCCTGAAGTGCCCTTACCAGTTGCAGTTTCTGGTCTGGCACCGCACGGGCAAAAACATTCGTATTTACAACCCGCTGCCGCAGCACCTCGGGATCCATCGCTGCCAGTTCCGGGCCGGTAATCGCCCCGCTGCCCACTTCCAGTCCAATCTGATGCGCGATGCTAAGGGCCGTACCGGCATTATCCCCAGTGATCATAACCACGCGAATCCCGGCAGCCTGACACTCGGCGATGGCCCCTGCTACTTCCGGCCTCACAGGGTCTTTAAGCGCCACCAGGCCCAGCAGCTGAAAGCCAAGATCATGCACATCCGCTGGCAGTTCCGGTTTCCCCGACTGCGATTTAGCAACACCCAGCACACGCAAACCCTCGTCAGCCATCTGTGCAACACTCGCATCCAACTTCGCCGTTGCATCAGGTGATAGGTGGCACAAATCCCCTACAGCCTCGGGCGCACCCTTGGTTGCAATCACAAACTCCCCCGCTCCGGGAGAAACCCACACTTCCGATATCGCAAGTAAATCCTTGCTCAACGGATATTCGCGAACGGCTGTCCAATCCCCATGCAGGTGCACGGTACCTTTCAGCACATCTTCCCCCATGCGCCGTATAGCGCGATCCATCGGATCAAACGGGTCCACCTGGCTTGCCAGCATCGAAAACTCGACAAGTTCGTGAAACTTTTCCGGAATCGAAACAGACGGGTCAACACTCTCGCCATCCACAAACAAGCGACTCACCGCCATCTGATTCATCGTAAGTGTGCCAGTTTTGTCGACACACAAAACAGTGCAGGCTCCAAGCATTTCAATCGCTGCCGTTCGCCTGGTCAGAACCTTGTTCTTCGACATCCGCCATACCCCGAGAGCCAAAAATACGGTCATCACAACGGGCAATTCTTCGGGCAGAATAGCCATCGCAAGCGTCAACGACGACAACACTCCCTGAAGCCAATCCCCACGCGTCAATCCGTAGAACACCGCCAGCGAACCGCATAATAGGATTGCCCCGATCGCCAGCCGTTTCACCATCTGCTTGGTGTCGCGCTCTACCAGCGTCGGCTCCTGCTCCACCTCTCGTAGCGACTTACCAATCTTTCCAATCTCAGTATGAATGCCGGTCGATTTGGCTACCATCAGACCGCTACCACGAACAACAAGCGTTCCAGAGAAGACAAACGGCAGGTCGTCGCCCCCAGGCGTACCCATTGCCAACTCCTGCTCCACCGCTTGCTTCCTCACCGGAACCGATTCGCCTGTCAACAGCGATTCGTCAGTTGAAAGATTTGTAGCTGAATACAATACGCCGTCCGCAGCGATGCGGTCCCCTTCAGCCAACACCATCAAATCTCCCGGCACAACATCTCTTCCGGCAATCCGCTGCCGTTTGCCATCACGCATCACCAGCGCCCTTGGGCTCGACAAGTCGCGTAAGGCCTCTAGCGCACGTTCCGTCTTGCGCTCCTGATACAGCGTAGTGACGATAACGACAACAACAAAAACGAGCAGGATAATAGCCTCCTGCTCGCTGCCCAGCCATAAATAGGTAATGCCACAAGCAAGAAGAAGCAGCAGCATTGGCTCCCGCATTACACCAAGGGCGATCCTGAATGTGGAGCGCGCCTTCGAAGATGGCAGTTCATTAAATCCAAACTTCGACATTTGCTCCGTGGCCTCGGCACTCGATAGCCCTGACCTCTTGGGAATAGCCGTAGAATCTTTCAGCGGACTATGCCAAGCAGATAGGCGATCAGCAAGATCATCAGTACCGTACCTAAACCGATACCCGCTCCTCCTCCAAATCCGTAACGGCTGTGGCCATAATACCCGGCGCCTCCGCCAAACAACAATACCAGTACAATAATTAGTAGTAACATTTGTAGTTTTCTTTCTTACTGCTTCGAGCTGACAACAATTAATGCGATCCCGGCGACCATCGCGACCGCTCCTGCAATAGGAGGCAATGGCACTGTATGCTTTTGATCACTTGTAGCCTGGATAGGGCCCAGATCGATCACAGTTTTCCGGGTCGTATAAGTGAATCCGCCCCAGATGACAGCTGCGAGTCCAAGTGCGATCAGTATGATTCCTGCCACTTTGCCCATTCTATTTGCCTGCGGCTTTCTCGATTTTTCCTACTGTCTTCTGAACTTTGCCTTCGAGCTTTTGCTTCATTCCTTGCATCTCAAGCTTTTTATTGCCCATTACTTCTCCCGCTTTTTGCTTGACTGCGCCGGCAGCTTCCGCAACCGTTCCCTGCATTTGATCTTTTGTACTTGATTTCATGATTGTTCCTTTTGTGTAAAAAATGGGCTGGTAGATTCGCATCCACCAGCCCCGCACATATTTAGTGGTGCAGTGCGACCTGGCTACTCGCCGGGTATTCCGCGCTGGCTTCGCCAGACGAAGAAATGTCTTGAGCTCCCGTATGCCGAAGCAAATTCTTGGCTCTTGAAATTCTGGATGCGCTGTCGCAATGAACAGAAAGGAGAACTCCGCCTTCCTGAATCCGGCCTTCGTAGCGCTTAGCCTCATATTCCGGTATTCCCATACCAACCAGGGCCCCAATGACGCCGCCAAGTGCCCCTCCGGCACCCATGCCGGCAAGCGCAGCAATGATCGGCCCGGCCACAATCAGCGGTCCAATCCCCGGAATCGCAAACACCCCAATACCAGCCAACAAGCCAAATGTCGCACCAAGCATTCCCCCGCTGGCAACCCCTGCCGTCGCACCCTCTGGCGCCTTGGTGTTTTTCTCATGAGCAAATGGTCTTGAGCTATTGATGTCTGGAAGTAGTACTGAAATGTCGTCGTTCGAAAACCCGGCGGTAAGCAGATCATCGATGCCTGTCTCGGCCTGTTCTTTCGTTTGATAAATCCCAAACACGGCTACCGTTTTGTGAACCATGCCTCCCTTGTTTGCACGTGCGTCACCACCCCTAAACCCTTCGAATTACTCGACTCCCGGCACTACAGCCAAAACGCCGATGACCACCCATGGTCGACTGACGAAATACGGTTGCCATCAAAACTTGCCAGCCAACGATTTCACGCCATTTCTTTCGATTGGCCGTCAGACTGCTCTTTAGTTATTGACACTGAAAAGTCAGAAAGAATCCAATGAAAGCATCCAAACTCTATTTACTCTCCGCAACACTCTCAGTGGCACTGATCACTCTTAGTTGCGCTACCGCCCCAACTCAATCCGCCGACGTCAAGGACAGCCTCAAGCAATCCCTCGATCTCGCAAACCTCAAAGACGTTACAGTTGCCCAAGACCGCACCAAAGGCGTTGTCACCTTAGGCGGGCACGTGAATGCCGAAAGCGATAAGGCCCAGGCCGCTTCGATTGCCAAATCCATAGCAGGCGAACAGGTCGTTGCCAACGAAATTGCTGTCATCCCCCCTGACAATGCAGCAGATGCCAAGCAGTTTAACTCCGCACTGGACAATGGAATCGAGAGCAACCTCAAAGCCGCTCTGATCAGCAGGAAACTCCAGGACATCGTAAAATTTAGCGTTAAAAACAACGTCGTTACGCTTTCCGGTGAAGTAAGTTCCCAGCAATTGCGCTCGCAAACGGAAACCCTTGCATCAGAAGTTCCTAACGTCAAACAGGTAGTCAATGAACTTCAAGTCAAGGGACAGAAAGCAACTTCATCCAACTAACATGAATATTTCGTTATTGTTTAGACTTTCTATTCCAGTCGTACTCGCCGGGCTGCTCGCCATGGCCGCTACGATTCAGCACGACAGCCCAACAGCTGAAATGCACAAGCGCCATGCAATGATGGCAAACGAGCCGCATCACATCCTTGCGATGGCTTATCACACCAACATGGCTAATTTCGCCAAAGCACTGGAAACGCAATCGGCTAAATCAACCATCCTGAATCTGGATTTCTCGCGAAGCGCCGTGGCGGAAACTCGTCGCAGCTTCGACCAGATGCAACGACACCACCAGGAGCACATGCAGACCATGAGCTCAAAAATGAACTCACAAAAGGACAACATGATGCAAAAGATGGAAACCCACCATGCCGAACTCGGCTCTCAACTCACTTTGCTTGAAAACGAACTGCAAAGTAATGCGCCAAACGCGAAGAAAGTAGAAAGTCTCGCGGCTAGCATCCGCATCCATCTTGCTGCCATGTCGAGCATGCACCAGCGGCAACCTCTCAGCAAGATGAAGATGTAAACCGAGGAAAAAGCTCTACGACAAAATTAAAGGCCTTGGCACCATTTCCCTACAGCGTTTACGCCGGGATTTGAGCCTTGGCCTTTTTTGAACCCGTTGATCCGGCTGGCCTTAGCGGACAACTTCTACGCTGCATTTGGCATGTGTGGCAATCGCCTCGGAGACACTGCCCAACAGGAAACGGTCCAGCCCGCGACGCCCGTGCGAACCAACAAAAATGCAGTCGGCATCCCATCGCTCCGCTTCTTCGAGGATGGCGCTTTTTGCGCCGCTGGACACGATGAGGATCGCCTCGCTAACATGTGGACAATTCTGTGACAAGATTTGAACGGCCCGCCTTGTATTCCCATGCGCCTCGTTTTTTGCTTCGTTGAAGTCTTCGCTGTCGGGAGGAAATCCAGAATCGCCGGGTTTCATCAACGTAAGCGTTGGCGGCAGAATCAGCTCCACTACACTAACCACTAAAATTTCCGTCCCGTGTTTGGTCGTTCTTGCGGCCACAGCCTCCGCAGCCTTCAGTGCCTGATCCGATCCGTCCGTAGCAAGGAGTATCCGGTAGCTCCGTTCCGCCCTGAAATCATGTGCACGGGCACGAACAATCTGAACAGAACACTTTGCATGACGCATCACCGAGGTCGACACACTGCCCATCAAAAATCGGCTGGTGTTGGACCTTCTTCTCGCTCCCAAAATAATCAGATCCGGATGAGATTCCTCGGCGAATTGGAGAATCTCCTTCTTCGCGTCACCTTCCCGGAAGTATCGATCACAACTCCATCCTCGTCCTGAAAACGCAAAGACTGCATCGTTCACCACTTCGTGAGCTTTGGCATTCAATGCATCCATAGGCAAAGCCTGCGTCCAGGTGTGAACTGGTTCGCTCACATGCAAAACATCGAACTGCGCCCCCATCGGCCAGGCTTGCTGCAACACTTCAGCTACAAGCTCTTCACTGCCGTGGGAACAATCCACCGCCAGTAGGATCTTCATCTCTAAGCCTCCGCTAATACCGAAGCAACGCAGCGGACGGACAACCCTGCGACATTACCCCGCCAGTCACTGCAAACACTTCTCCGCCATGGCACAAGGTCTCGGTCACTGCCAAGTTGACCAACTCTTCCTGCTCCCAATCGACGCCAATACAAAGAACTTGAACACGGCCTTCGATGGCGGCCTGATTCACTTCCTCGCTATCGGTCACCACCAGCTTTCGGTCTTTCCATTCCCGAATCCGGTCAAGAGCTTTCAGGGCTTCTCTGACTTGCACCTCTTGCGCGCATTCACCCGCCCAATGGGCGATTTCACCCAGTGAAAAGTCTTTGATTCCATGTTCAATATGGCCTTCCATCAACGAAGACCGCTTCGCAGCACGTCGAAACGCTGCCAGCTCATCCTCAAGCCCCATCAGCAACACAGGCTCGCTGCCCGCTACCTTGGCAATTCCCTCGTCCACCCTGCTGAACCAATGCTCTAGATGCCGCTCTTGATCTTCATCCGCAGCAGAAGTCCCAAAACGTACCGAACCAACTCCTCCAGGGGCATGATTTTTCATCTTCGTATCGCCAGCATCTACTCCGCGAGACTCCTCAAGACTCGCAGGCATTCCCGCTGGCAATTCAAGACTCTGGCACTCCCCATCTTCAAACTGCAACAGCCGCAGAACCTTCTTGCTCAACCCTAAAATGAAGATTCGATGGGTCAAACGCGCATCACCAAGCACCGGCAAGAGGAAGAAACGGTCACCGGCAACTACTTTTGCGGCCTCAACTTTAGCCCGGTAAACTTCTACAGAATCCCTTCGGGCAAACAAAACAATCCCTGGCCCGCCACCTGCAAGGTTGTGCAACTCAAGTTCCGCTACTATTTGCCTCGAAACATCAGCACCGATCCCCTGCCCCTTCAACAGACTCTTCAACTCGGTCAGTTTATCTCCCTCCGGTGCACCGGGATGCGTCGCCGGCAGCAACACAGTTAGACACTCGCCCCTCTGGTGGGCCAGACTCTTTAGCCCTTCGGTATCCACATAAGCAAGGCTTTTGGTATTGATTTTAACGGTCATATCGTATACTCCGCTAAACCTCCGTGCAAGTTTGTGGCCGATAATCGAAGTTATGCGTCCCTGCCTCCTTCTGCTCTGCTGGACCATCGGTATTCTCGCCGACACCTATCACGTCAACACCCTCGAAGACTCGGGTAATCCTGGCACGCTCCGCTACGGCATCACCTCCGCCTCCACCCCACGCACCATCGTCTTCGACCTCCCGGGCATCATCCACCTCCATCGCCCCCTCAATATCTCAAAACCAAACCTCACCATCGACGGTCAACACCACCCCGTCACCATAACCGGCTGGCCAGTCACTGTCGCAAAAACCCATCACGTTACGCTCTCTCACCTCCGCATCCGCCCCGGCGACACCAACTGCCCAACCATCCAGGGCGACGCCCTCTCGATCGACAACGCAACAGACATCCTCTTCGATCACCTGTCCGTCTCCTGGTCGATCGATGAAGTGCTCTCTGTAACTCACTCAGACCGCGTCACCGTCCAGTGGTCAATCATCGCCGAAAGTCTCAATCACAGTTGCCACCTGAAGGGCGACCACGGCTACGGCTCACTCATTCGTTACGGCAACGGCACCATCACCTTCCACCACAACCTCTTCGCCCACAATCGCAGCCGCAACCCGCGCGTCGGCGACAACATCATTCTCCACTTCACCAACAACGTCATCTACAACTACGGATTCAATGGCGGCCAAGCCACCTACACTGGCCCCGCCGAAGAAGGCATCACCAAAATCAACTACATCGCCAACTCCACCATCCCTGGCCCCTCTACAGTCGAATCCCGCCGGACACGAACCTTCAACGGCGGCAGCACAAACACTCACCTCTACGAATCCGGCAATCGGATCGACAACCAGCCCGCTACAGCCAAAGGCTTTACTGGCGAATACACAACCATGACAGCCCCCTTCCCTACCCCACCCGCAACCACCTCAGCCCAGCAAGCCGCTGAGGAGGTCGTCCAACAGGCGGGCGCCAACAAACCCCACGACCCCATCGACCAGCGCATTCTCAACGACGTAAAGACTGGCGCCGGAAAGATCATAGATTCTCCACCGAGTAAGCTCTAAGTTAATGCTTGAATTCGTCCTCCTCGCAGCATCCCTCGCCTTGCTGCTTTTAGCCGCTCATTACTTCGTCCAGGGCATCACCGCGATCGCAGAAGCACTCGGCGCTCCCAAAATCGTCCTCGGCATGACCGTAGTCGCCTTTGGCACCAGCACGCCTGAACTCGTCGTCAATGCGCTCTCAGCCTATAACGGCTCCACCGCACTGGCCTTCGGCAACATCGTCGGCGCCTGCCTCCTCAATGTCGGCTTCGTACTCGGGCTCACCGCCATGATCCAGCCACTGAAAGTAGAACATTCCATCATCAATCGGGAGATCCCGATGCTGATCGTCGCTGGCATTACAGTTCTGGTACTTGCCGCCGACCGCTGGCTCAACGGGGCAGCCACTGATTCCTGGCTCCGCTCCGACGGCCTCGTCCTCCTCATCCTCTTCTGCATCTTTCTCTACTACACGGTCCGCCAGAGCATCGGCACCCTCTCTCAAATCGAAGCCAAACCGTCAGAAGCCTCCTCATCAATCCCCAGCCAGATCGCAATCGCACTGGCTGGCTTTGCAGGACTCTCGCTCGCCGCCAACTGGACAGTAGAATACGCTTCGCTCATTGCCCGCAATCTCGGAGTCGCTGAAAATATCGTCGGCCTCACCATCGTCTCCATGGGCACCACCCTCCCGGAACTCGCCACCTGCATCCTCGCTGCCCGCCGGGGCGAAGCTGACATCGCCATCGGAAACATCGTCGGCTCTAACATCTTCAACCTGCTCGCCATCGGTGGCCTGGTCAGCACCATCCATCCAGTCGCCATCCCCAGCGGCGGCCATATCGATCTGCTCGTCATGGCCTTGCTCTCCATCATCCTTCTCCCCATCGCCATCCGTAGTGAACGCACCATTACCAGAGGCGAAGGTGCAGTCCTCCTCACAGTTTTCGCCGCACACTGGACATGGCGCATCCTCGGATCAAGCTAAACTCATGTGATGCCGATCCTGCTGCTCCTCCTCACCGCCCTCGAAGTCCAGGTCAAACTCCCAGCCACACAAGCCACCCAGCCCCTCGACGGCCGCCTCCTCATCCTCTTCTCCACAGACGACAAGGCCGAGCCCCGCAACCAGATCTCAGACTCGCCCAAGACCCAGATCGTCTTCGGTTCAGACGTCGACGGCTTCCGGCCCAACTCCACTCACACCGTCTCCACCGAAGCCTACGGCTACCCGATCCGCCGCCTCTCAGACCTGAAGCCCGGCCAGTACACCGTCCAGGCTCTCCTCGACAAATACGAAACCTTTCACCGCGCCGACGGCCACACCCTCAAACTCCCCACAGACCGCGGCGAAGGCCGACAGTGGAACGAAGCCCCCGGCAACCTCTACTCCAAGCCCACCAAAATCACCATTGGGGCGAACTCCCAAGTCCAGCTCGAACTCAGCGAAACCATCCCACCCATCCCGCAACCCAAAGACACCAAATACATCCGCCACATCCGCATCCAGAGCCCCCGCCTCACCAAGTTCTGGGGCAAGCCCATGTACCTAGGCGCACACGTCCTGCTGCCCGAAGGCTTCGACACCCACCCCAAAGCCAAATACCCGCTGATGCTCTTCCACGGCCACTTCCCCGCCGACTTCGACGGCTTCCGCCCCGAGCCACCCGACGACAACCTGAAGCCAGACTACTCTGAGCGCTTCAAGCTGGCCGGCTACAACCGCATCACCCAACAGGAAGCCCACAACTTCTACAAGCAGTGGACCGCCAAATCCTTCCCGCGCTTCCTCTGCGTCGAAATCCAGCACGCCAACCCCTTCTATGACGATTCTTACGCCGTCAACAGCGCGAACCTCGGCCCCTACGGCGACGCCATCATGTACGAACTCCTCCCCGAGATCGAGCGCCAGTTCCGCGGCATCGGCCAGGGCTGGGCCCGCTTCACCTACGGCGGCTCAACCGGCGGCTGGGAAGCCCTCGCAGCTCAGATCTTCTACCCCACAGAATTCAACGGAGCCTTCGGAGCCTGCCCCGACCCCATCGACTTCCGCGCCCACTCCACCATCAACATCTACGAAGACAAGAACGCCTACTTTACCGTTGGCCCGCACCAGCGCATCCCCAAGCCCGGCAAGCGTGACTATCTCGGCCACGTCTCGGCCACCATGCAAACCCTCAACCAGATGGAACTGGCCCTGGGCAGCAAAACCAGAAGCGGCCAGCAATTCGACATCTGGGAAGCCGTCTACTCACCAGTCGGCCCCGACGGCTACCCCGCCCGCCTCTGGGACAAAGAAACAGGCAGCATTAACCCAAACGTTGCCACTTACTGGCGCGATAACTATGACCTCCGCCACATCCTGCAGCGCGACTGGGCCAAACTCGCTCCCCAGCTCGAAGGCAAACTCCACATCTATTGCGGTGACATGGACAACTTCTACCTCAACAACGCTGTCTACCTGATGGAAGACTTCCTCAAAACCACCAACCCGCCCTACAAAGGCGAAGTCAAATACGGCGACCGCGCCGAACACTGCTGGAACGGCGACCCCAACCTCCCCAACGCCATCTCCCGCCTCCGCTACAACACCATCTATCTCGACAAGATCCTGAAAAGAATTGAGGCCAACCACCCTGCGGGGGCTGACCTCAAATCCTGGCGTCACGATTAAGAGAAGCGTCTAGCGCTCGATCTTGAATCCAATCTTGATCGTCACCTGAAATTCGGTTACATTGCCGTCGACAATCCGGCCGCGTTCATTCACAACCTCAAACCAGTCCATGTGACGCACGGTTTTGGCAGCTTCTGCCACCGCACTCTTCACAGCTTCAGCAAAGCTGATGGGCGATGTCCCAACAAGCTCAATCATTTTAAATGTTCCGGGCATGACCACAGTCTCGCACGACTGCACCCGCGCGAAACGCTGACCATGCGCAGACTATCTGGGCCAAATGGTACGCTGCTTCAATCTCCACCTGATCCGCAAATAAGCACAAATTACTTGCCAGCCCGCGCAGCCCAGTTCTGCACCACCACCATCGGCGGATTCGTCTCGCTCCCCTTCGGAGGATCCATCACCAGAAAACTCTTCCCATCCCTCGCCGGTCTGAAGGTGAGAACTCCCGCCACGTCTGACACAACAAAGAGTTCTTCGGCCCGCCCCACCTTCACGCCGCCCCCCTCGAAATCCACGCTCGCCGCCATCAGCATGCCACCGGGCCGGATCCAGAAAAGCTCCTTGCCATCCGCTCGCCAACGCGGTTCAAAGCCACCCTCGGGTGAAATCAAAGTTCGCTTGCCAGGTTCAGGAAAACTTTGTACAAAAACTTCTCGCCGCCCGGATTCATCCGACGCATATGCCACCCAGCGCCCATCTGGTGAGAATGCCGCACCTCCTCTAACGCCGCCCTTTGAATTCACAAATAGTCTTGACTTCCGTTCTCCAATGAGAGGCAACAACATCAAATTCCCACTTCCAAGCAATAGATGCTTACCATCTTTGGAAGCATCTACAGGGTCACCCGCTCTGCTACTTACAGGCTGGAGCAGGACTTCAGGCTTTTCGCTACCATCTACAGAATGTCTTAAGGTCTTGTCGCCCAAAGTGGACCAGTAATAGACGTACTTCCCATCGGGCGACCAAACGGGAGATCGCCCGCCACCGAATGACATTCGGGTACTCAGCCCATTCGCTAGCTCCATCACCCAGAGATCGCTTGCCCCATCTTTCGTTTCGCCATAGTAAACGAGTCTTCGATCGTCTGGTGAAAGATCGAACCACAACCTGGCCACCAGAGGCAGGCCAATCGCCTCGACCAGCTTTCCTGCCCGGTCTCTCCAATTGAACTGTACTTTTTGTCCTGCCCCTTGTCGCTGCCCATAGAACAGACTGCCGTTGGACGATACGGACATATTTACGTATCGGTTGTTGGTAGTAACGCCAACTCCTTCGGCCACCCGGATCGGCTCACCCACCAGTTTCGGCGGATTGAGCTCAAGTTTTTGCGCCAGTAGAATGCCTGGCTCCAGCATGTAAAGTAAATGGCCTGAGCTTGAATCATGGACGGCCTGATGATTCGTCTCGAGGATCACTTTGCCGCGAGGGTTGTCGAGCGACGCGAGGAACAGGGCAGCACGCCTTTCCCCAGTTGCTTCGTTTAGGTAAGTAACAAGATGAGTAAATTCTTTGCCCCCAGGTAGAAACTGCGGATAGTAGTGCGATTGCTCATGGGAAGCTTTATCCAATGGAAGTAAATCAACGGGCAACCCTCCCGATGCGCTAACCCGGCGTAGGGGCCCCTCCGCATTCCCAAACAGAATTACTCCCGCTTCATTCCAGGTTCCACCGCGTGGAGAGGCTTGATCACAAAGTATTACCGGCCTCCCTCCAACCACATCAATCCGCTTCAGCTTGCCGGAAGAATGGAATCCAATCGACTTGCTATCGGGCGACCAGAACGGCCTCGCAGCACCATCGGTCCCCGCCAGCGCACGAATCTCACGCGACTGCAATTGACGCAAATGCAGAAGGGTCTCACCCTTGCTATTGATCGCAGCAAAGGCAAGCGTGCGGCCATCCGGCGAAATCGCCGAACCACCCCCGTCGACAATCGGACTGAACTGCCCTCCCGCTGGCGGATTCACCTCAAAGGTTGCAGGCTGACCAACAGACTCCCCATTCCCTCGCATCCAGACCCCTCCACCCACAATCCCCACCAGCAGACTAATCGCCGCCACCGCAGGCCAAAGCCACCCGTTCTTCTTCACCTCCACCACAACCGCAGCCTCCGGCGGCGTCCTCAGATCGAGCACAACATCCCGCATTGACTGATAACGTTCTTCGGGGTCCTTTGCCAGACAACGCCTCACCAGTCGCTCCAGCCAACTCGACGTCACCGGCTCAACAGACATCGGCGGAAGCTCCGCCGACAGTATCGCCCTCGCCAGTAATTCGTAATTCTTCCCCGTAAACGCCTTCCGCCCCGTCACCATCTCATACAGCACAGCGCCAAAAGCCCAGATATCCGCGCGAGCATCCGCCTCCTTCCCCTCAAACTGCTCCGGAGCCATATACTGCGGTGTCCCCAACACCATTCCCTCAGTCGTCAGTGTCACCTCAGTAGGCCCAATCGAGACATTCGATTTGGCCAACCCGAAGTCCAGCACCTTAACCCCATCCCGAGTCAGTATGACATTCTGCGGCTTCACATCCCGATGCGTCACCCCAGCCCGATGCGCCCGGTCCAGAGCATCCGCAATCTGCGAAGCAAACCTCAAAGCCTGCTCCAACGGAATCGCCCCCTTCGCAATCCGCTGCGCCAGCGTCTCCCCCTCCATAAACTCCATCACCATATACCCGGTCCCATCCTGCGACCCGATGTCATGCAGAGTACAAATGTTCGGATGATTCAAAGACCCCACCGCGCGAGCTTCCCGCTCAAACCGCGCCCGCAAATCCTCCCGCTGCGCAATATGCTCAGGCAACACCTTCACCGCAACAATGCGGTCCAAACGTAAATCCCGCGCCTTATAAACCTCACCCATCCCGCCAGCTCCAATAGCCGAGAGGATTTCATAAGGGCCAAGTTTGTCACCAGTAGATAGCGGCATGCGAGCTACTAGTTTATGCCGAAGACTTACGCCGCGCTCCACCAATCTTCCGAAGCTCGATAACAAGTCGCAGGGCGTCATTCACTTCCTGATCGGATTTGAATTGGCTATGAATCTGCGGTTCAATCAAAACGAGATTGGTGCCTTCCTGAAATCGTTTTGCGTACTTTCCCTTGACCCCACCCTTGAGTAGAGAAGCAAGGTCATATTCAGGGCGCAATTCGTCTTCTGTCTTCTTAGCGG
Source organism: Bryobacter sp. (assembly GCA_022843625.1). Taxonomy (GTDB): domain Bacteria; phylum Acidobacteriota; class Terriglobia; order Bryobacterales; family Bryobacteraceae; genus Bryobacter. The sequence goes on along the minus strand of JALHNH010000038.1, from coordinate 10,036 downwards.
TTTGCTTCATATGCTTTTCTCTCTTGTTTGGTCAGTTCACGGGCGCTAATAATTCTAAGCTTACTGCCGCGCTCCGCGTGGGCTACGATGAGCAATCGATTCTGGTTGGAATGCCCAACTGTCAAATAACGTTCTTCGTCGAAGGAGTGGTCAGGATCGGCAACCGTGACGCCCAGCACATCACCCATCACGGTAACAGCTTCAAGAAAAGATACACCGTGCTTTCGCAGGTTTTCCCTTGCTTTGCGCGAATCCTATTCAAAATCCACTGACCGTATTTTACCGAAATACCAAACTTCTTCGGAGCGGTTAATGTTCGCTGTCCTGCCTGTTGAACCAGGCAGAGATCTAACTAGGGCAAACCCGCATGAGGCACGGCCACGCGCATCATCGCCACAGAAGCCCGATGCTCCGCCTTCAACTCCGCCTCCACAAACGTAGGAGCAAGACAAACAAACAACGTCCGCCCATCCTCGCCACCCAACATACAGGCGAACGGATTCAGCTCGTTCGTGCTGATTTCTTCAAGAATCTGGCCGCCCTCAGCCACCCGTAGCAATCGCGAATGCAATGCATCGGCAATCCACACCGCCCCCTCCGCATCGAGACAAATGCCGTCCGGCGTAACCTCAAGCGCAACAATCAACTCCCCAACATCATTGGTCTCAGGCACCTCACCAAACTCCGCCCAGGTCCGCCGCTCCCCGAGCACTCCACCCTCAATCGGGAACGCGCTCAGCCGGCTCTTCAGCGTCTCAGCGATAATTAGCGTCCGGCCATCCGGCGTAATCACCGTCCCATTCGGAAAACCCAGCCCCTCGGCAGCCACCCGCGCCCGCCCATCCGGCTCCACGCAAATCAGCACAGTCGAGCAAGCCGCACCACCGCCATGCAGGTCAAAGCCAAAATTCCCCACCCACGCCCTGCCATCCCCATCCACCACCATATCGTTCAACGGATAGTCTGCCATCGCCGACAGATCGGCATGAACAACCAGGCTGCCATCCAACTCCCGCCGCATCAGCTTGCGGTCCAGCATCGACACAATCAGCATCCGGCCATCCGGCAGAAAGCCCAGCCCGGCAGGCTGATTCGGCACATGCGCCACCGTCTCAACAGTCCCATCCAGCGACACAGCCAACACTCGATGAGTATGAAAATCAGAGAAGTAAAGTCGGCCATCGCGCCAGCGCGGGCACTCGGTAAACGACAAGCCACTGATCAGCGTAGTGAATTCGGGCATAGCCACTACTCCACCAGCGACTGATACACCGAAGTCATGAATTTCGGCTGAATATCCGTCCCGTTCGGCATCATCTGCACCATCAAGACCACCACCATCCTGCTCTTCGGATCCACCTGGTAGGTCGTGCCATAAGCACCACTCCAACCAAACGCCCCAACAGAAGCCATCCCATTAGCCCCATAACGGTCCACCGTCTGAAATCCAAAACCAAACCCCAAACCAGTCGAAGAATGCAAAGTCCCCGATTGATTCGAAGTCATCAGCCCAACCGCACGAGGCCCCAACACCCGCACTCCACCCAAACTTCCACCACCACGAATCATCTCGAGGAAGCGCGCATAATCCCGGGCTGTCGATGTCAACCCAGCCCCACCGGCAAAACTCTTCCGGGGGCCATCGACATAAGCGCCCTGCCCACGAGCTCCTTCTGCTGCCCGAACCGCCTTCCCATCAGCCCCCGTCATATAAACTGCCGCAAGCCGTTCCCGCTCAGCAGCAGGAACGAAGAAGCGCGTATCCTTCAAACCGAGCGGCCCGGTAATCCGCTTCTGGATAAACTCATCGAGTGGCATCCCTGATGCCTTCTCCACAACACAACCCAGAACATCCGTGTTGTAGCCATAAACATAAGCCTCACCAGGTTGCGCTACAAATGGCAAGGTCCCCAGCCGTTCCATCGTCTCGCAGATCGGTTCATCCTTATCCGCCGTATACCAGCCATTCCCGGCCGCCGGGCCTAGTCCCTTGGCTTCGTACATTGCCTCAACCTGCTTGTCCCTGCCATAAGAAATTCCAGCCGTATGAGTCAGTAGTTGCGCAATCGTAATGGGCCGCTTGGCAGGCACAATCCGCGGCGCGCCAAACTCATCCTTCTCGGCGACAGTGGTCTTCTTGAAACTCGCGATAAAATTTCCAACCGGCTCCTGAATCCCGATCTTGCCTTCTTCCACCAGAGCCATGATCGCAGCACTAGTCAAAGCCTTGGTCTGCGACGCAATGCGAAACAAAGTATTCGGCATCATCTTCCGCCTAGCCTCTTTATCGCTCCAGCCCACCGCCTTCTCATACACCGGCCGCCCATCCTTCAAAACAAGAGCCACCGCACCCGCAATCTTTCCCTCATCGACATACCCTTGCAACAGGCGGTCAATCCGCGTCAGCCTTTCCGCAGAAACCCCAGTGCTAACAGGACGCGGAGCAACAGCAGGACTCTGCTGGGCAACAGCAACAGAAAGGCCAAAGGCCAAAGACAGCCAAACGAATCGGATCATCAAACTATCCTACTGCTAAGCCTGCAAGGCCGCCAGCACCCTGGCCCGCTTAAACGGCAATCGACGCAACCTCACACCCGTCGCATCAAAGATCGCATTCGCCACCGCCGCCAGAATCGGCTTGCAAACCGTCTCACCCGCCCCGTAGTGCGGCAAATCGGGCCGCTGCGGATTCGGGTCGCCATTCACCAGCACGATATCGATCTTCTCCGGGCTATCCATGTGGGTAAGCGTCGGATGATTCACCCAGTCGCGATCCAGCACCTTCTCTGTATCGAAGGTCATCTCTTCATACAAAGTCCGGCTCAGCGCATGCAGCGTGCCACCGATAATCGTCCCCTTCACGCCCTCAGGATTGATCACCAGTCCACAATCCTGCGCCACCACAATCCGCTTCACCCAAACCTGGCCCGTCTTGCGATTCACCTCAACATCCACTGCATTGGCAACAATCGTCTGGCTCCGGAAGCTATAAGCAAATCCACGGCCTGAGAGAATGTCACCCTTGGCCTGCCGCTGCGGAGAACTCCTCGGCTTCCATCCATAAGCCTCAGCAGCCGCCTTCACCACCGCAATCGACCGCGCCCGCTTGAAGCCAGAGTCATCCTTCGTACTCCCGGCAAACAGCTTCAAACGAAACTCCACCGGGTCCACCTTCGCCGCCAGCGCCATCTCATCCATAAACGACTCCGAGGCAAACGTAACCTGCGGTCCATTCGGATCCCGCAAGTTGCCCGTCCGCAGCGGCGTCTCATGAATCAGCGGCAGCCGCACCACCTTGCTCGACATCCTGCGGTTCGGGATCGCATACATGTCATCCGGCGTGGACCCTCCACCAGCATTCGGCGGATTCTTCCGGATTCCCATCAATTGAGCAATCAACACGGTATCCGGCTCGTTGTACCCCACGTGGCCATAATTACAACACTGCGAATCGTAATCGAGAGCCACCATGTTACCCGCAGCATCAAGCCCCCCACGCAACTTACAGGTAAACGCCGGCCCCTTCGTATCCCAGGCCTGCTCTTCATCCCGCATCCACTGCACCCGAACCGGCCGGCCTAATTCCTTAGCCAGATAAGCCGCTTCAAAGCCGGCATCATCCGCAGCCGTACGCCCATAGCCTTGCGGGCCATCCATCCAGATCACCCTCACCTGCTCCTTGGGAATCCCGAGAAACTTGGCCACTCCAAGCCGCATCCCATACGACTTCATGTCATTCGTATAGATCGTCATCTGCCCATTCGACGGGTCTGCCATCGCATGTGCCGGAGCAAAACTCGTATGCCCCTGAAACGGAATATCGTAATCAGCCTCAATCACCTTGGCCGCACTCGCAAATGCCGCTTCAGGATCACCCACCACCGGGGTCTTCCTCTCCGACATCGGCTTGGCCGCCCGCATATAAGTAAACAAATCTTCCGACGCCGGAAACGGAGCCTCCGCCGGCTTCTCCCAATTCACCTTCAACTTCCTGGCAGCGTTGATCGCCTGCTCCTCCCGCTCACAAACCACCGCCACATAGTTACCCTTACTAACCACCCTCACAAAGCCCGGCAAACCCTTCACCGAAGCTTCGTCAATACTCACCAGCTTCGCCCCTGCCACCGGAGGCTTCACATTGCGCGCATGCACCATCCCAGGCAACTTCACATCCACAGCCCACTTCAGCGTCCCGTCCACCTTCGGCGGAATGTCATAGCGCTGCGGTGATTGCCCCACAATCTTCAGGTCCTGCACCGCCTTCACCTTCGCAAGCCCGGTGGTCCCATTCACTTCGTTGCCACTAAGGGCCACGTTAAACTTCTTGCCGCCAATCAACTCCCCATAGCTTACGCGCTTGCCTGGCGCACCCTTCACACTCACCACAGCATTACTCACAACAAGCTGATCCACACCAACACCCAGCCGCTGCCCGGCCATCTCGAGCAAGACCCGGCGAGCCTCAGCCGCCACCCGCCGCATCGGCCAGCCATCCACTTGAATCGCATCAGATCCGCCAGACCCACCTTGGTCCACCGTCACATCGGTCGAGCCCATGATGATCTTCGTCTTCTCAAACGCAACATCCAGTTCATCCGCCATCATCTGGCGGAAAGCCGTCCCAGTCCCCTGCCCAAGATCCGTCTTCCCAACATAGAAGGTAGCCGTACTGTCCTCATGAATCACAATCCACGAGTCGAGCTGCCGGTAATTCGGGTCAGGATAAGGCCCCGTACTCTGCCCCTCAACCGAGGCAACGCTCACCACAAAGATCCCAGCCATCTGCAGGAATCCCCGCCGCGAAAGCTCTTCTTCGACCTGTTTCGGAACCGCGCTAAACATCCTCATGCCCCCACCCCCTTGGCGCTCTTCTTCAACTGCGCAGCAACCTTCACCGCAGCCTGTATCTTGTAATAAGTCATACACCGGCACAACGCCCCGGCCATCCCTTTTCGGATCTGCTCATCGGTCGGATTCGGATTCTTGTCCAGCAACACCTTCGCCGTCAGAATCTGCCCGTTCTGACAAAACCCGCACTGAGGCACCTGCTCTGAGATCCAAGCCTGCTGCACCGGGTCAAGAGCCCCGCCCTTCGACAATCCCTCAAGCGTAGTAATCTCACTGCGCACGGCACTCACCGGCAGCACACAAGACCTCACAGCCGCGCCATTGATAATCACCGTACAGGCACCACACTGGCCCAGCCCGCAACCAAAGCGCGGTCCATGCAAATCCAGATCATTCCGCAACACATACAAAAGCGGTGTCGTTGGATCGACTTCGACGCTGTGGCTTGCGCCATTCACCTTAAGGTTGATCTTGCTCATCGGGCAGCTCCTTGGTCCCCAATTCTACTAAACCCCTGTGCTTGCCTCATGTGATACTGTCCCTTTACGAGTCGAATCGAATGCAACCCTTTCTCAACACCCTGAATGACAATGAAGCTGTTTTCCTTGGTCTGCAGACCCTTTACAGAGCGAAAGGCGGTCAAACCAACGGGGCCTTCGCGCTAGCCGAGCATCCCCTGATGCCCCCGGGCTTTGAAACGCCCCTTCATGTCCACAACAAAGAAGATGAGTCGTTTTACATCATCTCCGGTCAGGTCGCATTTTTTGTCGACGGCGCTTGGCTGCTTGCGGGTAAAGGCGATTTCGTATTTGGTCCCCGCAAGGTGATTCACGGATTCCGTGTCGTTGGAGATACGCCAGCACACATGCTGATCTTCTGCACGCCATCTGGTTTTGAAGACTTCATGCTCGAACTCAGTCAGCCAGCAGGCACCCCACCGGGCCCGCCAGACATGGGTCGCTTGATGACAGCCGCCGCCAAATTCAGTATCGACATCCTTGGTCCATTGCCGGCCCATCCCGATACCCTTCTCCCTTAAGTGGGACTACCCGCTTCCTCACACTTCTTAACATTTGAAAAGTAACAAGTCCGGCCAGTCTTGCATCAACATAGTACTAATGCTTCTGCGCTTATTCTTCGCCGCAACGCTGATTGCCCCAGTACTTTACCCCCAAAGCGCCACGCTCCGCCTCGTCCCGCGCGTAGAGCTCCCGCCCGTCATCGATGGAAATTCCGCTGCTTTCTGGGCAGACGGCCAAATGTACCTCTTCCATTCCACCGGCGTCCCACACATCTCCTCCGGCCCCGATCAGTTCAACCTCTCAAACACCCGCAAAGTGGAATTCGATTCCAAAGATCACAGCCCCGTCTGGTTTGAAGCCGTCTGGCGCGACACCGACGGCACCCTTTTCCTCTTCTACCACCACGAACCAGAACAACGCTGCTCCGGCACCAACCTCACCGCTCCCAAAATCGGAGCCGCCATCTCCCGCGACAACGGCGCAACCGTTCAAGACCTCGGCATCGTCCTCGAATCCGGCGATCCCATCGATTGCAACGCCCAAAACGGCTTCTTCTCTGGCGGCCACGGTGACATCAGCGTCATCCTCGACAAAGAACGCTCCTTCTTCTACTTCTTCTTCACCAACTACGCTGGCCCCACCTCTTCCCAGGGCGTTGCCACCGCCCGTTTGGCCTTCGAAGACCGCTTCGCCCCAGTAGGCAAAGTGAACAAACTCTACCTCGGCAAATTCGAAGAACCCGGCCTTGGTGGCAAAATATCCCCAATCTTCCCCGCCACTCGCGGTTGGCAAGCCGAAGACACTGATTCTCACTGGGGCCCAGCCGTCCACTACAACACCCACCTCGACAAGTACGTCATCCTGCTCAATCGCTCCTGCTGCAATCCCGGCTGGCCTCAGGCTGGTATCGACATCACCTTCAACTCCGACTTAAGCGACCCCTTCTCATGGCGCCCCCTCCAGCGCATCCTCAGCCCAAACGACATTGCACGACATCCCGGATATTACCCACAAGTCCTCGGCCTCGAAGAAGGCCATTCCGACAATCTTGCCGGCCAGACCGCCCGCCTCTACGTCATGGGCATCTCAGATTTTGAAATCACTTTCAGTCTCGACGACCCAGCTCCAGCCGAAGACGAAGACGGCCCCTGCGACAACCCCGACATCCCCTGCGTCATCAACAGCAGCCCTCCCCCCAAAGCCGTCATCAAACACTAACGCAACCTCGCTATCCTGCGAGGAGCATGATCTGGCCAAGCCTACTCCTCGCCCTCACAGCCCAATCACCCCTCCCGCAGCCGCTCGAACTCAAGCACCCACTGCGAGACAAGAACTTCTTTTTTCTCGCGCTGGTAGAAGCAAACCCCACCCCTTTCCTCACTCATCCCCAGCTCAAACAACTGGCCGAACAAAAGCGCACCGCCCTCGCCAAAGCCGCCACCACCTGCAAGATGGACGTCCCCTGCCACATCGCCGCTTACCGCCTCACCAGCGATGAAATCGAAACCGCTGCCAAGGCAATCGTCAGCCTCACCCCCAACCTAAAACCCCTCCTCCAGCAAGCCCGCCAGTCTGGCGCCTTCATCCGCTACAACTCCCTCGACGACGCAGCCTTCCTCACCAAAGTCTGGACCGAATCCGCCACCCACATCAACCGCTTCATCGACATCTACGCCGAAGGCAAGCCCCCGCGCTACCCGGCTATCGATTCCATAGCCCACGACATCAAGAGTCAGCGCTTCGGCTTCCGCATCGATGTCGCCACCAATATGCTCGACGAAAAGAACGCCGAACTGAAGCTCTTCCACCAGGCTCCCCTCAACTTCGCCATCATGCTCCTCGAAATGAACTGGCGCGATGAAGCCGCCCGCCACGAACCCCTCCACGCAACCGAAAACAAGCCCGCCCAAGCCGAAGCCGCCCGCACCGACTTCACCCGCTACCCCTACTCCGCCATCATCGTCCCCGGGGCCGGCGGCGACCGTCTCACCACACCCATGGACCCTCTCGCCAAATGGCGGGCCCAGCTCGCCGCCGATCGCTACCGCCGAGGCCTCGCCCCCTTCATCCTCGTATCCGGCGGCTACGTCCACCCCAACCAAACCCCCTGGAACGAAGCCATCGAGATGCGCCGCGTCCTCATCAACGACTTCGGAATTCCCGCCTCAGCCGTCTTCATCGATCCCCACGCCCGCCACACCACCACCAACATCCGCAACGCCGCCCGAATCCTCTTCCGCGCCGCCATCCCCCTCGACAAGCCCGTCCTCATCACCACAGACCAATACCAGAGCGCGGGCATCGAATCCCCCCAGGCCATGATCCGTTGCGAAAAAGAACTCGGCTACCGGCCCGTCCAGATCCTCAAGCGCACCAGCCGCTTCGACCTTGAAGCCAAACTCCAGATCGAATCCCTACAGCTCGACGCCATCGAACCACTCGACCCCTAAACGCAAAAAGGGCCAGCCCTCATCAGGCTGGCCCCTCATCTACTGCGCTACAGACTATTCGCGAGGCAGGCTGCCGCTCAGCCAGATCCCCTGCCACTGCCCGGCTGCACCACCCCTCCGGCTACCCGGAACGGCACGCATCACGCGGAACGCCACGGCATCGCCCGGCTTCAGCGTCTGCTGGACCTTCTTCACCTCGTCAACACTGCCCACAGGCAACCGATTGATCGACACGATCACGTCCCGTTCCACTACGCCGATTTCTTCGGCAAAGCTTCCCGGCACAACTCGTGTCACCTGCACACCACGCTTGTCGGTGATGCCCATCTTCTCGGCATCTGCCTCAGGCACATTCGCGATCATGATCCCGAACTGCGCACTGGTCTGCCCCGGCTGAGCTGCCTCATCCGGACGCCGTCCATTACCCACAATCGGGTTGTCGGCATACAGCTGCGCACGATCGGCAATCGCAACCTCAAACTTCATCTTCTTGCCCTGACGATCCACCTCAAGCCCGGCCTTCGAACCCACCGGCAAATCGCTCACCTTGGCAATCAGATCATCGCCATTCTTCACAGGCGAACCGTTCACGCTCGTGATGATATCTTCCGGCTTCAGGCCAGCCTTCTCAGATGGCCCACCCGGCTGCACACTAGAAATCGGAACGCCTCCGTCCAGCTTGAACGCCTTCATCATCGTCGGGTCCACAGTTCGGTCAAACTGCACGCCAATGCTGCCACGAGTCACACGGCCAGTCGAAATCAATTGGTTGTAAACCTTAACCGCCATATTGATCGGCAATGCAAACCCGATGCCTTCATAACCGCCCGTTCGAGTCGCGATCATAGTATTTACGCCAATTACCTCGCCCAGAGAATTCAACAGCGGCCCGCCGCTATTGCCAGGGTTGATCGCCGCATCGGTCTGAATAAAGCGTTGAAATGCCTGTGCGCCAGCAAAGTCGCGGCCCTTCGCGCTTACGATACCAGCCGTCACTGTGGCTTCAAGACCAAACGGCGAACCAATCGCCACGGCCCAGTCACCAACTTGAGTTGCATCGCTGTTGCCTACTTTAAGCGGCGTCAAAGCCCGATCCGGGGCAATCTTGATCACAGCAAGATCGGTTTCCTTGTCAAAGCCAATCACTTTGGCCTTGTAATCGGTCGTATCGCCATGGACTTTTACTGTGATCTTGTCGGCACCATCCACGACGTGATAATTCGTAATGATGTAGCCTTTGGTATCGACAATAAAGCCGCTGCCGGTTCCCATCTTCTTCGGCTGTGGGCCCATGCCCATTCCGCCCTGACCCTGGGGACCATTACGGAAGAATCGTCGGAACAGGTCCATCTGGGCGTCGTCTTCGCCGCCTTCTTCCTCTTCCATCTGCGGACGGCCTCGACGTTGCGCGGTAGCAGGCGTCTTGCCTTCATCTACTGTATTAATGTGTACGACGGAATTTTCCGCCCGCTTGGCCAGCTTGGCAAACTCGTTCTGCATCTGCACCGGGCTGGGAATTACAAGGGGCGTCGCATCGGCCGCAACTTGTTCCCGTCCAGCCTTTACGCCCGTGGTCAGCAATGTGCCGATCAAAATACCGACGGACAAAGTGACTAGCAGCATGCTGAATCCCAGGAATCGCTGATCCCGTATTCTGCTCATGATATTCATTCTTGGTTTTCTCCTAATGAGTACTTCTATCTACTACTATGCTCT
>JALHNH010000037.1:29825-70777 GCA_022843625.1 Bryobacter sp. | reverse complement strand
GCCGCTGATTTTGTTGAAACGAGCGCGGGCGAGTGGGCCGCCATCTCCAGAATCCTGAGGTTCTCCTGTGCAATTTCCAAAGGTTTCCCTAAAAATGAAACCAACAAGAATCGGCGGATTGGCTCGGATAAAACAAGGGCTGGTCTTTCTGGCAGCGATGACCGTACCGATTGGGCTGGTGGCGACCGTCTCTGCGACAAGAACGGTACCCGGAACTGCATATAAAAAGCGGGCAGCAGAGGTTACTCGAATGACATTCCCGGTGCCGATCGATACGTTGCCGGCCTGATCTACGCTAACCCCGAGAGGAGAAAGTGCGTAGCTGGAAACATCGATGCCCCTAACGGCTGACAACATGTCAGGGGTGTCAGTTCTGCCGTTGCCGATGAAGGTGCGAATGGTTGGCACCTGGGCAGAGAGGTTGAATGAGAGCAGAAGGATGGCTAGGAACGAAAAACGGAAATCCATAACCAAGCTGGCGCAGATTGACGGAAAAAGCGCGAAAAAAGGATTCTTTGTTAAGCTACGGCATTATATGGATTTGTCTGTAACAGTTCTTGTAAGGCAAGCTCAGGCCGGAGACCTGATGGCGGAGGATCTGCTCTACCAAAAGGTCTACGACAAGATGCGAGGTATTGCGAGGGCAATGCTGGGGCGGGAACGAGCGGGGCATTCGCTCGAGGCGACGGCACTGGTAGCAGAAGCCTTTCTACAGAAGTTGCGGAAGCTGCGAATCAGAGTAGAGAGCCGCGATCATTTTTACTCACTGACAGCAATGGCTATGAAACAGGTGTTGATGGATCATGCGCGAAGAAAAGCTGCGCAGAAGCGGCAGTCTGCTGGAGAAATGGCGATGCTGTTGGTACAACGAAGGCCGGAAATGGAGTTGGCCATATCGAGGGCACTCAAGCAATTGGATCAGCTAGACCATTTTGCGCACGAGGCCGTCTGCTTGCGATATATCAATGGCTTCGGGATGCGGGAGATCGCAGGCCGAATGGGAAGGGCAGAGTGGAGAGTCAGGTTGGATTGTCAGTTTGGCTTGAAGTGGCTGGGGGCTCAGCTTGCAGAGCTAAGCTGAGGCGAGTGGCCCAGGCAGATAAGTCTGAGGGGCGGCGGCCGGGGTTGTGGTTGAGTCCCTCGGCAAGGATAGCGGCTGCGGAGTTGGATATCCAGGGAGATGTTTCAAGAGCGAATCCAGGTTCACTGGGAAGAGACTGGAACTGGGCAGGACGTTTTGCAGTGAGAGATTCGAGCAGGATTACCGCCAGGGAGTAGATATCGCTTGCTGTGGAATATTGCTTGAGTAATCGCTCGGGCGCCAGGTAATGGAGCGAGCCTGAGATCGTTACCGTATCTTCCGATTCGCCCAGGCGTCCACGCAGGGCTGATATTCCGAAGTCAATGATACGCGGGTGATCGGCGGCGAGAATCACGTTTTCAGGTTTCAAGTCGCGATGGATGATCCCTCTGGCGTGGATAGCAACAAGAGTATCTGCCAGTTGAGTTGCAAGCCGAGCGACTTGCCCTGGAGGCAAAGGACCCGCGTCGATGGCTGCACGCAGTGTCGGGCCTTCAACAAAGGCCATAGCAAGACAAGGTTCGCCGGAAGGATTGATCCACCAATCGATGAGAGGCACAAGCCCGGGGTGTGAAAGTGAAGTCAAGGCGTTTACTTCCTGCGTGAAGCGATTGCGTTGACCGTGGGAGCCTCGAAAAGAATTGTGAAGGATCTTGATGACAAGTCGAGCGTCTGGCGTATGAATTTCGGTAGCGAGGTAGGTGAAGGAGAAGCCACCGCGAGCGAGAACGGATTTGATCCTGTAGCGGTTGTTGAGGATCTCTCCTTCGACTAAAGGTAATGGGTCTGAGTTAGACGAATGACGAAGGGCGAGTAAGAATTTAGACTTGGCAAACCAGTAGGCACATAGATCTCTTTTGAGCCAAGTGAGCAGTGCGATAGAGCCTACCAGGAAGATAGCGAGGAATGGAGCGAGAGAGTGCAGGAGCGGCTGACCCACGACGAAGGAATAGCGGCGGTAGTTGGCAGGGGCTGCTCCTGCGAAGGCAATATCGAGTACGTGAGTTCCTTCTGCCGGAGATACAAGTTTGAGTGAGGCATTGGGCGCTACATGCCAGTTGGGGTCATTGTTGAGGCGGTATCGAAGTGGATTGGGACGGAAAGGTGAGGCGCCGAGGGTGGAGAAATCGAATGTCAGAGATGAGGTGGCCGCTGGGAACTCAGTGGGCAAGGCATCAAGATCGAACCAGGATTGATTGTCTGCCTGGATGCGCGTTATGCGTGGCGAGAGACCAGGGGGAGCGGAGAACCAATTCTGGACAGGCTTAAGGCGGACGATACCTTCATCGCCAGCTAACCAGAGATTGGAAGCGGGATCTTCCCAGAAGCCATTTATCGAAGCGGAACCGAGGCCGGCTCCGCTTGAGGCATCGAGAAGTAGCGAGTCTTCGGGATTCAGTTGACCGGGCCGGGATATGTAGAATCCCTGATTGGTGGCACGCCAAAGCCAGCCTCGAGAATCGACACGAAGGGAATGGACATTAGCTGGAGGGTATTTGTCTGAAGAAAAGCGGGTGACTTTCCAGATGGAGCCGGTGTTGTCGATGCGAGTGAAGAAACCGGGGCGGCGGTGAGAAATCCAGATTGTGTCTTTTGAGGCAAACGAGAAGGTGCGGATGTGAGTGAGTGGCAGGTCTGTGCGGATACGCTCCCAGGAGCCGGCTGGAGTTAGGTAAGCAAGGCCGAATTCATCGCCAACCCAAGGGGTGTCATCAGGCGCCATCTCGATGGCAACTGTTTGCAAAGTCTGCCCGGGGAGTTTTTGTGGAAGGAAGCGGAGTTTTGAACTGGAGGAATCGAGGAGAAAGAAACAGTTGGGATCTTTACCGCCGACCCAGATGCGTGACTGGGAGTCCTTCCGCAGAACACGGTAGGTATCTATGCTGCTGCAGGGATGGTAGCGGCCGAGGATATCTCCGCTTGAGGAGACATGGAGCAGCCCTTCCTCGAGGGTAGCCAGGAGGAAGGAGTTGGGATCCAGCCGGACGGCTGCACGAACATCATTGCTGATGCCTGGAAGCATTGGCTGCCAACTGCGTGAGTTTGTATCCAGTTTAAATAGCCCACGGCGTGAAAGAACCAGAGGCGGGTTGGGAAGGTCAGGCAAGAATCCGACAGGGGTGACAATGGCCTTCGAATCCCAAAATTCCCAATCCGGGTTTCGATCAAACCGAGCGATCAGTTGTTGATTTGCGCAGACCAGCCGGGAGTCTTCTGACAGGAATTCGGCGCAACCATCGCTGACAGGATTACTAGGCCAAGTTGGGAACCCGGCGGGGAGGTTGTCGCGGATGAACCAAGGCTGACCGGAAGGAGAGACCAGTGGATCAAGAAAAGGTCGCATAAATCGCTGAAAAGGTCCAACAGCAGAAAGGGCTTGGGAGTTGCCGACTGAGGTAAGGGAAGAAAACCAGATTGTGCCACTCTTGTCGGGAAAAGCACGCAGCCAATCGCCGGGTGGAAGTAGCGGTTGGCAGAGACTCTGTTCGAGAGAAACAGAACAGAGGTTGCGATTGTCCGGGAACCACAATTTGTTTGAGGTCCACACCATATCTGTTGAAGGGCGGAAGGCAGGAAAGGCTTTGGCGGCCCCCTGCCAGGGGAGGAATTCAAGAGAGTTGCGCACAATCCAGAGGCCTAATGGTGACTTAGCTGAATTGGAGACCGGAGTGCGGTCCAAGAGAGACCATTTGCCACTTCGTAAAACGGCAAGACCAGCATTGCCACCTGCCCAGATGGAGCGATCTGGTGCAACGGCAACGAAGGAGGAGGTAGCGAGGGGGAAATCGGTGACGCGATGGTAGTGCCTGCCATCAAAGCGAAGCAGGCCATCCGGAGAGGCCACCCAGATGACACCGCGTGAATCAGAAGCGACATCGAGGATACGCGAGGATGAATCCGGAATGAAGCCGTAAAGGTGGTGCAGCCGTGAGCGGTTTGCCTCAACGGGAGCGGAGAGCGAAAGCAAGAGCAGCGAGAGTTGAGCGAAACGCAATAGAGTCATTATGATTCAAGACAAGAGGCTGGTTCAGGAGACAAACCTCCAGAAAGTTAGTACATAAAAGCCAATCGCGATTCCAATGATCCAAGGCGGGCGAGCCATGAAAGCAGTGCGCCAGGATTCATCAGGGTGAGATCTGCGGCGTAGCCATGTGAGAGTGAGGAAGGCGGGGAGAGTTAGTGGGAGTGAAGCGAAAACGCTGCCAATTGCAATTCCAGCGAAGCGGCGAAAAGCTCCGATGGAAGGGTCAGGATTGGGGCTGATGCCGGCCCAGATTATGAGTCCGAAAAACCACATGAACAAAAGCAGAAGGGCAAAAGGGTTTCGAAAGAGAAAAGCAATATTGCGGCCTGTTTGACGAAGAGCGGCCTGTTTCGCTTGCTCGGCTTTGTCATCAAAGAATTTCTCAACACCGCCTCTACGTTTGAAGCTCCTTTTGCAGGCAAGGCAAGTGACTGTTGCAAAACTCGCGGCTGATAGGCCAGAACGAGATTCTTGCAGGTTGGTGCTGCCGCAATTCGGACATTTGTCAAAAACGTCGCCGCCAAAGAATGCAGATTCACGGTTTTCAAAGCTGTCGTAGGACATGGGTTTTGTTCCACAGTCTCCTTCTGGGTTTGTTAGCGCAGAGGAGCTGAAAATGCGTGAAAAAATATCGCGGCTGCTAAATTCCAGATTCTAGGGCTTTGCTGGTGGCTTCTTTTCCCCTTGCTTGAGGATGCGCTCCATTTCTTCTGGGTCATCCATGGGGGCGAAGGGGGTGCGGCGGGCCTGGCCGTAGTCGGGGTCTTTGGGGTCTTTGGCTTTTTCAGGGTCGAAGATGCGCGAGTCGACTTTTCTTGCCTGGTAGGGTCGGAAGTCGGGCTTGGTGGTGAAGGCGTCGGAGAGGTCGCTGGCGAGGGCGTCGAACATGTTGAGCGGGGGCAGGCCAAAGGTCTTGTAGAGCGTGCGGTGCATGCTCAGGATCGTGGTGTGGCGGTGGGTGACGTAGCCTTTCTTGGCCCATGGGCTGATGACGAGCAGGAAGCTGCGCTGTGCGTCGACGTGGTCTGGCTCGCCTCCGGCATCGTCTTCGGTGACGAAGATGGCCATGTTCTTCCAGTAAGGAGTGTGGGAGAGGAACTCGACGATGCGGCCGAGGGCGAGGTCGTTGTCGGCCATGTAGGAGGCAAGGTATGGGTAGCCTTTGTCGGGGCGGCGGGCGGCACCGTGATCGTTGCAGAGGGCGATGTTCAGGAATGATGGGAACTTGTGTTTGCCGCTGAGGAAGCGTTGCTCGACGTCCTTGATGAACCAGTGAGCGCGGTACTGGTCTGGGATGTTGGTGTTGTAGATCGGATAGTCGAAGCTGGTGTTGTCGTAAAGGACTTTGGGCATCGGGATGTTGACGACCTCGCGGGCACCGGTGGGGTGTTGGTCTTCTTCTTCCTTGACGCCAGGGAATTCGAAGCCTTCGCCATAGTTGCGGAAGGGGACGCGGTGGCGGGCGAGGTGTTCCCACATGGAACCGGCTTCGGGGTAATCCTCGGGCATGAGGGAGCCGTTGGAACCCATCGAGTAGCGGCGGCCAGGGGCGGTGGACTTTTCGTTGAAGGTCCAGCCGAGGGTGTAGGTCATCTGCATCAGGTTGTTGGGCTGGACGCCGACCAGCCAGCGATGTCCGACGCCGGAGGCTTCGGGCTCGAGGTAGAAGTTGTCACTGACGGTGAACTGACGGGCGAGGGCGTTGTGGTTGACCATGACGGGGACGTTGTTGAGGACGGGCTGGCCGGTCTCCTGGATGGTCTGGTTGAGGCCCCAGCGGAGCAGGGAAGGATCGTGTTTCGCGCCGGGGATGCGATCGAAGATCGTGTCGAAGGTGTGGTTCTCTTTGGTGATGAAGACGACGTGCTTGATCTCTTTGGGGAGACGGAGGATTGGCTCTTTGCGATTGACGATGCCGTTGTTGGTGAGGGTCTTTTCGGTGAGCTGGGGGAGTGCTGAGTCTGCTGGGGTGTCGAGGATGGTGAGGACACCGCGTAGCTTGAGGAATTCGCTCTTGGGGATGTTGGCGCCGGCGCTGGGGCCGTTGCCGAAGCCTTTGAAGCAGGTGACAGCGAGGTGGCGGCCGTCGGACGAGATGGCGACACGGTAGGGGTACCAGGCGGTGGGGATGTGGCCGAGGACATTGAGTGTGGTCGCGTCGAGGACGGCGATGGCGTTGATGCCGCTTTCGGTTACGTAGAGGCGGCGGCCGTCGGGCGAGAGGGTCATACCGCTGGGACCGACTCCGCGCAGGCGGGCGACGAGGGGGGAAGGGACGATGCGCTTGCGGACGGCGAGTTTGCCGGTGGTGAGGTCGTAGCGCTCGATCATGTCGTTGTTGCCGTTGGAGACAAAGAGTGAGTTGTCTCGGGCGGTAAGAAAGTTGGGAGCGCTGCCGCCGACGGTGGTGCCGTTGTCGGCTGGGGAGTGGATGAGGAGGCCGGTTTTGAAGCGGCTGGCTACCTTGGGTTGGCTGGGGATTGAGACGTCGACGTTCCAGACGGAGAAGGCTTCGATGGCGTTGTCGTCACCGAGGCCGGGGATCTTGCGGCCTTCAAATTCGACGCCGTCGCGGGCTTCTTTACTGGGATAGCCGAAGGGGGGACGGGTGAGGCCTCGGGGGTCGAAGCCGGGGCCGGTGGGGACTGGGACGGAGCTGTATTCAAAGAGGCCGATGTTGGCGACGAGGACACTGTTGCCGGAGACGGCGAGGGCGTAGGGATAGCGGCCTACTGGGACGCTGCCGACGGTGCGGCGCTCGGTGGTGTCGATGACGGCGAGGCGGAAGTTGGTGACGTCGGCGCAGTAGAGGTAGCGGCCATCGTCGGAGAGTTTGATGTCGACGGCGTAGCTGTCGTTGAAGGGCGCAGCGTTGAGCGTGATGTCGGCCTGAAGCTGGCCGGTGGAGGTGTCGAAGACGAAGACAGTGCCGCGCTCGCCGCTGCTCCAGTAGAGGAGGGTGCCGTCGGGGGAGAAGTCTGCGCCGCCTGCGTTGAGGTGCATTCGTTTGGCAGCGGCAGGGGGCTTGAGTTCAGTGATTTTGGGTGTGCCGCTTTGCCAGTTGGTGACGAGTTGCCCGATGCCGTCGCTCGGGATGAAGAGGAGTGAGCCGTCGCGGCTGATGGCCATGCCGTGGGGGAAGCGGGCGAGGGGGTAGTGTGAGCCGATTGGCTCGAGGAGGCGGCCGTTGGGGATGATGGTGACGCCGGAGGGGTTGTGGACGGCGTAGGCGTCGCCGGCTGGCGCGCTGAGGTTTTGGGAGAGGCAGAGCAGTAGAGCGAAGAGCTTCATTGATGGCACTGTAGCGCAGGAAGCTGTCTATCGGATTGGAGTTTTAACTTTTTCTCCCACGTTTGAAGCTAGACTTTGGAAGTGCTTCAGGTTCCAGGTGTAGAGCAACGCGGCGCGGCTTTTGAGAAAACACTGACCAATGATGGCATCGTAGATGCCTCCGCTCGATGCTCCGCTGGAAGCGGCCAAGTTTGCAGCGGCGAGGTATTCGTCGCCATCGAGGGAGATTATCGTGAGTCTTTCGCGGAGGCTTCCCAGATAGAGCACGGCTTCTGCCGGGCTGACGCGCCTACTGCCTGGCATTGCGATTAGCGTGGCGTAGACTTCGGCCAGGCTGTGTGCCGCACATCAGGCGTCCTTACGTTTGTGATTGAGGAGCAAGTCGAAGCTTGCTTTGTGATGCTCGTGATCCTCGTAGAAGGCAGCAACCAGGACGGAGGTGTCGAGGAGTGCCTTCACTCGCCGCGTCTTCCCTGGCGGACGTCTTCAAGAACACGATCCGTTTCTGCGGCGAGGATGGGGGTGCCAGCCGAGAAGACCCAGACTCCCTGTTTGGTTCGCAGGCGGGTGGCGCTGCGAGAAGGGCGGAGGGTTAGTTGCTCGCCGTCGAAGACAAGTTGTAGGGTGTCACCGGGTTCGAGACGTAGCTGGTCGCGAACTTTCTTTGGAAGTACCATTCGGCCAGCCTTGTCTACCGTGATTGTGGTTTCCATAAATGGTATTTTTCCATTTGGAATGGTAATTCTGGAGGATCGCCGCAGGGGGCAACAGTTGTATCTGTGTAGGTTCTAACCTTTTGGAAGGAATGAAATGGCTTCCATTGGCGAGGTCTAGGCGATATAGTTTCGGAAATGAAACTGCCTCTTTTAGTTCTCCTTGCTTGGTCTGCTTTCGGCCAAGCACCCGAGACCGAAGCCACTCGCCGGCTACGTGAACTAAACAAGAATTTCGACCGAAGAATCGTTCGCGTTTCTGAAAGTGTCTACAGCGCCATTGGCTACGGTCAATCGGTTTTCTCAATGATTGTCGGCTCCAACGGCTTGGTGATGATTGACGCGGGCCAGAACCCGGAGATGTCCTCCGAGGCTCTGGCCGAGTTCCGAAAATACTCTTCATTGCCGGTCAAGGCCATCATCTATACCCATGGTCACGCTGACCACACCGGCGGCACGCAGGCTTTTGCCAAACCAGGAGATGGCGTCGAACTTTGGATTCGGCGCGGCGGGATCTCCAGCCTGGGAGGTTCAGAAGTAACGGGTCTCAAACAGGACCACGTGAGAAGCCGTTTCCAGTTTGGGTACGATCTCCCGGCGAGCGATCGTATCACGGGTGGGGTGGGCCCTGTCACCATTAGCAGCACAGTCTACGCAGTGGCTAAACAGGATCTTGGTCCCGCCAGGCGCACCTTGAACATTGCCGGCCTGACACTAGAAGTGGCCCCAAACCCCGGCGAAACCGATGACCATATTTATATTTGGTTTCCGAGGGAAAAAGTTGTCTTCTCCGGCGATAACTTCTATGCAGCGTGGCCCAATCTTTACGCCATCCGCGGCACTCCGTATCGCGATGTCCGACAGTGGGGCGAGTCCAACGACCGTATGTTGCAGCTCGGTCCGATGTATTTAGTGCCTGGACACACAGCGCCCATCTCCGGCAAAGAAGCTGTGACGCGCGCCTTAACCGACTACCGTGACGCCATCCGTTTTGTATTCAGCAAGACGATTGAGGGAATCAATCTTGGCCTCACGCCCGATCAACTTGTGGAATACGTGAAGCTTCCTGCGCACTTGGCGCAAAGCCCGCATCTCCAGCCTTATTATGGCCATCCCGCTTGGGCCGTGCGTGCTGTGTTCAGCGGCTATTTGGGTTGGTTCGATGGGAATCCTACAAACCTGTTTCCGCTACCGCCGACGGAGCGATCAGGCAAGTGGATTCAACTGGCCGGAGGCCGCCGCAAACTGTTTAACGAGGCACGCCGCGCCCTCTCGTCGAAGCAACCGCAATGGGCTGCTGAACTTTGCGACGTACTTCTTGTGGCCGAGCCGAAATCCGCAGAAGTGAGACTTCTAAAAGCTCGTGCCTTGGAAGCCCTTGCCGCTGACCAGTTGAATCCGATGGCCCGAAACTACTATTTGTCCATCTCGAAGGAACTTCAGCGATGACTGATCGAATCAACATCTGTGAACAATTCATGTCCCACTCAGCGAAGCTAAAACGGGTTAGGGAACGAGTTCCGGTGCAGCACATCTTAGATTAGGATCAGGCTCTTCTGATTGCCCAGCCGCCATTGCGGAGGCTTCGCGTCTTGCATCGGGCGAAGAATCTGGATGATTTGCGTGTCCCGCCGGGGAACCTGTTGGAGTTGTTGCGTGGCGATCGAACCGGGCAGCGTAGCATTCGAGTCAAAGATCAGTAACGTATCTGTTTTCGGTGGGATCGAGGCGATGCGTTTGAGGTCGAATTGACGGATTATCACTGAGAAGGAGACTCCTATGATCCGTAAACGAAATCTTGCCCGAAGAATTTCTCAAACCAATGGGTTTGTCGATCCATGCACTGGCGCGGGCGCTTCGGGGGCCGCCAAGTCCGGTATCCGGGATTGTGAATGAGAAGCGTCGAGCGAGCGCTCTGATGGCGTTGCGGCTGGCTCGATACTTCGGCTGCTCGGCGGAGTTGTGGATGGGATTGCAGCAGGACTTTGAGCTCGATACGGCGAGGGATGCGGCTGGGAAGAGGATTGAGTTGGAAGTTCTGCCGCGGGCTAGTTGAGGGTGGGGGCGAAACGGGTGTGGCGGGCTTTTGGGACTTCGCCAATGCCGCCGGCGCCGATCGCGTAGAGGATTTCGTAGGGGCCGAGTTTGTCGCCGGGTTTCATTGCCATGGTTTAGTTTCGCGGGGCCTTCTGCCGCAACTCGTCTGCGAAATTCACCAGAACGGTCAGGCTGGTGGGGAGCTTGCCGGCCTCTTCATCCTCGACCATCGCCGCCAACCGCCTACCGTCCGGGGCGATGTCGTAGTAGCCATAGTTTCTGATCCGGACATCCGACCAAATGCGCGGGTGCCCCGCCGCAAACACTTCGCCTTTCGCGGTGATGCTGGCCGCCATCACCCGGTTGTCCAACGCAAGAAAAAGCAGTTCCCGGCCGTCACGAGACCAATGCGGAACGCGCCCACCACCCGTTGAAACCTGCCATTTCCCACCCGGTCCCTCCCTTGAAGGAGAGAACGGTCGCACATACACTTCATTTTTTCCCGACTCAACCGACTCGTACGCCAGCCACCGCCCGTCCGGTGAAAACGCCGGGCGGGTTTCGTCGAAAGGTGTTCCCAGAAACAGCTCCGGCTTGCCAAGCCGGATCCCGGGCGCACCGGGCCCGGAATCGGCTTCCACCGGCAGAGTGAAAAGGTCAAGGCTGTCGCTGTTCCCGCGTTGAAAGACCGCAAGGCGCTTTCCGTCCGGGGAAAATGAGTAGGGAAGCTGCGTGACCTCGGTCAAGCGCTTGGCCTCTCCTGATCCGTCCGCGCGGATTGCGTACAGCCCGTTAGCCGGTTGGAGTATGGAGCGGAACACGATGGTTTTCCCGTCGGGAGTCCAAACCGGGTAGTCATTAAAGCCCGGCGTGAAACTCAGCCGGGAGGTTGTGTCCCGGTCCAGGTCCTTCACCCAGATCTGGGTGGATTGTTTGGCATCTCCTGCCGCATATGCCAAGCGCTTACCGTCGGGAGAGAAACGCGGAGTCGTGTATCGTCCCAGTGGAGCGTGGAGCGGCTGTGCCATCTTGCCACCGCTATCAACCCAGGAAATTGGAAACCCACCCATGAACGCCTTGCCGTTCAGGTAGACAAATGTTCCATTCTCCGCGAAGGTGAAATCCCCACCCCCTATTTCGGTGCTACCGACATCCTCCAGAATCGGCGCGGGAGAGCCTGCGAGAGCCAGCCGACGGGGTTCGAAGGGCACCCCGAAGAGCGTGGACTGATGCAGGTAAACCAGGTAGCCGATGCCGGCGGAGCCGGTGGTTCCAGCAAGATAGCGGGCCGAAAAGCCCCCTCGATGCAGCGTCTTCCGTTCACCGGTCTTAAGAGAAAGAGCCTCGATGGTCGCGTCGTCGTAGCCTGAGCTTGCCAGCGTGGCCGCTGTAAAGAGGACCTCCTGGCTCCCAGGCAAAACCTGCGGCCAACGGTGCGTCGCCTCGCCCGCGTTCAGCTTTGTCAGTTGCACAGCCGTACCACCACCAGAGGGGACTCGATGCAGGGTGCCTCTCAATGCCACGATGATATTGCCGTCGTCACCCCAGCTTGCGCCGGAAACAAAAGAAGCTCCGTTCAGCAGCTTGATCACTGCGCCGCCTTCGACGGCGATCTTGTGCATCTGTTGGTTGGCAAAGAAGCCGATCCAGTCGCCGCCTGGAGAGAAGAATGGCGAATAGGCGCCCTCTGTTCCAGCGAGCGGTGTCAACTCGTTCTGAAGCAGCAGGCGGGTGTGGAGGCGGATTATTCCGTCAGCCCCTCGTAAGCAAAGCACCAGGCGCGTTCCGTCGGGAGAGAGCGCCATCAGGTTTGCACCCAGGCCTCCTGCGACATCGACCCGTTCAAGCGGCGTTGCGGGTGGCAAATTCACGTTCAGGTGCATCAAAGGCCGCGGCGGCGCGGGGCGGTTGGCGTTGTAGAGCAGAACACACGCGACGAGGAGGGCGAGCGTCGATGCGCCTGCCAGCGCCCATGGCCAACGGCTGGACTTTGCCGCCACCAGCGCGGATTCAGCGGGCGGCGATTTCAGGTCGATGGCCAGATCACGCATCGATTGATAGCGGTCGTCGGGGTCTTTTTGCAGGCAGCGGCGTATCAGCCGTTCGAGCCATGATGGCGTGAGCGAATTCACCGTCATTGGTGGCGGGTCGGCTGAGAGGATTGCGCCGAGGAGGCTCGCGTAGCTCTTGCCCTGGAAGGCTTTTTGGCCGGTGACCATTTCGTAGAGGACTGCACCGAAGGCCCAGATGTCGCTGCGGGCGTCTGCTTCTTTGCCTTCGAATTGTTCGGGTGCCATGTACTGGGGGGTGCCCACTACGGTGCCTTCGGTAGTGAGAACTTTGGTTAGAGTCTCTTCGGTTGGGCCGGGTTTGGCCTGGGACTTCGCAAGGCCGAAGTCGAGGACTTTCACGCCGTCACGCGTCAGCATGATGTTTTGGGGTTTGACGTCGCGATGGGTAACGCCGGCGCGGTGGGCGCGGTCGAGGGCGTCGGCGATTTGTGTTGCTAGCTTGAGGGCCTGGTCTAGGGGGATGGGGCCTTTTTCGATGCGGCTCGCGAGGGTTTCGCCCTCGATTAGCTCCATCACCATGTAGCTGGTTTCCTCCTGGCGACCGATGTCGTGGAGAGTGCAAATGTTGGGGTGGTTTAGCGACGCGACCGAGCGGGCTTCGCGTTCGAAGCGGGCGAGGGCGTCTGCTTTTTTTGCGATGTGATCCGGGAGGACTTTGACGGCGACTGAGCGGTCGAGGCGGGTGTCGCGGGCTTTGTAGACTTCGCCCATGCCGCCGGCTCCGATCGGGGAGAGGATTTCGTAGGGGCCTAGTTTGTCGCCAGCGGAAAGCGGCATTGAAACAGTCTATCCGATCTAAACGTGACCAACTCTTGGATCATGATGTGGCTATGCGCTACCGCCTCGCCCCCGCGAGCCAGTTCTGCAGTATCGTCACCGGACGCGCACCCTCGGTCTCCTCCACCGGCGCCGGGACCAGGAACCGTTGCCCGTCCGCCGTCACCGCGAAGCGCTCCCGGTACTCCGTAACTCCCGTCTCGAACAGCGCCGCCACTTTCCCGGGCTGGAACGTCCGGCCCATGCTCCACTCCGCCGCCATCAGCGTCCCGTCTTCCTCCAGCCAGTAGATCTCCCGACGGTCCCGGCTCCACTGCGGACGCCTTCCCCCTTCCCGCGACACCTGCCACTTCGCCCCCGTCGCCGGATACGGCTGCACATAGATCTCATCCCGGCCAGATTCGTCAGACGTGTAGGCGATCCACTTCCCATCCGGAGAAAACGCCCCGTATCTTTCTGTGAACTCCGTCTTCAGAAACACCGTAGGCTTCCGCTCCCCCGTCATCGGCAGCACCCACAAGTCTAACTTCGTCTTCGGATCACCCTCGTGATAGACCAACAGGTCTCCTGCGGCTGTCCAGTCACTGGCGCTTCGATAATTCCCGGCATTCAGCAGTCGTTCCTCTTGCCCCGCCCCGCTGGCGTTCTTTATATAAAGGTTCAAAACACCACCCTCCCTTGTAGACCCGAACACGATGCGGCTCCCATCCGGCGACCAGACGGGGGCGACGTTATTCGACGGATGGAACGTGAGCCGCGTCAGAATGCCGCGCGCCAGGTCCCGCACCCAGATATCCGTGATTTGCCCTTGCGGCCGCGATTGCGCCGCAGCCATCCCGAACGCAATCTGCTTCCCATCCGGTGACATGCCTACGGAAAAATCATCACTCTTGTCTCCGAACGTTTCCAGCCGCTTGCCCCCGCGGTCCAGCCATGTCAACCGCGGCAGTTCGCCCGCACCCGCCCCGTACACCAGCATCCCTTTTGCGGACACGGAAAAGTCTTCCGAGCCCAGGCCGCCCACGATCTCCGCCACCGGGAAGGGCTCTCCCGCCAGCGTCGCTTGATCGGCGTCGAACCGCTGCGCCATTAGCGAGGTTGCTCGCCCAAATAGTAGGTAACTTTCGCCCGCCGGCCCCTCCGCATAACCAGGTCTCGACACGTCTTCCACCAGCTTCGTTTGCTCCTTAGAGTCCAGCGCCCCCAGGTAGATCCCCGTCGCGTTCCTGTTGCCGACGACCACGTAAAGGTAGCGGCGTCCTCCCGGCAGAAACAGCGGCAACCCGTGGGTGCGCTCCCCCTTGGCGGGGTCCGTCGCCCTGAGTTGCGCGGGAGATCCGCCCTGCGCCGCCACGCGCCACAATCCAGTCGTCCCGCTTCCGTACACAATCACGCCGTCCTGATTCCAAGTAGCGCCGTTCACTCCCTGGCCGAGGTCGCACAGAATCTGCGCCGAACCGCCCGCCACTTCGATTTTCTTCAGCTTCCCCTGAGCGGCAAACCCGATCCACCGGTTGTCGGGCGACCAGAAAGGGACGGAGGCCTGCTCGGTCCCGGTCAGCGGCTGAGCCGTGAGAGAGTGCAGGGGCCGCACCCAAAGCTGCCGCTTGCTCCCTGTGGTCGCCGTGAACGCCAGCAGCTTCCCGTCTGGCGAGATTGCAGCCTCACGGAAGCTCGTATTGTCCGGCGGCAGGATCGACAAGGTCAGCACCGGCTGCTCGGGCGGCGTTTGGCGGAAGTGGATCAGCGAGACCGCGAACAGGGCGAGCGTCGTTGCGCCGGCCACCGCCCATGGCCAACGGTTGGACTTCGCCGCGACCGGAGCGGATTCAGCGGGCGGCGATTTCAGTTCGATCACCACGTCGCGCATCGTCTGCCAGCGGTCGTCGGGATCCTTCGCCAAACAACGCTGCACCAAGCGTTCCAACCACGCGGGCGTGAACGGCGTCACCGCCATCGGCGTCGGGTCGGCAGAGAGGATTGCGCCGAGGAGGCTCGCGTAGCTCTTGCCCTGGAAGGCTTTTTGGCCGCTGACCATTTCGTAGAGCACTGCCCCAAAGGCCCAGATGTCGCTGCGGGCGTCTGCTTCTTTGCCTTCGAATTGCTCGGGGGCCATGTATTGGGGCGTGCCCATTACGGTGCCTTCGGTAGTGAGGACTTTGGTCAGAGTTTCTTCGGTGGGTCGGGGTTTGGCCTGGGACTTCGCAAGGCCGAAGTCGAGGACTTTCACGCCGTCACGCGTCAGCATGATGTTTTGGGGTTTGACGTCGCGATGGGTAACGCCGGCGCGGTGGGCGCGGTCGAGCGCGTCGGCGATTTGGGTGGCTAGCTTGAGGGCCTGGTCAAGGGGGATAGGGCCTTTTTCGATGCGGCTGGAGAGGGTTTCGCCTTCGATTAGCTCCATCACCATGTAGCTGGTTTCCTCCTGGCGACCGATGTCGTGGAGAGTGCAAATGTTGGGGTGGTTTAGGGAGGCGACCGAGCGGGCTTCGCGTTCGAAGCGGGCGAGGGAGTCTGCTTTTTTTGCGATGTGATCCGGGAGGACTTTGACGGCGACTGAGCGGTCGAGACGAGTGTCGCGGGCTTTGTAGACTTCGCCCATGCCGCCGGCGCCGATGGCATAGAGGATTTCGTAGGGGCCTAGTTTGTCGCCTGGGGAGAGGGGCATTGAAAAGTAGTTCCCATTTTAGCCGATTACACCTTTTAGCCTGTCCGAACGGAGGTCATTCCAAATTGAATTGCTAATTGCTTGGGCCTTACCAGAGGGTGGGGACAGGATAGGTGCGAATTTGTTCGTCGCGAGTGATGAGGGTCATTTGTTCGACTCGGGCTTGAGCGATGAGGAGCCGGTCGAAGGGGTCTTTGTGGAGTAAGGGCAGGCGGAGGAGTTCGAAGCTGTGGCTTGCTTCGACGGGGAGCAGATCGCACTTTAGTTTGCGGAGGTGGTGCTGGAAAAAGGCGGGATCGGTGGGGAGATCGAGCTTACCGATCTGGATCTTGACGGCGATCTCCCACAAGGAGACTGCACTGAGCCAGCGTTGGGATTGGAGGCTGACCAGGAGGGTTGAGACGGAGGGCGAAAGCGAATCCGGGTTGCTGATTGCAAAGAGGAAGGCGTGCGTATCCAGAAGCAACTTCAATTGCCAAAGACCTCAAGGATTTCTTCGTCGGTGAGTGGCTGATCCCAGCCGTCTTTGAGTGTGAACAGACCTTTCGCAGTGCCGAGGATGGGAGGATCTTCCGCGATGCGTACCAAGCGAACCAGAGGGGTGCCTGCCTTGGCAATGATTATCTCTTCGCCGTCTAAAGCTTGCTGGATGAGCTTGGAAAGTTGGGTTTTCGCTTCGTGGATGTTTACTTCCATGATTTCATATTAGCTTAGTTTGAAGACTTAGCCAGATGTTTCAAGGAATCAATCTTAGTGTGCGCGGTCGAAGGTATCGGCGATTTGACTTGAGTGAGCTTTCTTGCTCGCCGCAATTTGCCGAGTGTCAACTCAACAACCATCAACTGCGCAGGCCTGCTTTCCACTTTTATGTGGGTGGACGGAGAGAGTTTGTTGATGATGTCGCCGATGTCTTTGGGCATGATCAAGATATGTCCTTTTACCCTGTCCTATGGCCGGATTGGTAGCAAGGGCAGTTCTCTGAAGTGGGCATCGCGGGTGATCAGTATACAGCCGTGTTCGAGGGCGAGGGCAGCGATCCAAACGTCGTTGCGCGGGATAGGGCGGCCTTTCGAGAACAAATAAACATCGATCTCAGCATAACGAAGCGCAGTCTCGGCTGTTACGTCGAGGATAGATATTGAGGGCTTCTTGAGGAAAGTCTGGAGTTGGAGTTCGTTTTGAGACTGACGGTTGCCACGGCGGAAACCGCTATGGAGTTCGCCCAACACAATTGAAGGGACCATCACCTGTGTGGCGATGGACAGAATCGCCAGGATCTCTGGATCACCCAGCATGAGGCCCGAGTAAGCAGAGGTGTCCAGGAGAACCTTCACGGCTTCCAATCTTGCGGATCTATGGTTCGCATGGCCGCGAGATTGGCATCGAACTGGGCCGCTGCCTCGGCGCTCCAAGAGCCGGCAAATTCATCAAAATCGGTATTGCGCTTGTTGGAGTTCAAGCCCGAGGCAAGCATTTGGGTGGCTGCTTTGTTCAAGCTGATGCCCTCACGCTGGCTCTTTTCGACGATGGCCTTCTCGACGTCTGGGGGCAGATTGCGTAGAGAGATAGTCATGGCAATAGTGTAGCGAAATGTGCATCACTTTGAATCGTGATCTGATGCAGTCTATGCGAGGATCTCTTTGATGACTTCGCCTTCTACGTCGGTGAGGCGGAATTGGCGGCCGTTGTAGGGGTAGGTGAGTCTGGTGTGGTCGAAGCCGAGGCAGTGAAGCATGGTGGCGTGGACGTCGTTTACTGACTTTTTGTTTTCTTCGGCGGCGAGGCCGAATTCGTCGGTGGATCCTACGATTTGACCGCCTTTGATTCCTCCGCCGGCCATCCAGATGGAGAAGCCGTAGGGGTTGTGGTCGCGACCGTCCATGCGCTGGGAGATCGGGAGACGGCCGAATTCGCCGTGCCAGATGATTAGAGTCGTATCGAGGAGGCCTCGGGCTTGCAGGTCTTCGAGGAGGCCGGCGATGGGTTTGTCGGTTTCGCCGCAATGCATTTCGTGGTTTTCACGGATGTCCCAGTGGGCGTCCCAGCTTTCCTGGAAGTTGCCGCCGCCGGAGAAGATCTGGACGTAGCGGACGCCTCGCTCGACGAGTCGTCTTGCCATTAGGGCCTGGCGACCGACGTACTCACTGCGCTTGTCGTCGATGCCGTAGAGCGACCTTGTCGCTTCTGATTCTTTGTTGATGTCGACGGCGTCGCTCGCTTCAGTCTGCATCTGATAGGCGAGTTCGTAGGAGGCGATTCTTGCGGAGAGTTCGCTGTCTTGCGGGTTCTTTGCCAGATGCTCTTCGTTTTGCTTTTGGAGGAAGGCTAGCCAGCGGCGCTGGCGCGCGTCGTCCATTCCCTTGGGGGGCTTGAGGTCGACGATGGGGTCGCCGGTGGCCCGGAATTGGGTGCCCTGATAGGCGGCTGGCATGAAGCCGTTGCCCCAGTTGGGTGCGCCGCCGATGGGGCCGCCGCGCGGGTCTGAGAAGACTACGAAGGCGGGGAGATTTTGATTGACTGTGCCGAGGCCGTAGGTGGCCCAGGAGCCGACGCTGGGGTAGCCGGTCTGGATGAAGCCGGTGTTCATCTGATAGAGGGCGGGGGCGTGGTCGTTGGACTTCGAATACATCGAACGGATGAGGGCCAGCTTGTCGACGTGTTTGGCTACGTGGGGGAAAAGGGTTGAAACGTCCATGCCGCACTGGCCATGCTTCTTGGTTTCCCAGAGGGACGGCATGAGGCCGCCGGGGGTGCCTTGAGAGGGCGTGATGGCTTTGCCGGGGATGGTTTCGCCGGCGTGCTTGACGAGGTAGGGCTTGGGGTCGAAGGTGTCGATGTGGCTGACGCCGCCGTAGTTGAAGATTGAGATTACGGCCTTGGCCTTGCCCGGGAAGTGGGGTTGGCGCGGGGACATGAGGGATGCGCCCTGGAGGAGTTCATTGGCGGCGAGGCCGGCGATGCCGCCGCCTACGCTGTTCAAGAGTTGTCTGCGAGACCAGAATCGTTGTTTCATGTTAGGGGATATAGACAAATTCGTTTGAGTTGAAGAGTGCCTGGCAGAAGTCGACAAGGGAGTCCTTGCTTTGTGCCAGGAAGGTTGTGGCTCGATCGCGTTCGCTCTTTGTGGGTGGGCGGGCGAGGGCGTGTTCGAAGGCCAGGGTGATGAGGCGTTCCTGATTGCCGCCAGATTCGTCTTTAAGGCGGTCTGCGAAGCGTTGGGCGTGGAGGGCGATGAAGCTGTTGTTCATCATGATTAGGGCTTGCGGGGCTACGGTGGAGCGGTTGCGGCGGGCACAGGAGCCGATGGTGTCGGGCTTGTCGAAAACTTCGAACATCGGCAGAGGGATGCTGCGCTTGGAGAAGACGTAGATGCTGCGACGCCAGGTTGCGGGGTCGCTGTCGGGTTTGCCGACCCAGTTACGCTTGCTTGATGCCTGGAAGAGAGAGGGGTCGATGTAGGGGAAGAAGGGTTCGCCTCCTACTGTTTTGTCGAGGGAGCCGGCGGCGGCCAGGATGGAATCGCGGATGATTTCGCCTTCGATGCGGCGGCGGGGCATGCGCCAGAGTTGGCGGTTTTCGGGGTCGATTTTGAGATTGGCTTCGATGTCGTCGCTGGCCATCTGGTAGGCATTGGACATCAGGATCATCTTGTGGATGGGTTTGAGGTGCCAGCCATTGTCCATGAATTCTACGCTGAGGAAATCGAGGAGTTCGGGGTGGGAGGGACGCTCGCCCATCTTTCCGAAGTTGTTGGGAGTGCGGACGAGGCCTTCGCCGAAGTGGTGCTGCCAGACGCGGTTGATCATCACGCGGGCGGTGAGGGGGTTGTCGCGGTTGACGATCCATTTGGCGAAGTTGGCACGGCGGAAGCTGGTGGTTGCGTCAGCGGGTGGGGCGGGGAAGGGCCACTCTTCGGTTTGGGCGACGCTGAGGACGCCGGGTTGCATGACGGAGCCTTTCTGGTTGCCGCGGTGGAGGAAGTAGCTGGGCTCGGGGGTACGGCTTTTTTCGGTCATCGCCATGGCAGTGGGGAGGGGCTTGGGGAGTTGTTTGGCGAGGTCGGCGATTTGTTTGTTTAGGCTGTCGTAGCGGGTTTTGTCGGCTGGGGTGAAACGGGTGGGCAGGGTTTCTGGCGTGCCCATGAGGGTCTTTTCGATTTGGGCTACGTTGAGCTTTTGGCCTTCGTTGCGCTGGTCGGCCGGGGTGGCGAGGGCCTGCTTCATGTAGTCGGGGAGGGCGGCCTTCTTTTCGGCGATGTAGGCGTCTTTATAGGGCTTGATGAGGGCTTCGAGCTCCTTTTTAACAGGGGCCTGGAGATCCTGGATGCGCTTGGTTTCGACTTTGTGTTTTTCGATTTCTTCGGCGGAAACGAGGGGCTTTTC
This sequence comes from Bryobacter sp., assembly GCA_022843625.1. Taxonomy (GTDB): domain Bacteria; phylum Acidobacteriota; class Terriglobia; order Bryobacterales; family Bryobacteraceae; genus Bryobacter. The sequence goes on along the minus strand of JALHNH010000037.1, from coordinate 50,731 downwards.
TTCGGGCTTGGTGGGCCAAAAGACGGCTTGCATGCGGTAGTAGTCTTTTTGCGGGATAGCGTCGAATTTGTGATTGTGGCAGCGAGCGCAGCCGACGGTGAGGGCCATGAGGGAGTTGGCGGTTGTGGAGACTACGTCGTCGAGTTCGTCGAGGCGGGTTTGTTCGTTCTTGAGATTGTTTTCAGGACCGAGGCGGAGGAAGCCGGTGGCGATGCGGGCTTCGTTTGAGGTGGGGAAGAGTTCATCGCCGGCGAGCTGTTCGAGAAGCATTTTGTCGTAGGGCTTGTCGCTGTTGAAGGAATTTGTGAGGTAGTCGCGATAGCGCCAGGCGTTGTCGCGGTCCCGATCGTATTCATAGCCTCCGGAGTCGGCATAGCGAGCGACGTCCATCCAGTGGCGGGCCCAGCGTTCGCCGTAGTGGGGGGAGGCGAGGAGACGGTCGATGAGTTTTTCGTAGGCGTTGGGGCTTTGGTCGGCGAGGAAGGATGAGACTTCGTCGCGAGTTGGAGGGATGCCGACAATATCGAGATATACGCGACGAATTAAGGTGTTTTTGTCGGCTTTAGGAGAGGGTTTGAGTGTTTTTTGAGTCCATCTGGCCTGGAGGAAGCCATCGATGGTGGTGGCTGATTTGGGGCGGACGGGCTTTTGGAAGGCCCACCAGGTGCGTTCCTGGGGTTTGATGGGGCGGTCTTCGAGACGGGCGAGGGCTGCGGCGGCTTCTTCTGAGTTGATGGGGGCTTCGGTTTTCCAATCAGCGCCCTGATCGATCCAGTCTTTGAGGATTTTGAGCTGGGCCTCGGTGAGGGGTTTGTTGGGGGGCATGTGCGGCTCTTCGAGGTGAGCCGCGAAACGGTAGACTTTGCTGTCTGAGGCTTTGCCGGGGATGATCGAGGCGCCGCGGGAGCCGCCCTTAAGAGCAAGGTCGCGGGTAGTGAGGTTGAGGCCGGCAGAGGTGAGTGAGGTGGCACCGTGGCAGGGAGCGCAGTTTTCTTTGAGGAGTTGCGGGCCGTCTTGCGCGAGGAGAAGAGGGAGCGAGAAGATGAGGGAGGGAAGGGCCCGGTGCATGTCGTTATTATATGCAAGCCGGATGTGTGAGAAAAGAAAAAGGCCACCCGAAGGTGGCCTTTTTTCAATCGTTTGGAAGAGATTTACTTCTTACGACGAGCGTAGCCGAGAGCCAGGAGGCCTGCACCCATGAGGGCGTAGGTGGAAGGCTCAGGAACTTCGCCGCCGCCTGTGGTACCTGAGGAAGCGCTGCTGCTGCCTGAAGTTCCGACTGCGGCAACTGTACGAATGTTGTCGAAGAGCAACTCATCACCGAAGCCATTGGGATCGGTACCGATAAAGGTAAAGCTCACTGAGCTAAAGGACGAAATGGGGTCTCCGCCGACTACGTTGTAACCGATTTGACGACCTGAGGTGGAGCAGGCGGGGATAGCGGTTGCAGGATTCGTGTCGCAAGTCTGGTTGTCGAGAGTGGCCACAACTCCTGCGATGCCTTCAACTGCAAACTGGTGAGTAGTGGTTTGTGAACCGACGTAATCAATTGAAAATCCTGTGACGGGGGCGAGGAAGGTCAAAGTAATTGTTCTGGCGAATTGGGTTGCTGAGGTCGCGCCAACTCCCGGATCGCCGGTGTAGCTGCTGAGATAGGTTCCGCTGATAGTGCCGCCGAAGAAGGCCGACACGCCGCCGCCGGTATCAAAGTTGGCACGTGCCTGATTGCCAGTGTTGGTTCCAGTTGCACCAGCGTTGGATACGGTAACGCCGATGTTGCTGTTTGAGGTGCCGCCGCCAGCACCGCCGGGGAGCGACGTAAAGGCACCCAAGGGGAAGGTAGCAGGAGCCCCAAAGTCCATCAGAACGGCGCTAGCGCCGAGAAGATTTGTGCCACTGGCACCCATGATGACGCCTGCATAGGATGCCACGGAGGCTCCCACCAGCAGGCAAAAAGTTGAAAATAAGCGCTTCATTCAATTTCCTCCGTTTAGTCACAGTACTAAAGTTGTAGTCCGTGAAGTTTGATATTAGTACAAAATTGCATAGTCAGCAAGAGTTTTTCCGAGTTTTCTTCATTTTCATACGTTTATGAGGAAACCTTTTCTAGGACTAATCCATCGAGTCCTATGGGCCAAGAGGAGCGACATCACACTTAGTACTAGTAGATAATCGGGTGGATGGTACGATTGCTGTAGTCCTTCTTCGGGCAATCGCTGGAAAAATTTCTTTTTTAAGGAATTCTTCTGGAGGAAAGTCCGGTCTCCATAGGGCAATGTGCCGGCTAACGGCCGGGCTGGATCGCTGAAAGCGGTTTGGACGGAAAGTGCCACAGAAAATGTACCGCTTCTGGAGCTTCGGCAAAGGGAGTAAGGGTGAAAAGGTGCGGTAAGAGCGCACCGCGGGTCGAGCAATCGTACCTGGCAGGGAAAACCCCACATGGAGCAAGACCAAATAGGGGAGCAGAGGCGGCCCGTCTCATCAGGACTCCCGGGTAGGTTGCTAGAGCGGCGTAGTAATATGTCGCCCAGATGAATGATTGCCTGCGGGTGAGCGCAAGCTCACTTGTAACAGGAACCGGCTTATAGAAGAAGGACTACTAGTAAAAATGAAAAATCCCGCTACTGCTTTGAAGGCAGTAGCGGGATTTTCGCAAGACCATATGCGCGAGGCAACCGGTCCACAGTCACAACGGCTCCGGGCACTGTCGGAGCCTCTACATGATCAAGCCTGCATTAGCAGTCGATCACCTCACGCTTTGTCTCGTCTGAATTACTACTGTTTACCATTTTCGACTGGACCACCTCCTTTCTCAGTGATACTGCGATCATATTTCGGTTGGAATTTTTTTTCAAGAAAAAAATGCAGTAAAGCGCTATAGATTGTGGTGATCGAATCGATAGGTCTGGTGGTTGTAGTGTGGTTCCAAATCTGGGGTGATTTGGGGAGCGAGAGTGGAAGAGGTGGGGCGAATGAGACTAGAATCAAGCAGTGGCTACGACAGTACAGACACCGCTCAGTAGTTCTGGTGCAGGAGCCTCTATGCCCTCAGCGAGCCGAAGGGCGTTTCTTGGGTTCTTTCTGATTGGAGTTCTAGTAGCAATCCCTGGGGCGGCGCTGCCAGCCTGGGGATATCACCTGCAACCCCCTTACCTGGCGATCGGGTTTCACTTTCTGAGTTTTGCGGCCGGGGTCTTAGTTGCGTTGCGGTTGAGCCGGTTTTTTTTGTCGCGGTTTGGGGTGCACCGGTTGTTAGCCGCTTCGATGTTGATTGCCGCGATGGGGATTGTAATGGTGGAGTTTAGCGGGCCTCCGATGCCGGAAGTGGCTCGGGACTTGTCGCTGGGTTTGGTGGGGCTGGCACAGGGCGGGATTATGGCGGCAACGTTTCAGTTGTTGAGGAGACTGTATGAGCAGGACGCGGCGGCTACGGTGAACCTGGCTGGCGGATTGATGGGGCTGGGGTCGTTGCTGACTGCGCTGCTGGGAGCGCTGTCGTATTCGTGGACTGAGTTTGACGGGTTGTTTATTTTGCTGGCACTGGCACCGTTTGGAGTGGGGGCGTGGCTGTACCGGTTGGGGCTGCCGATGGACCCGGAGATTGTGGATCTCGGGTTTAAAGAAGTGTTGCGGGAATCGAAGAGCCCGGTGCATGTGTTGTTTGCGGCGCTGCTTTTTTTTGAGACGGCGGCTGAGTTATCCGTATTGCAGTGGGTGGCGCTGCATTTGATTTTGAGGGCGGGGATGAGCCCTTCGGCGGCGATGTACTTTTTGAGTTTTTATTGTGCAGCGCTATTGGGTGGGCGGTTTGTTGCGCAGGCACTGCTGCAACGATTTCCGCACCGAAGACTGCTGCTGGTGAGCGCAGCGATGTCCTGGCTGGGCGTTTTGATATTTGGTAGCGCTGAGAACTTTTGGGGGGGCGGCTTCGGTTTGGCACTTTCGGCGGTGGGATTTTCGTTTGTGTATCCGTTGCTGGTGGAGCGGATCGGGAGCCGTTTTCGCGAGTATCATTCCAGTTTGTTTCACGGGATTTTCGGGTTGGGGATGCTGGGGGGATTTCTTGCTCCGGCGTTGATTGGGTTTTGGGCTAGTGTGTCGAGTGAGTCTTCAGCGATGGCGGTGCCGTTGTGGTGCAGCCTGCTGGTGTTTCTGCTGCTGTTGTTATTGTGGGTGGAATCGAAGATTAGCGCGAGCCGAGTTGCTCGAAGCTGAGGTCGAGGACGGGGTATTGCTTCCAGTCGCGGAAGTCGAAGTGCCACCATTCATCATCGTTGACGGTGAAGCCCTGTTTTTCCATGGCCGTTCTCAAGAGTTCGCGGAGATAACGCTGGCGGGAGGTGCCGCCTGGGTAGTTGGGGTAGGCACGATCGGAGAACTCGTCAAAGCCGCTGACCATCTCTACCGGTTTGCCGGTTTTGAGATCGTAGAGTGAGAGGTCTACGGCGCAGCCACGGTTGTGGCGTGAGCCGGTGGCGGGGTTGGCTACGAAGTTGCGCTGGGCAAGTGGGGTGGCTTCCCAGAACATTTTGGTGACGCGCCAGGGGCGGTAGGCATCGTGGATGAGGAGGCCGTAACCCAGTTTGCTCAATTCGTTGTGGGTGGCGAGGAGGGCTCGGGCGGCTGGTTGCTGGAGGTAGGCGGCCTTTTGAGAATAGAGAGGTGCTCCCATGAAGTTGTTTGAGGTGGCGTAGCGGATGTCGAAATGAATTGTGGCGGAGAGAGTGCGGAGGTTGGTGAGTTCGGGTTTGCGGAGGTTTGAAGGTTGTGCGGGGGCCTGGCTTGAAGCGGCGATTTGCTTGAGCTCGGCCAGAGGCTTTTGCATCTGGATACGGAAGTTGCGATTGGGTTCTGGGAGGCGAGGGAACCAGACTGGGCCGACGAAGAGGCCGTTGGGTTTTAACGTGAGAGTTTCGCCCGCATACATAGTATTGTCAGGAAAGCGGTATTGGTTGTTGCCCTTGGGTTCGAGTGCGACGAGAGCGAACCATTCGATGAGGCAGTGGAGCTTGCCCTGGTGTTCGAGGACGTAGAGCTTGTTGAAATCCCAACCGTATTCGCCGATCGCTTTCGAGTTGAAGGCCGGTGGCATGGTCGGGTAGGTGGCCAGTTGTTTGAATGTTGGAGCTGGCCGAGTGTCTATTTTAGGGTCGATTAAGGGACGAAGGATGAAGTCGGCGGAATCTTTTGCCGCAAAGGCTACTGCAGCTGTCTTGATTTTGGGGTCGAACTGAAGGATGGCGGAGTGGCCGTAGACGGCTCCGCTGTGGCCGATGTAGGGCGGGTTGAGGGCGAAGCCGATGCCGAAGCGGGTGCCACCGGATTGAGGGAGCCACATCTGGTCTAAAGATTTTTTGGTGAGGATCGGGGATGGGTTGTCACTCATGAGCCAGCGGGCGAAGGTGAGGAGGTCTTCTGTGGTGGTGATGAGGTTGCCGGCGGAACTGGTGCCGAGGTCGAAGGCGGGGGCTGGGAATTCACGGCCGTCTACGGTCCACATGAGGGATTTGGGGAGACTAGTAGCTTCGCTGAGTTTGAGGGTGGTGTGGGTGAGCTTCAGAGGTGTGAGGATGTGTTGCTGGATGTATTGCTGGTAGGTGAGGCCGGAGGTGCGTTCGATCAGGTCGCCGAGGAGGCTGATGGCGGCGTTGGAGTATTTGGTTGTTGTGCCGGGTTCGTAGACGAGTTGGGTGTTTTTGAGGCTGGCTGTGACTTGCTTGAGAGTGGCAGGTTTGGTGTCGAAGTAGTGGCCCTGGCCGGGCTCGCGGACGATGCCGGAACGATGGGAGGCGATTTGGCGGATCGTGGATTTGAAGCTTAGCTCGGGGAGGTAGCGGGAGATGGGGGAGTCGAGATCGAGCTTGCCGGCTTCTACCAGTTGCATGACGGCGATGGAGGTGAAGAGCTTGGTGATGGAGCCGGCGCGGTATTGGGTTTGTGGGGTGGCGGTGCCAAGGTGGAGTTGATGGACGGTTTTTGTTGCGTCGCTGAAGGCTAGCGATAGAGCGGGGATGTGGTGGGCTTCGAGTTGTTGGCGGGCGGTAGCATCGATTTTGTCGAACTGAGCTGCGAGGTTGAGGGCGAGGAAGAAGAGAAGGAATTTCATGGCAGTGCTAGCTCCGTGGAAGTGATTTTGGCCTTGATCAGGGAAGATTCGATGTGGACTTGTGTGGGTGGCTCGGTGGATGTTTGCTGGCGGGTGAAGGATTTGGGCCAGTAACTGGGTGTGAATTCGAAGATGGAAGTTTGGTGGATGTGCGGGAGCCAGCCGAGGTGGCGGTTGTCTGTGTAGAGGTCTTTGCCGGTTGAGTCCTGCCAGTGGAGGGTGATGCTTTCTGTCTCCTGATCGGCGATGCCGGAGAGGGTGAGGCGGAGGGCTTGCCAGTTTGCGGGGAGTTTGATTGGGTCGCTGGATTGCTTTGGCCAATTGGTGGGGGCAGGTTGGGGTGTGTCGAAGCGATAAGCGGCGATGCTGTGGCGGCCATTGCGAGAGGGGAATTCAGCGACCTTGATGGAGGACTTATTGAGAGAGGCGGCGAGGGTGACCACGCGTTGCCATTGCTCTTGATATACGGGCATGACGCTTGAGACCAGCCAGACCTGGCGGTCTTTCTGGATAAGGGTTGCGAGTTGGGTTGTGGTCTCGGGGGACAAAGTTGAAGCGAGAGTATCGAAGTAGAACTCGGAGGTGTGGAGACGACCGCGAGAGAGGATGTTGAGAGAGCGGTCGATGCCCCAGGAGGTGGTGACTGGTTCGAGCGTTGGGTTTTGATCGAAGAAGTCTCTGGCACGAGTGGTCATGTCGCTGTAGTGGTTGACCCCTCCGGTTTGTTTTGCTTGTACAGTGTATTGGGCGAAGGAGCGGGTGGCGTCGTAGGCGCTGACGAGGAGGAGAAGTGCACTGAGGAATTGGACTGGCTTGGGGGTGGCGATGATGGCTATGGCGGCACCAAGTTGCCAGAGTGGGGCCATGAGGAGGACGTGGTGCATGCGGCCAGCGTCGGGGAAGGCGAGGTTCCAGAGCCAGACTCCGATAGCGGTGGTGTAGAGGGTGAGGGCGAGGCGTTGTCTGGTGAATGCCGCGGAAAGGAGGCCGGTGAAGAAGAGAGCTATCAGCGCTGGGGTACGTTCGAACGAATTGCCGACGGTGAATTCCATGGTCCAGTTGCCGCGGAGCATGAGATCGAAGACGTGGATGCGATCGGTGAGGAGTTTGGACCAGTCAGCTGGTGCTTTAGCGCTGGCTTTGCCGAAGCCAAGGATGACCTCGGGGACAGCCCAGGCAAAGTAGAGGATCGGGCTGACGATTGTGATCGCGAGGAGGAGTGCTGAGGGGATGTACCACCACTTCAGTTGATGCCAAGTGGGTTTGAATTTGAATAAGAGGACGGCTAGTGTGAGTGAGCTCAGGATCCAGATGAAGGTGAGTTTTTCGTGGAAGGCAAGGGCCAGGAATGCAGTGGCGAGGAGGAAGAGCGGAGCGCCGCCGGTGCGCCACCATTGCTGGAGTGAGGCGATGGCGGCGAGTGCCATGAGTTGCTGCAGGAGGAATGGGCCGAAGTTGGTTGGGAGATGGAGGACAAGTTCTACGTCGACCAGTAAGAGGCCGAGAGTGAGGGCCGCGGCTATAGGGCCCGCTTCGCGGCGGGCGATCCAGTAGGCGAGGAGGAAGATGGCTATGGCGAGCAGGAGGTTGGTTGCACGGAAGGCTGCGGGGCTGGTGCCGAAGAGGCGGAATGGAATGGCGTAGATGAAAGCGTCGAGGGTTCCGACGTAAGGCATGGTGACGAAGGGAATGGGGCGGTGGGCGAGGGTGTAGCCCCAGGGGAGATCCAGTTTTTCTTCGGCACCGAAGGCGATTTTATGCGCGAGGGGGAGGAAGTGCGCTTCGTCGTATTCGAGGCCCAAATCGTGAATCCAAGGCAGGGTGGCGCCTAGGAAGGCCACGATTGCAGAACAGAGAATTACGAATTCGAGGCGTCGAGTCACTTGGTAACGATGAAGTCTTTGGGGGTGCTGAGCTTGCCGTCGGGGTTCTTGATGGTGACCTTGAATTTGCCTGGTTTGGCGTAGACGGCAGGGGGGACGATTGCGCCGAGGGCGTCGACGTTGCCGAAGTTGGTTTCGAGTTCTTTGCCGTCGATGAGGATTTTTGCGCCGGGGAGGAAGTTGGAGCCGGCGACGCCCATGGCAGATCCGCCGGTGGCCTGGACGTTGAAGCCCTTGGCGGCTGGGGTGGTGTCTGGATGGATGGACTTGATTTCAGGGGCTGGGCCGGATTTGGCGAGTACGATCCACTGGATGGTGTTGGTGGGGCGGCCGTCGGGAGTTTCTACCGAAACTGCGTAGGTGCCTGGTTTTGAGAACATTTCAGTGGGGACGAGGGCGGCGAGGGAGGTGCCGTCGCCGGAGGCGGTTTCGAGCGGCATGCCGTTGAGCTTGATGCGGGAGCCTTTGATGAGGTTGCTGCCGAGGACACTGAGGGCGGATGCACCGTTTGGCTGCTGGTTGAAGGGTTGGCCCTCCATGACCTTATCAGGCAGGAGCTTTTCGATCTTTGCCTCAGGGAGGACTGGGGCCTTTTCTTTCTCAGTTACGCAGGAACTCAGGAAGACGGTGGTGGCCAGAGCTACGATGCTCAAATATTTCATGACTCATTCAGGTTAAGCGAAAGACGGCGTACCTGCCATCGTCGAATACAGTTTCCGTGCCGGGGACCTTGACGAAAGGCTTGACGAGGCCGCTTTCAAGGAAGGTGCCGGTGTAGATGGTGCCACCACGTTTGGCGCGCTCGCGGTCGACGATGATAAATTTGAAACCGCTGGATTTGAGGCGGGCGATCATGACAGCGGGGTCAGTGATCTTAGGGCCGGTGTGGACGTTGCCGAGCCAGGTGTAGGTGTAGCCGCCGAACCAATCACCGTAAGACTTGCCGGGAGCGTAAGCGCGGATGTCGTCGCAGAACCAGGTGTAGACCAAATCGTTTTTCTTGACAACTGCTGAGGCGGCCTGCGTGGCGCGGTAGTAGGGGAGGACGGCGTTGAGGACGTATTGTGTGGCGGGCCAGGTGACGGGCGGAGGCACGCCGTAACGTATGACGTTGCTGGTGAGGAGGGTGGTGGAGAGGAGTAGAGGGAGCAGCAGGAGGGGGATTGTAATGTTGCGCCAGTTGAGGCGCGCGAGTGCGCTGAGCAGTAAAAGGGCCCAGATGGGCAGGAGGCAGGCTTCGTAGCGCATTACTTGTCCTGAGCGGAACCAGACGATTGTGAAGAAGAGGCTGCCGAGGATGGCGACCCAGGTGGCGGAATCGATTTTGGTGCGGCGGAGGGTGAGCGCCAATGCACCTATGGCGAGGAGGATAAGGCAGGAGGGGCCAAAGCGGAAGAGGTCGGCGTAGCGATCTGGCGTGACGGTGATCATGTTCCAGGGCATGGCGAGGAAGGCAAAGAGATCGCGACCGACGCCGTAGCCCGCGTTGACCTGGAAGAGGGCCTTTACGTCTGGGGAATCGCTCAAGAAGGGATAGAAGGGACTGCCCGTGAAGCGCCAGCCTCGGAACCACCAGGCGATGCCGACGGCAGTGACGGCGGAGCCGAGGATGAGCGAGCGTTTGATTTTGCGGAGGATCAGAAGGTCTGCTACGAGGAAGCAGGCGACGACGAGGAGGCCCTGGAGTTTGCTTGCACCGGCAGAGCCAAGGAGGAGGCCGGCGGCGATGAGGGTGTTGCTCGAGCGGGCGTGCAGGAGGAGGCAGAGGCCGGCAGTGAGCCAGGTGGTGAGGGCGAGGTCTGCGTACTCTTGCCTTGCGATGTAGCCGAAGATGGGGGAGCCGAAGACGAATGAGGCTGCGGCGAGAAGGCCGAGGGGGATGCGGTAGCGGCGGGCCATCCAGGAGAAGAGGCCGAGGAGGATGGCAAGGTATTCGAGGTTAACGAGCTTGACGATGTTGGCATCGCCTGTGAGCCACCACTGACGCATGTAGAGCATGACGGGCATGTGGGGCTGGGCGTTGAAACGGATGCCCTCGTGGTAGGGGATTTTTTGTTGCTCCATGTAGTGACGGGCTGCGGCCATGTGGTACATGGTGCTGTCGTATTCGAGGATGGGGAGCATGAGGTCTGGGATGACGACGATCATGGCTGGGATGGCCCAAAGGTAAGTCCAGCGGAGGCGCGGGAGTTTGATTTCTCGCCAGGTGACGGTGAGGCCGATGATGGCCTGGAGGATGGTGAAGGCGAGGAGGCCTTTGAAGGTGAGACGGCCGAAGGAGCCGAAAAGGAAGAGGCCGAGTGCGGCAGCGCCGGTGCCGAGCGCGAGGGCTGAGGCGTGTTTGAGGCCTTTGGCGAGATTCAGTTTGAGGAGGCTGAGGATGGCGAGGCCGAAGAGGTAATCGGCTAACACGATTGGAAGGGTAGTTAGGATTGCCTGCAGGGCGTAGCGTGCGAGAAGGACTGGGTCAACGGTCTGGCTGAGGAGAGTTTGAAAATTGGGGAGCCACCAGTCTGGGAACCAGCTCCAGGGGGCAGGACTCACGCGGCCGAACTCGTACCTTGTGCGATTTTGGAGGTGGCTTCGGTTGTGGGTTGCTCCATAGGGGTGAAGCGGTATTTGACGAGAGTCCACATGGCGTGGAAGCCGTCCTGCCAGCGAATCTTCTTACCTTCGAGAATGCCGCGGGCATTGTATTTGATGGGGACTTCGTGGATGGTGTGGCCGAGGCGGCGGACTTTGGCGGTGACCTCGGGGCAGAATTCAAAGCGGAGGCAGCGGAGGCGCATGGCGCGGAGGACGTCTATGCGGAAGGCTTTATAAGCGGTGGCTTCGTCGGTGATGGAGCAGGTATAGAGGATGTTGGTGGTGGTGGTGAGGATCTTGTTGGCGAGCCAGTTGGCGAGTTTCATGCCTTCGAGATTGCCCATGAAGCGGCTGCCATAGACGACGGTAGCGTGGCCGTCGACGATGGGCTGGAGGACTTTGAGGTAGTCGTTGGGGTCGTATTCGAGGTCGCCGTCCTGGATGAGGACGATGTCTCCGGTGGCTTTGCGGATGCCGATGCGGATGGCTGCGCCTTTACCGAAGTTTTCGACGGAGTGGTGGATGGCGACCAGGCCGTGGTAGCGATCGAGGATTTCTGAGGTGCCGTCGGTTGAGCCATCGTCGACGATGATGATTTCTTTTTCGCAGCCAGCGGGGAGGGCGGCTTTCATCACACGGTCGAGGACCATGGGGATCACGTTTACTTCATTGTAGACGGGGATGATGATGGAGATCTTCACAGGATTTATCGCTTTTCGAGGACGGCGAAAACACTTTGTCCGAAGGGTGGGGTGACCCAGCCTTCGAGTTTTTCGAGGACGGGAACGATACGTTTGTCGAATAGTTCGATCTGGCCTTCGCTTTGTTCTGTGCGCTGGAAGATTTTGGCGTTGGCCCACCAGCCGAAGAAGCCGACAGTATTCATGTAGCGGAGTTCTGTGGGGTGGAAGCCAGCCTGGTTTGCGGTTTTGGCGAAGCCCGCGCAAGTGTAGCGGCGGTAATGGCCGAGGAATTTATCGATGGGGCCGTAGAGGGCCATGAAGGCGGGAACGATCAGGACGGCTTTGCCGCCTTTGGGCAGGATGGAGGCGAAGGCCTTGAGGGTGCCGAGATCGTCTTCGATGTGTTCGAGGACGTTCAGGCAGACGACGCTGTCGGGAGACTCGGCTTTGAGGTCAAGGAATTTGGGATCCATTGCGTCGAGGACCATGGAGCGGATGTTTTGCTGGTGGTTGAAGCGGGCCTGATGCTGGGCGATGCACTTGGCATCGATATCGACACCGATGACGTGCTGACGGCTGGCGATCATACGGGTAAAATTGCCAATGCCGCAGCCGACTTCGACTACGCGCTGGCCGAGTGGGGCCATGGCGAGACGGGCCTGCCACTCAAAGTAGTTGACCGCGCGTGACATGCGTTGCTGGTCACGGACGGTGTAATCGCTGGTTGTAGAGACTTCGCTGGGAATCAAACTTCTATTCTAAGCCAGCGCGGGGGCGGTTACACTGGTTGTTTACCTACACATGAGCAGCCTACTGGACCGCCTCAAGCAAGGCATCCAAAAAACGCGTAGTGGCCTGGTTGGATCTCTTGACAATCTGATACATGGCCGCAAGGAAATCGATCCCGATTTGCTCGAAGAACTCGAGTATTCGCTGATCGGTTCCGATATTGGTGTGCGCACCGCGACGGAGATACTGGACAGCATCCGGCAGCGGGTGGAGCGTCAGCAGTTGTCGGACGCGTCGGAGTTGCGTGCGATGATTCGTCAGCAGTTACTCGATATCCTGGAAGCCCAGGAGAAACCGATGAACTGGGCGGGGACGCCGCCGACTGTGGTGATGATTGTCGGAGTAAACGGTGTTGGCAAGACCACAACGATCGGGAAGCTGGCGAACCGTTTTAAGAGTGATGGGCAGAGTGTGTTGATTTGCGCGGCAGATACGTTTCGTGCGGCGGCGATCGAGCAGCTTGAGGTTTGGGCCACGCGTAGTGATGTGGACATGATCCGTCAGCAGACGGGGGCGGACCCGAGCGCAGTACTGTTTGACGCTCTGGCTGCGGCGCAGGCGCGGTCTTCGACACTTGTGCTGGTGGATACGGCAGGGCGGCTGCACAATAAAGCGCATCTGATGGCGGAGCTGGAGAAGATGACGCGGACAGCGCGGCGAGTGATTCCCGATGCTCCTCATGAGGTTTGGCTGGTGCTGGATGCGACGACCGGGCAGAATGGGCTGGAGCAGGCCAAGAAGTTTACCGAGAGCGCGGGCGTGACGGGCATCGTACTGACGAAGCTGGATGGCACGGCCAAGGGCGGCGTGGTAGTTGCGATTGCCCGCGAGATGAATTTGCCGATCCGGTTTGTTGGGGTTGGCGAGCAGATTGACGATTTGATTCCATTTGAGGCGGATAAATTTGTTGCATCCCTATTCGACAATTGAGCGCATTGAAGTACTGAACCCGTACATGCGCGAGGCGATGGATCTGGCGCGTGCGCGGATGGGGCAGACCAGCCCGAACCCGAGCGTGGGCTGTGTGATTGTGCGTGACGGCGAGGTGGTGGGGCGCGGTGCTCACATCTACGCAAATAAGGACCATGCAGAAGTGGTGGCACTGGCGCAGGCCGGAAGCGCAGCTAAAGATGCAGATGTCTATGTGACGCTTGAGCCGTGCAGCTATCACGGACGGACGGGGCCTTGCGCAGATGCGCTTATCGCGGCTGGTGTGAGGCACGTTTATGTGGCGATGCAGGACCCGAACCCAATGGTGTCGGGTGAGGGGATGCACCGGTTGCGTGCGGCCGGGATCGGCGTCGAGATGGACCACATCGCGCAGGTGGAGGCGGCGAGGATCAATGAGCCGTTTACACACTTTATGCGGACGCAGCGGCCACTGGTGACGCTCAAAAGTGCGGTGACGCTGGACGGAAAAATTGCTGCGCCTGAGGACAACGAGGGCTGGATCACGAGTGAATCCGCACGGCGGCATGTGCAGAGCATCCGGCACTGGAGCGATGTGATGATCACCGGTATTGGCACGGTGCTGGCCGATGATTGTTTGCTTACGGATCGCACTGGTGTCGAGAGGTCGCGGCCGTTGCTGCGGGTGGTACTCGATTCGCAGCTGCGGTTGCCGCTGGTGTCGCGGATGGTGGTAACAGCCGACAACGATGTGATGGTAGCGACGACGACTGCGGCTTCGCCGGCCCGACGTAAGGCTCTTGAAGATAAGGGCGTTGAAGTGATGGTGTTTGATTCCGAGACCGGCCGGGTGAGTCTGGAATTGCTGATTCAGGAGCTGGGGCGGCGGCGGTATCTGTCGGCCATGATCGAGGCCGGGAGCAAGGTGAACTGGGGCGCGCTCGATAGCGAAGTGGTAGACAAAGTATTTTTCTACTATGCGCCGAAGATTCTGGGCGGAATGCAGAGCTTGCCGATTGCCGGTGGATTGGGAAGACGGCGGCGGGCGGATGCAATTCTGCTGGAGGATGTGAGGCTGCATCCGGTGGCACCGGAAGAGTTTGCCGTTGAGGCGTGGCTCAAGAAGGATTAGATGTTTACAGGATTGATCGAAGGTCTGGGTGAAGTGGTTTCGTTTACGCCGCAGGCTACGGGTGGGCGGTTGCGGATTCATGCGCCCGCTTTGGTTAGCGATGCGCATGAGGGCGATTCCATTTGTGTGAACGGGGTTTGCCTGACTGCTTTGGGGCTTGAGGCCGGGGCTTTTAGTGCCGACCTTGCGCCGGAGACTCTGGCGCGAACGGGTTTGTCGAGCTTGAAGGCCGGAGACCTTGTGAACCTGGAGCGGTCACTATTGCCGACGACAAGGCTGGGTGGGCATATTTTGCAGGGGCATGTAGATGGGGTGGGTTCGGTTGTTGAGTTGAAGGAACTGGGCGAGGGGAACTGGTGGCTGACGGTTGAGCTGCCAGAGGAACTGGAACGTTATCTGGTTTTCAAAGGCTCGATTGCGATTGACGGGATCAGTTTGACGGTGGCTCAGGTTGAAGGCCGGCGAGTGGGTGTGACGATCATTCCGCATACGTGGACGCATACGAATTTGCAACGGCGTGTAGTTGGCGATAGCGTAAATCTGGAAACCGATGTGATCGCGAAATATGTTGAGAAGATGTTGGCTCATATATCTTTGCCCAAGTAGACAGGAGTTGCCTTTATGGCTACACAAGTAGAAGTTTTGGGTGCCCGCAGCATTGCTGGGGATCGTGCCGAGAGTATTCCGTGGACAGTCTGGTGTATGGCCGTGGCTTGTACTTCGGCGATCATTGGGGCTCATTGGGATATTTCGTGGCATACATCGATCGGACGGGATAACTTTTGGACGCCTCCGCATGTCGCAATTTATTTGTGTGGCGTTATAGGCGGGATCAGCTCCGGTTGGCTGATCCTGTCGAACTCGTTAGGGATCGGGAATCCAGACCGGGCCAATACCGTTGAGATCTTTGGGCTGCGTGCGCCGCTAGGGGCTTTTCTGGTGGCCTGGGGCGGGGTAGCGATGCTGACTTCAGCTCCGTTCGATGACTGGTGGCATTATGCTTATGGTCTTGATGTGAAGATCATTTCGCCGCCGCATGTATTGCTGATCTTTGGTTTTTTGTCTCTGCAGTTGGGTGCTGTGATTCTGACGCTCGGACACATGAACCGGGCTACCAGCGTTGAGAAACGGCAGAAGCTGGAGCGGCTCTTTCTTTATCTGGGTGGTCTGATTCTGATTACGTTTACGATTCTGATTTTGGAATTGACTTCGCGCGTGGCGATGCACACTGCGTTCTTTTACCGGAGCGTTTGCACTTTTGTGCCGCTGGCGCTGGCAGCGATGTCCCGGGCGAGCGGACATAAGTGGTCAGCTACGATCACTGCTGGGGTGTACACAGTTTTTTTGTTGGGCTTTTTGTGGATATTGCCGTTGTTTCCGGCTGAGCCGAAGCTGGGCCCGGTGTACTTTCCGACGACTTACCTGGTGCCGGCCGGGTTTCCGCTTTTGGTGTTGATACCCGCTGTTGGGCTGGATCTGTTTTGGCAACGGTTTGAGAAGCGTTCGTTGTGGCTGCAAGCACTTGGTGGCGGCCTAGTTTTTTTTGGTGTATTTCTAGCCGTACAATGGCCGTTCGCCAATTTTCTGATGTCGGATGGGGCCAAGAACTGGTTCTTTGGTTCCAATCATTTTGGCTTCTCCGTTCACCCGAATTCGTATCAGCGGAGGGGGTTGTTTGCCATCCGAGACGCTGAGGTGACTATGGCTGGATTTGGGTTGGTGATGGGGCAGGCGGCGCTAGTGTCTGTGCTGACGTCCCGGGTTGGATTGGGCTTTGGCAACTGGATGCGCACGGTGCAGCGTTGAAGATACTGGCCATTACTGTTTTGTTGTGCTTTACGCTGGCGGCTCACGTTGGCGTGAATGATGTTTTCTTTGAGGGACTGGCCGGCCCTTATCCACTTTACGTGACGATACGGCCACCGGAGGTGATTCCAGGGGTGGCTGAGATCTCGATACGCTCGGCGGCCAAGGATGTCAAAGGGATCCGGATCACACCGATGGCGCTTACGGGCGCGGGAGCCAAGTATCCGCCGACGCCAGATCTGGCGGTGCAGTCTAAAGAAGACCCCCAGCTGTTTACTGGCGGGTTGTGGATCACGCACAGTGGGGCTTGGCAGGTAAGGGCCATGGTAGAGGGGGACCGCGGGGGAGGGGTGGTGGCAGTGCCGGTGCCTGCAATGTCGCAACGCGTGACGAAGATGGACAGCATGACGGGAGGAGTATTGACACTGTTGATGGTTTTGCTGGCGGCGGGTGTAGTGGGGATTGGCGGTGCGGCGCTACGGGAGGCTCAACTGGCGCCTGGGATGGTTCCCGATGCCAGGCTTATGCGCTCGGGCCGGATGGGGATGGTGGCGGGGTTGGTGGTTGCTGGGGTGTTGATCTGGTTTGGACGCGGGTGGTGGGAGATCGAATCGCGGGCCTATGCGCGCTCGATCTACAAGCCGCTTGGGCTGAAGGCGAGTTTGAGCGGGGCCAGGTTATCGCTTGAAATCGAGAGCCCGCAGCAGCGCGAGGTGGATGATCTTGTTTTGGATCATGGACATTTGATGCATTTGTATGCCGTGAGGGAACCTGGGCCTGATGCGGTTTATCATTTGCATCCGAACCGGGATGGAGTGGGTAAGTTTTCGCTTGGGCTGCCTGCAATGCCTGCTGGTGAGTACCGGTTGTTTGCCGACGTGGTGCATAAGTCGGGGTTCCCGGAGACGCTGACGGCGAAGGTATCTTTGCCTCGGGAGCAGACGGGGCCTGGGGCATCGCCTGATGATGCAGGGGCTGTATTTCAAGGCCCAGGCGAGGGAGTGGTTTTTGAGAGGCCGGAGAGGGTGGCAGCAAATCAGGCGGTGACACTGCGGTTTCGAGTGGAGGATAAAGATGGGAATCCGGCAGCGAATTTACGAGAGTATTTGGGCATGGCGGCGCATATGGCAGTCGTGAAAAAGGACTTCACTGTTTTCTCGCACATACACCCGAGCGGCAATATTTCGATGGCAGCTTATGAAATGGCGCAGAATAACCTTTTGCCTTTAAACTCCAATGTGCTAGCATCTTCGCATGCGAAAGAGGCTGGTGGTGCCGCCGTGCCTGCCGAGTTTAGTTTTCCGTTTGGATTTCCTTCGCCCGGGGAGTATCGGCTGATCCTGCAATTTGCACGGCCGGAAAAAGTCGAAACTGTATTTTTCGATATTGCGGTTCAGAATTAGATATCGAGGAGTTGTTTGATGTGGCCGGCCATTCGAGAACTGATAGAACAGTTTGATGAAGCGGTAATCGTGCTGAACGAGAACGGCGAGATCACGGTTTTCAATCAGGCGGCCGGGAAAAATTCGGCGGTTGGGGCGTTGAGGATCCCGGCACAATCGACGGAAATTCCCATTGCCTTTTCAATTCCACAACTGGATGGGGCCAGTTCCGGATTGCCAGTGATCCTTGCGATTCGCTCGATGGAGCGATATCTCTATATCAGCCCCGCATATGAGCGGATTTACGGACAGGAGCCGTCGGCACTATTTGTAGCGGCAGGTGCGGCACTGGACCGGGTGCATCCCGAGGATCGGGAAATGATGAGGGTGAGACTGGAAGCGGACAGGTCTGGGGCGGCGCAGGAATATGAGTTCCGGGTGCTGAACCACTTTGGGGACTACCGGCGTTTGAGGGTGAAAGTGCATCCGTTTGTTGAAAGCGCCTCGGGTGAGCTGTTGGTTGCATCGTTGACTGAAGACATTACGGATCTGGTGCTGCCGCCGGTTGCCAGCAAGAGTGCCGGACCAGCGGGGGCGAAGGGCGTGAGTGTGGCGGAGTTTCGTCAGGGGCTTTCGAATTGTGTGGACGAGTGGTGTTCTTCAGAGACTGCGCCATTCTTCGCCATTGCTTTTGTGGATCTGGTGCGGTTTCATGCGGTGAACGATTCGTTTGGCTACAGCGAGGGGGACAAGTTGCTCGAAGAAGTGCAGCGGCGGATTTCTGCAGTGCTGCCGACAGAAGATCGAGTAGCGGGTTTTGGTTCCGATCGCTTTGCATTGCTGCTGCGAAGCGTGGGTGAACCAGGGAATGTAGAGGAGTTGATGCGGAGCATTCTGGCTGCGCTTGCGGTGCCTTTTACGTTAGGGACAAATCAGGTGAGCTTACCGGCGCGGGCTGGGCTTGCGTATCCGCGAGGAATGGATTGTACGGTGGACATGTTGTTGAGGAACGCAGATTCGGCTTTGCAGTTGGCCAAGCAGCGGCGAGAGGGGCTAGTGGTGTCGAAGATGTCTCGCGGGTGGAAATCGATGGAGCAGGCGTCCCTTGAGTTTGATCTGACGAGTGCGCTTGATCTGGATGAGTTCTTCTTTGAGTTTCAGCCGGTCTTTGAGCCTGGAACAGGAAAAGTAGAGTTGCTGGAGGCTCTGGTGCGGTGGAGACATCCGCGGCTTGGAGTAGTCTCGCCTGCCTCCTTTATTTCGCTGGCAGAGGATTCGGGTTTGGTGCTGCGACTGGATATGCAGGGACTGGAGCGGCTGGAGCGGCAGCTTGAGTACTGGAGATTACTGCAGCCAGGGATTCGAGCCGTGCCAGTGAGTATCAATATTTCAGGGCGGCACTTTCCTTCTTTTGTAATGGAGGAACAGTTTCACACATTGCTGAAACAGCCGGCGATTCAAGCCTCGAAGATTATTTTCGAGATCACAGAGAGTGTGTTTGTGGATACCAATCATCGGACGGCTGCGGGGCTGGGGCGATTGCGTGATGCCGGGGTGAAGATCTGGCTGGATGACTTCGGCGAGGGGTATTCTTCTTTTCAGTATCTTTCGCATTTTCCCGTCGACGGGATCAAGATATCGGAGTCGTTTGTGAAGAACTGCGTGAGAGAGGAGAAATCAAGAGTGATCCTGAAGACACTGAAATCTCTGGCGCTAGACCTGGGTATGGAGATTGTGGTGGAGGGGATCGAGAATCAGGAGCAACTGGATTTGTTGCAGAACATGGGTTTTGCATTGGTGCAGGGTTACTATTTGTCGCGGCCGCTGGCAGCGGGTGAAATCCCGGACTTGCTGAGGAAGGCGTAGCGGTTGCACCTCGCTAAGTTTTTAACACTTACCGGGCATGGGGATTTTGCTTCGTTGCACCGGTGGTCGGTGGATTCTTCTGCGGAATTTTGGCGGGAGTTTCGACGATTTTCCGAATTGCCTGAAGAGGGTGAGGCCTTCAATTTTGCCGAGTTGATGTTGCGGCATTGTTCGAGTGAGACGGCGTTGCTTTATCGGGATGAGGCTGGGGTTGAGTTGACGTGGAAGGGTGAGGATTTAAAGAGAGCTGTAGGTGTGTATGCGCAGTTGATGCGTAGGAGGGGGATTACCGCCGGGGACCGGATTGCGGCAGTGTTGCCGAACCTGCCTGAGACAGTGGCGCTGATGCTGGCGACGGCTTCTATTGGGGCGATTTGGTCGTCCTGTTCGCCGGACTTTGGAGCGCAGGGGATCATCGACCGGTTTGCGCAACTGGGGCCCCGGTTGCTGTTTACGACAGGGCAGTATCAGTTTGGCGGTAAGAATTATCCGCTTGGGGAGAGGATGGCAGAGGTGGTTGCGGCGATGCCAACGGTTGAGGCTGTGCTGCTGGTGGAAGAACTTTGTGTCGAGGCGGATGTGGAGCTTGAGTTTGAACGGCTGGACGGGGCGCAGCCGCTGTTTGTTCTGTTTTCCAGCGGCACAACCGGGTTGCCAAAATGTATTGTGCATTCGGCGGGTGGGACGCTGGTGCAGATCGTAAAAGAGCAGATGCTGCATGTCGATTTGCAGAATGGGGAGAGGCTCTTTTACTACACGACTTGTGGATGGATGATGTGGAACTGGCTGGCGGTGGGGTTGGTGTCGGGGGCCTGCCTGGTGCTGTACAACGGGTCGCCGCTATATCCCGATGCAGGTGTGTTGTGGCGGATGGCGGAGAAGGATGGAGTAGCGCATTTTGGGACTAGCGCGAAGTATCTGGCATTGCTTGAGAAGCAGGGGTACCGGCCAGTGGAGCATCACAAACTGGAGAGCTTGCGGCAGGTGTTGTCGACGGGGTCGCCGTTGTTGCCGGGGAGCTTTGATTTTGTGTGGCGGGATGTGAAGCCGGGGGTGCATCTGGCGTCGATCTCCGGGGGCACTGATATCATTTCGTGTTTTGTCTTGGGGAATCCGCTGGGGGAGGTGACGCGCGGGGAGATTCAGGTGGCCGGGCTGGGGATGGATGTGCAGGTGTGGAATGCGCAAGGGGAGAGGGTTTGGGATGAGGCTGGGGATCTGGTGTGTGTGAACCGGTTTCCGTCGATGCCGCTGGGATTTTGGAACGATGCGAGTGGGGAGGCGTACCACGCCGCCTATTTTGCGCGTTTCCCGGGAGTGTGGCACCACGGAGACTGGGCAATGCAATCGAGCGCTACCGGTGGCTTTACGATCTACGGACGGTCGGACACTACGCTCAATCCGGGCGGGATCCGGATTGGTACAGCTGAGATTTACCGGCAGGTGGAGACGATTGATGAAGTAGAGGAGGCGGTGGCGGTAGGGCAGGAATGGGAGGGGGATGTGCGGATTGTGTTGTTTGTGAAGCTGAGGACAGGGGCAAGATTCACGGCAGAGTTGGAAGAGAGAATCCGCGTTACGTTGCGATTGAAGGCCAGCCCGCATCATGTGCCGAAGAAGATATTTGAGGTGGGCTCCATACCGCGGACGGTAAGCGGCAAGATTTCGGAGGCGGCGGTGAGGGATGCGATTCATGGACGAGTGTCGAAGAATCTGAATGCACTGGCGAATCCAGAAAGCATAAAGGAGTTCGAGGCATGCCTC
>JALHNH010000037.1:0-29815 GCA_022843625.1 Bryobacter sp. | reverse complement strand
CTCGAACTCCTTCACGACTAATCTTAAATTTGATGGGCCCTTAGGCCTTGGGGGGGTGGGTGGGATCTGCCGGGGGCGGGGTGGGGGTGGTCTCTTCCTTCAAGGCGTTCTTGAAGTTCTTGATTCCTTCTCCCATACCTTTGGCCAATTCGGGCAGCTTGCGTCCGCCAAAAAGCAGCAGAGCAACTCCAAGAATCAACACAAGTTCCATCGGTCCTAGATTCGGCATATTTCGTTCCTTCTTTCCTAGTATGGCAAATTTGCCGGACCTCAGTAAGCCAACAGCCTTTCGCCTTCGCGAACCAAGTCCTCAACCTGCGGGAGGATGACATCCTCCAGCGAGGGGTGATAAGCAACCCAGGTATCTTTAGCGGCTACTCTGGCGACGGGTGCATCGAGATCGGAGAACAGTTCGTCTGCGATCCTTGCTGCGATTTCCGAGCCAAAGCCCCAACTCAAGACATCTTCATGGGCAATCAACACACGGCTTGTACGCCGCACGCTTTCAGCAATTGCAGTCCAATCATACGGTGAGAGGCTACGAAGATCAATGACTTCGATGGATTTGCCTGGATTCCGTTTTTCAAGCAACTGCGCGGCATCGAGCGATTTTTTGACCAGCGCCCCATAACAGAGGATGGTTAAATGCTGGCCAGACTTTACCGTATTGGCTTTCCCAAACGGGATTGTGAAATTTTCACCGGGGTGCGGACTACGGTTATAGGGCTCCCGGTAAAGTTTCTTATGTTCCAGAAATAGCACAGGATCATCGCCACGGAGTGCAGTACGCAATAATCCGCACGCATCTAATGCGTTTGAGGGGAAAACAACGCGGATTCCAGGGATGTGAGTAAAGATGGATTCGCCGCACTGGCTGTGATAAACCGCGCCGCCTGTGAGGTAGCCACCGATGGGGACGCGGATGACGGCGGGGCAGGCCCAGGCACCGTTGCTGCGCCAACGCATATTGGCCATTTCGTCGCGAATCTGCATCATGGCGGGCCAGATGTAATCGAAGAACTGGATTTCGGCGACAGGCTTGAGGCCGCGGAGGCTGAGGCCGATGGCGCGGCCGACGATGCCGGCTTCGGCGATAGGCGTGTTGAAGACACGGTTCGAGCCGAATTCGCGCTGGAGGCCCAAGGTGGTTTTGAAGACGCCACCTTTGCCTTTGACATCGGGGAGGACGTCTTCGCGACTGCAATCTGCTACGTCTTCACCGAAGACGAGGATGCGATCATCGCGGCGCATTTCTTCTGCGAGGGTGTGGTTGATCGTGTCGACCATCGTGCAGGGCTCGCCCCGGAATTCCGGTTCGCTGAGGAAAGAGTCGCCGGTGATGTCGATCTTTGGGGAATAGAGATTCTGGTAGATGGAATCGGTGAGAGGAGGAGGGTGCTGGAGGGCGAGGTCTGCGGCTTGCTGGACCTCGAGGTCGCACTCGGCCATGAGGCCTTTGAGGTCTGCTTCGCTGACGAGGCCTTCTTCGACGAGTTCGCGGAAGAGGCGTTCGATGGGGTCGAGTTCGGCTTCGCGGGCACGCTCGGCGGTGGACTTGTAGAAGCGTTCGTCGTCGCTGAGGGAATGCGAGTAGGGGCGAATGACTTTGGCGTGGACGAGTACGGGGCCAAGGCCTTCACGGCAGTGGTCGACGGCTTCAGACATTGTCTTAAAGCTGGCGCGGAAGTCGAGGCCGTCTGTTTCCAGGCGCAGGAGGCCAGGGAAGCCGCTGAGGAGCTTTGAGATGTTACCGCCAGGGGTTTGATGCTCCACGGGCACGCTGATAGCGTAGCCGTTGTCCTGGATCAGGAAGACGACCGGGTAGCGATGGAGGCAGGCGAGGTTGAGGGCTTCCCAGAACTCGCCTTCGCTGGTGGCACCTTCGCCGCTGGAGACGAGGGTGACCTCTCTGGGGTTAGTTTTGAGGTAGCGCGTTGCGTGGGCGCAGCCGATGGCGTGGAGGTATTGGGAGCCGGTGGGCGAGCTGCCGCTGATGATGTGAAGGTCAGTGGAGGACCAGTGGCTGGGCATCTGGCGGCCACCGCTCATCGTGTCGGCTGCGGCACCGACGGCCTGGAGGAACATTTGTTCCTGCGTGATGCCGAGAGTGAGGGCCAAAGCCCGGTCTCGATAGTAGAGATGGAACCAGTCGAAGCCTGACTCACAGGACATGCCCGCAGCGACTTGAATGGCTTCGTGGCCAGCGGCTGAGACTTGGAAGTAGATCTTGTTCTGGCGCTTGAGAAGGATCTCGCGGTCGTCAATGCGACGGCTGAGATACATCAGACGGAATGCGCGAAGCAGTTCGTTCGTGGCTAGAACCTCTGACTGAGTGCGGAAAGGCAGCCCAAGGTGGGGCTCCGATCGATTGGCTTGCATCCGTGGGTGCTTTCTCCCCTGTTAGTTTACTTGAAAGAGAGTGAGGCGGCGGGACAATTTATGCAGCCTTGAGGTGAACGGTCAGGAGCTTGCCGACCGAGGCAAGGGCACCTAAGGATTTTCTTGGCTGTTGCAACAGGAAGGAACTTTGAGGCAGATTGCCGCAGGTGTCAATTAAGCGGTTTCGTGGAGGAGGATAAAAAAGCCGGTTTCTATGAAGTCCGGGGTGGTGCGGTTCCAGACTACTTTCGCGCGGCCGCAGGTGCCAGGGAGGGTGAATTCGCATTCCTGGCCGGATCGGAGTTCTGAGTTGGCGTGGCGGACGCGGAAGCCAGAGGCAGAGATATCCATCAGGCGGGCTTCAAAGGCAACCTGGAAATCTTCGCTGAGCTTGAGCGAGACTGTGCCGTTGGCCTTGAGACGGGCTTCTGCGCGGCGGTCTTCCCAGTTGACCTTTGGGGCTTGTTTTTTGATGGAGATCAAGCCAGCCTCCGTTGGGGTTGAGTGGTGACTGCAGCGGCGAGGCCGTAGCTACGGATCTTGCGGGCCAGGGTATTTCGAGAGATGCCTAGAGAGTCCGCGGCACGCTGGCGGTGGCCGCCAGAGTCTTCGAGGGCGCGGCGGATCATGGCCTGTTCCAGGCCCGCTATGCCGAAATCTTTAGGTTGGTTTTCGAAAGAGGCCAGCGCACGCATCGAAAAAACTATGTCATCGGCGTGGAGGAGGGGGCCTTTGGCCATCAGTGCAGAGCGCAGGACAGTGTTGCGGAGTTCGCGTACGTTGCCCGGCCAGAGGTAGGCGTAGAGGGCCATCATGGCGTCTGAGGCGAAACGAAGCTCAGGATTTTGCTGAGCGAGAAAGTGGCTGGCGAGAGCTTCGATGTCCTCGGGCCTGTCGCGAAGTGGCGGAACCGTGAGAGTGATCTGGCCAATTCTGAAGAAGAGATCGTTGCGGAAAGCGCCACTGTGGATGGAGTCGTGCAGAGGTGAGTTGGTGGCGGCAATGATGCGGATATTGGCGTGAGTTTTCTTGATGGCTCCGAGTCGATAGAAGGAGCCGGTGTCGAGAACGCGGAGAAGTTTGGCCTGGAGGCGTGGGTCGAGAGCACCGATTTCATCGAGAAAAAGACTGCCGTTGTGGGCGAGTTCGAGTAGGCCTGGCTTGGCGGCGTATGCTCCGGAGAAGGCACCACGTTCGTGGCCAAAAAGTTCGGATTCAACGAGGTCTTCGGGCAAGGCGGCGCAAGAGAGGTCGACGAAAGGCTTGAGTTTGCGAGCAGAGTAGTGGTGGATTGCGCGTGCGATGATTTCTTTGCCACTACCTGATTCGCCCATCAAGAGTACTGAGGCCCCGGATTGCGCGGCTTTGCGGACCTGCTGGAGCAGATCGCGCATGCGAGGCGAGGCTAAAATCGCTTCGACGCCCAAAAACTGATGTTTTTCAACCATAAAACTGCGTAAATACCGCTACTAGATGTTACGGTTAGTCCTGCCAAACTAGCATGAGCACTAGACCTGATTCGAGCGGGCGAAAGACCTTAGAGAATACTTGAGTGGGCAGAATCTGGCCATTTTGCGAAGAAATTCGCATAGTTTCTTCTAGTACTAAAGGTTGTAGGTAGTATTGCCGATCAAATTCAGTAATAAAGGTGAGTCTCGTCCCAGCTCTCCTCCCTTTTTATATGAATTCACTCAGTTTGCCCGCGCGCATTTATGTGCTGATGATTGGCCTGATCGGGTCCGCTGTGGCCGGAGCAAGTTTGATCCGCTGGGAATCTACGGATCTGATACGATTTACGTGCTTTCTGCTGGTAGCGCTGTTTGCGGCTGGATTGAGGGTTGGCGTGAGCAATGGCAATGGCGGAGCCATGCCGATCAACATTCTGTTTGTGTTGATTGGAATTATGGAGTTGACGCTGCCTGAGACGCTGATGATTGCCTGTACAACGACTGCGGTTCAATGCTTGCAGGCGATGAAGGGGCCCAGCCGAAACTTCCTGACCTTCTTCAATGTTGCGAGTATATCCACGGCGACATGGATTGCGCATATGGTGTACTTTCATCCAAACCTGAATCTGGATATGGCGAGTACGCCGATTCGGCTGATTTGTTCAGCGACGGTGTTTTATTTATTCAACACCTTTCCGGTAGCGGCTGTGATTTCATTGACCGAGCACAAGAGCTTGAGGCGTATCTGGCGGGAACGGTACATCTGGAGCTTTAATTTTTATCTGGTGGGTACGGCGGCGGCCGGGTTATTCAGCTTTGTGAATGCGTTTCTGGACTGGGGCTATTCCATGCTGGCCCTGTTTTTCTTCTACCTGCTTTACAAGGTGTATTCGATGCATCTGGCGCGGATCGACAAGGAGATGCAGCACTCTGAGCAAATGGCGGATTTGCACTTGCGGACGATTGAGGCGCTGGCTCTGGCAATTGAATCGAAGGACGAAACGACGCATGAGCATTTACAGCGGGTGCAGGTGTATGCGCTTGAGGTTGGCCGTGATTTAGGGATGAACAATGAGGAACTTGAGGCACTTCGTGCGGCTGCAATTCTGCATGATATCGGGAAGCTTGCCGTGCCCGAGCACATTATCTCAAAGCCAGGGAAATTGACGCCTGAAGAGTTTGACAAAATGAAAATCCATCCGGTGGTGGGGGCGGAGATTCTGGAGCGGGTGCAGTTTCCGTACGATGTTTCGCCGATTGTTTTAGCGCACCACGAGAAGTGGGATGGCAGCGGTTATCCGTATGGAACCAAGGGGATGGATATTCCGCTTGGGGCAAGGATTCTAAGCGCGGTGGATTGTCTGGATGCTCTGGCGAGTGACCGTCAGTACCGGAGGGCGCTGCCGTTGAACGAGGCGATGGCAGTGGTGGAGCGGGAGAGCGGGATCAGTTTCGATCCGCGTGTGGTGGAGGTTTTGAAGAAGCGCTATGTGGAGTTGGAAGACATGGCCAAAGCGGCGATTCGCAGTGTGAAGCCGCAGGCGAAGTTGTCGAAGAAGGTGAAGATCGAGGCCGGGCTTGCGCCGGCCACTGGGTTTGAGCAGACGAAGAAATCGATACAGGCAATCGCCAATGGCAATCCGGGGGACTTTATCCACCAGATCGCTTCAGCGCGGGAAGAAGTGCAGCAGTTGTTTGAGATCTCGCAGGATATTGGCCGCTCGCTGACGCTGGATGAGATGCTGAGCATTTTGTCCTTGCGTGTGAAGCGTATGGTGCCTTATGACTCGATGGCGGTGTACATTCGACGTGGAGACAAACTGGTGCCGGAGTATGTGTGTGGAGAGAACTTCCGGCTGTTCTCATCGCTTGAGATTCCGATGGGGCAGGGCTTGAGTGGCTGGGTGGCAGATAACAACAAGCCGATCGTGAATGGGAACCCGAGCGTGGAGCCTGGTTACTTGAACGACCCGGCGAAATTCAGCACGTTGCGGAGTGCCCTGGCTGTGCCGCTTGAGGGCAAGCAGAGCGTGGTGGGCGTACTTGCCTTGTACCGGTCTGACAAGGATGGATTCTCTCGGGACAACTTGCGCGTGATGCTGGCGATCGCCTCCAAGGTGGGTATGACGATTGACCACCTGTTACGACTGGAAGCGGCCGAGAGCACAGCTACAACGGACTTTCTTACAGAATTGCCAAATGCCCGGAGTCTGTTTGTGCACCTGGATTCAGAGCTTGCGCGCAGAAGCCGGAATGGGGAATCGGTGACGGTGCTGGTTACGGACCTTGATGGGTTCAAGGCTGTGAACGACAGGTTTGGGCATCTCGAGGGGAACCGGTTGTTGAAGGCGGTGGCGCAGACGCTGAAGCTGAATTGCCGGGAGTATGATTATGTGGCCCGCATGGGAGGAGACGAGTTTGTGCTGGTGTTGCCCGGGCTCAAGCGAGAAGATCTGGTGGCGCGGACGGGGCGGATTGGGTCGATGATTACGGATGCCGCTCGTCAGGTGATTGGTGAGGACATTATTGGGATCAGCATTGGGGCAGTGCATGCGCCGGAAGATGGCCGAGATGCCGAGACTTTGCTGGCTGAGGCCGACCGGCGGATGTACCAGATGAAGGAAGAGCGCAAGGAAGCGGAGAAGGCGCGGCAATTACTGAATCTCGGACGGAAAGACTTTAGCTGGAGAGCGGCGGCTGAAGCGGTTGCGCGGCGCTAACAGGACTTAGCTTTTCTTGCCTGGGGCGTCTTCCTGTTCGGTCTTTTCGACGAGTCTTTCGATGGGCACGGAGAAGACCGCTGGTTTGCCGAGGCGGTCGGACTGGAAGTAAACCCGCTGGGAGTTTGGGGAGAAGATGGGCGCGACGCTGGTGGGGTCTGAGGCTTTGTGCTCGCACAGGGCGAGTTCGCGGCGAGTGATGCGGAGCATGATCAGGATGAAAGGTTGAGCCTTGGAGCCAGAGGCACCGACGAAGACGCTGGAGTCGGCGTTGCGGTTGAAATGAACGAACTGGCTGGTTTTGCCGATAAGGTTCTCTTTATTAGCGTCGAGGGAGTATTCAAAGAGCGAGTTGGGAATGCCGGGGCCCTGGTTGAGTTTGAGATAGAGAATGCTGCGGCCATCGGGATTCCAAACGGCGGGGCCGAGGGTGCCTTCGATGGGGAGCTGTTTGGGTTTTGCGCCGGGGGTGGTTGGGGTAAGGTGGATGGCTTTGTCGGGCGTGCGGAAGAAGATCTGGCCGGATTTTGAGATGGCGGCTTGCTCGCTGCCGCCGGGTACCTCTGCGATTACGCGAGTGCTTGATTTCATTGCTGACGCGGTGGCAACGAGCATGAGTTTGTTGTTGTCGACGATGGCGATGCTGGCGCCGTCCTCAGAGAGGGAGATGCCCTTGTGGAAGATATCGGGCGAGGAGGCTTTGTAGAGTTCGCGGGGTTTGCCTCCGTTGACTGGGGCGACGACGAGTTGGGCCCCGTCGGCGAAGTAAAGATTCCGGTCGTCGGGGGATAGAGCGAGCGATTTAGGGTCCATGGCTGCGGCGCTGGTGATGATGCGGGTTGCGCCGCCTTTGACGTCGAGACGGAGGGCCTGGATGCCGTTGGTGGTTTCAGTGGAGTAGACGATGAAGCCATTACGGGAGGAGACAGAGCGGTTGTAGTGGTGGGGGAGGAAACTCGCGTTTGCAGGGTCGGACAATGCGAGGACTTCCGCTTCGGTGGAAGGGTCGAGGAATCGCCGTATTGGAGTGAATTGAGCCGGTGCGGAGGCTGCTGCGGCCAATGTCAGGGCAAAGTTTCGGCGGGTCACGCTCATCTACAGGATACGATGCCTGCCGGGTGCTTCTGGATACACGTGATATCCTTTTGGGTCTTATGATGTCTGGCGTTTATCCGATCCTGGTTACTACTTTTCATGAAGACGGTTCTCTTGATATTGCGAGCCAATTGAAGCTTGTAGACTTCTTGCTGGAGCAGGGGGCTCATGGGCTCGGGCTCTTTGGGAATGCGAGCGAAGGCTACGCGCTGGAGGCGAGCGAACGAGTTGAGTTGATGCAGGCGATTTCGAAGCATGTGGCTGGGCGCGTACCGCTGGTGGCGTCAAGTGGTGCTACTGGCACGCGGAGTGCGGTTGAGTTGTCGAAACAGCTTGCCGGGCTGGGTGCGGATGCTCTGATGGTGTTGCCTCCGTTCTTTCTCAAGACCGATGGTGAGGGGTTGATGCATTACTTCGGGGAGATCAGCAAGGGGGCGGGGATTCCGATTATGGTGCAGGATGCGCCGCTGCTGACGCAGGTGATGATGCCGCCGCCGCTGTTGGCGCGGATGGCGCGGGAGATTGAGCAGGTGAAGCTGGCTAAGGTGGAGGCGCCGCCGACGGCACCGAAGATTACGCAGACGGTTGCGGCGGCTGGCGACTCGCTTGTGGTGTTTGGCGGTTTGAACGCGCAGTTCTTTATCGAAGAATATGAGCGCGGGGCGCGGGGGACGATGCCGGGGAGTGATTGTATCCGGCCGCTGGTTGAGATTTGGGATGCGCTGGTTGCCGGGGACAAGGACAAAGCCTGGAGCGTGTTTACTCGGATTCTGCCGCTGTTGCGGTTTGAATTGCAGCCCGGGATGGGTGTGAGCGCGATGAAACACAATCTGGTATCGCAGGGTGTAATTGCGTCGGCTACGGTACGGCATCCGACTTCCTCACTCGATGCCGTGAGTCTGGCGGAGCTGAAGAATTTGCGCGAGAGAATCTAAATGGAACGCCGCTGGTGGATCGCCGGGCTGCTCTTCCTGTCGGTGATCATCAATTACATTGATCGCCAATGTTTGAGCGTGCTTGCGCCGGTGATCACCAAGGAACTGGGGCTGACGCCGACCGGTTACGCCAACATCCTGAACGTGTTTCAGTTGGCTTATACAGGAATGTATATCGGTAGCGGATTGCTGGTGGATCGCTGGGGAGCGCGGGTGAGCCTGGCGGTGTTTATGGGCTGGTGGAGTGTGGCGAATGCGCTGCACGGGTTTGCTACGAGTGCGTTTAGCCTGGGGGCTTTTCGCTTTCTGCTGGGCCTTGGTGAGCCTGGGAATTTCATGGCGGGGTTCCGGGCGATTAGCGAGTGCTTTCACAAAGAGGAACGGGCGCTGGCGAATGGGCTGCTCAATGCGGGGTCGAGCGTGGGGGCGATGATTGCTCCGTTTCTGGTGACCTGGCTTTATCTGCAGATGAGCTGGCGCGGGGCCTTTGTGATTTGTGGTGTGTTGGGTGTGTTGTGGATTGTGCCGTGGATGATGTTGTACCGACCGCTTGAGTCTGTGGTGATTGCGCCGGCGAAGCCTGGTGCGTGGCGGGAGTATTTGAAGTTGCCGCAGAGCTGGGGATTGTTTGGGTCTCGATTTTTGAGTGACCCGGTGTGGTGGTTCTACCTCTTCTGGTTGCCCAAGTATCTGGTGGATGCGCGTGGGTTTACGTTGCAGGAGATGGCGCTGGTGGCGTGGATGCCGTATCTGAGCGCGGATCTGGGCGCGATGTTTGGCGGCTGGATGAGCGGTGTGCTGATCTCGCGTGGATGGAACGTGCTGGCGGCTCGCAAGGCTGTGATGCTGCCGGCGGCAATGGTGATGCCGGTGAGTCTGGTGGTTGCTACGACGCCTTCGAGTACTTTGGCGATTGCATCGATATGCCTGGTTACGTTTGCGCACATGGTTTGGAAGACCAATCTGTCGACGGTGACCAACGACCTCTACCCGACGCAGGTGGTGGGTAGCGTGAGTGGCATGTTTGCTTTTGGCAATGGGCTGGGCGGCTTGCTGTTTACAGCACTGACCGGATGGCTGGTGCAGTATTCGGGCTACTACTGGGTGTTTGCGTTTATGGGCGTGTTACACCCGCTTGCGTTTTTGGTTTTTCGCGGGCTCGTTCGCGGGGAGCTGCGCATCGCGCGCCTGGATGGCGCTCATTAGGCTGGTCTGTGCGCGGAGGATGTGTGTGCGGAGGGCTTCTTCGAGCCCGGGCAGGGACTTGTTTTCGAGGGCACTGACAATGGCTTCGTGCTCGATTTGCTCTTGAATGAGGCGGTCTGTCAAAGCAGGGAGGGTGGGGCCTTCGGTAGCGTGCACGCGCGCAATCTGGATATGGGCGTTGAGGCTCTCGTAAAGTTCGCGGAGTTTCTTTGAGCCGGCGATATCGAAGAGGGCGTAGTGGAATTCGAGGTTGCTGGCTTCGTGTTGTTTGAGCGATTCGGGGCTGCGGACTGGTTTGGCGAGGGCGGTGAGGAGCGCTTTCATTCGCCTGGCGGCTAGCTGGTTCCAGTTGGTGATGGCGCGTTTGCCGGCGAGGAGTTCCAGGGCGAGGCGGATTTCGAAAGTCTCGCTGAGGTCCTGCTCGGAGACAGAAGCGACGTAGGTGCCGGAGCGGGGGTGGATCTCGACCAGGCCTTCTACCGCTAGTTGCTGGAGAGCGTGGCGAACGGGGGTGAGACTGACTTCGAGTTGCTCACAGAGTTCGTCGGCCATGAGGCGCTGGCCTGGGAGAAAGCTACGGGTAAGGATTGCCGCGCGGAGCGATTCGTAGACTTCGTCGGTGGCGCGTTTTTTTCTGAGAGGCGCTAGAGCCATCTAGACAGGGTATCAGAAATCTGAAATAATTTTAGTTCAGGATCCTGTGAGAATTACAAAAATTGAAGCATTTCCAGTCCGGCTGGCTCGAGATCATGGGCAGGCGCAGGGTAGCGCCGGGAGCCCGCACCGGTTGGTAGGTGGAGCAGGGACTTATCGCTGGAGTGCGCATTACCCGGCTTTGTATAGCACCGAGTTTGAAACTTGTCTGGTGAGGGTGACGCTGTCGGACGGGATGGTGGGGTGGGGTGAAGCGCAGGCTCCGCTGGCACCAGAGGTGGCGGCGCAGATTGTGAAGAGCCTGCTTTCGGTGGCTGTTGAGGGGGAGGAATTCCGGCCCGATGCGGAATGCATTGGCGGGTTGTGGCAGCGGATGTATTCGACGATGCGGGTGCGGGGGCAGGTGGGTGGATTCATGCTGGATGCGATGGCTGGTGTGGATCTGGCGTTGTGGGATCTGGCTACGCAGGTATTGGGGCAGCCATTGCGAAATCTGCTTTCGGCAAGGCCTAAGGAGGAGGTGCCAGCTTATGTGAGTGGGACGCCGGGGAAGACAGTGGGGGAGCGGTTGGCTTTTGTGGGTGGGTGGTACGCGCGGGGATTCCGGACTTTCAAGCTGTATTTTGAGAGTGACTGGGATTTGCTGCTTGAGCAGATCGACCGGATGCAGGAGGAGTTTGACGGGATTGAGGTTGCGGTGGATGCGCTATGGCATCTGCCGGAGGGCCGGGAGATTGAGTGTGCGCAGGAACTGGCCGAGCGGCGGGTGTTGTGGCTGGAGTGCCCGTTGCTGCCTGAGGACCTGAAGGGGCATGTGGAACTGGTGCATGAGAGTGGAGTGCGGCTGGCGCTGGGGGAGAGTTACCGGACGCGTTATGAGGCGGAGCCCTTCTTTGAGAAGGAGATTCTGACTTACTGGCAGCCGGATCTTGGGCGGAGTGGGATTAGCGAAACGATGGAGTTGGGGAGGATGGCGAAGCGGGCAGGGATTGCGATTGTGCCGCATGTGTCGATCGCTTTGCCACCACAATTGAATGCGGCGATTGAGGTGTGTGCTGGGATGGTGAATTCGCCGCTGTGTGAATTCAATCCGAGTGTGATGGAGATGGCGAACCGGTATGTGGAAAGGCCCGGATTTGCTGTCGATAGCGGGTGCTATGTTTCGACGGCAGTCCGGGCCTTCTTAGAAGACTTTGCGGATTAGTGTGCGCTCTTGACGTGCTCTTTGAGGAGGTCCTGACCCCAGTCGTTCTTGAGGTCGCGCCACATGGCATGGATGTGGTTGGCGTTGTTCTGGGTGCAGTCGTACTCGATT
This sequence comes from Bryobacter sp., assembly GCA_022843625.1. Taxonomy (GTDB): domain Bacteria; phylum Acidobacteriota; class Terriglobia; order Bryobacterales; family Bryobacteraceae; genus Bryobacter. The sequence continues at coordinate 18,063 of JALHNH010000037.1, read as the reverse complement.
AGAAATTCAGGAGTGGCGACGCGGTAGTAGTGGGGGCCACCTTTGGTTGTGACACCAGCCCAGGCGAAGTAGGTCTGATTGGCGAGGCGGGCGAATTGAGCGCGGCGGGTGGCGGCGATTTCTTCGGGGAAGTTGCTGGCGTACTCTTCAACCAGGGCTTTCAGCATTTCTTTTTGCTTGGCGTTGAGCTTGGTGGAGGCGAGTCCGTTGGGTTGACCGTTGAGGGCGGCGACACGGTTGGCTGAGGTGAGGATGTCGTTGGGGGCTTTCTCGTTGACCAAGGCGACCTTCATCTGCTCCGGGGTGAGGGCGCTGACGAGTTCGCGGCCGAGGTCTTCTTCGCGGGGGAGAGCGCGGAGGCCTTTGCGGGGGCCTTCCTTTACTTCTGCAGGGTTAGAGCCGAAGAAGGTGGGACTGACGGCGACCTTGCCGTTGACGAAGGAGAAGTGGAGACTGATGTGGTGGCCTTCAAAGCGGAAGCCCCAGGTGCCTTTCTCGGACGGGGTGCCAAAGACGGAAACGAAGTACTTGTCGGAGTTGCGGCGACCGGTGGTGTCTTTTTCCTGGATGCGGAGCACGTCGTCGAGGCTCATGATCGTGCTGGCCTTGATGGCGCCTTGCTGGGAGAGGCCTGCGGTGAGCATGGCGTGAGCGAGGTGGCGCTGGGGAGCGGTGAGTTCTACAAAGGGGACGCCTTTGCGGGGACGACCATAGTTCTTGGCTACGTCTTCGGCTGGGATGAAGTGGAAGAAGAAGCGTTCGTCATCCTCGAACTTGAAGGTGGCCTTGGCGGTTTGCTCTTCATTGAGCGAGGCGAGGAAGGCGTTGGCGGCATCGGAGAGCTGGTTCTGGACGGTCATGCGCATGTAGGCTGTGCCGAGTAGGGCCAGGCAGGACATGGCTAGGGAGAGACGAATGATCTTGGATCGCACGATCCAGAGTGTATCAAAACTTAATTATTAGAAGGGGAGGTCGGGACGCTTTTCCGTTTTTTTCGACTCAGCGAGGATCGATTGGGATTTGAGGTAGGGATAGGGATTGATGGGGGAGCCGGACATACGGACTTCGTAATGGACGTGCGGGGAAGTGGCACGACCGGTTTTGCCGGACCAGGCTACGATTTCGCCGCGTGCGATGCGTTGACCAGCAATCACGTTGAAGCGGGAGAGATGGCCGTAGTAGGTTTCAAGACCGTTGCCGTGGTCGATCACGAGGAGACGGCCGTAGCCGGCGTAGACGTCAGCGTATTTGACCTGCCCGCCGGCGGTAGAGATGACTGGGGTTCCGATGGGGACTGAGATATCGATGCCGGAGTGGAAGCTGCCGTGGCCGTTGAAGGGGTCGAGGCGCTGGCCGTAGAAACTGGTGAGGCGGCCCTGGACGGGCCAGAGGCTGGGGGCGTCTTCGAAGAAATTGCGGGGACGAATCGGACTGGAGGTGTTGAAGGCGTTGCGGAAGGTGGAGGTGAAGGTGGTGTTGCGGAGGAAGTTATAGTCTTCGATGGAATCGTGGAGGGTGGGTGTGAGTTTGGCTTCGAGGCTGAGGGGTTCTTTGGCTTCGAGCTCACGCTTGATTCCGTAGGCGATGGTGATTTCGCTGGCGAGGACCTGGAGAGTGGCTAGCTGCTGCTTGCCGGACTCGTTCTCTTTTTGCAGACGAAGGTAACGCTGCCGGATGGTGTCGATTTCGGTGCGTAAGGTGTTGTAATTGCTGACTTTCCAGAACATTCGCGCGTAGGATGCGGCGACGCCAGCAAGGGTAACCGTGCCGAGGAGGGCAAGGGCGAGGACTCCGTACAGGACGCTGTAGGGCACATGAATGCGCCTCAGGCGGCCGTGCAGGGAATGCGCGACGACGAGGATGAAGTAAGGCTGCTGCACCTGAACAAAACCAACAAGTCAGGCAGCGACCCCTCCGGAACGGCTTTGAGGACGATACCCGCTCAATTCAAATTCCCCGATCTATTGCCGGGTTTTGTGAACCAAAGGCCTAGGCTAGCAGTGGGGGCGGGGGGGTGTCAACTCCGGGGTACTAGAACCCGGGTTCAGTTTGGGCCGGGAGGATTCAGGCTTTCTAAAGCCATGGGCATTGAAGACGGACAAAAGGTCTTTGTAGTCTTGGTCGATCCGGCTCAATCTTCCAACCTTTGATCGCGGAGGCGGCCTGGACCATCTCTTCCACCGCGTTGAAGCGTGCGTGTACCGGTTGGCTTTGCCAGTAACGGTACTCGTCCGATTTCATATCGTCGAAGTTGGTGTAGCGACGAAGGGTCTTGTCCATGCGCTTTGTTTGTAACATGCGAGGGTTTGTTTCAGCAAGAAAACGCTCTTGAGATTGGGCAGGAAATGTACACTTTAGCTATGGCGAGGAAGACGTCTCAATTGCGGGAGAAGCCCTTTCAAGTTCAGGAAGAAGTGCCTCAATGGGCGTCCCTGGAGATTGTGCTTGCGGAGCGAATTTCACGGCCAGAGAGCTTGGTTGGACTGGAGATTGAGCCCAGCGATTCGGGTTGGAGTGCGGAGTCAATTGCGGAGTGGGAGGCCGAGATGAACCAGTTTTTCGGCGGTGACGAACGAGGCGTTGCAAATCGGCTGGACCGGGGATGTATTTGACCGCATTATTGAGGCGCAGGCGATGGTTCGCAATTCGAAACTGGTGAGTGCGGATGAGGTGATTCTGGAGAAGTATTCTGAGGCGGTCTGGTAGGGGCCGGGGTTGAGTCTTAGGTGCCGAAATGCTTGTCGAGTTTGGCTAGTAGCTTTAAGCCTTTTTCTGGGGAGCCGCGTTGCGCGCGCATGCGGAAACGGAGTTCGGCGTCGTGTTGAGCGAGGGCGATTGTGGCGAGTTCATCCAGCAGGTGGTTCATACTGACGCCCTGGGCAGACGCCAACTGCCGCAAACGGGCATGCTTTTCGTCTGCGAGTCGAAGAGTAAGAGTGCTCATTGAAGTTCCTCCATTAGTTCGTCTGGGCTGAGGGTTCAAATGCGGGATTTTCTGGAGTGAGGAGAGGCGGCCATTGCTTGCTCCAAAAGAGTCTTGATGACGGCCTGCCTGCTGATGTTGAGGCGAGCAGCGCGGCTGTCGAGTTCGCGGAGCATGCCTTGCGTGAGGTCGACGTTGACTCGCTGAATGGGGCGGACTACTTTGAATTTGTTGGTGAAGTGACGGGAGACATCTTCGCCCCGGGTGGCCATTTCGGCGATCTGGTCGGCGGTGATGTTTGGTTTAGGTGTTTTCGGCATAAAGTTGCTGCTCCATCGTGGTTGATTTCCACGCCGTAATTAGATGAAAGTATTCGCCTAGGGCGTCGTTACGAACCTCGAAGATAACTGAATAGAGATCGCCCCGACTCCAGCCGATGGCACGGTATTGCAGTGGGTCGTCGTTTTTCTGGTCGACGATGTAGACCTGATCGAAAATTTCGGCGGCCTGGTCGAAGCTAATCGATGTTGTGAAGCCATGTCAATAGCAGCTAGGCCAAAGGGATAGAGCGACTAGTCGTGCTCGAACAAGAATTTCGGGAGTTCGGATTGGCGGATGATGCTTAGGAGAGTGCCGCGCCGGACCGGGTCGTGGAGCGGCACTGGGACCGTGATGGTGGTTGCTTCAGTACGCTTCTGCATGATGCGATGACTGCCACGCTGGCGGGCGGCAAAGAATCCATGCTCTTCAAGAATCCGGCAGATCTCGGAGCCGGAAAGCACACGGAGTTTACCCAACCGGTACCTCGACCTGTGTCACAAATACCTCGCTGTGAAATCGGCGGGAGACTTCTGAGGGTGAGGCTGTTTCGAAAAAGAGCGTGAGGGCTTCGATCAGGTTAGCGCGAGCTTCTTCGATCGACATCCCTTGACTGGCGATGTCGAGTTCCGGGCATAAGGCGACAAAGCCATCGTCCTCGCGTTCAATGATTGCGGTCATTTTGCGGGCCATGCTCATTGACTCAGTTTACATGGGGGGTGGCTACTTGGGTAGGAGGGTGGTCCAGTCGGTGAGGACTTGGGCGTTGAGGGCTTCTGTTTGGTCGGTTTCGAGGAGGAGGAGGCGCTTGCCGTCGCGAGAAGCTACGCCCGACGTTGCACCGACTCTTGTTGAAGTAATCCAGGGCCGGAGGATCTTTGGTGCTCCGAGCCGGCGGTCCTGAGAGAGTGGGAAGGCTAGAAGGTTTCTGTTGGAGTGCGCATAAAGTGTGCCGCCGTCCGCACTGAAAAAGGGCAGGGTAATCTGATCTGCGCTTTGCTTGTAGCGATTCGGGGGGGCAGACGTCGGAGGGTAGGCTTGCGCGGCAAGTCCACCTTCTCTGGACATGCCCCAAGCCAAGGAACGGCCATCGAGGGAGAGACTGGCAAAGCCAAGACCTTGCGTTAGGGGTTCTAACTCTCTGGGTGACGGCGCCTGGAGATCCAGGCGGCTTAGCGAACCTGTTGCCGTTTGAACCAGCAGGTAGCGGCCCTCGGGTGTAAGGCCTGCGAGTATGGTGGTTGATATGCCAAATCCCGAACCCGATTTCCAGAGCAATTCTGGCTGGGTCGCATTGTCGAGGAAGTGGCGCTTGATCTCTGTTCCGCCCGCAGAGGAGGAAACATAGAAGACGGATTTGCCATCGCGCGCCCAGAGCGGGTAGGATTCCTGGTCTGACGAATTGGAGATGCGGCTGCCTACTCCTGTTTTGCTATCGAGGATCCAGACATGGGAATCCGGTTCATCCACTTGAGCGGCGATTTTGGATTCGTCAGGGGATAGAGCGAAAGAAACGAAGCTGCGGTTTTCGGCCACCCTGGCAAGCAGATTGCCATTGGGATCGACCCAATTGAGGTGCCAGATGGGCAGAGTGCCGGAGATGTGGGTCCACGACAGCACTCCGCCGCCACCAACTGAAAATCGCGACCAAAACCTTGGAGGTGGAACTGTGGAAACTCCTTGAATCAACTTGACGGGAGTGGATAGGAGGTTGCCGGATTTGGGGTCGATCTGCGCGGTCAGCAAGATGCGGCTACTCCGTAGTTCGCGCTCACCGGCAAGGTAGAAGATATGCCATTTGCCTGTAGTGGGATTCCTGGCAAATTGAACCATCCGATGAGTAAGTATCGACGGATCGATGGTTGAAGAATTGAGAGAAGCCCGGAAGAGGCGCATGCCGTCGTCACTCTGCTGAAGAAATACAAAGCCCTCACCCTCTGGCAGGAAGACCGGTTCTGCGGGTTGAGAGTTTGATTTGAATTCGATGGGGAGGTCCTTTATGGTTGCGGAGCGCAAATCATAGGTTTTGAGCTTGCCGTGCGAGGCAAGCAAGATGGTGCCATCGCTCACGCCACCCCGCCACGAGGCACCCAGGAAATCCTTAACCTCCATCAAGTCTCGCGAAGGGGAGCCGTCCAGACGAATCACACGCAAGCGATTGCCCGAGACGAAGCCGATCGCAGTGGAGTCCTCTGACCAGAAGGCCAAAAGAGACTCGCCCCCGGTTCCTGAAAGAGCCCTCCAATTGGGGCTGTCGAGGCGCCGCACTTGGTACTCACCTTCTCCCAGCTTCAGAAGCCACTTGCCGTCCGGACTGAGCACGATAAACGATCCAGGGGCCCCTGAGATGTTGAAGTGGCTGGCGGGTTTCTCGGATGGGGTGACTCGGGGCCACAGAAGAGCGGCGACGAATGCGAGGAGGAAGGTGGCGGCGAGTGCGATCCAGAGTGTGGGGCGGGTTGCCGGCTTTGCTTGTTCTTTTTGTTGGGGGTTGGCGAGGTAATCCTCGATGGCGATGCGGGCTTCGCCGATGTCCTTGTAGCGGTGTTTGAAGTTGCGATCGAGGCAGCGGGTGAGCAGGGCTTGGATTGGCTTTGGGGCTTGGGGGATTGCTAAGTCGATGGGGTCTTTCAAGACGGAGGCGAGGGTGTGGGAGACGGTTTCGCCGTGGAAGAGTTTCTTGCCTGTCAAGAGTTCGTGGAGGACGACGCCGAAGGCCCAGATGTCGGCGCGTTTGTCGACGGTTTTGCCGGCGGCTTGCTCGGGAGACATGTAGCCGGCTGTGCCCATGATGAGGCCGGCCTGGGTGGCTCTGATCGTCATGGTGGGGGAGTCGGCTGAGGTTGCGGTGGCTCCGGATTCGGTGGCTTTGGCCAGGCCGAAGTCTAGGAGCTTTACTACGCCGTCGGGGGTGACTTTTATGTTGGCGGGTTTGAGGTCGCGGTGGATGATGCCTTTGTCGTGGGCGGCTTCGAGGCCCTCGGCGATTTGTCTTGCGATTTGCAGGGCTTCGTTGAGAGGGAGGGGGCCGGAGAGGTCGTTGCCCTCGATGAGCTCCATGACGAGGGCTTTGTCTTCGACACCGAAGATGGTGGCGATGTTGGGGTGGTTGAGGGATGCGAGGACCTGGGCTTCGCGGGTGAAGCGGGCGAGGCGGTCTGGATCTGCGGCGAAGGTGTCGGGGAGGACTTTGATCGCGACTTCGCGGTTGAGCTTGGTGTCGGTGGCGCGGTAGACGGCGCCCATGCCGCCTTCGCCTAGTTTTGCTGTGACTTTGTAGTGGGCTATGGTTTCGCCGAGCATCTTCTCTTGTAGCGTCGATGGTAACAGAAGGGATAAGTAGACAGAATGCTGTTCGTTTATTGATCGTGGTGCTGGGCCAGCAGTTCTTCGATCATTTGCTTGCGATAGCGGAACTTCGTTTGCTTCAGTCGTTCTATGGCCTGCGGTAGATTGACAAGATTCCGTCTGGCGGCGAGGTCGAGCATTCCAAGGGTCCCAGTGACCTCGATGCCCTTGCTGACGGCGGCGCGTTCGCCGGGATCGAGATTTTTCAGGGCTGGATCGTCAGTGTCGATAGCGTCCACCACGCTCAGCCAAGCCTGGACGGCTGGAGGTGCCAGTTTCATAACTAATTGGATTTTTGGTAGTTACGACTTCTATTGAGTATGCACAAGGCGGTTACTTTAAGTGACATGATTTCAAGGGAAATTGGACAAGAAAGTGTTGGGAGTTTGTGTGTTTGCGGTAACTTAAGAAGGCAAGAAAAGCCCTCCGCTCGATTTGGAATCGATCCGGAGGGCTTTCGCGTACTGCTTCTAGAGCCAATTTATGCGCCTGGGCCTTGCAACGCGGATTTGTGGTTGCGGTTGGAGCGCCCTGGCGATTGTTAGCTGCGGCGGCGGGCGGCAATCAGCGTGACAAGACCTGCACCGAGCATCGCGTAGGTGCTGGGCTCAGGGACTGCGCCAGTAGCTGTTTCGGAACCGAAGGTGATGTTGTCGAACCCGGTGCTGCCTGCAACACCAGAGAAAACCACCGATTTGGCAGTACCGGCGAATGCGACACCGACAGCCGACCAGTTGCAGAAATCGCCACTCGGGTCACCGACGCAGCCTCCGCCAGTATGCTGAGCCGCGAAGCCCAGAGTGGCCAGAAGAGCACCTGTACCATTGACACCGTCAAACACGTCAACCGAACCAGCACTGGAGGAAGTGTAGAAGAAGGAGAAGCCCGTGGTGAAGCCAGCCGCTACCGACATTGTCGAAGCGGAGGCACTGGTGAAGAACATGATTGTGTCCCCTGTCGGTTCATTGGCGAAGTTGCCCGAACCGCCTGCGTCAGAATCAACCAGAGCCAGCGTTGGACCATCGAAGGCAACGCCATAATTTGTTCCGGCACCGCCATTGTAGAAATTACCAACCGCGTTGAGATCGCCGACCCCTTCAAAGTCGAGCGTAATCACAGTGGCAGAGGCAAACATTGACGAGGCCAAGGCCAGCAATGTAGTTAGAATAACTTTTTTCATCTTTCAAATTCCTTTTATCTTGTATTTCCGGCCTATTTGATAGGCTCTGAGGCTAACAGGGTGACAGTAAAGTGGGCCTAAAACAAGACTGAACCATACCGGTTTGACACGTGTTTGTACTGGTACAGGGGGGGGGGCGCGAGTCCGGCAAGGCAAGGTGATGTGATCTTTGTGAGGAGTTCGGGCTACCCAAGAATCCCGACTGCGGCTGTGGCCCATCATCACAACCCAAAGTCTGTGGCAGGCGGAAGCTCAATATAGAGAGACAGAAAAGCCCTCCGCTCGATTTGGAATCGATCCGGAGGGCTTTCGCTTACTGCTTCTAGAGCCAATTTATTCGCCTGGGCCTTGCAACGCTGATTTTTGGTTGCGGTTGCAGCGCACTGGCGATTGTTAGCTGCGGCGGCGGGCGGCAATCAGCGTGACAAGACCTGCACCGAGCATTGCGTAGGTGCTGGGCTCAGGGACTTCGCCAGTAGGTCTTTCGGAACCAAAGGTGATGTTGTCAAACCCGGACTGATTTGCAACACCAGTGAAAACCACCGATTTGGCAGTGCCGGTGAATGCGACACCGACCGCCGAAAAGCGACAGAAGGTGCCACTTGGATCACCGCTGCAGCCATCAATGTTACGAGCGAAGCCCAAGGTGGCCAGAAGAGCACCTGTACCATTGACACCGTCAAACACGTCAACCGAACCAGCAACGGAGGAAGTATAGAAGAAGGAGAAGCCCGTGGTGAAGCCAGCCGCCACCGACATCGTCGAAGCGTTGTTATCGAGGAAGAACATGATCGTATCCCCTGACGGTTCATTGGCGAAGTTGCCCGAACCGCCTGCATCACTATCAACTACAGCCAGCGTTGGACCATCGAAGGCAACGCCAAAATTTGTTCCGGCACCGCCGTTGTAGAAATTACCGACCGCGTTCAAATCGCCGACACCTTCAAAGTCGAGCGTGATCACAGCGGCAGAGGCAAACATTGACGAGGCCAAGGCCAGCAATGTAGTTAGAATAACCTTTTTCATCTTTCAAATTCCTTTTATCTTGTATTTCCGGCCTATTTGATAGGCTCTGAGGCTATAAGGATGACAGGAAGGTTGGCCGCGCACAAGACTGAGCAGTACCGGTTTGACCCGTATTTGTACTGGTACAAAAGGGTAGTGTGTGCTAGTTCGGCACGGCAAGGCGATTGGATCTATGTAACGAGCCTAAGACGCCGCCAGCCATAGATTTACTGAGCGACTAGTTGTGCTCGAACAAGGCTTTAAAGGGTGAAGCCGTTTCAAAAAAGAGGGTGAGGGCTTCGATCAGGTTGGCCCACGCTTCTTCAATCGACCTGCCCTGGCTGGCGATGTCGAGTTGTGATCACGGGGCGACAAATCCATCATCTTCGCATTCGATGATTGCCGTCATTTGGCGGGCTGTGCTCAAGGACATAGTTTACGCAGGTTTATGGCTGCTGGTTTGGCTGTTTCAGTAGTATCGACCGCTATTAATCGAGCTAAGTTAGGAGGGTGAGTGCTTTGAAGAAGACTGAAGAGTTGCCGTTGTTGTCGACGACGCCTGTCGCGTGGGGGGCTAGTGCCCTGGCGGACCCAATTGCGTTGCTGATTGATCATGCGTTTCTGGAGATGAAGGCGGCCCTGAATGCAATGGACTTGCTAACGCGGTGGCCGAATGAGTGGACTCCGGGTTGGGTGGAGGCGATGACGAGTGTGGCCAGGGATGAGACTTCGCATCTGGCTCAGGTGACGCGGTTGTTGATTCGCCGGGGCGGCAAGATGGAGCGCGGGCATAAGAGTTATTACGCCTCCGATTTGCGGAGGCTGGTGAGGAACGGGAAGACTAGCGAGACGCTCGACCGGCTGCTGGTTTCGGGGTTGATTGAGGCGCGGTCTTGCGAACGGTTTTCTGTTTTGGCCAGTGTGTCTGAGGATGCTGAGCTGGGGGCGTTTTATAAGGCCTTGCATGCATCCGAGATGGGGCATTACAAGGTGTTTTTGAAGATGGCGCATAAGGTTGCGCCTAAGGATGAGGTGGCGGCGCGGTGGCAGGTTTTGCTGGCTGCTGAGGCTAAGATTATTGAGGCGCAGCCGCCGGGGTGTCGGATTCATTCGGGTTATCAAGATGTATCTTTGTCGCAAGCCAGTTGAGGGGTTGCGGCCGTGGGTGGCGTTGCTTTGGTATTCGCGCCGGGAGTGCGCTCGCCATCCGCTTGAGCTGGCTTTGCCTCATGGGGCGCATTCACTGACGGTGCGGCTGGACGGGGAGCCGATTGGGATCTGCCGGGATGGGGTTTGGCAGAGGTTTCGGGACGGAGTGCTGTGGGGGGCGCAGTCTCGTTTTGTGGTTCGGGATACGACGCGATTGGGGCCGGTGGTGGGTGTACAGTTTCAACCCGGGATGGCGGCGGCTTTACTCGGGGGAGTGGCTTCGGAATGGAGCGGGCGGCATGTCGAGGTTGCGGGTGAGTGGATGGAGGAGGCTCGCAATGCTGCAACTCCAGGGGCTACCCTCGAGGTGGTTGAGGGCTATCTTTTGCGATTGCGACCGAGGCCGGTGGATGCAGGGATTGCTTTCGCGATTCGCAAGATGGGTAATGTTGAGAGTATCGAGGCACTGCGCAGGGAGTGTGGGTATAGCGCGAAGCGGTTCATTCGCGGTTTCGAAGAAATGGTGGGGATGAGCCCGAAGCGGTATAGCCGGGTGTTGCGGTTCGGGGCAGCGCTGCGGGAGTTGCAGCGTGGGGTGTCGCCGAATCTGGCGCAACTGGCTCTGGACTGCGGGTACTGCGATCAATCACACCTGAATCGTGAGTTTCAGGCTTTTGCGGGGATCACGCCGGGGGAGTATCGGCCGGTGCGGGCTGACTGGCTTCATCATGTCGCTATCGGCCGGGAAAAAATATCCAAGACAACGCTTCAACTTGAAGATTAGACTGTCGGCATGAAGATTCTTGAAGCGTTTCCTTACCTGCGTGTGTCGTCTACTACGGAGGCGATTGAATTTTATGGGCGGGCGTTTGGAGCTGTGGAGAAGTTTCGATTGACCGAGCCGAGTGGGCGTGTGGGTCATGCCGAGATTTTGATCGGAGAGACAGTGGTGATGTTGTCGGATGAGTTTCCTGAATATGGGATTCGTGGGCCGCTGAGTTTGGGCGGGACTACCTTTGGCATGCACCTGCATGTGGACAACGCCGATGAGGCTCATGCACGGGCAATTGCCGCCGGAGCTACCGAGTTGATGATACCTTCGGATCAGTTTTATGGAGAGCGTAGTTCCAAAGTTCGGGACCCGTTTGGCCATGAGTGGCTGCTCGGTCACGAAATTGAAAAGGTGACGCCAGAGGAAATGCAGCGGCGTTACACGGCGATGATGACAACGGATTGTTGAGCCTAAGTGGCAGGAAGCGGAATGGAACATCTCTATGGCATGGTCCTGGACAGTTGGAAAGCTCTTTGGTATTGATCTCAAGATTCATACGACCTTTTTGCTGATTCTGGCCTGGGTGGGCTACGGCCATTGGCAGAAGGGAGAAGGGATCGCCGGGGTTATTGCCGGGGTCCTATTCATACTGGCGCTTTTCGGCTGCGTGGTGTTGCATGAGCTGGGACATGCACTGGCGGCACGGCGCTACGGGATCGGGACGAAGGACATTACGCTGCTGCCGATTGGCGGGGTTGCGCGGCTGGACCGGATGCCAGAGGACCCGAAGGAAGAGATGGTGGTGGCGCTGGCGGGGCCGGCGGTGAACGTGGTGATCGCCGCGCTTTTATTCGTGTGGTTGCAACTGACGGGTGGTTGGCAGGCTATGGGGGACCTCGGCGTGGCAACCGGGCCAGTGGTGGAGCGGTTGATGGTGGTGAATCTGTTTCTGGTGGGATTCAATTTGCTGCCCGCGTTTCCCATGGACGGAGGGCGTGTGTTGCGGGCGTTTCTCGCGACGCGGACCGATTTTGTGTCGGCTACGCAGACGGCGGCAAAGGTGGGGCAGGGGATGGCGCTGCTATTTGGATTTTTGGGTATGTTCTTCAACCCGTTTCTGATGTTTATTGCGCTCTTTGTCTGGATCGGGGCGGGGCAGGAGGCTGAGTCGGCGCAGGTGCATGCGGTGCTGGGCAAGGCGGCGGTGACGCGGGCAATGCTGACGGAGTTTCGGACGATTGGGCTCGAGGATTCGCTGGAACGCGTTGTGGAATTGATTCTTGCAGGGTCGCAGCATGATTTTCCGGTAATGGATGGGGATCACGTGGTGGGGGTATTGAGGCGGGAGGATCTGTTTGCTGCTTTAGCGTTGCGGGAACTCAAGACCGTAGCGGATGTGATGCGGAAAGATGTGCAGGTGGTGGACTCAAACGAGATGCTGGAAGACGCATTTAAGAAGCTGCAGGGAAGCGAAACCGGCACGCTGCCTGTGATGGACGCAGGGCGGCTGGTGGGAATCGTGACGACCGAGAATATGGCCGAGTATCTAATGATTGAGGCTGCCCGGAAGGCGGCCGGTGTCAGGCGTTAACGGTTTCGCGCTGGGCGGAATAGGTCTTCTCTACGTAGTCGTTGAGCATGACGATGAACTCTTCTACGATGTGATCGCCGCGGAGGGTGCGGAAGAGTTTTGAGTCCACATAGACGGGGGCTACTGGTTCTTCAAAGGTGCCGGGGAGGGAGATGCCGATGTTGGCGTGCTTGGACTCTCCGGGGCCGTTGACGATGCAGCCCATTACAGCTACCTTCATCATTTCAACGCCAGGGTAGATCGGCTTCCAGGTGGGCATCTGTTCGCGCAGGTAACGCTGGATCTGGTCCGCCATGTCCTGGAAATAGGTTGATGTGGTGCGGCCGCAACCGGGGCAGGCTACTACTTGCGGGGTGAAGGTGCGGATCTCGAGGGCCTGGAGGATCTGCTGGCAGACGAGGACTTCTTCTGTGCGGTCGCCGTTGGGGAGCGGGGTAAGCGAGGCACGGATGGTGTCGCCGATGCCTTCCTGAAGGAGGACGCTGAGGGCTGCGGCGGTGTAGCTGACGCCCTTGGACCCGAGGCCGGCTTCTGTGAGGCCGAGGTGGAGGGGATAATCGCAACGGGCGGCTAGTTTGCGGTTGACGAGGATGAGGTCCTGGACGCCGCTGACCTTGGCGCTTAGGAGGATTTTGTTGTGGGCGAGGCCGTGGCGTTCGGCGGCTGCTGCTGCCTGGAGGGCGCTCTCAACGATGGCGTTGAGGGTGACTTCGCGGGCGTCGAGGGGATTATCCGACTTTGCGTTCTCGTCCATCATGCGGGTGAGAAGCGCGCCGTCGAGGGAGCCCCAGTTGACGCCAATGCGAACGGGACGGTCGAATTCGATGGCGCATTCGATCATGGTGCGGAAGTTGTCGTCGGTCTTGCGGCCGATGTTTACGTTGCCGGGGTTGATGCGGTATTTGGAGAGGGCGCGGGCGCAATCTGGATATTTGCGTAAGAGTAAGTGGCCGTTGTAATGAAAGTCGCCGACCAGTGGAACGGTAACACCATGCAGCATGAGCGTGTCTTTGATTTTGGGAACGGCTGCGGCGGCTGCGTCGGTGTTGACCGTAATGCGGACGACTTCGGAGCCTGCCTTGGCGAGTTCCATGACCTGCTTTGCGGTGGATGTTACATCCTCCGTATCCGTATTCGTCATGGATTGAACCATGATGGGGTTGGAGCCACCAACTTTAACTCCGCCGATATCGACCACAACGCTTTTTCGTCGCACAAATGACATGAAATCTCCTGAAACTTTAATTTTACCAGTGTGTCTCGCAAATATGGATATAGACTGGAACCAGGAAATATTGCTGCGGCCCAGATGGCGCAGCGAACTCACAACGCTACAAACCTCCCAGTTCGAGATCTTTCCATGATGTAACGCTGAAAAGCGGGAAGTTGATCCACATGACCGATACAGGTAAATGCGTTTTGCTGGCGGGTATCGAACCGAAACTCGCGCAAGAACTTCACGAATATCTTTTGTCCCGAGGTCTCACAGTGCACGAGACGACGTGTCTTGAGACAGATTGCATCAATTCACAGGCGGATCGATTCGATCTGGTTTTTTGTGAAACCCACCACCCCGATTTGGAGCGTTTGTTGCATGCGGTTAGCAGCCCGGTAGTAGTAGTGAGCCGGGTTCCGGAAGTGAACGACTGGCTGGACGCGATGGACGCCGGTGCGGCAGACTATTGCGCGGCACCATTTGAGCGTGAGCAACTGGACTGGATTCTCGAATCGAATCTGGGGTCGCGCAAGACGGCTTCCGTCGCCGTGGCGTAGGGCATACAATACATAGTTTCCGGAGACGAACGGGAAAGGAAACTATGGACCACATGAAGCCAATCACAAGAAGAAGCGCCTCACTTGCGCTAAGCACAGCGTTTACAACCTCAATTTTTACAGGCCAGGTGAAGGGAGCCAACGATCGTGTTGCCGTCGGCTTCATTGGTCTTGGAGCCATGGGTTCGGGTAACCTGGGCTACTCGATGAAGGTGCCGGGCTTGCAGCCCGCTGCGCTTTGTGATGTGTATCAGCCGCACCTGGAGCGGGCTGAGGCTAGTGCCCGGCGTAACGGCTATGAGATCAAGGGCACGGATGACTTTCGCAAGATTATTGCGGACAAGTCTATTGATGCAGTTTGTATTTCGACCCCCGATCACTGGCATCCCTACATGACTGTCGAGGCCTGCAAGGCTGGCAAGGATGTTTATGTAGAGAAGCCAGCTGCCGTATATGTCGATGAAGGCGTGAAGATGGTGGAGGCCGCGCGCAAGTACAAGCGGATCGTGCAGGCGGGTACGATGCAGCGCTCGGGTGGTTATTTCAAGAAGGCTGCCGAACTGGTGAAGAGCGGCGTATTGGGTGACGTGACTTTTGTTCATACGTGGCAGGCTGGAGCGACGCCGAAAGAAGGCTGGGGCAGTCCGGCAGATTCGACGCCACCTCCAGGACTGAATTGGGATATGTGGCTGGGACCTGCACCAAAGGTTCCGTTTAACGAGAACCGCTGGGGTGTGACGAAGGCAACCTTCCCGACCTTCCGCTACTTCTGGGATTACGCGGGTGGGGCGATGACGGATTGGGGCGTCCACTTGCTGGACCCGGTGCATCAGTGCTTTGACGAGAAGATGCCGACGGCTATATCTGCCATGGGCAGCAAGCTGCATGTGACCGATAACCGCGATACGCCGGATACGATGCTGGCGACGTTTGAGTACCCCGACTTTATTGCGAGCTATGAGAGCCGGACCGCGAACCCGATGCCGATGTTTGGGCAAGGTGCGGCGACTTCGATCCACGGGACTGAGGCGACTCTGATTGTGAATCGTAGTGGTTGCTGGCTGGTGCCGAATGCGAAGTCCAAGGTTGAGGCTCTGACCTTTGAGAAGGATGACGTGATGCGGCAGATGAATGTGCCGCATTGGGAGAACTGGCTGGCTTGCATCAAGAGCCGTGAGAAGCCACAGAGCGAGATCGAGACTTGCGTGCGTTCTTCGACGACCTGTATTCTTGCGAATCTTTCGATGCGCTTCAAGACTCGTCTCGATTGGGATGAGAAGAACTGGACGGTGAAGCAGGCGGAGGTGAAGCCTTATTTGAAGGCGAAGTACCGGGCTCCGTGGAAGCTGGAAGTCTAGGGGAAGCTGGAAGTCTAGGCGCGATTTGTATTGACGTGTTTTGCGATGCGGCCCACGGTGTCTACCCAGATGCCGTGGGCCGGGTCTTTTAGGTAGGCGGCGAGTTGCTTGAGTGCTTCGACGTCGGTGGTTTGCGGAGCGGACTTGCCGATTTCGTGGCCGGCGAAGACGACCCAGCGGCCGTCTTTGGCGGCCTTCTCCAGGATGGCCTTCATGGCCGGGAAGTCGATGCCGTCGAAGTGGGTTCCCATGAGTTGGGAGAGGTCGCAGATCTGCGGGTAGTTGGGCATCTCGTCGAGGTAGCCGCGGCCGGTGTCGAATTTGTCTGCGATGAGGGGGATGTAGCTTTTGGCAGTCTTGCCTCGGCCAATGAATTTCTGACCGCAGGGGTAGGCGAATTGGCGGGGCTTGACGCCGAGGGTGGCTTCGATTTCGTGGTTCGCGTTGTCGATGTCCCTGGACATTTCTTCGAGGGTAAATTCTTCGAGCGCGCGAGTGAATCGGTAGTTGCCGGTGCAGGCGTGGGCGGTGGAGTGGTTGCCGATTTCGTGGCCCTGGCGCATCATTTCCTTCCAGCCGTCGACGCGCTTTTTCATGGCGGGGAGGGAGAGATAAAAGGTGCCTTTGAGATCGAGGCTTTCGAGGAGTTTGAGGCCCGTATCGATTTGAGAGAGGCGAGCGTCGTCCCACGTTAGGGAGACGGCGAGGCGTTTATTGTTGGGCCAGGAGAAGGGGCTGGACTGGGCGGTTGCGGCGAGGGCGGTGGTGGCGAGGAATGCGCGGCGATTGAGCATTGAGTTGATGCTATTACAAGTTTGCTAGCTGCGCAGCAGGCGTTCGTATTCCTCGTGCGTCCCAATCCAGAACCAAGTGAATGTATTTGCTTTTCTCAGAGCGAGAGCCCGATATCCCTCTGTCACCCGTGCAGACCAGAAGCATCCAGCGGGCTTCACTTGCAGAGAAGGATGGGATGGATTTGAGGCCAACAACCGATACTGCTTGTCTGACCGGGGGCGCAAATCTTCTGGGAGCTTGTCGTAGCTGGTCCAGAATGAGGGCAAAGTCCGGTGCTCGAAGATCACTCGGGTTTCTGGCTTAGATGGAGCGGAATGGATTGCCCGCCGGCGATCTGCTGCTGGACTTGATCGAAGAGGTGCATGCCCTGCCCTCCGGGGGAGAAGTCCCGAATCATTTGTTCATCCCACGCATCATTGTCGAGACTGTTCAGCCAAAAGGCGAGCGCGTGGCGGTCTGCTTGTTCGAGTTCGGCAATCGCGTCCTTAATTGCTTCGACTGTCATACCTCAAGCGTAGCTCAATCGAGAATGCGAAGTTCGATTTTGGAGCCGTCGGCGCCGCCTAGATAGACACGCTGAGTGGCCTTGGTGAAGTCTGAGTTTCGGGCCTTCGGGATGTCGAGAAACTTCTGCGGATTGCGGTCTGTTAGCGGGAACCAGGAGCTTTGGACTTGGATCATGATGCGGTGGCCTCGGCGGAAGGTGTGGGCTACGTCGGGCATCTCGAACTTGATGTGGTCTGGCTGGTTTGGCACGAAAGCCACCGGTTTTTCGATGCTCTGGCGGTACTTGCCACGGAAGGGTTCTCCCCTTACGAGTTGTTGGTAGCCTCCCATTTTGACTGGGGTTGCGGGAACTGGTTCCGGGTAGTCGCCGGGGTAGACGTCGATCAGCTTTACTACGAAGTCGGAGTCTGTGCCGCTGGTGGATACCTTGAGGTCTACTCCGATTGGGCCCATGATTGTGACGTCTTGTTCCAGCGGTTCGGTTTTGAAGACCAGGACGTCGGGGCGAGCGGCGGCGAAGCGCTGGTCTTCGGTCATGTAGGTGTTGTTTACTGCAACCGTTACTGTGTTGATGTAGGGGACGGGCTTGGCTGGATCGGAGATGTATTCTTCGTTGGTTGCTGCAGTTGGAGCCTGTGTGCTGAGCTTGCCTTCTGGGGCTAGATGGAAGGTTTTGTTGGCGGACTTCGGTGGGGGCCAGGCTTCGTATCTGCGCCACTGGTTTACGCCGGTTTCAAAGATCCAGGCCTTGGCCATGTTGCCGTCGCCTTTGGACTTGAGGAAGTGCATGAAGAAGGGGAACTCGATCTTTTCGCGATAGAAGACGCCGGTCTTGGAGCCGAAGGTGACGTTGCCTAAACGGTCTCCATCGCCACGGGCGAAGCCGCCATGATTCCAGGGGCCCATGACGAGCATGTTCTTGTTCTGCGGGCCAGCTTTTTCGATTTCTTTGAAGGTGCGCAGGGGGCCGATGGGGTCTTCTGTGTCGAACCAGCCGCCTACGGTGAGCACCGAGGGTTTGGTGGCTTTGTAGTGACGCCAGATGGAGCGGGACTTCCAGAATTCGTCGTAGGTGGTGTGGTCCATGTGCTCGGTCCAGAAGGGTTGGGTGCGCTTGAAGTATTTTTCTTCGGCGTTGGCCAGCGAGCCTAGATTGAGGTAGAAGTCGTAGCCGTCTGGAGTGCCGAAGTCGAAGGCAGGGCCGGGTGGTGGAGGGGGAGCGGGGTCTCCTGCGCGCTGCTTAAAATTTGAATAGAAGCGGAAGCGGTGGGCTAGCATGAAGGCGCCATTGTGATAGCTGTCGTCGTTCAGATAGTAGTCGGAGACGGGGGCTTGGGGGGGAGA
>JALHNH010000036.1 GCA_022843625.1 Bryobacter sp. | reverse complement strand
CCCGTCTATTGTCTACAATAAGGGTTTCCCATGAGAAACGCACTGCTTTGCATCCTGACCGGGATGCTTTTGCTGGGGACGGGCTGCAATCGCAAGCCTTCTCCAGACTTCGCCGCCACTGTAAACGACAAACCAATCACCTATGCCGACCTGGACAAGCAGTTTGCTTTTCAATTTGGGGGCAACAATGAACGGGTTACCGACGACCAGGTAACTATCCAGAAGCTCGAGTTCCTGCGCGTTCTGATCGACAACGAAATCATGCTCCAGAAGGCCGAAAAGCTTGGCCTCCTCGCGACAGATGCCGATGTCGACGCCAAGCTCAACGAGATGAAGGCTCCCTACACTCAGGAAGAATTTCAAAAGCAACTCGGCGCCCGCAAGATGAGCGTTGATGACCTAAAGGGTCAGATTCGTCGCGAACTCTCGATTGAAAAACTATTCAACAAAGAAATTCGCAGCCTGATCAACATCACCGACCAGGACATCAAGGATTACTACAACGCAAACAAAGCGAACTTCAACCTGCCCGAACCGCAAGTCCACATGGCCCAGATCCTCGTCACCCCCGTGGACGACCCCAGCGTGCGCAATCTTAAAAACGACAAAGCGAAAAACGACGCTCAGGCCCAGGCCAAGATCCGCATGATCGAGCAGCGCATCAAGAGTGGTGAAGACTTTGCAGCCCTGGCAACCAATTTCTCAGAAGACCCCCAAACCGCCGCCAACGGTGGCGACCTCGGCTTTATGGGTGAGAGCACCCTCGACAAGGCAAACCCCGAACTCAAGAAGTTGATCATGAGCCTCGGCGCGGGCGCAGTCTCCAATATCATCAAGACCCAGGAAGGCTACCGCATACTCAAGGTCTTGAGCAAAGAACCGGCCGGCCAGCGAGACCTCAACGACCCTCGTGTGCAACAGGGCATCCGCGAGGGGCTCATCACTCGCAAAGACCAGCTAGCCAAGGCTGCCTTCTACGAAGCAGCTCGCAACGATGCAAAGGTCACCAACAACTTCGCTCAAAAAATCATGGCCAATCTGGCCGTAAAGAAGTAGCTTTACTTCTTCACAAGCAAACAGGCACTGCCACCGGCGGCAGCGAGCAGATCGCTCTCCTCGACAATTTCCACATGTATCTGGTTGCGTTTGGCCAGCCAGACGGCCTCGTCATGGAATGTGAAAACATCAGAATCCTGACGCACCCAGCGCAGGGCCAGATCCTTCGGCGTCCGTGACTGTAAGATCAGCGCCCGGGCGCTTCGGGCAGACAGCGCTTCAAGCACTGGTTGTGGCCCAAGTGGAATCGCCTGGCCTCGTTTGCTGCGCTCAATCACAGATTTCGCGAAATGGCGCGACTGCAATTCCTCTTGCTTCCTGAAGTGTTCGATGGCTAGGTTATGCACAGACTCTTCGTCAGCTGCTGGATCAATTTGCATGCATTCGACCGGCCGCCGCAACAACCGCCGGCACTCTTCCAGTATTTCTACAGGAGCGGCAACCAGCCACTGAGAATTCGGCAGGGAAGCATTGCGTTCTGCAAACCGCCTCATACACTCCAAAAGGCACTCCTTCCAGACCTCAGACCGGAAGGGCGACCTGAAGCCCAGCTTGAAATCAAGTCTGCCCAGTTCAAAGTGCGACAAAACGGTCGAATCCCCAACGATGTGCAGCAAGCTGAATCGGTCATAGTTGTCTCGAATCTCAGACAGTCCATACAGCGATGGAATCTTCCCTTGGGTAACCCGGTTGATCACTCGCCGTGCCAAAGGAGCCTGGTACAAGTACATCCTTCGTCCGCCACGCGCAAAAAACGATATCGCCGGACTCCCCACACCCTTGGATCTCCAGAGATGTCGAGCGGCATGAACACTCTCATCAAAGGCGTGTCGCTGCGACGGGGCAACCCCATTGCGCAATTGACTCACTCGTTGTTCAAAGTATTGTCTTCCCTCAGCATCGAGGTTCAGATAGCAACTCAGCACAGGCTCTGGGGTAGTTTCCTGATTGGCAATCTGATGCAATAGCGCATCCAGCGAGTGGGCAGTCCACATATTTCTAAATTCCTTCTCCCCATGGACGAAGGCGAAATGAAAAAAGGTTCACGAATCCGCTCAGTTCTCAAATTTGTAATCCGCAACGCACCTCTCATTTGATTCGCGTTATTGAAACCCAACGTTGATGAAGTATTCATTCTCAGTTGTCATCCTCAAAGGCACGATTTATGAATTCCCGCCGTCAGTTTACCCGCAACCTGTCTTTTAGCGCTCTGGCCATCACCGCTGCAGCCCCAACTCAAGCTCAGACATCCGCTGTCTTCCAGCATGGCGTCGCTAGCGGCGACCCGCTCCTGAACCGCGTCATCATCTGGACGCGCGTTTCCACCATTGGCGGCGACGACGTGATAGCTGTGGACTGGTTCATTTCCGACGAGCCCACCATGAGCCGCATCCTACAGCGCGGAACAACTTCAACCAACGCCGGTTTCGACTACACCGTAAAGGTAGACGTCACCAGACTCGACCCGAACACAACCTATTACTATCGCTTCGCTGTTCGTGGCACGCTATCACCTGTCGGCCGCACCAAAACACTCCCTGTTGGCTCGCTGGATCGTCTTCGCTTCGTTGTCGCATCCTGCTCTAACCATCCTTATGGCTACTTCAACGCCTACAGGGCGATAGCCAGACGCGCCGACCTCGACGTTGTACTTCATCTTGGCGATTACATCTACGAATATGCCAACGGCACCTATGGCGATGGCACCCCGCTCAACCGCATTCCGTCCCCCAACAAAGAGATCGTCACTCTCGCCGACTACCGTCAACGCTATGCCCAATACCGTACCGACGCAGACCTCCAGGAAGCCCACCGTCAACACCCCTGGATCGTCGTTTGGGATGACCACGAATCCACCAATGACGCTTACGTCGAAGGTGCCGAAAATCACACTCCGGCAACCGAGGGCGATTGGTCCACCAGAAGAGCCGTCGCAACGCAAGCATGGTTTGAATGGCTGCCAGTGCGCGAGAATCCCTATCTCGACGGGCAGATCTATCGCAATTTCCGCTTCGGCAACCTGATGGATCTGGTGATGCTCGATACGCGTCTCGAAGGCCGCTCACAACAGGTAGCTGCCAACAATCCAGCCATCGCTTCCCCCAATCGAACCCTGATCAGCGGCGAGCAGGAGTCCTGGTTCTTTAACCAGTTGAACAACTCTCGCGACCGCGGTACCAGGTGGCGCTTCGTCGGGCAGCAGGTGATGATGAGTCAGCTTCTAGGTGCCGATGGCCCACTCAACACAGACCAGTGGGATGGTTATCTGGCCAGCAAGTCGAGATTCCTGCAGCACCTCGCAGGCAATTCCATTCAGAATGCAGTGATCCTCACCGGCGACATCCACTCCTCATGGGGTAACGAGATCACCGCAAACCCCTTCACAGGCACTTACCAGGCTCAGGCAGTCGAATTCGTTACCCCGGCAATCACCTCGCCCGGCATTGATGACCGTGCACAGGCCACTGGCTTTCAGGCTCAAATTTCCGCAACTCACCCCCATGTCAAGTACATTGAACTCTTCCGCAGGGGATACTTGCTCATCGATCTCGACCGGGATCGTGCACAAGCCGAGTGGTATCACGTACGAACCATCACCGCGCGTTCCGCTGAAGAAGAACTCGGTCGGGTTCTGCGCACTGCCAGTGGCGAATCCAGACTCACCGTCAGCAACACTGCCAGCACGGCTCGCACGACGGGCGCACCTCTCGTCCCCTAGCCTCAAGGCGGTCTCGGTACAATAATCTGATCCTCGTGGTCAAAACAAGCTACACCGCCCCCAGTCAAGAATTCCTCGATCAACGCAAGCTAAAACGCCACGCTGGCGTCTGGCAACTCTGGGCGCTTGGCGTCGGAGCGGTCATTTCAGGCGACTTCTTCGGCTGGAATTTTGGCCTCGCAGCCGGCGGGTTCGGCGGCATGATTGTCGCCCTCTCTTTGGTCACACTGATGTACACCGGCCTTTGCCTCTCCATTGCTGAAATGGCAGCCGCTTTGCCCCACACTGGCGGTGCATATTCCTTCGCCCGCAGCGCCATGGGCCCCTGGGGCGGTTATGTCACCGGGCTAGCCGAGAACATGGAATACATTCTCACCCCGGCCGTAATCGTAGTCGGTATCGGGGGCTACCTCGGTGCCATCTTCGGCACAGACAAATCCATGGAGCCTCTCTGGTGGCTTGCCTGTTATGCAGTCTTTGTCGCCCTCAACGTGTATGGTGTCGAACTCAGCTTCCGATTCTCACTCATCATCACTATCGCAGCGCTCATCGCACTCGTCATCTACTGGATCTCGGTCGCACCTCAATTCGACCTGAGCCGCTTTGCCACCCCTTACTTCCCCAAAGGGATCAACGGCTTCTGGGCTTGCCTCCCCTTCGCTCTCTGGTTCTATCTCGCAATCGAACAACTACCGTTAGCTGCAGAAGAAAGTCACGACCCCGTTGTAGACATCCCCAGAGGCCTCATCTGGGGTCTCGCAACGCTGGTCTTCTGTGCGTTCATGACGCTCACCCTGGGCGCTGGCAGTGCCCCGGGTGCCGCTGCAGTTGCCGCATCCAATGAGCCCCTCTTCCTGGGCTTCGTAGCAGCGTACGGCAACTCCGCCAGCAGCAAGGTTCTGGCCGTCGTGGCCTGCATCGGTTTGATCGCCAGCTTCCACACCATCATCTTTGCCTACGGCCGCCAAATCTATTCACTCTCGCGAGCCGGCTACTTCCCAGTTTGGCTCTCCAAAACACACAGCGAACGCAAGACCCCACACCGCGCCCTCCTTGCCGGAGCGGCCATGGGCTTCTCCGCCGCCCTCGGCATCCACTACGCCCCTCACGACAGCCCTGTAGGCGCAATCCTCCTCAACATGGCCGTCTTCGGCGCCGTCATCGCCTACGTCCTCCAGATGGCGTCGTACCTGCTTCTGCGCCGAAACCTCCAGAATCTGCACCGCCCTTACAAGAGCCCCCTGGGCAAGACTGGAGCCATAGTCAGCGGCCTCATCGCAACCCTCACGCTCCTCACCCTCTTTTTCAATACCGAATACGTCAAGGGTGTCTACGGCGCTGTCGTCTGGTTTATCCTCGGGCTGATCTGGTTTGCCTTTCATGCCCGCCACCGGCTCATCCTCTCACCAGAAGAGGAGTTCGCACAAGCACACCGGAGTGAGTCGTGAGTCTGAAACAACTTCTCGCCCACGCAAGCCCGCTTCGTTCTGGAGATGTTCTCGCCGGCCTTGCTGCAACGTCGCAAGAACAGCGCGTACGCGCCCGCATGCAGCTCGCAGACGTGCCGCTCCGTCAACTCCTCAACCACCCTGTGATCCCATACGAGCAGGATGAAGTCACCCGCCTGATCTGCGATTCACACGACGATGCCGCCTTTGAGGCAATCGCTTCACTCTGCGTCGGAGACTTCCGCGATTGGCTCCTTGCCGCAACAGAAGATCAACTCAGAGCCGTGGCCCCAGGCATCACCCCGGAGATGGCCGCCGCCGTTTCCAAGCTAATGCGCAACCAGGACCTCATCCTAGTCGCCTCACGTTGCCAAGTCGTCACTCGTTTTCGCACTACCATTGGCCTGCCCGGCCGTCTTTCCACGCGCTTGCAGCCCAACCACCCCAGCGACGACCTGCGCGGCATCGCAGCCAGCACTCTCGACGGCCTAAGCCTTGCCAGCGGCGACGCCTGCATAGGCGTCAACCCTGCTTCCGACAGCGTTGGCACCGTGAACTCAATCCTGCGCATGCTCGACGATCTCCGCATCAAGCTGGCCATCCCAACACAATCCTGCGTCCTGGCCCACATCACCACGCTGATGGAAGTCATCCGCCAGGGCGCACCCGTCGATCTTGTCTTCCAATCGATTGCCGGCACCGAAGCCGCCAACCACAGCTTCGGCATCAACCTCGCCCTGCTCGATGAAGCATGGCAAGCCACCAAAGAACTCGGGCGTGGTGAAAACGTAATGTACTTCGAAACCGGCCAGGGTTCTGCCCTCTCGGCCAACGCCCATCACGGCCTTGATCAACAAACCTGCGAGGCCAGAGCTTACGCGGTGGCTCGCCGTTACTCACCCCTTCTTGTAAACACCGTCGTAGGCTTTATCGGCCCCGAGTATTTATACGACGGCAAGCAGATCCTGCGAGCCGGTCTTGAAGACCATTTCTGCGGCAAGCTGATGGGCGTCCCAATGGGTTGCGACATCTGCTACACCAACCACGCCGAAGCCGACCAGGACGACATGGACAATCTCCTCACCCTTCTCGGTACAGCGGGCTGCAATTACATCATGGGAGTCCCTGGCGCAGACGACATCATGCTGCATTACCAGAGCACCAGCTTCCACGACGCGCTCTACCTCCGCTCTCTCCTCGGACTCAAGCCAGCCCCTGAATTCGAAGCCTGGATCGCAACCCGTCCGCCCGTACTGGATCAAACATGGCTATTGACTTAAGAGCCTTTACGGCCGCACGGGTAGGCCTCGAGCGGCGAGGCGCATCCCTTAGCACCAGCGAGCTACTCCGCTTCGACCTTGACCATGCAAGAGCCCGCGACGCCGTTCATCTAGAACTCGACCCCAGTTCCCTCGGCTTCGATCACATCCTGGTAAGGTCAGAAGCGAAAGACCGCCGCACCTATTTGCTTCGTCCAGATCTCGGTCGCCGCCTTCAAGACAAACTCCAGCCGGACGAATGCGATGCAGCAATCGTCGTCGCAGACGGTCTCTCCGCCTTGGCCGTTCACAGACACGCAAAAGAGCTACTCAACCGCTTAGTCCCGCTGCTCGATGGCTGGAACCTGGCTCCGATTATCGTCGCAACCCAGGCCCGCGTCGCCATAGGAGACGATATTGGCGAGCAACTGGGCGCAAAGCTGGCTCTGGTTCTAATCGGCGAGCGCCCCGGCCTCACCTCACCAGACAGCCTCGGTGCCTATCTCACCTACAACCCCAAAACAGGCCGCAACGATGCCGAGAGAAACTGCGTCTCAAACATCCGGCCTGAAGGCCTCAGCTATGATGCTGCAGCGCACTTGATTCACTTTCTGATGACCGAATCCCGCGCCCGCAAGATCAGCGGAGTTACCCTGAAAAGTGATGCAGCTCCTCACCCTCTTCTTGACGCTCGCCCAAATCCCTGAGATCGCAGGCACCCCAACAGACTTCGTCCGCATGCGCTTCACCGAGATTGAAGCAGGTTCTGGCGTTGCCGCAAAACCAGGGCAGGAGTTCACGGTCCATTACACAGGTTGGCTCACCAACGGCAAGAAGTTTGATTCCTCTCGCGACCGAAATCAGCCACTGAAATTCATCCAGGGAAGACGGCGCGTAATCGCCGGCTGGGAAGCAGGCTTTGAAGGTATGAAAATAGGAGGTAAACGGCGCCTCTTTATCCCCTATCAGATGGCCTACGGCGAGCAGGGCCGCGGAGCAATCCCGCCCAAAGCTGAGTTGATCTTCGACGTCGAGCTACTAGGCGCAGAAGACGTCAAGCCTGCCGTCGCAGCAATCGATCTGATGAACCCCTTCGAAGACACTGCCTCAAAACTATTGGCCCTCGCCAAAGCAATCCCGGAAGACAAACTCGACTGGCGCCCTGCACCGGGCGTGCGCAGCTTCCGTGAAGTGATCTTGCATACCGCCTACGGCAACAAAGCCTTGCTCTGGATGGCCACCGACACCCCGCCTCAAGATCTCGTCGATCAGCGCTTCAAAGACTATGCGAGGAAAGAATCCGAATCGCTAACAAAAGACAAAACAGTAGAACTACTCGCTGAGAACCTTGAGGCGGTAAGAAAAATACTCCCAACACTTCGCCCCGCCGTCCTCGACCGCGAGATGCCAGTCTTCGGCCAGCCCTCCACCATGCGCGGAATCTACGTAATCATAGACACGCACATGGCGGAGCACTTGGGCCAGTTGATTGCCTACGCTCGCACCAACGGCATCACGCCGCCCTGGTCGCAAAAGCAACAGTAAATCAGCGAGGACGCCGCAACCACTTGTCGAAGTAAGCCAACGTTCGCGCCCAGGCGTCGATTGCAGCGGGAGCATTGTAATTAGCCCCAGTATCGTTGTGGAAGGCATGTCCAACACCTTCGTATATGTGCAGCCCGTAGGACTTGCTCGCAGCGCTCAACAGCCCTGCAGAGATCTGCATATTGCGAGTAAAGTTTCGGTCCGTCTCGCCATAAATGCCAAGCACAGGCGTACGGATCTTTGCTACATCTTCTGCCACCAAAGGAGGTGTCCCATAAAAAGGAACCGCAGCGGCAATTTCACTCACATTGACGATCAGATCCCAGATCATGCCCCCACCGGCACAAAATCCAACTACGCCGATGCGATCGTGGATCACATAGTTCTCTTGCCGCTTCAGGTAGTCAAGTGAACTAATCAGATCAGACCGCCGGTCAATCGCATTCGTCCGGTTGTACGCAGCGGCCAGTTGTGTTGGGTCTGTAAACTGTGAAGTCCCACCCTGACGGCTCAGCATATCCACACCCAGCGCCACATAGCCAGCTTTGGCAACCCTCCGCGTAACATCGCGGATGTGCTCGACAAGCCCGCGATTCTCATGGATTACGAGCACTCCCGGCTGCGGCTCAATCTTTGCCCGCTTCGGAATCGCCAGATACCCAAACATCGATGAAGCTTCACCAGCAAAGGTGACATCACGAGCTTCGATATCCGGATCATTCTCAGCAACACGAATCCCCGGGGGCACTGGCGTCGCCTGAGCATTCATTTCCTCGTAGCCACTCAAAGCAACCATGGCCGCAGCCATGTTCCCTGTAACCTTGAGAACGCGTTCGATGAGCTCTCGCCGCCCAAACGCTCCGTCCACATAAAGGTGGACCAACTCTCCAATTGGACTGTTGTCTTCGTTCATTAGTGAAACCTCGTTACAACAGATTCTTCCACATCTCACACCCACTCCGCACGCCGGGCTACGCTGCGAACCAAGTAGCCGAAAAGCAAAAACGGCGAGATGTCGTCTTGGACATGCCGCCGTTTAGCGCATTAAGGCTAAGTTAAAAAAGTAGTTTCAACCCAAACTGCAATTGGCGAGGTTGATTGGCCTGAGCGGTCACCCGGCCGAAGGCTGCGCCACCGTTCACATTGCTGTTGGGACCAGAAAACTGGACGCGATTGGCAGAATTAAAGCTCTCGGCCCGGAACTGCAGTCGGAACTTCTCATTAAGACTAAACTGCTTGAACAATGAAAAGTCCAGGTTGTTCGTGTGATGAGCGCGAAGATCGGGAACAAGCGTGCCAACGTTGCCCAGTGTAAAGGCAGCGGGCTGCGAGAAAACGCTGGTGTTGAACCACTGGTCGAGGCGCGACTTGGCATCAGCATTGATAACCGCAGAGGTGCCATTGTTGTTCGCACGGCTAGCCATACTGAAGATTCCCGCTGTGTTGGCGGCACCGATACCGATCAGCGAGCCGGACTGCAGCGTGTAGATGCCGTTCACTTGCCATCCGCCCAGCAGAAGTTCCGGCACACGTGACATGCCGCTCAGGAATTGACGGCCTTTGCCAAAAGGGATATCGTATACGCCGCTGAAGACCAGCCGGTGACGAAAATCCTGTCCCGTAACACTCCGGCCCAGCCGTAAGTTAAAGCTATCCTGGGCGCTCGTGCCATCGTCAATCGACTTCGCCCAAACATAGTTCCCGTCAAAAACGATACCGCGGGAGTAGCGCTTTGAAAAAGACATTTGCAGAGAATCGTAATCGGAGTTTGATCCCGCTGAGAAAAGAGGCAAAACGTCCAGGAATTGGGGATAAGGCCGGAGGAGTTGAGCACGGCTCACTTGACGGTTGGCAAGCACGCCGCCCAGTCCCTGGCCGAAGAAGGGGTTTGCCACAAGTTGATTCAATTGCGAGCCGAGAGCCAGGAATTGTGGATTCACCTGGTTCAGCGTAAAACCGCCTTCCCCGCCCCGTGAAAGCTGCCGTCCCCGGTTACCAACGTAAGCGACTTCAAGCGATACCCGACCGGGAAGCTCACGCTGGATCGTTAGATTGTACTGGATCGTATAGGGTATCGGAGTCTCACGAAGGGGCCCCTCTACGTTTCCACCTACAGCCGTAAGAAGACCGTCGCGGGAACCCGGCACGGGCTGAAAGCCTGCCGGAAAGGGATTGCGCAGGAAGTTCAGCGGCGTAACACTGTCGAGAGAAGAAACCCAAGGAGTCTCCACCCGGAAGCCATAAGGTCCAACCGTGCCTTGTGCGCCAAGCGTCGAACTGGCATACATCACGCCCCAACCGCCACGTACAACCGTCTTTTCGTTAGCCTGGTAAGCGAAGCCGATTCGGGGAGCCAAGTTGTTGTAATCACCATCGTATTGGACGCGGGAATTGCCGTCGGCACCCACAAAACGAAGCCCACCAACAATGTTGGATTGGGTCGCCGCCAGCGGGGATCGTACAGAGGGGTCGAACCAGCTCATTCGGTCGTAGCGCTCTGTTCGGGGTGTATCGAAGTCGTAGCGTAGGCCGAGGTTGAGGGTCAGCTTGCGGTTGACTCGAATGTCGTCCTGAATGTAGAAGGCGTGGTAATAGCTTTCAGATGCGACGTTCTTCCAATTCTGAAAGAAGTTGCCACCAGATCCAGCACCTAGCAGGAAAGAGGCCAAGCCATAACCGGCGGTTGCACTCGCCGTATTGGGGTTCGGCCCTTGCGTGAATCCAGACGAGAAGTTAAAGGTGCCGGCAGCCCGGGCTTCCCAGACATTGATCCGGAGTTGACGGCCTTCGTAGCCCGTCTTGATGTTGTGCTTGCCAATAGTTTTGGTGTAGCTGCCAGCAAACCCGTATTGGTTAAAACCGCTGCGCCGGTGGTCATTTCCGCCAAGAGCCGTTTGGCCGCCAACGGCAAAGCGGGGAAACATGGGTAGATCGACAGCGGTGTCAAGATCGCGAGGAAGCCCGAGTGTGGAGGGCGTAAAGCCAAGGCCCTGATTGTCAAACAGGAAAAAGTTGCGGGCGAAGGAGAGGCGGAGATTCAGGATAGAAGACGAGTTGAGGGTGTTGGTGTAATCGGTAACGATGTTGGTGCCCCAATCGTTCAAATTGATGCGGCCTTCGGCCACTCCGGTATCACCGGGAAAGAGCTGAGGGGGGCCGTCGAAAGAGTAGCGGCGTGAGACACGGGCAAACATCTTCTGTCGGTCATTGATGTTGTGATCCACCCGGAAGTCATAATTATTGGTATCAACCGAAGCCGAACCGGCATTATAGAAATTCTGCTGCCGCGAACCCTCAATACCCGGTTGGTTTGGATTCGGGTAAAGGCGCATCACATTCACAGCAACCGGGTCGAAACGATTCGCCGGGATCCGGTTTCCCGGGAATGCCGCTCGGACAACAGAATTGCCAGACGGCGTAGTCGACAGCGGATCAAAAATGGTGATCGGGCGGCCAACACCAGCTAGCGTCTGCGAAAAGTCGCCAAGCCGCTGCTCGGAGGTCGGCATGGTGGACAGGGTTTCGCGGAAAGATCGCTGCCGCAGGCTTTCATATGACACCAGAAAGAAAGTGCGATTCTTACGGATCGGCCCGGCAAGGGTCCCACCAAACTGATTCCGCTTGAAACTGGCAAGCGGCACCCCTCGTTGATTATTGAAGTAATTGTTCGCGTCCAGAACGGAGTTGCGCAGAAACTCATAAGCCGAGCCGTGGAACTCGTTGGTTCCGGACTTATATACCAGATTCAGGACGCTGCCGTTGGACCTTCCGAATTCAGCCGAGTAATTCGAGGCCTGCACCTTGAACTCCGCTACCGCATCAACAGACGGAAATACAGAAATTCCATGAAATCCATTAACCGTCGGAAAAGCGGCTGAAGAACCATCAATCAGGGTGTCGAAGAGCCCGCCTCGGACGCCGTTGACGGAATAGCCAACTTGATTGTGAGAATTGCCGATTCCACCGGAAACACCGGGTGTCAGATAAATCAGGCTGTAAACATTGCGCGTATTGAGAGGCAAATCGAGAATTCGTTTGTTGTCGACCACTTTACCGATCGACGACGATGTGGTCTCCAGCAGCGACGCGTCCGCTGTGACACTCACACTCTCAGCCACATCGCCAACCGTAAGTTGCACGTCGACACGTCCCTGCTGTTGCACCTGGAGTACGATGCCTGCCTGCAAGTACTTCTTGAATCCGGGGGCCGAAACCTCCACCTGGTAAGTGCCCGGCTTCAGCAAGGGAGCCAGATAGTTCCCAGCCGCATTTGACACCGTTCGATACGGTTCATTCGTAGCGGTGTTGGTGATGATGATGCTGGCCGCAGGGATAGACGCACCCGCCGGATCCGTTATAGTTCCGATCAGCGACCCTGTCGATGTTTGGGCCTGGACAGCAAACGCAAACAGCGTGAAGCAAAGGAAGTTACGCAGAATTGAAGACATTACCATGGGTTAACACTTCCACATGTCAATCCAGTTGCAGGACGGTCAATTTCCGCTGACAACATTACCAGGCTTCTCCCAACGCAACTTCTTCCACCTCCCTCTCACGCTCGCTCCGCTATCCTTCAGGTGATGACAAGAATCGACGACGTTAGCTTTGACCTTCTCTTCGGAGAAGCCCGCACTTTCCCCGCCTACCAGAACACTCCGGTCGATCCAGCGCTGCTGGTCCAGATCTACAACCAGATGAAGATGGGCCCCACCTCGATGAACTGCTGCCCCCTCCGCGTGATCTTCGTCAGCAGCCCCGAAGCAAAAGAAAAGCTCAAATCCTGCCTCATGCCAGGCAACGTCAACCAGACCATGCAGGCCCCGGTCACCGCCATCTTCGCCGACGACCAGGAATTCTATAAGAAGATGGACCGTCTCTGGTCACACCAAAACGTCGTACCCATGTTCGAAGGCAAACCCGAATTCACCGAGCGCTTCGCCTTCCGCAACAGCACTCTCCAAGCCGCCTACTTCATGATTGCCGCCCGAGGGTATGGCCTTGATTGCGGCCCCATGTCTGGCTTCGATAATGCCGCCGTCGACGAAGCCTTCCTCGCAGGCACCTGCTACAAATCCAATTTCCTCTGCAACCTCGGTTACGGCGAAAAATCCAAGCTCCGTCCCCGCGGCCCCAGACTCCCCTTCGAAGAAATCGCTAAGATCGTCTAGTGCTTCTCCCTGCATTGATGATGTCGATTGGTTGGGCCCTGCGTGGCTCAATCGGCGGCGGCCCCCTGGGAGCAATGATCCCCGGTGCCCTCTGGGCTATGGCCATCGCCTACCAGAAGAAATGGACCGCCCGCGAAGCCAGCCTCTTCATCGGCCTGTGCACCCTCGGCATCGGCCTTGGCGGCCAGATGACTTACGGCCAAACCATCGGCCTCTTCCGCGAACCCGACACTCGCCTCTGGGGCCTCCTCGGCCTCACAGTCAAAGGCGCAATCTGGGGCCTCCTCGGCGGCGTCATCATCAGCCTCGCCTGGCTCATGCCCAGGCGTCCCGTGCGCGTCTCGCTCTTTCTCATGGTCGCGACACAAGCTGGCTGGATGCTCATCAATCAACCCAAACTCGTCTACTTCTCCAACCGCCTCATCCGCCCACGAGAAGAAATCTGGGCTGGCCTCGCCCTTTCCGCCTTGGCTGTCTTGCTGCTCATCCGCAACCCCATCGCCTACCGCTTCGCCCTCTGGGGCACCCTCGGAGGAGCAATCGGCTTTGGTGGAGGCACCTTCTTCAACCTCGTCCCAATCAAAGATTTTCCCGGCTGGAAGATGATGGAATTCACCTTCGGCCTGATCCTCGGCGCACTGCTGACAAAAGCAGTTCCAGATACAACACCAATTGAGGCCCGCCCCTGGAAGGCCTGGCATCAGATCAGTTACCCTTTACTCGCCCTCTTCGCCATCGGCGTTGACCTCACTCTGCAACTCCGTTTCGCCTTCACCGCAGTCACGGCGGTCCTCATACTGATCCTCGCTTTGGCCCCACAACTCGGCTGGACTCTTGGCCTCAGCGTCACCCTCGCCGCTGCCTGTTGGGAACTCTACCAAACCCAACCCAATTGGGCCATTGCACTTGCAATCGTCCCGCCAGCAATCCTTGCCTGGTGGCAATCCAGGCTCGAAAACTTCCACCTCAAAGCAATGCTCCTGCTTCTGCTCACTTGCTGCTGGATCTACTGTCTCGAATACTTTCCAATTTTTCGATAGACTCGTCTACCGATGACTCCTCGTCTGTTTTGCCTCATCGCCTCGGTCACGATCCTGTCCGCCCAAGGCCCCGTACTGAAGGTGGATTCACCCATGCCCCCACCCGCGTGGGCGCTGATGGAACGCGCTCTCCTCAAAGCAAACTCTGACGCTGCTCGCAAGTTCTACAAGCGCTACGTTGACGAGAAAGGCTACCTCCTCCACACACCTCGCTGGGGCACCCTCGATGGCCCTGATGACGCAATCGAAACCTT
This sequence comes from Bryobacter sp., assembly GCA_022843625.1. GTDB lineage: Bacteria > Acidobacteriota > Terriglobia > Bryobacterales > Bryobacteraceae > Bryobacter. The sequence continues at coordinate 60,671 of JALHNH010000036.1, read as the reverse complement.
TTACAACTGGACACTCCTCCACGCCCTCGGCGGCGACGACGACCTGATCACGATGTTCAACAAGGCACAGGAAGGCCACCTCAAGCAATACGGCGAACTCCGCACCAAACAAACCAAACTCGCCGAAAACGGTGCCTACTATAAAGAGTTCATCACCATGTCCGACTGGTTCCACACCGGCGAAGGCATGCGCGCCTTCCTCCTCGCCGGCCTCTCACAACCGAACGATAGCGTCTACAAAAACCGCATGCAACGCTTCGCCGGCCTTTACATGAACGAAGACCCCGAAGCGCCCAACTACGACCCAAAACACAAAATCATCCGTAGCATCTGGACCGGCTCCAAAGGCCCCATGCTCGACCGCGCCACCGTCTACGACTGGGTCGGCGACGCCGTCCCCGGCAGCTTCCACCTCCTGCACAACGCAGCCTCAAAGTCCCAAATGCTCGACATGGCCAAGTACTATCCAAAGATGCTGGCCCACTGCACCGAGTATCTCGACTCAGCGGGCGACACCCATCTCAACCTCGCCTCCTCCATCCTCCACCTCAACGCCTTCATGCTCACGGGCGACAAAAAGTATCGTGACTGGACGCTCGACTATCTCAACGCCTGGAAAGAGCGTGCCGCCGCCACTGGCGGTATGATCCCGTCAAACATCGGCCTCGACGGGAAACTCGGCGGGGAACACAACGGTCAGTGGTGGAAAGGTACCTACGGCTGGAACTTCACCATCTTCGACGGCGAGCTCGAGAAGATCGCCCATCGCAACTACTTCATGCACGGTGCCTGGCCGGGCTTCAGCAATGCCTTCCTCCTGAGCGGCGACACCAGCTACATCGCCGTCCTCCGCAAGCAGATGGAATTGCTTTACGCCAATCGCAAGACGGAAAACGGTAAGACTCTTTATCCGCAAATGTACGGCGACCCGCGCGGCTACAAATTCAAAGGCAAGCCCGAGTGGTATCACTTCACCGACAACTCCTTCTCAGACCGCATGACCGAAATCTACCTCTGGTCGATGGATCGTCAGGATCTGAATCGCATCCCTGCAAAACCCGCCTGGCTCGATTACATCGAAGGTAAAGATCCCGCCTACCCCGAGAAGGCACTCACCAAAGCCTTCGCCAGTATCCGCGCCGACGTGCAGAAGATGAACGAAGATTCCACAACACCCGACACCCGTCTGGCCGACTACCTCCTCGACTCCATGCCCGTCACCACCGACGACTTGCTCAACCTCACCACCGGCGGCTATTTCGCAAACGGCCGCATCTGGGTAATGCATTCCCGCTTCCGCTATTTCGATCCCGAGAAACGGCGCGCTGGCCTGCCAGAAGATGTCGCAGCACTGGTCGATCAACTCGGCAACGACACTGCCAGCGTCACCCTCGTCAACACCAACCCTGTCGAACCTCGCACCATAACGATTCAAGCTGGCGGTTATGCCGAGCACCAATTCGACAGCGTCACGACTAATGGCAAGACCACTCCAATCAATGGCCGTCACCTCACATTGCATCTGGCTCCCGGCACCGGAACAAGGCTGAATTTTGCAATGCGTCGTTACCAGAACGCACCGACATTCCACTTCCCCTGGAATCAGTAGCCAGACTGCGCTAGACTGCGCGAAGTATGCGATTTGGATCCGTCCTCTTTCTTTTTGCCTCGCTCACAGCCGCAGCCGCCGATGAAGTCCCCTTTGCCAAAGAACTGAAGTTCCGATCCATCGGCCCCTACAGAGGCGGTCGCTCCGTGACAGTCACCGGTGTCCCCTCCCAGCCCAACGTCTACTACTTCGGCGGCACCGGCGGCGGCATCTGGAAAACCATCGACGGCGGCAATCGCTGGGCACCCGTCAGCGACGGCCAACTCAAGACAGGCTCGGTCGGCTCCATCGCAGTCGCCGATTCAGACCCCAACATCGTCTACGCCGGCATGGGCGAACAAGCCCTGCGCGGCAACGCCTCCCACGGCGATGGCGTCTACAAGTCGATCGACGCAGGCAAAACCTGGAGGCATGTTGGCCTCACAGACACCCGCCAGATCGGCCGCGTCCGCATCCATCCAAAGAATCCCGACATCGTCTATGTCTGCGCTATCGGCCACATGTCCGGCCCTAATCCAGAGCGCGGCATCTTCAAAACCACCGACGGCGGCACTACCTGGAAGCAGATCTACACGCGCGGAGAAAAATCCGGCTGCGTCGATCTCATCTTCGAACCCGGGAACCCCAGCGTCGTCTATGCCAGCTTCTGGCAGGTCCAGCGCACTCCCTACAGCTTCGATTCCGGCGGCCCCGGCAGCGGCCTCTTCAAGTCCACCGATGCTGGCGCAACCTGGATAGAGATTGGTCACAACGCCGGCGCCCCGAAAGGCGTCCAGGGCAAGATCGGCGTCACGGTATCGCCTGTAAATCCCGAGCGCGTCTGGGCGATCATCGAAGCCGAAGACGGCGGTGTCTTCCGCTCCGATAACGGCGGCAGAACCTGGACCCGCGTCAATGAAGATCGCAACCTCCGCCAGCGCGCCTGGTATTACTCACGTATCTACGCCGACCCCACCCGCATAGACACTGTCTACGTCTGCAACGTCAGCTTCCATCGCTCCGATGACGGTGGGCGCACCTTCACCGCCATCCCCACTCCTCACGGCGATAACCACGATCTCTGGATCGCCCCTAACGACTCCCAGCGCATGATCCAGTCCAACGACGGTGGTGCAAACGTCAGCTTCAACGGCGGCCAAACCTGGACCAATCAGGCCCATCCCACCGCCCAGTTCTACCGGGTCACCCTCGACGAAGATTTCCCCTACGGAATTTACGGTGCCCAGCAGGACAACACCACAATCAAGATCAAATCAAGAGGCAACAACGGCGTCATCTCCGATCGCGAATGGCACCCCGTCGGCGGCGGCGAAAGCGGCTGGATCGCTCCTGACCCCAAAAACCTCAACATCGTCTACGCCGGTTCCTACGGTGGCCTCCTCACCCGATACAACCACCTCACCGGCCAGACCCGGGGCGTAAACGTTTGGCCAGACAACCCCATGGGCGGCGGCGCTGAAGGAATGAAATTCCGCTTCCAGTGGAACTTTCCCCTCCTCTTCTCACCCCACGACTCCAAGGTCCTTTACTCCGGTGCAAACCAGCTCTTCCGCTCCACCACCGAGGGCCAAAGCTGGGAATCGATCAGCCCAGATCTCACCCGCGACGACAAGTCCAAGCAGGGCCCCACCGGCGGCCTCATCACCAAAGACAACACCAGCGTCGAATACTATTCGACGATCTTCACCGTCGACGAATCCAAACTCACTAAAGGCCTCATCTGGACCGGCAGCGACGACGGCCTCGTATACCTCACCCGCGATGGCGGCAAGACCTGGACCAACGCAACACCCAAAAACATCATGCCCGAATGGATCCAGATCAACTCCATCGAAGCCTCCCCCCACGATCCAGCTAAAGCTTTCTTCGCCGGCACCATGTACAAGAGCGATGACTTCCGCCCCTATCTCTACCGCACCAACGATTACGGCAAAACCTGGAAGAAGATCGTAAACGGCATCGGCGAAGCCGCCTTCACACGCGTCATCCGCGAAGACCCCAACCGCAAGGGCCTCCTCGTCGCCGGAACAGAAACTGGCCTTTACGTTTCATTCGATGATGGCGACAACTGGAAGCCCTTCCAGCTCAACCTCCCCGTCGTACCCATCACCGATCTCGCCTTCCACAAGCGCGAGAAGGACCTCGTCATCGCAACCCAGGGCCGCTCCTTTTGGGTCTTCGACGAGTTGCCGCTTCTCTATCAAATGGCCTCAGGCCTCCCCACAGAAGACCTCTACGTCTACGCACCGAAGCCCAACTACCGCTATGCCGGCAGCAGCGCAAACCTCGAAGGCCTCCGTGCCCCCACCGGCGGCCAGAATCCGCCTGAAGGCATCACCATTCCCTACCGGCTCAAAGCCAAAACCGATGTATCCATCGAAATCCTCGACGCAGCCGGCAAGCTCGTTCAGAAGTATGCAACTGCACCTGGAGAGGCCGGCCTCAACCGCTTCGTCTGGGACCTCCGCTATCCAGACTCAACCAGCTTCCCCGGCATGATCTATTGGGCTGCCAACTCCAGAGGCCCACGCGCCGTCCCCGGCAAATACACCGCCCGCATCACAGCCGCCGGCAAAACCCAATCACAACCCTTTGAACTCCTCCGCGACCCCCGCATGGAAAGTACCGTTGCCGACCTCCAAAAGCAACTCGACCTTTCCCTGCAACTTCGCGACAAAATCACCCAGGCGAACGACGCCGTAATCCGAATCCGCGACGCCCGCAAGCAAGTCGACGACCTCGTGGCTAAAGCGGCAAAACTTCCCTCAGCCAAAGCTGCCGTCGAAGCAGGCAAGAAGCTCAGCACAAGCCTGCTCGAAGTCGAACAGGAACTCTACCAGGTCAAGAACCGCAGCAATCAGGACCCCCTAAATTACCCCATCAAGCTGAACAACAAATTGGCTGCACTCCTCGGCACAGTCCAGAATTCAGACACCGCCCCAACAGCACAATCCAATCAGGTCTATGAGGACCTAGCCACAAAGACCAACTCGCAGCTCCGCAAACTCGAAGGTCTCCTCAAGACTGACTTGGTCACCTTCAACAAAACGGTTCGCGACGCCGACGTCCCAGCCGTGATTCTAAAGTAAGGCCACACGGGCCTTGGCTAGCGTGCTCAAGTGAAGCCGCCACGCGGGCCACAGCCTCCGGCCATCGCATTGCCAGAGCCACCGCTCACGCTCATGCAGCAAACAGACAGTTCCTTCTTTGCCACAACCCGGCCGCACCGTGGGCAATCAATCGGCTCTTCTGCTTCGCGCATTGGGCGAATCTTCTCAAACGCGGTGCCGCACTCTTTGCAGCGGTACTCATATATAGGCATCGGTTCCTATTTTAGCGTTTGAATCTTCAAATTGCGAAACTCCACCATCCCGTCGTGAATCTGCAGAGCAATCGGCGACTTCCGCACCGCCTGCTTCCGCAGCATAAAGCGCGATTGGCGCTTGCTCCCTTCAAACGACTTCTCCGCCGCCTCACTATCAAGATCCACATCAACCACCTTCGCCCCGTCCAGCCAATGCTCCACATGCAAGCCCCGCGCCACTATCCGAGACTGATGCCATATCTTAGCCAGCGCCGGCACCTTCTTCACAGGCGCGACATAGTCATAAAGTGCACCAGCCGAATGGCGCACAGTCGACAACGCGTCCGGGTTCGTCACGTCGTCGGTGATCTGATACTCAAGCCCGACAGGCTCTATACGGCGAGTGGAATCCCCATAGTTCTGAATCCTGTACTTCACACCTGAATTCGCGCCAGCCTCAGCCCGCCACTCAAACGTGAAATCAAAATCCTCAAACGATTCTTTGGTGAGAAGGTAGACCTCCTTGCCCTGCCCCGGCGTCGCAACAAGCATCCCTTCCCGAGCCACCCAAGACGGCTGCGGCGGCGTTTCCTCGCGACTCCACATCCAGCCATTCAAAGACTTCCCATCAAACAGATCACGAGACCCACTCTGAGCCATCAAAGCGGCGCAAACCAAAATTAAACTTCTCATCATAAGAGCACTCAATAGCCTACCAGTGGAGTCTTCTTCAGCCAACGGTCGCTGATCAGCTGATCCAGAACAAAGGCTGCCGCATCGGCTCGCGAAATCGCAGAAATAGTAACTCCCGCCAACTGATCCAAAGCCCGAAGCCGCCCACCCAAAGGACCATTGGTAAAAGACGCAGGCCGCACCACCACCCAGTCCAACTTACTTTCACGAATCAGCTTCTCCTGCAAATCTTTATCCGCATAAATTCCTTTGGTAAACAGCGGATAAATAAACCAGTCGTAAAGCCATCCGCCATGCCCCTTGCTATCCCCCGCCCCGATGCCGGTAATGGCAACCAGCCGCCGAACTCCCCCCTTCTCCATAGCCGCAATGAGAATCCGGGTAGTTTCGGAAAAGAACCCCGCCTGACGCGAACCCAAAGCATAAATCACTGCGTCACACCCCGCCAGCGCTTGCTCAACAGAAGCCGCATCCAGAGCACTCCCGATCACAACCTCAAGACCGGGATGCTTCACCTTGAGCCTTTCAACATCCCGCACCAGCACACGCATTCTAAGGCCAAGCTCTAGCCCCTGAGACAAGATCAGGCCTCCAACGCTACCAGTCGCACCGAATAGCAAGATCTTCATACAACCTCTTCTCAACTCCACTCTACACCCTAATTGTTATACTTTGCCCATCATGAAGAACTTACTTCTGTCGACACTTGTGGTTGTCACAATGGCCCTTCCGGCCTTAAGTCAAATGACTAGCCAACAACGAGAATTCGACTTTGACGTGCTGGCCTCGCTCTATGCAAAGCGATACGGCCCGGCCAACTGGAAACTCCAGGCCTTAGGCGTCAACATCTTCGACCTGCGAGCGTGGAAAGCCAGAGTACGCGCCGCAAAATCAGATCTCGAGTACTACGAAATTGCATCTGAATATGTAGCCTCATTTCAGGACGGCCACTCAACCTACCGCCTCCCTTCAAACTTTTTTGCCGACCTTGGCATCGCCGTCGACATCTACGAGGGCAAGGTATTGTTAGAAGCCTGGAATACTGCTATCTATCCTCGTGCAGATTTTCCCTTTGCCCTCGGCGACGAATTGGTAAGCCTCGATGGCAAGCCCGTATCGGAGTTGATCGACACTTTTTCAAAACATCGAGGCTTCGGCAACCCGCGCGGCGCCCGCAGACTCGCTGCAGAGCAACTCACCTTTCGCTCACAATCCGTCAATCCCCGGGCCCATGAAATAGGGGATACCAGTGAAGCTGAGTTTATCGATGCCGCTGGAGAACGCAAGAAGTACACCCTCAAATGGACCAAAACCGGCACGCCCATCATTCAGAACAGTCCCGTACCGTCCCCCTTCTCAGCACAACGCTCAAGCGCACAACAAGAGATAATGAAGCCGCTGGAAGACTTACGCAATTGGGCCGTCCCTGAAACAGATCTACTCCTGGCCCGCCGCCTCTTTGAGCAGGAAGACGGCGAAGTGGTGGAGAAATCCTTCGTGCTCGGCTATGGAGCAAGAAATCCTTACTACCAACTGCCGCCGAACTTCCAGATCCGCCTCGGCCGATTGGCAACTGACACTTTCTACTCCGGCACCTACAGCTACGAAGGCTTACGCATCGGCTATCTGAGAATTCCCAACTTCAGCCCAACCTCTGCCGCCGCCGCCCTGGCTCAACTCGATGCCGAAATGACCTTCTTCAAAGCCAATACCGATGGCCTCGTGATTGATGTCTCACGCAACACAGGCGGAGGCTGCATTGGCCTCGACTACGCCCAGCGCCTCCTGCCAGAACAGTTCTACTTCTTCGGAGAACAACTGCGGCCCACGCAATCCCTTTTGATCAGTTTCTCGAATTCCCTTCGTATTGCGGAATTGCTACGAGCCGAAACGTGGGTCATCGAAACCTACAAATTCATCGTCGCCGAACTGGAATCCGCCCTCAAGGCAAACCGCGCCATGACCGGCCCCTTACCCGCCTGCTCATCCGTAGCCCCCGGCCCATTCCTCGCCCCTACCCTCAACAATCTTCCCTTGCGTACACCCGATGGCAGTCTTGTTGCCTACACCAAACCCATCATCTTTCTAGCTGATGAATTCAGCGTCTCCTTCGGCGACATCTTCCCCGCCATGATGCAGGACAATCGCCGTGGCCCAATCGTAGGCATGCGTACGGGTGGACTCGGTGGCTCAGTCAGTAGCTGGCCTGCCGGCTTCTTCTCGGAAGCCACATCCAGCAACACCAACTCCCTGGTACTTCGCCGCGACAACATCGTCTCCAGTGAATTCCCAACCGCACCATACATCGAAAACATCGGTGTCCGCCCAGATATCGAACTCGATTACATGACCAAAGAGAATCTCGTAAGACGCGGAGCACCCTTCGTGGATGCCTTCTCCAAAATCATCGTCGAGGAAATCCGCAAGAAGCAGTAGCTTTCAGGCTAGTTGACGATCGATGTCTGTGGATGATACAAATGCCAGTCAAACCAGTAATCTTTCACAATCCTGAGTGGAGCGAGACACTTGCCAGCAAGCGCTCCACTCACCGCACATCCCTGGAAATTCCACTCCCCGCCCGTCTCGCTATCAACAAATAAACCACCACCAATCTCTTCCTTACGGTAGAACTCCGGCACCACCCCGCTACCCGGCAACTCGGCAAAGAATCCCCGCACAGACTTGCCATCCAGTCCAACCACAATCACTTCCCCGCCAACCCGGTCCTGAATCAACTTCTGCGAAAGCACTCGCGCATGCCGGTATGCCCTGCTAGCACCATTTGCTTCCACTCCCAGAATTAACTCACGCGGCGCAAGCCCGGTCTTCGATGTATCGACAACCGCGCGAGCCTTTTTCATCCGGGTCTCCCAATCCTTGGCCGCATACTTGCTCGCGTACTGCCCTACCGGCAACATCACCATGCCACGCGGATTTTCATCCCGCCAAACGGAAAAACTCAACTCGTCCCAATGAACAAAGCTCAGTTGTTTCCCCCGAAGGGGCCCGGAAATAGCCTTGCCGCTGATCTGTTGCCAATAGCTGCCCGTCTCCTCATCCCGCATCAGAAAGTTCTGATTATTGATACCAGCAAGACGAAACGTAAGCACCCTGCCATCTACTTCTCTTCCCCACACCAGACCGGTGTGACAGAGCGTTCAATACGTAGCAACGATCGGCACGCCAGACACCCGGTCGTTCACCAAATGGTGATAAGCAAGCATCCGCACCGGATAAGCCCGCGATTCCCCACCCAGCTTCACCGTCAGCAACATATCATCGCCATCCACGATTGCATCAGCCGCCACTACAAACTGAGCCTCGTCAATCCGGTGAAACATAATCTCAAAAACATTCACATAACCCAGCCCGGCAAACACCACCGTCAACACACTCAACAAATAAGCAGGCCAGCGGCGAATCCGCCGTGACTGCAGCAGACTAAAGATCACACAAAGCAACCCCAACACCGGAGCCCACGGCTTAAGGCCCAGCACAAGCAACAACTGTTGCTCATCCTGGGCCTTGGAAGGTTGAATCACCAGAAACGGAATCAGCACCAAAGCCAACGCAACCAGCGCCGGCAGAACTGCCTGAAACCATTGCCAAACTTGAATCACTAAGAAATAGCTTACAGTCCCTGCATCAACACTGTGCGAATTTCCCCATCAGAGTGATACCCAGCCGTCCCCTGCGCATACGCGCAATGCATCTCAAGCGTCCCACCGGCAAAACTCAACTTCCGCATATCCGGCGTCGCAACATTCTTCAGCTTCACAGACTTCAAGCCTTCAGCCACAGCCTCGCGACCCAGCGCATCCGAACAAATCACCCGCAGTGCCATATTCAGCCGGTGGCACGAAAGGTTATCGACAAAATTCAGCCCGGCCTCGTCACTCGACAGGCTTTCCCAATCGATGTCGTAGCGGATCGGAGCGCCCGTGATTTCGAGAAGCTCAGCTTCCCGCTCCGGAATCGTCGTGTCTTGAAGTTCTTTGATCTTGCGTTTTTCTGCTAGTCCCATGTTTGTCTCTGCCGGTAATGCGAGAACACAAACGCGATTCGATCACCACGCAGCAAGATAAATTTCTTCGATCTCAGCCGCCGTCGGCACCACCGGATTATTCCCCGGCGAACCCGAAGCCAGCGCATCCACAGCCATCTTCGAAATGCTCGCCCGGAACCGCTCAAAATCATTGCCACAACAATCACGCAATCGCGGCACCTCAAGATCCCGGTTCAAATCCTCCAGCCATTCAATAAACGCCGCCTTGCTGCGATCCACCCCAAACACCGCCGCAATCTCTCCATACAACTCCTCAGCCCCACCATAGGAGAACCGCGTCACCTCAGGTAGCAGCACCGCATTGGATAGCCCATGCGGAATATGAAAAAGAGCCCCCAGCGGCCGCGACATCCCGTGCACCAGCGCAACGCTGGAATTGCCAAACGCCAGCCCACCCTCCAGCGCAGCCAGCGCCATCGCCTCGCGAGCTTCCCTGTCACCGCCATCCACCCACGCCCGCCTCAGAGACCGCACACAACGCTCAATGCAACTATGCGCCAGGCCCGTCGTCAACGCATGACGCTTGCGCGAAACATAAGCCTCAATCCCGTGAGTCAGCGTGTCCACTCCAACATGCGCAGTCAGCGCTTTCGGCATACTCATGCTCAATTCGTAATCCACGATCGCCACATCCGGCATCAGCCTAGCATCGCGAGTCATCCGCTTCACCCCGGCTGCCGTATCGGTGATCACCATCACTGGTGTAGCTTCGCTCCCGGTACCAGCCGTCGTCGGCACAGCCACCAGCGGCAGTGCCCCCGATTGAAACCGGATCGCCTTCGCGCAATCGATCGAACTCCCACCACCAAAGGCAACAATCCCGTCAGCCTCAAACCCGGTCAAAGCCGCAAGCCCAGCCTCGACATTGGCGTCAGTCGGGTCCGCCTGCACTCCATCAAACACACACACTTCCGCACCAAGGCTCTCCACTATCGGAGCAACCACCCCAGCCTGCACCAGCCAAGCGTCAGTAACAATCAGCACTCGCTTCGCCGGCAAGATCTCAGTCAGCTGATGCCGTGATCCAGCCCCATGCAATATCGTCCTCGGTGAATCAAAGCGCATCGCTAAAACTTCCTCGACCATTCTTTCGGCCAGCGTTCCACCACCACCTTCTCATTGGTAAAGAACCTCACCGCGTCCTTACCCTGCCCATGCAAATCACCAAAGAAGCTCTCACGCGCCCCGCTAAACGGGAAGAACGACATCGGCGCAGCAACCCCCACGTTGATGCCAACATTACCAACCTCAGCCTCGCTGCGAAAGCGTCGCGCCGCCTCTCCACTCCGCGTAAACAGACAAGCCATATTCCCGTAAGCCCCGGAGTTCACAAACTCCAGCGCCGCCTCAATACTGGGCTTCTCCACCAGTGTCAGCACCGGCCCAAAGATCTCGGTCCGCAACAATTCACTCGCTTCGCGCAAGCCTTCGACAATCGTTGGCCGCACAAAATACCCGCTCGCCAGATCATGCTGCCGGCCATCGACACTCAGCCGGGCCCCCGACCTTTCAATATCCTCAAGCAGTCCATGGATTCGCGTGCGCGAAGCATCGGAAATCACTGGCCCCATCTGCACATCGTCAAAGCCGTTTCCGGTCTTGCGCGAGACCGCAGATTCCCGCAAGGAATCCCCAAAAGGATGTTTGGCTTCTCCAACCAGAATCGCAACACTGGCAGCCAGGCACCGCTGCCCGGCACAGCCAAACGCAGAGTCGGCAATGACAGCAGTGGTAGTCTCCAGATCCGCATCCGGAAGAATCACGACAGGATTCTTGGCCCCGCCCTGACACTGTACACGCTTGCCATAAGAAGCAGCTTGTGTATAGACATTGCGGGCAGCGGTGCTCGACCCAACAAAGCTGATCGACCGCACATGTGGATGCGCAATCAGAGCCTCGCTCACCGAACGTCCGCCATTAATGACATTCACCACACCAGCCGGCACTCCGCTCTCCTGCATCAATTGCATCAGCATCTGCATGGTCAGCGGCACCCGCTCACTGGGCTTGATTACAACAGAGCAACCCACCGCAATCGCATAAGGCACAAACCAGAACGGAATCATCCCCGGAAAATTGAACGGACAAAGAATCGCTGCCACGCCTAGCGGCTGCCGGATCGAGAACTCATCGATCCCCGCAGCAATGCCCTCGTTAAAGCCGGACTGCAACAGGTAAGGCATCCCGCAAGCCGTCTCGACATTCTCAATCGCCCGGCGCATCTCCCCGCGACTCTCAGCCAGCGTCTTGCCGCACTCAAGCGTAATCGTCCGTGCCAGAGCCTCAAAGTCGCGCTCCAGAACTGCCTTCAGGCGAAACAACGGTTGCACGCGCTCGGTAACAGGCACCTGACGCCAACTCCGAAAAGCAGAATGAGCAGCTTCAACTGCCGCATTCACCTCTGAAGCATCAGCGACAAAAACCTGAGCTACTTGCTCTGCCTTCGCCGGGTCATGAACGGGCAAGCTAACCGTACCCTGCGGCTTGCGCCATTCCCCAGCCCAGTAATGATAAACGTCCTGCATCTCCACTACCCTAATACACTAGTAGTTCAGCTTGCAGTTACTTCCTACAGCCATAGCCATGTTTCTGTTCGGCCACCTCAGTGGAATGGCCGTTTTAAATGGCTACATCCAGACCCGCAGCGGCCTCACGCTACCGCAATTCGGCCTTGTCCTGTCCACCGGTGCCGTCACCGCACTACTCGTAAATCTTTACCTCAAACGAAGCGGCAAGAAGATTTCCGGCGCAACCGGCCTCACCTTGCTAGCCTTCGCCGTCTGGCTACCCGTCCTCGCCCAGGGCCTGCCTGCCCTGCTCCTCGCTTATTCGATGCAAGGAGCAGCCTCACGCATCGCCCTATCGGGCCTCTACCGCGCCATCACCTCCATCCAGCGCCAGAGCATGGGCATGAACCTATCAAAGAATCCGACACTCATCCTCGAATCGATGGCTGGCTTCGGCCTCGGCGAATCTTTCCTACTCAACGCCCTTCTCACCCAATACACCGGCCAGGCCGTCTACGCCGCCGGCTTCGCCCTCACCATCGGCATCCCGGCGGGCCTCTGGCTGCGCGGCAAACTCCCAGACTGGACCGCCGAAGCTGCCCAAAAAGCCGCCGCCCAAACCAGCAAAACAGCCGTCCCACTCGCCGTCGCCTTCACTGCCTACTGCGCCGAAGTCTTCACGATGACGCAAGCCACCGCCTGGTCCAGCGTCCTCGCAAAAACCATCCGCATTGGTGACACTCTACTGCCACCCCTCGTAGCTGCCGGCATCCTCTCAGGCGTCTTCTGGCTGGTCGTCGGCTCAGTCCGCTACCTGGCGGGCCTCAAAGAAACCATGGACCTCCGCCGCATCGTCCTCGCCGGAAACATCCTCTGCGTAATCGCAATCGTCGGAGCCATCCTCACCCCAGCCAGCGCCGGCCCATTGATGCTCTTCTACGCCCTGCTCGGAGCCGGCATCGCCTGCTTTGTCCCCTTCGCACTCCAGATCATCTCGATGCACCCCAAGGCCGGAGAGATGGCCGATTACATGGCCATGCTAGGCCCGGTAATGAGCGTCAGCGTCCACCTCATCACCGGCAACTTCGCCGATTACCACAACGTCTTCGTCCTCGGAGCTCTAACCCTATCCCTCCTCGCCGCACTCAAAAGTCTTAGAGCCTAAATTAAAATCCCCGCCTCAAAGACGCATCAGCGCTTCGGGCGGGGTCTCTTACCGGAGGAAAGTAATAGAAAAAACTATTTGGTCTTCTTCGGGGGAACGATCGCGTCTTTTACTGCCTTGGCAACGCGGAACTTTACGACCTTCTTGGCCGGGATCTTGATAGTGGCACCGGTGGCAGGGTTACGGCCAGTGCGCGCCTTGCGCTCCTGACGAACCAGCTTGCCGATTCCGGGCAGCGTGGCTTCTCCAGCCTTCTTGGTTTCACGCACCATGATTTCGGCATAGGTGGTGATGAATTCTTTTGCCTGCTTGCTGGTAAGGCTTAGCTTTTCGGCGATTTCCTTGATCAACTGAGATTGTGTCATGCGATCAGCCATTGAGGTTGCTCCTTGATTTACTTCGTTTGGCCTGTGCTGATCAAAACATTTCTAGTCCAAAATGTTCCAGCTTCAAGCGCACCCTCATCATACGGGAATTTTTGGAACGATGTAAAGAGAAAAAATAGAAAAAAGGCCCTAAAAAGGGCCTTTTTTAATCTCTGATGCTGTTTCATGCCCATTTTACGGGCAAAACAGAACCGAACATGAATGTTTTGCCTAGTTTTATTGGCTCGCGGACGCACTCTTCTTGGCTTTAGCCGGTGCTTCTGTATCCGTAGCTGGCGTCTCAATCCGTGGTGCCAGCCCAAGCAACTTGCGCAATTCAACATCAAGCGCATTGGCCGCATCCGGATGGTCCTTCAGGAACTGGCGTGCATTCTCACGGCCCTGGCCAATCCGCTCACCCTTATAGCTGTACCAGCTGCCAGACTTCTCCACCAGATTCTGCGCCACACCAATATCGATCAAATCGCCTTCAATACTGATGCCCTGTCCATACATAATGTCGAACTCGGCTTCACGAAAAGGCGGTGCTACCTTGTTCTTCACAACCTTCACCTTGGTTCGGTTGCCAGAAACAACATCCCCATCCTTGATCGCACTGATACGGCGAATATCCAAGCGAACACTCGCATAAAACTTAAGTGCCCGGCCACCGGAAGTCGTTTCCGGATTGCCAAACATCACACCAATCTTTTCTCGGATCTGATTGATGAAGACCAGGCATGTGTTCGATTTCGAGCAGATACCGGTCAATTTGCGCATCGCCTGCGACATCAACCTGGCTTGGATACCAACAAATGTATCGCCCATTTCGCCGTCAAGTTCCGCCTTCGGAACCAGCGCCGCAACAGAGTCAACCACCACAATGTCAACTGAGTTCGAAGACACAAGCGTGCTCGCAATCTCAAGAGCCTGTTCAGCATAGTCAGGTTGCGACACCAGTAAATTCTCGGTGTCAACGCCAAGAGCATTGGCATAAATAGGGTCGAGAGCATGCTCCACATCGATAAACGCCGCAATGCCGCCCATCTTCTGTGCCTGCGCAATGCACTGCAACGCCACAGTTGTTTTACCCGACGATTCCGGGCCAAACACCTCGATGATGCGTCCTCGAGGCAATCCACCAATGCCAAGCGCGTAATCGAGTGAAATCGATCCGGTGGGGATGGACTGTACCTGTACCATCGCCTCACTCGCTCCCAAGCGGGTGATCGATCCCTTGCCAAATTGCTTCTCAATCGCGCTTAGCGTTGCCGCAAGCGCCTTAAATTTCTCATTCTCTGCCATAGGAATCCAAAGTATATCCCAAATCACATCACGGGGCGATTAAAAAGCGAAGAAGCATTTCAGAAGATTTGCGAATTCCAATCCTCGGCGTCGTCAAAACGTTTTCATCCGAAATGTTTTGGGCATCCCGGATCGTCAAATCCCCCCGAGTCAAATCCACAGCGTAATGCGACAGATCAATCCCCATTCCACGCGTCAACCTCCCGGGCCCCTTCCACTCCCCTGCACCACGAATCAGCACACAGCCCGGCACCCCTTCTTCCTCCACCACCACGTTCAACATAGAGTGAATTCCGTAGTTCAGATAGACGTAAGCAACACCCGCAGGCCCAAACATCACCTCAGTCCGTTTCGTCCTCCCCACAAAGGCATGAGCCGCTTCATCGCCATAAGGCAAATACGCCTCAGTCTCAAAAATCTGTGCCCGCAAATCCCCATGCACCAGCCACTTCCCCAGCAATTCGCGAGCCACCACCGTCGTTGGCCGGCAAAAGAAGTTACGATCTAAGATTGTGCCGAACTCATTACGGCTCTTCACCGGGCTTGCCCTCGAATATCCTGTCCGCCGGAACCTCGAACTGGTGCTCGAACATCTGCGCCCGCTCGCTCCCCTAAACTGGAGCCCGGCCAACAACTTTCACATTACGACGAAATTCATTGGCTCATGGCCAGAAGATCGCCTCGATCAACTCAAAGCCGCTCTCACCGCAATTCCCAAACACGGCCCCATCACAACCCCCATCAGCGGCTTCGGCTGGTACCCCAACCCACACCAGCCCCGCGTTCTCTTCTGCGGCGTGCGCGCACCAGAAACACTCTTCTCTCTGGCCAAAGATCTCGATACCTGTTGCCAAACCCTCGGCCTTCAGCCAGAACACCGCGAATACTCACCACACCTGACGCTAGCCAGAATCAAAGGCGTGCAGAACCTCACGCCCATCCGCCATGCCATCGCCCAACTGCCCAGCGCAGATTTCGGCGTCTCTACCGCATCCAAGTTCCTGCTCTACAAAAGTGAGGCCGGCGAACAAACCAGCGCTTACACAGTAATAGGAGAGTTTCCACTTTGAACTCACTCACCACCACAGCCGCCTGGCTCATCCCCCTCTGCTTCGCCCTCGGCAGCCTCCCCTTCGGTGCCTGGATCGTCCGCTGGAAAACCGGCGAAGACGTCACCAAAATGGGCAGTGGCAACATCGGTGCCACCAACGTCCTCCGCACCACCGGCAAAAGCGCCGGCATCCTCACACTCCTGCTCGACATCGGCAAGGGCCTCCTAGCCGTCTTCCTTACAGACACAATTACAGAAGGCAACCCCTTGATCATGTCTGCCGCAGCACTCGCAGTCCTCTTCGGCCATGCATTCTCACCCTTCATGAAATTCAAAGGTGGCAAGGCTGTAGCCAGCTTCGCCGGAGCCTTCGCGTACCTCACCCCGCTCCCCTTCTGGTCGATAGCCATTCTGTTCATCGCCATCGTAGCCGTCAGCCGCTACATCTCACTCGGTTCCGTCTGCTGTGCAATATTCTTCCCCTTCGCCGTCTGGCTCATCCTCCATCCCTCCTGGCCCATCCTGCTGGCGTCGACAATCGCCGGGCTCTTCATCGCCTGGCGCCATAGCTCGAACATCGAACGACTTAAAAACGGAACGGAAAACAGGTTCGAGTGGCGCAAGTAGCAATCAGCATCCTGGGCGGGGGCAGCTGGGGCACGGCCCTCGCGATCGTTCTGGCAGAGCGCTTCGAACGTGTAAATCTTTGGGTACACAATCCAAATCTCGCCGCCCGCATGGAATCAACAAGAGTCAACGACGTCTACCTTCCCGGCTTCACCTTGCCAGCCAACATTCACGTCTCGCACGAGATGCGTCTGTGCCCCTGGGTCCTCAGCGTGGTCCCCTCAAAACACCTGCGCCAAGTCCTCGAGCAAGCAGGCAAACAGGCAACCACGCCCATCCGATTGATCAGCGCAACCAAAGGCATTGAAGCGCACACCTTCTCCCGCATGTCAGAAATCGCCGAGCAATGCTTCCCGGGCGTCCCCGCTGTCCTCACCGGACCCACCTTCGCTCGCGAAGTAGCGGACGGCGAGCCCGCAGCCATGGTCGTCTCCAGTCGCGACGCAGACTTTGCC
The DNA here is from genome assembly GCA_022843625.1 of Bryobacter sp. Lineage (GTDB taxonomy): Bacteria > Acidobacteriota > Terriglobia > Bryobacterales > Bryobacteraceae > Bryobacter. The sequence goes on along the minus strand of JALHNH010000036.1, from coordinate 43,524 downwards.
CAGCAAATCCAGACCGCCTTCACCGGCGGTAACCTGCGCTTCTACACCAACGATGACGTAGTAGGCGTAGAACTAGCAGCCGCCCTCAAAAACATAATCGCGATAGCCGCAGGCGCAATCGAAGGCCTCCATCTCGGCTCCAACTCAACAGCCGCAGTGATAACGCGCGGCCTCGCCGAGATCAGCCGCCTTGTCGTAGCCAGAGGAGGCAAAGCCTCCACCGTCTCCGGCCTCGCCGGCCTCGGAGATCTCGTCCTCACCTGCACCGGCCAACTCAGCCGCAACCGCCGCGTCGGCATCGAACTCGCCAAGGGCCGCAGTCTCTCCGACATCCTAAGCGACACAAAGATGGTAGCCGAAGGCGTCGAGACAACAACCGTCGCACTCAAGCTAGCGGAACTTCACAACGTAGAAATGCCAATCACCCAGGCAGTCCAGGCCATGCTGTCCGGCCAGCCAGCCCCCGAAGCCCTCCGTCAACTCATCAGCCGCGCACCACGCAGCGAAGTAAACTAAAGACGTTTCCACTCTCGCCAGGGCAGCTTACCCAAAACATAAAGTGGCTGAATTGTCTCCTCAACAGGAACGCCTTCAACCCCAAGGGCAGGATCAAAACTTCGGCGGTGCAACGTCCCGAACACTCGATCCCAGATACTCAGCACAATGCCATAATTCCCCTTTTGTCCAGCCACCTCAACGGAGTGATGCGGCCGGTGCAAGCCCGGCGTCATAAGCACCCACTGCAACAACGCTTCTACCCGCACCGGCAAAGCCACATTGGCATGAATAAAGTAGTTCGAAGCAATCCCCAAAAACTGAAGCCCGATCACTGCATCGACACTCGGCTGCAACAGCCACACCATGCCCAGCATGACGCCCTGGTCCCAAAGGCCCTCGATTGGGTGGAATCGCAATCCGGTAGACGCGTCCATATCAGGGTCAGAATGATGTATCGAATGCCAAACCCAAAGCACCCCAAACCGATGCATGCCCCAATGTGAACACCATAAGACAAAATCGTGAACCAGGAAGAATGCCGCAAATCCCATTTGCCCACTGAGCGAGGCGGCCAAACCAATGGCACTAAGCCTCAGGGCAAAGTTCACAAACAAACCCATGCCCGCCCACAACCCAAAATGGAGAGCCCAGCGGCGCGCCAAAGACAGTTGAAAAACAGAAAGCGGCTGACGCATTTCCCATACGCCAACCGCGATCAAAGCTACGACAGTGAACGGGCCGAGATACTGCTGCCAATCCACAGGCATGAATCTAAAACTACTTCTTCTTGCCGAACCGATTGCGCGCGTAAAGCAATGCGCCAAGTCCCGCACCCATCATCAGGTAGGTGCTGGGCTCTGGTACGGCCTCAACCGTAGAGCCAAAAACAAACGAGGTCATGGCGAACAAACCAAGGGCAATACGAATCATGTAAGAATCCTCCAAGTAAAGTTTTGGCCTAAGCCTTGGGGGTGATGTTATCACAAAATGTGGATCGCAGGGCTTCGCGTTGGTACCCACAAATCGGTCCAGGCCAGTTTCAACTCGCCAATCATCTCAAGCCCAAACTCACTCCGCTTCAAATCATTCGCCGCACTATTCCCAGTCCCAAGCGCAAACTTACAACCAGCCTCTTTAGCCATCTTCAAAAACGCCAGATTCGGCAACCGGTATCGATCATTCATCTCAATCGCCACCTGACGCGAAACAGCTGCATCCACAATCCGCCGCATCCTCGCCTGCGTCCAAAGCCGTGCATGATCCTTACCAAGGGCATCAGGCAGAAAAGTAGGTATCGCCAGAATATCCATTGGCGTCTTTGTCAACAGGTTCACCGTCCGCTCCACCAGCTCGTCGACAAAGCTCTCCGCATTCGCAATCGGCCCGATATCCTGAGGCCGGTACAGCCGCGTCCATCGCCCTCTGTCATCAGTCCAGATCATCCCATCGTTAAAGATAAAGTCCACCCGGTCGGTCACCTTCGGGCTGAAGATCTTCATCCAGTCCGCACCCTCGGCCTGCATCCCGACATAAGCCGCATGGCCCTTCACGCTATCGATAAACCCCAGCGCATCCGCCTCCGTCCGGTACTGGCTCTGCCGCCCGCAATTCGCCGCAATCCCGTAATAAATACCGTCCCGCTTGCTCCACTCGAGAGCCTCCTTAACCCCAAGCCCCGGCTTCAAATGCACATGCCAATCCACCAGCGGATAGTTCTTCGCCCCAAGCGAGATGATCTTGCGATAAGTCTCATCCACCTCAGGCAGCGGCCCCGGCGTCGCCTCGTTATCCCCAAGCGGCCTCACCCGCAACCCGCGAAACTGCACCAGAGAGCCCGGGTCATGACACTGCAACGCAAACAATCCTTCGCCCAAAAACCGCCCTGTCTCCTGAGTCGGCGGCAACACCGGAGTCGCCGGTTCCGTATAGTCCACCGTCAGCATCCCGTTCACCCGAACCTGAATATTCTTCCCTCTCACCGCAATCGCAATCCGGAACCACTCGTTGTCCCGCACCAATTGCTGGGGCACATTCCGCATCGAATACAGCGACCCCGTCCGTTTCCTCTCCCGGTAAGTCCCTTCTCCCAAGGCAGTATTGTTCACCTGAACTTCAAAGCCTTTCTTCGGGAACCCACCCTCTTGAAAAGCCGTATGAAAATAAATACCGGAATTGCAACCCGGCCGCGTCAGCACCTCCCCCTCAAACTCAAAATTCTTGAAACTCCGAGAAGTGTAAAAGAGATGCGAAGCCGGCCCAGACCCCACCAGATGCCCATCCTTCACCGTCCAGGAACCCGGATTGCCCCCCGCTTTCCACCCGTTCAAGCTCGATCCATCAAACAAATCAAGCCATCCGGTGGCTCCAGAAACAATGGCTGCAGAGGCTGTAGCAAGGAACATGCGTCGGTTTTGCATGCAACCACGTTATAATAAGAACCTCCCGCTTGATCAACGTAAGTTCCGTATCCATGCGCTTCGGCGCCAAAATTCTGTTTGAAGACGTCACCACTGCTTTCCAGCCCGGAAGGCGGTATGGTCTTACTGGCCCGAACGGCGCTGGCAAGTCGACATTCTTGAAGATTCTCACTGGCGAAATCGAACCCACCAAAGGCTCGATCAACCGCCCGCGTAAAGTGGGAATCCTGAGACAGGATCAGTTCGCCTTCGACAACTACCGAGTCATTGACACCGTCATCATGGGCAACGCCCCCCTCTGGGCTGCCCTCACCGAACGCGACGCCCTCTACGACAAAGACCCCGCTACCCTCACCGACGACGACGGTATGCGCCTCGGAGAACTTGAAGGTGTAGTCGGCGAAGAAGGCGGTTACACCGCAGAATCCGACGCCGCTATCCTTCTGGACGGTCTCGGCGTAGAATCCGAAATCCACGAGCGCAAAATGGGCGAACTCCAGGGCGGCCAAAAGGTCCGCGTGCTTCTGGCACAGGCCTTGTTCGGAAACCCGGCCGCCATGCTCCTCGACGAACCGACAAACCACCTCGATCTCGACAGCGTCCACTGGCTCGAAGACTACCTCAACAATTTTGAAGGAACCCTCATTACGATCTCCCACGATCGTCACTTCCTTAACAACATTTGCACCCACATCGCCGACATCGACTACAACACGATCATCACCTACACCGGTGGTTACGACGACATGGTGCTGGCCAAAACCCAGATCCGCTCCCGCATCGAAGCAGATACTGCCGAACGCCAAAAGAAAATCGCCCAGCTCAACGAGTTCATTGCCCGCTTCTCTGCGGGTACTCGCTCTGCGCAAACCACTTCGCGAAAAAAGGAAGTCGAGCGCCTCCAAAGTTCAGACCTCGCCCGCTCCAACATCCAACGCCCCTTCATTCGCTTCCAGATCAAGCGTCCCTCCGGTCGCACCCCGCTCGAATTCAAGGGCCTCTCCAAAAGCTACGACGATCTGAAGGTCTTTGAGAACTTCGAATCCCTGATCACCCGTGGCGATAAAGTCGCCATCATGGGCAGAAACGGCGCCGGTAAAACAACCCTGCTCCGTTCACTTCTCGCCAATGCTCCCATGCTCGCCGGCCACCATGAAGACGAGTTCAAGATCAACAGCGGAACTGTGATCTGGGGTCACGAAACCAGCGTTGGCTACTTCGCGCAAGACCATTCCGAAACCATCGAACATGGCCTAAACTGCATCGACTGGCTGCGCCAGTACGACATGGAGGCTTCCAATGAAGAACTCCGCGGCCTCCTCGGTCAAATGCTCTTCTCCGGCGAAGACGCGCTCAAACCCACCAAAGCTCTGTCCGGTGGCGAAGCCGCTCGTTTGATCTTCTGCCGTTTGATGCTTCTCAAGCCCAACGTTTTGGTCTTCGACGAACCAACCAATCACCTGGATCTTGAATCCATCAACGCACTCAATCAGGCCCTGCAGAAATTTGACGGCACTGTTATCTTTGTCACCCACGATGAAGACCTCCTCGACGAATCAGCGACCCGCATCTGGCATGTTCACAACGGACGCATTGACGACTTCAAGGGTCCTTATTCTGAGTTCATCGCTCAGAAGAAATAATTCGACAAAAGGGATGTTGTAGAGGAAGGACTGCAGGGAAGGACAGGTTCAAACCCGGAGCGTTGGGGTGTATGGAGGGATGAACACCCCAATACTCAACGGGTCAAAGTGGTTACAAAGAACCACCACCTATGAGTACTAGTTTCTCTCCACTTTTTTCGAGATGCAAGCGAAAAATATGGAAAACCGTAATATTCTTGACACATGCTCCGTCGAACCTTCCTTGCCAGCACTGCCGCTTTTAGCCTTCAGGCCGCCGCAAAGCCCAACGTTATCATTATCTTAGCGGATGATCTCGGCATTGGAGACGTCGCCTGCTACTCGCCTGACGTTAAGGTTCGTACTCCCCATATGGACAAGCTCGCCCGCCAGGGAATGCGCTTTACCGACGCCCATTCCCCCTCCGCCGTATGTACTCCTACCCGGTACGGGTTACTAACGGGCCGTTACTCCTGGCGCAGCCGCCTTAAGAGCGGAGTACTCAACGGCTACTCCCCCAACCTGATCGAAGACAGCCGTCCCACCATCCCCAACCTCTTCCAGAAGAACGGCTACCGCACCGGCGGCTTCGGCAAATGGCACCTCGGCCTCGGTACAACTGACCCCGTAGACTACACCAAAGACTTCTCGCTCAGCCCGCTCAATCATGGCTTCGACGAGTACTTCGGCATCCCTGCCTCTCTCGACATGCCACCCTACGTTTACATCGATGGCAAGCGGGCCGTTGCTCACCCTACCAACAAAATCGCCGACAACGGCGAAGTCAAGCGAGGCCCCTACTATCGCGGTGGCCCCATCGCACCGGGCTTCGTAATGGACGAAGTTATGCCCAAGATCACCGAACGAGCCATCAATTTCGTCCAGAAACCAGGCCCTTTCTTTTGCTACGTCCCCCTCCCTGCTCCTCACACTCCCTGGGTCCCAACTAAAGCTTTTCAGGGCCGCAGCCCGGCCAAACTATATGGCGATTTTGTCGAACAAGTCGATGATTCCATAGGCAGGATCATCAATGCCGCAGATCCCACGAATACGCTGGTGATTGTAACCAGCGACAATGGCTCACCCTGGGAGAAGCGCGACATGGAAGAAAACGGCGGTCAATGGGCTAACCTCATGTTGCGAGGCCAGAAATCCGACGCCTATGAGGGCGGCCACCGTGTCCCCTTCATCGTCCGTTGGCCCGGCAAAGTCAAACCCGCCACCGTCAGCAACGTCCCCATTTGCCACGTCGATCTTTTGGCCACCTGCTGCACCGCCGCCGGCATCCCCATCCCCACCAACGGCGCCGAAGACTCCTTCCCCATCCAGCCCGCCCTCTCGGGCAAACAAGGCCCCACTGCGGTCCGCCCCCATCTCATCCACCACTCCGGCAGCGGTCTCTTCGCCATTCGTGAAGGCCGCTGGAAGTTCATTGAAGGTCTCGGCTCCGGCGGCTTCACCCAGCCTGCCAAGATCGCACCTCAACCCGGTGGCCCTACCGGTCAACTCTTCGATATCGTAGCCGACCCGCACGAGCGCGACGACGTCTACCTCAAACATCCAGACCAGGTAGCAAGGCTCAGCAAGCTATTAAACGAACTCCGCGATCAGGGCCGCAGCCGCCCCGCCTAACGGGCAATATTCCCGCGAACCTCAAAGTCAATGGCCTCCCCATTGGCCTTAACGCCCTGCACACTAATCCGCCAACTCCCGCTCTCCGGCTGCGAAACCCGCAGCCGCTCAGCGTTTTCATAAGGCCCGCCATATTGAAAGCCAGAAGGGCTCGTCAGATACACATCCACCTTGTTCATATCCTTGTTCCACGCCGTCAACACATCCAGGGCCCGAGCCCCCTTGGGCACCACAATCGTCTCCGTCCACCACTCACTAAGCCCCACCCGCCCATTCCACTTAGGCCCCGCCGGCTCAGTCTTCTTGTTGCTCGATACCTCCACAGGCCCGTCATACTGCACACTGCAATTCCCAATCAGCGGCAGCGGATTCATCACCAGCTTCCCCCGAGCCGCCTCCGGCGCATTCGAGTACGTAAAGGGAATACTCTGATTCGAAGCCGCAAAGCCGCGAGTCACATGCGCATGCACGTGATACCCGCCCCCCTGCCCCAGCGTATGCCCGCTATTGCCAACGGTAGCCAGCGCCTGCCCCGCCTCCACCCGCTGCCCCGTCCGAACCACAAACGTGCCACTTCGCAGGTGCGCATAGTGCGAAAACTCCCCATCCTCATGCTGAATCGTAATCAGATTCCCAAAGCTCCGCCCCTGCGAATTCTGCCTCTCCCCGCGATCAAAAGCATGAACAATCCCCGCCCGCATCGCCACCACACACCCCCCGCTCCGCAAACTCACCGGCGCCAAATCCCAGGCATGCAAACTCCGTCCCCAATGCGAAGTCCCGCCATAAGGTCCTTGGGTCACAATCCACTGTTCCCCGCCCGCAATCGGCAACGAATACCCCTGCTCACTCTGCACCAGCAACCGAGCCGGAGCACTCTGCGTCCCGTCGCTATTCTTAACCACCACCCAATATTCCCCCGGGCTCAGCCGCCCCGCATAACGAGCCAAAAACCGTCCCGCATCCACCGTCTGCAAAGGCATCGAAGCAATAAACTGCCAGGCGCTTGTTGCACTATAAGTAGCCAAATGCGCCATACTCTCACCATTCATCCCGGCCCCATCCAGCTGCAAATCCGTCTCGGTAGCGCTACTTTCCAGTCGCGTCACCCGCCGCACAAACAAACCCCGAGCCGAAGCCGCATCCCCCTTAAGAGTGAACTTCCGCTCATGCAAAACAGTCCCCCGGGCAACCACCCGAACGCTCCATTCTCCAGGCATCCCAGCCTGTTCAAAACCAGCAACAGGCATCTGCGTGACAAAACACATTAGAGGTGCGGAAGGCAATTGTTCGTAGTTGAGAAACTCCATCACCCGAGCACCCGGCGCGAGCCATTCGACAGTCAACCCGCTAACCCCAGCGCCCCGAGCCAGCAAAAACCGAAAAAACACCTGCCGCTCGGTATTGTCGACTGTTGAAACGGCCCGCCCCACCGCACACTTATCCTCACTAGCCGTCAGCGACAGACTACTTTCGGTGACCCTTTGAGCAAAGGCCACGCCAGCCAGCACCAAACAAGAGATAAGAAGCTTCAAATTCATCAGACCCAAAGCTAAGCTATCGGCAGAATGCCGCCAGAACTGGACCCAAACTCGGCTAGACTGGACTTTGTAACAAGTTCATCGAACTCGTCCCAGTTAGGTCAAACTTGCCAGACATTCAGCCAAATCAGCGCCTCGAAGCAAACTTGACTCGTCTCTGTGACGACCTCTCAGCCTGCACAAAACCCTTTTCTACGCCTTCCCCTGCAGCTTCCAATCTGGCGAAGAACCTGCCACTATCCCACGCCACTTCAGACAAACACGTAGTCGCCATTTGCGAATCCGACTCTTTCAAGTCAATGGCAACTCTGGTCGCAGAAGGTTTGTTGAAACATCGCCCAGATTGTGCAGAAGTCAAACTAGGCACAACCAATGCAGTCTTCTTTTACGTGGGGCCCTTCTCATATCCAGCCACAATTTTTGGCTTCCTGTTTTCCACTGCCCTTGAAGAGGAGAACCAAACTGGAGGCTCAGCAACCCCATTCGATTCTGGCGGTTTGATAAATCACTTCAATTGGCCAACGAAATCAACCGAATCTCCCAAAGACTTCTTTAATCGGCACGAGCTCCCACTTCCTGGCCATAGAGGCTACCTTCAGTTCTCGCTCGATCACCTCTTCCCCAACCCAGAGGATTACTTGCAACCCCCAGATGCGGATCCTGCTGCAAACCCCATTGGTCTCAGCGGCGGCGATAAAAATAGGCGAAGGACACATGAAGTCCGCATTCCTGGAACGGTAAAACTCTGCTCACCACACCTCCGGGCAGTCTTCGCCCCAAGAAATAGAGTTGCCGCTCAGCCCCACATCCGGAATCTTTTCAGTTGGTGTCGGGAAAACAATGTAGATCGAAGATTCTTTGAGTCCCCAAAGGGAGACAACTTCGAAGGACTTCGTTCTGAATGCCTCGACTATCTTCGTGAAAGGTATACTTAAGCCAGATGTCGGTTGAGCCACTCGATGTGTCGCTGCTGGAGATAATTGGCTACGCCAACGTATTGACTGAATCCGCGCTTCCCTCCATCGTTGCTCCTGTTTTCCGAAGAAAAGACAACCCGGATTCGATCCTGGTTCCACCCTACTCTTTCAGCAACGGTCGACACCTGTGCGACGCAACTGAGATCACTCCATATGAATTCGATTCCCTGGAAGGCCGCACCGAGCTAACTAGGCTGCAACCCCCGATCCAGGCTCAAATACGGCATGAACTCTGGGTCGACTTGGATGGACAGTACCACTATCAGACTCGACTTCAAACAAGGCGCAACCTGGACCGAATCGCTCAAGAAGAACTTGCAAAGGCTGAGACAGCGTTCTTGAGGCGGCACTTCGGGGTAGCGGAACGCCTCTCTTCGATAGTGCTCCTAGCGGACGAAAACAACACAATGGCAATGGCCATCAAGTTAGCTATAGCCAAAACAAATAAGGACCAATCCTCCTTTGATACTTTGCTTGAGCTTGTGCCCACACACACACGCCACGCCATGAATTTGAGTGTAGAAGATCTCTGTGAGCAGCTCGCAGATACCTCGGCCTACAAACTTCCCAGGGCTCAGTCGCCAATGTTCAATGTGGCCACGATCCCTTCTGTTGCCTGCGCTCTTTAGATGCCCTTTCCATACACATTCACCTTCTACAGCTACAAGGGCGGCGTAGGCCGAAGCCTAGCCCTGCTCAATACAGCCTATGTCTTGTCCAGTTGGGGCCGCCACGTCCTGATTGTGGATATGGACCTCGAAGCCCCCGGGGTCGGTGGACTGTTGACTCGACTCGGTGAACTATCACCTCAACCAGAACAAGATCTTCTCGACTTACTCACTCAATCCCGTACAAATCCAGCTGAAGCACCCGCACCCGTTTCGACCTTCATTCGATCCGTTCTGCCAGAAAAATTAGCCCCCTTAAAGCCCAAATTGGGAGAGTCCGGTCGGATAGATGTGCTAGCCCCGGATATGGATCGAGACTTCACCAATCGACTGGCAAACTTAGGGATTAAAGACCTCAACCGGGAAGAAATCATTGCCCTCGGACAGAACCTCCATACCTATTTCAAAAAGCAGCGTTTCTTAAATCGTCCCTTGGGAATCGAAGAATTCGAAGACCCAATTCAAACCGCCTACGACTACATCTTGGTAGACAGTCGCACAGGCTTAACAGAAATCGGCGGCCTGTGTGTAGGTCCCCTCGCCGATCGTTTGGTTGTCCTTTCTGGCCTCAATGATCAGAACATCACTGGAACCAAGACATTCCTGACCGAAGTAGGAATAGAACCCAAACCACGCTCAAACGAAGACGAATGGGATGATGCTGACCCGAAGGAAAATCGTGACGAAATTCCGTCGCTGGGCCCTAAGCCAACAATTGTGGTGGCGACACCAGTTCCGATGGGAGAGATCGAGTTCAAGCGCGAGCGCTTGTCTGTGTTGCAGAATGCGATCGGCATCAAACCTCTCCGTGTCTCTTACCACCCAAGACTCGCATTGATGGAAACGATCTTCGTGCGCGACTTTACAGACGAACCGCCAACTGCGGATTACACCAGGCTCGCAGACCGAATCACATCGCAAGTGGAAGACAGCGCCGATCAACTCGCCCGCTTGGCCAGCGAAGGGATGAGCTCGTCCATAGACGGACCTCAAGCACTGCGTTTGTTGGCACAGCGGCCCGAGATAGCGCCCCTCATACATTTTCGGACCGTGGAGGACAAAAGCATCTCCACGCATTGGCAAAGAAGGATTATCGCGAACATAGCAGAGAGTTCTGCTGACCGAGCGATACATCTCAACAATTGGGCTTCCGCCTGTATAAACGAAGCGAATGTCAACACCGCAGGCCTCAGCATTAAGTTTCTCGAAGCTGCTAAGTCTAAATCTGTCGAAGCCATCCGGCTGAATCCCAATCTTGCAGAGGCATTCGTAAATTGGGGCGTCGCAATCGCCAATGCGGCTGTATTCAAGTCTGGGGCAGAGTCTGATCGTCTACTGGAAGAATCTCTTCTGAAATTCGCCGAAGCCACTCGAGTCGATCCAAAATCTGCTAATGCTTTCGGTGCCTGGGGGGCTGCACTCGGAAAAATTGCCGCTTCCAAGCCTGAAACCGAAGCCAATCATTTACTCAATCAATCATTTAAGATGTTCACAGAAGCTGTACGGCTAGATCCAAACTTAGCCTATGTCTTCAGGGACTGGGGGACATCCATATTTCAGTACTCAAGAGCGAAAAAGGGTGAAGTGGGGAATGAACTACTCCGAAACGCATGTTTGAAATTTGAAGAAGCGACTCGACTTGATTCCAAATCTTTTTTATCGTTTAGCGGCTGGGGTGCCACCCTAACAGAGCAGGCGATGAGATCCTCTTCCGCAGACAAAGAGCAACTTATCAGAGAAGCAAAAGAAAAACTACTTTTAGCTGGGGTGATCGGGCTCTATAACTTCGCGTGCTTGGAGGCGAGACAAGGCAACGCCATAGACGCCTTAAATCATCTGAAAAATTTCATAGCTAGCGTCAAGCCTGTGACGGCTAAAGAAATCGACGCCGACTCGGACTTTGACGCCATCAGGCACGACCCCAACTTCGCTGACTTCGTCGCACAACTCCGCCAAAACACTGACCCCAAATAGCGTTCGGCTTGCCGCGGAAGCAGACAACTTTGATTGCGACGATATTGCTGAGGGCCGGATTTGGTTCGAGGCACTTGTGAGCAGTGTTTGCCTCCATAATATTTAGTTCAGAGAGTACCTTCACCCAACTCCAACGCGAATTGAGAGGATATTGCGCCAACCGCGCGGACAGGATTGAGGCGAGCGGTAAGTAGATCGGTTGGGGAGCCGCAGGTTACCTTGCCAATATTCGATGAATCGAACTTCGAGGAAGTCTACCCATCAACCCGCCCGGCAATTTCTCGTAAGCGAGAGAGCTCTGAATCGCAAGCCTGCTTCCTTTCCCGAATTTCCTCTTTCGCTGCGTTGATCAATGCAAGACGGTCAGCATTGGCTCCGGCGGTAGTCCGCGGATCAAAGCGCCACTTGAAATCGAAATTGCATGGTTTGCAGGCGATGGCCAAGTTGTTATGCTCATCTGGGTCCATGCCGTCCTGCACCATAAGTTTCTTGGGAACAATGTGATCCAGTTGCCAGAGTTTGTAGTGTTGCGCGTCCTTGAGTAGGTCGAGACCGCAATACTCGCATTTGAATTCCGCCCGCACGGCAACCGTTGCGTGGTCTCTTGACCATTTCCCTGTTTTCACCAACTCCTCAACAATTCGGTGGTCATTATGCATAACCCATACTGTATCGTGAGCGGATCTGCTCTAAGCCGGGCAATCTCAAGGCAAGGGGGGCAGCCTTCAGACTACTCCGTCCCAAACTCATCTACAAGCTAGCCCCATTTTCGGGGCTAATGTAATCTTCCTTCCGCATACTCTTTTGACCTGGAACGCCGAACTCTAAGAAGGAAAGGGAGGAACCTCCCAAACGGGTCTTGGGGCCAACTTCCGGGTAGCGCGTGACTCAGGAGGGATTCGGATACGGTCCTCGACATGATCGGTAAACACTGGGCGACCGATCGCGAGTTTGTTCAGAATCCCGGATACAGTACCCAATTGCGCAGGGCTGGACGCTTGCATGGTTTTCCTTGTCAACAGGGCTTTTCACCACGGTGGTACCATCGGTTCATGGTGCGTCGCTCAGTTCTACTGGCACCTCTGGCTGCCCTTTCTGTTGACGCTCAGGCTTCGACCGAAGCCGAGGTGCGTGGGGTCATGAATGCCTTCCTGGCGGCGTTCCAAGACCTGGACTGGCCAGCTTTCCGAAAGTGCTGGGCCGACCGGCCCGTAGTTTTTCACCCTACCGCAGCAATCCGTCCGGAAGGCTCCCGCATTGATGATCCGCAGACATTTGACACCGTGTGGCTAGGCTTTTTCGAGACTGTCCGGAAATCGGCGGCGAAACGGGGCGTGGCTACCCCACCGTTTATGAAGCTGGAACCTAACGACCTGCGGATCGATTTTCCCAGTCCCGATGTTGCCGTCGTTACGTTTCATCTCCGATCATCGACCTCGTCGATCGGTCGGCGCATGTTTGTATTGGCCCGCGCTGCCGCTGGGTGGAAGATCACTCACCTGCACGCTTCCAATCTATCCCTCAGCCCCGAAGCCAAGTGAGTTTTCCGGCTCCGCTACCCCACTGAAGAGGAAGCAAACGCTGACGGCGTTTATCTCAAGCCTAACGGCGTAGTGTTCACTCGTCTCTTGTCGTCGGCTAACCGGAACTTAGCCGACTCACCCCCAATTGTGAACAGGGTTATCACAGCGAACCAGGGCTTCCCTCCCACCCTCAAATCCTATACACTCCCCCCATGCCGCAACCGGAACCCCTCAACCGTCTCAACTTCAACATCGACCCCCTCACCTTCTTCATAAAGAGCATCATCGCAGGCCTCTCCACCCTCATCTACATCCCCGCAGCCGAACAACTCACCAAGCTCCTCCAATACGCCACCTCCTGCATGAGCTTCCCCGACGGCACCACCATCACCTACACCGGCAAAGAATCCGACCTCAAACAACCCCTCCTCCCGGTCACCATCTTCATCTGGGCCCAGATCATCCTCAGCGCAATCATCGAGGACCCCTTCCTCGACATCGGCCTCTCCGTAGCCTCCAGCCTCGCCAGCGCCTACGTCGGCTACCAACTCTTGCGAGTCATCACCCCACTCCTGCAAACCAGCAACGGCAGCCGCCTCAACTTCTCCGCCACCATCGAAGACTACATCCGCTGGCAACTCATCATCCTCGCCTGCACCCTCGGCCCGACCCTCCTTACCTTCTTACTTCCCTCCACGGGCTTCTTCTCCACCATCCTCCACCTCGGTCTCGCACTCGTCTCCCTCGTCCTCCTCGTAATGATGCTGATCCCCTTCTACAAATGGTTCGCCTCCAAAATCACCGGCGGAACCCGCCTCGCCAACTTCGACGCCGAACCCATCGAACTCGGCGGCATGCTCATCGGCTTCATCCTCTTCTCCTGCCTGATCCTCACCATCCCCTGGTCCATCGCCTGGTTCACCAAGTGGATGCTAAACCGCTTCTCCCTACCCGCCCGCTCCGCCATGGCCACCGGCTCATATTCTGGTTAACAAATCGTCGCAATGCTCAAGGTGAAGCATAAGATATCTGAATGCAGCTTGATTACCAAAGGCATTGGGCTAACAGACGGCTTGTCTATTGGCTCGCACTCCCGTCCTTCTTCGTTCTGGTGAATCTGATTTGGAGTTTCGCCCAGCCATCGGAATGGATCCCCGGCGCGCCCCTCATGTTAGTCTTCCTCTACACTTGGCTGGTACTCTACTTCGGCCGCACCCACATCCGTGTCACCCCAACAAGCTTTGATACCCGGCCAGGCCCACTGCCTGCGGGCTTGCGATCGCATTCACATCCAAAATCGGCAGTAAAGAGCCTCTATCGCCTGCGCCGTCCTGGCTCTTTCGGACAAGGCGACGATGCTTCAGAATTTCTGGCTGCAGTGGAGCTCATGGACGGCTCACGGCACTTGCTCCATGGCCCCTTCGCAAGTCCGGATGGCGCAGACGTTGCCCTGAAAAAGATTTCCATGGTCTGGGGTCAGATGCCAATCGACACCCCGCGCAAAGGCAATCCCACAGATCAGGACCCAGAAATAGTGAAAGTCGTCAAATTCTGGGGCTTCCTCTTCGGCGGCACCTTTCTTTGGGGCACCATCGTACACTCCGTCTTCTTCTAGCCGCCGTATCGCAACAACAGGAGCGTCGCATCATCATGCGGCTCAACTCCCTCTAGAAAGTCCGTGAGCGCATTGCGCAGCCCGTCATGCAACCCCTGCAAGTTCAGTTGCGCATTCTCAACCACTGCCGCCGCAATCCGTTCACGGCCAAAGAACTCCTGCGGTCCACGCCGTCCCTCTTCCACTCCATCACTAAAGAGCACCACAGTATCCCCAGGCTCAAGCTGCACTTGCTCTAGTGGATAACTCGCCATCTCCAGCAATCCAATCGGGAATCCATCCTGTTCCAGAGCCTCAAGCTCCGGCCCGCCTGTCCGCTGCCCATGCAACAGAAAGGGTCGGGAATGCCCTGCATTTACATACTGCATCAACCCACTGGAATCAATGCAACAGGCAAACATCGTCGCGTACTTCTCACCAGCCGTCCGCTCCAGCAGGAATCGATTCAGCCGCGGTAACCACTCATCCAGTCCAGCACCGGAACTGGCTGCCTCAAGCAAAACACCTTGTAACAGCGACGCAAGCAACGCCGCACCAACGCCCTTTCCCGAGACATCAGCAACTGCCGCCAGCCAGCTCCCATCCGGTCGCTTCAACACATCGTAGAAGTCTCCGCCCACCTGGTGCGTAGGAATCGACGAGCCCACTGCCGTCAGGAACCCTTCAGCCGCCAACTTGCGTGGCAAGAGGTTAGCCTGAATCGTCCGCGCCAGCGCCAATTCTTGATCCAACCGGTGCCGTTTGCGCTCCTCTTCGAGCAGCCGGGCATTCTCAAGAATCGTCGAAGCCTCAAGCGCCAGGGTCTGAAGCAGTTCGCGGTTCCCCTGCTGATTCACCACCTCAGCCAGCCGGGAATCCATATAGATCAGCCCCACGGTGTCGTCCATCGTGGCCGACATCGTCTCCCCTGCCCCCACACTCCCGCGCAGCCGCAATAACGGGACACACAACACACTCCGCAAATCGAGCCCACCAAGCGAGTCGTTAAACCGGGAAGACCAGTCGGCAAGCGGGTCGAACTGAAAGCTCAGCAAGTCCTTCCGCTCCTTCAGTGCCCGTTGGATGAGCGTTAGAGGCACGGGCAATTGCCCGGCATCGATCGGTCGCCCACTCCCGTCGCGGCCCAACTCCACCCGCATCGCCCCGGCCTCTTCCAGCAGCAGAAATCCCCGCTCACAGCCCGTCACTGTCAACGCCGCCTCGATCACCGCTGCAAGCACATCATGCGTCGACATCGCATGTTCAAGACTTCGTGCCACCTCAGTCAACGCACGCAGCTTCGATAATTCAGAATTCCCCGAGCCGCCGCTGCCTGGCATCCGCCCCATCAACTTGCGGATCTCCGCTTCACTCTTCTCAACAACAATCAGCCGGTAGCCATCCTCGAGGCCAAAATCGATTACATCCCCGCCCGCAAGCTTCTGCTCCTTCACAACCCGAACTTCATTCACCCGCACACCATGCAGGCTCTCCAGATCCTCCAGCCAGATATCCACACCACGTTCGGCAATCACGGCATGTTTACGGGAGACCCGGCTATCGCGAAGAATCAGATGATTCTCGCTATGCCGGCCCATAGAAAAGGGAAAGTGATCCAGAGGCACCTGGATCGCATTACCCGAAGGATTCACTACAGTAAGTTCGTAGGGCACTAACCTTCAATCCTAAGCGCTTTTGGCTTGTTCCATTTCCTCGGCCCGCAGCGCCTGACAATGCGAACAATACCCGCCGATCTCCGTCCTCACCAGCAGAATTTCAAACCCGAACGTCTCTTCCACTTCTTTGCGCAACCTTGCCAGCGGCTCTCCAAAATACTCTTCCACCTTGCCGCAACGCAGACAGATCACGTGAGCATGCTCACGCTTCATTCGCGTCTCGTAGTAATGTTGGTCGCCGTCCTTGTGCAGCAAGTCCAGCTCATCGACAAGTCCCGATTCCTTCAACATCTTGAGCGTGCGGTAGACGGTTACACGGTTCAGCTTCGGATCCGTTTCACGAGCTCTCAAATAAAGAGTTTCAGCATCAAGGTGCTGCCCACTCTGATCGATCAGATTGAGTAGAACCTGGCGTTGGCGGGTAAGCCTCACACCACGTTCTTTGAGAGAGCGTGTCATTTCCATGGGATCTTCCTCTATTCTCACATTATGGACGTGCTCGCGACATTACGTGAAAGGATTCTCTCCTTCGCGGCATCTCGTTATGGGAGGCAGATAGCCGAAGACGTCGCCCAGGAGGTCATGCTCGTGCTCCATCAAAAATACGCTCACGTATCGGAACTCACCGAACTGATCCCGCTCGCCCTCCAGATCACACGTTTCAAACTCGTGTCCCAGGCCCGCAAATCAGCCCGCCGGGGCGAAAACCGTTCCGTCGACATCGACGAGCAACCGATCCCCGATCATCAGGTCAACCTCGTCCTCGACCTCGAACAGAAAGAACTCGTCGACCAACTCCATCAGGCACTGCCCAAACTTGGGGAACGCTGCCGCGACATCTTCCGCATGAAGCTCGAGGGCCTGTCCTTTCCTGAAATCCAGCAGGCCCTTGGTGCCAGCAATATCAATACCGTCTATACCTGGGAAGCGCGCTGCCGCGAGGATCTGAAGCATATCATGAACAAAATCAGGAGGCCGCAATGATCGATCCCGAAATGCAAGCGCTGCTCAGCGCCTACGCCGCCGGCACCCTGACAAAAGAAGAAACAAGGCGTCTCAACGAAGCTGCCCTAAATAATCAGGCGATTTTTGATGCAATGGCTGAAGAAGAACCACTTCGTGCCGCCCTCACTAGCAAGCTCGTGCGGCAAGGCCTGCTCCACGCCATACGCACAAAAGCACCAGCAGAGCAGACCAGACCCAACTACTGGATCTGGGCCGCGCTTGCCAGTTGCCTGATGATCGGGGCCGCTAGCATAGCCTATTGGCCCAAACCAGAACAACCCGCTCTGGAAACGGTGGCAGTAGCAACCAAGCCACAACAGTCCATTCCATTGCCTGAAGCCAAGCCGGCCCCAAAAGCGCGAGCAGTTATGAAAGCTCCTGCCGTCATCCCCGAATCGAAACTGGAGAAGCGAGAGGCCAAGCCCGTCGAGCCGCCTCAAGCCCCAGTTCCTGCGATCGCAGATCTTGCACGTCAGGAGGCGGTCGCAGAAGTGACCTCCAATTCCCTGAGAGAGCGAAGTGCACCACAACCGGCCAAACTGGCCGCTGTGGGCTCAAGGCCGGCGATCGAGATTTTCAACGGCAATCTGGTGCTCAAAGTGGCGGATCAGAATCAGATCTACGCCTTCCTGATTGATGGCGATTCCATCAAGCCGCTAAGCACCGCAGACGAAAGTCGCCGCAGCATCCCACTGGGCGCTCACTCCACAAATGCAGAAGTCTGGATCTTCATCACCGCAACAGAAGACCCCGTCCTTGCGCGCGCCCTTACCGGCGTGCTGCCGCTGCCAACTCGCAACTGGATCAAACTCAAGACCAACCCCTAATTGAGGTGAGATTCAAGATAGCCTACTAACTGATGCTCTCCCGCCGACAGCTACTGGCTACGCCTTCCATCCTCGCCGCTGCTCCGACACCCGCAAGGCTACTGACGCTCAACGAAGACGCCAACCACTTCTTCGTGAACCGCCGCAAGCAGCGACTGACTCATGAACTCATCCGCCAATGGGTAGACCAATACGCGAACACCCAGGTAGCCGAGCTTGTCCTCAACGTCAATGCCATGCGATCCAGCTTCCCCTCAAAGCATCGCGAAGCCTGGTGGACCGGCTTTGATCCAACTGGTGGGCCCCAGCAACCCTTTCTGAAACCGCTCCCCGAAGCCGCCCGCCAAACCTGGTTTGAATGGATCCGCTGCGCCTGGCAGATGAATGAAGACAAGCTCGATCTCTACGCAATCTGGATCCCGGAGATCCGGAAGCAGAAGATGTCCCCCTGGGTGAGCGTCCGCATGAACGACCTCCATGAGGTCGACAAAGAAGATCACCCCATGCACTCGGCCTTCTGGCGCGACAACAAACAATACCGGCGCGTGCCTTACCGCGGAGAGCAGCGCGACAAGGCTCTTGATTACGGCCACAGGCAAGTCCGCGATTACGAGTTCCGCTACATCGAAGAAGTCTGCGAGCGCTACGACTTCGACACACTCGAACTCGACTGGATGCGCTTCGGCTTCCACTTCCGGCCCGGCCACGAAGACGCGAAGATCCTTACGGATTTCCATGCCGAAGTGCGCAAGCTCCTGAACCTCTGGCAGCGCAGAAGGGGACACAAAATTGGCCTTGCTGTCAGGGTCCCATCGACACCGGGCACCTCAAAGCGACTGGGCATGGACGCCGAAGCCTGGGCACACTTGAACCTGGTCAACTACGTCACCCCAACCAACTTCTGGCGCACGGTAGACAACAACATGCCGATTGACGAGTGGCGCAAACTACTCCCCAAAGCAACCACGCTAGCTGCCGGGCTCGAGTTGGGCTGCAATGCCTTTCAAGGCTCGGTAGGCACGGGCAACCGCACGTATCAATCCAATTCGATTGAAACAGCCAGGGGCTCAGTGCTCGCCTACCTCCACATGGGAGCGAGCAAAATCTATCTGTTCAACTACATGGATTCCGACACGGCCCTGGACGACAACAAGAGGTATCCAGAACTGTTGACTCAACTCACAGACCCGGGCAAACCTCGCCGCCACGTGGTGACCTATAAAGACACATGGGCACCGGGGGAAGTCCCAAATCACGCACTGCCAGTGAATCTCGAAGCCAACGCCTGGAGGGCCTTTCGACTATTGACCGGCCCTAAGCCATCGAATGCAAAGGTCCGCCTCGGCCTCACCAACCCTAGCGTTAAAGTGCGCGTGAACAACGCCGAAACAGGCAACGGCCAACCGGTAGATCCGATCCAGCCTGGCCCGAACACAAAAATCTACGAGTACACCGTTCCAGCGAGCACTTTGGAGCAAGGCGAAACGGTAGTCGAGGTTACCGCTCTGGCGTCGACAAGAATCGAGTGGGTGGAACTAGCGACCTAGCACGCGGAACTCATCGGTATCGGCATGATACTCAAGCACCTTGCCGTGCTCGATATCGTAGACCCAACCTGCAATCTCAAGCTCTCCGGCCGCGAGCGCACGCGACACACTTGGATAAGTCCGCAAGTGCTCCATTTGAACGACCACGTTGCGCTCGATGACGTCCTGCAATTGCCTTTCTTTCGGCAACTTTTTCGCCATCGTGCGCTTGCGGGCATCCTTGCCGTTCACGAGCCACTTCTTCACACACCTCAACTCTTCAGCCGACTCAGGATCCAAGACTGCTTTCATCGCACCGCAATCGGTATGGCCGCAAATGACAATGTTGCGGATCTTCAAAACATCAAGTGCATACTGAATCCCCGCGGCTTCGCTTGCATTTTCGCCATGAAAAGGAGGGATGAAATTTCCCGGGTTACGATCGACAAACAACTGGCCTGGATCGGTCTGCACGATCAGGGAAGGTTCCACTCGTGAATCCGCGCAGGTAATGAACAAGGCCTGAGGAGTCTGTCCTTTCGCCAGTTTCTGAAAAAGCGCCTTCTTGTGCGGATAAACATGCCGCTGAAACTTCAATACACCAAGACGTAGATCATGCATGAGGAAAGGATACCTTGCGATACACTAACCTGAATCATGCGCAGCGCCTCCATCCTTCTTCTCGCCGCCACTCTGCTCGCGGCCGCCGGCCCGGAAATCCTCTGGGACAAATTCGGTGTCCCACACATCTTCGCCAAGACCACCGAAGAGATGTTCTACGCTCACGGCTACGCACAGATGCAGAACCAGGCCGACCTTCTGCTTAGCCTTTACGGCGAATCGCGGGGCCGTGGAGCTGAATACTGGGGTGAAGACAAGGTTGCTCTTGATCGCTGGCTCCACACCAACGGCGTCCCGGCTCGCGCGCGCGAATGGTATGCCGCCCAAACACCCGAATTCCGCAAGTACATCGACGCGTTCGCCCGGGGAATCAATGCTCATGCCAAGGCTCATCCCAACCACGTCAGTCCCCAGTTCCGCCAGGTTCTCCCCGTTAGCGGAGTCGACGTCGTTGGCCATACTCTTCGCGCAGTCCACTACATGTACATGGGCTCGATGAACCGCATGCGCACCGAGATCGCTCCACTCGTCAGCGCCCGCACCAGAGCCGCTCTGGAACGAGCTATTCCCGATCCTCCTGCCGATGCTGGCTCCAACACCTGGACGGTTGGCCCCTCGCGCTCGGCCTCCGGTAAGGCCATGCTGATCATCAATCCCCACCTTGCCTGGGACGGGTTTTACTCTTACATGGAAGTGCACCTCACTGGCCCCAATTACGACCTCTACGGCGCACCGCAGATCGGCTTTCCCACTCCTGTCGTAGGCTTCAACAAGCGGACAGGCTGGGGCCGCACCGTCAACACCATCGACACTGTCGATTTCTATAAGCTCACCGTCAAAGGCAACCAGTACATGTTCGACGGAGCCTGGAAAGACTTCACTACAACTAACTCCACCATCAGGATCAAGCAGCCAGACGGCACCCTCAAAACGGAAACACTCACCAGCCGGCAATCCATTCACGGCCCTGTTGTTTATGACAACCTGGGAGTCACTGTAGCGATGCGCGTCGCGGGAATTGACCGCCCCAGGATGCTGGAGCAGTGGTATCGGATGGGTGGCGCAACCACGTTGGCTGAGTTTAAAGACGCTCTCCGCATGACTGCAGTACCGATGTGGAACGCGAACTACGCCGACGATCAAGGCCACATCTATCTGATCTCCAACGGCACAATTCCTCGTCGTAAAACCGGGGACTGGGACACCTACTCGAAGGTGCTCCCTGGCGACACGTCAACTTACCTTTGGACCGACTATCTGAAGCTCGAAGAACTCCCGCAATCGGAAGACCCGGCTTCCGGCTTCAACCAGAACGCCAACGAACAGCCCTGGCATTTCACGCTGCCTCAGGTCAACCCATCGAGCTACTCGCCGAATGTCGCCCCGGCCAACACGCGCCCCGTTACCTTTCGCACCAAGCGCAGCCTTCGCATGATTTCTGAGGACAAGTCGATCACCTACGACGAACTGCTTGGCTACAAACACGACACGCGCGCAGAGCTAGCCGATGCCGTTCTTCCCGACTTGCTCAAGGGATCCTCCACCGTCACTGACGACCTCACCAGGCGAGCCCTGGCTGTGCTCACCACCTGGGACCGGCATCTCGACAGCACCAGCCGTGGCGCTGTACTGTTTCAATCCTTCAGCGACAAGTATTTCGGCACCGGAGACTTTATAAACTCAAGGCTCCGCGTCCCCTACAATCCGGCTGACGTGCTGAACTCGTCGTACGGCATCGCCGACCTGCCAGCAGCTTACGACGCGCTCAAGCTAGCGGCCGAGGACACGCTCAAGAACTACAACGCCCTGGATGTCCCTTACGGGGATGTGTACCGCTTTGAGCGAGGCAACAAAGACATCCCCGGCAACGGCGGCGCGGGCCGCCTGGGACTCTTCCGCACCATGACCTTTGCCAAAAAGAAGGGTAGTCGCTTCTACCCCACGCATGGCGAAACCTTCGTCTGTGCAGTCGAATTCAGTACACCCCAGAAGGCGAACTGCCTGCTCGGCTACGGCAACGCAAGCCAACCGGGGAGTAAACACATAGACGACCAATTGCAGATGATGGTCGACAAGAAACTACATCCCATCTGGCGCACCCGCAAAGAGATCGAAGCGAATCTCGAAGTCCGCGAGACCGTACAACCATAGATCTCTACTTGAGTTCACGCCAGTCGACTGTTGCATCCAGCAAAGAGCGAATCTCTTTGGCGCGACGCGCTGCCTGTTCGGCTTCCGGCTTACGACGGTTTCCCCGGAGCGCGGTGGCATAGAGTTCGAGAATGCCAGCTAAATCGGGATGCTGCGGCCCCACTGCCGCTTCCATTTCCGCGAGGGACTTGCTGAGTTGAAGAAGCCCATCGTCTGCCCTTCCCAGCTTCAGTTGGGCTGCACCCAGGTTGCTGAGCAGTCTGGCCCGCTCGTAGCCTGGTTGTGCCAGGGCGATGGCGGCTCTAAGATCGTTGGCTGATTCGGCGTGGTTGCCGCGGGCTTCATGAATCATGGCCAGATCGCTCCAGACGGCGATCGCTATGGTTGAATCGCCCAAAGTAAATGCCTTCCTCTCTGCGGCTTCGGCTTCGGAAAATTTTCGTTGCCGGATCAGGACGCTTCCAAGCAATCGCCATGCATGAGGCTCTGAAGGGGCAAGCGCTAAGGCTTCCCGCAGGTGTTTCTCTGACTTTGTAGCATCGCCAGCCTCGCGGTAAGACTGGGCAGCATTACAAAGGATCGGCACTCGGGCAGCGGGTTGCATGGATAGCTTCAGTGCTTTTTCAAAAGAAGCCACTGCCTGCATGAACCTCCCAGCCCGGAACCAGGTACGACCCATCGCATCATGGATCACAGCAATATTTTCCGGAATGGCGCGGCTGGACTCAGCGGTGGAAAGCGCTCGGGAAAGGTGACGCTGTGCTTCCTCGATCAGCCCTTCTTTCAGCTTTTCTTCTCCAGTCCTATATAATGAAGCCCAATCTGCAGCCGCTCGCACTGGCGCGGGAAGCTTGATCAGAGACAGGGCGAGCAGCACAATACTGGCAGTTTTGTTGGTTTGCATGGAAGTTTTGCCAGTGTCAACCCGCAAGCCTATGCAGACAATGGAGGACTTCTGAATCGACCTTCAGAAGCTTCTGAAGAAGTCATATACTCTTGAGGACAAAACACTTTAGCCGACATGATCACCTTTGGGCCATTCCGGATCGACGAGAAATTGCGACAGCTTTATTGCGGAGAGCAGCACTTGAAGCTGGAAAAGATTCCGCTTGATATCCTGCTTTACCTGATCGAGGAAAGGGAACGAGTGGTGGCTCGCGAAGAGATTGCCGAACGAGTGTGGGGTAAGGACAAGTTCGTTGAAGCGGCGGATGGCATCAACACTGCCATTCGAAAGATTCGCCGGGCCCTTGAAGACAATGCCGAGGAACCGCTTTATATCCAGACCGTCTTCAGCCGGGGCTACCGGTTCATCGGAGAAGTCACCCTTCAGAGAGACACTCCTCTTCCTGCAGCCAAGACAGATATCACCCCATCTCCGTGGGTAACTCGATGGCGTGTCGCCGCAGCCGCTTTTGTGGTTCTGGGATGCCTGACGACGATGATGGCATTTCTGCGGAGAGGCCCAGCCACCCGGGAAATGCCGCTCGCCAGCATGGCACGCCTGACTTCAGACACCGGGTTTACGGCATGGCCCGATATTTCTGCTGACGGCAAGTTTCTGGCTTTTGCTTCGAATCGGATGGACCCGGACAACTTGGATATTTATGTTCAACCAATTGAAGGAGGTCAGGCATTACGCTTAACCCAGGAAGCCTCCCGGGATGTGGCCCCGGTGATTTCACCAAAAGGAGATCAGGTTGCGTTTGAGTCGAATCGGGTACCTCGAGGAATCTATGTGGTGCCGCTGTTGGGTGGCCCGGCGCGATTGATCGCTAAAGACGGAGTACTACCGCGTTATTCACCAGACGGCGAATGGATCGCTTATTCCAAGGCCGCAGAATCTGACAATACCGGAATCCGGTCAGCCCCTTCCTCGTGGGTGGTAGCGTCGGCGGGCGGTGAGCCACGCTCATTGCGTCCGGAATTGATAGCCGGCAGCGCAGTGTGGGCTGGAAATGACTTTCTCATCGTGACAGGCAGATTGCCAAAAGGAGAAATGGACTGGTGGCTAACGCCACGCGATGGGACATGGGTGAAGCCTCTCGGGGTTCATGAGGGCTTGATGAAAGCCAATCTAGTGGACATCCCCAAAACCTGGCATACCTGGACTCCCGATTACTTTGAGGACCAGAGTGTGGTTTTTAGTGCGCGCACGAAGGACGGAGCCAATCTGTGGAGAATCCGGTTCTCACCAGATTGGAAACCCCAGTTTCCGCCGGAGCGAGTAACGATGATGAGCGATCACGTTCGACAGGCCAGCACGTCTTCAACGGGCCGCATTGCCGCCGCAGTTGTGAGCCGTAACATCGATGTTTACGAAATCCCGGTCGATGTCAATAAAGGCACAGTGCAAGGTGAGATTCACCGCCTGACCCAGGCAAAAACAAGCGAACAATTTGTCACAGTGTCCGCTGACGGGAAAATGCTCGCCTATACTTCGTGGCGTAAGGGTGAAGCTGGCGATCTCTTCCTGCTCAACCGCGAAACGGGAGTAGAACGCCAACTGACGGCAACCAATGACTGGGAGTCCTTTCCCAGACTGAGTCCCGATGGCCAGACGCTCTTCTACAAATGGTCCACGGAGAAGAAATGGGACTACCGCCGCATGGATCTTAGCTCCGGAAAGGTAGACAGCCTTTGTACAGATTGCACCTTTATGGATGAAACTGCGGACAAAAAGTCGTTCCTCTATGGAGATCTTGAAGGAAACCATATTTGGCTTAAGGACTTCGCAGGCGGTGCAGCCACCGAGATCGTGCAGGATGCTTCCATGCGGGTCTTGAATGCCAGCCTCGACGGCACAAACCGCTGGATTGCCTTTGTTGCTGTCAGGCGGGGGGAGGACACTTACAGGATCTTTGTGGCTCCATTCCGGCGCGCAGGAAAGTTAACTCGCAAAGACTGGATTGCAGTAGGAACAGGATTGACCCCATTGTGGTCGCCCAATGGGGAATGGCTTTATTTTGATGATGGCCCCAACGCGGTTCGAAGTTTGTGGGGACAGCAATTCGATCCTGTGACAGCCCGCCTGGTGGGGGAGAGAAAAGAGATCGCTCGCATCCACGGAGACAAACGGCTGATCACTGCCCTCGCACAAAAGGATCGAGGGCTTGCCCGGGACAGGATTGTGTTCTCGGTAAATGAAGAGACGGCTAACATTTGGCTGATGAAGTAGCACTAAGCTAAACTTGCTTTACAAACATGCTTCTGACCAAAACAGAACTCATTTCGGTTCTCCAAAAAGAGATCCACATTCTCAACCACCTGTGCAGCAAGATCGAGCCCTCCATGCTCGAGTACCGCCCGACGCCCAAGCAGCGCAGCACCATCGAGTTGCTCCGCTACCTTACGGTGATGGGCCCTGTGCTACTGCCTTCTATTGTTGGAGGAAGCTTTCTGGTGGACCAATGGAACGCAGCTGATGCGAAGTCTGCGACGCTCGACTTTGCAGCAGTTGTGGCCGACCTCGCCAGCCAGTCTGCCTTTTACGCCTCAAGCATTGAAGCCGTTTCAGAGGCAGAGCTTTGCGCTGAAGTAGAAATGTTCGGATCGAAAGCCAGCCGCGCAGTTCACATGATCAACTTCCTGGTGTGTGGACATGCTGCGTACCGCACGCAGCTTTTTTGTTACCTGAAGGCTTGCGGCCGCGAAGAGCTCGGCACTATGAACCTTTGGGCCGGCATAGACGGCTGATCCTGAGAAATCACTTGGCCAGTGCTTCGGCGATGGCCTTTTCCAGCACTGGTGCCATCAGCGCATACCCGGCCGCATTGGGAATCAAGCCATCTACGGTGAGCTCTTGTTTCATATTGCGGCCCTGTCCGAGCACTGAGTAGAGATCGGCATAAACAGAACCAGACCGCCGCGCAAAGCCCTTCAGCCACCCATTCAAACCAAGGATGCGCCCAGGAGGACGCCTTGCGCTCAGTAGCGCGAAGCAGTCACAAATCGGAGTTACAGACGCCAGAACAACTTTGATGTTGTGCAGTTTCGCTAACTCCACCATCGTCTCGAAATTCTCGGTAATCGTACCTTCAGTTGCAGGCCCGGCGAAGCCCGCAAAATCATTGGCTCCACCCAAAATGACGACTACCTTGGGCTTGAGTGCAATCACATCCTGACGGAAGCGAACCAGCATCTGGGGAGTCGCCTGCGTTGCTATGCCCCGATTGAGATACGAAGGCTTGCCGGGGAAGAAGTTCTCCCACTTCTCAAAAATGTCGTCTCCAAAGAAAACGACTCGTGTCTCGCCTTCTTTGGGCGCACGCAACTCCGCGTTGTCGCTGCCGTATTTGACCAGCTGCCCCCAATCGCTGAGCAACCGCAAGTAACGCGTGTTCTCGGCTTCCAGCTCCGCTAGAGTCTGCCCCATCAGAGGCAGAACAAGCAAGCCGGCAATCAACAACAACCGCATAACTACTTCTTGAGCCCGAAGCAGAACAACTCGCCATCAAACGTGTTGATGTAGATCTTGCCGTCTGCAACGGCAATGCCGCTCCAGTGATTCCACATCGGAATCTGCTTGCCGGAGTTCCAGAGTTCTTTGCCGGTTTGTGCGTCGAGCGCATAGAGAACAGCGTGAGTGGACTTGGCGGCACGGCGCTCGAGGCGGAAGTCGAGACCCACATCGGGGAAGGCCTGGGCGGTGTTCTCACCACTGCCATAAGCAAAGACGACGCCGTTGGCAATTACCGGTGGCTCGGCCTGATCCATGTCGCGGGAGATCCAGGCGGGCTGCAGGGTTGGCTTACCGTTCTTGCCATCGACGACTTTGAATGCGGCGATTGCGCCCTTCTTGACCAAGCCGTTTTCGATGGGTGCCTTGTACTTGGAATGCTTGGGGCCCCAGAAGGGAGTGAGTACCCAGCGCTGGCCTTTCGGGTCTTCCCAGCTTGTGAGTGACCCCCAGATGCCTGCTTCGGCGAAGTCTACCATCTCGTTGCAGATGAGCGGTGTGCGCTCAAGCGGAGTGCGATGGTCGTCGCCGCCAATCGATTCGGTATCCATGAAGTAGAGGCGGCATTCCTTGCTCGCATCCACCATGTATTCGCGGCCCTTGTAGCTAAAGATGGTGGGCGTGACCTGCATGTCGAGGTCGCGCTTGACGAGCCACTCGGCGTTGGAAGGCCCATAGTAGTCGACCAGTTCCAAAGACTTGGTGGTTTTGTTCTGACGAACGCCAATCATGCCGTTGCCGTAGACGCCGTTTTCGGGGTCCCAGCGGCCATCGCCGGTACCGGTGTACATGGTGTCGTGCACTGCCGAAATTGCCGGCCCGGAGCGCCCCCACATACCACCGCCTGCAGGCCCCCAGCTGCCTACCTTGTTAGTTGCCAAATCATAGGAATAAGCAATGTTCGGGTTACCACCGCAGCCCTGTGCGGAGTGTGTGTAGATGACATTCTTCCAGAGATTCATCGCATAGGGCTTGCCGTTGGGAGGCATGAACTTGTTCGGCTGGGTGATGTGTTTGCCGTCGGCTGCATTTAACTGGTGCAGGCGGCCATCCCAGGAAGCAGCGTAGATTGTGTACTTGCCAGGGCCAGCCGGGCCGATGGTGACGTTGGCCGTCATGCCACCTGGGCACAACACAGAAGGACGGGTTCCGATCGCTTCCTTGAATGTGTTCTCAAACTGCGTATGCCAGAAGACCTTGCCGGTGGCTGTATCAATTGCGTAGACGTGATCGGAGACGCCGGCTTGAATGGCCAACTGCTTTTTGCCACTGGGCGTATCAACACTTCCAATGACCAATGGCGGAAGAAGGTTGTGCATTGCCCGAGTCTCATTTTCGAGCTTGATTCGCCAGAGCAGCTGAATGTCTTTGACGGTAGAGACACTGAGCAGCTTTTCGTCTTTCTGCCAGTTGTTCCGTTGCGGGTCGCCACCATCGGTCAGCCAGCTGGCCTGGAATGCGCCTAAACCCAAGCTCATGAGAAATAACAATGCGATCTTCATAATTCTTCCTGTGAACCGACCAATATATACCAAAGACCACTCGCATCAGTACCCTAAACAAGAGACTTTCGGTATATGATTTTGATGCAGTGTTCACGTCTTGAGGAGTTTTTTGATGCTCAGTTTCCCACGCCCATTTCGAATCGCCACTTGCGCCACTCTGGCGCTGGGCGTAAGCCTGGCCCAACGCGGCGGTAATGACTGGATGACAGTCGGCAACGACGTACAGCGGTCTTACTGGTTGCGCTTTGATGGCAAGATCTCCGAGCAGACGATGCGCAAGCCCGGCTTTGAATTGCAGTGGAAGATGAAGCCCAAGAACGTGACACGCCAGCAACAAGCCCTGACCGCACCGGCACTGCTCGACTTCTACATCAGCTATCGCGGCTTTCGAACTCTCGGATTTTTTGGTGGCTCTGGCGACACGACGATTGGCATCGATACGGATCTTGCGCGCCTGGAATGGCAGAATGGCGCTGGCACATCGATGGCAAAACCGGGCACGCCTGCTTGCCCTGGCGGGATGACTTCAACGATTACCCGACCCACGCAGGTACCTTACCCGGCTTCGATCAATCGTGGGGCTGGCCGTGCGAACCCGGCACGATCGGGCGTTGGTGAACCCTTTGAAGGCTCTGTGATTTTGAAGCAGCGGATGGCTCCGCGGCCAGCACCGCCGGCGCCTCCTGCACCCGCACCCGGCGCAGCACCCCGCCGCGTCGCAACCCCGCCCAATCCCTTCGGGCGCACCCCGCTGTATGTAAACGCCATCACTGGCGATGGCATGCTGCACCAGATGTATGTTTCGAATGGTGAAGAGCCCAAGCTGCCGCTACAGTTTGTGCCGGCAGGGGCTCATGCTCTCGGCCTGACTGTGTTTGATGGCGTCGCCTATGTTGCCACTGTGAACAATTGCAACGGGGTGGATAACGGCATGTGGGCGATCAACCTGGAATCGAAGACGGTTTCGAAGTGGAAGGCTACTGGCAAAAACATCGAAGGTACGACCGCCTTTGCGGTTGGGCCGGAAGGCGAGATTTACGTTGCCAGCGGTTCGCAGCTTGTCGCTCTTTCTGAAGGCAAGCTGGAACAGCGCGCCGCATACAATGCTGGTGGCTCGGACTTTGTTTCGTCCCCGGTAGTGTTTGATGCCAAGGGCAAGAACTACATCGCCGCTTCTACTGCCGATGGAAAGATTCATGTTGTGGACGCCGCTACGATGACCGCCGTCACCACCAGCGGTGTGGTGGCCAAGCCTTCATATGCAGTTGGTTCGCTTGCTTCGTGGGAAGACGAAGAGAAGACTCGCTGGATTCTTGTACCAACCGGCACGAACGTGACGGCGCTCAAGCTTGTGAACAATGCGCTACAGCCAGGCTGGACCTCAAAGGAATTCATTGCTCCCGTCACGCCTACCATCGTCAATGGCGTTGTCTTCGCTGCCTCTGCTGGTAACGCGAAGGGAGCCAAGGCCGTCCTTTACGCTATGGAAGGCATGACGGGCAAGGAACTCTGGAATAGTGGCAACACACTTGGTTCTTACATCACCACCGGCGGTCTTGCTGCTGGCGGTGGCCGCGTCTACGTCAGCACCGTCGATGGCACGCAATACGCCTTCGGCTTCTACATGGAGCACTAGATAGAATATGAATATGCGTCTCGCGATCCTTTTTGCATCTCTCACAATCTCCCTGTCTGCTCAACTGGCTGAAGGCCCGGGCATGAAGGAAACCGACAAGAATTGCAAAACCTGCCATGAAATCGAACGCTCGATTTCGCTGCGTCAGGATCTGAATGGTTGGAACAACACAATCGCCAAGATGGTTGGCTTCGGGATGCGGTCTGCAGAATCGGACCTCGCTATCGTTGCCGACTACCTGGCAAAGCACTACCCTGCGGACGCGCTCACGCCTTTGAATGTGAATACGGCTACGGCAGTTGAACTGGAGAGCCGGCTGACGATGAAGCGCTCACAGGCTGCGGCATTTCTTGCGCATCGCGAAAAGGTTGGCAAGATCAAAACCTTCGCTGATCTTAAAAAAGCGCCCGGCATCGACCCTGAAAAAGTGGAATCGAAGAAGACCCAAATTATCTTCTAAGGTACCTCTTCCACCACAGAGTGCCCCGCGCTTAAATCCCCGTTAGACCAACGCCATGTCTCATGCAGCCGAACGCGGCCGTCTTCGAGCAACTCCGGCCGTGACTCACATCGACCGCTGCGCAATTTCAGATCGTCGGTTAGATGCTGGTAGAGAAACTCCAATCGGCCATCCTCAAATACCAAGCCAACCATCTGCCCACACTTGATGCCGCCGCCGGAATAGGAAGCCTCAAGCACTGCATCTTTTTGTCGATAGACAAATCGGGTTTCTGCGTTCACTTCTCCATTTGACGTATTTTTCAGAGACCGGAACACCCGCCCATCGTAATTCATACTACTAGGATATAGCTCCCAGAAGGAGGTTGTGGGGTGCCATAGAAGTGATTGAAAATTGTTCCTGAAACGAGTCTTTGAGCTTGTTGCGATCACATTGATGCGGCTCAAAATGGCTAAAAGCTGTGCAGCTTAAGAAAACTTCTCCAAACGATTCGACAAGGACTCCACAAGGCGATAGAATAACGGCACTTGCATCCAGTAATGCAATCGTCACAGAATCCCAAGGAGGATTATCGACTTATGTTGCGTCTCGCTATTTTTGCGCTCACTTTGACCACTCTAGTGTGGTCACAAACCTCTTCTTCCATCACAGGCTCTATCACTGACAAATCTTCTGCCGCCGTTGCAGCAGCGAAAGTCACCATTCAGAACCTTGAAACCCAAGCCCTAAAAGAAGTCATTACAGAAGAAAGTGGAATCTTCACGATTCCCTTCCTCCAGCCCGGCCGTTACAAAGTAACAGCCAGTAAGTCCGGCTTCAAGCCCGTGTTTCAGGACATCACCCTTGAAGTCAACCAGACTGCCCGCTTCGATTTCCAACTTGAAGTCGGCAATGTATCAGAATCAGTGGAAGTTCGAGCATCGAACCCGTTGATCGAAAGCGACACCTCGTCGATTGGTCAGGTAGTGGAACAGCGCCAGGTGGCAGAACTCCCGCTCAACGGCCGCAACTTTGTACAACTCGCAACGCTTGGCCCGGGCGTCACCGGGGTGGGCTTCGGCAGCCGTGGCACAATCATGTCCGGCACCCGTCCAGACGATCTCCGCCCTGGCAGCGAAATCTTCGCTAACGGCAACCGCGAAGGCTCCAACAACTTCCTCTGGGACGGCATCGACAACAACGAACGCCTCACCCTCTCCATCGTGCTGCGCCCCTCCGTCGAGGCAGTACGCGAGTTCAAGATCCAGACCAACCTCTTCACCGCCGATCAGGGCCGCAACTCAGGCGCCACCGTCAACGTGATCACCAAGTCCGGCTCCAACCAGTTCCACGGCAGCGCTTACGACTTCCTCCGCAACGAAAAGACCGACGCGCGCAACTTCTTCTCCGCCGTCAGACCCACCCTCCGCCAGAACCAGTTCGGCGCCTCCCTTGGTGGCCCGATCATCAAGAACAAGTTGTTCTTCTTCGGCAACTACGAAGGCTACCGCCGCAGCCAGCAGCGCACCTTTGTCAACACAGTTCCCACCGCGCTCATGCGTCAGGGCAACTTCAGCGAACTGCGCGACATTTTCGATCCCGCCACTCTCCGTGCCGATCCCACTGCCCCCTCCGGCTTTAGTCGCACGGCTTTCCCAAACCGCACCATCCCGGCCAACCGCTTCGATCCCATCATGGCCAAGATGATCGCCGCCTATCCGCTGCCTCAGCGCCCCGGCATCGTCAACAATCACATCACCAACCCCGGCGACAAACAGGTCTGGGATCAGGGCGATCTCAAGATGGACTGGAACTGGAACGAGCGCAACACCGTCTTCGGTCGCTACTCGCGCCAGGATACGGTCAGCACCCGCCCCTCCACCTTCGCCCCTGTCACGCTGGCCGGCATCAGCGAACCGGTAAGCCTCGGCGATGAAGCCACCTTCGCCGGCTCCTCTGACCTCCACACCTACCACTCGGTCCTCAACTGGGTCCGCACCATCACCCCCACCTTCATCATGGAAGCGCGCATGGGCTTCAATCGCTTTGCTCTCAACTTCCTGCAGGAAGGCGCAGCCCCCGGTGCGCAGCTCGGCGAAAAACTCGGCGTCAAGGGTTCCAACCAGGGCCCCAACTCCGACGGCATCCCGATCTTCAACATCCTGGGATTCACCGGTATCGGCCAGACCCGCTCGCTGCCCATCATCCGTATTGAGAACACCTACCACCCGGGCGTGAACTTCACCAACCTCCGTGGCCGCCACACCCTCAAGTTCGGTACCGACATGCGCCGCCGTCAGGTCACCCAGTATCAGACCAACCGTGGCAATGGCCGCTTCAACTTCACCCGCACTTTCACCGACAATCCCAACAATCCCGGCGCCACCGGCGACGGCATGGCGGCAATGCTGCTGGGTACTGCTAGCTTCATTGAACAGGACTTCACACTCTTCGCTCCCGGCATCCGCATTTGGGAATACAACTTCTTCGTTCAGGACGACTGGCGTGTGAACGACCGGCTCACCGTCAACTTCGGTGTGCGTTACGAATACGATACCCCGTCGACGGAAGTCACCAACCGCTGGACCAACTACGACGTAAACCAGGCCAAGCTCCTGATCTCCGGCTTTAACACTGACTCTGCAACCGGCGTCAACGGCGACAAGAACAATTGGGCGCCCCGCTTCGGCTTTGCCTTCAAACTTCGCCCGGGTACCATCCTTCGCGGTGGCGCTGGCATCTTCTACAATCCGGCCGGCAGCGAGAGCGTCATGCTCCGCCGCCACCGCCAGCTTCCCTTCGGCCCGATCAATACGATCGATATCAACCAGTTCGTCGCCAACCCGCGCCGCGTTTCCGATGGCCTGCCACCCATTCCAAATCTCACCTTTGCATCTGCCGTCGCCAACCCGGTGGGCAGCTTCCTCGGTGTCGATCCCAACTTCCGTTCCGGCATCGCCCAGCAGTACAACCTGCAGATCCAGCAGCAGCTCCCCAAGGACCTCGTCTTCAAGATCGGCTATGTCGGCAACATGGGCCGCCGTCTGGACAGTTCTTACAACTTCAATGCGCAAATTCCCGGCCCCGGCGCTCCTGCTCCCCGCCGGCCGCTGTTCTCCCGCGCCCCTGGCGTCGTCAACCTCGACTACAACGTCTCTGACGGCCTCAGCTCTTATCACTCCCTGCAGTCCACAATCGAGCGCCGCTTCTCAAGCGGTATCGGCTTCCTGGCTGCCTACACCTGGGCTCACTCCATCGACAACGTCCCCAACCAGTTTGGCGGCGCCGACAATGGCCCGATTCCTCAGGATTGGCGCAACCGTAATGCCGACCGCGGCACCTCCGGCCATGACATCGCCCATCGCTTCGTCTACTCGATGAACTACGAACTCCCCTTCGGTCAGGGACGCAAGTTCTCCACCGGCAACAAGCTGCTCGACAACATCGTCGGCAACTGGGATTCCAACCTCATCACTTCGATGCAGACCGGTCTCCCGTTCACTCCCGTACTCGCGGCCCCGGTCGCCAACGCCGGCGGCAGCCGCCCGGACCGTTACAAGTCCGGCGAGATCGACAACCCCACCATTGCCAAATGGTTTGACACCTCCTTCGGCACTGCAGCCAGCGGCGCTGCCTGGGGTGCCCCCGCTGTCTTCACTTACGGCAACGGTGGCCGCAACCCACTCCGCGGACCCGGTCGTACCAACGTCGACTTCTCCCTGTTCAAGAACTTCATGATCACCGAAACCTGGAAGCTCCAGTTCCGCAGCGAGTTCTTCAACCTCTTCAACCACGCACAGTTCGATCTGCCGGCCACGGGCATCGGCTCCCCCAGCGCCGGCATCATCACCGGCATCGTTGGCACCCCACGGCAAGTGCAGTTCGCCCTTCGGCTATCTTTCTAGAATGCTGGATCAGCAACAACCAAAAGCGCCCGCTCCCCAGCGGGCGCTTTCGCATTTCTTGCGTTACTTACTTGCCATCGGCATGCTGCCTTATGCCATCTCCAAACTTCAGCTTATTCAGTTCCAGGTGGCATCTACCCAATACAGCCGACCGGTGGGCGATCTTTCAACTACTACCCTCACGTGGCTCTTTCTTGGGCACACACCCTGGCTTCAATTTTTGCTTGGCGTAGCAGAGTTCATCCCAGCAATCTTACTGCTTGCCAATCGCACGCGGATCCTTGGAGCACTGCTCATGCTCCCCGCCACCGCCACCGTTTTCATCACCAACATTGCATTCGATCTATGGCCTACAACCAAGGTCATCAGCCTCACATTTCTGCTGATCAACATCACTCTGCTTGCGATCGAGTTTCGCGTCTTCAAACAGGTATTGGCGATGCTATGGGTTTCGCCGTCCAACCCATCGCCGTGGCGCTTCTGGATCAGTTCCTTCGCTGGCCTTGTAATCGTCTCGGGAATTTACTTTTTTCATTCCTCCGAATCAAAGCTGCTCGGCAACGAGGTGCAGCCCTTCATTGGGACGAGGCAGATCAACCGTCGCGGGGCCTGGCTGATCGAAAGAGCAACGTTTCATGGCAAAGCCATAGACAATCCTGGCGTACTGCACCTGGACGTCTGGCGGAGGTGCGTCCTTGAGGCTCCATCCAGCCGCACTATAGGCCAATTCAAAATTGATGGCGCGAAATCTCAGATTGAAATGGATTGTCTGCCTGAATACTTCTCGGCCAAACCGTTCATCGCAAGATACACAATTCAAGACGAAAAACTGTTGCTCAAGAGTACAAGTACCGAGCTGACGCTCAAGCCCTACAACTGGGGACCGGGTCTACTTAGCGACAAGCAGTAGCGCCGCGATCTGTTTGGCCAGTGCCGCACCAAACTCGCTCCAGATCTCCGCATTTGGCCGCTTGCCTAGCTTCTTGCTGTGCGCTACACGAAGCTCCATCAGCATTGCCGGCACCTTGTGCGTTCCCCAGAGCCACTGAATCACATTCGCTCTTCCGGCCCCTTCCACCTTCATCCTCGAGAAGTAGTCCCGGTCTGGATCAAAGCTCGTCCGATCCTTCAGCACAGCGTACAGGTCCCTGCCCAGCTTGCTTTCGGGCGGCCCTTCCAAATACTCACCCGTCTCGGTGTTGTGCAATGTCAGAAAGAGATCGATCTTTTTGCCTTCTTTGAGCCAGGCCTCGATCGCCGTCTTTTGAGCCAGAATCTCTGGCCGCTTCGATACATCATTCGGCGCATCCCAGTTGCGATTGAGATCGAAGCCCTTCTGGTTGAAACGAACACCCCCGGTTTCCACAC
Source organism: Bryobacter sp. (assembly GCA_022843625.1). Classification (GTDB taxonomy): domain Bacteria; phylum Acidobacteriota; class Terriglobia; order Bryobacterales; family Bryobacteraceae; genus Bryobacter. The sequence continues at coordinate 7,960 of JALHNH010000036.1, read as the reverse complement.
CATCGGGATCATTCCAGGGCAGGATCTTCCACACTACACCCGGTGGCAGATTCCGCATGAAGCCATCGCCCGCCCAACTAGTGCCAGCCTCCCAGGCGTGCTGCCGAAACATCATCCAAACGACCGGCGCGTCCGCTTTGCCACCCGACAAATCGAAGGTCCACAGCTCCAGCGGCTTCCCTCCAATACTCTTACCCAGCAACTCAATCGAGGGCTTCAATGCCTTACGCAAAAGCCCCAGATTTTTTTCCGTATAGGGTGGGATATGCGCGACGTAGAAGGTGCTCTTCTTCGGCCGGATGCGTAGCCTCCACTTTGGCTCCTCTGGGTCATAGTCGCCGAGGGCCTCCTGCCACAGGCCCTTCTTCCCTTCTTTCCAATAGGGCCGCGTATCATTTGTGATCGCGCCGCGATTGGCCTGGTAGTTGTACTCGCCCGGCAGATCCACCAGATCGATGATTACCTCTGCGCCCTTCGGCACGCCACTCACCTCAAAGGAATACCAACTCGCCTGACGGTTGCGGCCATCCTGATCGGTTTGCCCTTTCATGCCCACACGCAGATGTAGCGGGTTTACTGCGCTCACCTGACCCACACTTCCATTTGGGAAATTCGCCAATACTTTGAGTTCGGCGTGAGCCGCTGCCACGGCTAGCAGTGCGGTGACGAGGACTTTAGAGTTCATTCTTCGAGAGTTTGGCAGCCAGATATTCGCTGGCTCGCATTGCCAGCGCGCAGATCGTCATTGTCGGATTCTGAGTGCCAGCGGTAACGAAGCTGCTGCCGTCGACCACAAAAAGGTTCTTGATATCGTGGCTCTGGTTGTAGGCGTTCAGGACGCTCCTCTTTGGATCGCTGCCCATGCGGCAGGTGCCGAGCTCGTGGATGCTGTATCCCGGCGGGTAGGGCTTGTCGTTGGTGTGGATCACCTCGAAGCCCGCGCTGCGGCAGGTCTCGGCCAGGGTGGCAACGGAGTCTTTCATCATCTCCAGTTCGTTGTCGCCGTATGTGCAGTCAAAGTGCAAAACAGGGATGCCATAGGCATCAACAACGGTTTTGTTGATCTCGACGCGGTTCTCAAAGCGGGGCAACACATCGCCCATCGCGGTGGCCGAGAAAGAGGCACCGCGCGCCGCCATCTGCATGTCTTCGAGCTCTTTGCCCCAGGCCGGAAAGTACTTTGCGTCGGGCGTGCCACCAGTCGAGAAATCGAAGGCACAGCCGCGAATATACTTTTTCTCTTTGCCACTCTTGAGATTGGCAAAGCGGGGAATGTATCCAGCACCGCCTACCATCCCGCGTTTGGCCTTGCCGCTTTTTGCTTCAGGCACCAGCGCTACAACGCTGTTGCCGATGTAGCTTTGGTCCATCAGGTAGTGGCCCAGGACGCCGCTGGAATTGGCAATCTTTGAGTTGAGCAACAGCCGCGTGCTCTCCAGACACGATGCAGCCACCACGACAACCTTTGCCTTGATAAACATCTCGCGCCTGGACTGACGCTCTACAAAATGCAGCCCATTCGCCTTGCCGGTGTTCTTGTCGATCGAGATCTCGCGCGCTACCGCATTGGGCACAAGCGTCAGGTTGCCGGTGGCAATCGCGTCGGGCAGCAGGAGGTTGCGGGAGCTGGCGAGGCCGCCAGTGCCGAGTGAGCGACGGATCTTGGTGACTGTCATGCCGAATTCTTTACCGGCGCGCGCCATACGCAGCGTGGCTTCACTATCGGGCGATTCATCGGGCACAAACAAGCCATCGGGCAATTGCTTCAAGCCTTCTTTACGGCCGGAGACACGAAAGATGGGGTCGATACGGTCGTAGTAAGGGGCGAGGTCGGCATAGCTGATGGGCCAGTTCTCGCCGAAGCCGTCATGGTCTTTAGCCTTGAATTCGTAGTCGCTCAAGCGGAAAGACATGCGTGCCCAAAAGAGGCTCTTGCCACCGACCATGCGAACACGCACCCAGTTGTACGGCATTTTGGGGTCGTGCGTGTAGGGCACTTCCTTCTCATCCACCCACTGGTTTGCATTAAACTCATTGGCCTGAAAGACGTGGGGCAACTTGCCTGGCTTGCCGAAGCCGCGATAGGGAAGCTCATACACCGGCTTGAGCCCGCGACTCTTTTCAAAGTCAACTAGAGGACCCGCCTCAACCATCGCGCACTTCAAACCCAGTTTGGTGAGCGTGTAAGCGGCAGTGCCGCCCGATGCGCCCGAACCAATAATCAATACGTCGAATTCTTGACTTGCCATTTTCAAATTCCCTTAACCCAGTGGATACCAATACATGCCGACGCCACCGGGGCGCCGCGCACCGCCGCCGCCATTGAGATTGAACTCCTTCGAGTTCTGGGTTGCCGTGCGTACGTCAGCTTTGGCGGTCTGCAGAAAGCGGGTCAACGGGTCTGGGGAAGGCTCGTAGGTCCATGGCTTGCGTAGAGGCTCCATCAAGCCCACCGCTTGAACTTCACTCAAGGACTCAAAGGGCTTCTGGTGTTTCTGCTTTGCCTGCGCGTTTAAAGCGTCGAGCCCCTTCAGGTAGACCTGCTGCCGTTCAGCAGGAGATTGCCCAATCAGAAAATCGAGGAACTCGGCGGCCTTTGCTTCTTTGGCTCCGACGCCACCTTCGGGAGTGGGCACGAGAATTTCCGCCAACCGGCTCAGTGCAGCAAAGTGCCCGGCGCTGAAGTATTTCGGCTGCATGCTGGCCACATCGTCAGCCGTCCCGATATCCAGCTTGGGCAACTCTGCCTGTTGGCGCGGCGGGCCTTGTTGACCCAGTAGCGGAGAAGCCGCGGGCACGGCCACGGCGCTAGCGAAAAACTTACGTCTTCTCATGATTCTCAATCTGTATTCTATGTCAGGCTCGGTTTCATGCCCCTGTAACGTAATCGCGATACGCTCACTGCATGCGCATCTCTCTTGTACTGGCATTTGCCGGTGCCCTCTATGCACAATTTCCCGCTTCAAATCCCGACGGGTACGACCTGCCAAACGGCTGGAAGCTCACCCCGGCCGGTAAACAGATCCGCACCGAAGACATGGTTCTCGGTCTTTCCAAATCTCCCGATGGCAAGGCGCTGATTGCACTGCACTCCGGCTTTAACCCCCACGGCATGGTCGTCATCGACACCAAAACCGAAGAGCCGTCGCAGCGCGTATCGCTGAAGTCTGCCTGGCTTGGCCTGGCATGGTCGCCGGACGGGAAGCGCCTTTACGCTTCAGGCGGCAATGCAGTCTCTCGCCGCGACCCTAGCGTGGCACCCATTTACGTTCTCGACTATGCCAATGGCAAAGTGTCGGACAAACCGACCGCCGAGATGCGCGGCCCCTGGGCAATGAACGAGACCTACTGGTCTGGCCTGTTGCATCATCCCTCGAAGCCAATTCTTTATGCTGCCAATCGCGGCACCGGCAATCTGGCTGGGCACATTGCGATTTTCGACACGACCACCAACAAGATGACAGGGAAAATCTCTGTCGAGGTGAATCCTTACGAGCTGTTGCTGAGCCGTGATCTCAAGACGCTTTTCGTTTCCAACTGGGCCAGCAACTCTGTTAGCGTGATTGACCTGGCCACGAACAAGGTGGTGCGTAGCATCCCTGTTGGAGCGAATCCGAACGACATGTTTCTTGCCAAGGATGGACGGCTCTATGTATCTTGCGGCAACTCGAATTCGGTCTTTGTGATCGACACCGCCAAGATGCGCGCAGTGCATGAAATCAACACAGCCATGTACCCGCACTCATTGATCGGTGCAACTCCCAATGCCCTGATTGCCGACAAGGAAGAGAAGATGCTGTTTGTCGCCAACGCCGATAACAACACGGTTGCGGTGATCAACATCGCCGAGGCCGAAGAGTACAACGTCATGGGCTTTATCCCTACTGGCTGGTACCCTACCTCACTCGAACTCTCGGCCGACAACAAGAAACTCTACATCGGCAACAGCAAAGGCCTGGGCGGCTATGCCAACCCTCGCGGGCCGCATTCGCCGATTGAAAACGATGGCTCCACCGTTGGCAAGGGTAGCGTCAAGCAACTGATGAAAGGCACCATTGAAATCGTGGAACTCGGCGACCTGAAGGCGAAGATCAAGGGTTACACACAGCAGGCAATGAACAATAGCCCTTATCGTGATGAGCAACGCACGATGGCCGTGGCACCTGGTGCGAATGTGAAGTCGATTGTGCCGCGCGAAGTGGGCGTTGGCTCGCCGATCAAGCACGTCATTTACATCATTCGCGAGAACCGCACCTATGATCAGGTGCTAGGCGACCTGCCCAAAGGCAAAGGCGACCCACGCCTCACCATCTTTGGCAGGAAGGTGACACCCAACGCCCACAAAATGGCCGAGAGCTTTGTCACGCTGGACAATCTTTACTGTGATGGGGAAGTATCGGTGGATGGCCACTCGTGGTCTAACTCTGCCTACGCTACCGACTTCAATGAGAAACTCTGGCCGGTTACCTATGGTGGGCACAGCGCTGCACGCCCGTCTGCCGCCTATGTACCGGCCGCTGGCCACCTCTGGGATCTTGCCCAACGTAAGGGACTCACTTACCGAAGTTACGGCGAATATGCGACACGCGGCAGCGACGGAACCACCATGGAAGCCTCGCCCGGTGTCGGTGGCCTGCTTGGCCATGTCTCGCCCAAGTTCAAACTTCCCGGCATGCGCGACACAGATAATGTAAAGGTCTTCTTCGAAGAGTTCAACCAATTCGAGAAAGCGTACGACTCGGCAAACCCGAATGATCGTTTGCCCAACTACGTCGTCATGAGCCTTGGCGAAGATCACACACAAGGCACGCGGCCTGGGTCGTTTACGCCTGTCGCGGCTGTCGCCAATAACGACCTTGCCATTGGGCAGTTGGTTGAGCGCGTATCGAAGTCGAAGTACTGGCCCGAGACTGCAATTTTCATCATCGAAGATGACGCTCAGGACGGGGCAGATCACGTTGATGCGCGGCGCACAGTGGGTCTGGTAATCAGCCCCTACACAAAGCGCAATCACCTCGATTCGACGCTCTACACAACCAGCTCTTTCTTGCGCACGATGGAGCTGCTGCTGGGCTTGCCGCCGATGACTCAGTACGATGCTGCCGCCACGCCGATGTATAACAGCTTCAGCCATACCGCCGACCTCACTCCCTATGAGCTGGCTCCGCCGCAGGTGGATTTGAACGCCAAGAACACGATGACTGCCTGGGGCGCACGCGAATCCATGTTGATGGACTTCAGCGAGTACGACCGGACACCGATGTTTGCGCTGAATGAGATTGTCTGGAAGAGCGTGAAGGGGCCGAAGAGCGAAATGCCTCTGCCGGTTCGCCGCTTCCACTTCCGCCCTTAGGGCCATTGATGCTTCGGATAGCGTCGGCTTAAGCCTGGCCGGATCTCCGGGTAGAGCTTGGCCCAGAACGAAGCGAGATCTTGAGTCATCTGCACCGGCCTCCGGTTGGGGGCCAGCAGATGCACCAGTACAGCCACCTTGCCGTCTGCTACTTTTGGAGTCTCTTTGATGCCCCAGAAGTCCTGCAGGCGGCTTTCTATCCATGGGGTCTGCCCGGGCACGTAGTTCACTTTAACGCTCATCTTGCCGCGCAGGGGGATGGTTTTGGGTGCAGTACGGTCGAGCAGGTAGTGATCCATGTGCGGAGCCCATTCGCCCTTCTTGATTGCTTCGCGCACCTGATCAAAACCGCTGCGGCCTTCGCAGAGGGCAGCCAACTGATCGAGAAGGCGAGACTCGTCGAAGCCGACATCGACGCCTTGATCCTGGGCAAAGCGCACGCGGGCGAGCAGGGCCTCGGTCTCTTCCACATCAAGGAAGCGACGCCAGCCGGCCTCGCGAAGTTTCTCACCGAGCAGCCGTGCGGCTTCAGCCGTTACCGGGCGCGGGTTGACGCTTGATTCGATTGTGAGGCCGTGGAAGACCAGCGCGCTCTCCTGCTCGAAGCGTTCTTTGTCTCGCGACCATTGGTAGCGATCGATGGCCTCTACGCGGAAGTCGAGCAGCCAGTCTGGCTCAATCGGGCAAGCAGCGCGAATCATGACCGTGCTGCGCTCACTCATCTCGTCGAGATCGACACAGACGAGCCACTCACTTGGTTTGGGTAGCGGGCTGCCCAGCTTAGCACTGATGCCTCCGGCCACGGTGTATTCTTCGCCTTTGCGCCGTTTGGCGACGCGGTCTGGATAGGCGGCAAGGATGGATTCGGCGAGGCCTTTTTCCCAGTCTTTGGCTTCCCTGCCCCCGCGCACCTGACGCTCGAGTTGTCTCGAGATTTTCTCGGCATAGGGGCTCAAGGAACGCTCGGCGGCGTGGATCAGATCGGGGTTCTGCGGGCGGTCTCCGCTGGAGAGCAGCGCGGCTACGCGAGCAGCACGGCTAACGACACCGCGACGGGAGCTCTCCATCATCATGCGGGCCAGGCGGGGGTGTACCGGCATCTCGGCCATCTCGCGGGCAACTTCGCCGGTGGCACCGAGTTCGTCGAGCAGACGCTCGGCGCGGGCGAGGTCTTCGGGTGGAGGTGGGGTCATCCAGGGGAGACGGTTTACCTCGTGGATGCCCATGGCGCGGAGTTGCAGTACGAGGCCGCTGAGCTCACGGCTGACGATCTCAGGGACGCCACGCTCGGCGCGGCTTAGATAGTCCTGCTCGGTGAAGAGACGAATGCAGAGCCCGGCGCCGGTGCGTGCGGCACGGCCGGCACGCTGCGTGGCTGAGGCACGAGAGATCTTGCTCAGACTGAGTTGCGGCAGGCCGGTTGTTTTGGAATCACTGGCTACGCGGGCCAGACCACAATCGATTACGGTGGTAACGCCGTCGATAGTGATCGAGCTCTCGGCAATGTTGGTGGCAAAGATCGCTTTGCGTTGGGAGCTCTTCTCGACGGCACGGTCTTGCTCTTCGGTGCTGAGTTCGCCGTAGAGAGGGAGCAACAAGAGATCAGATCTACGGCAGGCCTCGATGGCGCGGCGGATCTCGGCTGCTCCGGGCAAGAAGATCAGTACGTCGCCTTTGGTTTTCTCTAGAGCTGCCGCTACGCGATCTTCGAGCTTCTGTGCACTCTCGGGGGTGTAGCGCATCTCCAGCGGGTACAAGCGCCCTTCACTGCGTAGGATGGGGCATCCGCCGAGGTGAGCTGCGATGGGTGCGGCATCGAGTGTGGCTGACATGACTACGATGCGCAGGTCTTTGCGGCGGGTGCGCTGAAGCTCAAGGAGGAGGGCGAGGGCAAGATCGCCCTCGAGATGCCGCTCGTGGAATTCATCGAGCACTACGGTGCTGACGCCGCGCAGTTGGGGGTCACTGGCCAGGCGGCGGTTGAGGACGCCTTCGGTCATGTAGCGCAGCCGGGTTTTGGGCCCGGAGAAGTCTTCAAAGCGCACCTGATAGCCGACGCTTTCGCCGACGCGCTCGCCGCGTTCGCTCGCAACGCGACGTGCGGCAAGGCGCGCGGCGAGGCGTCTTGGTTCGAGTACGATCACGTCGCCATCGATGCGATCCATGAGGTATGCGGGCACGCGAGTGGTCTTGCCGGCACCGGGTGCGGCTTCAATTACGGTGTTCCCTTCGAGGGGGAGATTTGGGAGGAGGTCGTCTATCGGTAAAATCAAAGCTATGCTTTCCACTCTAAATCCACCCAAGCGACTTCTCTATGGACCTGGACCGTCCATGGTAGAGCCGCGCGTCTATGACGCGATGTCTAAGCCTATTGTCGGTCACCTCGACCCTTTCTTCTTTGAGGTAACGCAAGCCGTTAAAACGGGGCTCAACGCATGCTTTGGGACTGCAAATGAATTCACGGTGGCAATGTCCGCTACCGGTTCGGGTGGGATGGAAACGGCAGTTGCAAACTTCGTCGAACCCGGCTCGAAGTTTCTGATCTTCGCCAACGGCTACTTCTGCGATCGTTTGACCGATATGGGCAAGCGTCAGGAGGCGACCGTC
>JALHNH010000035.1 GCA_022843625.1 Bryobacter sp. | reverse complement strand
GCCTCCGCCGCAGGGCTTCGCTACGCTACGCCCTGCAGCTACGGCCCCCATCCGGCATGGTTCTTGACAAGGGCATTTAACCAAGGAGGACTGGCTTACACAAAACTATTGACACATCCCGTCAGCCGGGACCAAGCGCAAGCCGTTTGAGAAGCTTGTGAACATCTCAAACAAAGCGCCAAATCAGCGCCGCGCCCCCCGCAAACGCAAGCGCTCCCGCCACCGAAATCCAAATCCCTAGCCCTCCCCCCCGGCCTTCCAGAAAGCACCGCCGTGGATTCTCTCTGTCATATCGAACCCGAACCTTCGTTCCCACCCGAAACCGCGACACCTCCCGCTCAGCCCGCTGCAGCGATGAAGTAAAAACAACCCCTTCCGGGCTTTGCGAACCGGACCGCACGCTTTGCTTCCCAACGCGGAACTCGTAAGCCAACTTCAAACCATACGTGGTGTTTCTAGTGGTCCGACGCTCCTCTACCGCGCTTTGCACCACCCGGCCCTCAGCCACCGGCCAACTCGACATCTCCCGCCGCGTTCGAGCATGACGCCACGCTGTACACACACAGAAGCAGGAAACAGCAAGAGGAACTACCGCAAAATATCGCAACCACATAAAACCGCCCTCCTAACCAACTCTCACCCACCGGCGGTGCATCACCAGACAAATCACGCCAAACACAGTCTCAAGCACGGCACCAACCATAACGCCAACCGGCGCAGGCACCAACATGGGCCCCAACGCAAGAGCAGCAGCCGCCAAGCCCCCAATACAACCGCATCCTATACAGCGTCGCAAACACAAGCTAGCGCCCACCAATCACCAGCAACATCGCAAGAAAGAACCAGCCAGCATTCTGCAGGCCCAGCCCATAAGCCAAAGGCAGCGAAAAGATCAGCCAGAACGTACTAGCCCCTGCCAGCTCTCCCAAAGGATTGCCTTTACTATGGCTCCCACGCGCACCAAGCAATTTGCAAATAAGAAGCCCCACCGGATGAATCAGCATGCCCCCAACCAGCAGCGCCAAAATTGCCCTCTGCGGCGAAACGAAAACCGCAATCCAGGCCGCCACAGCCCAGGCAAGCGCCGATGCAAGAATGCCAGCCCCGCCGCTACAACACCCACGGCGCGTATCCGCCTGCGCCTCTAAAAAAGTTAACTCCATAAGAATCGAGCTTAGCTGACAATTTAATGAGCAGGCATCGAACACAAGTGTTCGATATAATCAACCCATGAAAGGTTCCGAATTCCTCCGCGCTGTAAGAGCGTACGCGAGGAAAAAGGGTATTGACTGCCGATGGGCGCCATAACGTGGTTCTGGCAGCCACGGAACACTTTTCCTGGGAACCGCCATCACTGTGGTTAAAGACTTAAAGAAAGAAATCGGACCGGGCCTGTTATCTGCTATGTGCAAGCAAATCGGAATTCGCAAGGAGGACCTCTAATGTTCAGCGCAACTTATCCGGCCATATTTCAAGCCGAGACCGACGGCAAAGGCATTTTCGTTCAATTTCCAGACCTTCCCGAAGCACTCACCAGCGGCGACAATCTGGAAGATTCGATCGAGCAAGCCGCCGACTGTCTAGCGGAAGCCATCGCCGGACGCATCGCTCGCGGCGAAGCCATCCCTTCACCATCCAAACCGAAGCGCGGCCAACGGCTTGTAAGCGTGCCCCTTTACCTCGCCCCGAAACTCGCACTCTACCTCACTATGCGCGAACTAAAGCTCAAGAATACAGAACTCGCAAGACGGCTTGGAGTGAGCGAAACAGTGGTGAGAAGGATGCTCAATCCCAAGCACGACACCAAACCCGAAAACATTCAGGCCGCCCTCGCCTGCCTCGGTAAAAGAATTGTGATTACCTTTGTTGATGCGGCCTAGCAACTATCCAACGATGTCCCGCACCACATTCCCCGCCACATCCGTCAGCCGGTAATCCCTTCCGCTATGTCGATAGGTAAGCTTCGTATGATCCAGCCCCATCTGATTCAACACCGTCGCATGAAGGTCATGAATATGAACCTTCTTATCCACCGCAGCAAATCCAAAGTCATCGGTAGCGCCATAAACAGTCCCACCCTTAAACCCACCACCAGCCACCAGATAGCTAAACCCGTGGTTGTTGTGATCGCGCCCATTCTGCACCTTCACCAGGCCACCCACCTCCACCGCCGGAGTCCGTCCAAACTCCCCACCCACCAACACAATCGTCTCATCGAGTAACCCGCTAGCCCGCAGATCCTGAATCAACGCCGCAATCGCCCCATCGCTCTGATCCGCAAGCGGCCGGTGCAACTCGATATCGTCATGGTTGTCCCACGGCTGAAAATTCCCGTGATACACCTGCACCATCCTCACCCCACGCTCAATCAACCGTCGCGCAATCAAACACCCGCGGCCAAAATCCCCATCCCCATAACGAGCCCGCACCGTCGCCGGCTCCTTCGTAATATCAAAAGCCTCCGGCGCCTCCGTCTGCATTCGAAACGCAATCTCCGCCGCTTGAATCGTAGCCTCAAGCTGCGGGTCCGCCCCCTCCTTCTCAATCTGGTGCCGGTTCAACTTCTCCAGCAAATCCAGCTCCAACCGCTGCTTCTCCGGCGTCAGCGAGCCATTCCGGATATGCGAAATCAGCTTCTTCGGATCCTTTTCCCCCAACGGTACATAAGTCCCCTGATGCACAGCGGGCAAAAAGTTAGCAGCCCAGTTCTGATGCCCCAGCACCGGCAACCCCGGACACAACACCACATACCCAGGCAGATTCTGGTTCTCACTCCCCAACCCATAAGTCATCCACGAACCCATACTCGGCCTACCGGGAAGCTTATCCCCGCTATTCAACATCAACAGCGAAGGCTCATGATTCGGCCGGTCCGTATGCATAGAACGGATCACGCAAAACTCATCGATCACATTCCCCAACTTCGGAAAGATCTCGCTAATCTCGATCCCGCTTTTGCCACACCGGCGGAACTCAAACGGGCTCCGCATCAGATTCCCCGTCTTCCGCTCCGTCTTCAAATTGGCAGTCGGCATTGGCTTCCCGTGATACTTCGTCAGCATCGGCTTCGGGTCAAACGTATCCACCTGCGACGGCCCACCATTCAAAAACAGATAGATGATCCGCTTCGCCTTCGCTGGAAAATGAGGAGCCTTCACCGCCAGCGGATTCGCCGCCTCCAGCACCCCCGCCAGCCCATAAATCCCAAATCCCGCCCCAACACTCTGCAAGAAATTTCGACGATGCATCATTCATTTCCTCAATTCACAAACAAGAACTCATTCGATCCCAACAACACCCGCGCATACTGCACCCAGTCCCCCAGCCGCAAGAACTCCAAACCCAGCTTCAACTCCGTAGCATCAGGCTCCCGCGAATAAAGAATCCGGTAAGCCTGCGAAATCTTCTCAGCATCTGTCCCACTCAACCGCTTGCCCAAAGCCCCAGCCCGCGATGCCACAAACGGGCTATTCATCAGAAACAACCGCTGCGGCGGCACCAGCGTAGACATCCGCGCCTCGCTCGTCGCCTGAGGATTGGGGAAGTCAAACAGCGCCAGCGTCGAATCCACCTTGCGACGGCTAATAAAGCCATACACCGTCCGCCTCAGATTCTTCTCATCATCCAGCTTCATCGCCTTCTCAGCCGGACTCAAATCCAATTCCCCCGAAGCAAACAACAACGAATCCCGCAACGTCTCGGCATCCACCCTCCGCCGGTTCGCCCGCCAGAACATATGATTATCCGGGTCCTTAGCCTGATTCGCCTCCACCACCTCTGCGCTCAAACCATAAGTCGCGCTCATCAGAATCTGCTTGTGCAACTTCTTCAAACTCCACCCCTGCTCCACAAACTCAGCCGCCAGATAATCCAGCAACTCCGGATGCGAAGGCCTCTCCCCCAACTGCCCAAAATTACTAGGCGTGTTCACAATCCCCCGCCCAAAATGCTGCTGCCAAACCCGGTTCACAATCACCCGAGCCGTCAACGGATTCTGACCATCAGCAATCGCCTCAGCCAACTGCAGCCGCCCACTCCCCTGATGAAACAAGGTCCGCTCCTTACCGCTCAACACAGCCAAAAACCGCCGCGGCGCAACCTCCCCCTGATTATTCCGGTCCCCCCGAATCAGCACCTTCATATCCGCCGGCTTCTCTTTATCCTTCAGCGTCTGCAAGTAAGGATACTGCTCCGGCAACGCCTTCTTCTTCGCTGCCTCGAGCGCCTTCTGTTCCTCCAGATAAGCCTTCCAGGTCCCACTCAAGAACCGCTCAATCGTTCCCTTCCCGTAATACATCACCCCGCTGCCATAGTTAAAGGCCCCACCCGCATCGGTAATCGAGCGCTCAAACAAATCCCGCCACAACACAGTGCGATCCCGCTCCATAGCAACAAGCTGCGTCTGCGACAAATCATTACGACTTGGGTCCACCCCCAGCAACACTTTGTTCTTCTCATCCACCAGCTTCTTCTCTTCATGAATCGCCAGCACCAGCTCCTCAAACTTCCGCGCCTCCACCCACAACTCCGCCTCCGGAGCCTTAGCCTTCACCAGCAACCGGAACTGGTTCAAAAACGGATGATACAGCCGCTCGCTCCCCACATACTTCTTCCAGCGCGAAAGCGTCTCCTCATCCAAAGCCTTCAAATCCCCAACACCCTGCGTCCCCATCAGATACCGCGAAGCCTGAGAAGCCAGCGCCTCCCCCAATACACGCCCCTGCGTATCGTAGAAGTCCTTGATCCGCTTCTCAACCACCTCAACATCCTTCTTCCGAACCTTCCAATCCGCCACAACAGAAGCCTCCGCCAGCGGCGTCTCATTCAACTCACTCGAATTCAAAATCCCCTGCAGCGAATAAAAATCCTTAGTCGGAATTGGATCAAACTTATGGTCGTGGCACTGCGCACAAGCCACCGTCAGCCCAAGAAACCCACGCGTTAAAGCATCCACCCGCTCATCCTGCATCTCCGGGCTCAACGCAAAAAATCCAGTCCCCGCCGCATACTCCTTACCAATCAAATCCCCGGCAATCTGAGCCTTCACAAAATCCTTGTATGGCATGTCACGATTGAAAGCATCAATCACCCAATTGCGGTAGCGAAATGAATTCGTATAAGGCTCATCCTGAGTCGAATTCAACTTGTCATCCGCATAACGCGCCACATCCAGCCAATATCTGCCCCACCTCTCCCCATAATGCGAAGAAGCAAGCAACCGGTCCACAACCTTCTCCCACGCATTGGCCCCGCGATCCGTCTCAAACGCCCGAGTTTCCTCCGGCGTCGGCGGCAACCCCGTCAAGTCATAACTCACCCGTCGCAACAAACTCCGCCGGTCCGCCATCCGCGCCAACTGCAACCCTTCCTTCTCCACACGAGCCAGCACAAACCGGTCCACCGAATTCCGAACCCACTTCGAATTCTTCACCTCCGGCGGCGTTTCCTTCTTCACCGGCTGAAAACTCCAGAACGAAGACTTCTCTACCTCAGCCACCCGAGCCGGAAACTCCAGCCCATCCCGAACCCAATCCCGCAACAACCCAATCTCCGCATCACTCAACTTCCCCGAAGGCGGCATCTTCAACCGCTCATGCGAATGATCGATCGCCTTCACCAGCAGACTCTCTTCCGGCTTCCCCACCACCACCGCAGCCCCACTCTTCCCACCCTTAAGCAACGCCTCCCGCGAGTCCATACGCAACCCACCCATAGCCGCCCCGCTATGACACCCAAAGCAACTCTTCACCAGCAACGGCCGCACCTTCATCTCAAACTGATCCTGCGCCGCCGCAGCCAGTCCAACCAGCATGAACAAAACAATACGCATCGCCTAAATTCTATACTCTGCGCTTGCCACAGCACACCACCTCGGATATCTTCAAGAATCCAGCAATGTCTAACATCTTCCGCATCGGCGTCACCCACGACTTCTCAATCGACGCCAAGGGCCACTACGAAGCTCCCCTCCAACAGGTCCTCGGCAACAACCCAAACATCGAAGTCGAACTCATGCCCCCGGCCGAGAACGAAAAGCCCACCCGCGAACAGCTCGACCAATACGACGGCATCCTCGCCCTCGCCACCAAACTCGACACCACCAACCTCACCGGCCTCAAGCGCACCGCCATCATCGCCCGCTGGGGCGTCGGCTACGATCTCCTCGACACAAACGCCCTCACCGAAAACGGCATCATCCTAGCCATCACCCCCAACGCCGTTCGCCGTCCCGTAGCGGAAGCCGCCATCGCCCTCATCTTCGCCTCCTCCCTCAACCTCATCCCCCAACACAAAATCGTAGAGTCCGAACGCTGGCGCAAAGCCCTCCCCGGCCTCGGTCGTAACATCCTCGGCCGCACCCTCGGGTCCATCGGCCTCGGCAACATAGCGTCTGAGATGTTCCGCATGTCCGCTTCCCTCGGCTTCGACAAGCTCCTCGCCCACGATCCCCACGCCACCCCGGAACAAGCCGCCAGCCTCAACGTAGAACTAGTCGACCTCCCCACCCTCTTCAAAGAAGCCGACTACCTCTGCGTCCACTGCTCCCTCAGCGAATCCACTCGAGGCTTGGTCAATCGCGACCTCCTCCGCCTCATGAAACCCACCGCCATCCTCATCAACACCGCCCGCGGCCCCATCGTCAACGAAGCCCATCTCGTCGAAGCCCTCAAAGAAGGCTGGATCGCCGGTGCTGGCCTCGACGTCTTCGAAGTCGAACCCCTCCCCTCCACTGCCCCCATCCGCACCTGTCCCAACGTCATCCTCGCCCCACACGGCCTCGCCTGGACAGAAGAACTCGCTCGCGACAACACCCTCGAAGCCTGCACTAGCCTCCTCGCCGTCTCCCGTGGCAACCTCCCCACCGGCATCGTGAACAAAGCCGTCCTCGACAACCCAATCTTCCAAGCCAAACTCCAAAACTGGAAAGCCAACTAGCCCAATGAAACCGAACCGTCTCCAACAAGTCCTCACCGAAGGCCGCATGCCCGTCGGCCACATGATCTGGGAATTCAACTCCCGCGGCATCGCCCGCATCCTCGAAGCCTCAGGCGTAGACTTCGCCGTCTACGACATGGAACACTCCGGCCACGACCTGTCGACCATTGCCGACCTCCTCGCCTGGACCCACGGCACCACCTTCGCCCCCTTCGTCCGCATCCCCGAAGGCAAGTACCACTTCATCGCTCGCTGCCTCGACGCCGGCGCGCTCGGCGTCATGGTCGCCAACGTCAAAACCGCCGAACAAGCCGCCTACATCGTAGATTCCGCCAAGTACCCGCCCTTCGGCCACCGTGGACTCGGCCTCAGCCACGCCCATAACGACTACATCGTCCCCAACACCGTCGATTACCTCGAATACGCCAACCGCAACACCACCGTCATCTGTCAGATCGAATCCCCCGAAGGCCTCGCCAATGCAGAAGCCATCGCCGCCACCCCCGGCGTCGACATCCTCTGGATCGGCCACTTCGACCTCACCGCCACCATGGGCATCCCCGCCCAGTTCGACCATCCCGATTTCCAGGCCGCCCTACGCACCGTAGTCGCCGCCGCAAAGAAGCACGGCAAGCATTCCTGCATCCAGCCCGGCTCCCCGCAACAACTCGAAAACTGGCGTCAGGCCGGCTTCGACATCCTCTCCTACGGTGCCGACACAGGCATCTATAAAGCAGCTCTCACCGAAGCCATCGCCCGCGTCCGTGTTTGACGGGCAACATTCACAAGATGGTTACAATTTATTCGTTCAAACAGTGATACATTGGCATCACTTAGGCATGGAGGTCGGAAGTGCGGTCAACTTGTACGCTCTTTTTTACAGTCACGTTACTATCGGTGACGGTTCTCTCTGCGGACCTGCGCAAAGCTCGCGATCTCGAGCTCGCGGGATCCATCCGCGCAGCAGAACAGGAATATAAGGCCGACGGCGGGATCGCCTACGCAGAATTCCTGGAACGCCGCCGCCATCCTGGAGCAACCGCTGCCTACGAAAAACTCTCCTCCGCCTCCGACGACGCAACCAAACGCCAGGCCCTAAAACGCCTCATTGTCCTCTCCCTCATGGACGGCAACAAGAAAGCTGCCGAAGGCTATCTCACCTCTTACAAATCCGCCGGCGGCACCAACCTCTCCTTCTCCACTCAAACCCGCGCCGCCGTCTCCACCGGCTTCTCTGAAATCCCAGGCCCCATCCGCAGTTTCTCCCGCATGGCAGCCCTCTCTCCAGACCTTACCTCCGACGAACTCCTCGGCGCTCTCGCCCGCAACATCGTAACCAACGGCTACCAGGCCGCAGGCAACAACGAAGGCCTCGATCAAACCGAATACCTCAAGCTCGTCTACCGTTACCTCTCGCAAGCCAAAGAACTCGAAAAGCTAGCCGTCAAAGATCACAAGATCATCGTCGAGCAATGCGACTCCGCCCAAACCGGCGAACTCCTGAAAGTCCTCGGCTATCGTATGCGCGGTGCCTGCGGTGGCGATATCGTTCTCGAAACCGTCAACGCCTCCCGGGCCTTCCTCACCATCGATTCTGGCTTCCCTCTCTCCGATCTCGAAGTCTCCCTCAAAACCGGCAAGCCCTTCAATTACGACTACACCCCCACCAAAGTCCAGGTCCTCTACGGCCCCGATTACTGGTCAGCCATGAAAGAGAAAGACAAGCCCGAACAACTCTTCATCGAGTTCTTCATGTCCGATCCCCAGCTCTGCCGCCTCTACCTCGGCCTCTCCAAGCTCGATCCCTCCACCGCCGAAGACCTCAAGAAAGCCATGCCAGTCCAGCGCCTCCGCGCCTTCTCCCACGTCCTGGACTTCTTCGGTGGCATGCTCCAGATCCGTGGCGGCAAAGTAGCCGTCCCTGGCGATCCCCGCTCAGCCGCCGTCTGGAACGACATGATCGGCATCAACCCCGACAACGGCCCTGCCTTCCTCGAACGTCTCATCTCCAAAGATGACGGCTGGCTCGCTGCCTACTTTGAAACCCTCTCCCGCATCTCCGGCCCTACCCTCAACTACCTCACCGAGCCCAACCGCCTCCGCCGCTTCTACCTGGCGCTAAGAGGCAAAGTAACTTCCCCCGGCCCAGCCCGTCCCGTCTTCCGCGCCTCGACAGACCTGATGCTCCTCACCTCGCGTCTCCGCATGGAAGCTAACGGCAAGCCCCACATCCCCGGCACCGTCGAATCCTGGAAGATGCTCTTCATCAACCACCCCCACGGCAAGTACGACGGTAAACTCACCAAGTCAGCTCAGGGCTGGAAAGAACCTGAAGATCTCCTCGAGGCCCTCTTCGCCCTCTCCCGCAAAGCCGTCGACAACGAACCCCTCAAGATGTTCCTGAGCCTCAGCGATCTCAACCGAGGCCGTAAAGAACCCCTCACCTCCGCCACCGTCGATCGCATGCTCAAAGACTGGAAGCTCTTCGGCGCTCAATACGCCGCCCTCGCAGAAATGCCAGAGCTCAGCGAGAAGTCCATCCTCCAGTTCCTCACCGCCGCCAACACCCTCAACAACATTGGCGACATCCAGCTCCGCGCCGACTCAGTCGGCTCCTTCCAGGCCCTCTGCGCTCTCACCCAAATCCTCTCGCGCAACCGCCTCCTCACCACCTCTATCGATGCCGCAATCGAACCCATCCTCACCCAGATCCCTCTCGCCAAGAACCCGCGCGATCTCTTCGATGCCTCCAAAGCCTCCATCAAGAACCTTTTGAAGTCCGCCGGCATCGACGAAAAGGCAGACCCCCAGGCCGCCATGCTCGGCCTCCTCGCCGGCACCGCCAAGACAACGGATGACGACACCCACCGCATCTTGATCGCCGAGATGCAGAAGGTCTTCGACGCCCAGCGCCTCGTCTCCCTCAAGGTCATCTTCGACATCGACGAGAATCTCGAAGCCCCCTCAAACGGCGGCAAAACCAACGTCGCCCTCGTCAACCGTCTCAGCGGCCGCATCACCGATCAGCAGCCCCCCCGCAGCTCTCTCTCGGGCGCAGAACGCAACGCTATGGCCTTCGGCTACTGGGTCGACAAACACATTGAGAACGAGCGCAAGGTCAACTTCCGCGCCATCGTCGACAAAGCCGGCACCGACGCCGTCAAGCTCAAAGAAGCCCGCGGTAACCTCACCGGCTTCCTCCGCGACACCCTCGTCGGCCTCGCCTACATTCACTACGCCCCGCCCGGCGCACAGATCCTCTTCACCAACCCTCACTTCGTCCGCAGCCACGATTTCCTCGGCGTCCAGGGCAGCAACCAAACCTGGCGCACCACAGAAGTCTTCGGCACCGGCTGGCCTTCCAGCGCCGGCGGCCGTCTCGTCGGGTCCCTCGTTAGCCTGCCCTACGCCCTCGCCGAAGCCGAGCAGAATTTCCTCATCCCCACCCGCGAACAAGCCCTCATCTGGGGCGACCTCGTCCCGCAAATGATCCTCTCAGCCAAGGTCCCGCGTTACTGGCGTGTCACCCCCGCCCAGATGCACTTCGCCGGTCTCCACTACCGCGCCGGCGAATCGCTTGTAGCCCAGTCAGCTCTGGACGACAACCTCCGTGCCAAAGTAATTTCCGCTCTCATGCGTTATGCACCTCCCGCTCGCTCCGAAGCAGTAAACGCGTACCTCGAATCCGGCCGCGTCTCAGAAGCGCTCGATCTTGTCACGCCTTCAGAGGCCTTCAATCTCGCCGCCTACCTGATCAACGCTAACGAGGCAGACCCCACTTCGCCCTTCGTCGCCGAAATCAACCGCCTCAAACAAGCCATGCCCCAGGAACTCTCAGTAGCGGCCATCTCGCAAGCCTTCGGCACTCCCAAACCCACCCTTGCAAACTCATACCAGCCACAACTCCTAAGCCTCCGCACCTTCCCAACCTTGATGGGCTATTCGAGCCGCATCCTTGCCGAGAGCTGGGAATCCTCCAACATCTACTTCGCTTCATTGGCCGACGAGCTGGGCATGAAGCCCTCTGAGCTCAACATCCAGGTCCCCCTCTGGACCAAGCTCGCTGTAGAAAAGATCTTCGCCACCCACCTTGAGGATTGGCCAGCCCTCCTCCGCAGCCTCCGCCTAGTCGGCCAGGAAATGCGACAATCTACGAAACAAACCCAGCAAGGGAGCTTCTAATTTACCCATGCGCAAGTTCTTCGCATTAACCCTAATCGCAGCAGCCGTCCTCGGCATCACGCTTTACGCCCAGGATGCCATCTTCAAAGTGAAGGTCGACATGGTCGTCCTCAGCTTCACCGTCACAGACTCGAAGGGCAAGTACGTCAACGGCCTCAAGCACACAGACTTCCGCGTCCTCGAAGACGGCATTGTCCAGAAGATGTCCACCTTCGCTGAAGGCAACCGTCCCCCGATCCAGATCAACGACGATGGCACCTCGAAGCCCCTCACGATTTCCGACAACACCGCCAAAGAAGGAGACCTCAAGGGCCCTTCCGACGCCTTCGTCGGCACCAACGTCTTCGTCCTCTTCGACACTTCAAACTACATGTACCGCAGCTTCGTCTATGCATCCGACGCCATCGCCGACTTCGTCCGCGGCCTCGACAAAGCAGACTCGGTAGCCGTCTACACCTTCTCAAGAAACCTAACCCGCGCCGCAGACTTAACCCGCGACCGCAACTTCGCCATCGCCGGCCTCCGCAAAGCCGTAGCCGGAGACGATTCCGCCCTCTACAACGGCCTGCTGCTCTCCTTGCGAGACGCCGCCAAAGTCCCTGGCCGCAAAGTAGTCATCGTCTTCTCCAACGGCCCCGACAACGGCTCCATGGTAGCCCCCGACGACGTCCGCGCCGTAGCCGAAGACGAAGGCATCCCCATCTACGTAATCTCAACCGCCGAAGTAAACAAAGACCCAATCTCCTCCGGCGTCTTCAGAAGACTTGCCGGCCGCACCGGCGGCAAAGCCTACTTCGCCAAAACCTGGCAGAAGCAAGTCGAAGCCTTCGAATCAATCCGCGAAGACCTAGGCAACAGCTACACGATCACCTACTATCCGCAAACCAACCCCAACGAAGGCTTTAGAAAGATCGCCGTCGAAATCAAAACCGACGCCGCCAAAAAGCTGCGAGTAAGAGCCCGCCCCGGCTACCGTCCCCGCACCTCCTAATTCAGATCAGTCGATCTGGAGCCGCTTTTGTGGGGAGTGGAGCATCCTTTCGTCACCCACGTCGGCGGACTAAAGTGTTACCCACGTCCCCGGGCTAAAGTGTTGCCTATGTCGTCGGGCTAAGGTCTTGCCCATGTCCCCGGGCAGTAGGCCCCCCGTCCAACCCCACGCGTAAGCGTGGGGATTCCGATTGACAGCGGACCAAAGAGCCACCCGCCTCGGCGGACTAAAGTGTTACCCACGTCCCCGGGCAGAAGTGTTGCCTATGTCTTCGGGCTAAGGTCTTACCCATGTCCCAGGGCTGTAGGCCCCCCCCCCTCTAACCCCACGCATAAGCGTGGGGATTCCAAATGACAGCGGAACCAGCGCTCAACCCAGCCAAGAATCTCCGACGAAGAGCGCCATTTCCCCACCCTGCTCCTCGACCACATAACGGACAGCAGCCCGGACCGCCTCAGCATCCAAGAGTCTCCGCTTGCTTCCACCCCGCGACCAATACCTGCGGGCATCCCGCCCCAGATTCAACCCTCTGCTGGCATAAGCTTTAAAGTCCCTCAACGCACCACTAGGTTCACCGGGTAAATCCACCACGACATGCACATGAGTACTGCGAACATGGCAAGCAATCAGCCCCCACCCACGAAAGCCACAAACCTCCTGAATGGCCTCGAGTACAGTCTCGGCATCAGCCAGAGAGAGCACAACCCCCGAAGAAGGCATCCTTCGCCGCGAATCCTCCACAAGGTAGGAAGAAGGAACGATAGGCCCACCACGACTTTGTCCACGACTACGATCCACGGAACCGCGCTCATCCCCAGGCATCCACTGGCCATAGCAGCCAAAGGTCAGCAGGTAAACCATGCGAAAGATGGTATCGCAGCAATAAATGTTGCGGTTACGTTCGACTCTTTTAGCCCTGAGATTTTGCGGTTGGCTTCAACGCTTACAGCCCTCAATGGGGACCGCCGCCCCGCCAACCCCATGCGTAAGCGTGGGGATTCCAATCCACAGCGCATCCCAAATGCCACTAAGTCGGGCTAAAGTGTTACCTAGGTCGCCGGGCTAAAGTGTTGCCTATGTCCCCAGCCAGACCAATCGACACCAAGCCCCCAAACACCAGCAGGAACCTCCACACCTTCCCACCCGGTGATCCCGAACCCAATCCGTTCTCCAACGATCACCGCCGGATACCCTACGCAACTTCCACTTCGACCTCACGCACCTCGACGGCCAACGGCAGCTTATTGGCTATACGCACCGCGATGCACCTGAATAGCCTCTAGACCATTTTCGATCGCCACAGCCTCCGTCTCACCGTGAGAAATACACCCAGGAAGCGACGGACATTCCGCCACAATCATGCCAGTTTCATCGCGTTCAAGTGTCATGAGCAGTCGCATGTCCTAATCTTAGCCGGGTCTTCCAATCAATGCAGGACAACCAATTCAGGCGCTCTCATCCAATCCCCAGAAAACACTTGCACTAACCGAATCGTGCAAACGACCTTACTGCCCCCATTGGTGGGGAAGGCCAGTTCAGCGCCGAGATATTCAATACATCAAACGAGCCCCCAAAGAGCATCAATTGAGCTATTTGACGAAATGCAAAGGATTGTTTTGGGCGTGAGTCAACCTTCAACATCGACTGCAGATCGGATCTTTAGCACTTTTTTCCCCGCCATTCCCCAATCGTTATGGAAGAATTTCCGCGCTGCGTGTAGACATGCCCATTTCCCTCCATACATATAAATCGTTTTCAGAATCTCTTGAACCTCAACTTCCGAATCTCCGCCAATTTCATTTACTTCAGCAGCTAACTCGCAAACATCAAAGCGTGCTTTTTGGTCTGGAAACTTGTCACGCAGGTGGTGAATATAGTTTTCCATTGGGCAATTGAAGTCTTCAGCCCATAGATAGAATCCGTTCCAACCCTTGTCCAATCTGAGGTGAAGATCGACAAACCCGGCGCCTCCAGATTCCACCTTCGAAAAGACCCGAAGTGTCTGGTAAAGATCAGATGTATTTCGAAATTTCAATACTAGACAATTGTACAGACGCTGCTCGGCGGTCCCATTTTTCATGAAGGTCACTGCTAACTTTGTTGCTACAAGCCTCTCTAACTCGTTTATATTGAATACTAGGAATCTCGGATTTGGTCGACTAAAGAGCTGTCCGATAAGTCCTTCTTGCTCTGGCCCAAGCCATACGGCCATTTGACAACGATTGCAAGCAATAACTTGTCGTTCCGGACCCCAAGCGTAAGTTGAGATTATCGACAGGAAGAGTATGACCGCGATCCAAAGACATCTTAGGACAATTCCCAGGGCAGTCCACTCGTAGACCAGAAAGCAACTGGCAAACAATATAAGGACAACCCAGCAAAGAAAATAAATCTGATGGCTGCGTGAACGCACTTCGAGACCATCTTTGCCGGACTCTGATTGGGAAAAGAATCCATCCAGCGAACTTTTTAGATTCATGACTACACTACTTCCTGAATTCAATCCTTAGAATGCCACCAGCCTCTCCCGTCCCAGCCGCACCCCATTCATCTTCCTCAACTGCTTGTGAACCTGCCCCTCTTCACCAATTCCACCGCTTCCCAACTACGACGGCGAGGCTATCACCAGATGCTTTGTACGTTAGAAGCGCGAATCTTCCCGTCACGACTGATAACAGGAACGCCAAAATAAACCGCCGTCGCGGCGACAATGCGGTCAGGCATGTCGGGAACATCCGCCCGGACAACCTGCTTCATAGCATCAACAATCTCAACCGTAAAAGGCGCTTCCTTGAAAACGTGCTCCGGGTCATTCAGGGCGGCCTTAAGGTCGGCGTAGGCGTTTGCAGGAAGCCGGTTCTTCTCTATGAGGTAAACGATTTCAGCCAAGCTGATCGACGAAATGCCGATCGCGCTTCCTGCTGTTGCGGACTTGTCGAAATAGTCTCCGGCCAGAATGGATGAGCGGCCATCATTAAGGAGATACCAAAGGGCCGTATGCGTATCCGCGATTGCGGCAATCATCTAAAAACTTTCGCCAAAGCCGTGGAACATGTCCTTGCGGTTCTCGTCGATCTCTTCTGCAGTAGGCGCAGGTCCATACTTGGCGAGCATCCCGCGTCCCGTCTTCAGCGGCTTAGGCGGCAAGTCCACTGTTGATTCCTCAGCCAACTTTCCCAGCCATGCCTGGAGCGTCAGGCCCTGCAATGCAGCTTTTGCTTTCAGCGCGGCTGCCTGGTTGTCGGGAAGTTCAATCATCGTCATGGCAAAAACTCCTGCTTCCTTCACACTACCGGATATGAGGCTTGTCGTCACGATCTTCCTGATTCTGAATTCTGGAAAGGCTGTCGGAAGGCTGTCGAAGGCTGTCACTCTGGCCCGTCCCCCCCTCCAGCCATTCTCCTCAATGTTTACCGACGTGCCACAAGCAGCCCAGTAGAAGCCCAAGGCACCATCCTTAATAAGGCAAGTTATCCCGAAACGGCTGCAGCTTGCGAAATCCAACAACTTCACGTAGATCGTAAACAGCATCCATCGGACTCACGCTCGACCCGACGGACAGCCAAGTGATCTCCTCATCAACCGATTCGGCGGCAGCACTTTGACTACGGGAAACCAGTTTTCGGACAAGAAAAGTTGATGGGTCAATGTACAAGATGAGATTGGAATTCTTCGATTTAAGCTCCAATCTCTTCATAAGTTGCTTTCCTCCGCCAACCGTTAATTCAGCATCACGCAAGAGACTCATAGATCTCGCTTGAGATGGATCCAGCGTCAAGAGGCGGCCCCAAAGCCGCTCATTTAGTTCTGCCATTTTCTCCTTAAAGCTGGCACCGCTTGGATCATTAAAGTCGGCTTCGCCATAAAGCTTATCTGCAGAAGAAATCAACAACAGCTTTTCACCACCGGAGAGCACACGAATCACAGAGCTTTTCTTTTCCTGCCCCACCCGAATTTGGAGTGTGTTGTTGAAAGCGATCAACTCATATGCTCGCTGGGTCTCTTTGTTGATTTCACCGCGAGATACTCTTCGAGTCACCAGCGCGCTCAACTTCACATTCCCTTGCAAGCGGCTGTAAGTGGACTTTAGCCCTTGAAGCAGAGCATCGATCTCGGCCGACTGCGCCATCATGCCGCTTCTAAGAAGCAGCAGCAAACCCAAACAACAGGCCATCTTCCCCATGGCGGGCATTGCAGGACGACAGAACCTAAACAGCAGGATCTGCAATTGGCTGAGCCAACAGAGAAGCGAATGCATAGGACTCACAATCTTTTCGCAGCAACGTTAGGTTCTCGTTAACAGAAGAATAACCTGACTCAGCTAGCCAATTGCAGAGACTCTCAGCCGCCATGTCTGATCGTCACGTACAGTTCAGTCCAGTGATCCTTGTTCAAGTCGTAAGGGCAAATCTGGAAGCCTTCCGGAAGATCAACAAACCCAGGTTGAGTACCAACACGCGCAATGGCTGCTTTCGCATCACTCTCGGTTCGATAGACGCCGATGAGCTTCTCATCATCTTCTCCACTTTCGTGTTCATGGACGTGCCAAAGCAGGAATACTTTTTCCATTTTTCCCATAAACTAGGCCGACTGGTCCTCTACCCGGCAGATATCTCCCGCCCCTACTTACCCCACTGAATATCAATCGTCGGCTGCCCAAGCACCCGGAACTCCGTCACCGCATGGAACACCGAAACTTCCGTCCCACCCGACACCGGCAAATCAGCAATCAGCACACTCGGCTCCGGCTCATCCGTTTCATTCTTCAGTGACTCGCGCAGCCCTTGGATTGCCTTGTATAGATCCGCCACCTTGTCAGGCTGACTCAGTGCCTTCCGCAACGCCTCAGGTGTCCTCGCGCCCACTTTCACAATGAATTCAACAAGCGGTTGCAGCTTCTTCAACTTCCCAACCGTCTTGCCCCCCTTGATCACAGAACCAGCATTGCCACCTAACGCCAGATTAAAGTCCACACCACCCGCCAGCAACGAATTGAGTTGCGATGGATGCCGCATGGAACTGATATAGATCAGGCAAAGCCCCCCGCTGGCCCCAACTCCCAATCCCATACGCGTGGTTTGCGCATTCAGTGAAACGGTCCTCACTTGCGGTTCCTGATTCACCAGATCCTGGATCGAGATGATCATTCCGCCCATCTGCTCAATCCCCATAACAATCACGGTTGAGCCAAATTTGAACCCAAGCCCAAGCCAGGAATTCAACTGAAGCTTCGGCTCAGGACTCGGCTGAATCCCCGGCACTTCCGGAATCGGCTTCACATTCGGCGGAGGCAAATACACATAGCCAGGATCAGCGTTCGAGGAGAACATGTAGTTCTTCTTGTCAGGAGTCGCCTTGCAGCACCCAACCTTGTTCCGCAAATAATAATTGATCTCAGCAGGAACCCGGGTGAGAAAGTTGTAGTGGCACAATCCCAGCGCGTCGATTCCCGACGCCTTCACTTCAGGCCGTGCCGCAAGCTTCCACCAATCATCCGCATCGGTCACTTTATACGGGATGCCCCCGGGCGGCTTATAGGTCAGATCGATCTTCGCGGGTGCTTTTTCACACCCTGGGACGAGCAGGGAAGGCTTTGCCATGCCGCGAATCATCTCATGGATGCATCCGTCAGCGCCAAACTTCCTCAACAAAATCGGTTCACGGAAAAATTCGCCTAAATCTCCCCAGGAATCAACAAGATCCAAAAACCATGGTTCGGATTCGACTTTCGAAATGTTAGCTTCTACATCGGGAGGCGCTCCATGCGCCTCCTTTTTTATTTCAAAACAGAAAAGGACGACAGCACCGATGTCAACGCAAGCGCAAATCGATGCCAACAGGCAAAACGCAAAGAAGTCAACAGGCCCAAAAACCGCCGAAGGCCAGGCGAAATCCGCAGCCAACAGCACCCGTCACGGCCTCACCGCCAACCCCACAACCATCTTCGAAAACAATCCGCACGAACGAAGCCAATACGATGCCCTCAAAGCAAAACTCCTCAAACAATGCCTCCCCGAAGGCGAGCTCGAGCTCCAGGCCTTTGAACGTTACGCCTTCGCCCTCTTCCAGGTAGACCGTGCCCGCCAGATGGAAATCGACGCCCAGCTCCGCTGGTCAAACGAACCCAATAACGAAATCTTCTTCACCCAAATGGAGCGCATCCACAAACTCGGTGCCGCACAGGAGCGCCGCGCCGACAAAGCCCTCCGCGAATTCCAGAAACTCCAGACAGACCGCATCCTCGCCCTGGACATCCACACCGAGCTCTACCTGCTTGACAAAAAGATGGACCTCCCGGCCACCTTCCCCATGCTCGAAATCCGCAAAACAGACCTCTCCAAAACCACCGCCGGCCTCCTTACCCTCCGTCTCATGGCCCTCCTCCCCGAAGCTCGAGCCATCATCGAAGCCCACGTCCCCGGCGCCCAACCCCATGCGTAAGCGTGAGGATCCCAAATATACCAGACGGTCATTTGAATCCTGGATTCTTGGCAAAGGACTTCTACGTACCTATGCAATTCATTCCCGATTTTCATCGAATCAAAACACTCGCTCAGATATGCTGTCAGATACCCATGTCTAAATCGATGCTCTTCGTTCTGCTGCCCATCACGCTTCTGGCGCAAACTCTCAGCCAACCCGTCCGCTCTGTCACCGACCCCGGCATCATCACCACCCGTCAGGCCATCACCCCTGCCGGCGTCCCCAGCGTTTTCCAAGGCCGAGTCTACGGTGCCCAGTGGGCCGGCGAATCCGATCTCTGGGTCCTCCACGCCAGTGACATCTACCGTCTCGACTGGAAAAAGAACGAAATACGCGAGCGCATCTCCCACGGCGGCGCGCCCGGCCCCCAATCCCTTACCGTCGATCCTGTAACCCAGAAGGTCTACGCCGCAAATTCCGCCCGTGCAGGCTCGGGCCCCGTCAAAGCACGCCTCGCCACAATCCAGGATGCAACCATCAAACCCATTGCCGAAGGTCTCGGCTCCTTCCTGCCCGGAGCCATCGCCACAGCAAAAAACCGCGCCGTCGTGCCCCTCATCTGGGAGAACAAACTGGCCGTAATCGACCTCGACACAAACAAAGCCATTCACCACGTCGAAACCGGCATCGCCCCCTTCGCAAGTGTCATCAACAGCGACGCCACCGTCGCCTACACCAGCAACCTCGGCGGCCGTCCTCCCAAAGATAAGGAACTCTTCGCCTCCCCAATCCAGAAGCCAACCGAAAAAGTAACTGTTGACGCTCGCGGCATCGCCTCTACCGGAACCCTCACCCGCATCGACCTCACCACCGGCAAAGCCACCCACACCATCCCCGTGGGTCTCCACCCCACCGGCCTCGCCTGGCACCAGGCATCAAACCGCCTCTATGTCGCCAATGGCAATAGCGAGAGCGTCAGCGTCATCGACACCAAAACCAACCTCCCCGCTCTCACCATCAACCTCCAGCCCTTCTCGGAAAAAGTCCGTGGCATCGCCCCCACCGCCCTCGCCATAGACCCCACCGGCAAAACCCTCTACGTAGCCTGCGGTGGCATCAACGCCATCGCCGTCGTCGACGCCACCACCGGCAAACTGCAAGGCCTCATGCCCACCGGCTGGTATCCCAACGGAATCGCCCTCAACCCCGCCGGCACCCACATCGCGGTCACCTCCCTCCTCGGCCCCGGCTCCGCCTGGCGCGACGCCCCAGCCAAGCGCTTCGTCCACTCCTATCGTGGTTCGGTCGCCGTCATCGAAACTCCCGACAAGGCCCAACTCGCCAGCTACACCACTGCCGTTGCCGAGAACAACCATATGCGCCTCGCCGGTTCCGCCACCGAAACCCGCATCGCCAACCGCAACGCAACGCCGCTCCCCATCCCGGATCGCTCCGGCGAGCCTTCCACGATCGAGCACGTCATCTACATCATCAAAGAGAACCGCACCTACGACCAGGTCCTCGGCGACATCGCCAAAGGTAACAGTGATCCCTCGCTCACCATGTTCGGCCGCGACGTCACCCCCAACCAGCACAAACTCGCCGAGCAGTTTGTCCTACTCGACAACTTCTTCGCCACCGGCGGCAACAGCGCCGATGGCCACCAGTGGGTGACTCAGGCCAATGAAGTCGAGTACGCCCTCTGGCCTGGTTATCAGGGCCGCAGCTACCCCTTCGACGGCTCAGACCCCATGGCCTACTCCTCCGGCGGCTTCATCTGGGACTATGCCCTCGCCAAAGGCAAATCCGTCAAAGTCTACGGCGAATACGCTGGTTCCAATCGCGCCCCCGGCAAATCTCGCGCCGACTTGCTCAAAGATTGGAAAGCCGGTGCCGACTTCACCAAAATGTGGAATACCGTCGCCCCCATCGAGCCGCTAAACAAGATCCTCGCCACCAACTTCCCTGCTTACTCAACCGCGATTCCCGACGTCGCCCGCGCCCAGATCTTCCTCGCCGATCTCAAGCGCTATGAGCAGGAAGGCAAAATGCCAAACCTGATCCTACTCCAGCTTCCCTCCAACCACACCAACGGGGCTTCCCCCGGTGCCTCCAGCGCCAAAGCCATGGTCGCCGACAACGACCTCGCCCTCGGCCAGATCGTCGAAGGCCTCACCAAATCTAAATTCTGGGCCAAAATGGCAATTTTTGTAGTGGAAGACGACGCACAAAACGGTGTTGATCACGTCGACGGCCACCGCACCACTGCATTCGTCGCCAGCCCCTACGCCCGCCGGGGCCACATCGATTCCACCTTCTACGCTCACCAGTCGATGCTCAAGTCCATCGAGCTCATCCTCGGCTTGCCCACAATGTCGCTCTTCGATCTGATCGCCCACGACATGCGCAACAGCTTCACAAGCAAAGCCGATCTCACCCCCTTCACCGCCGAGATCCCCAAACAGGATCTTTTCGAAACAAACCCAAAGGTGAGCGCACTCAACGGCCCCGCCCGCAAAGCGGCAATCGACTCTGCGAAAATGAATTTCGATGTCCCAGACGCCGCCCCAACCGAAAAGCTCAACCGCATCATCTGGGGTCAGATCAAAGGCTGGAACACTCCCTACCCTGCCCCAAAGAACACTGCTTTCTCACCCCTCTCCATCGACATTGATGACGAAGCACGCGAGCGCAAATGAAACTGAAGATAACCATCCTCTCGCCACCCCCAGGCATTGACTATGCCCTCCAATCCGGCAAGGGCAACGATTACACCGTCCTGCAAAAGCAGCGATCCAAAGGCAAAGACCTTAGCTTTGACTTTACCCTCGACGCCCTGCGCGGCCCACTCGTGCAAGGCCCGGCCGGCGGCAAATTCGTTTACATCGACATCGGAGGCTCAGCTGGCCAGCACGATACAGAGATTCGCCGTCGCCTCAAAGTCCAGTTGCCAACCGAAATCACGGACGAATCCGTCGTCATCAAACTACCCGGAACAGCCAAAGACGGCACCCCCACCTGCGCCACCCTCAAACCCTTCCCCGGCTGGGCTAAGGAGTAATGAGAACCTTTCGCACAGGCGCATCAAAACTGTCGATTGTCAGCAGCAAATCCTGCGAGCCAGAAGGTACGCCAGCACTCGGGCGAAAATTCACCTGATATACGCCAACGAAGCCAGGCGCTGCTCCGGCATACTCAATGTCACAAACCACGCCGCCAATCCTCAAACTGGCAGTCCTTCGAATCCGGGTTGCCTGACCTAAAGCCTCACCAGCAGCAACCGGCAAGTCCATCAGTCCAAGTCCGCTGGCGTAGAGAACATAGCTCTCACCACGTCGAATTCCGCCGCTCACCAGACTGAAATCGGAAGCCCGAATCAGCAGGGCATCCGTAGCGTTCAAACCAAAAACACCCGGAGCCACCTCGACGACGGGAACTTCAACTGCCTCGCTCGCTCCAACCTGCAACCGGGCGCTCGACCCTGGTTGCAAATCCCAGGGCGCTTGAAAATTCACCTGCTCGCTATCGCCATTTCGAACCACAGCCAGCAGCGGCACCGTGTTCCCGTTCACCCTCACTTGAACCCCGCCTAGACTCCGGGGCAGAGGCAACGAACCAGCAACAAAAGTCCCATTGCTTCCCAGAACACCACGTGTAAAGACAGTCATCAAAGCCCCGGCAGTCATCCCAGGGCTGAAGCTCGAAGCGCTAACAACCCCAGCCCTGCTAAAGGTCGGCAGCACCACCCGAAACACCTCTCCAGTGCCATAGTTGGCGACATACAACTCTCCGGCCTCATCGAGACCAAAAGTGGAAATTCCAAAGGAACGCCCTCCATCAAACACCAACTCATTCACCCAGGAGCTCCCCTGCCTCCGAAGCGCCCACATCTTGCCCGTTACAAAATCCCCATAGTAGTAGGCACCGCGATAGACATAGCCTCCAGTCACCGACAAGCCTTCACTTCGCGGGTACACCCAAACGGGCAAGGTCAGGCCAGCTCGGTTGCATCCGGCCCGCACACACTCATTCCCCTCCATCGTCACCCAGCCATAGTTCTCCCCCTCTTTACTTGCGGCCGGCTGAAAGTTGATCTCCTCAAACCGGTTCTGCCCCACATCAGCGATGTACATATCCCCCGTGCTGCGGTCAAAGCTGAATCGCCACGGGTTTCGCATCCCCGTTGCCCAGATCTCAGGCCGGTAATTAGCATTGCTGACGAAAGGATTGTCCGCCGGAATCTCATATCGAGCCAGATTCGATTCGGTATCAATGCGAAGCATCTTTCCCAGCAGTGCCCGGTTGTTCTGCCCGTTGCCTTCCGGATCATTTGCACTGCCCCCATCCCCCATGCCGATGTACATCATTCCGTCAGGCCCAAATTGCATCTGGCCTCCATTGTGGTTGGGGAAGGGCTGCGGAATGGTCAATACGATCCGCTCATTAGCTGAATCTGCCAAATCGGGGTCCGTGCCAACCAGTTGATATCGGGCAATCACAGTTGCTCCGCTCCGGTCGGTGTAGTTCACATAGAACCATTTCTTGTCCTTGTAGTTGGGCGGAAAGGCCAGCCCCAACAAACCGCGCTCCCCTCCGGTGCTCAGCCTGGACCGTATATCCAGAAACGGACGCTGCAACACCTGGCCATCCCGCCAGATGGCGATCGTCCCATCCTGACGGACCAAAAACAAGCGCCCGCTTCCGTCGCGGGCGCTTTGAATGTCGGTGCAAAGAGAGATCGTCGTTGCGATTCGCTCCAGCCTCACCTGTGGGCTGGCAACAAGTACCATCAGGAAGAAGCAACTAGCAAGCTTTCCACTCATAAATCCCCCATAAGAATCCATCGCCTTCGTCATACTCACCGATGCACCGGAATCCGCATTTGCCCTTAAAAAATCCAACACTCCGCTTGTTGAACAGAGGGCCATGCATAATACAAGCCGTGATCCTCTTAGGCTGTACTTCTTCGATCATAGTGCCAAACATCGCTTTTGCAGCACGAAATTCAGGCAACACTCCGATCTGATCGACCAGCAGTGCATTGTCACTAAAGATTAGGCTACTGGCGATGTGTGTGGCTGTGTCTTCTGAACTCGGAGTGGTGAGCAGAAAACCAACAACTTTGCTGTCAACCTCAGCAACGTAGCTGGTGCTGTTCACTTCAAGACGGCGTGAGTAGTCCTCGGGTGTTCCCACAAAAACAAGGTAGCCCCTGGTGGGATCAGCCTCCCCCGCTCGGTAGCGAACGGTCTCGGCAATTGCCGCAATCGCAACCCCATCCTCGACTCGAGCCTTTCGAACTAGCATTGAAAAACCGCCGCCGCACGCTCATCCCTGACCACCATGCAAGTGGAGGACGCCTTCGCTATCAACTTGCCGGCCTCATCGTTGACTACGCATTCGACAAACCCCGTCGAGCGGCCCCGGTGCATCACCTTAGCCTCTGCGCTCAGCTTCCCTTCCCGAGCCGGGCGCAAAAAGTTGATCTTCAATTCAATCGTTGCCAATGCTTCGCCTTCATTGAGTGTGGTGAAGAAGGCCATGCCCATCGTCAGGTCAGCAAGATCGCAGAGGATACCGCCATGTACAGTTCCAAAAGGATTCCAGTGTTTTGAGGAGGCCACCATCGAACACTTCGAGAGACCTTCTTCGACGCAATCCACTTCCATCCCGACCAATTTGCAGACAGGCATGGTTTTGCCGGACGTCATCCATGCCTTCAACTGTTCGACCATCATCTTCGAATTATCTCCCGAAACATTGTTCCCCAAAATGGTTGCTCGCCGTTATACCCTAGTCATATGCCACGCAACGAAGAAGGCGAGTTCGAGCTTGTCCTTGGAAACCGCCAGTTACTGAGTGTTTTCTTCATAGTAGTTGTACTTCTTGGGGTGTTCTTTGTCATGGGATACATCCTCGGAAAGAATTCCTCGCCAGCCACACCCGAGGTCGCGAGTGCACGGAAAGCAACTGACACAAGCCCAGCTCCAAGCCCGATCATCATCGACAAGAGCGCCGGCAAGTCAAGCGCCGCTGGAGAACCGGTCGTTGTAAAGCCCGTTCCAGTTGAAAAGGAAAAGCCTGTTGAGAAGGCACCCGAACCAAAGAAGGCCGAACCCAAGCCGGCTCCTGTCCCTGCCGCTTCATCCAAGTCTGGTGAGCCGCCAAAGGGAAGTCTCTTCCTTCAGGTAGCCGCTGTTGGGCGAGCGGAAGCGGATGTCGTAGCCAAGGTTCTCAAGGGTAAAGGATTTGACATCTGGATTGCGCCGACGGAGAAAGACAACATCTTCCGAGTCCTCGTAGGACCCATCCAGAAGTCGGAACAAGGCAAGACCCGTGGTGAGTTGGATGCGCTCGGATTCAAGCCCTTCCCTCGCAGCTACTAAACTAGATACATGCTCGTCCAAATCGAGAAGCAGCCGGCTCAACCCCGGCTGCCTGATTTTTTACGCAAATCTCAATCCGAGTATCAGGCCGTAACTGCGCTCAAACGCGAGCTACGCGGACTGCATCTTCATACGGTTTGTGAGTCGGCGAGATGCCCCAACATTCATGAATGCTTCTCAAGAGGAGCCGCTACGTTCATGCTTTTGGGAGACCTCTGCACTCGGGGATGTTCCTTCTGCAGCGTTCCTAAAGCGAAACACCCGCATGAGCTGGATTCCAGCGAACCTGAAAACGTCGCAGCCCAGGCGGCGACCATGCGTTTGAGATACGTAGTTCTGACGAGCGTAAATCGAGATGATCTACCCGACGGCGGTTCCGCGCATTGGGCTCTCACAGTTGCCGCCGTCAAGAGAGCTTTGCCTGATGCGCAGGTGGAAACACTCACCCCTGACTTCAACGGCGACCTTGAAGCCGTGGAACGCGTTCTTGCCTCAGGGCCAAACGTCTACAACCACAATATGGAGACAGTCTCAAGGCTCTACAGTCGTGTCAGACCCCAGGCTCATTATGAGCAGAGCCTGAGAGTATTGCGATATGCCAAGGCGTCGCATCCCGAGATCCTGACCAAGTCGGGCCTCATGGTAGGGCTTGGGGAAACTCATGAAGAGGTTCGGCAATTGATGAGAGACATCCGGCAGAAGGGTCTTGCAGACATAGCAACGATCGGACAATACCTGCAGCCGACAAGGCGCAATCGCAAGGTGGCTCGCTATGTCCAACCAGCAGAATACGAAGAATGGAAGGCCTATGGTGAGTCAATCGGATTTCGCGCAGTGTTCGCAGGACCCTTCGTGAGATCCAGTTATATGGCTGATCTGGTAGCCCATGAAGCTTCAAGCTAAGTACATCCTGGCAGTTGCAACCGGGCTGCTAATGGTTTTGATTCAACCGGCTCCATCCTTGACATTCTTTGCACCATTCGCCCTGACGCCGCTGATGATTGCGGCAGCTGAGGAGTACTCTGCCCGGCAACGCTTTCTGATGGGATGGTTGGCCGGCATCATTCAGTGGGGTGGCACGTGCTACTGGATCCGCGAAACATTAGCCCAACATGGCGGAATGCCGGGGTGGCTGGCAACCCTCCTGTTCGTGCTCTTCGCTCTGGCAAAGGGATTGCACATGGGCATCTTCTCGACTGCTTCGAGCTATCTATTTGGTGTTCGCTGGGCACCCCCAGCGCTAGCCCTGCTCTACGTTGGGCTCGAACGAACCCATGCGGAACTTGGCTTCACCTGGCTGCTATTGGGTAACGCCGGGACCGATATGGGTATTCCGATGAAGCTGGCTCCCATTTTTGGAGTCTATGGGGTGAGCTTCGTGTTTGCTCTATTGTCGGCTTCTGTTGCGTCCTGGTATCTGCGGTGGGATCGCATGCAGCTAGCGTGGTGTACGCCGTTGCTGGTGCTTTACCTGCTGCCGGGTTTGCCTGAGGTCAAGGCTGGAGACATGAATGCGCTGGTGGTTCAACCAAACATTCCAGAGGACGGACGGATGACCGATGTTCAGATCCACGAGGTCTACGACAAACTGGCGCGGATTACACTCAACGGCGCACTGGACCGGACACACCGCAGGCCTTCCCTGCTGCTTTGGCCCGAGGTTCCGGCGAGTCTTTACTATGAGACGGACGCTGCGTTTCGCAATCAGGTATCCAGCCTGGCAAGGATCAGTGAGGCTCCGTTTTTGTTCGGGACCGTTCGCTTCGACAAGGACGGAAACCCCTTCAATACCGCACAACTGCTGACGGCGACAGGTGATCCTGGCGGGACCTACGACAAAATGAATCTGGTTCCGTTTGGCGAATTTGTGCCTCCGGTTTTCAACGCCATAGTCGGTAAGGTTTCGCAGGAGGCAGGGACGTTTCAGCCTGGTACCGACCTTAAGGTATTTGGCACTCCGGCGGGAAAGCTCGGGGTTTTTATCTGCTATGAATCGGCCTTTCCGCATCATGTTCGGGCTTATGTTTCCCGCGGAGCCGAGGTGCTGGTGAACTTGACTAATGATGGGTACTTCGGCAAGTCTGCAGCGCGGGATCAGCACCTGATGCTGGCCCGAATGAGAGCAGCTGAGAATGAACGCTGGCTGCTTCGCCCAACCAACGACGGATTCACGGCAAGTATCGATCCGGCGGGCCGGGTGATCGATGAATTGCCTCCTTACCGGGTGGCGGCGGGGCGTTTGCAATATGCTACGGCGTTCAAGACAACGCTGTACTCAAGGACAGGTGATATCTTTGCCTGGAATGCGCTGGCACTGGGGCTGCTCAGTCTCCTCGTAGCGCGATGGCTGGATTCACGCTAACCGCGCGCCAAGCCGGGATGGCTCCCGCCAGAATGGCAACAGCGCCGAGGCAGAGGCTTGCGGCGGCCAGGATGGCTGGATCATATCCCTTCAAACCCCACAGTTGCGATTCCACGTAGCGGCCCAGACCAACTGCTAGAGGCAGTCCGATGACAAGGCCGAGGGCGAGCATGGAGCCGACTTCCTTCATCACCATGCGGACTACGGTAGCCCGCTCGGCACCGAGGGCGAGGCGGATGCCAAT
This sequence comes from Bryobacter sp., assembly GCA_022843625.1. Lineage (GTDB taxonomy): Bacteria > Acidobacteriota > Terriglobia > Bryobacterales > Bryobacteraceae > Bryobacter. The sequence goes on along the minus strand of JALHNH010000035.1, from coordinate 48,517 downwards.
CTCCCGGGTTCGTTTGGCAACATTGTAGGCCATGACACCGTACAGACCAATGGCGGCGAGGATCGTGGCCAAGAGTCCGAAGGCGGAGCAAAGCATCGAGATCAACCTTTCGAGCTGGAGGCTGTTTTCAATAGTCGAAGCCATAGTCTGAACGCGGAACATGGCAAGGTTTTCGTCAATGCGGCGAAGGTTGGCGCGGACCTCACCGGCCAACTGTTCAGAGTCACGCTCGCTTCGGACGTAGAAGGTCATGCCCTGGATGGATGCGTCCTGGGCGTAAGGTGTATAGACGAACCGATTGGGTTTCTCCTGGCGCATGTTGTCATGTTTGCCATCCCGAATCACTCCAACGATCTGCGTGTCCAGTCTTAAGCTTCCATCTTTGTTGAAACCGTAGCCAATGCGCTTTCCGACTGCATCCCCGTTGAAGTACTCCTTTGCAAACACCTCATTTACAACGGCAACTTTGAGCGAATTCGCCTGGTCAGCAGGAGTGAATTCGCGGCCCATCAGAAGAGGAAAGCCCAGAGCCCGGAAGAAACCTGGCCCCACGGAATTGATTCGGGAGTTTGTGTCGAGGCCTTCCCGCCTTGGGTGTCCTTCGATAGACATGGTGGCATAGTTGACAGAATTTTCGATCAAGGGAGCTGAGGCGACTGTGACGTCCTTCACTCCCGGTAAAGCCTCGATGTCTTTTCGAAAGCGATCCAGAAAGGCAACGGCCCGATTCTTCTCGTAGCCGTTTAAGGAAGCATCAATCTTAAAAGTGAGCAGGTAGTCGGCCTTGAAGCCGGGGTCGGAATTTCTGAGATTAAGCAGGCTTTTGGCAAACAAACCCGCTGCTACCAGCAGGACCAGACTGATTGTTACCTGAGCGACCACAAGAGCGCGGCGGAGCCAGCCCTGGGTGCCGTGAGCAACGATGGAACCAGTGTTTTCCTTGAGCGTTTCGACAATGGCAAAGCCTGCTCCTCGAAGTGCAGGGGCGATGCCGAAGAGCAAGCCAGTTAGAAGGCTGGCCACAAAACAGAAGGAGGCGATGCGCCAATCGGGCCGGGAGTTGAGAAAGACCTCGCCAGTGGAACCCGAGTGGTACAGAGCAAGGATGGCGTCCAGGATCCAAATGGAGAGGATCAAACCCAAAGCGCCGCCGCTCAGGCCGAGGATCAGACATTCAACAAGCATTTGCCGGGCGAGGCGGGCCCGGCCGGCACCGAGCGCCATACGCACCGCTACTTCTTTAACGCGAGCACTGGCGCGGGCCAGCAAGAGGTTTGCGACGTTGGCGCAGGCAATCAGGAGAACCAAACCGACGACGCCCAATAGGAGATAAAGCGCGTTTTCCATTGTCTTGCGCTCGGCGATCAAGGGGGTTCCAGCAGGGATGAGAGTGAAGCGTTTCGCCCTGAAGCGGGACTGGCCTTTAGGGGAAATGCTGGGAAAGGCTTTCATCTCGTCTTCGATCATCGGCCCGACCAGCGAATCCAAATTGGCCTTGGCGACTTTGGGATCAATGCCATTCTTTAGCAGGCCGTAGACGTGAAGGAAATAAAAGTTTGGATCTTCCATGCCGTCCCAGGTTGTAGTGATCTGCGTCTTTTGAGCCATCGGAACATAGACGCTGGCAACATTGTTCATTTCAAGGCCGGAGAAGCCTTTTGGGGTAACTCCGATCACCTGATAAAGATTAGAGTTGATGCGGACACTTTGGCCAATGATACCTGGATCGGAGCCAAACCTGCGGGCGAAGTACCCATAGTTGAGAACTACCACCGGGTGAGCATTCTTACTGGTGTCGTCGGTGGTATCGATGGTTCTACCGAGAACTGCGGAGATCCCAAGCGCCTTGAAGAAGTTGCCGGTGACGATTGCTACCGGCACGGTTTCGCTGCGGCCACGGAAGCTCAAATTGGCCGAGTCATTGAGCTGAGCGAAGAGCTCTTCGAAGGTCTGGTTCTGTGCTCGAAGTGACCTGAACATCGTGTGCGAAAAAGCATAGTCTGTGAAAGTAGACCCGATACGACCGCCTGGCAAGTCGAGGAGGACGAGGCGGTGCGGATGGGCGACGGGTAAGGGCTTCAAGAGCATCTGATCGAGGAGGCTGAAGATTGCTGCGTTGGCACCTATGCCCAAGGCGACGCTGAGGATTGCGATGGCTGAGAACATGGGTGACTTCCAGAAGCCGCGGAATGCGAGTCGAATATCTTGAGTGAGTCCTGAGAACATAGCAACCTTAATCAGGCAATTCTGATGCCATTTTCGAGTCCTTTTTTATCAACCGCTTGCAAGGTATGGCTGGCTAAATACTGTTCGATAACGGACACTCGGATACCATCAGTAGTGCAGGCCTATGAATCCACTAATGTACTTGCCGTTTAACTTTGAAAACCTGTCGAGTGCACTCAATGTATTGACAGCGATGCTGACGCCTGCCTTGTTGATGAGCGCCTGTGGCAGTTTCATCATTTCGACGTCGGGCCGGCTGGGACGTGTTGTCGATCGAGTCCGGAAGCTGGCAGACCGTATGGAAGAGGTGATGTCGACCGAAACCAATCCGGAAATGCTGGAAGAGCGCAAGGCAATGATCGAAAAGCACATGGAGTCGCAATCGAAACGCGCGAATTTGCTGATGCGGGCCATGGTCGCTCTCTATATTGCCAGCGGACTCTTTGTGCTGACCAGTGTATCGATTGGCTTTGTTTCCATCTTCTCGGCAAGCTGGGCTGTGGTTCCAGTAGCGCTGGGAGTATTTGGAGCCATCATGATGCTGGTTGCGGCTATTCGCCTGATTGCCGAGGCGCACATGGCTCTCGAAAGCCTCAATGAAGAGACAGAATTCCTGCTTCGACTGACTCGAAAAAGAAGGGTTAGAGAAGTTTCCTGATTTCGGCTTCGAGTTGCTTCAGGTCGGTTTCGCCGATCCAGACTTTGACCTTCTTACCGGTTTTGTCATAGAGAATCAGAGCAGGCAGGGCCCCGGACCATTTGGCGTCGATGCCGTTGATGAACTTGTCGTCGTTTTTGGCTTGCTTCAGGTAAGCAGGATCTCCGATGCCTGCTTTGGCGAGAAAGGCGATGGCGGCTTTTTCGTCTTCAGGCTCGTCGGCGGAGATTGTGATGAGTTCAAGACCCTTTGCCTTGAGAGCATTGTACATTTTGGACAGTTCGGGCATCTCTTTGCGGCACGGCTCGCACCAGGTGGCCCAGAAATTTACAAGTACAACTTTGCCCTTCTTGAGAGCTACTGTCTTGGGGTAGGCGAGTTCATCTACCTTAATGAGTTTGGTGGGAGCAGCAGCCTGCAGCAGAGTGAAAGAGACTGTTAGCGCAAGGAGGATTTTCATGAGGTGCGGCGGACTCTTTTTATGGTGCAGCCGAAGGCTTTGGTTTGAGGAGCGGCAACTGGCTTGCCAGCCATCGCAGCGGTGATGGCGTCTCTTAGACCGTGATTCTGAACACGGGCCAGATTGCGGGCATCGTCGATGTAGCCGCGATAGACCTGCTTGCCGGTCCTATCGAAGACGAAAGATTCAGGAGTAGTCTGGGCCCCGAGTTTGTCAGCGGCGTTTTCATCTTTGTAGACGGCAAAGGGGAAGCCGGCGGACTTTGCGTGTTCAATAACGACTGGAGGGGGCTCGGTTGAGTTGGCATTGACAAAGAAAAAGTTTACGCCTTTGGACGAATACTCGTTGTAGAGGGCGGACATGCGGTCGTTATAGTCGTTCGAAATCGGGCACTGAGTGGAGATAAAGGTGACGACAGTGACGTTCTTGCCGGGTGTAATGGTAAGAGGTTTGCCTGAAAGATCACGAACGGTAAGCGGATCTGAGGCTTGTGCGAGAAAGCCAGCTGATATTGCAGCGATCGCAGAGCGACGGGTGAACATACTTAACTCCTATTTTTTGGGTTCAAGCTTGAGATTCATGACGGCTTCGCGACGGTTGTCGTAAACCGAAAGTACTTTGGCGGAGCTAGTTTGGCCATCTTTGCCTTCGGCACGCAGTTCGTAATCGGTGCCGACGGAGAGACCTTGAAAGCTGAAGGCACCGTCGTTCTTGGTGATGAAGCTGCGGATGGCAAGAGTTTTGGTGTCTTTGCATTTGACTACGGCATTCTCAAAGAGATTGTCGGAAGCATCTCGGACAACTCCCTTAACCATGCGAGTACCGTCATCTTTTTTATTCTTTTCGCCCTTAAAAAGCGGTGGGGGTTTGGGAGTAGGAGCAGGGCGCTCCTGAGCTGCCATCCAGACCACGCATCCCAAGCTCAAAATTAAAAGCTTACGCAGCGTCATGAGTTCATTTCTCCTTTGATGAGCGATCCAGAAGGAAATTCTGCTCGATCCGTTCATCGCCTACTATTTTGACGCGTTTCGAGTCTGGACGGTAGCCTTCAGGTTTAACGGCGATCGAATATTCCATGAGTAGAGCTGGAACACGAAACGCAAATTCACCCCGGCCGTTGGTTCGAAAGACTTGCTTCTTGTTTTTCTTGCCGGGTTGAGAGGGAATGAGTTCCACTTCTACCCCGGCAAAGGCAAGGCCGGAATCTCTGAAAACGGTACCTGCGATAACAGCGTAAGGGGATTCTGCGGCCCATAGGGCCGCAGAACAAAGAATCAAGCGACGGCTAATTCCAGTCGTCTTCTTCATCCTCTTCTTCTTCGAGTTCATCCTCGTAGTCGTCTTCCTTTTCTTCTTCGTCCTCTTCGTCTTCGTCGTCTTCGTCGTCGAAGTCTTCCTCTTCGTCCTCAGCAGCAGCGGCATCGTCCTTGACAGCCAGAAGTTCCAGTGGCTTCAAGCTAGAAACGCGAAGGTTCACACCGCATTCGGTGCAATCGAAGAGATCGCCCTCATCCAAATCCTCTTCATCAAAATCGATATCAACGGCACAGGCCGGACAAGTAATCATAAAACCTCCCAAAATGGCAACGATTTGTAGGATGCCACAAAATGGCCCGCAATGGCACACCGGCATCTTTGCTGGGCTGAAACGGATTCCTTCCCTTTTAGACTATCCTGACAGAATATGTTTCAGGTTTTCTTTCTTTTCGCAAGTTTAGCGCTGGCACAGATGACGGATGGAACGATCAGTGGTACGGTGCGAGATTCGTCGGGGGCGGTGATTCCACAGGCAAAATTAGAGGCGTTCAACAAGCAGACCGGGGTGTCTACGAGGGTGGAGACCAACGCGGGTGGGCTTTTTGTATTTGTAGCGCTGAACCCTGGCGAATATAAGCTGAGCGCGGAGCAACCGGGATTCAAGAAGAGTTCGCTGGACAAAATTCGGCTGGAGGTTGGGGCGAAGCTGTCGCTGGACCTGACGCTTGAGGTGTCGACGACGAGCGACAGTGTGGAAGTGATTGCAGATGCGAGAACCGACTTGGCTTATGCAACTTCATCGGTGGGTGGGGTGGTAGAAGCCAAGCGCGTTCTGGATTTGCCGGTGACGAGCCGGAACGCTCTGATTCTGGCTACAACGCAGGCGGGATCGTATGGGAGCTACTACTCGGGGGCTCGAATCGGGACACTGAATATCCAGGTGGATGGGGTAAACACGCAGGACGCGCGATTGAACCAGGGGCGGAGCAATCCCTTCTTTTTGTCGGTGGATCGCATTGCGGAATTTCGCGTGGTTACCTCGCCAGCCGATGCGGAGTTGGGTCGCGGGTCCGGGCAGATACAGATGATCACACGCAGCGGCACAAATGAGTTTCACGGAAGCCTATTTGAGTACATGCGCAACACTGCCTTCAACGCGAATACATTCTTTAACAACTTGCAGGGAAGCAATGCAAATGGAGAGGCGATTGCACCGCGCAACATTCTGGTTCGCAATCAGTATGGGGGACGTATCGGAGGGCCTGTTGTTATTCCGAAACTTTACAACGGAAAGAACAAGACCTTCTTTCACTTCTTGACGGAGAGTGAGCGGATTCGGCAGAGGAACCGGGTAACACGAACGGTGTTTACGAGTCAGGCACGGCAAGGGATCTTCCGTTACTTTCCGGGCCTGCAAAACGCGAATGCCGGTGCGCTTGTACCAGTGATTGACTTTCAGGGAAATCCAGTGCGGCCATCGACAGCAACGGGAGATTTGCAGTCCATCAGTTTGTTCAACCGGGATGCGAATCGAGTGGGGCCGGATTCGAGCGGACTAATCAAGCAGGCGCTGGATTTTATGCCATTACCGAACGTTTTCAATGTTGGCGACGGGTTGAATACAGCAGGTTATTCGTGGATTCAGCGGGCGGCTACCAATACCGATCAGGTGAGCCTGAAGATCGATCATAACTTCAACGAAAAACACCGGCTGACCTTTAGCTGGAATCGCGAGAACTCGAATTCTTTGAATGGATTTCAGAGCCAACGCTTTCCGGGAACTCCTGGCGGGTCTGTAAACTCGCCGGATAGTGCCTATGCGCTAAAGGTCTTTTCGGTGGTGAAGAGTAACGTCACAAATGAATTTTCAGTTGGTATTTTGAGGAGCAGAAGCGTGAGCCTTGCGCCCTGGGAAGTAGACGGCGGGCTTGCGGCCTTGCCCAAGATCGGGAGTCAATCCTTCCTTCTGGATATGGTGAGTGTTACCGACCCGGTGCTTACCGACAACGACCCGCAGGGTAGGTTTTCTCCCAACTATCAATACAGTGATAACGTGAGCTGGATTCGCGGGAAGCATAACTTCAAAGGCGGTGCGGCTGTTTGGTTTCCGTCGAGCAATGGCTTTAATTCGTTTGACGTGATGCCGAGGGTAAACATCGGTCAAGGAATCGTGCCTGTAGCTAATTTTGCAGCGATTCCGGGCATTGGTCGCAATCAAACGGCTGCCGAAAACATTCTGAATGATCTCAGTGGGTCTGTTAGCAGTATGGTGCAGGCGTTCAATTCACCGGGTGGAGCGAATCCGCAGTTTCTGGCTGGCGAGTATAAGGCTCGTGTATGGAAGAACCGCGAGATGTTCTTTTTCTTCAAGGATGACTGGAGGGTTTCGCGCCGATTGACGTTGAACCTGGGCCTTCGCTACGAGTACTATCAGGTGCCTTATGACAAGAATGGCAAGACGGCAGCAACGGTGGGCGGGCAGGCAGGGTTGTTTGGGATCTCGGGGACGGATGCGAGTGCGATGTTCCGGCCTGGGGCTACCGGCGGCAGTTTGTCGCGTGTGGAGTTGATCGGGCCTGGAACAGACCAGCCTGGCAAGCAGTTGTTTCGGCCGGACAGGAACAACTTTGCGCCTGCGATCGGGCTTTCCTGGGCGTTGCCGTGGTTTGGAGAGAACAAGACAATTTTCAGGGCTGGCTATAGCGTTGGGTACGAGCGGAATTCGCTGCGAATCATTGACGTGTTTAGTGGTGACCAGCCTGGACTGCGGACGCGGGTGGTGCGGAATGTACCGACGTTTACGAACCTGAACGCGGTTAGGTTGCCGCTTACGCCGACGGAATTGCCGCTCGCGACCGTGCCGATTACAGACCGGACGCAGACTTTGCGGGCCTTTGATGAGAATTTACGCCAGCCTTATGTACAGAACTGGAATGCGAGCCTCCAGCGGCAATTGCCGGCTGGCTTGCTGCTGGATATGCGATATGTGGGAAACAAGGGCACCAAGGGGATTCGGGCAACGAATCTGAACGAAACAAATATCTTCGAGAATGGACTGCTGGACGCGTTCAAGGTTGCGCAGACTGGACAGGAAAGCCCGTTGCTCGATCAAGTGCTTCGGGGCCTGCGTGGTAATTCGAGTGGATCGACTTTTATGCGGACTAATGCGACGCTGGCGGGGTATCTGGCGAACTTCAACGTGGGAGCCTTTGCCAATTACATCAATACGCAGAATGTGGGGGGGCGTAACGGTGGTTTGTTGACGGCTGGCGGGTTACCGGAGAACTTCATCGTAGTAAATCCGCAGTTTGCAGCATCTACTTATGCGGCTAATTTTGCGAACTCGACCTATCACAGCTTGCAGATTGATGTGAGCAAGAGGTTCAGCAATGGGTTTAGCCTGCAGGCGAACTATACGCTGGCAAAAGCGCTTGGTGAGGAAGAAGGCGAAGGGCAGGAAATGCTGGATTCGTATCGCACGTACCGGAATCGTAGTCTGGATAAGCGGTTGCTCAGTTTTGGTGCGCCGCATGTTTTTCGCAGCAATTGGCTTTGGGATTTGCCGATCGGGCCGAACCGGAAGTTTGCCGGTGGAACTCGTGGATTTGTGGGGCGACTGCTGGAGCATTGGCAGATTGGCGCGATCCACAACCGGTTTAGCGGAATCCCGATCTCGTGGGATAGCGGACGCAGTTCTTTAAATAACTTCTCTGGGGACAATACGGCTAACTTTACTGGACCGGTTGATGCGCATATCGGGAAGATTGAGAAGCGCGGGAATGGTGTGTTCTTTTATGGCGGCTATGGTGTTCGCCCGGACCCGCAGGTGAGTGGTGTTACGTCGCTGAACGGAGTGCAGGGGCGAAGCACGTTGCAGGCAGTTACGGATCCAAGCGGGAAAATTATCGCGGTGAATCCGTTGCCGGGGACGCTGGGGTCGTCGCCGATCCGGTATTTCTATGGGCCTGGTTATTATTCTCTCGATATGAACTTGTTGAAAACCATTACCGTTCGTGAACGGGTGCAGGTGCAGATTGGGGTCACTGCAGACAACGTGCTGAACCAGATCTTCTTTACGGACCCTGACAACAACCTTTCAAAGAACATCAATAATACGAACTTTGGGCAATTTACTGCGACGGATTATGGGGCGAGGCTGGTGATTCTGAACATGCGGATCAATTTCTAGCGCAAGAGTAGCTTGAACCAAGCGTTGGCCAGGCGAAAGCTCTTTCAGAAGCATGGCCGGTTTTAAATGGCTCCTCACGGCCATTCATGGCCCGGCGAAAACTAGTTTTGGCAGGAGAAGCAGTTTTGACCCAGGGGTCGCTTTGGGGGTGTCAAACAGATCTCAAGACGAATCACCGCAAATCATGGATTCCAGGAAGCTTCTACCCCGTTGCGGGAAAATAGCCGGACACTAATGACTAAAGCTATATTTGGGGCCAAGCTATTGACAATGTCTGTCTGTAGTGGCAGAATCGGGCAAGATTTTTGTCCAGAGATTCACTTCTGGCACTAATCTTCAATAAAAAAAGAGGAAACTCATGAACAAACTTATCAATTTTCTGGCTATCGCAAGTCTTGGAAGCATGTCATTGGCAACAGCGGCAACGATCGTATACGATGACGTATTGCTTTCCAGCGGCAATCCCGTTTCAAACGGTGGAGTTACGCTGACAAGCGGCACTTCCGGGGGGGGGGATATCAATTTTATTACCGGCGGCGAATATACCGGTCTGTGGTTCGGAGGAACGAACGGTTCGGGCGGGTACACTATTTCATTTTCACAGTTCATTACTTCAATCGAGATCGAATTTGATGCCTTGAGTAGCACAGGAGGTGGTCCCGTTGAAACTATTTCTGCCTTTGCGACGAATAATGGAAGTGTAACGATTACCTATCTAAACCAGTTTGGAACCACGTTTGACGGCTCGACAATAACTTCTACTGACGGCGACGGTCAGGGAATCATTTCTTTTTCTGGTCCGGCGTTTAATTCATTCAGCTTTAACCACAATCAAGGAGGACAAAACGGCTTTGTGATCGAACGAGTGACAATCGAGACAGGCAGTGGCGGCGAAGTACCTGAGCCAGCGACAATCGCTCTTTTGGGAGCTGGGTTGGGTGGAATCATTTTGGCTCGTAAACGTCGCGAGTCCAGGATTCAGTAGGGTTTTATCGTAAGCTGAGCGGACCGTCCGTATCGGTTTCAATGGTTGGTGGACTGGCTTTCCTCCCGTCTGGAGAAGGGAGGAAAGCTAAGCTCCAGGAGAGTCCGGATCTGTTGAATCGTAAGTGCGCATGCAGGCGAATCCCTATCCATGTCAATTCGCGAGTTCGTGCCGGTGCAGATTGATGTCACCGAAGGTTAGACAATTTGCATCGACGGATTACGGGGCGGGGCGGGTGATTCTGAACATGCATGTCAATTTCCAGCCTTTGGTATTCTACGAGCCATGAATCGAATCCATTACTCCCTTTTTGCCTGTACAAATGCAGTGATTTTTGTATCGTGCACTGGAAGTCCACTGGCGGAGAATCCAGCCGCTGTGGCGCCGACAAAGGATTCGCTAGTGGCTCTCGAAAGAAGATCATTCGAAGCCTGGAAAACCAAGAACGTAAGGTTTTGGGACACATTCCTTTCAGACAAGTTTGTTGGTTACGGCAGTTCAGGAAGGCTGGACAAGAAATCAGCAAGCACTGAATTCAGCGGGGCTGATTGCGAGATCCAAAGTTATGATCTGGCCGAGGAACAGATTCAAGTGTTGGCAGAAGATGTAGCGCTACTCCGGTACCGGGCCTCAGTGGACGGGAAGTGTGGTGGAGAAAAAGTGCCGGCAATTCGTTGGGCAGCGAGTGTTTTCGTCCGTGAAGGGTACACATGGAAAAAAGTCTTTCACGCCGCAGCGGCTGTGGTTGATCCGAAGGTGGCTGTTGTAAAGCTGCCAGGTGGCAAGGCGGAGGATCCGGCAAGCGGGGATGCGGATACTGAAGCGCTGCTCTCAATGGAAAAGCAGGTTTGGGAAGCCTGGAAAGATCACGATGGCGGAAGACTTTCAGGGCTTACGACTAACGAAATTTCATTCATTAATATTTTTGGAAGCCACTTTGGGACCAAGGCCGAGGCGTTGCAGGACTGGAGTGCAGCTGGTTGTGATGCCAAGAGTGTCAGAGTGACCAACGCCGCAGGTAGGATGATTACGCCGACAGTTGGCATCCTAAGATTCAAGGGGACTGTAGACGGGACTTGTTTCGGCCAGAGGCCCGGTCCGATCTGGGGGAGTTCGATCTACGTCAAGCAGGGGGATGGGTGGAAGTGGGCTTTTGGAATCAATTTGCCTGCTAGGTGGTAGAACATGCATTATGCTTTCGCGGGAGAGAATGCAATACAGGCCATCACGCAAAGAAGGTCGCGGAGAGCTTTACCGAAGACGGTCGAAGGTCTCCAGATCGATTCCGAGTTGTTCGAGAATTCGGTAAATCAGCGGCGGGCCGATGTAGCGACCGCCGTGAATAGGTATCGTCGTGGCCCGGCCATCTTTGTGCCGCAACCGTTCGTGACTTCCCGTTTGTCGAGATCGCTCGAATCCTAGTCTTGCAGCTACTCGGTGGAACTCAGCGGCGCGGGCACTAGGCGTGAACGATTTCAGTTGTGTCGCGAGGCAGAGGTCGACCGCTGGCGTAGTGTTCTTCTTCGATCAGCCGGAAGACCTTGGCGAGTTCGCTCGCTGCCTCCTCCGCAGTGGGCATCAATGCGTGGCATCCGGCGATAGCAGGAATCTCGGCAACCCAACCGTCAGGCTGGTTCCGATAGATGACGAGCTTGTAGTCGTCGAAAGTCATGACCTTATTGTGGATCGCCTGAGTCCGAGCGAACCTGCCTACTCGACGCTTCGGACCTTTGGGATCCCCACGCTTACGCATGGGGTTGGACCGGGGTACCAAGGTCGCCGACCGAACACGGGGGGTGCGGGACTACATCATCGCGGAGGCACGGCACGTGCTAGTGCATGGTCTCTTTGAGCCATTCGACCATCTTCTTTTTGTAGGCCTGGAAGGCGGGGTCTTTTTCCCAGGGGCCGACGCCGTGGGGTGCGCCCTCAACTGTAAAGACTTCGCAGACGGCGCCTTTTAGAAGCATCTCGGAACACATTCTGGGGCTGTGGGGGAATGGGACTTGCTCGTCTTTGGTGCCGTGGATAAAGAGAAACGGCGGCATGTCCTTTTTGATGTAGGTCATGGCGGAGGCGGCTTTCAGTTCGGTAAGGCCGATCCAGGATGTTGCTCCTTCGCTGAGCTTGCCGAGTTGGTCGCGATGGTATTCCCAGTCGGTGACTCCGTAGAAATCGACCACAGCCCTTGGGCGGAGTTTGCCTTTGGCGGTGGCACCGTAATAGGCGACGATGGTGCCGCCGGCGGATTCGCCCATGATCGCGATGCGCTTGGTGTCGATGTTATATTCTTTGGCGTTCTTCAAGACAAACTCGAAAGCGGCTTTTAGGTCTTCGATAGGTGCCGGGAATTGATGGTTGGGGGCTAGACGGTAGTTGATCGAGAACCAGGCGAAACCGGCTTCTGTGAGTGGTGGAAAGAGGGGTGGGACGTAGGTTTGTTTGTCGCCCCGGACGAAGCCGCCGCCGTGGACGATGATGACCGCAGGGTGGGGGCCTTTGCCTTCGGGGATGGAGGCATCGAGGGTGAGGGGCAGGCCGCCGGGGCTGGAGAATGTGATGTCTCGTTTGAGGTCCGCAGCAAAGGCTGAGAGACCGATCAGAGCAGCTATCCAAAACATTAGGGGCACCTCTTTCGTGGTGCCCCTAATGTTATCTATTCCTGACCGCCTGCGCTAGATGGGGGTGGGCCATCGCGGCGTGTGGGCTGTGGCTTGGGCATGGGTTTGCGCGGGAGCAAGGCGTCGCGATTGGCTGCGTGGTAGGCGAAGCTGGCGACGATGGCAGAGATCTGCATGAGGTCGCCCTTGGGAACGCGGTCCATGGTGTCCATGTTGGAGTGATGGGTGCGCTGCATGTAGTCGAGGGGATCCTGGATGAACTGGAAGCCGGGGACGCCGACGGCGTCGAAGGCCTGGTGGTCTGTGCCGCCGGTGTTGCGATTGGTGATCGTGTTGGCACCGAGGTCGGCGAAGGGGGCGAGCCAGGAGCTAAAGGTGTTCTTCACCATGTCGTTGCCCTGGGTGTAGATGCCACGGATTTTGCCGGAGCCGTTATCGATGTTGAAGTAGGCAGTGATCTTGGAGTGTTCTGCCTTGGGCTTCATGTCGGCGGGATCGGCGATGTGATCTTTGACGTAGGCGCGGGAGCCGATGAGGCCTTGCTCTTCAGCAGACCAGAGGCCGAGGCGGATGCTGCGCTGGGTCTTGAGGCCGAGGGCCTTGATGATGCGGGCGGCTTCCATCATGACGGCGACGCCTGTGGCGTTGTCGGTGGCGCCGGTGGCGCCTTGCCAGCTATCGAGGTGACCGCCGAGGAGGACGTATTCGTCTTTTCGGGTGGTGCCGGGGATTTCGGCTACTACGTTGAAGGCCTTGGTGGTTTCATCGTAGAACTTGGCCTCGATATCGAATTCCAGCTTGACGGGGATCTTCTTGTCGAGGAGGCGCAGGACACGATTGTAGTTTTCTGCGGCGATTGCTACTGAGGCAGGTGGGACGGGCTTGCCCTTCTGGTAAGGGCCGCCGGAGCTGCCGAAGACGGCTCCACCGTCGCCATCGTAACTGGTCTTGACGACGGCGAGGACGCCTTCGTCGAGGAGGAACTGATTGACCTTGTCGCGGAAGGCCATCATCTGTTCGCGGTTCATGCCACCGGCTGCGCCGCCGGGGCGACCGAAGGGGGTTGCGCCGGGCTCTGGGGCTTCGGTCATCTTGGCGAGCTCTTCGGCGCTGTAACGCTTGCCGTAAGGTTTGTCGGGCATGGTGAGGGTGCGGGGGGCGTCGACGAGAACGATCATGCCCTTGAGCTTGCCCTTCCACTTGTCGAGATCGGCCTGGGTGCGGAGGGGAGCATGGATGGCGTCACCGCGGACGGGGCCGTTGGTACCGGGGGTCCAGGCGAGAGGGAAGCCGATGAGCTCGGAGTAGGCGGGCTCGATCATGTGGCCCGAGTATTTAGAATGCTGCCAGCCGCGGCCGAATTCGAAGTCTTCATACTTGACGTCGGGGATGCCGTGCTCTGTGAGACGCTTCTTGATGTAGTCGGCTGCTTTTTTGTAGCCGGGGGAGCCGGTGATGCGGGGGCCGTTGACGTCGCAGAGGTAGAACATGGTGTCCATGACCTGCGAATTGTTGAAGGCTTCATTCTTGATCTGGTGGATCACGTTCAGATCTACGTTTTCGATGCCCTGAGCGGCCAAGGTAAAGGCGGCGGGTGCGGCGAAGGGTAGAGCCGAGAGAGAAAGAAAGTTGCGTCTGCGCATGGGATTAACGCGAGTGTAGCAATGGTTGGGTGATGGTTACAATAAGAGGGTTCAATTGAAAATCACAATCTCCAAGGAAAATTACCTCAAAGCCATCGCTGAGGCTGAGAGTGAAGGCGAACTTGTTATCGCAGCTACGCTGGCGCGCTGGCTGAAGGTAAGTGCGCCGGCGGTGACGATGGCGCTGCGGCGGCTGAAGCGGGACAAGCTGATTCAAGTGGATGAACTGGGTGTGATTCATTTGACCGGTGAGGGTGAGGAAATTGCGCACCGGCTGATCCGGCGGCATCACCTGATTGAACGGATGCTGACCGAGGTGTTTGGCATGGACTGGTACCGCGTGCATGATGAGGCCGAGCAACTGGAACATGCGGTGAGTGAGGAGTTTGAGAAGAAGCTGATTGAGAAGCTGGGTGTGGGCGCGATGGGCCTCGATTCGGCCAAGGACCGGCGGGAGATGGGGTGGATACCGTTGTCGGAACTGGAGCCTGGTGCGGCGGCACAGGTAGAGAGTGCTTTTGAGAGAGACCGGGATTTGCTGGAATATCTGAATTCATTGGGCATTCGGCCGCAGGCTTTGCTTCAGATGGTGGCGGTGAATGTTGATCAGACGGTTACGTTGGATATTGCCGGGCGGATGGTTCCGCTGGGGCATACGGCAGCGTCGAAAGTGTGGGTATCGAAATCATGATGAAGCGCCGTGAGTTGTTGCTGGCTGCGCCGGCTTTGTTGGCTGCTAAGCCTTTTGCTTTGCCGATCGGGATCAATTTGTTTACTGTGCGAGGGCCGCTGGCGCAGAAGCCGGCTGAGACTTACAGGGAGCTGGCTGCGATTGGGATCAAGACTCTTGAGGTGCGGCCGGTGCATCTGATGCAACATGCGTCGATGATTGCTGATGCGGGCTTGAAGCCGGTGCATATGTTTATCGAGTCTGCAACGGTGACTGGGGCTTGGGCGGAGTGGAAGGCTTATTCGGCTGGTATGGCGGCACGATTCAAGATGCCTTCGCCACCAGCGAATGCGCCACAGGCGCGCCTAGAGGACATGATTGAGCTGGCCAAGAAGCATGGCTTGCAACGGATTGGTACGAGTATGTTGTTGCCGGGCGAGCGCAGCGGGGCGATTGCGTCGATCAACAAGGCGGCGGAGAAGTGTGCGGCGGCGGGGCTTGAGCTTTACTATCACAACCACGCTTATGAGTTTGACGGTAAGCCGGGTGAGCGGTATCTGGATTTGCTGCGGAAGGAACTGGACCCGAAGGTGCGGCTGGAGCTGGATGTGTTTTGGGCGGCCATCAAGGGTAATGATGCGGCTGATGTTTTGAAGGCCTGGAAGGGCCGGGTGAAGTCTGTGCACTTGAAGGACATCGCTCCCGATGCGAAGCCGGCGGCCAGTGAGGTGGAGGTGCCGCCTTCGTCGTTTCGTGAGATCGGGAAAGGGCGGCTGGATTTCAAGTCGATCTTGAAGGCGGCGAAGAAAGCTGGAGTGGAGCATTACCTGATTGAGCTGGATCACTCGCCGGGCGATCCGCTGGTAAGCGTCAGGAACTGCTTTGAATATTTGCGCCGGGTAGAGCTTTAACCGTTCGGGCGAGGCCTTCTTCGAGGCCGATTTTGGGTTCCCAGCCGAGGACGCGTTTGGCTTTAGAGATGTCGGGCTGGCGGCGGGTGGGGTCGTTTTCGGGGAGCGGGTGGAATTCGAGGGGGCTCGCGGTGCCGAGGAGGCGCTGGATGCGTTCTGCGAATTCGAGGAGGGTGATTTCTTCGGGGTTGCCGAGATTTACTGGCTCGCGTTCTTCGCTAAGCATGAGACGGCAGAGGCCGTCTACGAGGTCGTCTACGTAGCAGAAACTGCGGGTTTGGGTGCCGTCGCCGAAGACTGTCAGGGGGAGGCCTTCGAGGGCTTGCGAGAGGAAAGCGGGGACTACGCGGCCATCGTCGAGCTTCATGCGGGGGCCGTAAGTGTTGAAGATTCTGGCGATGTTGGTGCGGAGGCCGAATTTGCGGTGATAGGCCATGGTGAGGGCTTCAGCAAAACGTTTCGATTCGTCGTAGCAACTCCTTGGGCCGATTGGGTTTACGTTGCCCCAGTAGCTTTCCTTTTGGGGGTGTTCGAGAGGGTCGCCGTAGCACTCGCTGGTGGAGGTGAGGAGGAAACGGGCGTTGAAGAGGCGGGCGACTTCGAGCATGTTGCGGGTTGCGGTGGAGCCGGATTCGAGGGTCTCGATCGGATAGTTGAGATAGTCTTTGGGGCTGGCTAATGAGGCCAGATGGAGGACAAGATCGAAGGGGCCGAGGGCGTCCATCTTTTGAACGAAGTCGAGGCTGGTGGCGTCGGCTTCGTGGAAGATGAGCTCGTTGAGATGGGCGAGGTTCTGGGGACTTCCGGTGATGAAGTTATCGATTCCGGTTACTGTATGGCCTTCGGCAAGGAGGCGCTCGCAGAGGTGGGAGCCGATAAAGCCGGCGGCGCCGGAGATCAAAACGTTCACTCTTTGAGTGTAGTTGGCCTTGCATCGTGATAGCTTGAGTTTTCCGATGGTGATATTCGCAATACTTCTTCTCTTGAGCCTGGGTGGTTTTTGCTGGCGGCTTTATCCGATTCTGGTAAGGATTCGTGATTCGAAGCCGGAGCCGGGATTTTCTATGACGCATTTGCCGCGTCGCTTCTGGATTTTCTTTTGGGAGGTGCTGCTGCAATCGAAGGTGATTGCGCAAAGGCCGCTGCCGGGGGTTGCTCATGCGCTGGTGTTTTGGGGGTTTCTGGCTTTTGGACTGGTGACGATGGACCATTTTGCCCGAGGGTTCGGGATTGGATTTTTGTCACATGACGGGACGTTTTCGCGGTTCTATTTTGCGTTTGCGGCTTTGTTTGGATTTGGGACTGCGGTGGGAATCGCGGGGTTGTTTGTGCGCCGGTTTCTTGTGCGGCCAAGGTGGCTGGGGGAGAAGGTTTCCATTGAGAGCGGGTTTATTGCCTTGCTGATTTTTGTATTGATGGTGACGTACCTGGTGGACTGGTGGATGGGTGGGCAGGCGGGGGAGGTGAACTGGTGGATTCATACGCTGGCATTGCTTACGTTTTTGCCGCTGATTCCACATACGAAGCACTTGCACCTGGTGCTAAGCCCGTTTGCGATTCTGGCGGCGCGGAATGGATTTAGCCAGATTCCTCCTCTTGATGGGGATGAAGACTTTGGAATGGTGACGGGGAAAGACATCACGCAGATCTCGGCTTTGCAGGCTTATTCGTGTGTGGAGTGCGGGCGGTGTACGGAGCATTGTCCGGCGTTTACTACGGGTAAGGAGTTGAACCCGAAGGAGATCATTCTTGGGTTGCGGAGTTATCTGAACGAGAACGGGGCGCAGGCGGAGGTGCCGCTGTTTGGGGCTCATTTGTCGCAGAAGGCGGTGTTTCAGTGCACGACTTGCGGGGCTTGTGAGTTTCAGTGTCCGGTAGGGATTCAGCATCTGCCGGTGATTGTGGGGTTGCGTCGCGGGGCTACGAATACGGGTGAATGGGAAGACGAGTATGGGTCGAAGTTGTTTCGGAATCTGGAGAAGAATGGAAATCCGCTGGGGCTGGGGGCTGCGGAGCGGGACAAGTTTGTGGCTCGCGCTTCCCTGCCCTTATTTGACGGGTCGCAGGAGTATTGTTTGTGGCTTGGGTGTATGGGGAGCATGGATGCTCGTGGGCGTGAGATTGTCGAGGCGCTAGTGCGAGTGATGCGGCATTTGAATGCTACGTTTGGGGTGCTGAAGAAGGAGAAGTGCACGGGGGATGCGGCTCGGCGGTTGGGGAATGATCTGGCGTTTGGAGAGCTGGCGCAGCAGAACCTGGACACGATGAAGCCGTTTCGGGGTGAGGGGAAAAAGTTCAAGCTGATTTCGATTTGCCCACATTGCGTGCGGACGATTCAGCAGGATTGGAAAGAGGTTGGGGAGCCGCCGGAGATTGAGCATCACTCGCAGTTTCTGGCGCGGCATGAGCATCTGTTGCCTGCGGCGGTAGAGAAGGAATCGATTGTTTATCACGACCCCTGTTATCTGGGGCGGTATCAGAATATTTATGATGAGCCGAGGAAGGTTGTGGCTGGGTCGGCTAGCGAATTGATTGAGGCACCTCGAAACCGGGAGCGTAGTTTTTGTTGCGGGGCTGGTGGAGGATTAGCGTTTTTGGGTGAAGAGAAAGGGACGCGGGTGAACGAGACTCGGGCTCGGGAGTTGGCTGAGACCGGGGCCAAGACGATAGGAGCGGCTTGTCCGTTTTGCCAGACGATGTTTCAGGCGGCGCTGACGCAGATTGACCTGCCCAGCCCTGCATTAAAAGACATTGCGGAACTAGCGGCGGCGCGGCTTCCCGTGGTAGATTAACAAATGAACGTCACGTCGTGGTCGCGTAGCTCAACTGGCAGAGCAATTGACTCTTAATCAATAGGTTGTAGGTTCGATTCCTACCGCGATCACCATTAAAATCAACAAGTTACAAACTAACTTACCGACGTTTTTCCCGATTTGACCCCTACCGTGACCCCAACTGGCTTCAGAATGGCATCCATTCTGTCGGCAGCGTCCATCCTGATCTCATCCACCAGATGCGTGCAGCGTTCCAGCATCACGCCTTGATCCCATCCCAAAAT
The DNA here is from genome assembly GCA_022843625.1 of Bryobacter sp. Lineage (GTDB taxonomy): Bacteria > Acidobacteriota > Terriglobia > Bryobacterales > Bryobacteraceae > Bryobacter. The sequence continues at coordinate 29,839 of JALHNH010000035.1, read as the reverse complement.
CTGTTCAATTGCCCGAGGGTGAACACCTTGCACCAATAGCAGGGTGGCGGCGCTGTGTCTGAGGTCATGAAAGCGGTGCCGGGGCAAACCGAAAGCCTTGAGGATCGCCTGAAAGCGTTGGGTGACGTTTCGGCTATCGAGCGGGGTGCCGTGCATTTGTAGGCAGACGAACACAGGAGATAACAGGTGAATAAATCTAAGGGACACGGCGAGAAGTTTACGCGCAAGGCGGATGAGTTCATTGGCGCTCTGTTGAGTGAGCCAAGCATTCAGGCGGCGGCAAGGCGGGTAAAGATTTCATCAGCCACAGCGACGCGCTGGCTGAACGATCCGGGCTTCAAGGAACAGTATCGAGCGGCGCGACTTGAATCTATGGAACGAACCACGGCGCGGCTGCAATCGGCGTCCCTTGCAGCGGTCGAGGCCCTGGTGCAGATTGCCGAGGGTGGCGAGAGTGAATCCGCGCGAGTGACAGCGGCGCGAGCCATCCTCGAAGCTGCGTATCGTGGCCTGGAGATGCGGATTGCCAACGCGGCACAAGTCAACGTCAATCAGGGCATATCGACCAGTTTTGAGGATTTGGTACGTTCGTTGGCGTCCCCAATCTGAGCGAGATAAGCCAATAGCGCGTGCCAGCGTGCCGCCGTGCCCAATGGCCGCTACCGGCTCCATGGCGGTTAGTGCACCGGGGCGAAGTGTTGCCTGGGGTCCACACAAAAGTCCCCACATGGGGAGGGGGGTGCTGGAAAGGAGTGGGGTAGCTCTGGATTCGGAGTACTGTATCTTCAGCAGTTAATTGATCTAGGAGCATGAGCATGTTGGAATCGGCAACACAGGCAAATTATCCATCAAAGCGTAAGGCGAAGGTGGTTGGGAAATGAATCTGCTTTTCCTCGTAACCCTGCTAGCCATTGATCCAGAGGGACAGAAGGCCATTGATTACGGGAAAACGTTTAAGTCCGAAGTTCAGTTCATGGATAAAGCTATTCGCTCGAAGAGAATCAAAATGGCGGCGAACATCCCATTTATGGGATCGACCAAGCACTTGATCCTCTTGACTGAGCTTGATCTCATTTCAGCGCAGGCCGCCAAGGCGAAGCGGGAATTCCGCGAGCTGTCAGAGGAGCAATCCAAAATCGAAAGCCCTGGCTCAATAGTTGCGCGAGTCGAGAAATTCGAAGAGAGCGGCGGCGAGAAATTGGAGAATCGTTACGTCAATGCCTCTCCGCATATGGTTTTGCAGGTGGACGGCGACACAACAGAACCGGACCAAGATGGATAACTACTCGACGAAAGGCAACGTTAATCCAACAACCGGCAAGTCCGGTACAAGGGACCCGTTTACACCGCCGAGGCCGAGGAAGAAATAGGACTCAACGGTTTCCGCATCGCCGCCGTGCCAAAAACTATGTGTGCGGAAAACGGCACGCTCATTACGTGGAGTTGCATAGATTGCTATGGCATGAGGTGAAGTGCCATAGAGGCACGGCACGTGAAGAAGGCGCAAGCATTAACGAAAAGTTCGGAGCCAAATGTCTTCAAGGCTTCCCGCCTTTCGAGCAGGAGAGCGATTGCCTTTTCTCGCTTCGCCTTTGGCCATCGCCTGGGGTCTTCAGACTGCTCACTTCAGTGAAAGCGGACGACAGACACGAGTCTAGACACAGACAATTCTTCGAAGGAGAATTTGTTCGAGGCCCATGCGGATCCAGTCGCGGGTGGCGTCCGGGCCTACCCACTGTCACGCCGTGGCGCAGATTTCGACGTACCTTCCCGGTTCATTTAGATCCCATTCTGATACTGGATACGCCTTGTTCCCCCACGGATCACAAATCACCGCATCAATCGGCCATGTTGCGGAATTTGTGTTCATGACCGCCCAGGAACCATCAGGACGTGACTTTAACCCTGGCGGCTTTGCGGTCACATCTGTGCACCAACGTTGCAGCTGGCCGAGAATGACGATGCCGTGACCGGTGCGATGTCCGCTAACCGAGCACCAATTCAGCGGGCCAATCCGGAACGCTCTAGGCTTTAGCCGCTGAAACGCGATGGCCGACATTTCGTAGCAGTTGCCAATGCCATTCTGGATCGCACTGTTGGCAGCAATTTCGACAAGGTCGATGCCCTGCGCATCTGGATAACCGGCGCGCTGCGATGCGATGCGAAGCCCTCGGAGCGTCAGCAGCCCGCCGACCCGTTCGCCGATGCCGCGATTGCTGGCGGACACTCCGCAGTCTAGCCTGACATACCGCACCGCGTCTTGTGCCCACAGCATGCGGTCGGCCAACTTATTCTTGATCATTCACACCTCCGAGATAGATTTCATAGTGTCTGCTTCTTGAGGCGCGTACTCTTCCACCTTGAAACTCGACGGCGAGTCCTTCAGAGTTCATTCCTCCTAAGGATTGGGACTCGTTCAAGGGGTGCCCGAACAACGGCCTCAATTTGTATTGCGTAATCTCGAGATTTAATGAGTCAACTAGAGTTCAGTCCCCAATAGTCCAATTGCACGCTAAGGATTCAGGTCCGGTTTCCGGCCCGTTAGAGGGCGTCACTTGCTGTTTCGAAGCCCAGCGTCCCTTCTCCAGTGATAGTCACCGGGATCAGTACGCAATCCGCTCGATCTCATCGAGAGCAACTGAATCGTTGCGGCGATCATAGAGGCCGGTTGTTCGAGCTGACTCGTGGTCGGCCATCTGCTAGGCGATTTCGAGCTTGCCGCTGTGCCAAACCCTATGTGTGTGACAAACGGCACGCTCATTCCTTGGAGTCTCAAAGAAGTATTTGGCGTGATGTGAAGTGCTGTAGAGGCACGGCACGTCACGCCTTTTGGGCGTCTGGTGAACCCATTTAATTCAACTGTGTTCTTTTCCGAATGTTTGTCGGCTTCAGCAAATTGATCGGCTCTCAAACCGGCTGAAGCTGCACTTCTCACTGCAGTTTTCCCGATCCTATTTTCGGGCATTTGAACGCATTATGACCGGTTCGATTTTGACCCCAATTCTGACCCCTACCGTGACCCCAACGGCGAAATAATCAGGGGATACGGAAAGAGACTCGAATTTTCGGAAGGCCCGTATTTATTGACTCTAGAGCATTCCACGATACAGGGTGGAATGCCGAACTTCAGACTCTTAATCAATAGGTTGCAGGTTCGATTCCTTCCGCGATCACCATCTCCTTCTGACAGTTCTTCCCCACACACTTTTACCAGGCGGCTACGCTGCCATCCGAATGGAATACTCTGGCCATGGGGCGGGTGCCTTCGAACTTGTACTTTGTCACTGCCTTTTCGTCGAGATCGAAGCCGAGGCCGGGTTTTGTGGGTAGCGGATACTTTCCGTTCACCATGCGCATGGCGGGGAAGCCGAACCACTCTTCCCAGATTTTTTCCTTCACTCCAGGCTCGACGCCTGAGCAGATTTCCTGGACGAGGAAGTTTGGCATCGCGGCGTCTACATGGATGCTGGCTATGCCGCCGATTGGGCCTTCGCAGGCGTGCGGGGCTACCTTGACTCCCGAGGCGTCGCAGAGGGCTCCGATCTTCCACAAGGCAGTAATTCCGCCGCAGTGGTTGATGTCCGTCTGGATAATGTCGACGATGCCCAGCTCCACCAGTTCGCGGCAGTTGTAGCTGGCAACCAGACGTTCTCCTGTTGCTATCGGTACCTTCGTTCGTTTGGCAATGCGCTGCATTGCTTTGACGTTTTCTGGAGGGCATGGTTCTTCGATGAAAAGGAGGCGGAGGGGCTCCATTTCGCGGCACAGGATGGAGGCGACGCTGGGCGAGGTTTTGGCGTGGAAGTCGATGCCGATGTCAATCTCATCGCCCAGGTTCGCGCGGAGCGTTTCTACATGCTTTACCGCACGGGAGATTGCGCTGTGGGTTTCGATCCATTCGTAGTAGCCGGGGATGCCGCCTTTGATGGCAGTTACGCCCAATTGCTTTGCCTTGGCTCGCACCTCGCGCATCTCGGCAGGAGTGCTCGCTCGTACGTGGTAGTAACCTCGCACGCCGGCAGGATCGTAAGGGCCGCCGAGGAGTTTGTAGACGGGCTGGTTCAAAATCTTGCCCCGGATATCCCAGAGCGCCTGATCGATGGCAGCGATCGCGGAGCCGATGACGGGACCCGCGCGATAGAAGCTATGAACGTACATCGACTGCCAGTGGTGCTCGACCGGCATAGGGTCTGCGCCGATCAGGAATTCCTTGAAGTCTTCAATGCAGTGGATTGTCGCGGCGGCCTTGCCTTCGAGGGTGCCTTCACCCCAACCGTAGACTCCCTGGTTGGTTTCGATTTTGACAAATACGTAAGGACGATCGGCCTGCTCGGGCGTGGGCAGGGTAACGCCAAATGTCTTGATGGCGGTGATGCGGAAGTTGGATCCCAGTGGGAAGAGGTCTGCAGCGCCGAGAGGGCCGACGCGGCCCCGGTTGGGGTCGTTCTGGGTTGCCTGAGGCAAGAAGCTGCAGCCACAGCCGATGCCTGCATTGACGTTGAAGAATTCTCTACGATTGAGCGGGTTCATTGTGCCATCCTCCGGACCAGTGATTCGTTTACACGGATGCCCAGACCGGGCTTTGTGTTGAGAGTGAAGTAACCGTCTTTGACAGCTTCGATTGGCCCTCCTACCATGTCATCGCGGAGTTGCCTTGTCTCGCGATCGAGCACGGCGGGGACTTCCTGGATGAAGAAATTGGGGAGGCTGACGGCGAGGTGGAGGGCGGCTGCCGTGGCAATCGGGCCGCCGGTGTGATGAGGGGCGATAGCCGTGTAATAAGGTTCGGCTACTGCGGCTGCCCGGCGCAGGGGTGTGATGCCAAGGCGGTTGAGGCTCAGGCGGAGGATATCGCAGACGCCGTCTCGTAGATAGTTTTGTACGGGACCAAATTCCTCCAGATGGTGCCCCAGCCCCAATGTTGTGGTGGATTCGCTGGCAATGCGTTGCAGGACTTCGTTATTTGGTTCGCGGGTGGGACGGTCAAACCAGAGGGGGTGGAAGGGTTCGAGAGCAACGGCGAGGTCTGACGCTTCCGCTGAGGGTAGAGAGGCGAGACCGTCTGCTACAAAATCGATATTGTCGCCGCCTGCGCGGAGAGACCGGAATTGCTGCGTGATGAGCTCGATGATTCTTGGCCGGGCGTTGATGCCGGGAGGGAGTTTCACGGGGACGACGAAAGCGCGGTGGCCCTGAGACTGGAGGGCTTCACGGTCTTCGGGTCGTGCCAGTATAGTCATGGCTCTAACCTTGAAGCGGGTGGGGCCTCCGAGCAGCTGGAAAACCGGAGCCTTGGCCTCTTGCCCATATAAGTCGAGCATGGCCATGTTTACGGCAGCGCCGACGGGGTCGCCGGCGAGGCGGCGCGTGAGGACGTCGTAGCTGGAAGGATCCTGGCCTACTACGACCGAGCGGGCACGGGCGAGCGATGATTTGCTGATCACGCTAGCTTCGCCCCAGCCGACCAGATTCTGGTCGCTGGTTGCTTTGAGAACCGAGTAGCTTCGTCCGCTAGCCGGTTCTCGAAGATCAAACGTTTCGAGCGTTGTGATTTTCATGATTTTCCTTTAGAAAGCATATCGAAGCGCGAACTGAATCTGACGGTTCGCGCGTTGTGTGTTGGTGATTGTGGCAACACCGCCAACGCCAATGGTGGAACCAGGGAGTCCGAATTGGGGATGGTTTAGAGAGTTGAAAAACTCAGCGCGGAATTCGAGACGGCGGGTCTCGGAGAAGTTAAACTTCTTGGCAGCTGACAGGTCGAGATTCCAGATGCCGGGTCCGCGGAGGGTGTTTCGCCCAAGAGTACCCCAGGTGAAAGCGGGAGGAGTGCTAAAGGCTGCAGTGTTGAACCAGCGGGAGATGGTAGGCTCATCCACTTCGGGGCTCACTCCCGCGACAGGATTGGCGCGGGAACCGGAACCGGTATTGGAAGGGGAACCTGGGACAGTGACCGTAAAGGGGAGGCCCGTTTGAATCACGGTGAGACCACCGACTTCCCATCCATACAGCATCTGGCGGGCTGGGCCCTGCAATCCTTTGCCGAAGGGTAACTGGTAGGAGGCGGCGAAGTTGATGCGGTGGCGCATGTCGGCGTTGGAGCTGGACCAGTCTGCGCGGCGGTTGGCGGGGTCCTGAGGAATGGGTCCGTTGGCACCTCCGTCGCCGCCGACATTATCGAGCCCATGGGCCCAAGTCCAGTTGCTCAGTAGGTAAAGGCCCTTGGCATAGCGCTTTTCAACATTCAACTGCATGGAGGTGTAGGCCGAATTGGCTGAAGATTCGAGCCAGGCAATATTGGTGACACCAGGCAAAGAAGCGGCATAGGGACGCCGTGCGTCAATTCCGCCGGCTCCGGGATCTGGCTGATTGATATTGCGCTGCCAGCTGAGCAATGCGCCGGCAGAGCCGACAAAGCCGAGGGTGACGACTGTGTCGCGAGAGATCTCGCGCTGGGCGCTGAAGTTGAACTGCTGGATTTGGCCGTTGCGGTAGTTGGGTGTAACACCACGGAGGGCGTAGAAGGCCGGGCCACGGGTGAGATCGGGGACCTGAGTGGTAAGGGGGAAGCCGTCGGCAGCGCGCCGCGTGGGGATATCGTTGCCGCTGAAAGGAATGTTGACGACGAAGCCAAAGGGGGGCTGGCGGAATTGCCGGATCGAGGTGTTGAAGTTACCCTGAGGCTCATAAAAGAGGCCATAGCCGCCACGAAGGACGGTTTTCTTATCGAGCTGATAAGCAAAGCTGAGGCGGGGCCCCCAGGCTTTCCAATCGGTGTTGATGTTGCCCGTGTTCGAGACGCCATCGCGACCGGCCACCAATTGTCTGCCAGTGGCTGGATTGAAATTCACCCATTGGTCTTTCTTTTCGACGAAGGGGGTGTTGACTTCGTAGTGCAGGCCTATGTTTAAGGTGAGCTTTGAGGTGACGCGCCACTCGTCGCGGATGTAGAAGTTCAGTTCATTGGTGTTCAAGGTTGCTGTTCCAGGCAGGAAAACGTCGCGGCGGAGGGCGAGCGGGAAACCGAGGAGCATGGTGGCGACGGTGTCGCCTGTGCCGCCAGGAGAGGCAGGGTTTCGCGAATATGCAGGATCAAAGTTCCACCGGCCGAAGGCGCTTTCTCCGGGAGGCGAGGCCGTTTCACCTGTTGTGCGGAAGCGGAAATCAACACCGTACTTGATGTTGTGCTTGCCCTTGAGGGTAGAGATGTTGGCGATCATTTCATGCATATGCTGATTACGAATCAAGGGTGTGGAGCGCGCGTTGCCGAGCCCCGCGTAGCCGGCTGTGCCGACGATTGGAGCCGAGGGCTGGAGAGGGTCGCCCGAATCTCGCCCGGGGATGCGGGACCAAACGGGATTCGTCAACTGGGTTGGCATCAGAGAGGAGTTGAACTGGGTGTAGCCGTAGCGGAAATCGCCTACGGTAGATGGTGAGATCACGCGGGTGAAGGCCCCGACGATGTTGCGGCCGGTAGCATCAAGGTTGCCAGCGAAGCTGCCTTCGTTGCCTCCGATGTTCTTGTCGAAGGTGTCTGGCATGACGATGATGCTCTTGTCGATTGAGTAGCGAAAGAAACCGTTGTTGTTGGCATTGAAAACGTGGTCGACGCGGCCGTCGGCGCGGTGCAGGCTCGATTTCTTAACTGGATTGGCGACGAAGTTGTTGATGAGACCGGCGCGCTGAGGGTTAGGCCAGAGTTGGGCGAGGCCCGCGCCGACAGAGTCGAAGCGATTCTGCGGGATTGTATCGTTGGGGAAACGCTGACGGATAGCAGCGCCTCCGGCCGGGTTGGCCGTAGTGGTGAGGGGGTCAAAGATGCCGTTTGCCGTAACGCCGCGGAAGTCTCCCGTCTTCATGGCAGGTGTTGGTACGGTGACCAGCTGAGTGTCGCCGAAAATTTCGCGGTAGCCTTCGTAGTCGGCGAAGAAGAAGGTCTTGTTGCGCTTGATCGGTCCACCAAGTGCGAAACCGTACTGGTTGAGCTTGAAGGGTGGTTTTGCGGCATCGGTGCGCGCGAAGAAGTTGCGGGCATCAAAGGCCTCGTTTCGCAAGAAGTGGAAGAGAGAGCCGTGGAATTCGTTGGACCCCGACTTGCTTGTGATGACAACGACGGCACCCGCCGAGCGGCCGTATTCGGCACCGGCGTTATTGGTGAGAACTTTGAATTCCTGAATGCCTTCGACGGCGGGGCGGACGATGAAGGTCTGGGAAATCATTTCGGTGTTGTCGATGCCATCGATCAAGACCTGATTGGAGGTGCTGCGGGCCCCATTGGCTGCGATGGCGGTACCGCCGGGGCGCAACTCGTCGGGACGCCGGCCAGAGTTGATTGTGTTGGGCTGGGCGTAGTCGAGCCCGGTGACGCCGGGCGCCAGGATGGCGAGTTGCACGAAGTTGCGGCCGTTGAGTGGAAGAGATTGGACGGCCTCTTTGGAGATCACCTGGCCGACGCTTGCGTTTTCGGTCTGGAGGAGTGGGGCTGCGCCGACGACCTCGACTGACTGGGACACGTCGCCCACTTCCATGACGATGTCGAGCCGGGCTGCCTGACTGATCTGGAGCGAGTAGTCTTTAAACACGGCGCTTCGAAATCCGGATTTTGACGCTTGTACGGTGTAAGTGCCAGGAATGAGGTTGACTGCGGAGTATGCACCGGATGCGTCAGTAACAAGCACCTGTCCCGTGTTTGTCGCAACACTAGTGACCTTTACCTCAACACCAGCCATTGCCGCACCGGACTTGTCTGAAACATTGCCCACAATGGATGCTCGCTCGACCTGCCCGATTAGAGTTGAGGGAACAAACAATGCCATCACTAATAATCCTGAATAGATTTTCATGCAGAAATCTTTATCACAAAGTGAATCTTGTGTCCAGGGGTGGAGATTTTCGAGTTGCGAGTCAAAAACATTGCGAGTTTACGCAGAAGAAGATATGAGAATATGGTTTGCTTTTCTTCTGCTTTGTCCACTGGCAGCATGGAGTCAATGGAACTACACGACAATTTCCAGTGCAACTGACGGGCACATTGCATCCAGGACTGTAAACGGAGTGCACCGGCGCTACGTGGCGCACCGGAATGCGTCAAATGCGCTTGTGGTTCGCAAAAAGTTTGGAGCTCAGGAGACCATCTCGCAAGTGTGGGCGAATATCTTTCCCAGTCGAACCCATGTAACGGTTGGGCCTTCAGGCGTAGCCGTAATTAGTTTCTGGAGTGTAAACAGGTTCCGGCTGGCAATTGAGACAGCGGTGAACGGCGGTAACTGCGGATCTTCGCTTGAGTGGCGCTGCATCGATGTACCGTTTCCCACAAATACCGGAAGTCAGGGAGCCGTTTCGAACACGGTAGTGGGTATGGCGGATAGCTCGGGAAGAGTGCATGTTTTCTACAAGCTGGTAAAGGCTGGACTGGCACCGGGACCTAGCGCACCCGACGATATGTATTATACCCGGCGGGAATCAAATGGGAGCTTTGTAAGTCCGTTTCGTGCGGGAACCACCGCGCTGCAGCTCTCTCCCCAAAGGATCGACATCTACACGGTGCAGGCCACGCCTATACTCTTTCTTGTGGCAAACGGGGGACCAACTCAAGGAGCGCGACGATTTGAAGGCGGGCTGACCGAAACACAAAGCCAAGGGTTTAAAGATTGGGGAGTTTATGGGTCGGTCAACCCATCGCCGGGTTCAGTGTTCTACGATGCGGACGGCACTACGCCTAATCCGGGAAATGTCCATTGCGTGGCGCGGAGGAAGGCATATAGTAACGGAACTGTGCGGGACGAGATCGTACTCACAGAAGGCATTCATCCAAGCTTTGGCGGGGAGCGTAATGTGCATGGCGATGGACCGCTGGACGCTCCGCTGGCTGATGTTTGCAGTATTGTTCTGTTGCCTGCGAATTCGATGCCAGGCATTGCGTTTGCGACCACAGGCGGAGCGATTCTGTATGGGACGTTTACATCGTTGTCAAATCCACTCATCGATGCGACGGTGAGCACGGTGGATGACAGCAGTCTGTTCATCAGACCGGTGATTGTGCTGGGAGATGGAAACAAGCCTCTGGTGATGTACCAGGGAGCGGGATTTCTCAAATTGGCACAACAACAGTAGCGAGGGTATTGTTTCAGATTCAGGGTTTCGGTTCAAGCATTTGCATTCATGCGAGGCATATGGGTTGGCTTGGCGGCTTCCCTCGTCTTGACGAAGTTGTCTTCACTCTGTTGCCAGCGGCTAGCAAGGGTTGTGAGTAGTTGTGGTTGTCTGGACGCCAAGTTGATTTGCTCGGCGCGGTCTTTGGCGAGGTTGTAGAGCTCCCAGGGGCCTTTGTCTCCGATGGCTACCAGCTTGTGGTCTCCGATGCGGATCGCCCTGTTTTTGTTGTGGTGGAAGTAGAGGAAGTCTCGCTCAATGCTGGTGTTTTTCGCGAAGACGGGGGCCAGGCTTTTGCCGGATAGAGCGGGAGCTGCTGCAGGCAAGATGCCTCTGGGGTAAATTAACAAATAAACGTCACATCGTGGTCGCGTAGCTCAACTGGCAGAGCAATTGACTCTTAATCAATAGGTTGTAGGTTCGATTCCTACCGCGATCACCATCTCCTTCCGATTGTTCTCCCCGTCCCCCAAAAAACTTGTCTCCCCATGCATTCATTTTTTGTGTATGCGTGCGCCGCCGCTCGTTTAGGAAATTTTGTTAAATTATTGAGATGCCAAAAGTCTTGCTGATCCGGGCTAGGACTACGCCCGTCGCTTATGTTGTGGATAAATCTGTCGGCCTTGGCTGCGTGAATGAACGGGCAGACGTATTACTTGTCCAACACCTATTGAGAGTTGCCTGGGAGGAAGTGGGCGATAGTAAGGGCTTCCGCCCACCTGGAGAAAGTGTGCCGCTTCAGGTGGATGGCATCTGGGGGCCCAAGAGCCAAAAGTTTCTCAATCACTTTCAAGCAGAAGCAAACAAACGTGGTGCAGGTGTGTTGCAGGACCAACGAGTGGATCCTTGCACCAGTGGCAAAACCAGATCGACTCGTTCGAAAACTTTTTACACGATTCTCGCGCTGAATGCGGCCCGCAATAGCCGTCATAGATCGAATTACGCCGACATCACACTAGACCCTGGGTTTCCGACAGAGCTTACCAATGATTTCTACCTGGATTGGCCTGAGTAAGGAGGAATTTCACTTCTTGGAGTTCTGATTGGAGAAATGAGAAGACCGTTAGCCAGCCTTAGGATTCGGCATCATCCTTGGCATTTGGGTCGCCGTTGAAGCTTCGCGTGTTTTGACGAAGGTGTCTTCCTGCTGCTGCCAGCGCTTGGCGAGGTCTACGGCAAGTCTGGGTTGCCTTGGGGCCAAGTTGGTTTGCTCGGCACGGTCTTTGGCGAGGTTGTAGAGTTCCCAGGGGCCCTTTTCTCCTATGGCTACCAGTTTGTGGTCTCCGATACGGATCGCCCTGTTCTTGTTGTGGTGGAAGTAGAGATAGTCTCGCTCTATGCTGGTGTTTTTTGCAAAGGCCGGGGCCAGGCTTTTGCCGGATAGAGCGGGAGCTGCTGCAGGCAAGATGCCTCTGGGGGATGCGCCTGCGAGGTCCAGCATTGTTGGGACCAAGTCGACGAGATGGCAGGGAGTTTGGCGGAGTTTGCCTTTGTCCGTGATGCCTTTGGGCCAGTGCATAATCCAGGGTGAGGAAATGCCGCCTTCGTGGACCCAGGACTTGTGGAGACGGAAAGGTGTGTTGGCGGCTGTGGACCAGCCAGGGCCGAGGCAGAGATGGGTGAGGGCGGAGCCGGGGGCGGCTTTGGGATCGTGACCATCGCCGCGGATCATTTGCTCGGCGCTGGCTCCGTTGTCTGAGACGAAGACGATGACGGTGTTGTCGTAGGCGTTCATGGCGCGGAGCTGGTTGAGGACGCGGCCGATTTGCTGGTCCATACGGTCGATCATCGCGGCGTGGATCGCCATCTTGGTTCGCTGGAAGGATTTTTGTTCTTTGGTGAGGGTGTTCCACGGAACGGCTCTTGCGACTTCGCCAACGCCAAAGCGTTTGGTAATGTCTTCGGAGGCGAGGTTCCAGTCTGGCCAGATCCCGGGTTCGAGAGGGGCTAGCGGGCAGTTGATGAGGCCCATTTTTCGCATTCTTTCGTAGCGAGATTTGCGGGCTTCGTCCCAACCTTCGCTGAAGCGGTCTTTGTATTTGTCGATGTCTTCCTGCAAAGCATGAAGAGGGAAGTGCGGAGCGGTGAAGGGGAGGTAGAGGAAGAAGGGGTCGCTTGCGTTGTTGCGGGCGTGGCCTTCGAGGAATTTTACTGCGTGGTTGCCGATGGCGGTGGTGCCGTAGAAGCCGTCGGAGAGTTTGCCGGGTGGGAGGTTTTCTCCATCGAGAAGGCTGGCACGGGGCGCGAAGAAGCTGTTCTGGTCGAGGAGGGCGTAGGAGTGATCGAAGCCAGCGGCTTCGTTGGGCTTGAAGCGGATGTGCCATTTGCCGGAATGGTAGGTGCGGTAGCCTTGCTGCTTCAAGTGTTGGGGGGCGAAGGTGGTCCAGTCTGGGACCACGCCGGGGGTCATTACGTCACAGGCGGTTTGTTGGGCATAGTGTCCAGTAAGGAGGCAACTTCGGGAGGGGCCGCACCGGGCGGTGGAATAGCCCTGAGTGAAGCGGAGTCCGTTGTTGGCCAGAAGATCGATATTGGGGGTGTCGATGTCTCCGCCGTAGCAGCGGGCGTCTGAGTAGCCCATGTCATCGGCGAGGATGATCAGGAAGTTGGGCTTGGCTTTAGATGGCTGGAGAGCGGCGAGGAATTCTCTTCGATTCATGTTTTGGGAGCCTGGAAGATAAGATCATAGTCTATATGGATCGTCGAAGTTTTCTTTTCAGCCCTGCATTTGCGCTTTTGGGTCAGACCTCTACACGCCGGCAGGTTAGTGGAGTTTATCCGCATCTGGCGATGTTCAATTCGGAGAATGAGTGCGGGACGGGCGCTGTGGTTCCGTGGGCTGGGAAGCTTTGGGTGGTGACGTATTCACCACATAAACCGGCTGGATCCGATGATCGTCTCTACGAGATTGATTCGCAGTTGCAGCAGACGGTGCGCAAGGAAAGCATTGGCGGGACTCCGGCGAACCGGATGATCCATCGCGAGTCCGACCAGTTGTTTATCGGGCCTTATGCGATTGATGGGAAGGGCGGGGTGCGGACGATTCCCTACTCTGTCGCTTATGGGCGGCCGACTGGGAATGCAAGGCATTTAACGGAACCGGCGGGGAAGATTTATCTCGCGACGATGGAAGAGGGTTTCTACGAGATCGATGTTCGTAGTCTTGCGGTGAGGCAGCTTTATGAGGATGCCAATCTTGCCGTGGTTCGCAAGACGGCCAAGGACATCACCGGGCCGCTGCTGCCGGGTTATCACGGGAAGGGTTTTTATTCGGGACAGGGGCGGACGGTGTACTCGAATAATGGGGAAGTCGGCGGGGGGAATTTGCCGCCGGATACGCCATCGGGTTGCCTTGCGGAGTGGGATGGCAAGAGCTGGAAGGTGGTGCGGCGGAATCAGTTTACCGAGGTGACCGGGCCGGGTGGGATTTACGGGAATGCGAATCCGGCTGAGGACCCGATCTGGGCGGTAGGTTGGGATCACCGCTCGGTGATTCTGATGTTGCTGGATCACGGGACCTGGCATTCTTATCGATTGCCGAAGGCCACACATACCTATGATGGGGCGCATGGCTGGAATACAGAGTGGCCGCGGATTCGGGAGATCGGCGAGCAGGATTTGTTGATGACGATGCATGGGATGTTCTGGCGTTTCCCTAAAACTTTTAGTGCGAAGAAGTCTGCTGGGATTGCTCCTCGTAGTTCGTATATTCGGGTGATTGGAGACTTTGCACGGTGGGGTGACCGGGTTGTGTTTGGGTGTGACGATACGGCGAAGAATGAGTTCTTCAATACGCGCCGAGTGAAGGGCGAGATTGCCGGGCCGGGACAATCGCAATCGAATTTGTGGTTTCTTGAGCCGTCAAAAATCGATCAGCTGGGGACTCCGATTGGACGGGGCGCGGTGTGGCTTCGGGACGATGTGAAGGCACAGACGCCTTCGGATGGGTATTTATTTTCGGGCTTTGATCAGCGGATGCTGCATTTGACGCATCAGACGGGGAATGCTGTGACGTTCCGGCTTGAGGTGGACCGCGTTGGTAATGGCTCGTGGACCGCATTACGGAAGATTACTGTGGCGGCTGGTGGTTATGAGTATTTGATCTTCAAGCCCAGTGAGGCCGGGACCTGGGTTCGGATTGTGGCAGAGCAGGATTGCGTTAAGGCGACGGCGTTCTTTCAATATGCCAATCGTGACTTGCGAAAGGCGGCACCGGCGAGGCCGGCTGGCAAGGGTGGCGGCTTGATCTGGGCCCGTGGGGACAACAAGCGTTCGCTGCTGCTGGGAACTGAGACCTCGGTGTATGAACTGGGTGAGGACTTGCAATTGAAGCTTGCACCGGAGGCCAAGCTGCCGGCGAAGCTGTCGCCGCCGAAGGGTGCTCTTGAGGTGGATGCGGCGTCTGTGATTTACGTCGATGAGAAGGGAAAGCGCTGGCGATTGCCCAAGAGCAAGCAGGATGTGGAAGGGTGCAGGATTGCGCGCGAAGTGAGCACAGAGCGCGATTTGCTGCTGGCACATGGGACCTTCTATGAGTTGCCTTCGAATAATGCAGGCGGGATTGCGATGGTGCGTCCGGTGACGACGCATAACCTGCCGGTTCGGGATTTCTGTTCTTGGCGCGGCTTGACGGTACTGAGTGGATTGCCCGAGATGACGCTACCGGCGGGGACCTTTGTTGGTTCTGAGGAGAAGCTTTGGCTCGGGGCTTCGGACGACCTTTGGCAGTTTGGAAAGCCGATGGGTGAGGGTGGGCCGTGGCTGAATACGGCAGTAACTGCGGGAGCGGCTTCAGACCCTTATCTGTTTACCGGTTATGACCAGAAGGTGTTGCGGCTGTCGCATCAGGGATCCGGGACGCTGACCATTGCGGTAGAGGTGGACCTGAGTGGCTTTGGCGACTGGGTGAGGTATCGCGCGTTTCCGATTGCGGCAGGCAAGGGAGTTGAGCATCGCTTTCCGGTTGGGTATAACGCTTACTGGATACGGACGGTGGCGCAGGAGGCAGGGACGGTGAGTGCGCAGTTGAGCTACCGGTAGTCCTCCCAGAGGCGGCCATTTTTGAGGCGCATGAAAAGTACGGGCATCCAGTGATCGCGATGATTGCGGGCGATCTCGCCACGGCTGATGGCCATGGCGCGATCGATGCGGCCGTCTTGTTTGAGTTCAGAGAAGAAGCGGGGCATGAATTCCGCGACCGTGCTCATTGAGATTTTGCCTTGCATGGCGACGACGGCCGGGACGCCTGCGGCAGCTAGAAGCGGGCCGAGGGCGGTTAGCGCGTTTTCGGTATCGCCTGTGCCTGCAGACTGGCAAGAGGCCAGGACGATCAGGCTGGGGGGAGCATCCAGAATGCGGATGGCGTGCACGAGTTCATTCGCAGCTACGAAATCAGATTGTCCCGTGGACTTTTCAAGCAGCAGGGTTGGGTTGTCATCAATGAGTGCGCCGTGGCAGACGAGATAGACGATGTCGTGGCCGCTTTGCAGGTGATCGATGATGGCTGGGAGCGAGGCTTTGCCGCCTGAGGCGAGGATGTCTGGATCTTTGTTGAGGATGGGTTTGAAAAAGGCAATGGCGCGGGCCTGCTCGGCTTCTACTGGAACCTCCTGCATGTCGCCCATGCCGCCGGCGAGTTCGGTTGGGTTTGCGATGACGACCAGGGCTTTGAGGCGGCTCTTGGGACGAGCGATGGTGGACTTGGCGTCGTAACTGGCGATGTATCTCGAGAACCAGCAGTCGGCAGACTGGAAGAGTGAGATCGTTTCCCAGCGGATGGAATGGAGGGCAGTGGCTTCGGCGTCAATGAGAAGACGGAGCCGGATTTTAGCGCCAATTGCTTTGGCGATGGCCTGGGCGGAATCCCAGGCGCGACGCACCTTTTCGTCTGCAAAGAGCGCTGTGCTGAGAGCCTTGCCGTAGTCTTCGGTGGAGGCGTTGTCGAGGAGCTCGGCGGCATCGAGTTTTATGCGGCCCGAGATCTGCTGGACGGTGTTTGAGCCAAAGGCGACGGAGTTGATTCGGACACGATAGGCTGTGCCGCCGAGGCCCTGGAGTTCCATTTCGAAGTCGGCGATTTTGTCCGAGTCATCGCGCTCGGCATCGCGCAGCGATTGGGGTTTTGGGATGGGGTTGGGCCTTCTGGTTACGAGGCGTTCGTCTACGGTGACGAGGATGCCTTCGAGGCTGCCGAGGAGTGCCGTGGTGAGCTTGAAGGGCCCGATCAGGTAACAGGCCAGCAGGCCCAGGAAGAGGGGCGAGATCGAGGGTTGGGCCGTTGGCAGGAGCAGGAGCAACAGGACAAAGAAGGCGGCACGGAAGAGCCAGCGGGCACGGTTGTTGCCGGTGGGCCAGAAGCCGTTCTCTGCGAAACGGGAAGTGAAGTAATCGGTTTCGTCGGCTGTAAGATCTGGACCTACCGGGCAAAGGTCGTCGGGGATGAATTCGAGAAAGTAGGTAGTGGCGCGGTCGAGTTGTATCGCAGGCCCCCGCAGGAATGGGATCATGGGCAGCAATTTGACGAGGACTGGAAGGCAGACCACGGCAAGCGCGAGGAGCCAGCCGATGGCGAGCATGGCTTGACCGGCGGTGGGAAACGCGTTTTTGAAGCCACGGTCTATGATCTCTTCCACCGGCAGCGGTGGCACATGCATGAAGCGGCTGACCAGCATGATGAGACCGAGAGCGGCAAGGAGCCAGAGCTGGGCGTTAAAGGCTTCGTTTGCGCGGCGGAAGCCAAAGCACTTTTCGGGATCGTCGAGGTCGATGACAATGCTAGTGTCTCTTGCGCCGGAACGGCGCTGGTAGATGCGCTGGAGAAAGAACCAGTTGTGCCGCAGCATCATCAGGAAGAAGAGTATGCCGAGCAGAATTATGGCGAACTGCGATACATAGACGAGGAAGATCATCAGGAGGGACTGGGTTGCGGAAGGCAGATCGGGGCCACCGTAAAGAAACATCACAGACCAATCCTTCCAGGTGGGATGAATATGAGGTGCGCTGCCTGAGGTGAGCGAGTTGTAGAGGAAAACCGCAAAGGGCCAGAGATCAATGAGGTGAATCAGGATATCGATTGCAAGGGCGAAGCCAGATAAGTTGGGGCTCAAGATTGCATCACGCAAGTCACGAGAGGTTGCGGCTCTGCCGCTTTCGTTTACCAGGGAAACAATGGCAGGAGGCTGGTCTCCTGTTACAGGAATGATGCGCTGCACTCCCCATCGACCGAGGTAGAGACCGAGAGGGAGCAGGAGTACGAAGGAGGTGAAGTTGTAGCTGGTCCAATAGCCGCGGTAGAGGTGGTCACCCAGCTTTCTTTCGAGAGCGATGCCGAGGAAATAGGCGAGGATGAATGGTGCCAGGGGAATCGCCAGAGCGAATAGAAAGTCGAGTTTGCTCGTGGAATAGAAAATGCGGAGGGTGAGGCGACTCAGGAGCGGGGTTTGCATGTTTAGATGTGGTAGGATCTCGCAATGGATTCGCGCCATAGCGGAGTAGTTCGATTCACGCACTGGGTGAACACTTTGTGTTTCTTTGCGTTGCTGGTCACCGGAGTAGAGATTATCATCTCTCATCCCCGCTTCTATTGGGGTGAAGAAGGAAACGCGCTGATGCCTTCGCTATTCGATATTCCAATTCCGGCATCTCGTGGCGGGGTGAAGACCGGATACGACTATGTGCTTCCCGATCAGAATGGTTGGAGCCGTTATCTGCATTTTCAGACGGGTTGGCTGATGGTGTTTACCGGTGGGGTGTACTTCATCCATGGATTGGTGAAGCGGCACTTTCAGCGGAATTTGATGCCGACTGGTTCTGTGGTGCAGAGCATTCGTGAGCACCTGCGATTTCAAAGACCTGCTGAAGCTGATTTAAGAACCTACAATACGTTGCAGCGGGTGAGCTATCTGGGTGTTTTGTTCGTTTTGGTTCCCGCGATGATCTGGACGGGGCTGGCTATGTCTCCGGGCTTTACGGCGGCCTTTCCGTTTCTGGTGGATGCGCTGGGAGGGTTTCAATCGGCACGGACGATCCACTTTTTTGTGACTCTTGCCCTAGTGATGTTTATGGTGATTCATGTGGTGATGGTTTGGGTTTCTGGATTCAGAGCCCGGATGCGGTTGATGACGCTGGGAGGGAATGAATGACGCGTCGCAAACTGGTTGTTGGTGGGCTGGCTGGATTGGGTGGTGTGGCTGCGGCAGGGCGGCTTGCGGCTCAGTTTGGACTGGTGCCTCCGGATGGTGGAGGTGTTTATGGGCCTGGGGCGACGCTGAACTATGCGACTCATCGATTGTTGACGGCTGGTGCTTCGGCTCGTGAGTTTGATTCAGAGAAGATTTCGAAGGTGCCTTATCCCAATGGGAAGCCGCCCAAGGATGAGATCTTTGTGCGGCAGATTGCCAACGGATTTTTGGATTGGCGGTTGGAGGTGGCTGGGATGGTGGAGCGGCCTGCTTCGTTTTCAATTGCTGAACTGAAGGGGTTTCCGGCCAGCAGCCAGGTGACGCAACTGGCTTGTGAAGAGGGCTGGAGCTATGTTGCCGAGTGGAAGGGTGTGGCGCTGTCGCATGTCTTGAGGTTGGCCGGGGTATCGCCACTAGCCAAGTTTGTTGTTTATGAAACGCTTCCGATCAAGGGATTTACTTTTGACAGTATCGATATCGAGGAGGCGATGCATCCGCAGACGCTGATCAGCTACGGGATGAATGGCGTGGATCTGCCGATTGAGTTTGGGGGGCCGCTGCGGATGCGGGTGCCGAGGCAGTTGGGCTATAAGAGCGTGAAGTACATCGCTAAAGTTACAGTGACCGATAACCTGAAGGGCTTTGGCAAGGGACTTGGTTCGATGGATGCCGAATTTGGTTATTCCTGGTATGCGGGGATTTAACGATGAGTGAGTTATCGAGACGCAAATGGATTGGGGCTGGAATCACGGCCGGCGGACTGGCGGTTGCGGCGAAGCTTGCCGATCGATATGGACTGGTGCCACCGGATGGCAGCGGGATCTATGGGCCGGGGGCGACGTTGAGTTATGCGGCTCATCGACTGATTACGAGTGGTGCGAGTGCGAGGGAGTTTCGGCGGGAGCAAATCTCGAAGACGCCGTATCCGAATGGAAAGCCGCCGATGGATGACAGATTCAAAGGGGAGGAAGCGACTGGGTTTGTGAACTGGCAAGTGACGGTGGGCGGTATGGTGGAGCGGCCGGCTTCTTATTCTTTGGGGGATTTGAAGGCGCTGGCGTTGAGGAGCCAAACTACGCAGCTTTCTTGTGAGGAAGGGTGGTCTTATATCGCGGAGTGGACGGGGGTGCCGCTCGGTTTGTTGCTGGAGAAGGCTGGGGTGAATTCTGGTGCGAAGTTTGTGGTGTATTCGTCACCGGCGATTCAAAGAGGGCGCTATGACAGCATCGATCTGGATGAGGCACTTCACCCGCAGACGCTTGTCACTTATGCGATGAATGGGAAGGATCTGCCGGTGGGTCATGGGGGGCCGGTGCGGATGCGTGTGCCGCGGCAGATTGGGTATAAGAGCATCAAGTTCTTATCCACGATCACGGTGACTGATAGTTTGAAGGGGTTTGGGAAGGGTTTGGGGTCTTCGGCTGTCGAGGCTGGATATCAATGGTATGCGGGGATTTAACGGGGAGGATCGTGAAGAACGGCTAACGGCCTTCTGTCCACCAGTTCAAGCGCAGGCGGAGCGGGTTGGGGGTTTGTTGCAGTAGCCCCGTAATTACTGCGAAGCGTTGGCCGTCGCTGGACGGCTCTGCGTGGAGAACGGCCATGGCCGGGTCTGAATTTCTTCCACCGAAAAGGACTGAGGGTTTCGCGAATGATGGTTGTGCGGGTGTGCCTGCGACAGCGACGGACATCAAGGCAAGATCTTCGGAGCGATAGAAGATCTCCTTGCCATCGCCTCTCCACTTCGGTTGAACTCCACCTCCGGTCGAGATCTTCCATTTACGACCATCCGGGGGGTTAGGCGTGACCCAAACTTCGTTGGATCCTGATTCATTTGACATGTAAACGAGGAGTTTGCCGTCTGGGGAAAGTGATGCGCGTTGCTCACGGGCCGGAGTCGATATTAGCGGGCGGGGTTTGCTGGTTCCATCCATGGGCAGGGTCCAAATATCGAAATTCGACTTTGGAGAAGAAACGATCAGCAGCGCGGTATTGGATTTTGCAAACCAATCCGAAGGCCATGAGGCGGACCCTTGCCAAGGAACGTAGGTGACCTTGGGTTGGCCAGAAGTGGGAAGGAAGATACGGTAAAGATCGGCACCTCCTGATACTGAGCTGTTACCCGCCAAGACGCTTTGGCCGTCAGGGGCCCAAACTGGATCACTGGAAGCCAGGGCGGCCGGAACTGGGGTTACGCGTTGTGAATTCATGTCGAGGAACTCGAAATCGCTTTGCCCTGTTACTGGATTGTGAGTCTGGATGGCGAGGTGGCGGAAATCCGGTGAAGGCTTGGCTTGCAAGTATTCCTTTAGCTCTCCTATTTTTGATAGAAGGGTGCCCTGTCGATTGAAGATCTTTACCTGGGTACGATTGTCGTCTCTGTCCCGGTAGATCAGATCCCCTTGAGCGGATGCAGTTGCGGGCACAAAGAAATGGCGGCCTCGGTCTGCTCTTTCGGTAATCTTGCGGGCTTTGCCGGTGACTTGATTTTTGGAAGAATCAAAGGGGAGCAGCATCAAGGCATCGGAAGCCCGATAGACCAAAGCGCCATCGGACGAGTCTGGGCGAGGCAGAAAAATCGCAGAGCTTGAAGTCTGGGCGATTTCTACGGCTGGGTCTTTGCCCTCCAAATCGGCCAGCATGAGGCTTCCGCTAAAGCGATTGGGAGCACTCCAGTAGACAAAGTGCCGTGAATCTGGCAGCAAAAAGGGAGCTTCGTGCCGCTTGCTGCCCGGGCCGAACCTTGTAAGCTGAACTGGGTTGCCACCATCGGCGGGAACTCTCGAAATCGGTGCAGTGGAAGAGGATGCAAAAAGGATGATGCCGTTCGATCCCCAGTGCGCTGAAGAGAGATTGGGTGCTTCACAAATTTCCCTGGCCTGGCCGGTTGGAAAGCCCTTGCGCCATAACTTGCCTGCGGAGACGTAGCCTAATTCCTTGCCATCCGGTGACCAGAAAAAGTGGTCGCCATCAAATCCTTTTAGTTTGATAGTGGACCCTGCTGAAAGGTCGAAGATTTGAGGTGATACTTCGCCACGACCGCCCCGGAAGACTAGATGCCGGCCGTCGGGAGATAAAACGAAGCTGCTGTCGGCGAAACCAATGCCAGCGCCCATATCAAGCCTGGTGTCAGTAAATCGTTGTTCTGAAGGTTTTGTTGAATTGGCAAACCGGAAGGCGAACCAAGCCACGACTGAGAAGCATAGTGCCGCGGCCAGGAGAGCGAGCATCATCCAATGGCGCGAAGGTTGAAGAGGGAATGCTTCGAGAGAGCGGACAGCCTCTGCGGCTGTTGGACGAGCATCAGGGGACTTACTCAACATCTGAGACACGAGCCGCCCGAATTGACCTGGGACTGGCTTGGAATCTCCGTTTACTATGCCATGAGCTGTGTCGATCCAGGAAGAGGCCTCGAATGGATGAGTGCCGGTAAGCATTTCGTGAAAGATGACGCCGAGTGCAAAAACATCACTCGCGGACGAAGAAGGCTGTCCATGACACTGCTCGGGAGACATGTAGCGCAATGTTCCCAAGCTCAAACCAGTGCTGGCAGATTGATTTGCCAGGGTGTTGAGGGGTTGATGGGCGAGTCCAAAGTCGAGGATTTTTACCAAGCCATCGGCACGAACCATGATGTTCTCTGGCTTTAGATCTCGGTGTACGAGACCTGCGGCATGAGCAAAGCAGAGCGCTTTGAGAATTTGCGCCATCACTTCAGTGGTTTTCTGCTGCGGGATCGCGCTGCTGAGCATGAGGCGTAAGGGTTGGCCCTCAACTAATTCCATGACGATGACGGGGCCCGAATCCGAGGTGATGACCTCATGCACAATGACAATGTTAGGGTGATTGAGGGACGAAGCAGCCTTGGCTTCGCGCAAGAACCGACGGATCGAGGATTGATCGGCTTGCCGGTGCGGTGCAATGAACTTCAGGGCAACACGCCGTCCGAGTTGAGAATCAAAACCAGACCAGACTTCGCCGAAGCTGCCTCGACCGATCTGGCGATCGAGGCGATACCGGCCGACCTGTTGTCCTGGAATTCGTTCAGTTGGTATTGGCTCGGAAGTTTCTTCTGGATCCTCGAGTTCTTCAAAAAGCGTTTCGATGCGAGAGACTATTTCCGGATCGGATGTTTGGGCGGCAATGAAGGCATCACGCGCGGCCTCAGACAATGACTGAGCCTGCTGAAAGAGGTTCCAAGCGTCACGCCATTGCTCCCCGGTCAAGCGAGTGACTCCTGTGAGGACTTCGAAAGGGCATCATGGAGCCACTGGCGGGCAAAGCTCCAGTGACTGGCGACAGTGCGGACTGAACAGTTGAGGCCAACAGCAATCTGCTCGCGGGTCAAACCCTCGAATACTTTCATTTCTACAACGGTTCTTAGAACGGGATCGATGCGACTGAGTGAGTCGAGTAGTTGCTCAATTTCTGCGAGACTCTGCTCGCCGCTTGCGGGCTGCTCTACGAGATCAGACAGAGAGACGCTGGTAAAACGTTTTGACAGAGGGCGTGAATGATGAATCAGCATTCTTCGCATCAAGAATGCTGAGAGGCGGAGGAACGCTGTCCGCTCTTCCTGATCGTTTGTTGTGCCTTGCGGCAACGACTTGATTCGACGGAGTTCAAGGTAGAGCTCATTCACCAAGACGGTGGGCTGCCAGGTGTGATTGGATCTTTCGCCCTTCATTTGGGCTGCAGCTATGCGCCGCAGTTCTGGATGAAATAGCTGGACGAGTTGAGCTGCGGCAGATTCACTCCCTTGCCTTAGATCATTCATCAATTGCCCGATTGCATTCTGGAAATCCACGCTCAAGAAGAATTTTTGCACACTTCAGGCCCGTGCTCTCCCTTCTTAATTTAGAGAGGGAAATTCCAGTAACATGAATGTAACACTAGCGATTTTGATCACTGCCGGAATTGGGATGAGCCAACCCGTTCCGAGTTTTGAAGAATACACTTCAAGCGGAAATGAGGCGTTTGCGAGGAAGGACTTTCGGGCGGCTGCGGAGCAATTCCAGATGGCTAAACAGATTGCCGCCGGCGATCCAGAGAAGATTGCGATCGCTTCTGCAAACATCGGATCTGTTGAGTATACTTTGGGGCGGATTGGGGCTGCGGTAGAGCAATATCGTATTGCGATGCGCCATCTGGAGAGTTTGACACGGGAAAGCAGAACGTTGCGAAGTACTCTGCGCAACCTGGCAACCAGCTTGCAAAATGCCTGGCAGAATCAGGAAGCGACCCAGGTACTAAATCGACTCAGCGAGTTACTCAAGAACGATACAAAACCAGACTTTGAAACATTCTATTTCGTGCAATTGACCCGTGCGCGGATAGAAGCGGCTAGTGGGCAACACGAGAGGGCAGAAAAGCTTTACCGCGAAGTTTTGAATAGCCCGGAAGTCGATTCAAAAACTCGTGCGATGGCGATGGATGGCCTGGGAGATATTGAATTGAATCTGGGCCGACTGAGTGAGGCTGAAACTTCGTTCACGTCAGCTTTGCAGTACTGGCAATCCGTTGGCAATGTGACGCGTGTGGCAGCATCCTCGAATCGGCTGGGGGACCGTTGGCTTAGCGAAAGGAATCACCGACGCGCAGTTCCCTTCCTCTTGCAAGCACTTGCATTTTATGAGGAGGCCGGGATCGGAGGAAGTCAACTAGTTTCTACGTTGAATAACCTGGGACAGGCTTACCGCTTTGCAGGAAAGGTGAAGTCTGCCGACGAGTATTTCAATAAAGCCGTGATTGTTGCTTTGAAGGATCTTGGGGCGGAGCATCCAATGGTTGCAGCAATCGAGTTGAACCTTGGCGACTTCAAGATGAGCCGCAAGAAGTACGAAGAAGCAGAAGGACATCTTAAGATCGCGTTAGCTATTCATGAGAAACGCTTCGGGAATGGGCATCCGGGAACTGCAATCACAGTCGCAAGGTTGGCGATACTACATTCTTTACAAAAACAATATTCAGTGGCATGCCGTGAATTGGGGAGAGCCCTGACCATTCATGAACAGAGTCATTCACCTGCAACAATTCAACAGGCGCATTGGTTTGAGTGGAGGGCGGAATTGCTTCGCCGAGAAGAAAATTTCGCTGAGGCTGCCAAGCTTGAAGCGAGGGCAATGAAGATCAGAGTAAAGGAGCTGATCCGGTGAGGGGAGAGACTGAAAAAAGAATGGCTCCCCTTGATGGATGCGTTTCGAACTGTTTCGTTGCAAATGCAGGGCTTAGCGGCCCAGTGAGTTCATAGGAGCGTGCTTAGGGTTGCAACAGAAGTTGTCCAGCAGCAGCAACCTTCTCGATCCGACGCTGCGCTGAGGCGATCAACTCCGGATCACAGCGGGACACCAACCCATTCAAATCGTCGCTTTTCACAAGCTTGTAGAAAGCGCCTTCTGGAGAGAAGTAGACCAAAACCTTCTTGCCAGCAGCAAGCAGATTCTGAATGTTGTTGAGGGTGCCCTTGCTTTCTCCATCCCAAAGCATCATGCCGCATTTCGCATCATCGGCCATAGCCTTGTCCTTGGCCGCATAGTAGGCGAAGTCGCGGGGGCCGGCAGGACGCGAGATTGGTTTCGTCGCCCATCCGCCGATGTTGTTCCGGCAGCGATCCATGCAGTAGACGACGACGTGATCATATTCGCGCGAGGCGAGGTGCTGTTGAACCGATTTGTCGGCGCCATTGGCATCACCGATGAAGATCGTGCATCCCCGTTGGATGAAGTCGTCGAGCTTCTCCCGCAAGGGGGCATTCAGCTTCGAGATCGCGCGCGAACCGCCAATGAATACGCTGGTCACAAGTTCTTCCGTGTCTGAGTCAAGGTTAGCAAATACACCTGCGCCGCTGCGCCGTCGCTCAACAAGAGCCGCGTCACGGCGGCGGCCGTTGCGCCGGAACGGTACAGGTCGTCGAAAACAAGAAGCCGACGCTTTTGGGTTTGCTTCAAATCCACGACGAAGGCACCGGCGAGGATCTCGTCGCGCTTTGCACGGTCAAACACGTCTTTCAACTGCCCCGTGTTCTTCACCTTCTTGATGCAGCCTTCGCACAACGGAACTCCCTTTTTCCTGCTGATCTCCCGCGCAACCTCGATTACGGGCTGCCTCTTCCGCGAGGTATTGGAAGGAGGAATCGGAACGATCAAATCGACGGGCCAGTTCCTGATGAACGCGACCGCTGCATCGGCGAGTGGCTCTATTGCCGTAGCGTCGCCACGATTCTTTAGTTGGTACAACAATTCACCCACGGGTGGCCTCTTCGTGTCGAACTCAGGATGACCGAAGGCATTGTACCCGATGAACGTGCTGCTTGTCGTTTGGAAATCGAGCGCGTATCCCATCGACCACGGCCCAGCAAGTTTACGAGGATGAATTTCGACCGGCATCTCCATCGCCAGAGTAGCGCAGACAGTTTCGCTAAGTAGCTTGTAGGTTCCTGGCGTTCTGCGAGCGATAGCTGAGGCGGATGGCATCCTGGTCAGACCAATTATACAGGACCGCGACCAGTAGTGTTCACCGCCGGTGCTGCTCCGATTCTTCCTTGCCAGTTTCGCGTCAGTAGCTACCTGCTCGGGGCTTTGTCGGCGGTAGCAGACAGCGTTCGCGAAGGCACGGCGGAGATTGCTGTTTCGATTCTGCGAAGGGAACCCTGGTGGCCAAGAATCTGAGTGCGCCCGACCGACGACACACTCCCCTCTTGCCAAATCGCATTGGGTCTTTAGACTGGGCGAAAGCTGCACGATGCGTTTGGCATCGCAGTGCTGAGCGCACCGATGGTGCATTTGGGCAATGTCGGCTATCGCTTGGGGCGAAAGCTGACGTCGCAGGGGCATCCGAAGTTTGTGAATGACACTGATGCAAAGAAGGCGTTGACGCGGGAACCGTAGCGCAAGCTCTACGTGGGTTGACTCCGATCTCTCACGTTCCCTGGTCCGAGAAAGGGCCCCTGCAAATGGACCGGGGCGGCCTCACAACAGACAGGCCGCCCCGGTCCACGAATGATTCAGAACTCTAGAATCGAATGCGCAGGCGGAACTCCACTTGGCGCGGATCGAGCGTACCCAGTCCGTAGGTACCGAAGCTTTCGTTCTGGATGTTGCCGGGTCTCACGCCGCGAGCCGGATTGGCCGCAGTGAAGACATTGCCTGATCCCGCATTGACGGTGCCGGTGAACTGCGCGCGATTCCAGAGGTTGGTCGCCTCCGCCGAGAAGAGCACTTGCAGCTTCTCGCCGAGCTTGAAATCCTTCTGGAGACTCACATTGTGGTTGTAGTAGCTAGCGCCGCGGATATCGCCGTAGCGCAGGGCCGAGGTTCCGAACCAATAGATGTCCGGAGCGATGTTGCCGTTCGGCAGAGTGACGGTCCGTCCGGAGAAAGCTTCCGGATTGTACTTGAGATAAGTAAACCGTCCCGGTGTGATCTGGCGGCCGCTCGGCAAGGTGACCGTGCGATCGATGGCGTTGGGCGAGTCATACCATTTCTGCAGGTTCTTTGGGACTTCGATGTCGACGCCCGGGACGCGGTCGCAAAGGCCGTTGAGCGAGTTGCACCCGGTAAAGCCCTGCTGCGGCTGTCCACTCTGCAGGATGAGGACATTGCCCAACTGCCAGCCTCCGACAATCGCGTTGGCGAAGCGGTTCGAAACGTCAAAGCGTTTGCCTTTGCCGAACGGAAGCTGATAGACAACCGTCGACACCACGCGATGGGGGATATCGTTGCTCGAGATGTTGTAGCTGTTCTTGTAGTTCCGGCGATCCACATTGCCGGCGTTGAAGCCTCCGTTTTCGCCGAAGTTGTTGTTCTGCAGTTCAGGATTCGACATCTCGATGGACTTCGAGAACGTGTAGTGGACGTTGAAGAGAAGCCCGCTCGAGTACGACCGCTGGATGCTCGTCATGAACGCGTTATAGGTCGAGAAGCCCACCATTGTTCCCACCAGATTACCGGTGAGCAGCGGATACGGGAAGACGGCCTCTCGCAATGGAATATTGGCATTTCGCAGGTTTCCGTTGTAGAGAATCGTTCCATTCGGATTGAACGGATTGCGCACCAATTGAGTAGCGGGATTGTTGCCATTGGTAGCAACGTAGGCGGTACGCCAAGAATCGAGCAGCGTTTGCGGTAAGAGTTGATCGGTGTTTGCGGAAAAACGTCCGATGAGAAGGTTCTGCCCGCGGCTGCCGGTGTACCCGACGTTGACCTGATAGTCCTTGCCGAGCTTGCGCTCGATGAAGAAATTCCACTGATAAACTCTGGAATTCTGGAATGTGTCGCGATCAAAGCGCGGCTCATTGCCGCCGGCGCCATAGTACTGTGGCGCGCTGGGATTGGCGCCGATGGTCGGGATCAGGGTGTTGACCTGGTTGAAGGGAGCGAGCAAAACGGCCTGCGGGGTTTGCCCATATTGCAGCGCGTTGGGCGCGCTCAGCACCGGAGCGAAGTTCTGGTTGCCGTAGTAATAGGGTCCGCCATAGTAGCCCGTGTTCGAGGGCAGGAAGTTGATGCCCGCACCCGCGCGGATGACCATGTTGCTGCCTACGCGATAGGCCATGCCGACGCGGGGACCGAAATCCTTATAACGGGTTTGATAGAGGTGACGGTCGTTGTTTTCGGCGCCGGGGAAGTAGAGAGCGCCCTGGGTTCCGAGCGTCTGTTGACGGTAGCTAAACGAACTCAGGCGGTTGTAGCGTTCGGTCGGGGAGGGCTGCAGGTCCCAGCGGAGGCCGAGGTTCAGCGTCAGGCGGTTGCTGACGCGCCAATCCGTCTGGCCGTAAAGGGCGAAATACTTGGCGGAAAGGGCCATGAGCACGGCGTTCTCGCCGGCTGCGACCGCTCCGGCGCCGAGCAGCGAACTTGCCAGGCCGCTGCCGTTGAACGGCGCGGTGAGGTTGTTGATGTTGTTGGCGGTGGGCCCAAGGATGTTGCCTGAGGTGAAGTTCGCACCGCTCGTCAGGTTGTAGCTGCCACGGGCGTCGGTGTAGTTGGACAGGTAGTTGCGGAATTCGCCGCCCCACTTGTGGGTGAACTTGCCGGCGGTCTTCGTCAACGAATAGACGATGTTCCAGTTGGTCTGGCGCTCGATCTTGGCGAGGTAAGCCGTGCCGTTGAGTCCCGCGATCTGGCTCCAACCGCCCCCAAAACCAGTGGCTTCCGGATAAGCGCCGCCAACCCGATGGAACTCTCCCAGCCATCCGGGATGCCGAATTGCGAGTAGTTTAGGTCGCTGAACGTACTCGCGCGATTGTCCGCCGCCACCCGCGTCAAACCGACGCGAACGTCGGCGACCAGCGTCGGCGAAAGGATCCAGGTGTCGCCAAGGGAGGCGTAGTAGTTGCGATCGCCGTTGACGGCACCGATAAAGCCGCCTTGCTGAGTGAAGGCGCGGGTCTGATCGCCCCAGCCGTTCGGGCTATCGATCGAACCCAGGTTCGCGCCGCCGATGAAGTAGAAGGAATGCTTGGCCAGGCGATGATCGAAGCGGGCGTTGGTACTGTTGCGGACAAACGAACGAACCGCGCGATTGTAGAAATTGTTGGTGTTGAGCAGCGGATCCTGGCCCGGGCGATTCGGCAACGGGAACTCATTCACCAGTCGGCCCTGGAACGGATTGATGCGGCTCGCCGGGAGGATAGCGTTGGGAATCGGCAGCCTCTGCCACTGACTTACGCCGACGCTGGTGACGTTGAACGGATCGAAAACGTTCACTGGAAGATACTGGCCGGTGACGGTGGTCTGCGTGTTCGAGAAATCGCCGCGGCGTTCGGCGGCTGTCGGAACCGTGCGCAGGTAATCGAGTGCGTTGTTGAAGCGCATGCCCTCATAACTCACGAAGAAGAAGGTCTTGTCTCTGCCATTGTAGAGTTTGGGAATGATCACCGGTCCGCCAAAAGTGCCGGAGTAGTTGTTCACCTTGAACGGTGCGCGGCGGATGCCTTGCGCATTGTTGCTGAAGCTGTTCGCATTTAGAGCCTCATTGCGGAGGCGGTACTGTCCCGATCCGTGGAACTGATTGGTACCGCTTTTGCTGGTGAAAACCACCGTCCCCTGTGATCGCCCGTACTCGGCGCTCATGTTGTTGATATTGGTTTTGACTTCCTGGATGCCTTCGGTGTTCGGTAGAATCGCCACTTCGTTCCAGGCCGACGCCTGAATCGACACGCCATCCATCTGGATGTCGTTGCCAACAGTGTAGTTGTCGCCGATAGGGAAGAATAGTTGTCGCCGACTGGGAAAAGTAGTTGACGCCGGACACGACCCCACGTTTCTCGGTGCGCGCCGGTATTCTGCTCGCACCCATCGGTATCATCAATGAAAAGCACGAACCCACAAGTTTTAATGGTGTGAACAGGCCACTGGTGGAGACCTTCATCATCCCGTCTGGGTGGCGGGACGCCGGGGTCGGGTTCACTGGGCAGTTCGGGCGGGGATGGCGTTATCGAGTCTACGTGATGGGAGGGTTGAATGCAGCCCGCTTCGCCGCAGCCGATGGCATACGTGGCGGGCGGC
>JALHNH010000034.1 GCA_022843625.1 Bryobacter sp. | reverse complement strand
CTCGTCAGGAAAAGCGATGGCCCGGGCGAGGGCCAGTAACAACGAGCGAAAGCATCCCTGTGAGTATATGATGAGCGCGTGATCGATCGACGTTCTTTACTGGGTTTGTTGCCGCTCGCAGGTTGTGGGTCGCGAGGCCAGCGGCGGATTGCCGTGATTCCGAAGGCGACTGCGCATTTGTTCTTTGTGTCGGTACATGAAGGAGTGGAGCGTGCAGCGCACGAGTTTTCGATTGAAGCGCTGTGGAATGGGCCCAGCGACGAAACGGATTCGAGCCGCCAGATCCAGATTGTGGATTCGATGGTGGCGCAAGGGGTGGACGGCATCGCGATATCGGCGACAGACGAGCGAGCCCTGGTGGCTCCACTGATGCGGGCGCGGGCGGCGAAGATTCCGGTGGTGATATTTGATTCGGCAGTTGCGATGGACGACTATATAAGCTTTATCTCGACTGATAACTATGGGGCGGGTTGTCTTGCGGCGAGGCGGCTGGCCGGGCTGGTGGGGGGGAAGGGAAGTGTCGCAATGATTCAGCAGAAGCCGGGTGGAGCATCAACGGGCCGCCGGGAGAGCGGCTTTGAAGAGACGCTGGCAAAGGAGTTCCCAGAGGTGAAGATCGTGGCACGGCAGTTCAGCATGGGCGACAGGGCAAAGGCCCGTGCAGCGGCTGAGAATATTCTGACGGCGCAGCCCGGGCTCGCCGGGATCTTCGCCTCCAGTGAAGCGTCATCGATCGGAGCAATCCAGGCGATTCGATCTCGAGGAGTTAAGTTGAAGCTGGTTACTTTTGACGATAGCGAGATGCATCGCGAGGCGCTGAAAGAGGGTGTGGTGAATCTGATGCTCATACAGGATCCAGCGCGCTTGGGCTACGAGGCGGTGAAGGCGCTGGCCGGATACTTGCGGGGTGAGACGCAGCAGAAGCGGCTGGATTTGCCAGTGCGGGAGATCGTCTAGGAAAACTTCGCGTCCTCATGCAATTCGATTGTTGAGGCAGGCACTCTGCGTCACTTTGCAAGTTAAATGGGGTTGACCTCTGTACGATGTTTTGCGCGGAAGGTTGGATGGATGCTTCTTCGTTGCGGAGAGTCCCGATAAGCTCCACACATCGCGACTTATCATTCTTTTCTTCAGCGAAACAATTCAACCCTGCCCGCGCTCACTAAACCGCTTCGAATTCCAACGTGTGATCGAACGGCGTGAAGCCCGTCAGGTAGACGCTGGGCCCCGGGAGCTTGACGTTCGGCCCGCCCTCCCAATTCGACACTCCGTTGTGCGCACTGGTGCCAGGCGAGACGCGGATGCCGTGCGTGCCCATCCGGTAGACGCACGCGCCAGTTTTCAGCGCGTAAGCGTTGGGGATCCTCCCGACGGGGACCACGCCCTCCAACTCGCCACCCTCGCGGAAGCTGATCTCAACCCAGAGCGGTACGTCAACCTGCCCGACCGACCGCAACCGCAGGCGGAAGCCCTTCTCCGTGCGCGTGATCGTGACCGACTGCATAAGCGTAGTAGCCCCAGATGTCGAGCGCCCCTGCCTGACCCCCTCCCACTCGTCGGCACCTACCTTGCGAGGCGGATCGAGCGGCTGATAGTACGCTCCTTCTAGTGACTGCGTCAGCAGGTAGGAACCACTACGTTCCTCGACCTTTGCCGAAGCGAAGTGGCCCTTGCCAAAGAACGCCGAAGCGAAGTGGACTGCGTTTACCACGGCCTCGCCATGACGGAATCCGAAGAAGCCAGGGCGGTCGGCGCCCAGAATCAAAGCGCTGATGGGACCTTTCCGGACGTGCACCAATTGGTTGTGCGGATAGAATTTCGTGTAGTCTTCCGGTACCGGCGCGCCCGCTGGTTGGTCCGCCAGTTCCGGGTACTCCATGAGTGTGGCCAGTGGCGCCCGGCTCGCCGCAAAGTGCCGGGCCAGCGTGGCGAATTGCCCGTTCTGATCCTGGCGCGCCATATAGGCCAGAGCGAACCAGTAGCGGCCTATGTCGCGACGCGTGCCCCGATCCTGCCGGCGGGATATCTCGGTTACCACTTCATAGCCGGGATGCAGCAGATACAGCATCGAGTTGAGGTTCTTGCGCACGGGTTCCAGTAGTTCCGGCCGCTTTAGCTTCGCGCTCATCGTTACAAACGCATCATCGATCGTAGGATTGTAGACACCCGTGCTGCGCTCGGAATACTGTCCGTCGGGGTCTATGTCAACACCTTCGGCCAGCCACTGGTCGATGCGCCGCACATACGAATCGTCACCGAACAGCTCGTACAACCGGGCCAGTGCGGCGCAGATCACCCACCGGTGATTCGGTGTGTGGACGCCCCCCTTCGTCAGGCCCGAGCCAGCCTTGCGCAGCACCGGCTCCATTGCGCCGAAGAGGTCCATCTTGCCGGAGCGCTTTAGCAGCACAGCGGCGGATGCCAAATCCCGGATAATGAACCCGGTATCGGGCGGGGAGTTGAAATTTCTCGTGGGCAGGTGCCAGGTTCCGTCCGGCGTCTGATGCCGTGCCATAGCCTCAACCGCGAGGCGGATTCTCTCCGGCAGGGTATTCGACTGAAAGTGCTTTGATCGCGGCTGGAGGAACGCCGGGGTCAAAGCCTCGAGGATGACCCCTCCGGAAAACGGCGAATGAATCCCAACTTCATTTGTAAAAAGCCCACGCCAACGGCTGGCTGGATCAGTGTTCTGATTGCGCAGGACGCGGTCCACCTCTTTGTCGCTTAGATCTACAACAGCTTGTATCCAGTCGGGACCGGCGGTCTGCTGGGCCATGGCAGAAATTGCTGGCAAAACGAGCGTTTCTCTTCTTGTCATATTGTCACCAGCATCCTTATCATCACTTGTGTTCGAAGTCTCTATGTAAATGCTTGCTTCTTGGCCGGCTCTTGGCCTGGTGGAGTTTCGCCCACTGGGTGATCAAGGCCATCCGAGTTTCGAGAGGGGGATATTGGGCCGTATTCGAGGCGGCACCGAACCGCTCCAAATTATACTCGCTCATCTTCCGCAGGCCGGACTGGAGATGATGGAAGTCAAAGTTGAACCGGTCAAGTGTAATCACCGCGACTCGATCACAGACAAGTTCCAATTCTCGCAACCGCTGGTAGTCATTCCCGGCTTTCGACTCTTCGTACTGCCGCCACACATACTCGTGGCCAAACTCATGCGCCAGTAGCGCTCGAAGTTCGACGCTCGAAAGCATAACGAAGGTGGGCTCGCTTATGATCACGACCGAGCGCTCGAAGAGTCCTGCCGCCGCTTGCGGCGCCTGGACAATCTTCAGTTCCCAGGAGCCCTCACGTCCGAGAAGGCCGATGAACTCGCGGAGCGTTTCCAGTTTGTCGCGGCCCTCCCGGCCAAAGCGCTTCACCTCGCCGTGTTGGGGAAGTGCCGCCACCACTCGAGAGAGGTGTAATTCACCTGCCGCTGGCGGAAGGCAGTTGGCAAGAACGTCGGCTGTAATCGATTCGGCAGTGAGTTGGGAGCAACTCCCGTCGGAGGATTGGTGGCCTGCGGCACAAGCGGCCGAAAGCAGTACAATGAAAATCGCTCGGTTAGGTTTTGCCACATGTCGAGCGTGAGCCGAACCCGCTTTTGAAGTCCTTTGGCCTGTGTGAGATCCCGGTAGGAAATTCTTAGAAATCCCTATGTCGTTGCAAGGAAATGGAATATATCGGTTTGGGGCCTTTGTCGCCGACGCCGGCACCCGCACCCTTGCCGCTAGTGGCGAGAGGATCGCGCTAGCTCCAAAGACCTTCGATCTCCTGTTGCTTCTTCTCGAGAGTGGCGGACGCCTGCTGACAAAAGAAGAGCTGATGAGAAGCCTTTGGCCCGGCGTGTTCGTAGAAGAAGCGAATGTGGCCTTTCAGGTATCCACACTGCGCAAGACGCTGGGAGAGGCCGGCGGGGAGTGGATCGTCACGGTTCCCAAGCATGGCTACCGCTTCATTGCAGAGGTGACTACCGTCCCAGAAGAGGTGACTACCGTCTCAGAAGCCAGGATCCAGACTGTTGCTGCGGCGGAGAGCAACTGGCCTCGGATTGGGGCTAGGGCCTTGGTGGCGGCCACGCTGTTTGCCGCGATCGTGATCGTCGTCTGGACCCGGCAGCCGAAAGCGGAAGCACCCTTTATGATGCTCGAGTTGGACTCCGGCGGCGAAGTTCAGGATCTTGCCCTTTCCCCCGACGGTCATACAGTGGCGTTCGTAGTGAACCGGCAATTGGCGACTCGCGAACTTCGGGCGAATCAGAACCGATTCTGGGCTCAAACCGAGAACGCCACAAGGCCGTTCTTTTCGCCGGACGGCAAGTCCGTTGCCTTCTTTGCCCAGCAGCAGTTGCACCAGGTTTCGCTGGAAACGGGTGCGCGGATCACGCTTTGTGCGGCACCGAACGATCGTGGAGGAACTTGGAGCGACGATGGCACAATCCGGGCTCTTACTATGTTTGGTCGATCCATGATTTCCGTGCCAGGTGCGGGTGGTAAGTGCCAGGAATCTCCGCTCGTGAAAGACCACCCGGGAAACTACTCTGATCTGCAGACGATGCCAGGAAGCCGGGTGTTGCTGGTAGGCCGGCGAAACGGAATGTATGCCCGGATGGTGGCAACTGGCGAAGAGAAGCTCCTGGTGAAGGATGCCACTCTGGGCCGTTACCTGCCGGCGAATAAGTCACTTGTCTTCCACAGGCGTGGCGTACTCTATGGCGTCCGATTCGATCCAGACAGCCTTGCCGTTTCAGGCGCGCCAGTGGTTCTGATGGATGGCGCCAAATCGGATGGGCCTCTACGCATCGTGACTTTCGACATCGCTGGACCATCAGGAACGCTTGTCTATGCACTCGGCATCCCCAGGAAAAGGTTGATTTCCTGGCTCGAGCCAGATGGCAGCATCAAACCTCTTCTGACTGAACCGCTGTACTACGAACACCTGCGGTTTTCGCCCGATGGGATGCGATTGATCACCTCTTCCGAGGGTAAGGCTATGATCCACGACCTCAAACAGAATTCTTCAAGTCGTCTGCTGCCGCAGGAGACAAAGCAGACCTTTCTGTCATGGAGCCCTGACGGGCAAACGATCGCCCTGCGCGAGGACCTCAGGACAATCAGCGTCCATATCGCGACTGCTGCCAGATCAGAGGTGAACTCGGGGGTGATTCCGTGGTCGTTCTCGCCGGATGGCAAGTTCCTTGCGACCTGGCGAATGGGGATTGGAGAATCCAACGTGCTCCTCGGTTATCCCGTGGAAGCTACGCCAGCTGGTCTGCGTTATGGCGCCCCAAAGCCTCTCGCGTCGCTGGCGGGGAGTCCAGCAGCACCCGCGGTTTCTCCAGATGGGAAATGGTTAGCTTTTCATTCTCGCGAGGATGCCGAGCACGAGATCTTCGTCACATCGTTCCGTCCTGGGCAGACTGGTGGACAGAAGAAGTGGCAGATTTCGTTGGGCGGTGGACGATGGCCACGATGGTCAGCGAAGGGGGAGCTGTTTTATCAGGCCAATGGCCTGGTCATGGCCACGCCGTATGCCGTGAAAGATGGAGTTTTTCTCGCGGGCAAAACGCGGCCCTGGTCCGAGCGGCGCGTTAGTGAGATGGAGACACCCATCTACGACGTGACTCCTGACGGCAAGCGCGTTGCGGCGGCACTTGATTTGACGGAAACCAGGCCCGAAACCCATCTGCGTGTCTTGATCAATGTGGCCGAAGAAATGACTCGACGGGCTTCCGGGGCAGCCAAGTGAAACTTTTTTGCCAAGCGACGGCCGTGAGTAGCCAGCCATTGGGACCTCGTTGCATTGTCAGCGAGGCGTGCTCAAGTAATTCCATTTGCTGCAGAAGACTTCGGGGTACAGCTAGGGGGCTGAGCGGGCGATAGCACCCTACCAACGGCATAGGCGTCCGCAGAATGGTATGGCGTTCGTCGGCTTACCAGGCATTGAGAAACGCTCGATCACGGCAACAGGTTTGTACAACGGTGCTTCGGGCCTGGTTCGCTGCGCCGGATCGTTTTCAAAGTGAGACCCCATGGGAAAAAAAACGCCCACGTGATAAGTTAAGGGGGAGATTTTTTAGGCATGGCTACTCTTGCTGAAATTTGTCGCACACCGAAGATGCCCCTAACGCTGGGCTTCTGCCTAATCGCGTCTCTGGTCTCTGCGGGCCGCGCGATAGCCGCTGAAACAGACGCGCGCAAGGCCGATGCAGAGGAGTTCTTTAAGGGCCGCGTAACCCCCTTTGTCACAACTTATTGTCTGCCTTGCCATCAGAATCGGCGGCCAACGCAGGCGGGCGTTAATTTCTCACCCGCGCTCAAGAGCCCCGGCCACGCTGCCTTTACCGACCAGTGGAAGAGAGCGGCTGCCAGAATCAAGGCGCATGACATGCCGCCAAAGAATGCGCCCCAGCCGAGCGATGCGGATCGCCTCATGTTTTTCGACTGGATGACAAAGGTGAAATACCTCAGCCAACAAGACCCGGGACCTTTCGTGATCCGGCGCTTGACCAAGACCGAGTTCGGGAACACATTACGGGATCTGTTTGGCGTCGAGCCGTCGATTGTCGATGCACTGCCGGATGAAGTGAGCGGCGAGGGCTATCTCAATTCGCTTTCACCCCTCCAGCTTGAGCAGTATCTGAAGATCGCCGATAAGGTGTTGGCCCGGATCATAGCGCCCGCAGGATCGGCTCCAACCAGGCTCCAGCGAAAACTGTTTGGTGCACAGGCGGTCAACCCACGGCAAGTCGCCCGGTCATTAGCCACTAAAGCCTACCGGCGGCCGCCCACTGAGGCCGAGCTGGACGTTCTGGTGGCTGCCTACAACCTTGGACGGCAGAACAAGTTGGCCCACGCACAGTCGCTTCACCTGATGCTCAAGGCTGTTCTAGTTTCCCCTCAATTCCTCTTCATCACTCCAGGAGCAGAAGCCACATCGAGCACCGGCATTGTTCCGCTGGAGGACTATCAGCTCGCCTCGCGTTTGTCCTATTTGTTGTGGGCCACGATGCCGGACGAGGAACTGATGGCGCTGGCCGACAAAGGAAAGCTACATGAGCCAGCGGTTCTGAAGGCGCAGGTAAAACGCTTGCTGGATGATCGCCGCTCCCGGGCACTCTTTGACGGCTTCGGCGCGCAGTGGCTGAGCGTAGGCACCTTGCAGCGCCTGGTCTTTGACCCTGCGCTCTTTCCGCAAATGACTGCAGAGATGCGCCAGGCGATGTACAACGAAGTGCGCCTCTTCTTTGAGAGCATCGTGCGCGAAAACAAATCCGTCCTCAGTTTTGTGGATGGCGATTACACCTATCTCAACGCAAGCCTCGCGTCGATCTACGGTCTCGAGAAAACTGTCAAAGGCCCCGCAATGCGCAGGGTCGCGCTGACCAATAGCAATCGCGGGGGCGTCCTGGGAATGCCAGGCATCCTCGCCGCAACCTCATTTCCCAACCGCACCAGCCCCGTCAAGCGTGGCATCTGGGTACTCGAACAACTCCTCGGCGAGCACGTCCCGGCCGCTCCCCCGAATGTTCCGGCTCTCGATGAACAAGACCAGAAGAGTGTCGCAAACCTGACCGTGCGTCAGCGCACCGAACTGCACCGCACCAATCCAGTCTGCGCCAATTGCCATCAGATCCTGGACCCGATCGGTTTTGGCCTGGAAAACTTTGATGCCATCGGGCAATGGCGCAACCAGGACCGCAATGGCACGCCGATTGATGCCACGGGCGAGCTTCCAGGGGGGAAGCGTTTCTCTGGCCCGAAAGATCTGAAAACGATCATCGCAGGGCGAGGCGACGCCCTGGCCCGCAACCTGGTGGAGAAGCTAATGGCTTACGCCCTGGGGCGCCGGCTCGAAGGCTACGACGAAATTGTGGTGGATAACCTGATGAGTGAAATCTCTAAAGATGGATACCGCATGCAGGGACTCATCGAAGGGGTGATTACAAGTTATCCCTTTACGCACCGACGAATTGTAAGAAAAGAGGATCTCCCATGAGCAGAAGAGCAATCATGAATCGTAGAGCTTGCCTGAAAGGCCTGGGCGTCTCGCTCTCGTTACCACTTCTGGAATCGATGGGATGGGCCGACGCACCGAGTGGCAAAACCTACAAGCCGCCTGTGCGTCTGGGATTCATGTACATGCCTCACGGTGTGATCATGGAGCAGTTTTGGCCCGCCGATGCTGAGAGTTTTCTTAGTTCGCCGCCGCCAGCGATCGAAGCGTTGCGGCCGGTGCTCGATCAGTGTCTGATGATGAAGGGGATTTCCGGCGTTCCTATTTCGCCCTTCAATGGTGCACCCCACGCGCTGGAACTCTCCACCTGGCTCACGGCAACCTTGCCAGCCCCCGAGAGGCGTAACGAGATCAACATCGCTATCTCTGCGGACCAGATTGCCGCCAACCACGTGGGTGCCTTCACGACATTGCCGTCTCTTGAGCTTGCCACCATGCCCCAGACGTGGAAGGAGAATCAGGAAGGGCTGAACGAAGGCTACTATTCGCACTGCAGTTTTCGATCTCCTACGCAGGCGGTGCCTGCCGAGGTAAATCCACGGAGCGTCCTCTCCCGGCTCTTTCAAAAACAGGAGGGCGTAGGCGGGGCCTCGAAATCGTCGCCGATGAATGCGCTGGATCGCAGCTTGCTCGACATTGTGCTGGGCGGTGCCAGAGATTTGCGTCGCACCTTGCCGGTTCCGGACCAACGGAAGCTCGATGAATATCTGGACAGCGTGCGCTCGGTGGAACGTCGCATTGCTGCCATCGAATATCGCCAGAAAGAGGCAGCCCTTGAGAAGGCCGGCCTGAGTACGAGCAAACGTCACACGACAGATTCGCTTCCGATCGAGATCAAGATCCCCGAAGGCGAAAAGCGGAGCGAGTACATGCAGGTGATGTGTGACCTGAACATACTGGCCTTTCAAACGGATACG
Organism: Bryobacter sp.; assembly: GCA_022843625.1. GTDB lineage: Bacteria > Acidobacteriota > Terriglobia > Bryobacterales > Bryobacteraceae > Bryobacter. The sequence goes on along the minus strand of JALHNH010000034.1, from coordinate 69,440 downwards.
ACTCGCGTCAGTACCTACATCGGATCGACGCCGAATGGCGCATCCTATCCGGAACTGGGATTCAACGACCAGCACCACTCGCAAACCCATCACCAGTACGATAAGGAAAAGGTGCGTAAGGTGGCCAGCATTACGGCATTCAACATCGCCCAGTTCGCCTACATGGTGAAGAAGATGCACAGCCTGCGCGAAGCCGACGGCACTCTGCTCGATAACTGCATCATGATGTGGGGTTCGGGCCTCGAAGACGGGAATCAGCACATGCGCGAAAATCTACCCTTTGTGATCGCTGGTAAGGGTGGCGGTTCGATCAAGACGGGACGTTTCCTCCCGGACACGAAGGGAAATCAGGGAGATTTGTTGACCACGCTGCTGGCCTGCGCGGGCATTCCGATAGACCGGCCTGTCGGGATTGCAACCAAGCAACTCGCGGAAATCAAGGCTTAGCGAGGGTTTCCGATCGTCACCAAACTGGTGCGATATTTCTCGACTATCTGCGGCAGCACGGTTACTCCAAGGCCTGGGCCTTGGGGCACTGCAATGCCGCCTCCAGCACTAACAGGAGCCAGTGTTTCGGCAAGAATTGCGTCCCGGAAGGGATGCTCCGTCTGATCAAACTCGAAGAGAATTTCCGGGGGATGGATCGCAGGCGTCAGCGGTGGGCACGTGCTCATCCAGTGCAGCGTGGCTGCGGTACGCAAAGCGGTGCCCCAGTTGTGCGGGACAAGTCGGATGCGATTGAGCCAGCACAGATTCGTAATCATGCGAGCCCCGGTTAAGCCGATGTGCTCAAGATCCGGCTGCAGGACATCCACCAGGCCGGGCTGAAGGTAGTTCAGCGTCAGCCAGTCGACCGACCCGGTTTCACCAGCAGCAAGGGGAATCCTTAGCGCCTGGCGCATGCGCCGGTAGCCTTCAAAGTCATCGGCGGGCAGCGGTTCTTCCCACCACATCAGATCGAGTTCTTCAAGTCTTGCACCGATACGGATCGCCGTTCCTGCATCATAGGCACAATTGGAATCGATGCCGAGCGCGATGCCGGGTCCGATCGCTTTGCGTACAGCGGTAGCGATTTCGACGTCCACCGTTGGAGAGAATCCGGTCTTCATCTTGATGGCGCGATAGCCTTTTGACACCCACAGCTGCGCCTCTTCCGCCATGCCCTGGGCAAAATCCGGCCAGTCTTTGCGATACATCGAGGTGAGGTAAGGCGTGATGTGAGAACGATACTGCTTGCCCAGCAGAGCGCTTACTGGAAGGTTGAGAATCTTGCCTCGAAGGTCCCAGAGGGCGAGATCAAGGCCAGGTGCCGTAGGAGCGCCTGGACGCTGCTGCGGGCCACCGGGGCGGCGCAACTCCTCGTAGATTGCTTCGACTTCCAGCGGCGACCTGCCAATCACCAAATCGGCGCACTCGGCCAACAGCGCTACGTCGCAGGTGCCATCGCCCCAACCGGTGAGGCCAGACTCTGTTGTGACTTCGACCAGCGTTGCTGTCCGCGATTGAGTCCAGTTGAGAGACCAGCCAAATCGCTCGCTCAGCGAGCCGCTCAACGAATGAATTCGAATGCCTGTGATCTTGGTTTGAGTGACTGATGAGGAGGATTCCTCCATCGGACGGACAGCATCGTGTGAATTCATTAATAGCGATTCTCTCCCGGGGGAAGCGAATCGTCAATTGGAACCAGCGGCCCCGGTGCATCTTTGACAAAGTACCAGTAATCGCATCCGGGGAGAGTCTGAGGCTTTCAGCGTGAAATTGGCATCGTGCGGGCCTCTTCACTGGACAATGGAGTAACAACGCGAGATCGTGGAGTATCCGGTATGCGAGTTGCCACCTCACGAATCCTGCCCTTAGTTTGCACCCTCGAACCGGGTGGCAGCCGGTACGTGATCGCGGTACCGTCGCAGACTTGGGATTGCGGCGTGCCAGTGGCCTGGGGACGGGCCAAGCGCGCACACTTTTCGATACTCGACGCGATGAGAATTGCCTGGATCACCTTTTGCTTTCTTGTGCTGGCCTCCTTTCCAGCGAACGCTCAGGCTTTGACGCTGGCCGTGTGCTCCGGCTGCCACAACTCGCAGAACGCGATGGGCGGGCTGGATCTCGCTGCGCTTCCACAACGCTTTGACGATCGGGGGATCCGCGACCGGTGGATCCGCGTTTATGATCGCGTGGCGAAAGGTGAGATGCCGCCGAAGGGCGTGCCTTTCCCGGATGCCCAACGCACCGCGATGCTGAGCCGATTGAAACACGCCATCCACGAGGCTGACTACGCCGAGGTGCTCAGTGGCGGCCGCGGTCCACTGCGCCGGCTCAATCGCGACGAGTATGAGCAAAATCTGCGGGACTTACTCAAGCTGCCTCAGCTCGACATTCGTGACATGCTCCCTGAGGACCGCGAGGGCTATCGCTTCAATAAAGCCGCTGAGACGCTGGACATGTCGCGCGTGCAGCTCAGCGCGTATCTCGACGCCGCCGAGGCCGCCCTACGGCAGGCATTGGCCACCGGGCCCCAGCCTCCACCAGTGACAAAATTTCGCGCCATTGGCGGAGCGCTGATCTACGAGAAAGTGACGTTCGGCGGGCGCGAAGCAATGTTCTTTGCCAGGAATAACCGGGCTATTGATCCCAGGCAAATCGACGCGCTCAAAGACGATCCCTTACTGGAAATGGCGCTGTTTCGTTCGGCGCATTGGCCTTACTATGGCTATCCCAAAGGTTTTGTGGCCAAGCTGAGTGGCGAGTATCGCGTGCGCTTCTCAGCACGGGCGGTGGTGCAACGAGAAGGCTTCACACTTGCGCCGGCGCCGCGCTCCGTCCCGATGACCTTTCGCGCGCGCAAGCCATCGGGGGCAGATGTCTCTGGCGACATACGCGCAACCGGCGGCGTCATGGATATCCAGCCCGTCGCGCAGGAATTTGAAACTACCATCGATCTTCGTCAGCAGGAGACGTTCGAATACAGCCTGCTTGGTTTGCCCGTCCCACTGGCGCGCAACGTCAAGGGCGGAGAACCCACCTATCGCTACCCGCCCTTTCCAGATGGAGGACAGCCGGGTATCGCCGTGCAGTGGCTCGAAGTAGAAGGGCCCCTTTCTTCGACCCTCTGGCCCCCACCTTCGCACCGCGTACTGTTTGACGATCTCCGAGTGGTGCCGGCCCCGGCCAGGCCAGTCGAAGCCGCGCGGCGGCTGCTCCGCCGCTTTGCAGATCTGGCGGCGCAGGAACCGGTATCTGATGCGGCGTTGGACAAGTTTGAGCAACTGGTGCTTTTGAGGCTGAACAAGGGTGCGAACTTCGAAGAAGCGATGCTCGCCGGCTATAAGGCCTTCCTCAGTTCCCCTCATTTCCTCTACCTACGCGAGCCCGAATCTTCCGGCGACCACTTCCCGATCGCCACGCGATTGGCACACTTTCTCACCAACACAAAGCCGGATGCGCAGTTAACGAGCCTGGCCCGGAAACGCCTGCTTCGCCATGCCACAACATTACGCAGCCAGACCGAACGCCTGATCTCCGGCCCGGGCTTCGAGCGCTTCGTTCGCAACTTCACCGATTACTGGCTGAATCTGCGCCACGTCCGCCGCGATGATCCGGACATCCGTTTGTATCCGGAGTATCGCTTCGACAACTATCTGGTGGAGTCGATGGAGCAGGAAACACGCACCTTCTTTGAGGCCATGATTCGCCAGAATCTGCCGGCCGCCTCTGTGGTGACCTCGGATTTCGTTTACGTCAACGATCGGCTTGCCAGCCACTACGGTCTGCCGCCTGTCAGTGGTTCGGCGATGCGAGCCGTGAAGCTGCCGCCGGGAAGCCCTCTCGGAGGACTCCTCACGCAGGCCGCCATTCTCAAGGTGACGGCCAATGGAACCACGACCTCACCGGTCATCCGCGGCGCGTGGATCATGGAACGGCTCATCGGCGAACCGCCACCACCTCCTCCAGCCAAAGTGCCCGCCGTGGAGCCGGACATTCGCGGTGCCAGGACCATTCGCGATCTGCTGGCGATGCACACCAAAATTGCTTCGTGCGCTGGCTGTCACGCCCGGTTTGACCCCGTCGGCCTGGCCCTCGAAAACTTCGACATCCTCGGCGCCTGGCGTACGCGCTATCGGGGCATCGAAGAGGGTGAGTCCGTCGCGGGCATCGATCGCGCCGGCCATGACTTCGCATACACCCTCGCCGGACCTGTGGACGCGAGCGGTAAGCTGCTCGACGGAAAAACGTTTCAGGACATCCGGGAACTCAAGGCGATCTTCGCCGCCAATCCGCGCCAACTCGCTCGCAATCTTGTGCACCAATTGACCGTCTATGCCACGGGTTCGCCGGTTCGATTTTCTGACCGGCCGGAGGTTGAAGCCATCCTCGATGCCCATTCGGCATCCGGTTTTCGGGTGCGCGATCTGATAGTCTCGCTGGTGCAGAGCCCGATCTTTCTTGGCCACTCTGGAGCAAAGAAGAAACCATGAACACACGACGCCGTTTCCTGCGTGCCGCAGGTGTTGCCCTCGCGATGCCGGTGCTTGAGTGTTTCGCCGCGAGCCCCGGGCCCCGCATGCTGCTCATCTCGAACAACCTCGGCGTGCTGCCCAAACCGTTCTTTCCAGAAACCGCGGGACGCGACTACACGCTTTCCCCTTATCTGGCCGCCCTGGCTGAATTCCGCAACGACTTCACCGTTTTCAGTGGCTTGTCGCATCCGGCCGTCGAAGGTGGACACAGTACAGAGAACTGTTTTCTCACTGGCGCGCGCGGGCCCACAAAAAGTGGCTTCCGCAATGCGATCTCGCTCGATCAGTTCGCCGCCGAGAAGCTCGGGCAAGTCACGCGGTTCGCCACGCTGAACCTGGGAGTAAATATCGACAAGGCCAACCGGAGCTTATCCTGGACGCGAGATGGCGTGCTGCTTCCCGCCGAAGACAGCGCACCCGCGCTCTTCCGCAAGATGTTCGTTCAGGGAGACGTGGCTGAAGTGGAAAGGCAGCTTCACCGGTTGGATGAGCGTGGGAGCATTCTGGACACGCTGCTCGACGACACGAAGCAGTACAGCCGCGCTTTGGGGCGCGACGATCGTGTCCGGCTGGATCAGTACCTGACGTCGGTGCGCGAGGTCGAGCAGCGCCTGCATATCGCTGGTGAATGGGAGAAGCGCCCCAAGCCGGTCGCGGCCCACGCGGAGCCCGCCGACATGCAGGACAAGAAGTTGTTCTTCGAGAAGTTCGACCTGATGCTTTCCATGGCTCAGCTTGCTCTCGAGTCGGATTCCACCCGCATCGTGACACTCATGGTCGACGCCTTTGCCACGCCGGTTTTCAAGCTCCATCCCGAGCATGACACCACCGACGGCTATCACAACCTAAGCCATCATGGACAGGCTGCCGAGAAGCTGCGGCAGCTCGACGATGCCGACCGCCAGCAGATGGCGCTGCTGCACAAGCTCCTGCAGGGGCTCTCCGTGAAGAAGGAAAGCGGCCAACGTTTGCTCGACCGCACGATGGTCCTTTACGGCAGCAACATGGGCGATTCGAATACGCACGACAACACGAATCTGCCGATTCTGCTCGCCGGCGGCGGCTTCAGGCACGGCCAGCACATCGCGTTCCGCCGTGACAATAACGCTCCGCTTTCCAACCTCTTTGTCAGCATGCTGCAACGGATGGGAGTGGAGGCGGACTCGTTTGCCAGCAGCTCTGGGCGTATCGACAGCCTGGAAGCCAAGTCAACGCCCGCGTGACTTTGTTACGGCCTCCCGGGGCGGCGCATTTCTTAGTAGATATCTTCGACTTCAAGCGGTGACCGGCCAGCACTGCTATGTCGCCGCAACTGTCGCCCCAACCGGTGACGCCAGAATCGATTGGGACCTCGACTAACGTTGTCGTCAGTGACTATGTCCAGGTCACTGACCAGCCAAAACGCTTGCGATAAAGGGGCGCGCCCGGTCGAAGATAGGCTGGGTGAGTTCGATGTTCCCGACTTCCTCGCGCTAGAATGGCTCGGGGTCAGTGTGCCATTCTTTGACGAGTTTTGCGGCGTTTGCATGGGGCGTGGATTTATTGCGTTGACCGACGCTCCCGGGCTCGGCATAACGCTCGACGAGGACCTCGCGCGCCAGATCGCGAAACCAGGTGAGGAGTTCTTTTCATGATTGTTGCTGCTTTGTTGTTCCTTGCTGTCAGTGTTCACGAAGTCCGGCCAGGCCAAAACGCACAGGCCATCGTCGATGCGGCCAAGCCGGGCGACCGGGTCGTCTTTCGCCCCGGGCTTCATGTGCAGAAACTCGGCAAACATCGGTCGATGGTCTATGTCGACAAGCAACTCGATATCGAAATGGAAGCTGGCGCAACCCTCAAACTCGCCGACGGCCAATCGAAACTCGAACCCACGGCAGAGCTTACTACTGACCATGGTGCGCCCAAGTCGATTGACGATTTCGAGGTGGGCGGCAGCTATGACCTTGGCCTTGGAGAAGTGATCTACACAATCCGTATTGACGCCGAAGGCACCTTTACATGGGGCAGCGGTGCTACTTTTGACTTCCAGCATGCCAACGTGCCCATCACCGGAGACTGGCAGGAACTCAGCCACGGCGTGAGAATCCGCTTCCCTAGTAAACGCGGCTACAACGTAGGAAGCCTCTGGTTCCTCTCCTATGATGGGCCGGAGACCTACGGCATTCGCATCGGACACGGCACTCAGAAAGATTACATTGACGGCGTTCGCGTCTTTGGGCGAGGAACCATCGACCTCAACAGCCAGAAAAACGCCCAGCCGAGTGGCCTGGTGAAGAACATTAACGCCGCTGTGTTGGTGCACGGTCGTGTCCGTAATGTCAGCATTGAAGGCATCACAATGACGAACACAATGAGGTCGGTGATGCTTTATGGAGAGCATACCGGCAAGTTTTTGCAGGGTGGCGATGTCGGCCCGGGAGAAAGTTTCGATGCCGAGAATATCTCGATCTTCCACACTCGTACAATCAATCCCGGAGGTAGCGGCTACTTGCTGGGACATCCTTCGCACCGTGGCTGGCTGCGCAAGGTACGCTGCAACTTCAACTACATGGAGACGGCCACCACCTCGATCGAACCCAACTTCCAGTTGGATCAATACGAGGTCATAGGCAACGTGATCAAAAGCGCAGGTCGAGCCGTTCACTGCTGGCGCCGGTCCACCAACGGGCTGGTGGCCGACAACGTACGGATCGACGATCCAACTGGAAAAGAAGTTGTTATGGTCAATGCCCCCGGGGCGTGGCGTTCACCCGAGAACATTATCCTGCGCGACAACCGCAACCATTTGAGCGAACCGCTCGGACACTGGGCCAATGTTGCTGGTGGCCAGGACAATCGTGCCACTGGTGCCTTTGCTTCGGTAACCGGCGGTCAAGCCAACACGGCTGCCGCACCGTATTCACGCGCCCAAGGCCAACAGGCAAGTGCGAGGCGTGTGGGAGAAGACGTGCTTGCGTCGGGCGCATTTCAAAAGCCCGGTGACGCCCAAACCAGCGTCCTGGTTGCCCGGGGAATCACTAAAGACGATGCCACGGTTGAACTCCGTCCCGGCTCTGGCGAAATTTCGATTGCGCGGAATTCCACTGCTGCTTTCCGGATTCTCGTGGTTGGCCGGGCGGAATCCGGGGCAGGGCAAGCCAGCTTCGAAGTTGCGGGCATCGCATCCCGTTCCAACGGTGAAGTGGCTGTGAAGCTGCAACGCAACACCGCACTGACAGAATCCACCAGTGCGCTGTCTATTTTAGGAGGGGATCAGTTACGCATCCAGGTTCGCGGCGTACCGGGATCCACCATGCGCTGGGTGGCTCGCGTAGAAATCGTCGAGGTCGGCACGCCGTAGGCTGGGCCGGCGAATCTACAAGCGCTAGCCCATCCGCTCCACGGCATCAAAGAAAACGGCTGCAAGAGCAGTATGCAGCAGGTGAATGGTGGGCGTGAGTTCCGGCTGCCCCGGCACGACGGTGAGCAGCGCGAGCGGGCGTTCCTTGCTGAAGATCTGCCGCTCTTCCTCGGCCGTAAGCTGGCCGAAGAAGGCTTCCACCACGCCGTTCCGATAGCCCGTCAGGATGCCGAGATCAGCCTCGTCTTCCTTGCCGGAAAGCAAAACGCACATCGAGACCGGCTGATTCCCCTGCAAGAGGCTTACGAAAGCCACCCCGCCAGGCGCGGCCAGCCATTCCATGTCGAGATCGCTCTTCTTAAGAAACGCAAGTTTGTCGCGGAACTGCGGCGGTCTGCTGCGGAAGAACTCCTTCATCAGGCCAAGAATCTTGCGAGCCTCCTCGTGTTCGGGCTGAACTTCAAACTGCCCGCTTTCTACAGAGCGGGATTCGGGGCGCAGTAAGCGAAGGGTGAAGCGTTTCATTCGGGCGTTCTGTTCAGGGAATACATAAGCTGGCTTATTCGTACCAAAGCTCTCAATCTAGCAGGTTTCCAGTGCGGCGGAATCGACTGAGGACGGTATCATGGAGGGTCTGTCGCCATAGCCGCCAGCCGGCAGGCGGATCGAACCCCTCAGTCAAAAGTTTTCAGTCAGAAAGCAGGAGTAAAGAATGTTTGGACGTGGTAATTGGGCAATCGCCGGGCTGGTGAAAGAGTCCCTCAAGGACTTCTCAATTCAGCTTGCAGATCCCGCTCGTATGGTGATCAACTCTCAACTCGCCGCTGGCAGCGCCGCCCGCCTTTACAAGAGCGACGCGATGGGGATCAATCCCTACAGCGCTCCTCGTATGGACGAAGAGCAGGAACTCACCGAAGAGCAGCAGATCGAAGTGGCCCGCCACCATGTCGCCGATTCGATGGAACTCAGCGAAGTCGTTCTGCCCCCGCAAATCCTCGAAGGCACGGGCTTTGGCCGCGGTGTCGAGTCGTTTCAGATCCACGCTACAATCCCGTGGTTTGGCCTTTGGGCCGTGGCCAATGAGTGGAAAAATACGAGCGATCTGCCCTCAATCAAAGAGCAAAGCTCCTATGTGATGCTCGAGCGGCCTTACAAATTTCTTCAGCCGCCCGACAAACGTACCGTCGACGAAAAGGCTACCGACGCGACAGAAGTTCACCGCACTCAGGTACCCGTTCTGCTCGACTTCCACGAGGGCCGCGTCTACATCGAAAGCACCAACAAAAAGCAGATTTATGCCGTTATGGTGAGCCTCAGCAAGCTCGGTGCACAGGTCGTGCCCGTCGCCTGGCAATACCCGATGCCAAGCTGGCCAGAGGTCATTCTGAACCGGCTCCATGAAGGCACCCAGTTTGTAGACGCCTTCAACAAGCGTGCCGAAGAGGCCAAGCGTTTCACCGAGAAAGAGATTGAAAAGCTCGAAGACCGCGAGATGGAGGCCATCGTCTCGAAGTTCTTCTCGATGACGGAGATGAAGACTGGCGTCTGGGCCGGCATCTCTGGCCCCGCACGCATCCGCCTGCACCACGCCGCCCCACCCGTCGCCGTTCGCAACGCTCCCATGGCAACCACGTTGCTCAATCTCACCGCCGACGCCGGCATCGTCTCTGGCGCCATCACCCTGCAGGAATGCGTCACCGTTACGACCAAGGCCGGAACCGAGCGCAACATCCGCCGCGACATCGCCCGCTTCGATCTGAACGACCGCATCAACCTCACCGATATCGGTGTCGCCATGTTACGCGGCTTCGACATGGCTTCGCACAAGAAGGATGTATTGCGCGAAATCCGCGAGACCCGCCAGGTGCCCGCCATCCCGCAGTTCTGGAGCGCATGGCTCCACCAGTTGAGCTACGCCGTCCGCACTATTGAAGAATCTTTCCGCGAGGTGCTTGAACTCGACGGCAATGAACCCGGTGGCATCATTCCCATCCCACTCTCCGGCCCACCGGAAGCAGCCCCCAAGGCAGGGTGAGATCGCGTCGTGGATCTCGTCAACTACGGCTGCGCGAAGCCTTCCAGCATCCAGAGGCCCGTCTTGGTGCTGAAGGTCGGGTAAAGGATACTCTGGCCATCGGGGCTCAAGCTGAAGCGGATGCCGGGATTCAAGTAGCTGCGCGGGGCGAACTCGCTGCCCACGTCGCCTATCGTCTTCATCTGACCCGTGGCGATGGTCAATGAAAACAGGTACTCATGGTCGCCCTCGGCACGAATGCCGTAGAGCGTCTTGCCGTCTTTGGAGAAGGTCAGGTGCTGGGTAGCGATCTTGCCGAGGTCTCTTTTGTTCTTGCCGTCGGGCGAGATGAGAGCCCAGGTCCCGGGTTCGCTGGCATAGACTATCCACTCGCCGGTCGGCGACCAGTCGGGCGAAAGATTCCCCGATGAGCGGACCAGTTCAACCGGCGTAGCCTGACCGTTGGTCTTCCCGGTCATAACCGAACTGACTCCCGCCTGACCTAGCAGATAAACGATGCGAGAGCCGTCCGGCGACCAGGTTCCCATAAACTCATCGGCGGAATCACTATTGGTGAGGCGTACAGGACTGCCGCCCGCCACAGACGTGATCCAGATCGAGGCCGAGCCCTGGGGAGGAATCTGCACCACGGCCAACCGGCCCCCATCCGGGGAAAGAGCGGGGTTCATAAACCGGCTGCCGGTTCCCGGAGGAAAGGCAGATTGAGTCAGTACCGGGCGTTCGGAGCCATTGCTTTCGCGCAGCCAGATCTCGGGCTCTCCTTGCGAGGAAGTGGCGTAAACGAAGCGTTCACCCTTGGCGACCCACAACGGCATTCCCGTGCGCAATTGCGAGCGGACCCGCGTACGCAGGGAAGCGTCTTTCAGCGAAGCAGCCACAATACGGTAGTCGCTCGTGGAATCCAGAAAGAGCATTCGCCGGCCATCGGGAGAGACGGCGGGGAACGTCTGGTTCACCATGCCGCCGGTCATCGGCTTGCCGCCTGCGCCTGCGGTATCGAGCAGCCGGAGTATGCGCCGATCACCGGATGTAGTGTTCGCCGCGATGTGCTGGCTGTCGGGAAACCAAGAAAAGCTGATACTCGAACCCACATCACCGTCCAGTATCCTTTTCGGTGTGCCCGAACCAGGGGGGAAGGGCAAAAGCCACGCCTGATTTTCACCGTTGTTGGTCAGAAAATAGACAATCTTCTTTCCATCCGGGGAAAGATCCATGTGAGGTCGATTCGTCGACCGCTTCGTTTCGAACGGCGCAGGGGCGTAGCGCTTCCAGGGACTTCCCACCGGCGAGGAAATGCCAAGCCACACGGTTCCATCCGATTCCCGGTGGAGCCCCAGCAGGACCTTCCCGTCGGGAGAAACGCGTGCAAGCGGGCTTCCAAGACGGGCTCCAATGGCAAGGGGTGCCACAAACTCGGGTTCGCCGCCCGCGATCGAGACCGAAAACAGGACCAGCGTCGGCGAGTCGCCCGCCGGGTTCTTTGCAGCGAGGAAGATACGTTTGCCATCCGGCGCCCAGCCGAGAGGGTGCGCATCGCTGGAGAAATTCGTGAGCCGGGTGGCAACCGTTGAATTCAGGTAGCGTACGAAGACCTGCCGCTTCCCCTCGAAGATCGCTGAATAGGTGAAGGCCTTCCCATCCGGCGACCATGCGGGATCGGAGGGGCTTTCGAGCGAGGTCTCGATGGGGGTGTAGATATCGTTCGCCGGGTTGTGCGGCTTGGGGGCGAGGAAGAGGGTCCCCAGTATGCCCGCCGCAGCGAAGATCGCAGCAATGAGCGCAAATCCCAGCCAGTTGCGGCGGCTCCGCTGGGGGCCTGCGGCCTGAACCGCCGCAACCGCGCTTGTCGACATCGATTCCGATAGCCGTTCCCTGATCTGGCGAAGTTCCCGATAGAGGTCGAGTGTGGAAACGTATCGCTCATTCGGCTCCTTCTGGAGCAGCCGTTCCACAATCCAGCGGAATGGTGCAGGCACCGATGCTGGCAGAGCCTCAGCCTCTTCGCGGATAATCGCTACCATGATCTCGGCCGCACTGCCTCGCGGGAAGGCCTTCTTGCCCGTCGCTAGTTCATACAACACAAGACCCAGCGAGAACTGGTCGGACTGTGCCGTCAGATTCACCTCGCCGCGAGCCTGTTCCGGGCTCATGTAAGCGATGGTGCCGATCGTGGTGCCGGGATCGGTGAGATGCAAAGCCACCGTCCGCGTAGCCTCTTCAGCGCCAAGCTCCTGATGCGCCGCTTTCGCGAGGCCGAAATCGAGAATCTTTACGCGGCCATCGCGCGTGATCAGGATGTTGTCTGGCTTCAGGTCCCGGTGAATGATCCCGGCGGCATGCGCAGCAGCCAGACCCTCTGCCATTTGCACCGCAATGTCCAGCAGCTTGCGCGGGGAATCGGGCGCACTCACTGGCGAGCCTTCGATGAACTCCATCACCAGATAGTCCGGGCCGACGTCGTAAAGCTGGCAAATATTGGGGTGATTCAGCGCTGCGACCGCGCGCGCTTCCCGCTCGAAGCGTTCGCTGAAGCGGTCGGCAGAGGTCTTGACGGCGACAATGCGATCCAGGCGCGTATCGCGCGCCTTCCACACCTGCCCCATTCCACCGGCGCCGAGAGGAGCAAGGATTTCGTAAGGGCCTAGTTTGTCACCGAGAGAAATCGCCATCTGAATATAAGTGCCTAGTCTAACGCATGCGAAACGATCATCCACCAGTTACGTGGCCAGCTTGTCAAAGCAACTGAAACAGCGCTCGGACCGCTGTTAGGTGGCAGAAGGCAAGTGCTCAAAACGCAACCACTGAAGCTGAACCAACTGCTCAGCTCGAAGAATGTGAGTAGCGTACGTTCGTCCGGCGTCATCGCTGAATTCAACTTCGTAGACACCGGGGGCGAGCCGTTCGACGACCGTGCCAACCTGGCCGCGCGGAAGGTCATGGGCTGCGACGTTTTCGAGCAATGCAACCACCGATAGTATTTCGAGTTCGTGCATGTCGTGCCTGCCTTTTACAGTACAAAACAACTGGTCAGCCCTGGAGCAGATTCGCTCCGGACTGTGGCCTTGCACCTCCATGGGGAATCAGGAAATCGACTGTTTAGCGGGCGCCGTATTCTTAAGCTTCGATCTGAACGGCTGCATCAACCGCACAGATATCTGTGTGGCCATGTTACGCGGCTTCGACATGGCCTCTTACAAGAAGGATCTGCTCCGCGAGACTCGCCAAGTGACGGCCATCCCGCAGTTCTGGGGCACCTGGCTCCACCCGTTGAGCTACACCTTCCGAACCATTGAAGAATCCTTCCGCAAGGTGCTCGAACTCGACGGCAATCAGCAGGGTGGCATCTTCCCAGTGCGCTCTCAGGCTGATCCTGGCAACTCAAGGCGTAGGCTGCAGGCCGGTAACACCGGCTAGAGCTTCCTCGGTGCGTGGTGCGATCGATGAGGAGTCCCGAATCACCAGGTGCGGAGTAAATACTTCGCGGCGCACCGGCAGGCCAGGGCCAGCTTCGAGTCTCTCGAAGAGAAGTTCTGCAGCTCGCCGGCCCATCTCGTGCTTTGGTTGATCGACGGTTGTCAGCGGTACGGGCAAGTGTTCCACCAAACGAAGGTTATCGAAACCTACCACGGAGAACTGCTCCGGCACACGCACCTTCAAGGTGGCCAGGCTCTTCAGCAGCAAAAGTGCGACGTGGTCGTTGCCGGCGAAACAAGCGGTAGGCGCATTTTTAAGCTGGAGCATGGCGCGGGTGGCTGCCAGGATCTCCGCCTCAGGTTTGCCTACGATATCCAACAGCAATGGCGCAGTGCCAGATCGTCTGACGAACTCGCGATAGTGTGCATCACGAGAATGCGCCGTACGCTCGCCCAGTGGCGGACAGTAGGCAATTCGCTGATGGCCGAGCGATGCCAAATAGCGCAGTGCCTGCTCTACACCCGCACGATCATCCAGCACGACGCTGTCGCAGTCGGCATTTCGAGCCGAACTAAACAACAGCACCGTGGGAATTCCTGCCGCCTGCAGTAACCCCAGCGACTGGGGTATCTGTTGATTCGGTTGGTGCGCCAGTATTACCCCGTCCACCTTGCGCGCCGCCAGTTGCTTTAAGTACTGATCCTCCAAATGTGGCTGATGTCTGGAGTTGCAAAGCAGCACTTGATAGCCGCGCTGGAAGGCCGCGTATTCGATGGCTTCAGCCACCTCCGCAAAGAATCGGTTTGTGAAATCCGGCAAGAGCAGCGCGATGATGCGCCAGGGATTCCGCGTACTTTCATCCGGCACCATGATGCCGCGACCGGGCTCTTGCTCCAGGATTCCTTCCTTTACCAATGGTTCAAGTGCGCGCCGCAACGTCGGGCGGGACGTGTTTAATGCTTCGGCCATGCTTCGCTCGGCTGGCAGAAAGTTCCCTGCGGGATACTCGCCAAGCTCGATTTTCTTGCGGATAAGTTGAGTGAGTTCCTGTCGCGTCACGGCTTTTCTTATTCTATTCGATGTGTTTAATGTTTACCAATAGTTGACCATTGGTTCATCTTCTGTTAGTCTCTAAAAGACTTTCAGGAGCTTCCATGATGAATTTTTCCGCTACAGCCGTATTTGCCCTTCTCGCCACGGCCGCTTTCGGCCAGACATTCACCGGTACCATGCTTGGGACGGTGCAAGATTCCACAGGTGCCGTATTGCCGAACGTACGTGTGATCGCCACCGAACAAGCCACGGGCGTCGAGCGTTCCACCCAAACCAACGGCGTGGGTTACTTCGAGATCCCGCTTCTTCCCCCGGGTGTGTATCGGATCGATGCACAACTGACGGGCTTCAAGCGCCTCTCTCGAGCAAACCTCAAGCTCGACACCAGTCAGAAGATGGAAATTCCTGTAACGATGGAACCGGGGCAGGTGACGGAGACCATCGAAGTGAAGGCCGAGACGCCGCTGCTGCAAACCACCACTTCATCGGTCAGCCAGTTGATAGACAACAAGAAGGTAGTCGATCTTCCCTCTTCCAACCGCAATCTCTTTCAGATCGCCACGCTCACTGCAGGCGTCAACGACTTCGGCGCGAGCGCGGCTCCCGCAACATCCGGATCGGTTGGCTTCGGGCGATGGTCGTCTAACGGCGGCCAGGTGAACACCAACGAATTTATGGTCGACGGCGCTACCGCCTTGACAGCCAACATGGGCGCCGCCTCCGTAATCCCCACCATTGACGCCATTGAAGAATTCAAGATCGAGACCAACGCTCTGGCTGCCGAATTCGGCCGAACCGGTGGCGCGGTTATAAATGCGATCTATAAGTCGGGCACCAACGACTTGCATGGCACGATCTACGACTTCTGGAAGAACCGCGTGCTCAACGCAAACTCATGGCTGAACAACCGTAGCAACCGCGCGCGGGACTTCCTCAACGTCCATACTTTTGGCTACAGCGTGGGCGGGCCAGTGGTAATTCCGAAACTCTACAACGGCCGCAATAAGCTGTTTTTCTTCCACAATTATGAGGGCTACCGGGACGTGCTGCCCTCTCGCCTGCTGCTTACGGTTCCTACGGCAGCCGAAAAGACAGGCGACTTTTCTCAACGCCGTACGGCTGCCGGAACTCTGATCAACATCTATGACCCGCTCACCACCACGGCCGTTCCGAACCAGGCGAATCGCTTCACGCGGTCGGTTTTCCCCGGAAACGTAGTTCCTGCCAACCGCCTGGACCCGGTGGCGCGCAACCTCGCCGCCTACTATCCCGCGCCCAACACCACTCCTATCGATCCGTTCTCCAATGCCAATAACTATCTGGTGAACGCCACGGGCCAAAATCGGCAGAACATGTGGACCATCAAGACCGACTACAACATCCGCGATGGCGCACGGCTCTTCGTCCGCTATACCGAAAGCGAACAGGGCGGGGGCGCCGCAAATCTCTTTGGGCCCACGCCAGGATGCTCATCCTGTCTGATTCAAAACAATCCCGGCGGCGCATTTTCGGCTCGAGGCGGCGGTTCGAATCTCTTTGTCTTCCCCAAAAACGCAGTCGTCGGATATTCGAGCACGCTGACGCCGACAACAATTCTCGACCTGCGCTACTCTCTAAATCGCCAGCTCCTGAGCCGCTTACCCCAATCCGCCGGTTTTGATCTTGGCGCCGCAGGCTTCCCTTCGCAGTTCGCTTCCTCGGTCTTCTACAAGACCTTCCCGCCCATCAGCATCGCCAACTACGAAGGCCTGGGTTCGCGCTCCAACGGCGACCTGCTGCGCCGGGGCGACCTTTCGCATTCCCTGCAGGGCAGCATCACAAAAATCTCGGGCAAGCACACTGTCAAATTCGGCGGCGATGCCCGCATGTACCGCTACGCCGACATCCAGGCAAGCGACGTGACGCCTTCGTTCAGCTTCAATCAGGCCTGGACGCAACAGGATCCCTTCGCGCCAAGTCCCACGGCTGGATGGAGCATGGCCTCCTTCATGCTGGGCCTGCCAGCGGGTGGCAACAATCGCATCCCCGGATCGATTGCCGTTCAATGGTTTTACCTGGCTGGTTATGTCCAGGATGACTGGCGTGTATCGAACCGCCTGACGCTGAACCTTGGCTTCCGGTATGACCTGGAAACGCCCTATACCGAGCGTTTCGACCGCAACACCAGCTTCGACCTGAACCTGCGTTCAGCGGCTACCAATCGTCTGCCTTCTGCACTTGGAGCACTGCAATTCATGGGTAAGGACATTGATTCCCGCTATCGCAATCCAGTGGACCGCAACAACTTCGGCCCACGCTTCGGCCTGGCTTACAAGCTCAAGACGCAAACCGTTCTTCGTGCTGCTTATGGCTTGTTCTATCAGCCGATAGTCAATACCGGATTCGGTGCTGCTACCTTCGGTGCCCTCGGCTATGACGGTGATACGCCGTTTCTCGCTAGCACCGACGGCGGCTTGACGCCCGCACGCCGCTTGAGCAATCCATTCCCGGACGGATTCAATCCCCCGACGGGCAATGCCGATGGGCCCAACACACTACTGGGCCAGAACGTCACCACCCAATTGCGCAACATCGTCGCGCCCTACACGCAGCAGTTTAATGTGGGAGTTCAACACCAGATGAAGTCCTGGCTGCTTGACGTCGGTTACGTGGGCTCGCGTGGCGTCAACCAGTACATCAATATCCAGGGAAATCAGTTGGACCCCTCGCTCTACTCTCGTGGCGCCGCGTTAAACGCACAAGTACCGAATCCTTTCCTTGGTTTGGTTGCTCGCGGACCGTTTTCCGCCCCGACGCTGAGTCAAGGGCAGTTGTTGAGGCCTTTCCCTCAATTCACAGATGTACAATACAACACAGTCTCCGCCGGCCAGATGAGCTACAACGCGCTGCAGACCAAGTTGGAGCGGCGCTTCAGTAATGGCTTCTCGCTGCTCACCGCCTACACCTGGTCAAAGAATATCGGCAACGTTGGCGAGCGTTACTGGCGTAGCACCGGCATCCAGAACCAGTACGACAACTCGATTGAACGAAGTATTTCGCCCATCGACGTGGGTCATCGCATGACCTCAGCTTTTCTCTATGACCTGCCCTTCGGCAAGGGTCGCCCCTGGGCCAACTCGCTGCCTGGTGCGCTGAACCTTCTGGTGGGCGGCTGGCAACTGAACGGCGTCTTCACTCTACAAAGTGGCCTGCCGCTTTCGATCGGTGTACCGGTAAACAGCATTGGTTTTGGCGCCGGGCAACGAGCCAACAACAACGGCCGCTCGGCCCTGCTCCCGGAAGACCAACGCACTCCGCTGCGTTGGTTTGATACTTCGGTCTTCTCTCAGCCCGACCCCTTTACCTTCGGCAACACCGGCCCCCAATCGCCAGACCTGCGCGGCACCGGCGTCAACTCCTGGAATGTCTCCTTCTTCAAGAACACGGCGATCCGCGAGCGCGTCACCCTGCAGTTCCGCGCGGAATTCTTCAACTTCCTCAATCACCCCCTTTGGGGCAATCCGGGCACAACAGTAAACACGCCTGCCTTCGGACAGGTGGCGCAGAAGGGCGGCAACCGCAACGGGCAGCTCGCACTGAAAGTACTGTTCTAAGTTCATGGGGATCTGCCTCTTCCTTCTTTCGTCGCTGGCTGCGCTGGACTTCCAGAAGGACGTCAAACCGATCCTTGCCAATCATTGCTTCCACTGCCACGGGCCGGATGCAGAGGATCGAAAAGCCGCACTCCGGCTCGACACCCGGGCCGGCACGTTGG
Organism: Bryobacter sp.; assembly: GCA_022843625.1. Lineage (GTDB taxonomy): Bacteria > Acidobacteriota > Terriglobia > Bryobacterales > Bryobacteraceae > Bryobacter. The sequence goes on along the minus strand of JALHNH010000034.1, from coordinate 51,327 downwards.
AAAAAGTTGTCGTCCCGGGCGACCCTGCGAAGAGTATCTTGTGGCAGCGCGTCGCTCATGCCAAGCCCGCCTTGCGCATGCCCCCGCCCTACGCGCACAAGGACCTGTCACCTGCACAGACAGAGGTGCTCCGCGAATGGATCGAGGCGGGTGCGCCGTGGAAAGAGCACTGGTCACTGGTGGCGCCCGTACGGCCTGTTGTCCCCGACGGCGACAAGCATCCAATCGACGCGTTTATCCGCTCCCGGCTGACGAAGGAGAAGCTGTTACCCGCCCCTGAAGCGGATCGCCCACGGCTGATCCGGCGCTTGAGCCTGGACCTCACCGGGCTGCCGCCGACTTCCGAGCAAGTCGATGCCTTTGTCCGGGATACCAGGCCGGACGCCTATGAGCGCGTGGTCGATCGCTACCTGGCATCTCCGCACTGGGGCGAGCATCGCGGGCGCTATTGGCTGGACGCGGCCCGCTACGGCGATACACATGGGCTGCATTCCGACAATCGCCGGGAGATCTGGCCCTGGCGGGATTGGGTGATTCAAGCCTTCAATCGCAACCTGCCCTTCGATCAGTTTGCAATGGAACAATTGGCGGGCGATCTGCTCCCGAACCCCACCTTGGACCAGCGCATCGCTACGGGATTTCACCGCAACCATATAGCAACAGGCGAGGGCGGCGTGATTCCAGAAGAAGTGAAGACGATCTACGTGAAGGACATGGTGGACACCACCTCTACCGTGTTTTTGGGACTCACTCTCGGCTGCGCCACCTGCCACGACCACAAGTACGATCCGCTTGCGCAGAAGGACTTCTATCGCATGGCGGCCTTCTTCAACAACACTACCGAAGTGACGGTACACGGGGAGATCGCCGAACCCGAACCTGTGCTTCTGATCCCACGAGACGGGGACGCGGGCCGCCTGTCACAACTGGAGCCCGAGATCCTGCGATTGCGCAAGCAGTGGCAGGGCCTGTTAAAGGAGACCAAAGCGCAAGATGCACTCCTAAAACCCAAGCGTGAGGAACTCCATGCGAAATCTGTGCCGGTCCCACCGCGTGGGGCCTTTACCGCGCAGGTGCAATGCGGCTATCTCGACCAGCACCTCATCACTCTGGCCACAGGACGCCATGATGATAATCTTCGCTGGGAACTCGCCATCGAGTCCTTCCTCCCCGTTTTTCGCCTGGAAGGGAAGGGCATTCAAGGACAATTGGCTCTGCGTGGAAACACGTTCCGTGTCCCGCCTGTGTCGCTCAAGGAGATGGAGATCACGGTCACCTGGGACGGATCGGGCCGCCCCGAGGGCGTGACGATCTATGCCGACGGACGCGCCCTGGCGCTCAGCCGGGTGGCGGCGCGTCCCTTGCGCAGTCAGGCAGACGTGAAGTTCATCAAGCAGACGCTGTTTTATCCTCAAGCGCTGGGTCCGCTGGATGTTGCTCGGAGCCTCTTTGCGCACAACACGCTTGCCCACGCGGCCGAGCAGCATCCCGAAGAGTTCCTGGCGCTGTCTAAGGCCGAGAAGGAATATCGGGATATCCGGATGCGCGGAAACGTAACGTTGGTGATGCGCGAGAAGGAAGAAGCGGCCAAGGCGCATCTGCTAAAGCGTGGTCAGTATGACCAGCCGGGTGAGGAGTTGTACGCGGCGACGCCAGCGGTCTTGCCGCCGATGCGTCCCGAATGGCCGCGGAACCGCCTCGGCCTGGCACGCTGGATTGTGGATGAAGTGAATCCACTCACTGCGCGTGTAACCGTGAATCGCTTTTGGCAGGAATTGTTCGGCACCGGTCTGGTGAAGACCTCCGACGACTTCGGCGCCACCGGAGAGCCACCCGTCCATCCGGAACTCCTGGACTGGCTGGCAGTGGAGTTTCGCGAATCGGGTTGGGATGTGAAGAAACTCTTTCGCCTCATCGTGACCTCGGCCACGTACCGGCAAGCTGCCGTCACTACGGATGACAAGCGTTTGCGCGATCCGGAGAATCGCTTGCTCTCGCGAGGCCCCCGGTTCCGCATGGACGCCGAAATGCTTCGTGATTCGGCGCTCGCCGCCAGCGGACTGCTCGAACGAGCCGTTGGCGGAGAAAGCGTCAAGCCGTTGCAGCCGGAGGGGGTATGGGAGTCGGTGGCGGTCCTCTTCAGCAACACTCGCTTCTACCAGCCCGACTCCGGGCCCGCTTTGCGGCGACGCAGCCTGTACACGTTCTGGAAACGCGCGGCCCCGCCGCCGGCGCTTGAAATCCTGAATGCTCCGACGCGTGAGACTTGTGTTGTGCGCCGCGAGCGAACCAACACGCCTCTGCAGGCTCTGGTGACTTTGAACGATCCGGACTTCTTTGCGGCCGCGCGGGCGTTGTCCAAAGAGGCAACGCAACGCTCTGCCGCACCGCTTGAGTATGTGGCCCGTCGCCTGCTCGCGCGGCGTCTGACTCCGGAAGAGACAGCAGCAGCCAAGCAAACGCACTCGCGACTCGTGGCACATTATCGGCTGCATGAAGACGAGGCCCGCGCCATCAGCGGTCGTCCCGATGCAAACGCCGCTGCCTGGGTGATGCTGGTGAGCCAGTTGATGAATCTCGATGAGGTGTTGAACAAATGAGTGGCTTGCAACATACCCGGCGTGCTCTTTTCCGTCGTGGCGCCCAGGGGCTGGGTGCAGCAGCGCTCACCCAACTCCTGCAAGGGGAGACCCTTCCAGGTTTGCCGCACTTTGCGCCGCGTGCCAAAAGCATCATCTACATGCACATGGTGGGTGGCCCACCGCAGATGGACCTCTTCGACTACAAACCCGCGATGAAGGATTGGTACGACAAGGATCTGCCCGCGAGCATTCGCCACGGCCAGCGACTCACCACCATGACGTCGGGCCAGACACGTTTCCCCATTGCGCCCTCGGTTTACGAATTTCGCCAGCACGGGCAGAGTGGTGCCTGGTTCTCGAATCTGCTGCCGCACACCGCAAAGCTGGCTGATCAATTGACGTTCGTCAAGTCGCTCCAGACCGAGGCCATCAATCACGATCCCGCCATCACATTCATTCAAACCGGCAGCATGGTGCCCGGCAAAGCCTGCATAGGCTCCTGGATCAGCTACGGCCTCGGCTCGATGAACAAGGATCTGCCGACCTTCGTTGTATTGCACGCCAGCCACACGCATCCCAAAGCCAACGTGCAACCCATCTCGGCGCGGCTCTGGAGCAGCGGGTTTCTGTCATCGAAACATTCCGGCGTTGCCCTGCGCTCAATGGGCGACCCGGTACTTTATCTGTCGAATCCACCGGGTGTAAGTGCGCCAGGGCGGCGCATCGTACTCGACGGGCTCAAGGAGATGAACCAACTGGAACAACGCCGAAACGGAGACCCGGAAGTGCTGGCACGAATCGAGCAGTATGAAATGGCATTTCGCATGCAAACGTCCGTGCCGGAACTGGCTGACTTCTCCAAAGAGCCCGAGTCCACCTATCGGCTCTACGGAGAAGACGCCCGCACACCCGGCTCATTTGCGCGGACCTGTGTGCAGGCGCGACGTCTGGTGGAGCGGGGCGTGCGCTTCGTTCAGATCTACCAGCGCGGTTGGGAGCTGCATGCCACCCTGCCGGAGGTTCTACCCAGCCAATGCAAAGATATCGACCAGGCGTCCTTCGGTTTGATCGAGGATCTGCGCAGCCGAGGACTCCTCGACCAGACGCTGGTTCTCTGGGGCGGTGAGTTCGGCCGCACCATTTACTCACAGGGGAAACTGACTCCCACCGATTACGGGCGCGATCATCACCCGCGCTGCTTCACAATGTGGATGGCCGGGGGCGGCTTGAAGCCAGGTGTCACGCACGGAGAGACAGACGAATTCTCGTACAACGTGACGCGCGACCCGGTCCATATTCGCGACTTACAGGCGACCATCCTCCGTCAAATGGGCATCGATCATCAGCGCCTGACCTATGCCTATCAAGGCCTCGACCAGAAGCTGACTGGCGTCGAGAAAGCGCATGTCGTAAAGGAGATTCTGACTTGATTCGCTATTCAATCGCATTCTGCGCATGGCCTTTGCTGGCAGCCGTCAACGTGGCAAACGTTGAGCCGACGGTGTTGTTCCCGCGCGCCACACCGCTGCGCCAGGTGGCGATGGTCGCACTGGTGAATGATCATGCTGCCCCGGCAACCTGCGACCTGTCCGCAGGACAGTCGCCACCGGTCAAAGTGACCGCCGCTGCAGGAGTATCCAGACATCGTGTCCTGGTGGACGACATAGCGGCTCCGACTGAGATCGCCTTCACGGCACGCTGCGCTGGACAACCACCGATCGAAGTGAAGAAGGCGTGGCGGCCTGCTCGCAAATGGAAGGTCTTCATCATGGAGTCTTCCCACGAGGATCTCGGTTACGAAGATTACATCTTCAACAAGCAAAAAGAGGTCGCCGATTTCATCGATCTCGCCAAACATTTGAGCGGAAACCCCGAGAACCAGAGCGAGTTCGAACGCGCCGCCAGCAATCGCTACCAGTTCACTATGGAGACGTTGGTCTTCTTCCGCAACTACATTGAGGAGCGTGGCCCGGTCGCGTGGCGAAAGCTCGCGCGAGACTACCTGGCAAAAGGAACCATGCATCTGGGCGGAGCGCCCAGTGGCGTTCATGCGCAATGGATGGACTACGAGGAACTCGCCCGCAGCATGTATCCCGCCCGGCGTGAAATGAAGGACCGCTTCGGCCTCGACCTCAAGACCTTCATGATTGTCGATAACCCAAGCGTCTCATGGTCAGCCGCACAAGCTGCGGCGCAGGCTGGGTTCAAGTACATTGCGCGCTTGGGCCAGGGTTGGCGCACAGGCGGCAACAACGACTATCGCACCACGCAAGTGCCAGCGCTCTTCTGGTGGCAGGGGCCTAACGGCAAAGACCGCATTCTCTTCGGCTGGCGGTCGCATTACGGACAGGGCTTCTGGTTTGGACAGACTGGTGCAGGGAACGCGTCGCGTTCCATCATGGGTGACCTTCCCAGCGACTTTGTCAATTCTTACCTGCAGCGCGTGGAAGCAGGTGACCTCTTGGGCCCTTACGCCTACGATGCCATCCTGGAACCGGCGTATGGCGACCACGACGTGCCGTTCTACGATCGCGGCCTTCTTGCGCGCTGGTCCAGCCAGTATGCTTATCCCGAAATCCGGGTTACCGGACCCGATCCGTTCTTCAGCTACATCGAGTCTCGCTGGGGCGCGCAATTGCCGACACTGCGAGGCGAAATGAACAACTTCTCCGCAGACTATGCCACTATCGATCCCGACTCACAGGGTTGGAAGCGAAAGGCGTCCAGATTGTTGCCCCTCGCCGAGACCGTGGGTGCACTTGTGGGTGCGCATTCTCCGGCCTTCACGCTTTCGCCGGCCGAAGTGAACCGCACGTACACACGCATCTTCGACTACGACGAACATAGCTGGCCCACGCTATTGCCTGCCAGCGACGTTCAGCTTTTCAACGGTGCCTGGATCAAAAAGCATGAAGCCCGGCGCGCACTGAGTGATGCCGAGTCGCTTTGGAAGCAAGCCTCCTCCGCGCTGGCGACACAGATTGCCAGCACTGGGTCCACAGTCGCCGTCTTCAATGGACTCGCGCACGCGCGCACCAGTCTGGTGGAATGGGAAGGCCGCGCGGCGTCACTCATTGATGTCGCGACAGGCAAGCGCATCGCCGTGCAGCAGCGCGACGGAAAGTCCATCTTCATCGCGGAAGATGTGCCCGCTCTTGGCTATCGCCTCTACCGCATCGATTCTGTCGCTGCACCGCCTGGCAAGACGCTGAGCGCGATGCCACATTCCATCGCAAACGAATTCTACGAGATCGGCTTCGACGCTGTGACGGGCGTCGTCCGCAGCATTCGTGAGAAGTCCAACGGCCGTGAGTGGATAGATCCCAAGGCAGCGCACGGAGCGAATCAGATGGTCTATGTCTCCACTGCCTCCCGCGAGGCCCACCCCACTGGCTCGCATTCTCCGCTAAGGGCCAAGGCTCAATCGAGCGAAGCGGGACCCGTTTCGGTAACCTTCCGGGTACTGATCGACGACGACAAAACCGGAGCTGCGATCGAGCAGGCTGTCACACTCTACGCCGGGCTGAAGCGAATCGACTTTGTCAATAAGCTCGATCACGTTCGCACGCTATACACTGACCGCTTCGAGGAGCGGTATCGCGAGAACCTCTTTTACGCCTTTCCATTTTTGGTGGAAGGTGCCGAGTTCCGCGCCGAGTATCCCGGCGGCGTCGTGAGGCCTTATGTGGATCAACTCCGTTGGGGCACCCATGACTATCTGATGGCCAATCGCTGGATTGACGTAAGCAATTCCAAAGGAGGTGTCACGCTGGCCCCCTGGAATGCGGCCACCTTCCACCTCGGAGAAATCCGCTATAACCAGTTCTCAATCGACTACCGCCCCACCGGCAGCCATCTCTTCAGTTATGCCTGGTCCAATCGGATGGCTGGACTCCTCACCACCTCGCCCCAAGAGTCTAGTGCGACCCTTGGCTATTCGCTGACCACTCATGGGGGCGACAAAGCAGAGCAATTCGGCTGGGACGTCGCGACGCCGCTGAAGGCGATCTCACTGCGCGAGAATCCGCAAGGCCGCTGGAAAGATGCTGTCCAGGGCTTCCTCAAACTTGACGCTCCGAATGTAGAATTAGCTGTGCTCAAGGCGAGTGAACAACCCGGCCGCGGCTGGGTCCTCCGCCTGGTCGAGACACGCGGCCAGGCCACGGCCGTTGAGGTCGACCTGTCCGCGCTGCATGTCCAACGGGCTTTCCTGACAGACCTGGTTGAAAACGATGGTGAACCGCTCGCCGTGACCAACGGAAAGCTCAAGGTTCCTATGGACGCTTACTCGATGCAGACTATCCGTGTCGAGACCGGACCGCCGCCAGCAGTTCAACTAAATTTGACCGCGACCGCGGCCAGTGACGAAGCTGTGCGTCTGGCCTGGACTGGTGCGGCGGCACCCGCGTATGACATCTACCGTTCGCTCGATCCTGATGATCCAGCCACGGCGGCGACGTGGATTGCGCGAACGTCTGCCCGCACTTACCTGGACCGCGGCCTCAGCTACCGCACGCGATATACATACCATGTGATCCCTGTAAACGAGCATCAACGGCACGGCACGCCTGCACGAGTGGTAGCATCTACCGCATCGCGGAATCTCTCGCCGCCCGCCGTGATCGCCGAGCCCGGCGTCATCACCCGGGCCAAGGATAGACTGATGCTCTACTGGCGCAAGAATCAGGAACCAGATCTTGCCCGTTACTGGATCTACCGGGGCGAATCTGCAAGATTCGCTTTGGGCGAACCAGTTGCAGTTGTCGAACCTTCTGGCAAGTTCCTCGAAATGTATGTCGATGAGAAGCTTCAGCCGGGGCGCGAGTACTTCTACCGGATCTTTGCCGAAGACCATGCTGGGCACCGGCAGATTCTTAGTCCAACCATCTCGGGAGTAACCACGAAGTAACTTATGCAGAGAAGCCGGTTGGATGGACAGATCTATGACGTCATCGTTTGTGGCGCGGGATGCGCCGGTAGCGCCGCAGCCTGGGGAGCGGCCAAAGCCGGCGCTCGGACGCTCTTGCTGGAACGCCTCGGTTTCGCTGGCGGCACTCCGGTAGCAGGCATGATTCATACGCTCGATGCTGTGGTCTCCTGCGCTGACAGCAATCAGGTCGTGGTCGGCGGATTCGCCACCTCGCTGCTGGACGAACTCCGCGATCTCGGCGGGCTGGGCACCAGCGACAATCCGGGCGAAGTGGTCAGCTTCCATCCCGAGTACATGAAGGTGGCAATCGATCGACTGCTAACGCATGCCGGTGCAGTCACGCTCTATCGTGCGCCCGTAGTAGGTGTTTTGATGCAAGATAGCAGAGTGGTTGGCGTCGAGGCGGCGCTGATGGATGGGCGAGCGCACTTTAGCGCCTCCTGCGTGGTGGATGCCACCGGCGATGCCGAGATCGCCCATTACTCCGGTGCCCGGTGGCAGCAGAGTGAAGAGTTGCAGGCCATCACCTATCACTTTCGCCTCGGCAATGTGGCGCGCGGCTGGGATTGGAAAATGCTGGAAGACGCCGCGCAGAAGGCAATGCACGGCTCCGGCATGCGCTATGGCGGCCCATGGGTGATCCGGCTCAACGAATACGAAGTCTCGATAAACTCCACTCGCGTCATCGGCAATCCGCTCGATCCGGAAGAGCGCACCCGGCTTGAACAGAACGCTCGCGAAGACATGCTCACCATCTACAACGTGCTTCGTCAAAAGGTGCCCGCGCTGGCCGACTCCTACATCCTCGCCGGCGCAACAGACTTGCACGTGCGCGAGAGCCGCAAGATCGAAGGCGTCTACACCCTGACGGAAGAAGACATCTGGTCGCGTCGCAGCTTTGAGGACAAAATCGCGCTTGGAGCCTGGCCAATCGACATTCATCCCACCAACGGCTTTGTGGGCGTTCATCCCCACAAAGAGAGTCCGCCTGATCCTTACGAGATCCCCTATCGTTGTCTGGTGCCCAGGAGCGTCGATGGGCTGCTGGTCGCCGGTCGTCCCATCTCCACCACACACCGTGCTCATGGCTCTACCCGCGTCCCGGGCACCTCGCTGGCTACAGGCCACGCTGCCGGTGTGGCGGCCGCCATCGCGGCTCGGGGCGGCATCGCCCCACGCAAAATGGACACGAGCATACTCCAGCAGAGCCTGCGCGAACAAGGAGCTATCCTCTCGCCGGATGCGGCGGTCGCTCGATGACCCTCGCCTTCTCAAATAGTACTTTCGTGAATCATTCGACTTTCCTATCGCCCGCTTCGACGATCTGGGGAGGCGCTAAAGGAGTAGCTCAACAAAAGTGTCCAATCGAAAATTGAGAATCGCCCTGGCCGGATGCGGCGGCGTTGTCAAACGCTATCGCCGCACCGACGCGCATCTGGCCGATGTGCAAGTAACTGCCTGCGTAGATGCCAATATCGAGGAAGCCCAGAACGCCGCACGGGAACTGGCCTGTCCTTTGTCCTCGTGCGAATTCAGCGATGTGCTCGGGCCGGAGGTCGATGCGGTGGTCATCTCCACGCCGAACCATCTCCACGCAGAACACGCTGTTGCGGCACTCAATGCCGGTAAGCACGTACTCCTCCAGAAGCCGATGGCACGCACTGCTGACGAATGCGACGCCATCCTTGCAGCGCACTCCGGGTCTGGCCGCAAGCTGGGCGTTTACATGAATCTGCTCGACCATCCTCTGTTTCGCGATATCAAACGCCTGGTCGAAGAAGACCGCCTGGGCAAGGTGGCTCTGTTCAGCGCTCGCCTCGCCCATCGCGGCGGCTTGAATTGGGGCGGCACCGACCGCAACTGGCGTGCCTCCAAAGAGCGCACCGGCGGCGGATCCTTCATCCAACTCGCCGTGCACTATCAGCACCTCATGCGCTGGCTTCTTGATCAGGACGTCGCACAAGTTCAGGCCATGGCTACCAACTTTGCCTGTCCGCATCTGGAAGGCGACGATTTGATGCTGGCGCAGTACCGGCTCTCGGGCGGCAGCCTCGGCGAGATTCAAACATCCTGGTGTTGCCTGGAAGAGCACGTTTCGTTGCTCGGCACGAAGGGGTCCATTCACTATCGCGACAACAACGTCGTCGAATTCACGGCAGAGACGGGTGCCTTCGATGGTGAGTATCTCAAGCTCAAAGGCGACGGCTCCTTCGAGCGCTTCGAGAATGCCCTCGCGCCCGAGTGGGATGACGCCGCAAATCCCTACAATCAGCACCGAAGGTTCTGCGAAGCGCTACTCGCCGATCGCGATCCGGAAGTAAGTGGCGAACAGGGGCGGGAAGACGTACGCATTGTCGAAGCCTGTTATGCTGCCTCGGCAGGAGCCCGTGCATGAAACCGGTCGCCATCATCACAGGCGCAGCGCGTGGCATCGGTCGCGCTACTGCTGAGCATCTGCACAAGGCGGGCTTCGGGCTCGTGCTCAACGGGCGCTCTACGGAAGACTTGCAAGCTATGTCCGCGCAACTCTCGGGCAGCACTGCGGTCGTCGCCGATCTGCGCGACGACGGAACTCCGGAATTGCTCGTGAAAACCGCCCTCGATACTTTTGGTCGTCTCGACGCTCTGGTCAATTCTGCCGGAGTTGCCCAAATGGCCCCCCTGCTGGAGATTGATCTCGCTACCTGGCAGCGTTTCTTCGATCTGCACGTTACAGCGTCCTTCCGCTGCAGCCAGGCCGCTGCGCGCGCAATGGTCGCGCAGAATCAAGGCGGTGCCATCATCAACATCGGTTCCATCGCCGCTTCAATGGCCATGTATGGTACCGGTGCCTACGCCGCCGCCAAAGGAGCAGTTGCATCGTATTCACGGGTCCTGGCCGTGGAACTCGCTCCGCACAAAATCCGCGTCAATACCGTCGCTCCTGGCCCAGTTGCAACCGAGCAACTGCGCAAGGTTCTCGAAGGACCGAAATACGCCGAACGCAGCCGCAGCATTCCGCTGAATCGGCTGGCTGAGCCTGCAGAAGTCGCCGAGTTGATCGCATTTCTAGTTTCACCTGCTGCTCAGTACATCACCGGGCAGACCTTCACCATCGATGGCGGCGCCTCAGCCGTGGGCGCCTATAGCTACGAAACCTACAAACGTCAGGCGCCGCCCGAATGAGGTCGTGGCTCATCATCGCATTGCTCTGCGCCGCTACCACGATCAACTACATCGACCGGCAGACGCTCTCGATCCTGAGCCCACTGCTACGCAAGGAATTCCACCTCTCCGAGCAAGACTACGCCAACATCGTCACTGCCTTCCTGGTGCCGTACACCGTCATGTACGCGCTCGGTGGTCGATTGATGGACCGGCTCGGAGTGCGGCTCGGCCTGAGCCTTGCCCTCGGCTGGTGGTCTGTCGCCACCATGCTAACGGCCTTTGCGCGCAGTGCCTTCTCTCTCGGCGCCTTCCGCTTTCTCCTCGGCATCGGCGAACCCTGCGTTTATCCCGCCGGTGTCAAAGTCTGTGGCGAATGGTTCCCCCCAAGACATCGAGGCATCGCTTCGGGCATCTTCTCCTCTGGCAGCACGATCGGTGCCATCGCCGCCCCGCCTCTCATCGCCTGGATCACCTTGAAGTTCGGATGGCAATACGCTTTCCTCATCCCCGGCGCGCTTGGCCTGCTCTGGCTACCGCTTTGGTGGATCACCTATAAACCCAAGGCCCCTGCGCAAGACACTCCGGTATCCAGCGCAAACTGGCGGGATCTCATCAAACAGCGCCAGGTCTGGGGACTTGTCCTGCCCCGATTCTTCAGCGACCCTGTCTGGTATTTCTACATCTTCTGGCTGCCAGACTATCTCCAGCGCGAACGCCATCTCAGTCTTGCCGAAATCGGCTTCTACGGTTGGATTCCTTTTCTCTTCGCTGACCTCGGCCATTTGGGCGGCGGTGCATTGTCCGACTGGCTGGTTCGCCGAGGCATCCATCCACCGCGTGCCCGCCTCTTCATCCTGAGCGCTGTCGGCATCCTTGCGCCGCTCGGCGCGCTCGTCGGCCTTGCCCCCACCGCTGCCACTGCGATCGCGGTTACCTGTTTTGTCGCAATGCTCACCCAAGCCTGGGCCACCACTACTGCGGCATTGTGCGCAGATGTCATTCCGAATCACTCCACGGCGACCGTTTTTGGCATGATGGGCATGGCTGGTAGCCTCGCCGGTGCCTTCTTCGCCCAGATTCTCGGTTTCGTGATTCAGACCTTCGGATACCCTGCAGCGTTCTGCCTCGCCGCGCTACTCCATCCGATAGCAGCAATCATCCTGAGACTTGCACTCCGAAAGACCATATGACCGAAGCACTTTCCCAAGCCCTCTCCGTCTTCTCTCGACTCAACGAGCTGAGTGACGGCCTTCAACACGCCGCAAAACTTGCCTCCTCCACCTTGCGCACCGGCCACAAGCTCCTCATCTGTGGCAACGGCGGCAGTGCCTGCGAAGCGCAACATCTCGCCGGAGAACTCGCCGGGCGCTACAAGCAAGATCGTCGCGCCCTGGCGGCGATCTCCCTCAACTCTGACGGCGCTGTCCTCACCTGCATCGGTAACGACTATCGCTTCGAAGACGTTTTTGCCCGTCAAATCGAAGCTATAGGCCAACGCGGCGACCTGCTGGTCGTCTTCACCACCAGCGGCCAATCACCGAACATTCTCCGAGCGCTCGAATCCGCAAAATCTCTCGGCATTGCCTCACTGGCCTTTCTCGGCCGCGATGGTGGTGCCGCAATCTACCTTGCCACTCATGCCCTCGTTGTTCCTCACCACGATACGGCAAGGATTCAGGAAGCCCATCAGTTTCTCTTACACTGCCTGATGGATGAAATCGAAAAGGAGTTGACATGATTCGCAGAGAATTCTTCGCCACCAGCATGGCCGCATTGGCGGCCGCTCCACCCACTGCCTGCGATGTCTTCGTCTACGGCTCTACGCCCGGAGGCGTTACCGCCGCTGTAGAGGCCGCTCGCCGTGGTCTGCGTGTCATCCTGGCTTGTCCCCAACGCCATCTCGGTGGCATGGCCGCCAGCGGACTCTCCACCACCGATGCCGTGCGAACAGATTTGTTCGGCGGTCAGGTGGCTGAGTTCATTGCTTTGGTTCGTACTCACTACCAGCGCACGCTCGCCAACCAGCCCGAAGAGTATGCCCGCACAAAGGACGGCTGGTTCTACGAGCCCTCGGTGGCAGAAGCCGCATTTGACCAAATGCTCCAAGGCGAAAAGAGTTTGCGTTGGCTTCCCGGCCATCACCTCTCCAGCGCCAAACTCACTGGCCGTCGCATCACCAGCGTGGAACTCGACGCGCCCGATAACAACAAACTCACCATCACTGCCCGTACGTTCATCGATGGCACCTACGAAGGCGATCTCGCCGCCGTCGCTAAGGTGCCCTACCGTGTGGGTCGCGAGAGCCGCGCCGAGCATGGCGAGCGCTTCGCTGGCATCCACTACATGAACTGGCGCACAGGGCAACAGATCTTAACGCCAGACAGCGGAGAAGCCTCACCTGCCATTCAGGCCTTTTGTGCTCGTTCCATCTTTACCGACGATCCAGCGCAAAAGGTGTCAATTGAAAAGCCTTACACCTACGATTTGCATCTTCCCGACTATCTTCCGATCCTCGACGACTTCGCCAGCGGCCGCGTCACACGCTTCGGTCGAGGCACCCAATTACCTCATCGCAAGTTTCAAATGAATGGCAATATCGAGGGGCTCACCAGCACCAACTTGCCAGGCGCCAGTTGGACCTGGCCCGAAGCCAGCCGTCACCATCGCGCACGTCTCGCCCAATTCCACGTCGACCATATCCACGGCCTCATCTGGTTCCTCCAGCATGACCCTCGAGTCCCTTCGGCGATTCGCGACAACCTCGCACCGATCGGACTACACAAGCAGGAGTTCAAGGATTCCGGCCATTGGCCCTGGCAGATCTACGTTCGGCAGGGCAGGCGCATCGAAGGCCGCGCCCTGGTAACACAGCACAACTTCACCGTCGACCCCAAAACCGGCCGCACGCCACGCGTGAGTCAGCCCATCGCCATTGGCGAGCACTCATTCGATGTCCATCCCTGCCACGATCGCCGCTTCGCTGTCGATGGTTTTATGGAAGGCGTGTTGTGGTACCCGAAAAAAGCCTTCGGCCCTGCACAGCCCGGGCAAGTGCCATACGGCGCAATGTTGCCCAGGCGGGTCGACAATCTGCTGGTGCCGGTTGCTCTGTCCTGTACACACGTGGCAATGTCCGTACTGCGCATGGAACCGGTATGGATGACCCTGGGCCAGATCGCCGGCCTCGCCGCAGCCGAGGCGCAATCCCAACGGATCGATGTGGCCTCGATTGACCCTGCACCGCTTCCGGCCAAGCTGAAGATCAAGATCGATCCCTACGCCGCAAACACTTCGATACAAAAATGATTCCAATAATGCGCCCGCCTGCCCGTCTCAAAGCGCTTGCTTGATAGCATGGTTCCCACTGTGAATCGCATTCTTTCTGTTCTCCTGCACTGCTTTACTCTTTGCGTCTGCTAACAAAGCTTCTCCAACCAATCCAGCGCCATCCCTGGGACAGAAGGCCCCTGCACCTCCACAAGGCACTTTGCGAATTCCAACGAACTATCTCTCCTTTAGCAATTCAGAATTGAGCGAACTCTTTAGCTCGTCCGACTGGATTCCTGAAGGTCTTCCGGCCAAGCCGTGAGTGGTTTCTCATGGCAGGCAGTCGCCGGTTTACGGCGGCTTGGTCCTGGCCTGCTTCCTCGACCAGCCGAAGGCATCATGCGATAGAAGCTGATAGATTTCTGTCGACGGCAGAGCGCCCACCATCAACAGGACCAAAGAGACAAACGACCGTGATCCATGCTGCCGATGCCCATGCCGTTCTGAATGGCCGCCTGGCAATTCCTGGTGTCCTTGGATGACGCGAGAAAAGTTACGGGGTTCGGGACCGGAGAATATAATTGAGAGTCCGACCATGTTGCCGACTGTCCCACTAGATCTTGCGCAGGCAGAACTGGAGAAGGTTCTCGACTCTCCATCGTTCCGGAGGTCGCCGAAGCTCAGCGGTTTTCTCCGCTACGTTGCCAGGCACACGCTCGACGGCAACGATGACGCCATTAAGGAGTACAACATCGGTGTCGAGGTCTTCGAGCGCGGCAGCAACTTCGATCCTCGTATCGACAACATCGTCCGGTCCCAGGCCCATCGCCTGCGCGTATCGCTAGCAGCCTACTATGCGGGCGAAGGGCAACAAGACCCCGTGCGTATCGAGATTGTGCCAGGCTCGTATGTGCCTCGGTTCCGTACCCCGGAAGCCGTGGAGGAATCAAGACCGGCAGTGGAATCACCCAACTGGCCAAAGAGGGCGGTGTGGGTCCTGAGTGGGGCACTGCTGCTCGCAGCCACACTCTGGCTGAGCCGCAGTACCAGCAGCGTAAGGCCAGTGGAGCTTCTCGAGTTCGCCATCGTCCTTCCGGACACTCTGCGCTTGGATCTTGATGCCGGCATTGGGACGCTGGCGCCGGATTCGCGTTCGATTGTTATTCCGGCGGTGGATAGGCAGGGCGTCCGCCGGTTATGGCTACGAGCACTCGATTCCTCGGCGTTGCGTGCGCTGCCAGGGACCGAGGATGCGAGCTTCCCATTCTGGTCGCCGGAGGGCCGGCAGATCGCTTTCTTTTCCCAGCGGCGGCTCAAGCGCATCCGCGTGTCGGACGGGAATGTCCAGGTGATCTGCGATGCCCCGCTCGCCCGTGGCGGCTCCTGGGGATCACGGAATATCATCCTGTTCGCCGCCAGTACCTCCGGACCACTGCTTCGCGTCCCCGCCGAAGGTGGCGAGGTTCGTCCCGTAGGCAGCCTGGACACGGGCCGTCGAGAATTCGTCCACCGTTGGCCGACGTTCCTTCCGGATGGATACAGCTTCCTCTACTACTCCGGAGCGGAGCAACCCGGCGCATCCGGGATCTGGCTCCGCAACCTCGACGGCGTGCCGCCGCGGCAGCTTGCGGGTACCGATGCGATCTCCAGCCCATCTCTCGCCCTTGATGATACGGGCAGGAACGCGCGACTGCTCTATATTTCGCGCGGAGCGCTACTCGCCCAATCGTTCGATGTGTCGTCCGGTAACATCACAGGGAAACCGGCGGAACTCGCTTCGGGACTGCCGTTCCCTTCTTCCACCGGAAGTCCATTTCATGCCGTGAGCGATCGGGCATTGGTGTTTTTCAAAGGTGTGGCAAACCAGACGTCGCCGGTGGTGCTTGCTCGCGATGGCCGCGTGCTTGCGAACCCGGCCGGCCCGGGTGACTTCGGCGACCTCCAGCTCTCGCCCGATGGACGCTATTTCGCATTCGAGCGCCGGGATCCAACGCTCGGCACAAGCGATGTCTTTCTTCACGACCTGGAACGTCAAGCCGTGGTTCGGGTCTCTAACGAGCCGGCAAACAACTTGAACCCAGCCTGGTTTCCGGACAGCGGTCGGTTGATTTTCTCCATCGCCGAGAAATCGCGTCCAGGCATGCGGACCTTCGACCTCCGCAACGGGAGAGCGGGCGAGTTCATTCTGAGCAGCCGAAGCGGCGACTTCCCGCAGCAGATCACCAGAGACGAAAAGCACCTGCTCACATTGCGTGGGGGTGAAAGTGACGGCTTCGATGTCTGGATGTTGGAACTCGCCAGTCAACAGCGCGTTCCGATTGCTGTCGAGCCGGGTAACCAACGCCAGGCGCGGCTTTCGGGCGACGAGAAGCTCATCGCTTACACCTCGGACGATTCCGGGCGCGACGAGATTTATGTCAAGGCTTGGGACGGCGAACGTGTTTCTGACCGGCGCTGGACGGTTTCCATCGATGGGGGGGCCTTCCCCCTTTGGCAGTCGCGAAACGGTTACGAACTGTCCTATCTTGCGCCGAACGGGATGATGATGAGCGTCCGCTTGGAGGTCGGCGAACAAGGCCTAAAGGCGGCCAAGCCCGTGCCGCTGTTCGAGGCCAAGGCCTTTTCCTACTCAGCAGTTCGCTACCCTTACAGCATCTTCCCGGACGGCCGGTTCCTGGTGAATCGTTTTGTGGATCAGCCCGGCTCGCCGATCACGATCCGCCTGAACTGGGCTGCGGCGGTCCGGTAGCTGTTTCAAGCGCTGAGTTCTGGCTGCTATTTCAAATGCAGCTCGATCTTCTCAAGCTGCACAGGCTTGGCGGGCGGAAATGAGCCAGTCCGGTTCACGGAGATGGCTAGGGTGTTGGGGCCCCGTTTCAAACGCTCGATGGGAACTCCGAACTCAATTCGCGCGAGCTTTTGCTGATCAAGATTCTTCAAAACAGCGCCGGGCGTGATCCCCGGCTGGGCGAGTGGCGAGAAGATCCGAATATCCTTCCACCGTGGGTCGGTGAGGTCGCGCTTCAAGGCTGCTCCATTCAGATGAACGATAAGTTCGTCGCCTTCGACGTGATTAAACAGGACGAGGCGTAGTGTGGCCGCGGCACCGGGCTTCACAGGTTCCCACACGGACAGGGTGATCACGGAGGGCGCACCGTCGTACCGAAGTGTGACCGGCAGCGGAGCATTGCCGTTGGATGACCCATGACCCTCCACGGCGGAGTAGCCGCCGCGCCGCTCGACGGGGTAGTAGCGGGGCTTCCCGTTAATCGTGGCGAGGCTGCCGATGGTGGTGAGGATCTCGGGGGCGTAGTTCGCCTGTTGGCCCAACCCCAGCCGACTCGCGTGTTCGGCAGACCCAGCCGGGTTGTTGAAGATGCCGACACCGTCCGCGCCCTGGTGGAGGTAGTTGCCAAAGACGCCGCTAAGTAGATCGAGTGACTGATCGCCGTGGTAGCCGTCGGTAGCGTGGTAACAATCGAAGCTCGGGATGAGCTTTACCGGTGCTCCGGCCACGACTTTGCGGAAGGACGCGACGTCAACGTTGATGGTGCGGGTTCCGATGATGAGCACGTCGATGAGCGTCTCGGCCGCCCACTTGGCAACATCGATCCCGTCTGTGTGACATCCCTCGAGCGAATCCGGCACCCGGCAGGCCAGCAGGAACGGACGGCCGCGTTTGGCGGCGCGCTCCTGCAACATTTGGCGCACGTCGCGCAGGAAGTGGGTGAGGTGCTCGCGATTTTCCCATTGCTTGCCTGGAGGCAGGAAGGGTGTGTGCCGGAGGAAGTCCAGATGCACGCCATCAAAGTCATACTGCTCGGCGACTTCCTGGATGATGGAGAGGCGGTACGCGCGCACTTCCCTGACCGCGTAATTGTAGAAACCCTGCCACCACCAGGAACGGATCAGCCACTCGGGATGCGCCGCCTTCACGGGATTGCGCTCGTCAGAGATAGATGCGCCGCCCTTTTCATAATAGATGAGGTCACCGCGCTCAACCTCATTGATGCGCAGGCCCCACCAGACTTCTTTGCCGCGCTGGTGGCCCTGCTTGATCAGTTCGTCGAAGTAATCGAGTCCCCGCTCGCGCCACTTGACGAGGCCCGGATGCTGGATTGGCCGCAGAATCTTGCTCCGATAATGCGCGACGCCTTCATTCGAGATATCAATGCAGATCGCATCGAGCTGACTGCCGGGCAGGTCGGCAAAGTCAAACACGTACCGCATCACTGCATCCATGTCCGCGCCAAACCCACCTTTCTTCTGAATGTCCGCCGCCGGATCGTATTGGAAAAAGATGCGCCGCTGCCGGTTTACCGCGGCTTGATGCTCAGGCGTGAATTTGAACCCGGCCGCGTACAGTGCGCCGAAACTACTGAGGGCAGTGGCGGTTTGAACAAAATGGCGGCGGCCAGTGAGCTCAGATGAACCCGGTTTGGGCTTGTGGTTTTTATGCATCGCGACGCATCCTGGTGTCACCTTTTAGTAGTATGTCTCTCATTTCAGATGTAGTTCGACCTTCTCAACCTTCACCGCCTTAGAGGGCGTGAACGGGCCTTTCCGGTCGACTGCGATGGCAATGCTGTTTTCGCCGCGTTTCAGGATTGCGGTGGGGACGAGGAACTCAATACGGGTGAGGTGCTGGGCTTCGAGGTTCTTCACGAGTGCTCCAGGCGTCACGGTCTCCGGCTGTGGCAGCGGAGAGAAAATCCGAGCATCCTTCCACTGCGGGTCCACGAGTTCTCGCTTGAGCATGGCGCCGTTTAGTTTCAAGGCGACTGCGTCGCCTTCGACGTGGTTAAACACCACGAGCCGCAGCCTTGCGCCGGTGCCGGGCTTCACCGGCTCCCATATTGGCAGACTGAACGTGGAAGGCATGCCGTCGAACCGGAGCGCGACCGGCAGCGCGGCGCCGGCGTTGGACGAACCGTGGCCCTCCACATGAGCGTAGCCTCCTCGTCGGTCCAGCGCGTAGTAGCGCGGCTTACCGGCAATGGTGGCGAGGCTGCCAATCGTGGTGAGGATTTCCGGATTGTACTTCGCCTGTTGGCGCAACCCGAGTCGTCTCGCATGTTCGGCAGACCCGGCCGGGTTATTGAAGATGCCAACGCCGTCCGCGCCCTGGTGCAGGTAGTTGCCAAAGACTCCGCTCAGCAGATCGAGCGACTGATCGCCGTGGTAGCCGTCAGTGGCATGGTAACAGTCGAAGCTTGGGATGAGCTTCACCGGTGCACTGTCTATCACCTTGCGGAATGAGGCCACATCCACGTTGATCGTCCGCGTGCCGAGCACGAGCACATCCACGAGGCCCTGCGAGGCCCAGGTCTTGATGTCGAAACCATCGGTGTGACAGCCCTCGACCGAATCCGGCACCCGCGCGGCCAGCAGGAAGGGCCGGCCGCGTTTGGCAGCGCGTTCCTGCAGCATCTTGCGCACGTCGCGCAGGAAACTGGTGAGGTGCTCGCGGTTTTCCCACTGCTTGCCCGGCGGCAGGAAGGGTGTGTGCCGGAGAAAGTCGAGATGCACGCCGTCGAAGTCATAGTGCTCCACTACCTCGCGCACGACGGACAGGCGATAGTCCCGGACTTCCTTCACCGCGTAGTTCCAAAAGCCCTGCCACCACCAGGAGCGGATGAGCCAGTCGGGATGCGCGGCCTTCACCGGATTCTGTACGTCCTTCGCGATCTTCGGCGCCCCGCCGATTATTTCATACGCGGCGAGGTCACCACGCTCGACCTCGTTCATGCGCAGGCCCCACCAGATTTCCTTGCCACGCTTGTGGCCGTGCTTGATCAGTTCATCGAAGTAGTCAAGCCCCTGCTCGCGCCACTTCATCAGTCCCGGATGCTCAATGAGGCGCAGAATCTTGCTGCGATAATGGGCGACGCCTTCATTCGAGACATCGAGGCAGATCGCATCGAGCTGGCTGCCGGGCATGACTGCGAAATCGAAGGCGTACCCCATCAACGCCTCCATGTCCGAGCCGAAGCCGCCCGTGAGCTGGATGTCGGCAGCAGGATCATATTGGAAAAAGATGCGCCGCTGCCGGTTTACCGCGGCTTGATGCTCGGGCGTGAGTTTGAACTCGGCCGCGCTTAGTGCGCCGAAACTACCGAGGGCAACTGCGGTTTGCACAAATTGTCGGCGGCCCATGAGCTGCGACGAGCCCGGCTTTGGCTTGTGGTTTCTATGTCGATTGTTTTCATGCATCGCGATGCCTCCTGGTGTCACCGTCTGGTAGTACGGCTCTCATTCCAAATGAAGTTCGATCTTCGGCTGGGGACAGGCTACTGGCCGGAGGACAGACACAGTGCGCGTCACAGCTTCGGAGCGATGTTCATCGCCAGCGACCGGAAATTGCGGACGCGGTGAAAGGTCGCCAGGTCGGCATCGTGATAGTCGCCTGAATCGCGGCCCGTGCGCGAGAGCAGGGCGATGTCGTCGCCGTCGATCACCATCGAAGGGTACATGAAGGACTGCGTCATCTTCGGAGCCTTCGCGATGGAGCAGGCGGGCAACCAGTTCAACGCATCGAGGCTGTAGGACAGCATCAGCAGCCGTCGATCTTCGCGCAGGGACTGCCAGGCGGGCTTGTTCGGAGGCAGCTTGAGTTCAGGATCCTGATAGAGGCCCAACGAGTTGGTAGGGAAGTTCGAGGCCATCCAGAACAGCCTTGACCGTTCATCCCAGAGGATGTGGAACTTGCATTGCCCCCCGGGCACCGGGTAAAGCTGCCTGAACGTGAGCCCGAGCGTTCGACCCTCCCGCGTCAGATCAAACACAGCGGCCATGTTGGCCGTACCGTAACGATTGATGACCGCACGGGCGATGACGAGTAGCCGGCCACCCGAGTTGACAACATTTCCTTCGAGGCAGCGCATGGGCGAACCATCGCTAAAGGTGCCCGACATAATCTCCTGTGGTATCGGCATCACGACCGCCTCGGACGAGACCCACGCCTCGGGATTGAGCAGCCCTTTCTTCAGTTCGCATGCCACCGCTCCCATGTCCTCGAAGGCGCGGCCATTGGCCCAGTAGAGCCACCCGTCCTGAATCACCATGCCAGTCTGGATGTTCCAGTGCTTGCGTTCAGGATCGGCCTTGATCACCTCAACCGGTTTGGTCCAACTCGCGCCCTCGTCAACGCTCGCGCTGACCCACACGCCGCTGAAGCTCTTGATCTGCGTGAACATGTAGAGCCGGCCTTCATGGACGAAGAGCGTGGCTTCCGACCACGGCTTCTCGCAGACTTTGGTCCACGTCTTCCCCCTATCCTTACTGCGCGACACAACTACCGAACGCAACTTGTCTTGCGAAGCGGCTGGACTCCGTGGACCCCGCCCCCAGACCGGCGCAGCGACTATCAGGCAGCCATTCGGCAAGATGGTCATGGCCGGGTCGTGGATGAAATGGTCCTTGTCCGGCACCTGCGTGACCACCACATAGTCCTGGCCGAGCGGCTGGTTCAAGGCAGTCCGGATTTTGCCTTTGCCCTCGTCAGCCGCCACTGCACTATTGGTCGCTCCAGCCGAGCTGCCGACAGCGGCGGCGGTTTGAACAAAGTGCCGACGGGTAAGAAAATGCGATGAACCCGGTCGAGCCTTGTGGTTCGTGTTTTGTTTGGTTGCGTTCATGGTGTCTCCCTCGGCGTCTTAGTTCAGATGTAGGATTGTCAGCTAGAAAATGAGCCGCAGGCCAAGCTGCAACTGGCGCGGTGAATTGCCCAGCGTCAGCACCCGGCCGAAGTTCGGGCTGGTGATGTTGCCATTTGGGAGGCCGAACACAGTGTGGTTCAGCAGATTGAATGCCTCGCCGCGCAGTTCCATTGAAAGAGACTCCCTCACACGGAACTGCCGGAAAATCGAGGCGTCGAGATTCTCCAGTCCATCCGACCGCAAGGAATGGCGACCGGCGTTGCCGAACGTGAACGGGGCCGGGGCCGCAAAGGCGGAGCGGTTGAACCACGCTTCCGGCCGCGGATTGTCTAGCTTATGGTTCCCCACGACGTTCAACCGCATATATTCGTTGTTGCCGGTGTTCGCGATATCCCCGCTGGCCGTCGGCGTGTACACTCGCCCCGAGCGCAAGCTCAATATCCCGTTCAGTTGCCAGCCCGAGGCCAACAGGTCCAGTGCGCGGTTGTGCGTGGAAAGCCGCCCCTTTCCGAAGGGCAACTCATACACCCAGCTCGACGTGAAGTTGTGCGTCAGGTCGGTGGCCGACACACTGCGATCCGCGTTCAAGTCATACGGATTCTGCACCGAGCATCCTTCGACGCCGAACCAGCCCGAACAACCTGTGTCGATTGACTTGGACCACGTGTACGACACCAGGTAGGTGAGCCCGCGGCTCGCGCGCCGGTTCAAGCCCACTTGCAATCCGTGATAGGTGCCGCGCCCGTTGCTGCGGTCGTAGTTCATCGCATTGATGTAGGGAAACGGTGAGCGGTCCCGTGGGTTCCCGGGTCCCGGTGTCATCGCGACGTTGTAGAGCCCGCCGATGTCCAATCGCTTCGAGCCAGAACCGACGTAGTGCAGCGAAAGCACCGTGCCATCCACCAACTGATGCTGCATGCCGAGGGTCCATTGCAGCGAGTAGGGGTTCTTCCATAGCGGATCCGCCCAGAACTGATTGCGGGTGAACGGCGTGGCTTCTGGAGTTAATCCACTGGCGGCACCGGCGAACGGATTCTTGAACGTTACCGTTGGCGGGGCATCGCTGCGATTTAAATTGGCTACCAGCTGTTGGGCCAACGACGGCCAGGAGCCCTGTACGTTGGTCGAGATCTGCTCGATGCCCGCCCAGCTATCGAAGGAGACGCCGAACGACGCGCGCAGCGAAGTGGAAGGCCGCAGGCGGTAGGCTAAACCGAAACGCGGCTGCAGGTTGAGGTTGTTATTCTTACGCAGTTGGCCATCTGGCACCACAACCACGTTGGCCGGCAGTGTGCCGCCGGTAGTGGGAATGCAGGGTGCCCGGCCGCGTTCTGCGCACGACGGCACGGATTGCTGCAGCAGGTACACCCCGCGATTGAAGTCCATGAGCCCGACCTCCTGGTTCCGGTCCTCCGGCCGGCCAAAGCGGGGCCAAGCCGCGCGGTCATAGCGCAGGCCGATATTCACGGTCAGCTTGTTGGTGGCGCGCCACTGATCCTGGACGTAGAGTCCGAAGAGATTGCGAGCCGAACGGCTGATGATCGTGTTGCGGCGATTGGCGTTGTCCGGGAACCCCAGGAGAAAAGAGGCAAGCGCGCTGCCGGTAGTGGCGGCTGCGGCCGGGTTCGAAGTCTGCGTCGCGATGAAGCTGACCGTAGCCGTGTTGGGAATGATGCGAACTCCTGAACGTACCCAATCGACGCCGAACTTCAGGCTGTGACGCCCCACGTTGCGAGACAGGTCGCCACGGTATTGGTGGTTCCATGAGTCACTTGGTTGTAAATTCTCGCCGCCACCGAAGAAGTCGGCGACATTGAGCCCTGGCACGAGTTCCCGCGTGAGTTCGTAGTTCCGTGCCAGAGCATCAGAGAAGCCCGCGTTGGCCACGAAGTTATCGGGCAGGCCTCGAAAGCGTGTGAGGGTTTCGTCGAACTGACGGCTGTGCCCGAACTGGAGTTGCAGCACGGTGGCGGCATTGAACGTATGGATCCAGGCAGCGCCAATATTGCGGCTCGAGGTGGGATTGGTGGTGGGCAGCGTGGGACGCCCAGCGGACGTGCTGACGCTCGACAAGCGCCCACTCCACCGGAACCAGGCCAGATCCCGTTCACTGAAGGTGTGGTCGACGCGCGCGTGGTACTCCTCCTGATTCTGCGAGAAGGGTGTGTCATCCTGGGCGTTTCGGTCGCCGACTCCTGTCACGATGGGAGCGGGCAGCGTCGACCGGGCATAGAGCAGAGCGCCGGCATCCAGCAAGTTGGCCGGAATCCGGTTCCCCGGGAACGGATCGCGGAGAAACGTGCCCGGCCGGGCCGGATCCTGCCGCGTCGTCAGCGGATTGAAAATCTGGCGCGGCCAGTCACTCAGGTCGCCATTGAGGTTTGCCGAGGTCGGTACACGGAAGAAGGATTGGTTGGGGCGGCGCAGTTTGTACCCCTGGTAGCCCAGTAGGAAGAATGTCTTATTTTTCCCCGAATAGAGCTTTGGAATGGTGACCGGGCCACCAACACTGCCGCCATACTGATTCCATCGGAAAGGTGTCACGGCGGGCTGAAAGAAACTGCGGGCATCAAAGGCATCGTTGCGCACGAACCACCAGCCGCTACCGTGCAACTCGTTCGTGCCAGCTTTTGTCACAACATTCACTACTCCTCCGAGTCCGCCACCGAACTCAGCCAGGTCATTGTGTGCCTGCACCTTGAACTCCTGAATCGTCTCGACGATCGGCGTGACGATGTAGTAGTTCTGATTGGCTCCGAAGTTAACGACTCCGTCGAGCAGGAAGATATTGCTGCGCCCAGTTTGCCCATTCACCGATGGCATCACTACCGTGCCTACCGAGCGCAGCGGCCCGGTCGCGTTCTGGCTGACGCTCACCGGAGAAACGCCCGGCGTCAGGGCAAGCAGTTGGGAGAAGTTGCGGCCATTCAGCGGGAGATCCGCCACGGCCTTCTGTGAGACCACCGTTCCGAGTTCGGCTGTCGAACTCTGAACTTCTGCAGCCGATCCAGATACGGTAACCGACTGGGTGACGTCGCCAGGCTTCAGATCGAAATCGAGCGTGGCCGTCTGGTTCACTTGCAGCGTGAAGGCACTCAAGCGTTGAGGCGCCATGCCGGTGGCCGATGCTTGCAGCGTGTAGCTGCCGGGCTGGATGCCAAGAAACGTGTAGATCCCCGAATCATTGCTGGCCGTCCGCCTGGCGATACCGGTTCCCATGTTGGTCAGTTCGATTGATGCGCCTGGAATCGTGGCGCCGGTTGCGTCCCGGACGCTGCCGCTCACAGTCGCCGTTGACAGCTGGGCCGGCAGTTTTGGGGCGGCCATCAGCAGAGCCGCAAAGGCGATAAAGATCTTATGACTCGAAACGTTCATGAGCGTATGGGTAACACCCGCCAGTCGGCCCGGGACAGTGTTTTACTGTCATTTGACCGTCACGAGATCTTTGTTGTCATCGGCTTGCGAAATTGGAGGCTCTAGGGGTCGGATGTTGCGGCCCATAAACAAATTGAGCGTGTCGCCGCCTTGAAAGCAAAGAATTTTCGAATAGCTTCTGATGACGCAATCGAGTTTTGGGAAACACTTCGCTTGCAAGGCAACAATTCGAAACGAATCCACCACCGGAAGCCAACGAACTGCGAAGCTGCTGTGTTCGTTCTGAGAGCATTTCGATGCAAAATTATGGCAAAAGTAGACTAGCCAAGCCCGTCTCAAAGCGCTTGCTTGATAGCATGGTTCCCACTGTGAATCGCATTCTTTCTGTTCTCCTTCTCTGTCTTATCCTTTGTGCTTGCAAGCAAAGCGTCCTCGAACCCGTCCCCGACTGGGCCTATCCCACCAACCCCGCACCCCCCCCAGGCCAGAAGGCCCCTGCACCCCCGCAAGGTACTTTTCAGATTCCAACGAGTAAACTCTCCTTCACGCGGCCAGAGCTCAGCAACCTCTTTGCCGCCCCAGACTGGCATCCTGCATCACACCCTGCCATGCCAGTTGTGGTCTCGCATGGCCGTCTACCAGAAGTCCGCGCCTGCGGTTATTGCCATCTGCCCACCGGCAACGGCCGTCCCGAAAACGCCAGACTCGCCGGTCTTCCCGTCGCCTACTTTGTCGATCAGATGAAGGCCCTACGCGATGGAAGCCGAAAGTCTTCGGTCGAAGGCCGAGCCCCCACCATCAACATGACCAAGACCGCAGTGGCAATCAATGACGAAGAAATTCTCGCAGCCGCAAAGTACTTCGCTAGCCTTCCGCCAGAGTCCTACGTTCGCGTGGTCGAGACCGTCATGGTTCCCAAATCGAAAATCGCCGGCTGGCTTTTTAAGTTCGACGCCAAAGCGGGCGAAGAGCCACTCGGCCAGCGCATCCTCGAAGGCCCTGAAGATTTCGATCAGTTCGAACTGCGTGATCCCGGTACAAAGTACATCGCCTATGCACCACAGGGAAGCATTGCTTTGGGCAAAAAACTAGCCGAGACCTGGGGAGACAACAAAGAGCTGGAATGTTCCAGTTGTCACGGGCCAGGCTTAAAGGGTAAAGAGAACGTCCCGAGCATTGCTGGCCGCGCCCCGACTTCCATAATGCGTCAGCTTTATGACTTCAAGTCGGGCGCCCGCCGGGGTGCCAAGAGTTCAGAGATGGACAAGGTAGTCAAGTACATGACCAACAGCGACATGCTCGCACTGTCGGCTTATGTCGCCACGCTGAAGCCCTAGGGGCTACTTGCCTGCACATCGATCGAAGGCAGCCTGCAGGAAGCCTCCGCGAGTCGTGCTCTCCACCCCGGCTGCACAAGGCAGCGCCTTACGCCAGCGAGCCAGAAGCGCTGCATCCATCGGCTTCTCCGGCTCAATCGCATGCAGAGCATGAGCAAACGAATACTGCGTTCCAAAGCGCCTCTGAAGCGGGGGCAGCACTGCGGTCTTATACTCCACCAGATCGCTAAAAAGACCCTGTATCCCGGCCCACTGCACAGCAGGGAAGAGCGGGGAATTGCGATCAATATCTGAGGTGTAGATCGTGGCTTGCTTCTGTTGGTGAAGCATCGCCTGAAGCTTTGGCAGCGAGACACCACGCGTGTCGCCCGCCTGCAGCGCCAGGTGTGCCGCAAGACCCGCAGCGTGCCCAAGTGCCGTCCAGGTCGGTTCCAGCCGCAGAGCAGAGTACCCTACATGCGAGGCCGAGATCGCCACCGGCACCAGAAGATTCGATAGCGTCCGCGGCAGAATGGTGCCATAAGGGACCATGAACGGCGCCGGGCCAAAAGAGAAATCGCCTTCCACCAGGTGCGGGTAGAGCGGGCCTGCCGGATTGTGCCCATGAGAGTTCAGTGCGTAATCGCCCATCGCAATCGCATCCTTATGAACGTGAGCGCGCACACTGCCCGGCGCAGGCATCGTGTCGTGTTCGGTGAAGATCCTATCCCCCAGAATGCGGCGGGCCTCCCGCACGTAGAGAGCCGGCGGCAAGTGTTGGGTAGCGAGGAATTCGTCCTTCGCAAGGCCCCATTCATTGGCTTTGTCGCGGATCGCTTGCGGCACTTCCGGGTCGTTTTGCAGGAAGTAAAGCAGCCCCATATTGTGCGTGAGATGCCGGTCAAAGATGCGCTGACGCGTCTTCTCATCGCCATCGGCCCAGCCCTGGTTCTCACCCGGCAAAGACAGCCTTACGACAGCCTGCTTGATGTCATTCATGTCGGACTTCTCGTTGGGAATGTACGTGAGCCGCAGTATGCCGGAATGGTCTTCGGTGTAGATTTCCTTGATTCGCCCGGACTGCAAATAGGGAATCAGCCTCATAAATTCCTGCCGGTTGTACTTGGCAGGCATGGGGACAGGAAGTCGGTTGGAAGCCCGCTTGGTCATGATGATGCGAAAGTTGGCGCATTGCTCACCTGCATCTGCCGCACCGGTGGAACCCGGCAGAATTCGGCCCTGATCAAAGAAGATCACGCCCGCGAATCGTTCGCCGTATTCGCGGGTCGATTCCCGGTCCGTGCGATACGGAGCCTTCGCTGCGGCGGCAAGGTCGCCCTCATAGGTGGCGTCGATCCAAACCTTTGCCTTGACTCTAAGCGGGGCTATTGGCGTACGGAAGCTGGCCTCTTCGATGCGCGTGGAATTTCGTTTCGCCGACAACAAGTAATGCTCCATCAACACGGTAAGCGTCTTTTGTTCCGCCACCATCTCGCGCAGGATCTTGTCTGAGACATGCGGCTCGGTAAGGGCACCAAAGAAGTTGTCGGTTACCTGTTTCGAGTCCTTCCCGTAAGTTGCGATGTAGTAAGCATGCGCCCGGTCCATGTATTCCCGATAGAATCCAGTCACAGCCTCCAGCGTGCGGAAGTCCGTATTGGAAAGGCCCCCCGTAAGCAAGCCGCCAAAGTGTCTGCTCGGTTCAATCAGTGCAACCTTATGCCCCTGACGGGCTGCGACGATGGCGCTGGCAATGCCGGCTGGGGTGGATCCGTAGACGGCAATGTCGTAACTGGCCTCGGCAGCAAGCAATGGAACAGTGAGAAGCAACAAGAAGTAACGCATAAGCCACTTTGTAGCTTAATCGAGTTTGCGCGCCTTGTTCCAGTGGTTGTCAAACAGCGCGTGCATGGCTTCGGCAAAGCCCGGGTGTTCGAAGATGACTGCCGTCCAGGCCGGCCGGGTCAACACGGGATCGAGTAGCGCAACCAGGCCAAAGCTGCTGTCAAATACAGCCAGCTTCATGGGCAGGGCTTCGGCTTCGCGAACCTCAACGCCCGCCTCGGCATATTCGTTCAACCGTTTGCGGTGCGGCGCATCGAGTGCCCCTTTTTCGATGATTAGCCGAATCTTGACGCCAGCCTCAAGAGCTTTCTTTACCAGCACCTCATCCAAAGGATCGACAGCATAAGGGGGCTTTGAGAACTCGATGTATTCCTGCCGGACGTCCTTCAGCATTTTGCGGTAGTGATTGGCGGTCTGACTGGGGTCAGAGACAATGCGCAAATAGTCGAGCGTCCCGCGACTGCCCTGGGCGGGTGCATACGAATTCGCCAGATCTTCGGCCAGCGACAGTGCATTACGGCTCTGCTCTTCGAGTTCGTGCTTGTAATTTTCTTCCCGCCGGTTCAAGTACCCACGCAGAGCAAGCGCAGGTTCCACCGCACTGAAAAGCTTGGTTTTTTCCTGAACCACACTCGCAAAGCCCTTCTCCACCAGCGAATCCAGCACTTCATAGATCTTCTGGCGCGGCACCTGAGCTCTGGCGGCCAGCTCTAAAGCTTTAAATCTGGAGTGGCCGAGCAGCACCAAATAAGCACGCGACTCGTATGCATTCAAGCCAATTTGTTGGAGACGGCGCCAGTAGCGCTGATAATCCGTCCCGGAGAGTTCTCGCGACATCTAACTGAAAGAAAGGTACCACGCTAAGCTTAGGTTTCGGCATCATGAAAACACTTCCTTCGAATTTCGGTGAACTCAAGACCAGTGAATGGGCGGCGCCGGAGCGGCGCGGACGGAGCGTCAAAGACGAGATCCGTGCAAATCTGCTAGCGAAGCTGCGGCAGGGCGGGGAACTCTTTCCCGGCGTAATGGGTTATGAAGACAGCGTTGTTCCGCAGGTGGTTAACGCTTTACTCAGCCGGCACAACTTCATCCTGCTGGGGCTGCGCGGCCAAGCCAAGACCCGCCTTATCCGCATGCTCACCAGCCTTCTTGATGAACAGGCACCCTTCATTACTGGCAGTGAAATCCGGGACAATCCCTTTCATCCGCTTACGAAGTTCGGGCGGCGTACGATGCAGGAACATGGCGACGCCACCCCAATCTCCTGGATGGACCGCAAGCATCGCTACGTCGAAAAACTCGCCACCCCCGACGTCACCATCGCCGACATGATTGGCGACATCGACCCGATCAAGGCCGCCAAGCGTGGTGCCGACATTGCCGACGAAGAGAACATCCACTACGGTTTGTTGCCACGCGCCAATCGCGGCATCTTCGCAGTAAACGAACTTCCAGACCTCGCTGGCAAAATTCAGGTCGGCCTCTTCAACATCCTCCAGGAAGGCGACGTGCAGATCAAAGGCTACCCGGTGCGTCTCGAACTTGACGTAATGCTCGTCTTCACGGCGAACCCGGAAGACTATACCGCTCGCGGCAAGATCATTACTCCGCTCAAAGATCGTATCGGCAGCGAGATTCGCACTCACTACCCTTTCACCCTGGATCGCGGCATCGAGATCACGGCTCAGGAAGCCTGGGTCAATCGCGATGGCGGCGTCAAAACCGAAATGCCAGATTACATGCGTGCCGTAGTCGAGCAAGTGGCCTTCCTGGCCCGCGACGACAAACGCATCGACCAGCGCAGCGGCGTCTCGCAGCGCCTCCCGATCTCTGTGCTTGAAAACGTAATCTCCAACGCAGAGCGGCGCGCTGCCATGTCCGGCGACACCGACGCTGTGCCTCGGGTTCTCGACCTTTACTCCGCGCTCCCCTCGATCACCGGCAAGCTCGAACTCGAGTACGAAGGCGAACTCAAGGGCGGTGACAACGTGGCCCGCGATCTGATTCGTCAGTCTGTCGCGCTCTCTTATTCACGCCTCATGGATGGCGAGAACATGAAGCAGATCATCCAGTGGTTTGATCTCGGAGGTTCTCTGCAACTGCCGGAGCTTGCCACCGCCAGTGAGTTGATCCAGGAACTCGACCAGATCCAGGGCCTGATGGAGAAGACGGCCAAGCTTGGAATTGGTGTGCGTGAAACCGATGCCAAACGGGCAGCAGCCGCCGAGTTCATCCTCGAAGGCCTCTACGCCCATCGCCGCATCAGCCGCAACGAAGAACAGGCCTTTGTCAGCGGAGAACGGCGGCGCGAGCAACCCGGTGAAGCACCAGAAGAAGGGGGCGGCGGACGTCGCGACCGTCGCAAGCAACAAACCCAATGAGACGCGTCCGTTATTCGAAGTTCACCGATGATGACCTCGGCCTCTCGGCCGAAGATCTGATGCGGGCGCTCGGCGACTTCTTTCTCGATAGCGGCTTCCAGGACTGGTGGAATCCGAACCCCAACGCCAAACAAACCTGGGAAGGCCTGAAGAACGCAATTCTCCAGGCAATGCTCGACGGCTCCATGTTCGACGATCAGGATCGCGCCAACGAGATTCGCGAAAAGCTCGAAAAAATGGACCCCGAGGAGCTCGAAAAACTCCTCGGTAAACTCGCTCAAAAGCTAATAGACGAAGGTTACGTACAGGCTCCCCAAGGTGGTGGCGAAGGCGAAGGCCAGATGGATATGGAGGTTCAGACCACCGATAAATCGGTCGACTTCCTCGGCTTTAAAACCCTCAAAGACTTGCTCGGCAGTCTTGGCCGCTCCAGCTTCGGCGCCCACGACACTCGCGACTTATCTACCGGCATCGAGGCCAGCGGATCCACCAAACCCTACGAGTTTGGCGACACCATGAATCTCGACATTACCGAGACTCTGTCCCACGCCCTCAAGCGGCAGGGCCTCACCGGCGCTCTCGAACTGGAATACTCCGACCTTCAGATCCACCAGAGCGAATACCAGAGTTCTTGCGCCACCGTGTTGATGCTCGATTGCAGTCACAGCATGATTCTCTACGGCGAAGACCGCTTCACCCCGGCCAAAAAAGTCGCTCTGGCCTTGGCCCAATTGATCCGCACCCAATACCCGGGCGACACCATGCGATGCGTTCTCTTTCACGATACGGCTGAAGAAATTCGCATGAGCGAACTGGCCCGTCTGCAGGTTGGCCCTTACTACACCAACACCCGCGACGGTCTGATCCTGGCGCAGAGAATCCTGAACCAGGAAAAGAAAGACATGAAGCAGATCATCATGATCACCGACGGCAAACCCAGCGCTTTAACCCTCGATGATGGCCGCGTCTACAAAAACGCTTTTGGTCTCGATCCCTTGGTAATCAGCCGCACGATGGAAGAAGTCAGCCGTTGCAAACGCCAGGGGATTCTGATCAATACCTTCATGCTCGCCACAGACCCGGCTCTGGTCAACTTCGTAAGACAAGTCACTCAGCTCTGCAAAGGCAAAGCCTACTTTACGACGCCGATGACTCTCGGTGAGTATCTGCTGATGGACTACATGAACCGGAAGACCCGTACGGTACATTAGCCCACTGCGCTATTGCTGCCAGCAACTGATTTGCCCGATAAGGCTTGGTTAGATAATCGTCCATGCCAGCGTCGATACAGTCTTGCCGGTCGTTAATCAGCGCGCTCGCCGTCAGCCCAATGATCGGTACGTGTCTGCTCACCTGTTGGCGAATCCGGCGCGTAGCTTCATAGCCGTCCATCCCCGGCATCTGACAATCCATCAGGATCAGGTCATAGTCCCGGCTCAATGCTTTTTCCAGTGCAGTCAAGCCATTTGACGCAATCTCCGATTGATGTCCTGCCATCTCCAGCACCAGTGTGGCCAACCTTTGATTTACCTCGTTGTCCTCGGCAATCAGAATCTTTAAAGCTCTGTCCGTTGTGATGACTGTTTCTTTTGGCGCGGCAGTCTTCGGAGCTGTATGAATGGGAAACTCCAACTCCAGCCAGAACGTAGACCCCACACCAACCTTGCTGTCCACCCCGATACGGCCACCCATCTGCTCTACCAGACTTTTCGAAATCGCCAGACCCAAACCGCTCCCGCCAAAACGGCGGGTCGTCGAGGCGTCTGCCTGCGAGAACCGGTGAAAAAGCTTAGAAATCTGTTGCGGCGTGATCCCGATCCCGCTATCTGCAATTTCAATCCGCAAGCCAAAGAGCCCTGCTGAAGCTGCTTTCAAAATCAGCTTCACTTTCACAAACCCTTCTTCTGTGAATTTTATGGCGTTTGCCGTCAGGTTCAACAGCACTTGTCGCAGCCTCGAAGGATCTCCAATCAAAGTTGGAATGGTCGCCCCTTCTGAAATCACCGAAACTTCCAGCCCTTTAGGTTCTGCCTGAGGCCTCAGTATTTCGCAAACCCCTTGCACGATTCCCACGCAATCGAAGGGAATCGATTCCAGCTGAATCTTGCCGGATTCGATTCGAGACCAATCGAGGATATCGTTCACCACCGACAACAATGCTTCGGCAGAGTGTGTGATCGTTTCACAGAACTCTTTCTGGTTCTGATCGAGAAGGCTCCGCTGCAACAAAGCCGCCATACCCAGAATCCCGTTCAGCGGCGTTCTCAATTCATGACTCATTGTGGCCAGAAAATTGGATTTCGCCTGAGCAGACGCTTCAGCCGCATCCCGCGCCGCAGCCAAACTCGCTTCCAGCTCCTTTCGGGTCGTGATGTCAAATACGGTGCCAATCAACCTCTCGATGGATTGGTCCACTGGATTCCGCAGAACTCCCCCAGTTGCAGAGATGTGACGAATCTCGCCTGTTTTCGGCTGGATAATTCGAAGATCGTAACGGTAGGGAGTTCCATCTGAGATAGCTCTCTCCACTGCCTCAGCCAGAATCGCAAAATCCTCCGCAACAAAAAGTTTGGCGAAATTTTCCAAGTCAGGTTCGCCCACCGACGGGTCCAGCCCATGAATCGCATACACTTCCGGTGTCCAAGTAATTTTGCCTGTCGCCAGCTCAAAATCCCAGCAGCCAAGCTTTGCCTGTTCTCTCGCAGCTTTCAGCAGAGTCTGGCTTCGAAGCAAAGCAAGCTCAGCCTCTTTTTGTTCCGTGATGTCATCAAACTGCCCTGTCCAGGAAATAACCCCGCAACTGTCTTTGAGCGGAAGAGCCTGACACGCAATCCAACGCAGTCCACCCAGTACCCGATAGCTGAACGCCAGGTAGTAAGGCGTCATCGTCTCAGCTGAATGTTGCATCAGCTCGAAGCCTTTCGCCAGATCCTGCTCAGTCATATTGCAGGCGAAGCGGTGGGGATCAGCCAGCACGACATCGACGTCAATTCCAAACAGCTCAGCCGCATTTGGGCTCAGATAGGAGAAATAGAACGGGCGCACCCCATCGCTCGAAAGTCGGTAAAGAACGCTGGGCCTTTTCTCGCGACTGATGCTCATTCCTTGGGTCCTTATCGGTCAGAAATCACAAACTTGTATACTGTTGGGCTATGAAGCTGATTTCCTTCTTTCTCCTTCCTCTGCTCTGCGCAGCTCAAACTCCCAATCTCGAGCAACTCAAACGAGAAGCAATCGCCGGCGTCGACGCCCGTTCCAAGATGGTACAGGAGATCGTAGACACCGTTTTCAGCTTCGGTGAACTTGGCTTCCAGGAAGTGGAAACTTCAAAGTATCTAACCGGGATCCTCGAAAAGAACGGCTTCAAAATTGAGCGCGGCGTTGCCGGAATCCCCACCGCCTGGATCGCGACCTGGGGCGAATCTAAACCCGTCATTGGCTTCATTACCGATATCGATGGCATCCCACGCGCCTCGCAGAAGCCCGGTGTAGCCTACCACGACCCGGTCATCGAAGGTGCCCCCGGCCACGGAGAAGGCCACAATTCCGGCAATGCCGTAAACGTCGTCGCCGCCCTCGTACTCAAAGACCTCATGATCAAGCACGGCATCAAGGGCAAGCTCAAGATTCTCCCCGGTGTAGCCGAAGAACTCGTGGCCACCAAAGCGTTTTACATCCGTGAAGGCCTCCTCAAAGATGTCGACATCATGCTCGGCTGCCATGTCGGCCGCGAACTCGCCACCTCCTATGGCCACCCAGCTATCAATAGTGGACTAGTGTCTGTACAGTACACTTTTCACGGCGAATCGGCTCATGCTGCCGGTGCTCCCTGGAAGGGCCGTTCTGCTCTCGACGGTGTCGAGTTGATGAACGTCATGTGGAACTACAAGCGCGAACACCTCCGCACAGAACAGCGCTCCCACTATGTCATCATCAACGGCGGCGATCAACCCAACGTCGTCCCCTCCGAGGCCACTGTCTGGTATTTCTTCCGCGAGCAGGATTTCCCCCGTATCAAGGAATTGCACGAATTCGGCTCCACCATGGCCAAGGCCGCAGCAATGGCTTCCGGAACCAGATTCACTCAAAAAGTCGTTGGCTCCGCCTGGCCCAACCACTTCAACAAGACCGTCGCCGAAACACAGTTCAAGAACATGGAAATAGTAGGCATGCCCACCTGGAGCGAAGCCGATCAAACTCTCGCCCGAGAACTCCAACGCGAACTCGGTGTACCGAAGGTCGATCCCCTTCCAACAAAGGTAAAACCTCTCGAAGCCCCTACTGCCTGGCGCGGCGGCGGCTCTGACGACGTTGGCGACATTTCATGGGTTGTACCTATGACCTATCTCCGTTATCCCGCTAATATTCCCAACCTGCCTGGGCACCACTGGGCCGATGCCGTCTCAATGGCAACTCCAATCGCTCACAAAGGCTCCGCCGTCGGTGCCAAGGTGCAAGCCGCGACGGCACTCGATTTCCTCACCAGACCCGAACTGATTGAGCAGGCCTGGAAGTACTTTAAAGATGTCCAGACCAAGGATCAAAAGTACATGCCCCTCATTGCCGACACAGACAAGCCAGCCATTGAATTGAACAGCGAGAAGATGAGCCGCTATCGTGAGGAGATGCGCAAGTATTACTATGACCCCACCAAGTACTCAAGCTACCTCGAGCAGTTGGGCATTCAGTATCCGACCATTCTCAAAAAAAGCCCTGGCGATGCGAAGCCTTCGGCACCAGTTCGACTCCCGTAGGCTCAGGGGATAACTGGATATTTGGAGTGCTCACCCTGGTCAAAAGTCAAGATCTTTCCTGTCGTCCAATCGATTGAGAGAAAGCGCTCTTGTTCTTCTTTAGAGCTTTGCCTCCGCCTTCCATAGACCAGCAATGATGCTTCACCGGGAAGCACTGAATGGATCTCTGAAATCGACAAATCTGTAGTCCAAACCACCTTGCCCGCCGCCTTGCTGAACCGGCTCAGAAAAAACGCCCCTTCTCTTCAAGCATGTCCTTGTGCAGTATGAAAACACTCTTAGGATCCTGATTCTGATTCAGTACCGATGGGGCGAGAAACTCAGGCGTTAGCGCCTTGAACTCAGAGTAGCGAAGCTTCGGCCCGAAGTCTGCCTCAACAGGCTTCACCTGTGCCGAGTAAAGCGCTCGCTTCGATTGGAAATCAAGTCCACCGATGACATGCTGCTTAGGGAAGTCTACGGATTCTTTAGCACTAAGCAGGCCGATCCATTGATCGCCAACCGTGCCTCCCCGTTCGAGTAGTCTACTGGTGGATTGCAGAGAGTATTCAGCCGGAAGCATACCCCTGCCAGTTCCGGTGGGAACTTTGAGCGAGACCAGATAGGTCTCAGGATGCAAATGCCAGGCCTGCGCGTCCACAGTCTTCACTGCCAGACCAGTCTCCGTAAAGCGATAGGCAGCCTTGCTGGTAGGTAACAGGCCGCGCAATTGCGGGTTCAGCCTTGTCAAATCGTCAGGGTTCATCGCCAGCGCACCTGTATCGAGAGCAACGGCATACGGCCCATCCGGCATGAGCAGCCAGATAGTCTTGTCCTGCACTCCAAGAATAAAACGCTCTTCCAGCGCTCCACCGGGGACCGTTTGCAGCCTGCTTCGATAGAGTGCCTTCATCTGAACAGTGTCGAAGGCCCAAAAATCCACAAACAGTTTGCTCGTTCTGAGTGTGCTGCTGCGCTGCCAGGTCAACAAATAGGCCCGGTTCCCGATTCGAATGGGAGCACCAAAACTGGAAGGAGCAGTCAGTTCTGAGTCCGATGCGCAAGACGCCAACAGGACCGGCAAAACAAGCAACAAGCGCAACATGCCAATTACCTTATCAGGACCGCACAGGATGATACTCGCCAACAAGCCGTCGGTGGCGCATGGCACGCGCTGCTCGGTCACAGAGCTCGAATATAAAGCCTGTGGGGCGGGATTGTGCTGGGCCACTATCGTTCAGATGCTCCAGCAACGATTCCTGGATGTTGTCACTTTCCCCAATGAGCAGCCAGGAACGCGAATTGGAAAGCCCGTAGACACCAGACAGAGCAGGGACAAAGTTACGCACAGTGGCTGCGTTAAAGGCCCGGGGCGTCATCTGGTCAAACGGCAACGGTAGCTCGTTTAGCGGTCCGCTTGAGCTGCATTTTCTTATGCCTCGGGTCGGCTGCAATCAGGTGCCGTACCTGGTCCGACAGTTCGCGCCAGTGGCTAATGAAGTACCCAGCCGACGGGTTCGACATTACCTCGGCCCGTTGCTCTTCAATGATTTGAACGATTGTCAGAGTCTCGCTGCGAGTCGGCTCGGGTTGAGTTGCGGCCAGTGCCGTAAATGCAGCGGCAACGCGGTCGAACTCGGCGTTGACTATAGGCTTGATTTGCTCAGCCCATTCGATTTGGTTTGGAGTGCCAGTCATGATCTTAACTTTAAATTTTGGTCTGAGAGCGATTCGTTCTGCTTCAAGCGGCTGGAGCGTATTTGCGAAGTGCCTTATACTGCCATTAACCAATATCGGTTAATTAATCTTGCTTGTCAAGAAGGTTCTATGCGAAAGTTGTGTTGCTGGTTTACCGAAAATAGTTAATTTGAATTGGAGATGCCTTGTGGACGTTTCGTTATTGATTCGCCAGAAACTCGATGAAATGAGGCTGGATCAGAAGGAGTTGGCGATGGCGGCAGGTGTGACAGAATCCTACATCTCACAACTGCTGGCACGCAAGAAAGCACCTCCAGCTCCTGGCCGTAGTGAAATTTACGAAAAGATCGGTGCCTTCCTCGGGTTGCCGAGCGGCGAATTATCCAAGCTCGCAGAATTGCAGCGTCTGGTTGAGCTCAGGCGCCGGGCTGGCGAGACACCACCAGCACTAAACGAGCGGAGCAGGGATTTGCTCATCAGCAAATGTGTCGAAGGAAGGCGAGACGAATTTAGGCGAATCTTTGAAAAAGATGCCTTCGGAGAGCTTGAGCGACTTCTTGCTCAAACGCTCAAGCAAGCTCTGGGCGATGATGATGAAATTGAGAGCAAACTGACCTCTTGGGATCTCGACCTCAAGACCTTCGGGCTGGACCTCGTAGTTGGCCGACTGAGAAGACGATTCGATTATCTGGAACGCGTCGACGAAGCGATCGAACCTGGCTTCGAGCAATTCCGCCGCGACAAATCACTAAGCGGTGATTTGACTCGCGAAGAATTTGATTTTCTCAAGGCACTGCGCTTTGGCGCAAGACAACCTACAGCCATGTTCTATTACCGCGAACTGCAAAACCTGCGCGACCCATTGCATTTCAAAGATAGAACCTCCTGAGCAAAGCGTCATGCAGAGGCTCACTTAACCGCAACAACCGAAATTGCCACGCGCCCGCGGGGCAATGAAAACGGCTGTACAGTAGATCTTGTCGGTGCGCGCAGCAGAAAAAAGCTCGCATAAGCCCCGTTCATCTTCGAGAACTCCGTCATGTCGGCCAGGTAAACATTCGTCGCAACTACTTTCGTGATCGAACTGCCAAGAATCTTTAGCCGCGCATCCAGCGCTCCAAGCACCGCAGCCGTCTGCTGTTCCACATCCGCTCCACCTGCCGCTACCTCTACCCCGCATTGAATGAACTGCTTGAGAGGCTTACACCCCGCAGGACGATCCAGCGCAGCAGCTTCCAGCTCCCCGGTTTGCTTGGTCTTACTTGCGAAGGCCGTGATCTCAACCGGAGTCTCCACCGGCAGCTTGGGTACAAACAATGTCGTTCTTGGCGGAATCTTGCCCGAGAAGGTGTCTTTCAGCACTTGCTCGACAATTGGCTCCTGCGACTTATCGGTCAGATAGATTTGTAGTGAAAAGATATTGGCCACATCCATCTGCCCAAGGCGCAGGATATTGCGCACATTGTTTAAACACTGGATCGTCTGGCCTCGGGTGTCAGCCGGTCGTTTGCCAGACCCGTCACCCACTCCTTGCCCGGAGACAAAAACGAAATCCCCAAAGGAAAGCCCTGGAGAATAAGGACCAACGGGCTTCGGGCCGTTAGTCGGAATCAGAGGTTTAACTTCCTGTCCATAAACAGCAATAGAGAGGATCGCCAGTAGGACTATGCGCATCCTCTCTACTTTAATCGAACCCGGAGCTTAGTTGGGGTTTTCTTTCTCAGTCGGGCGGCGTTTCAGGGTCGGCCGCTCGTCTTCGTCGGTCTTGGTCTTCTTGCCGTCTTCATCCTCGACGGTGGAAGTGCCATCGCCTGGCTTACGACGCAACCGCGGGCGGTTCGGATCCTGCGGGTCCAGCTTACGGCGATTGTGCATTGCACTCAGCCGCGCCTTCACGTCCTGAAACTCACTGGTCGTCACAACATATTCAGGCTTCTCTTTAAGCAACTCCTGAATATTCTTCTGTGCCGTGGTTACACGGTCATCCGTCGGAGGATGCGATGAGAATACCTTGGCAAGAGTACCGGGTTTGCGCTTTTCCTTCGATTGCAGCTTCTCAAAGAAGTCAATGAAAGCACCCGGGTCATATCCAGCCTTGTACAGGTACTGCAGTCCAAGCAAATCCGCCTCACGTTCAAAGCCGCGACCGAAGTAAAGGAACCCGACTGGGATTGCAACCTGCGCAGCCTGCCGGATTCCGAATCCGGCCCAGCCACCCATAAAGATCAGCGGAATCGTAGCCAGGTTGGCAATCTGGCCGCGAGTCGCGCCACGTGTACCGTGACGAGCGGCTATGTGCGCAATTTCATGTCCCATCACGCCAGCCAGTTCCGCTTCGGTATCCGCAGCCAGAATCAGGCCGGAATTGATAAAGAAGAAGCCACCGGGAAGAGCAAATGCGTTGATCTCTTCAGAGTCAATCACTTTGATCGTAAATGGAACCTTGGCATCTGAATTGCGCACCAGGTTCTGCCCCACACGATTGACATACTCGGCCACAACAGGATCGTCCACAACCTTGGCCGACCGCTCGATGTCCTGAGCCAATCCTTTGCCGAGGGCAATCTCCTTCTCAAGCGAGTAGAAGTTGACACCCTTCGACACATCGCGTTCGCCGATGTCGTCGGGATTTTTTTTGCTGGTCTTCTTCTTCTCTACCTTCTCTTCTTTCTTTTCCTTTTCGGCAGGCTTGGCACCGGCCTTGGCTTTGGGGTCCTTGGTTTCGGTGTCTTCCTGCGCGATAGCGAGGCCGAGAGAGAGCGCGAGCGTTGAGAGAATCTTCATGTGGCGAATTGCCTCCAGATCTACCTGTCTACAGCTTATAACGTATTGTGGAAAGAATGAGTTTCGAATTGCATCCAGATCGTCACGATTTTCCCGTTTGCACGAACCTGCATTACCTCAACCATGCGGCCGTCTCCCCGCTTCCCAGGCCCGTCGCTGATGCCATGCGCTGGTATGCCGACGACGCCATGAACTGGGGCAGCTTCCACTACCCAGACTGGATGGCCGCCTGCGAAGGCGTACGCACCGAACTCAGCCGTATGATCGGCTGCCACACCGGCGAAGTCGCCATGGTCAAAAACACCAGCGAAGGCATCGCCACCATCCAGATGGGCCTCACCTGGAAGCCCGGTGATATCGTGGTTGCTTTCCGTGAAGAATTTCCCGCTAACTACTACTGCTGGAAGCTCTTGGAAGAACGCGAGGGCTGCGTCGTCCGCTGGCTCAGCCTTTACGACCCCCTCGAAAAAGTAGAAGAAGCCTGCCGTGGCGCAAAATTGCTTGCGATCAGTTGGGTCAATTACCTCAGTGGCTTCCGGGTAGATCTTAAAGTGATTGGTGATATTTGCAAGCGACACAATGTCTTCTATTTCGTCGACGCCATCCAGGGCCTCGGTGCCTTCCCTCTCGACGTCAAAGCCTGCGGCATCCACGCTCTCGCCGCTGACGGCCACAAATGGCTGCTCGGGCCAGAAGGCTGGGGTGTCCTTTATGTCGATCAAACCGTTCAGGATCAAATATTTCCAGTCGAATTCGGATGGACTACCGTAAAAAATTGGGCCGACTATTCCAGCCGCGACATGACCCTGCGAGCAGACGCCGGCCGCTACGAGCCCGGCACCCTCAACGTCTCCGGCAGCTTCGGCCTGCGCGCCTCCATGAAGCTGCTCAACGACTTCGGCATCCCCAATGTTGCCGCCAGAGTCATGGGCCTCGCCAGTCGCCTCGAATCTGGCCTCAGAAATCTCGACTGCGAACTGATGCTCGATCGCGATGACAACACCGGCTCCGGCATCCTCAGCTTCCGAAAACAGGGTATGGATTCTACCCGTCTTCACGCCGAACTCAAAGCCCGCAAGATCCTGTCGGCCCCAAGGCAGGGATGGGTGCGCTTCTCCCCACATTTTTATCTCGAACTTGGAGAGATGGATGCTGTAATTGACTTGGTTCGTGATAGTTTGAAGGCAATATGAAACTTGGGGCAGTCACCTACAACATCCTGAAGGATTGGGACCTCGACACGATTATCAAGAACCTCGAAGCCACTGGCTTTGAGGCTGTTGAGTTGAGAACACAG
The DNA here is from genome assembly GCA_022843625.1 of Bryobacter sp. Lineage (GTDB taxonomy): Bacteria > Acidobacteriota > Terriglobia > Bryobacterales > Bryobacteraceae > Bryobacter. The sequence continues at coordinate 10,314 of JALHNH010000034.1, read as the reverse complement.
CACAAGCATGGGGTCGAACCCACTTTAACCAAGGAGCAGCGGCAGGCCGTTTCCGCAAAGTTCTCCAAGTCAAAAGTCCGTTTGTTAAGTTATGGTTCTACCGCTGAATTTCAATCTCCAGATGAAGCCGTCCGCCGCAAGAACGTCGACGACGCAAAGAAGTTTATCGACCTCGCCCACGACACCGGCGCCTGGGGCGTAAAGGTACGTCCCAACGGCATGCCCGAAGCCGTGCCCGAAGCAACCACGATCGGGCGCATTGCCGAGTGCCTGAAAGAACTGGGCGACTATGGCTCTGGTCACGGCGTCGAAATTTGGGTTGAGGTGCATGGCAAGATCACCCAAAACCCGCCCATTAGCGCCGCAATTATGAAGGCGACCAAGCACCAGCAGGTCGGCCTCTGCTGGAACTCAAACCCAACCGACCTCGTTGGCAACAGTATCAAGCCTAGTTTTGAGCTGCTGAAGCCATGGATTAAGAACGTTCACATCAACGAGCTCGCTGGCCCTTACCCCTATCGCGAACTTTTCTGGCTGCTGCGCGACATGAAATACGAGCGCTATACCCTCTGCGAAGCCACCGAGAGCAAAGAGCCGGAGCGCTTCCTCCGCTGGTACTCCGCCATGTGGCGCGAACTCAATCGCACCTAGTTCGGATCGTATTCAAAATCTGCTGGCAGCACTACTTTAAGATTCACCAGTTGGATTTTTCCTACCATGCTGATCTGATTTGGAGCCTGCTCATTCTCCGAAATTATTGTCCTTGAATCTATCGATTGATAGATTGGGTCCTGAGAGAAAGCATTCGTGAGTACGCTCCACATCCGCTCCGTGCTCATGCTTCCTGCTTCTGCGCGAATTTGCGAAGACTGGGCGCTGGGCACAAGTGTTAATAAAGCAAATAGGGTCAGAGATCTCATGTAAAGTCATGAGCGATGAGCTTGAGACAAAGTTTCAGCACCTTTGGGGTTAATATTGTTAGCGTGTTGAAGCTCATCTCGATCGCACTGGCTTGCTTCGCGGCAAACGCCCAGCCCGTAGACATTTTCCTGCTCATTGGCCAGTCGAACATGGCCGGTCGCGGCCTCGTCTCGGATGCAGACCACCTTCCCATCCCCAACATCTTCTCCTTCGGCAAAGAAAAAACCTGGATTCCCGCCGTCGACCCAATCCACTTTGACCGTCCAGACCGCACCGGCGTCGGCCTCGGCCGCAACTTCGCCGCCACGCTGATCTCCATGAAAGCGGCCACAACTGTCGGTCTGATCCCTGCCGCCTTCGGCGGTTCCGCACTCCACGAATGGGTCCCCGGCAGCACGCATTACACAAATGCTATCGAGCGAACCAAAGCCGCCCTCGCCGCTGCCGGCCCCAACGCCCGCCTGCGAGGCATCCTCTGGCACCAGGGAGAGGCCGACGCAAACGACGAAGAACGAGCCATCACCTACCGTCTCCGCTTCGCCAAAATGATTGCTGCACTACGAAAAGATCTCGGAGCCGAAAACGTCCCGGTCATCGTAGGTCAACTCGGCGAATTCGTCCAGACAAAGGACTACTCCCAACTCCAGCGACTAAACTCCGAACTCGCAACCCTCCCACTCCACATCCCCCTCACCGCCTTCGTCTCAAGCCAACGCCTAAAAGACAAAGGCGACCAACTCCACTTCGACTCCCCAAGCCTGAAAGAATTCGGCCGCCGCTACGCCCTCGCCTGGCTATCGTTTTCCAATTGATCCTCGGCAACGCGCTCGTCGATCAACTCCTGCACCAGGTTGCGATTTACAATCGAAGCGCCAAGTACTTGCATTCGCTTAGGCACTTGCCTCTTGCTCGGCAAGACCTCAATCAGAATGGTTCCTGCCGCCTCGCCATGACTCCACTTAAGGCGGCTACCCTCTTCGAGGCCAAGTTGATCGGCAATCTCAGCCGGAATATTCACCAAATTGTCTTCTCTGAGTGTGGAGATCATTGGATTGTTTTGAATACACCAAGTCCGGTACCACCCCCTAGAGCCGGCTTAACAGCACAGTCATCACCCGAATCCCATCCCACAAATTCTGCAACCGCAAATTCTCATTCGGCGCATGTTGATTATTGTCGTGGTTCACAATCGGCACCATAACCAGCGGCATCCCCGTCACCTCCTCAAACATCGCCAGCGGCACACTCCCCCCATGTGACGGAATCTGCACCACCGGCCCGGCCACAGACTCGACAAGCTTCACCACCTCCTGCGCAATCGGCAAATTCAGCGGCGTCCGCACCGAGTTATAACCCTCGCGAGTCGTCACCTTTACGATCTTCGAATGCTTCCGCCGCTCCTCATCCGTCGGCGCGCGATCCAGCACCAGATAACCCTGAGCCGCAACATGAGCCTTCACCCGCTCAAGTTGGGTCTTCCAGTCCAGCCCCTTTACCAGCCGAATATCCAGCGTCGCATTCGCTTCCGCCGGCACCACATTCGTCGCCATACTTCCCACATTTGCCGCCTGGATCCCCCGCAAGTTCAGCGTCGGCAGCGAATAAGTCTCAAACAGCCGCTTCCCATCTCCCTCGGTATCAGCAATCCCAAACTCCTCCTTCAACATCTCCTCTACAGCAGGAATCCTCTGAATCGCCGCCAGCTCCGCAGCATTAAAAGGCACCACCCCCTTATAGAAATCCTTCACCAGCACATGCCCCTCGCCATCGCTAAACCCGGCGATCAACCGAGCCAGCCGCTGCGCCGGGTTCGGCACCCAGCCCCCATAATGCCCCGAATGCAAACCCTTCTTCGGCCCGTAAACAGTCAAATTCAAATTCGTAGACCCACGCACCCCAAACACAACCGATTGCTGCCGGTTCTGATGCACCGGCCCATCACAGATCAACCACAGATCCCCCTTCACAAGCTCCTTATGCGCCTTCAAATACTCAGTCAGGTGAGTAGACCCAGCCTCCTCCTCACCCTCAAAGAAGAAACGGATATTCGACTGGTGCTTCATCCCCAAAGCCTTGATTGCATCCAGCGCAATCAACATAGCCATGATCGGGGCCTTGTCATCAGCCGAAGCACGCCCATAAAGCCGCCACTCCCCGTCGTACTTGGCCTGCTCCAGCGGCAACACCTTGCTCGCTCCATCCCGCAACTCAGGCAAAAACGGCTGCTTGTTGATCCACTCGGCAGGGTTCACCGGCATCCCGTCGTAATGCGCATAAAAGTTCACCGTGCGCTTGGCCCCCGGCGTCACAATCTCCCCAAACACAATCGGCGCATAATCATTCAGCACCAGCAACCGCGTCGGCACCCCACGCTGCTCAAACATCTTCTGAATCGCGACAGCATTCCGTCGCACATTCGGCAGATCCGCAGAAACATTCGGAATCGCAACCAGCCCCGCAAACTCTTTCAGAATCGCCTGCTCACGAGCCTTCACATAATCCTGCACCGCATCGGCACCAAAAAGGAAGCTCCCGCAAACGCAAAGTGCGGCTATAGTTTGAATCATGATTCGCATTGTCGTGTTAGGAATTGTAGCGCTGAATGCAGCCGCCGCCATCAGGGCAGGCGCGTCCACTGTCGACATCACACCTCCGCAAGGCGCGGCCATGTCCGGCTACTTCTTCAATCGCGCGGCCACTGCCACACACGATCCTCTCCTCGCTCGCGCCCTCGTCTTTGAAAACGATGGCGTGAGAATAGCCCTGGTCTCTTGCGACCTCACCAGCATGCCCGAAGGCATCGCCGCCGCCGCCCGCGTCTGGATCGAAGACCTGACCGGCATCCCCCAACACCAGGTCATGATCAGCGCCACACACGCCCACACCGCACCGGTCCTCCTCAGCGGCTGGTCTCGCTACCAACTCGATGGCGACATGAAACAAATCGCCACCACTTACTCCCAAACTCTTCCCGCCCTGATCGCACAAAGCGTCGCTGCAGCAGTCAAATCGCTGCGTCCCGCAAAAGTCTTCGCTACCATCGGCCAGGAAGCCACTCTCCCCTTCAACCGCCGCTTCCATATGCGAGACGGTACCGTCGCCTGGAATCCCGGGAAGCTCAACCCGGATATCGTTAAGCCCGCAGGCCCCATCGACCCTGCCGTCCCAGTCGTCTATGTCGAAGGTGAAGACGGTAAGGCCATTGCCGTCTACGTCAACTACGCCATGCACCTCGACACTATCGGCGGCCTCGAGTATTCTGCCGACTACGTCTACGCCCTCAGCGAGGCTCTCAAGCTCGCCCGCGGCCGCCAACTCGTCACCGTGTTTACGATGGGTTGCTCAGGCAACATCAATCACATCGACACCACCTCCAAACGTCCGCAAAAAGGCCACACAGAAGCCGCCCGCATCGGCACAATTCTTGCCGCCGCCGTGCTCCGGTCAATAGACGAGGCCACTCCAGTCAACGACACCAAACTGAGCGGACAAAGCGAAACAATCCAACTCGAAGCCATCAAGGCCACCCCCGATGAAGTCGCCGCCGCCACCGAAGCCCGCAGCAAAAGCACTGCCACCTTGGTGCTGGCCAAAGCCGCCCGTATCCTTGAAAACGATTCGAGATCTGGCAGGCCCTATCCGGCAGAAATTCAGATCTTGCGCATAGGCAAGGATCTGGTTTGGCTTGGCCTCCCAGGAGAAATCTTCGTAGAACTCGGCCTCGACATAAAGCAAAATGCCAGGGCCAGCTTCACCATCATCGCCACCCAAACCAATGCCGCCCTCGGCTACATCCCCAACAGCAAAGCCTACCCCGAAGGCACCTACGAAGTCATCAGCGCCCGCGTGGTCTCAGGCAGCGGCGAAGCAATTGTGAAATCCGCTCTCGGCTTGATCAACTCGCAAAGTATCCCATGATCTTGGCTAGCATCTGCTTGGCAAATCCGTCATGCACCGCCTCTGCTTCCTGTGGGGTGGACTCCTTCAGGCTCGACTGATTCTGCATCTGCCGCCGCGCCACCGTCTCAGCTAGCTCATGCACAACACTCGGCCGTGCGTTCAGGATCGGCTCCAGCACCGCCTTCGAAACCTGATAAACCACAACGCTCGTTGCCGCACTCACCGTCGCTGATCGAGGGTCTCCTGTCAACAGCGACATCTCTCCAAAATACTGCCCCGGCCCAAGCCGGTTCACCCGTAACATCGGCTTGCCACTCTGCTCGATGTAGACATCCAGCAACCCTTCGAGAACGAAAAACAATGAACTCCCCGGCTCCCCCTGCACCACAATCCTCGCCCCAGCCTCAAACTCCAGCCGTTCTGCCTGCGTTGCAATGGCCTCAATTTCAGAATTCTCAAATCCCGCGAAGATCTCCAGCCGTCGCAGAATTGAAAGCGGGTCATAGCGCTCCACTCGATCCACCTGCAGCGGGGCCGTCAGCACTTCATGCCGGTTCCGCGCCGTTTGAATCCCCGCCTTGGCCAGCGCTCCCAACACCGATAGCAACACCGCTCCCCTTACCTTCGCAATCGAAGTCTCCGGCTCATGCCAATACCGGATCTGTACCGTTGTCCCCTCCGGCCCCACACTCTCAATCAACACGTCCGGCTCTGGCTCAGCCAGCGGGCCCTCTGCCGTCAACGCTCCTGCCAGCAGCACCCTCATCGCCCGCGTCAGATCTTCAGCAGGGTCCAGCGGAATCCTTACAATTTGACGTGTCCGCCCCAGCGGAGCAAATACGTTAGTAATTGCCACAGACGACAGGTGCGAGTTCGGAATAAACAAAGTCTTGGTATCGTCGCGAGCATGCACGCGAGTGCTGCGCCAGTTGATCTGCTCTACTCGGGCCAGAATTTCTTCGTTCCCCTCGCGCCACTCGATCCAGTCTCCGATTCGAAACGGAGGGTCCAGATGTAAGGCGATCCCGCAAAACAGGTCCGCAATCAGAGACCTCCCCGCAAATCCAAACACCAGCCCAAACACACCAGAAGTAGCCCAAATCCCTGTTACCGACTGCCCAAACACAAATCCGAAAATCCCCGTAATCGCTATCCCGAAGATCAGAATCGAAACAATGTGCTTCAGGATCGTCGGCACCGGCTGGCTGACACGGTCCCACGCCACCACGTGAATCACTTCGTTCAACAGCCACGCCACCGCCAGCCAGATCCCCACCCCAATTGCATGCCGGAAAATGAAAAGTGCCTGTACCGTCGCACCAGCTTGAAGTTCACGCAGGAGATCCTCAAGGAAGTAAGCAGGGTATAGGAATAAAAAACAGGTAACTAATGGCCAGAGTAGTCGCCGAAGATTAGACACAGAATTGTAATATATCCATAAGCAAAGCTGACAACTAAACTTTGGATTATAGCCGAATCAGATGCCGCGAATCACCATTACCGTTAAATCATCTGCCTGTTCTGCTTCTCCCGCAAAGGCATCGGCTGCATCGATGATGATCTTTTGAATTTCAACTGCACTCCGTCCACGCGAGGCTTCAAGCAAATGCCTTACTTCTACGTCATCCCACATCTCATCATCCATATTCGTCGACTCGCTAATGCCATCGGAGTAGCAAAGCAATATGTCGCCAGCTTCAAAGGGAATTTCTTCTTGCGAATACATCGAGAAAGAAAGTAATCCTACCGGCGGCCCACCCGTGGACAGCCGCTCTACCTTGCCAGTCGCTGCTCGCAATAACATCGGCTCCACCTGCCCGGCATTCACGTAAGTCAGCTTGCGGTGTGTGGGATCAAAGTAGCCGCAAAATAGCGTCGAATATCGCTCTGAGCGTGAGAACGATGCCACGGCCAGATTGAATGAGCCCATCAACTGCTCAAGCGAAGACGGAGGCGTCATCACCTGCGACCGGATCGACGCCTGAATACTTGCCATCAACACGGCCGCTGCAATCCCTTTGCCCGAAACATCCCCCAGCGTAAAAAACAATCCCCCATCCGACATTGGGATGAAGTCGTAATAGTCTCCGCCTACCGATTTCGCAGCCCGGCAACTCGCAGTGCAATCGAGCGTTGGATACTGCGGGTTGGTTTCCGGAAAAAGCCGCTGCTGTACATCACGCGCAATTTCAAGCTCGCGCATCATTAGCCGCGCAGATTCCGCCTCATGTCGCAGCCTCTGGTTTTCAATTGCTGACGCCGAGTAATTTGCTGCCAGTGCCAACAAATCAACATCCTCTTTTGAAAAACCGCCCGGCTTGTTCAACGCCTGCAGTGCCCCAATCACTGATCCATCCGAAGAACGCAAAGGAATCACTAGCATCGACACCGTCTGGTAGGCCCCAACCGGATTCAAAAATCGTGGGTCCTGAGAGGTATCGTTTACAACGATAGTTTCGTTGGTTTCAATCGAAGCTCCCACCAGCCCTTTGCCCATCGGAATCCGCAATTCATCCACCCCATGCGCCACCTTCGTCCAAAGCTCATTCGACTTGCGGTCGATCAGCCAGATGCTGCAACGGTCCGCCCCCACCAGACTCCGGGCCATGTCTGCATTCAGCTGAAGATTCGCACCCGTCTCACGCGCATCTCCTATGCGCGAAGCATATTCGAAAATGACTCGAGAGATGTGATCGCCTTGCATGGTCTCCATATTGTAGCGAGGTCCGGCGCGGAAAATCATTCTCCATTACAATCATTAGATTGATGTCGGACCAAGAAAGAGGACTACTCCGCATGGAGCTGAAATTCTGGGGGGTGCGGGGGTCGATTCCGACGCCTGCTCCGGAGAACCTGGGCTTTGGTGGTAACACTACTTGTCTTGAGTTGCGCCTGGGCAATGGCGAAGTCGTTCTGATTGACGGTGGCACCGGGGCAAGGAAACTTGGCCTTGATCTAATTCAACGTGCTGAAGGCAAAAGTATCGACATAGACATCCTGATGACCCACTTCCATTGGGATCATATTCAGGGCATCCCTTTCTTTGCCCCGCTGTACAGTCCATCCAATCACGTCCGCTTTCACACTACTAAGGCCGCCTCTGAAGCAAAGAACATACTCGAAGGTCAAATGACCCACCCCTACTTTCCCGTGGGCTTTGATCTTCTCGCCGCCAAGCGTGATTTTTCCACTCTTGCGGGCTCTCCAAGCCACACTCTTTGTAACGGTGGTCTAAAGGTCTACCCTTTTCCACTAAATCACCCGCAGGGTGCTTCAGGTTATCGCCTCGAATCAAATGGCGCTGTAATTGTACATGCCTGCGATCACGAACACGGTGACCCTTCGCTTGATCACGTAATCCGTACTCACTCTGAAGGCGCGGACGTACTCGTTTACGATGCGCAGTTTACCCCCGAAGAGTATGAGATCAAAAAGGGCTGGGGCCACAGCACCTGGTTAGAGGGTGTCAAAGTTGCCAAAGACGCAGGCGTCAAGCAACTGGTTCTCGCGCACCATGACCCTTCGCACACCGACGAATTTCTGCGAGCCGTTCTTGATTCCGCAAGACAACAATTCGATCAGGTGATTATCGCTCGAGAAGGCTCAAGCGTAATTCTCTAGCGATTGGCGAAATACATCGGCAGATCTCTGCCGTCTTTGGTTTTCACCAGGCCCCGAGGTTCACAATTGATTTTGTTGGACACCTTCAAATAGGTCTTCTCCGACAGATTTACGCGATTCGGAGCACCGCTCGATTCCATACGCGATGCAAGGTTTACCGTATCTCCCCAGATATCAAACGCGAATTTCTTGAGGCCCACCACCCCAGCCACCACAGGTCCTGAGTGCAATCCCACCCGAAGCCGCCAGTTCAACCCAATATTCTTCTCGCCTAGCTCTTGCGCCTTTGCCACGATGTCCAGCGCCGCCTGAACCGCAAGATGAGCATGATCCTCTGTTATCGTTGGCAGTCCCGATACAAACATGTAGGAGTCACCAATCGTCTTCAATTTCTCCAGGCCATAAGCAGTAATGATCTTGTCAAACTCGGTAAAGTACTCATCGAGTTTGGCTACAAGATCTGCCGACGACATAGTCTCGCTCGAAATCGTGAACCCCACAAAATCAGTGAAACAAACCGTCACGTCATCGAAATGCATGGGCGATACCGAACCCTTGGTTCTCAGTTCTTCTGCCACAGGCGCAGGCAGAATATTCAGCAACAGTGCTTCGGTTTGCTTCTCCTGCTCTGCAATCTGGTCGCGCTGCTCCCGAATCTCAGTCGTCCGCTCCTCAACGATCTGCTCCAGCCTGCGATTCGATTCACGCAGGTTTTGCAATCTCCACCGAAACACTCCCCAAATCAACCCTCCCACCAATGCACCATAAATCGCATAGGCCCACCATGTGCGATACCAGGGAGGGAGGATTCGCAACTCCACGGCTTCTTCAGGGCTGATCACTCCATATGGATTGCGGGCTCTCACCCGCAGCTTGTACGAACCCTCCCAAAGGTTGCTCAGATCCTTCCAGGCTTCAGTGGACCACGTAGAAGAATCGCTCAGAGCCTGGTCGAGAGCCACCTGATATTCCACCCGCTCTGGCGCATCAAAAAATGGTGCCGCAAATTCAACGCGCAAATTGTTCTGCTCTGGAGAAATCGATATCGTTTTTGTCGGCGCACCTTCAAATATGATCTGACGCGTGTCAGAAGTCAGCAGGCGCCTCACCAGCACCTGAAACGGTTTCTGACCCGTGCTCTGTAGCGCGGGGTCCAGTCGCCCCAATCGGCCGTCACTCCCAGCACCCCAGATCACTCCATCTGCATCGGCATGAATCACCCAAAGATCTTCAAACCCCGCACTGATGAATGGCATCGGCCGCCACTCAGAGTCCTTTTGCCCAGGCTTTGTCAGCACACCATGGTACCCGGCGCCGCTCATCCACACATTGCCGTTTCGTAAGTCTTCCTTGAGCAGCAGGATCCCTTGGCTCCCGTTCGAGAACTGCGTCCCGAGACTTGTGTCTGGCACAAACTTTTGTGCCGTCTGGTCAAACTTCACCAGCCCTTTTTCTGTTGCAAACAGCAATCTTCCGCCAACTCGAAAGACATTCTTCCATCCTGCCGGAAGTCCATTTTGTTCGTTGAAATTTTGAATTCTAGGGGGATTAGAGCTAAAGTCTGCACGCACAATCGAAGTACGCGTAGTTGCCCACAAAACTCCCTTCTCATCGTCGGCAATCGTCCGGAACTCTTCTCCCGCCAGCGGAATCTCGCCCGCCTTGTTCCATCCCTTACCGTCAAATTTCAGGATCTGGGCAACCGATCTCATTGCGGTCAAAATGGTTTGCTCTGACTGGCGGGCAAACGACACATCATAAACAACCTCTGGAGCAGCACTCCGGTTCTCCAGCCTCTTCCCGTCATATTCAAACAGTCCTCGCGCCGACCCGAGCCAGAGCGACTTCTCCCTCGCACAGATCGGAAGAGCG
>JALHNH010000033.1 GCA_022843625.1 Bryobacter sp. | reverse complement strand
TGCGGAGTATCCTTTAGCGCCTTCTCGATGTTGGGCTTGTAGACATCGCAGACAGCCACACACTGATTGCCCTGTGCACTGAATTTTTGATTCAGGTAGCGTCCACGACCACCCACAGCGATCATGCCGTAGGTGATTCTGTCATTCGCTCCAAAGGCACTTTGAGGGACAAATAAAGGCGCTGCCGCAGCAGCAATGGTGGTGGAAATGGCGTCGCGTCTGTTCATAACGCCTTAACTCCATCACAGATTACTATTCGGAGTAAAGCCCCTCGCGTAGGGCCTTTTCACTCCAGACCCAGGCATCCCTGACAATCGTTTCAATATCGGATCGCTCTGGCTTCCAGCCCAATACCTGCCGGGCTAAATCGGATTTTGCTACCAGGTGCGGAGGGTCGCCGGCTCGCCTTTCAAAGAGTTCATGCGGTACTGGCTTGCCACTTACCTTTTCAACAGCCTTCAGTACATCCATCACACTGATACCTTCGCCGGAGCCCAAATTCACTGCTGTGCTCTGGCCGCCTCTACTGAGATATTCCACCCCCAAGGCATGTGCCCGTGCCAGGTCACTCACGTGGATGTAGTCTCTTACTGCTGTACCGTCCGCAGTCGGATAGTCGGTTCCGAATACCTTCACCGGCGGACGTGTTCCCAGAGCACCATAAATCACCAGCGGTATCAAATGCGTTTCCGGGCTGTGCATTTCGCCAATTTGAGCGTCCGGGTCGGCCCCTGCAGCATTGAAGTACCGAAGTGCCAGGCAACGAAAGCCTCTGGCCTTGGTGTACCAGTCGAGCAAGCGTTCAACGAAATACTTGGCTTCGCCGTACGGGTTGATCGGTGCTTTAGCTGCATCCTCCGGAATTGGACTCGTTTCCGGGATTCCGTAGACAGCTGCCGTAGAGCTGAACACAAGCAAATTTACTCCAACTGCATCCATCGCCTCGAGCAAATTTACGGTGATCGAAAAGTTATTCCGGAAGTACTTTCCGGGATCCTTCATGCTTTCCCCAACGTTGATGGAACCAGCAAGCTGAACTACTGCTTCAATCTTGTGTTCTCGCAACGCTGTCTCGATTTCTGTTCGATTCAGCAAATCACCCTTAACCAGGTCGCCCCACTGCACTGCCCACTGGTGTCCGGCGGACATATTGTCAAAAACTACCGGCACATGGCCTGCCGTGCGAATGGCTTTGGCCACGTGGCTTCCAATAAAGCCCGCACCACCACAAATTAAAATCTTCATCGCTTCCGATTATCTCCAAGATCAGGTGAAATCCCTTCCCTTGTTATTGGCCTGGTCCGCTTTTAGGCAGGTTCTGAGCAGGCTCAATATGATTTGGAGAAGAAAGTATCACAGGCCCTTCTTCGGCGTTTATCTGAGGGCTGAATATGGACTCAGCCAGCAAACCTGGCGCTAACATCACTTGCCAAAAACAACAGCCAAGACAAAGTGTCACAACGAAGGAGGAAAGCCACAGCCAGACTGGGTGCATCCCTTGCGGGACGGGAGCAGGGTTCGGATGAATACCGGCATCATAGTCTGCCCGGCGCTTGGGGTTCAGCAGCGTTTTTGCCATCACGCTCAGGCGCATCATTTGCGCTTCTGCCATGTGTCTCGCCGTTGATTGTGGATGAAAATCCGGGTGCAGCCTTTTGTTCATTGCTCGGAGTGACTGGTTGATTTCCTGTTCACTGGCATCCCTCGGGAGGCCCAGTTCTTCGTATATTGTCATCGTCAATAAACGGTTACCTTCGCCATACCAGCATTCCGCTTGCTGTTCCGGCTCCAAATGTCACGAGACGATCCACCATTGACATGGTCATCCTGCGGGTCTTGTTATCCGGAACATACAGTACATCGTTTGGCAGAAGTTGCACGTCTGGTGATTTTCTAGCCATGATTTTGGCTAGCGGAATCGCTATCTCGTCCCGAGCGTTGCCAGCCCCCTCGCGACGATAAATATAGGCCTCATCCGTTGCAAAGGGAAGCAAACCCTCACTTAATGCAAGCAGTTTCAAAACTGTCGAATCGTAACTGTCCCTTATGGGGAATGCTCCAGGCTTTTTGACATTGCCCATCACAAAAACTCTGCTGGCTTCTGGCACCCGAATTTCTTCTCCTCCGCGCAGAGAGTAGTTAAGGTCGGCATCGGCATGATCGATCAGTTGCTTTACGGGAATTCTCACAACCATACTGATCCCCCTGGCGTCGCCAGCATCACTCCTTGTGTGGCTTAACAGAATCTCTGCGCCTGCATCTGTTGTAAGCCCTCCAGCCCTACTGAGTGCATCGAGCAGTTTTATGTTTCCATACGCCTGAAAAGTGAGTGGCTGCTTGACTGCCCCAATCACACTGATCGGTCGGCTGACGTACTCGGCTACCGTTACCGTCACAACCGGGTCTACCAGGATTTTGCCTTTCTCAAGCGCAGACGCAATCAGCCCTTCAAGCTCCCCTGAAAACTTGCCCTCCGCCAGAAACCCTGTTTTCAGCATCGGGATCTGGATCCACCCTTCCGGGCTCACACGCACCGTTCTTGACAATTCTGGTGCCCCGTAAACACTCACGCTTAACAGGTCGTTAGCGCCAATCCTCTGCGAAGGAAGATTAGCCCCGGCAACCATCGGTACAGTCTGTTGCTGTTGAGGTAAAGCCTGCCCAAAAGCGAACCACCCAAGCGAAATAAACATTAGCAAACGCATCTTAATTTCCTGATTTCTCTAGCGGATCGCGCTCATGCGGGCAGGACGAAAAGGGCCTACCCATTCCCCGTCCACCTCGACAGCAATGCTGCGCTGTAGCAGGCTAAGACTGATCACCACCATTGGTTTCTCCCGCACACCCATCAAGACGCCCCTGATACCTTCCAGAGGCCCGGCAATCAACTGGCACGGCCTCCCCACTGCCGGATACGGTGCCGGCCCCACCGGCAGTCTCGTCTCCGACACCCGCATCAACGCTTCCAGTTCTTCTTCATCTACAGCCGAAGGCTGCGCGGCAAAACCTACAATAGAATGCACTCCCGCAATAACGCCAATCTGCAGACGCTGCGATGAGTGAAAGCGAACAAACAGGTAGCCCGGCAAGAATCGCAGACTTAATGGCTTAAAGCCGTAAGCGAGCAAACGATCCCGCACCTGCCGGTCGGCCCGGGCTTTCGTTCTAATCACAAAGTGTGGATGTTTCGGCGCGGCAGCCGCAACCAACTCGCGGACAAACAAGTCCGCCAGCTCTCCAATTCGCGGAGCATGGGTTCCCATCTAACATGCTCTATCGACCAACCAGAGAGTTGCTACGTATGCCGCGACCATTTTTACGGGCTAAAGCCCCATCCAGAACTGGCCTATGCCAGTGGCTTCAAACCCACCTTCAGCTTGTTGAAATCGTCGCGATCCAGCGCCTTTGAACTCACGATTCTTTCATGAGGCACAGTCACCAACTCGGTGTATTCCGCCCGGGATTCGGGGTAGAGTTCGATATCCTGGGCACCCTTCGAATCGAGCTTCCCGGCAAATTCGGCAGTTGTATAGCCAAGAATTAACAAGCGCCCGTCGGCGAGCTTGTGCATTTCATAGCTCTGGCGGGGCTGCTTTATAAAAATGCCACCGTCCGAGCTGGCGGGTGTATAGCTAAAGCCATAGACCCCGTTCGAGATCTTCGCCCAACCTCTTCCTTCATCCTCCTTGGATACAGGAACCACCCGGTTCGTCGCGCGTAATTGTTCAACACTGTTCTGAGCCATTTCGTTCTTCACTCTAAATTTCAACACAAAACTGTGCGAACCTGAAAGTTTCATCATGTCTCAAGAAGCCAAACCGGTTCCGGTTATGGCCACGGAAGCTTGGGAAGACAGCCTTTCAGGCCATCTCCACTCCAAATTTGTTCAGGCGATCTTGAAAACGGAGTCCTTCCGGGGTCAACCCTTCGCCGAAACTAGTCCCGACGCGTTCCACGCCGTCATTGCTTTTTTACGCGACGAGCAGGCTTTCGACTATCTCTGCGACCTAACCGCCCTCGATCACCCTAGAGACGAAGCGCGATTTGAGCTGGTGGCAATACTCTATTCGTTCGCTCACAATCGCCGCGTACGCATCAAAACTCGCTTTGCTGAGTCGTTTCATCCTCAATCTCTCAGCGACGTATACCTGGCCGCAAACTGGCTCGAGCGTGAAATCTTCGACATGTTCGGAATCCACTTCACCGGCCACCCGAATCTCAAGCGCATCCTATTGCCGGAGGACTGGCAGGGCTTTCCTCTGCGCAAAGAACACAATATCCTCGACATGGATCAGACCTGGGTCCAGAAGCACCTCGGAATCGAGAGCGGCCAATGAGTGAATCCATCAACCATCTCGAAACCTCCGAAATGGTGCTTAACATGGGCCCTCAACACCCGTCTACACACGGGGTGCTTCGTCTCGTGCTCAAGCTCGATGGGGAGCGGGTGAAGGCTGTCGAATGTGTGATCGGCTACCTGCACCGGGGCGTTGAAAAAATTGGCGAAAACAGAACTTATACGCAGTTCGCTCCCTACGTCGACCGTATGGATTACATCTCGGCCGTCTCAAACGGCCTCGGTTACTGCCTCGCTGTTGAAGGGCTCATCGGTGTAGAGGCTCCGCCGCGGGCGCAAATCGTGCGCGTGATCTTTGCCGAACTCAACCGCATCGCCTCCCACCTGCTCTGGCTCGGCACCAGCGCCCTCGACCTCGGTGCCATGACCGCTCTTTTTTATTGCCTCCGCGAGCGCGAAGAAGTGCTCAAGATTTTTGAAAACTATTGCGGTGCGCGCCTCACCACTCATGCGTTTCGAATCGGTGGGCTTCAGTACGAACTGCATGACACCTTTGAGGCGGAAACCCGCGCCTTCTCCGAGATGTTCAAGAAGCGTCTGGACGAATACGATCAACTCCTCACCAACAATCCAATCTGGATCGAGCGCCTCAAGGGTGTCGGCATCCTCACCGCCGATGAATGCAAATCCTGGGGGGTTTCGGGCCCTATGATCCGCGCAGCTGGCCTGCCCTGGGATCTTCGCAAGGCGCAACCCTATTCTGGCTACGACCAGTTCGATTTCGACATTCCCACCCGTCAGGGTGCCGACTCCTACGATCGCTACCTTGTCCGCATCGATGAGATGCGCCAAAGCCTACGCATCATCGACCAGGCGCTCGAAAAAATTCCTACTGGCGCAATCATGGCCAAGGTTCCCAAGGTCCTGAAGCCGGCTCCCGGCGAAGTTTACGTCTCAATCGAGGCGCCCAAGGGTGAACTCGGCTACTACATCGTTTCCGACGGATCACTCCATCCATACCGGTTGCGAGTGCGCCCCCCGAGTTTTATCAATCTTGCTTCCCTTGAAAAAATGGCCGTTGGCGCGCTTGTTGCCGACGTCGTCGCCATCATCGGTACGATCGACATCGTACTCGGTGAGGTCGACAGATAATAGAGATACGCACTCAAAATGCTAGAAACCATCAAAAGGATCTTCCTCCTCGACCTGCTGCAGGGCCTCTGGGTCACCTTCAAGATGCAGCGTACGAGCAACATCACCACCGAGCAGTATCCCAAAGAGCGTGCTAAGGTCGGCGAACGTTATCGCGGCGCACCGCGCCTCAACATCAATCCCGACAATAGTGAAACCCTTTGCATTGGCTGCGACTTGTGCGCCAAAGCGTGCCCGGAAAACCTGATTGTCGTCGGTACCGAACGCAACAAAGAAACGCGTCGCCTCGATCTTACCTATTTCACTTACGATCTTTCCCGCTGCATGTTCTGTGGCCTGTGCGAAGACGCTTGTCCCGTAGATGCTCTTGAACTCACGCAAGACTTTGAAATGGCGTCCTACACACGCGAAGGTCTCATCTGGGACCGCCAAATGCTCGAAGAAGGCCCCCGGCCCATCAAATACACTCGCTAATGGACGCTGCCCTCTTTTACATATTCGCTGCCATAACGATTGCCGGTGCTCTGGCTACCGTAACGATGCGCAATCCCATTCATTGCGCCATCAGTCTCATTGCTTCGTTGCTTGGCATCGCAGGGCTCTTTCTGTTGCAAGCGGCAGAGTTTCTCTTTGCCGTCCAGATTCTGCTTTATGTTGGTGGCGTCATGGTGCTCTTTCTGTTTGTGATCATGTTGATCCACCTTGAAGAAGCAGCCAAACTCCGCCAGTACAGCCGGCAATGGCCTGTCGCTGTGGCCGCCCTGCTCGCTGTCTTTATCGAAATTGCCACATTCCTCAATGCCGGCTTCCCCAGCCTGCCCCCAAGCCCTGCCCCGCGTTTGAATGCTCCCGGCAACACAGAGCGCATTGCCGACTCGCTCTTCTACGTCTACGCGCTGCCCTTTGAGGCCGCCTCGCTGCTGCTCCTGATCGCAATCGTAGGAGCGGTCTGGATGGCCAAAAAGAAGGAGGTGGCTGAATGAGCTTTACCCCCATCACCACCGGCCATTATCTTGTGCTGAGCGCAGCGCTTCTTCTGATTGGTGCTGTTGGCCTGCTGATGCGCCGCAATGTCATCATCATGCTGATGTCGATTGAGCTCATTCTCAATGCTGTAAACATCAATCTTGTTGCCTTCTCGCGCCACTGGCAGCACGTCACTGGACAAGTCTTCGCAATCTTCGTAATCACTGTTGCTGTCGCTGAAGCAGCCGTTGGCCTTGGCATCCTCATCGCGCTCTTCCGCAACCGTGGCACCGTGCTCTCAGACGAAATCGACCTGCTCAAATGGTGAACCTCGTCTCAAATTTCTGGTGGATCCCTCTCTACCCTTTTATCGGCTCGCTGCTGATTGCACTACTGCGTCGCGGCGGGGCTGTGATTGGCCCTGCTGCAGTTCTTGCTGCCTTCCTTCATGGCGTTGTGGTCTATACCAGTCCGCGAGGCGGCGCTCTCGATCACACCCTGTACCAGTGGATGCCGGGCATCGCTTTTCGCTTTGTCGCAGACGATCTGTCCCTGCTGATGGTGCTCATCATCACAGGTATCGGCTTCCTCATTCATGTCTATTCGATCGGCTACATGGATAAAGAGCCGGGCTTCTGGCGCTACTTTGCCTACCTCAATTTTTTTGTCTTCTTCATGCTTCTGCTGGTAATGGCCAGCAATCTCGTTGTTCTTTTTGCCGGCTGGGAAGGCGTGGGCCTCGCCAGCTACCTCCTGATTGGTTTCCATCACGACCGTCCCACTGTAAATCGCAATGCGAACAAAGCTTTCCTCTACAACCGGGCCGGTGATTCCGGCTTCCTCATCGGTACGCTGATCCTTCTAACCACCGCTGGCACCACCGAGTTCACGGCGATCAATCAACTCCCGGCAAGTCCGCTGATGCTCGTTGCCGCCCTTCTGCTTGCTTTAGGCGCAACGGGCAAATCCGCACAGCTCCCACTTTTTGTGTGGCTCCCGGATGCAATGGTTGGTCCCACTCCCGTCTCTGCGCTCATTCACGCTGCCACCATGGTCACGGCCGGCATCTACCTCTTTGCCCGCCTGGCACCTTTTCTGGCCACCAATCCCGATGCCGGCCTGATCATCGCCATCATCGGTGCAGCGACGGCCATCATCGCCGCCACCATCGCCCTTGTCGAACACGACATCAAGCGCATCCTCGCCTATTCCACGATCAGCCAGCTTGGCCTCATGTTCCTGGCTGCTGGCCTTGGTGCCACTCAAGCCGCCATCTTTCATGTGGCCACTCACGCCTTCTTCAAAGCACTTCTTTTCCTCTGTGCAGGCAACATCATCCATGCCCTTAAAGGCGAGCAGGACATTCGCTACATGGGCGGCCTTCGCGATAAGATGCCCTGGACTTTTCGACTCATGGTGCTCGCGGGCCTCAGCCTTGCCGGCTTCCCTGGCCTTGCCGGGTTTTTCAGCAAAGATGCAATCCTGATTGCCGCCACTCAATCGCCTGTCTTGCTTGCGGCTGGATTCATCGTCAGCTTCATTACTGCAGCCTACGTCAGCCGAATGCTTTGGGCGGTCTTCTTTGGGGTTTACAACCGGGAAGCTCACGAAGCGCATGGCACAATGCTTCACCCTCTGTGGCCGCTCGCGATTGGCAGCGCTGTAGCCGGCTACTTTGGCCCGCATCAGGATGGTGGCTGGCCGATCATGATTGGCTCGGCAGCAGTTTCCCTTGCCGGGCTCTACATCGGCAAACAAATTCGCCTGCCCGCACTGCTCAAGGCTTTCTTTGTGCGCAAATGGTTCATCAACGATGCCTACGAGATGGTTCTGGTCAAGAATGCAGCCGGTCGTGGATCTGCCACTTTCCACTGGTTCGACCAGAACATCATCGACCTTTTGCCTCGTGCTTCGGCCTTCTTCACATCCACTGCCAGCCTGATATCCGGCTGGTTTGACAGAGCGATCGTTGATGGACTTGTCAAAGCGACAGCCGCACTATTCTCGCTTGCCAGCTACCCTCTGCGCCTTGCTCAAACCGGCCGCACGCACAACTATGCGCTCGTAATCGTGATCACGGTAGCGATCAGCTTCGGATGGTACTGGCTGCAATGACACTTCTACTGGTCATTCCCATCCTCGGCGCACTCGCGATGCTGCTGACTCCCAAGCGCCTCGCCTGGTATTCAGCCATCTTCATCTCAGCCGCCACGCTACTCCAGGCCATCGCGCTAAGCTTCCCGGCCACGATTCGCCACAACTGGATCCCAGCCATTGGCGCGCAGTTTCTACTAACCGTCGACGGAATCAGCTACCTGCTGGTCACGCTTACCGCGCTGATGACCCTTCTCGGCATCCTTGCATCCCCAAAGATGCCGCGCACTTTCTATGCCATGCTGCTGCTTCTTGCCGCCGGCTGCCACGGCGTCTTCCTCGCGCATGACGTGCTGCTCTTCTTCATCTGCTTTGAAGCCGTCCTGATCCCGATGTATTTCCTCATCGTCATCTATGGCGCGGAAGACCGTCGCCGGGCCGCCTTCAAGTTCATCCTCTATACCGTTGCCGGCAGCATCGCCCTCCTTATCGGCTTCCTTACCCTCTACGTACAGCATGCTGCTCAAACCGGCATCTACACTTTCGATCTCACCCCGCTTCTGAACACACGGCTTAGTGCTTCAACTGAGCGTCTTGTTTTCTGGGCACTCTTTCTCGGTTTTGCCATTAAGATTCCGATGTTTCCTTTCCATACGTGGCTGCCCGATGCACACACACAAGCCCCTACGGCGGGCTCAGTTATGCTTGCCGCCGTCATGCTTAAGATGGGCACTTACGGCTTTTTGCGCTTCTCGCTGCCATTACTCCCCCGGGCCAGCATGGATGCGCAAATTCTGGCTAGCCTCTCGATCGTTGGGATTCTTTATGGCGGCTGGATCTGTCTTGCCCAAACCGACTGGAAGCGCCTCATTGCCTACTCCTCAGTCAGCCACCTCGGATTCTGCACCCTCGGCATCTTCACGCTCAACTCCACCGGAATCTCCGGTAGCATCATCCAGCAGCTGAATCACGGCATTTCCACTGGCCTGCTTTTTCTGCTGGTGGGCTTTGCCTACGACCGCCGCCACACCCGCACCATCAAGGATTACGGCGGGCTTGGCAAAGGCATGCCCGGTTTTGCCGCCGTGTTCATGATTGCGTTGCTGAGCTCGATCGGCCTTCCGCTGCTGAATGGCTTCGTCGGAGAATTTACAATCCTGCGCGGTGCCTATATCGCTCAGCCCTGGTGGGCGGCAACTGCTGTGGTTGGCATCATCCTCGCTGCCGCCTACATGCTCAGCCTCTACCGGCACACCATGCTCGGGCCGGTAACCAACGAAGCCAATGCCAATCTGCCAGATCTCGGCCTGCGCGAGTGGCTGATCGCCGCACCACTGATTGTGTGGTCGATCTGGATCGGTGTAAAGCCTGCCTACTACTTCCAGATCATCTCTGAGCCAGTAGAAAAAATTGTTGAAAGGCTGCACCCATAAATGCCAGTCAACGATTTCTTCTCGATCCTTCCAGCGCTGATCTTTGCCCTCTTCGGCTGTGCCTTGTTGCTGATGCGCTTCGATTCGAGCCGCGTCTACGTTCTTTTCCTAACCTTTGGTGAAGTCCTTGCGGGCATTGGCCTCTGGCGTCAATCCGGCTTCCTCGGCCTTAGCGGCTTTCAGGGAGCGATTCTCATCGATCGCTTTGGCATATTCCTCAACGCAATCTGCCTTGCCGCCGCTCTGCTTTCGGCCATCGGGGCTTACCGCTATCTTGAGTCCCACGACGAAGATCACCCTGAATTCTACTCGCTCATTTTGCTCGCCCAGTCTGGCATGTATCTGATGATTTCCGGCACCGAACTCATCACCGTCTTTATCGGCCTCGAGATCACCGCCATTTCTTTCTACACGCTCACTGGCTTCTTTCGCACCAATCCTCGTTCCAATGAAGCCGCCCTCAAGTACCTGCTTCTCGGCGCATTCTCAAGCGGCCTGCTTCTTTACGGCTTCTCGATTCTCTACGGCCTCACCGGCTCTACACACTATCTGCGCATCACCGCGATGCTGACCAATCGTGTCCCCAATGATCCGCTCATCCTGTTGGCAGTGATTCCGATTGTCCTCGGCCTCCTCTTCAAGGTGGCCGCTGCACCGCTTCACATGTGGGCGCCGGATGCCTATGACGGTGCTCCCACTCCCGTAACCGCTTATTTGGCAACGGCAAGCAAAGCCGCCAGCCTCGGCCTGCTTCTGCGATTGCTGCTCGGGCCTCTCCACGAATTCCGCCCGTCCTGGGAAGCCGTCATCACCGTTGCCGCAATCGCGAGCCTCACCATTGGCAATATTGCCGCCATTACCCAATCCAGCGCCAAACGCATGCTCGCCTACTCAAGCATTGGCCATGTCGGCTACATCCTTCTCGGCCTGGTTGCGGGCAATCAAACAGGCATCGAGGCAATCCTGCTCTACCTGCTGGTCTATACGATCATGACCACAGGGGCCTTCCTGCTCCTGGCAGGCCTCAGTCGCGACGGCGTCAACGATTTCAAAGGTCTCCTCTACCGCAACCCTGGTGTTGCGCTGATGATGATCATCCTGCTGGTCTCACTTGCGGGCCTTCCACCCACAGCCGGCTTCATGGCCAAGTACATGGTCTTTCTCTCTCTCATTCAGGCTCGTCAATACTGGATCGCCGTAGTTGCCGCTCTATACGTCGCAGTCTCGCTTTATTACTACTTCCGCATCGTTCGCGAAATGACTCAAAAGCCCGACGATGACCTGAGAGTAGTCACCATGAGCACTGGCTGGCGGGCGGCCGTAGGCTTTAGCGCTGTTCTCAGCCTCGCCCTCGGCATCAACCCCGAACCCATCCTAGCCTGGGCCAGGAGCGCCATTCGATGATCGATCAGTTCCTGCCCTACCTCATCGCAATCACCTTCACCGCTGTCTTCCCGCTGGTTGTTGGCTACCTGGTATTGGTGGAACGCAAACTCCTTGCTGATTTCCAGGCTCGTCTCGGCCCCATGCGCGTCGGGCCTCATGGCCTTCTTCAACCGATTGCCGACGCGATCAAGCTGCTGCTCAAAGAAGACCTCGTCCCAAAAGAAGCTGACAAATTCCTCTTCTATCTCGCCCCGGTAATTAGCCTTGCCACGGCTTTCGCCAGCTTTGCCGTCATTCCGATTACCAGCACCGTCCATGTGGCTGATGTGAACGTCGGCATCCTGCTGATCTCAGCTCTTGCCGCCGTCGGAGTATTCGGAATTATCCTCGGTGGCTGGGCTTCCAACAGCAACTATTCACTACTTGGTGCGTTGCGTGGTGCAGCCCAGCTGATCAGCTACGAAGTCGCCCTCGGCCTTGCCATCATCAGTGCCGTTATGCTGGCTGGCACACTCTCGATGACCGGCATCGTCCATGCGCAATTCCAGCAGCGAATCTGGTTCATCTTCGGCAACTACGGTGCGATGCTGCTCAGCTTCTTCATCTTTCTCATTGCAGCTATAGCCGAAATCAACCGCGCTCCATTCGACCTCCCCGAAGCCGAAAGCGAAATCGTAGCGGGTTACCACACGGAGTATTCAGGCTTCCGCTGGGGCCTCTACATGCTCTCTGAGTACGCCAATATCTTCATCATCTGCAGTGTCGCGGTTACGCTCTTCTTCGGTGGCTGGCTACGGCCTTTCCCTAACGTGGATTGGCTGGCCTATCCTTCCGATGCTCTTTTCCCCTGCGCTCTCTTCGCCGCCAGCGCTTACGGTTGCTGGCGAATGAAACTCTGGCCCTTCACGGCCCTGCTGTGTTTCACCTCTGGGGCTTTTCTGATCCCAGCAGTCGCCACTCTGGTAAGTGCACCCTTCTGGTTCTTCTTCAAGATCAGCGTAGTCTTCTACGTACTGGTGTGGTTCCGGGCCTCCTGGCCTCGCCTCCGCTACGACCAGCTTATGGATCTCGGCTGGAAGCGCCTGATCCCGCTAGCTCTCGGGTCCCTGCTTGCCAATGCCATCCTCGGAATGCTCTGAGAACTCAACCTTCCGGTAGACCTCACCACCCCACATCATCCCTAATTCCTGCTTTTTGTACGGCAGGTTCCCTCTCGGCCCCGACCCGGTCCTACCCGTCCCAAATAACCGGAAAATAAATCGCCGATGGAACTTAACACTCACCAATCTCGTTCGTCTAGTTAATAGAGAGAGACGGAGAGCGCTTCTGGATTCCCCTTTCCCTTTTATCAGGATTCAGAAGCGCTCTCCCGAAATTCCCCCAACAATAGCGAAGGCGCGCGTCGATTTCAAGTTCTTTGGAATTAAATCCGTGCCGTCCGCACCGCCCCATCTTCTCGGGCCCTCATCCCCTAGCTCCTGCCGATCTTGCGCGCCTTGAAAAAACTCTGTAAACCGTAGTAGGCCATCACGATAAAAGCAAAGCCCATCAGGGCCAACCGCCCCAAACTATCAGTGTCGCCTTTGAAGTCATAGATGCCCTTCACCAGGCTTCCCAGGATCACAATCGCGAATACCGCAAAAAAGAACCCGATCAGCTCGTTCCACAAAATATGGAGCGGCTTGATCACGCCGGGCATAAAGGCCTTCAAGAATCGTTTCATGTCACTGCAAGTTTCATGCTAACAAAGCTGCAAGCGTTCGATAAGAGTGAATGGTATTCTGTGACTGGTAAAGGCGCATGGACGAGAACCTCAAAGACTTAATGCAAGAGCTAGGCAATGCCATCAATGAGTCTCTTTCCGACTCTGATCGCATCGCTGCCGCGATTGGCGAGATCAAACGCGCCGGCTACGACGTTTTCCTTGTGCTGGAAGCGACGATCGGCTTCAACAAACGCGAAGACGAAAACGACGATCACCCGGAAATCCCCGACAATTTCGAGGCTACCGGCAAGATCAGTTGGAACAATCAGGACACCAAGTTCCTCAAAGCACTTAAGATCTCGCTCGACGAAGATCCTCGCTAGAAGACTGTACACTTGTCAAAACCAAATAAACTGTCCGAAAAATGGCAAAGAGACAAAGCTCCGATCCAGGCGGCTGAAGACTCAGAGCCCAATCGTGATGTGGCTATCGCCATGATCGAAGCCCGCAAAGCCGCTGGCCTCACCCAGGAGCAACTGGCTCATCGCATGAAAACCACTATTTCGGCTATCGTCCGTCTTGAAAGTGGAGAAACCCGCGCCACCGTCCCGATTCTGGAACGCTTCGCCGCTTCCACCGACACCCGCCTCAAGATCTCCTTCGAGCCTATTGAAGTCTGATTCCACCCTTGAAGCGTCCAGAACAATCACCGCGCATCTCGCATTTGCCGAATTGCTTCTGGCGCGCTCCATTTCACCAGCATCCTCACCACAGCTCTGCGTAAACTCCCGCTGTCATCGCCACGCTATTCTCCCAACCAAACCCCTTCGCTCGCTCAATTCCTCTGGCCACAAACGCACTTCTTTCATCGATATTCGCAAGCCGCCTTAACCCGGCTCCGATCTCCTCTACGGACAATGGATTGACCAGCAATCCCGCATCCCCCGCCACCTCAGGCAACGCCGATACATTCGATGTCAACACTGCAACCCCATGCGCCATAGCCTCAAGCACCGGAATCCCAAACCCCTCATCCAGACTCGGAAACGCAAGCACCGCCGCCCGCTGATACAAAGCCTCCAGTTCGGCATCGCTCACATAGCCCAGCACCTTAACGTTTGAAGGCAAATCTCTCAGCATCGTCCCGGCCTCAAACCCCGCGCTCCCGGCAATCCACAACTGCCACTCCGGCCCCAATACCTCAAACGCTTCAATCAGCCTTCGTGTATTCTTCCGCTTCTGCACCGCCCCCACACTGAGCACTACCTTTTCGCGCTCTTCCACTCTACGCACCGTTGCAGGCAACACCACTCCATGCGGGATCACCCTGACGCGCTCCGCCGGATAGCCCAGATAGGACACCACCTGGGACTTGGTAAACTCCGACACGGCAATGATGAGATCGCTCCGCTCCGCTGCCTCCCGGGCCTGCTCTGCAAACCGCTCGCGAAACTCCAAGGTCGAGTACTCACCACTCAAAACAAACAGGTCGTGAAATGTACTCACCATTTTTGCGCTTCCGCGTCGGGGCAGCCGCTGATTCAATCCATGAAAAACATCAATGCCGCTTGGCGCAGAATCGAACAAGAAGCGCTTCGGCCACGGTGCCCGCACCCAACGATGCGGCCGATAGTAGCGGCGCAGCCTTGGCCCGTTATGGAGCCGCAAGAGGCCATCCATCAGATGCAGAGAGTACTTACCCACCCCGCTCAGCTCTTTACCCACTGAGTAGGTGGCATCCACCCCGACTATTGGATCAACGATTGGGCCTCGGTCTCGCACACACGCTCGAAGGGCTTATTCTCCCACAGCCCCGCTTCCACTTCATCCAGCAGCGAATCGAGATGCCAGCCATTGCTCTCCCCAAGCTCTACAGAAGAGATCGTGATCTGCAGCTCAACAGCGCTGCCCCGGGCCACGGCCTTCAGCGCAATCTCACTGGCCACCTTGCGCAACGCGGTGTGAAGACTGATGCCGCACCGGTCAGGGCTCAACACCGCGAAGCGTCCCCCACCGAAGTAAGCCGTCAGATCCACCTCACTTGAGAAAGCCCGCATTGCCTCACCCAACTCAACCAGCAGCCATTCCTCTTCATGCCGTCCGCCGAGCTCCCCCACCGCATCGAGGTTCGTCAGTTGAAAATAACCACATGCCGCAGAGGGCACCGTTGTACCTCGCCGCCGCAACAAACGGCAATATGGCTCACCGAGCTGCAAGAATCCTGTGAAGTTCAACAATCCTGTTAACTCATCGCGAACACTCATCCGCCTCAGACCATTGGCGATGCGATTACGCTCCATCGCACAGCGAATCGCTCTGCCCAGTGGCGTACAGTCCACCTCGTGCTTCACCAGTACGTCCTGCGCGCCCTCCTGCATCAGCCGCACAGTAAGCGTCGCATCTTCGGCATTCAACAAAACGATCAAAGGCGTATGAGGAGCGGCTGCCTTGAGCCGCTGAAAGGTGGCAATCCCCGAACTATCCCCCACCCACAAGTCTGCGAGGATCGCGTCAAAGCTGACGTCCTTGAGCAAGAGCAGAGATTCTTCCAGTGTCTCGGCATCACACAACTCAAACGGACTCAGCCACGTGTTACCGTTTTGCAGCTCTTCCAGCTCACCGAGCGCATCACGCAAAAAACTCGCATCCGCCAGGTTGTCTTCAAGCAATAGAATTCGGGTGTACTTCTTGCGCATTCTCAACAGGAAAGTGCGCGGCACAGGCCTTTATTCTCAGGCTTCTTCGCCCAACTCGTATTCTTTGAGCTTCCGGTAAAGCGTCGTCCTGCCAATTCCCAATAGCGAGGCGGCCGTCAACCGGTCACCCTTCGTATACTCCAGTGCCCGCATGATCGCCTGCCGCTCAAGTTCCGCCAATGGAACGACAGGCACAGGCGCAAGCGCTGGTGCTGTAGCCGCACCACTTGAATAGGAATAAGAGGGCGGGAAGCTCGGGGTTGATGCATCGGGATATGTCATCGGTTGAACAAATGAGGGCGTTGGGGCCGCAATTGGTGCCCGACGCTGTAGCGCATTTACGACACTCGAAGGCAGATCCCCGCGATGAAAAGAAGGCCCGGAGTTTACTGCCAGCATGTGTTGGATACAGTTCTCCAGTTCGCGAACGTTTCCTGGCCAGTCATAGCTCAACAGAGCCTCAAGCACTTCCGGCTCCATCCCCTGCATCCGTCCATACCGCCGCAGGAAGTACGCAACAAGATGAGGAACATCCTCGCGACGGTCTTTCAACGGCGTCAGCCGCAGCGTCACTACGTTCAGTCGATAGTAGAGGTCGCGGCGGAAGTTTCCCTTCTCTACTTCCTTCGCCAGATCTCGATTCGTGGCCGCGATCACGCGGAAGTCAGCTCTCTTCTGAGCCAGGCCACCCACCGGTCGATATTCCTTCTCTTGCAGAACCCGCAGTAGCTTTGCCTGCAACTCAAGCGGCAACTCACCAATTTCATCGAGAAACGCGGTGCCACCATTTGCCAGCTCGATCAACCCTGCTTTGGAATTGTTCGCTCCAGTAAACGCACCCTTCACGTAACCAAACAACTCGCTCTCCATCAACGGCCCCACCATCGACGAACAGTCGATCGTCACAAAGGGCCCATCGTGCAAAACGTCGTGAATGGATCGCGCCACTACTTCCTTGCCCGTGCCTGTCTCGCCCAGAACAAGCACCGGCCAGCGGCATCGCCCCAGCTTGTCGATCAGTCGCTGCAACTGCAGCATCCGCGGCGATTGGCCAATCAGTACTTTGAGATTTTCCTCGAGTGATGAACGCATAGAGACTACACCTTTGGGGTAGTGGGCCGAGACAGGCAAAAATCTTCAGAATTGTTTCGGCATAGGTGCATATTTTTTACAGTTCTTCTAGGGTACATGACGAGTCACAAATCCTCGATGCCCTTCATCCCGCAACTTGCGAGCGAGTGCTTCTGCTTCTTCGCGGGTTCCCTCGCCGGCAATTACCCGGTACACCACGGGCTTTCCTTCTTTTTCCACGACACGCACCCGCTTCACTACTCGCTCAATCTCCTTCTTCAACTCCTCTGCCTTGCGCCGGTCTTCCCATGCTGCCAACTGAACACCGTACTTCTCTACCACTTCACCTCTTGGAGTATCGATCACCTTCAGATTCACCATCGTTGTCCCAGGCCCGATCATTTCAATCTCTTCAGCTGCCCTCCGTGAGAGATCGATGATTCGATCGCCAACGAAAGGTCCACGATCGGTGATCCTCACATTCACTTTTTTGCTGTTGCTCTCGTTCTCAACCCGCACCCATGTTCCGAAGGGCATCGTGCGATGAGCCGCTGTCTTCTCATTCATGTCGAACACCTCTCCATTGGCACTCCTGCGGCCATGATAAGGATCTCCATACCAACTGGCAATGCCTCGTTCCATGTCTCCAATCTTCACCGCCCGCACATTTGGTTGTGGAGCATTCGGCACGCTCTTCGTGGTCTTGTTGCGGGAGCATGAACAGGCCAACATAAGCGCAAAGCCAATAATGACAAGTGTGCGAAGCATCATTGATATCGCTATTCCTCTTCGAAACAATTTTACTTATAAATGTTTTAAACTTTGCGCACTGCTCCAGGAAGCATTTTTTTCTTGACATTATTTGCGAAAGACTTTATATCTGAAGCACTGAGTCCTCCTCGCGGGGACTCAAATTGATGTTAGGGAGAATGATTCGAATGAAGAATGCAACCAAGGCAGTAGCAAAGAAAGCCGCTCCGGCAAAGAAGGCCGCTCCGGCAAAGAAAGCCGCTCCGGCAAAGAAGGCCGCTGCTCCGGCAAAGAAGGCCGCTCCGGCAAAGAAGGCCGCTCCGGCCAAGAAGGCTGCTCCGGCCAAGAAGGCCGCTCCGAAGAAGAAGTAGTTTTTCGGTTGCGCTCGCAAGAGCGTGCGATCTTTATCTATTAACCAAACCGGGCCCCGCGAAATCGGGGCCCTTCCTTTTGCTCAAAATCAAAACATCAAAGCTCTCTCCAAATGAAAACAGCAATGTCCTGAATTGCATTTCGTCCAATGAATACAGGCCTCCCATTACTTCAGGCCCCAGGCTCAACATAGAAGCTCTCAGGCTCTCAAACGATGCCACTTCCCATCCGGCAACTACCGCCATATCGAGCAGCGAATCCCAATCTACATGGGCCGTGATGTCTCTTTTGCCAGGCTCAAGCAACACCTCATCGTTTGCCACATGCTTGCGATAGCTCATCAAAGATCCACGCGCGAATCTTCCTCTCTCAAGATTTCTATACCCGTAGTCGATAAGAATGTAGAAGCCTTCGTCGATAGCTTCATACGCTTCATGAAGATGCGCCATCACCACGTCTCGCGTCTCGCGCACCCCTTCGCCCGGGCTATGAGGCCACCAGACAAAACGTCCATCCCGACAATCGACTTTCAACATCACATCGCCCTGATAGAGATCCACAGGCATCGCATCGATCAATTCGTTTGAAAACAAAATCGCGTTTTTTGATTTGGAAATTCGCTGTCCCTTTTCGACACTCCTGTAGACTCCATCCTCAAAGCTTTTGCTCAACTCACAACGCCCGGCACCGATATCCACCAGGCATTCAAAGCCGGGCATCCACTTCCCGGCAACGGCCCGCACATAAGCTCCAAACACGGGCTGCAACTGCGATGCGGTAAAGAAATCCCCGTCTTTGCCAAACGGATCCCCGCGATAATAGCCAAGTGCTTCATCATAAAGAGCCATCTCCATGAACACCGAAAACGGAATGGGTCCTTCCCGCTGGATTCGTTCTGCGATTTTCCGTTCGAGCTCACTCACAAGCTATAGTTTCAGGCATGAGATTGATTCTTGTATTGGCTTTTGCGCTTTCCCTTCCTGCCGCAAGCGAAGAAGCCGCCATTAAAAAAGTCCTCGACGATCAGACCAAAGCCTGGAACCGCGGAGACATAGACGAGTTCGTACGCGCTTATGAGCAGTCCCCTACGATTACTTTCGTCGGCAAAAACGTCTCGCGTGGCTACGACGGCGTTCTTACTCGTTATCGCACCAACTACCCCGACAAGGTCCATATGGGCAGCCTCTACTTTGAAGATGTCGAAGTGAAAATGCTTGGTAAAGAATACGCACTCGTCATCGGCAAATTTGTTCTCGACCGCACGCAAGCCGGCGGCGGCCCAGCTTCCGGACGTTGGACTCTGATTGGTCGCAAGACCAAAGAAGGCTGGAAGTTCATCCACGACCACACCAGCAACTAGTAAGGAATGCGAGCGGCAAATTCTTTGCCCGCCTGAATCGCTTCTTCTTCGCTCAACCCTGCGATGCCGCCTATGTAGCTGCCCTTGGCAAACACGAAGAGCGGCCCGGCGCTCGTTGCTCCATCGAAGTAGCCACCATATGAAGCCACAAACTTCGGATCTTTCATCTGGTTTTTGATGTCAAAAATATAGCTACCCGCCTGGGTTGCATTGCGGCACCGGATCAGCAGCAGCTTGTACTTCTGCTTTCCCGTTTCATACTGGGCCAGGTTGCCGCCACCAAGATAGGTCAGCCCAAGCATCGGGGCCGTAACAACTTCGATGCTCTTCCTGTTGAGGGAAGGGAATCGCACGTCCTCAGCTATGGCGCGAGGCAGGTCTGGGAGCGCGGGTTTCTTTACTTCCTCCACCGGGGTATTCCCTCCGCAAGATGCCAGCCAACCGCAAATCAAAATTATAAAAAGCTGTCTCATACACGATTCTCGTCCGGGCGCCATTCCCGGATTGCCTCCTTGATTTCTTTCGGGTCCAGCTTCTCCTGCAAAGCTCTGCGCGCCAATCCTACTACCTCTCCATCAGAGGCAAATCGCAAGCCAATCCATTGCGCTACAGTCACCGATTCCACCCAGCTTGTATCGTCGTTGCCCAAAAGCCTTCTGACTCTTGTCTGCTCCTCGAGCCGAATCAACCGGTCCTGCACACGCAAAGCATTCAGCCGCAATTTAAGCACGGCAACCACCAGCCCACAACTCACAATAAATCCCCAGGCCAAGTTCAGGTCTGGTTCCCTCACCAGCCGCATTCCCCAATAAACAACATTGAGCAGCACCACTGGTGAAAGGAAAAAGTGATACCAGGGATCCCGCCGTTCATGATTTTTATTGCTCTGTATCGCCACAAGTCCTCACGTGGGGCGATCATAGCAAAAGGAAATGAACCCCGGCCTGTGTGGAAGCTGCGTCTTTGTCCGCCGCATCGTCAATGATCGCGGCAGCACCTTCTATCATTGCGGCCGGGCCAAAGATGATCCGGGCTTTCCGAAGTACCCGCGCCTCCCGGTTTTTCACTGCCGTGGCTTTGAAGCCGCTAAAAGTACTGACCCGCCTCAATCAAATTCTTCAACTCCTTAACTTCACTCGTGATTCCAAGCGCCAGCATCAGCAGTATGCGCGCCTTGGCTCCAGTCAGACTTCCAGCAAAAATCACTCCTCGATTCCGCAAGTCTTTACCAGACCCTTCGTAAGCGTATGCATCGAGCACCCGCCCCTGTGCACACCGCGTCGCAAGCAAAACCGGCAAGCCTGCATCGATTGCCCTCTGAATCGCAGGCAATGTCATGGGTGGTACATTGCCGCGCCCCGTGCCCTCAATCACAATACCCCTCGCGCCCTGAACCCTTGCGGAATCGATAAAACGCCCATCCGCCCCCGCATACATCTGAAACAGATCCACTCGCAGCTCAAGTGCAGAGGTGACAATCGTCTGCCGGTACTTCAGCATCCGCGCAAAGTACACACGATCTTTATCGACAATGCCAAGTGGCCCAAATACAGGTGACTGAAAGGTATCAATGGCCTGCGTGTCCATCTTCGTTGCATGGGCTGCCGCATGAATCGTCTCATTGAGCAGGACAAGGACACCCTGCCCGCAGGCGCCTTCATCGATAGCCACTCTCACCGCTGCCCTTACATTCGCAGGCCCATCATAGGAAAGCTCAGAGGCGTTGCGCATTGCTCCGATCACCACCACAGGCTTCGGTGAGTGGTGCCGTAAATCAAGAAAGAATGCTGTCTCCTCCAGCGTATCGGTGCCATGCGTAACTACCACACCGCTTACCTCGGACCTCTCGAGGGCAGCCCGTATCTGCTCCGACAGATCCCACATGTGTTGAGGTGTTACCTGCGGCCCGGCTAACCTTCCAAAGTTCACCACCTCCAGATTTGCAAGCCTCGACAGCTCTGGATCATGGGCCAAAATTTCCTCACCCGAAAGCGCCGGCACCGCTCCACCCAAAACGGGATCTACCTTCATTGAAATCGTTCCGCCAGTGAAAAAAAAGACTACCGTGTTCATATAAAGTGGGTCTCATGATCGTAACCCGAGCCATCCTCGCCTTGCTGCTTTCTGCCCAACAGCTTTACGAGGAGAAGCTCCTCGATACAATGGCTCTCCGCGAAAAGCTCTGGCAGCAAATAGACCTCCATGCCAATCGCCAACTCCTTCGCCACCGCATCGGCTACCCGGCTCCAGCCCTCAAAGCTGCAGGTCCGCTCCGTCTTGAAAAGTCCGGCGAAGACTCTGTCGCCAACTACTACCGAAGCTTCCTGCCACTCACCGATGGCGATGAAATTTATGGCCTCTACATCGTTCCCAAGAAGCCGGTCGCCAAACGTGCTCCTCTGGTTATCTCTCAGCACGGCGGCGGAGGCACCCCTGAGATGGCTACCTTTAACGGCGGAACCAATTACAAAGATCAGGTTCGCGGTGCCGTCTCAGAAGGCTACATCGTCTATGCACCCCTTACCGTGATGTACCCATTTCGTGATCGGGACAACGGCACAGTAATTCCGCCTGATGTTAGAAAGATACTGGACGAAAAATTCCGTACGGTCGGCACCAGCCTCGCCGCTGTTGAAGTCCAAAAGATTTCGTTAGCCCTCGACGAACTCCTCAAGCGCCCCGAGATCGACCCGAAACGTATCGCCATGATTGGTCTCTCATACGGCGGCTACTACTCCCTTTACACCGCTGCGCTTGAACCACGCATTGGAGTCGTCGTAGCCAGCTGTAGCTTTTCTGATCAGCCCGCTATCACAGACGGCAAAACGGAAGGCCGCCTCATGGACATGTCTCCCGCTGATGTTGCTTCGCTGATCACCCCACGTCCGCTCCAGGTGCAGGGTGGCAACAATGACAAGGGCTTACCGATCGAAAAGAGCCGTGCCGCTGCCAAACGAACCGCACTTGTTTATGAAAAGACAGGAGCAAAAGACAAATTCGTGTTTGAAGAATTTGAGGGTGGTCACGAGTTTCGGGGCTCTCTTGTTTGGCCCTTCCTCAGAAAGCATTTATAGCTTTCTCATGCTAATCTGAGGAGGAAATGGCATACGTGATTGCAGAGCCCTGCATTGGGACAAAAGATACAGCTTGTGTGGACGCCTGCCCGGTGGACTGCATCCATCCTAAGAAGGACTCCGAGAAGTTTGAAGGCGAAACGATGCTCTACATCGACCCCGTAGAGTGCATCGATTGTGGTGCTTGTGTGCCGGTTTGCCCCGTCTCGGCGATCTTCGCTCTCGACGACCTGCCAGAGAAGTGGGCTGAATTCACCCCGAAAAACGCCGCTTACTTCGGCCGCTAACTGAATCTCGCAATCAAATTGGGTTCCGGCTAGGGCCGGTACGCCGCGGAACACTTTTCAGTCTCAAACACCCGTACATAGGTAACGCGGGCCTCTGAGCCCGAAATCGCTGCCGCCACCACATCATAGAAAAACTTAGCCAGATTTTCTGCGCTCGGATTGATCGTGTCAAAGGGTGCGATCTCATTGATCAAGGCGTGGTCAAACTTGTCCACCCACTTTTTTACTGCCTGCTTGATCACCTCAAACTCGATCACCATCCCCAGGTGATCCAACACTTCTCCCTCCACCGTGATTTGCACACGATAGTTGTGCCCGTGCACGTTAGCGCACTTGCCGGGATAGTCTTTCAAATAATGCGCAGCCGAAAATTGCTGCTCCACAATCACTTCAAACATCAAAATCTCTCTATAACCAGAATATAGGGCCTGGCCCGTGTCTGCTGATCTGAATTTCAGCTTCATGAGATGATCAACGCTTAAAGGATTCCGACTATGCAACGACGACTTTTTCTTGCTTCTGCCTCTGCTGCTTTTGCACAACAGAAATTGCCTCTTCAAGACTTTGAACCGAGATCAATGCTCAAGGTGAAACAGACTGCCCTTGAAGGGCCTGCTTTCCCCGTAATCGATTTCCACGCCCACTTGAGCTGGTCGGCCCAGGGTGAAAACGGCGTCTCACTCACCGGAGATCGCAAGTTCATCTGTGATCCCAAAGACTTGCTCCCCGTGATGGACCGCAAGAAGATTCGCACGCTCGTAAACCTGACCGGAGGCTATCAGGAGGGCCTGAAGCAATCTGTCGCCAGGTTCGACAAGGCCCATCCCGGGCGCTTCCTGACCATGACCGAGCCAGCCTGGGCACTGGCAAAAGAGCCCGGCTACGACAAGAAGCAGGTGGCCCTGCTTGAGGAGGCCAAACAGAATGGAGCCCGTGGGCTGAAGGTTTTGAAGACCCTCGGGCTTTATCTTAGAGAGAACGGCAAGCTGCTCAAAGTAGATGATGCCCGGTTCGACCCAATGTGGGATGCAGCGGGGCGGCTGGGTTTGCCGGTGGCGATCCACGTGTCTGACCCGATTGCGTTCTTCAACACCACCGACCGTTTCAACGAGCGCTTTGAGGAGTTAAACAACCACCCGGACTGGTC
This sequence comes from Bryobacter sp., assembly GCA_022843625.1. Taxonomy (GTDB): domain Bacteria; phylum Acidobacteriota; class Terriglobia; order Bryobacterales; family Bryobacteraceae; genus Bryobacter. Next base: position 55,816 of record JALHNH010000033.1, on the reverse strand, counting down.
GTTTCACGGTAGGGACTTTCCCTCCAACGACGAGTTGCTGGCCGCGCGCAATCGAGTGTTTGCCCGTCACCCGAAGACGAAGTTTGTTGCCTTGCATGTAGGGAATTTTGCCGAGGATTTGGCGAATGTGGGCGCTGCACTCGATAAGTATCCCAACCTGCATGTCGATATCGCGGCGCGGGTGGGTGAGCTTGGGCGGCAGCCACGGGCCTCGCGTAAGTTTTTTGAAAAATATCAAGACCGCATCGTCTTCGGCACCGATGCCGTGCCCAACGGCGTCGAGACCCCGCAGCAGATCTTTGGGGACAAGCTCTACGACATCTACTATCGGTTTCTGGAGACCGAAGACGAGTATTTCGACTATGCTCCCGCACCGGTTCCGCCTCAAGGGCGGTGGCAGATCTACGGCATCGGCCTGCCGCCAACGATCTTGAAGAAGGTCTACTACAACAACGCAGCAAAGCTGCTCGGCCTGAAGACAATCTAAAAAAACATTGGCCCCTGATCTGCGCCGCCTGCGCAGTGAAAAAGTGTACGAAACCATTCGCACAACTTTTTTCAAGGAGCTTCTCAATGAGAACAATTCAACTTTTCGCCCTGGCGGCAATCACAATTCTGCCCACGCAGGCGGCGTGGGTCGAGTGGTCTACAGTCGTGTCAACCAATCAGGTAAACGGCACCTTCAATGGCGGCACCATTGTCGCCACAAGAACGAATGTAAATGCCGGGATCGCCTCCGGCAGTCCGGGGTTGGCCCCTAACAGTATTTCGACGCCGATGATTTCGCCGACCTTCTCAAGTCTCTATCCCTTGAATGCTGGCGGAGTCTTGCCTATGCTGGGCGCGTCGTATAACGACACCAGCGAAAGCTTCGATGGCCAGATCAACTTTACAGGCTTGGGCAGTGGATATATGCCCACCGGCACTATATTTGGGCTGCTGGACATCGACAGCAGTGAGAACTTGAACAATCTGACAGCCTTTGATGCCAGTGGCAATCTAATTACAACTCCGTGGTTGGCACAGCGCACTGAGCTACTCGGCTTTCTAGATGCTTCGATGCTCGACGGAATCGATAATGTTGCATCCCTTAGCGCAGTCCCTTACAGCTTCACAGCCAACGCCTACAACTTTATTGGACCGGCTGCGAACGATAGCTCTGGCGCACTCATGTTCCTGACCACGCAGGACATTTCCCTGATTACCTATTCCACACAGCATCGTCTTCTCGGAAATGTGGGTGGCGGCGGCTACAACTTCGCCATCGGCTCAGACGTCCCAGAACCCTCCACCTACGCCATGTTCAGCTTTGGCCTACTCGCCGCAGCTTACCTCAAGTGGCGCAGGAACGCCGTATAATGAGAATGTGAAATCATTCTTATTAACGTTTTTAATGGGGGCAGTCCTCCAGGCAGCAGCAATTCGCGGTACGGTGAAACTCCAAGCCAATGGCGAAGTGCTTCATAACATTACAGTTTTGCTGCTGCCGACGGGTCGGGTAGTCGAAAGTAACGACGAAGGAAAATTCGAGTTTGCCGACGTAAAGGCTGGCAAATACACTCTGGTTGCGGTTGGTGAGGGGCTAAGCGATGTCCGTCGCACAGTCGAGTTAACCGATCAAACCGACGGCGTGGTGAACTTTGAAATGGGCGTTTCCCCCCTGCGTCAGGAACTGACGGTCACCTCCTCTGCAGGCAAGGCAGAAACATTCCTTGAGACCTTTTCATCCACTCTCACTCTCGATTCCACCACCCTGGCGGCCAAATCGGCCACCTCGTTAGGCGATGTTCTAGACGGCGAAGCCGGGATCCACAAGCGAAGCTTCGGCCCGGGTTCCTCACGTCCCGTAATTCGGGGCTTTGATGGTGACCGTGTCCTGATCCTCCAGGACGGCGTACGCACAGGCACCCTCGGGGCCCAAAGTGGAGACCATGGCGAGCCGGTAGACCCTCAGGGTCTAGACCGAGTAGAGGTAGTTCGCGGCCCTGCTACCCTGCTCTACGGCTCCAGCGCAATTGGCGGCGTCGTCAACATGGTGAGCGGCCATCATGAAGCCAAAGACCAGGGCCACAAAGGCGTCCACGGCTATGTATCGGGTATTGGTGGCACCAACAACGGCCTGCACGGAGGCAGTGCCGGGCTTGATTTTGGCCTCGAGCGCTGGGTCTTCCGTCTAGCCAGCGGCGGCCAGAGAACCAGCGATTACCGCAGCGCAGAAGAGCGTATCTACAATTCCCGCGCACGCGCCTACAGCGGCAGCACCGGGGCTTCCTACTACGGCAAGCGGAACTGGTTTACCGGAAGCTTTGCCGTACAGCGAGGACTCTACCAATTGCCCACCGAGCCAGAAGAAGAGCATGAAGAAGAAGAGGAAGAAGAAGGCCACGGGCACGAAAGCGTATCCCTGCCGAACCAGCGCTGGAACCTCCGCCTCAACGGCGGCATGCGAGATCGCTACCAGTACAGTGTGAACTACAGTGACTGGAAGCATCAGGAAGTCGCCGGCGGAGAGCTCGAGACGCAGTTCTTCAACAAGCAGTTGGACTATCGCTTTCTGGTTGAGCAGCCCAAACGTGGGCCATGGTCGGGCAGCTTCGGCGTCTGGGGGCTGCGTCGCGACTACAATGTGATCGGTGCAGAGGCGATTACGCCGCCTACCATCCAGAATGCTTTTGCCGGTTACGGGGTCGAAACCCTCAACCTCGAACGCGTGCGCCTGCAGTTTGGCGGCCGCGTCGAGACCAATCGCTACAAGCCGCAGTTCGGCCGCGAACGAAACTTCACGGGCTTCTCAGGTAGCGCCGGCATCAGCGTCCCACTCGACGGCTCGTCCGTCTTCGTGGCAAATTATTCACATGCTTACCGGGCCCCGGCTCTCGAAGAACTCTATGCCAACGGGCCCCACCCCGGCTTACTCGCCTTCGAGATCGGCGATATCAACTTGCGCCGCGAGCGCATGGATGGCCTCGATGCCTCATACCGCCGTCAGGATGGCCGCATCAAAACCGAGCTCAATGTCTTCAATTACTGGCTTCGCGATCAGGTCTTCCTGGCACCCACAGGCGCAATCGAAGATGGCTTGCCAGAGGCCAGATACCGTCAGGGCAACACTCGCTACACCGGTTTTGACGGGCGCCTGCAGGCCGGCCTGAACAAGTGGGCCTGGCTCAATGCCGGTTTCGATGCAGTGCGTACTGAGCTGGTGGATTCCAAGCTGTCCACCCCACGAACACCGCCAGTCCGCGGTCGCCTCGGGCTGGACCTGCGCTACCGCAGCTTCTCCGTAGCACCAGAGATGGTACTCGCCGCACGGCAAACCCGTTTGTTTACCAATGAAACTCCCACCGACGGCTACGTAACGGCAAACCTGCGCGGCGGCTACACGCTGGTGAAAAAACACACCATCCACTTCTTTGGAATGAACGTGTTCAATGCCAACAATCGCCTCTACCGCAACCATCTTTCGTTCATCAAGGAATACGCTCCAGAAATGGGCCGTGGCGTAGCTGTTAACTATTCCATGCGATTCTTTTGATGAATGCTACTCACAACTACTTCCAACCTTGAAGGCATCAAGATCCAGCGCTATATCGGCATTGTGACCGGGGAGGCGATTCTCGGTACGAACTTCTTTAAAGATATCTTTGCCGGGATCACCGACATCATCGGAGGCCGCTCTGCCACCTATGAAAAGGAACTGCGCAAGGCCAAAGAAATCGCCATGACCGAGATGCGCGAAGAAGCACAGCGCCTCGGCGCGAACGCAATCATCGGCATTGATCTCGACTACGAAGAGATCTCACCGGGACAGGGCACAATGCTGATGGTGAGCGTAAGCGGCACCGCAGTAGTTATCGAAGCTTGAGCTCGCGAAGAATGGCGGCCTGATCGCCATTGTCTGGCATCCGCTCAGCCAAACGACTGATCCCGGCTATCGTCTCCGGAGCCAGTTGCTTTTGGTTGAGCAGAGTCGTGAGAATGCGGCGCTTGTCCCCCGAGGAGTGAATCGAATCGGCAGTGTTGAAGAAGGCAGCCGGAAGAGGCTGACGGATTTCTTTCGCGGCTTGCAGCAGGATGGCTGTCTTGGCACCGTCGGATTGAATCTTGTCTACGGCACGGAAGAGGCCTGGGAGCGTAGCGTCGCTGACTTCCGGCAGGAGGCCCTTCAAGAGATGTTCGCGATCTCCGTCGGAATGGATGGAGTTGATCAGGTCGAGCAGGGCTGGGTCAAGACCGAGTATTAGAGCCTGGTCCCGGATGCTTTCAAAGAGTCGGCGTTTATCACCATCGGAACCGATTTCTTCAGCGATGCGGAGTACAGCCCGGAACTGAGAGACGTCGAGCTTGTTACTGGCGATGAGTTCTTCGATGTAGCGGCGCTTGATGCCGTTGTTGAGGCTGGTACGGATCTTGCGGATGGCACCTTCGATTCCGTCGGCCTGCACCCAGCGGGCGAGGCGCTCGGGGAGGTTTACGTCTGAATCCTTGAGCCACTGGGGGAGTTCGCGATTGAGCAATCGCCTGGCATCGGTGCTGTAGGGCTGGGCGATACCGCCAGAGAAATAGCGGCGTTCGATTTTGTTGTCGGGGCCAGATTCAATTTCGATTGAGTGGGACTTCCAGCCTTCGGTGCGGACGATGACGAGTTTTGCGCCCGGCCCCATGGACTCGATGTCGTCTTCGTTTGGATTGAAGTGGATTTCACCTCGATGCTTGAATTCACGCCTGAAGCTGCCGTTTTGAACCACCGATCTGGACTCGTATTCCGAGAAGCCAAGCAGATGGCTGAAAGGGGCGGATTGAATCACGAGGAAAACCAGTAGCAGGCTTGCCGCGAGTACGAGGGGGCCAGAGACGTAGGGAATCTTGCTGCGGGTGGAATCGAGGAGAGCTTCCATGCGGTTGAAGATTTCTTTCCGCCGACCCACACCGGTGGCGAGGATCGGAGCACTGCCGGTGGAGCCGAATTCGGCAACACGGGCGAGAGCTTCGGCGTAAGGTTTGGTCTGGCCGGACTGAGCCACTACCCAATCGTCTGTTGCCATCTCGCGTTCACGATCGATTTGACGGCCAATCCAATAGACAGCTGGTTGGAAGAAGAAGATGGCGCGAATGAATCGCTCGAAGAGAGCAACCCAATCGTCGTTGCGCTCGAGGTGTGCGGATTCATGAAGGATCACCTGATCGAGTTCTTCCGGTGAAAGCGATTCCACCAGGCGCCTGGGTAGAAGTATGGCCGGATGGAGAAAGCCGATTGCCATGGGCATTCCGATATGGTCAGTGATGCGGATTTGGGCGTCGCGAGTGAGAATGCGCGGGAGTAGGATCGAGCTTGGTTGGCTTTTTCGCTTGAGGCGTCGCACGGCCCAGTAGCCGATGGCGAGGCGGAGGAGTTGCAGGAGCGCAAGCAGCATGGCCAGACTGCCCAACACTTCGAAAATCTTTACGTCAGAGACTTCGATGACTGGCGGTTGCTGAATGGGTGATGTTAGTTCGGGGAGAGGCAGAATCTTGGCTTGCGGTGGAAGCGGCCCACTGCGGGGCGTTTCGCGCGTCATTGGAATGAGCTGCAGTGCAGGAAGCAGCAGCACCACGGCGAGGGTGACTTGCCATATCGCCAGGCGTGTCGCGGCGCTCACGCGCGGTAGGTCTCGGAGGATGATCCAGACGATTGCAGTGAGCAGGATTGCCTGCCACCAGGCGTTGAGTACAGCTTCCAGAACTTCGGTCATTAGCGGGCCTCCTCGATCATTTTTTTCAGGCGTTTCATTTCGGCGTTGCTCAGTTTTTCGCTCGACAGCAGATTGTGCACAAGCTGCTCGGCGGAATTGTCGAAAAAGCGGCTCATCAAGAGGCGGAGGGCGCTCTGGCGGGCTTTTTCGCGTGGAACTTTGGGTTTGTAAACGAAGGCGCGGCCTTCTTTGTCGTGGGTAAGGTATCCCTTGTCTTCCAGAATGCGTAAAGTGGTGAGCACGGTGTTGTAAGCCAGCGGCGGCTCTTGCGTAAGACCTTCAAGCACTTCAGTGACGGTGCTGGCACCGCGCGTCCAGAGGACATCCATGAGGCGGTGCTCGGCTTCGGTAAGGACTGTGGATTCTTTGCGGGCCATAATGAACTCTTAAAGAATTAGTAGCAGGATTCGCGGATTTGGTCAACTAAGGAATTAGTTTTTAAGGGCCAGGACGGCAAATCGGGTCACAATGGAGACGTCATGATCACTCTCACCGATATCGAGGCGGCGCACCACCGCATCCGCCCTACGATCCATGTCACCCCGTGCGAGTATTCAGAGACCTTCACGGCGATCTCAGGCAATCCCACATACTTCAAGCTTGAAAATCTGCACATGACGGGCAGCTTCAAAGAGCGCGGGGCGCTAAACAAGTTGTTGCTCATGTCGCCGGAAGACCGCGCCAGAGGCGTGATCTGCGCCTCCGCTGGCAACCATGCCCAGGGTGTTGCCTATCATGCAACCAGGCTGGGTGTGCGTGCCGTAATCGTGATGCCCGAGCATGCTCCAATTACCAAGATCAATTCGACAGAGCGCTTTGGCGGCGAAGTACTGCTCTTTGGCAAAAGTTTTGACGAAGCTCTGGCCGAGGCAAAGCGACGCGCGGTAGACGACGGGCTCACATTCATTCATGCCTTTGACGACCTGGCGGTGATTGCCGGGCAAGGCTCGGTAGGGCTCGAGATTCTCAGCCAAAATCCTTTCGTCGAAGCAATTCTGGTGCCCATCGGTGGTGGTGGTTTAATTGGCGGCATATCGATGGCGATCAAAGAAACCAATCCGAAGATCAAGGTAGTGGGTGTACAAACCAGTCGCGTACCGTCGATGATCGCGGCATTGGAGAAGCATGAGCCAGTACAGTTGCCAGCGGCGAGCACCATCGCCGACGGCATTGCGGTGCGGAAAGCCGGGGCACTCACACTGCCACTGGTGCAAAAGTACGTCGATGATGTGGTGACAGTGGAGGAAGAAGAGATCGCAAGTGCGATTCTCTATTTGCTCGAACGCGAAAAGACGGTCGCCGAAGGAGCCGGCGCAGCTGCCGTAGCAGCCCTGCTTCATAACAAGACCAAACTGAAGGGCAAGAAAACCGTGTCTTTGGTTTGCGGCGGCAATATCGATCCGCTCTTCCTGTCACACATCATCGAGCGCGGCATGGTGAAAGACGGCCGCCTCGTCAGGATTCGCGTGATTGTCCCAGACCGTCCTGGCGCACTACACGGCATCACAGGCATCTTTGCAGATATGCGCGTAAATGTGGTTTCAATCGAGCACGAGCGCGCTTATCATGGCGTCACGTTAGGCAACACCAGCATTGAAGCAACCATCGAGACGCGGGGCAGTGAGCACCTCGACGCTCTCTTCGCCGCGCTCGATCAAATCGGCTACCGCTACGAACGGATCCACTAAGCGAGAATGTTTTTGACAACCTCACCGGACACTCCCGTCAGACGCACGTCGAGGCCCTGATACTTCACCGTCATGCGCAGATGGTTGACGCCCAGCACATGCAGCATGGTGGCGTGGAAGTCATGAACGCTCACCGGATTCTCCACCGCAGCGTAACCGAGGTCGTCTGTCGCCCCGTAGGTAATCCCCGGCTTGATACCGCCACCGGCGAGGAAGTAAGAGAAGCCTTTGATGTGATGGTCTCTTCCATCGCCACCTTGCGACATCGGTGTCCGGCCGAATTCACCACCCCAAACCACCAGTGTTTCGTCGAGCATGCCGCGTTGTTTCAGGTCGGTGATCAGCGCAGCCGTGGGGCGATCCACTTCCTGAGCCTTGGCCGCAATGCCATCCTTGACGCCGCCGTGATGATCCCAATCGCGATGGTAGAGCTGGATGAATCGCACACCACGCTCGGCCAGACGCCGGGCCAGCAGACAGTTGCTGGCAAAGCTGCCGTCGCCGGGCTTAGCGCCATAAAGATCAAGCACGCTAGCTGGCTCCTTTGACATGTCTACCAGGTCGGGGACGCTCGCTTGCATGCGGAACGCCATCTCGTATTGAGAGATCCGCGTCTGGATCTCAGGGTCTTCAATGGCCGCGTATTGCTTCTGGTTTAGGCGATTCACGGCATCGATAGAATCCTTTTGCATGTCGTTCGACACGCCAGGAGGATTGCGGACGTACAGCACCGGGTCCCCGACAGAGTTGAATTTGACACCCTGGAATTTCGACGGCAGCATGCCGGCGCTCCACTGGCGATTGGCGATGGGCTGATTCTGCCCACCACGCCCGCTCGACATCATGACGACAAAGCCCGGCAGGTCTTGCGACTCTGCCCCAAGGCCATAGGTGAGCCAGGAGCCCATGGATGGGCGGCCCGTGATGATCGAGCCCGTGTTCATGATCGTGTGCGCGGGGTCATGGTTGATCTGCTCGGTCCACATCGATCGCACGATGCAGATCTCGTCAGAGACGGCGCCGATACGCGGAAAGAGATCGCAGATCTCCTGGCCGTTTTTGCCGAACTTTTTGAAGTTCTGCTGAGGTCCATAACAGATCAACGGCTTGCCCTGAAGCTGGGCGATTTGCTGCCCCTTGGTGAAACTATCGGGCATCGGCTTGCCGTGCATCTCGGCTAGCTTCGGCTTGGAGTCGAAGGTTTCCAGGTGCGAAGGCCCGCCTGCCTGGTAGAGAAAAATCACGCGTTTGGCCTTGGCCGCGTGATGGCGATAAGTAGAATCCGCCAGCAAATTATTCAGTGCTGCGACTCCGAATCCAGCACAGGCTTTGCCCAGAAACGCACGCCGTTTGAGATTGATTTCTTGCATCTGCTTAGTTCCTTGTAATCGTTTCGTGGAGGTTCAGGATGGTGCGAGTCAGCGTAGCCGCAGCGGCCAGCTCTTCGGCTTTGATCTTTACCGTTAGAGGACTATCCCCAACAGTCAGCAACTGCCGGGCTGCTTGCGGGTCTGCCTTGAAGCGGGCCAGATTTTTGGTGTGCAATTCCGTCAGAACGCTCTTCTCTTCCGATGTCGCTGGTCGGCTCAACGCTCGCTCAAAGGCCCAGTCGATTTGTTGGCTCAGCGTCTTGCCGCCTTCAGTCAACATCTTCTGCGCAAAGACCCGTGAAGCCTCAACATAAGTAGGATCGTTCAGCAAAACAAGGGCCTGTAGCGGGGTGTTGGAGTTACTGCGGTTGACGGTGCACTCCTCTCTTGAAGGAGCATCGAAGGTCATCAGGCTCGGATGCAGGAAGGTGCGCTGCCACTGTGTGTACAGGCCGCGGGCGTAAAGGTCCCGGCCTTTGCTGGCTGCATAGTCGCGCTTGGGAAAGTTGAGCGAAGCAAGATAGCCCTCGGGCTGATAGGGGCGAACGCTCGGGCCGCCGAAGCGCTCCGTCAGCAGGCCCGCGCTCGATAGCGCTAGGTCATGCACAACTTCGGCATCGACACGCACGCGCGCCTGCCGCGCTAGCAGGCGATTCTCAGGGTCCTTCTCGAGAGCTTCTTTTGCGGGGACGGAGCTTTGCCGGTAGGTCTGACTCAAGACAATCGACTTGACCAGCCGACGGCTATCCCAGTCGCTGCCGAACTCGCTGGCGAGATGATCGAGCAGGTCGAGATTCACCGGGGTTTCCCCTTGTGAGCCAAAGTCATCAAGCACCTTCGTAATGCCGGTGCCAAAGAAGAGCCGCCACATCCGGTTCACCTGAACACGAGCAGTGAGAGGGTTGTCTTTCGAGACGATCCAGTTGGCGAGGTCAAGCCGTGTAGCGCGGCCACTGGTGTTGAGTTTTCCAAATTTGACGGGGATGGCGGGCTCTACGATCGGGCCCGTTTCGTCAAGAAAGTTACCGCGCGGCAAAATGCGGGTCTCTGCTGGCTCTACAGCCTCTGTCGCCAGCACCTTGGGAATGGCAGCGTCGAGATAGAAGCGCTGCTGCTCAAGACGAGCGATTTCATCGAGGCCACCTTCCATCCAGAGGCGATGTTGCGGCAAGGTCTTCGGGTCGATCTCGCCGGCTTTGCGAAGAGCCTTCACCACAGGCTCCGGCAGCCCGCCAGGGTTCTTGCCGTCTTTATTGCGAGGTCCGGTTACATCGGTGCCTTCAGGCCAGGAGTGCTGGCCGCTGGAGAGCGCAACCCGGAAGCGGCCAATCACGGCCTTGCGCGTAATCGAGTCATGCCGGATCTTGACCGTGATGGTTTCATTGCCGTTCGCAGTAAAGGCTTCTTTGAGTCGAAGAGCCAGAAAAGGATTCTTGTTTTCACCATAGGTAAGAACTCCCCAGCCTGTATTGGGGTCGTTGTCGATAGCAGAAAGTGGTGGCTGCTCCCAGGATGGGTCAGAAATGTTCGAAGTTGCGCTGATGAACTGGAGGGCCTTTTTGCCGTTGATGACTTCCACTTCAGTAACAACGAGACGGTCACCTCCACGCGAGATGCCATTGCTGGGCAAAGTATCGTCCTGCACCACCTCAAGGCCGAAGGCCGTATAAGTTCCTGCTGCGGGCTTGAAGGTGACGGTGTAGGTTTCGTTATCGGGGTTCAGGCCACTGGCCACTACGAGGCCGTTGCCGGGGGCACGGTATTGCCGCAGGATGCCGCCAACATAGGGCATCATTTCGATCTCTTCTTCGTTGTAGATCTTGAGAGTCGCACCGTTCTGCGAGGCGGCGCTTAAGGGGCGCTGGATCTTCCAGGCGAGCTTGCCCGCTTCGTAATCAGCGAGCAGTTGCTTCTGCCAGGCTTCGTCGGTGGGCTTGGGGGTGCTGGCCTTTTTGAGTGCCTCGATACGGGCGACGATTGCGTCCATCTTCTGCTTCTGTTCGGGGCTGGGCAGGGGCATCACACTGCCCCAGGCCTTGCTGCCGCGGTCCGGCACGAGGCCCGTTTCTTTGATGTCGGCAAAGAAGGCCTTCATCGAGTAGAAGTCTTTGGCCAGGAGTGGATCAAACTTGTGATCGTGGCATTCGGCGCAGCCGAGGGTAGCGCCGAGCCAAACGGCCGAAACGGTGCGCACGCGGTCTGCCCCATACTTGGCCAGATATTCCTTGGGCTGCAAGCCACCTTCGGCAGAAGAACGATTGAGACGGTTAAAGGCCGCAGCGACCTTTTGATCCGTGGTCGAGCCGGGAAGCAGGTCACCAGCGAGTTGTTCGCGAGTGAAGACGTCAAAGGGCTTGTTGTTCAGGTACGAGTTGAGGACGTAATCGCGATAAGGCCAGGAGGGGTAAAGGTTATCGCCGTGAAAGCCGGAGGTGTCGGCGTAGCGCACGGCGTCAAGCCAATGCATGGTCATCTTTTCGGCATGGGCTTTGGAGGCAAGCAACCGGTCCACAAGCTTTTCATAAGCATTAGGAGCTTTGTCTGCCAAAAATTGGTTCACCTCCATCGGGGTGGGCGGCAGGCCTGTGAGGTCCAGGGTTACGCGGCGGATCAGCGTGCGCCGATCCGCTTCAGGGGCTTGTTTGAGGGCAACCTGGCTGAGGCGAGCCTGTACAAAGGTGTCGATCGATTTGCCTTCGGGCTTGCGGATGGGCTCATAAGCCCAGTGGCCTTCGTACACAGCGCCTTCAGCAACCCAGCGGCGGATCGTGTCTTTCTGCTTGTCGCTAAGCTCTTTGTGGGCCGAGGGCGGAGGCATCAGCCGGGCAGGGTTGGCATGAAAAACACGGGCGATGATTTGAGACTGGTCGGGGTTGCCGGGGACGATGGGCGTCCGTCCCGCGCGATTGGCCTTGGTGGCTTCTTCCCGTATATCGAGACGAAGGTTGGCCATCCGCGAACTCTGGTCTGGCCCGTGGCAACGGAAGCAAGTGTCGGCCATGATCGGACGGATGTCACGGTTGAAACTGACGGGCGATTGTGCGAAAACAGGGGCAGACAGAGCCAAAAATACGAGGAGCCTCATGCCAACCATTCTATGTTTGTTTGTCTGCTTTGCTTCGGCCCTCTTTGGGTCTGAGAAAGAGCAGGCCTTAGGGAAGCGTTTGCGTAATGATTTGCAGCGTGAGGCCCGGCCACTCGCTGTTGGCTTGGATTCCGAGGTGAAGGAGTTGGGGAAGCTGCTCGCGCCAGAGATGAGCTTTGAGGTGCTGGATGTAGATCGTGATCAGATCATCGGTTTACCGGGCGGCTTTTTGGTGGTACCGCTCAAAGTGCTATCGCGCCTGAAGAGCCGCACAGAGCTTGCTCTGGGGTTGGCCCATGCCGTGGGTCACATTGTCTTGCGGCACGGTGTCCGATCCCCAAGAACAGACACCGAGGCACTCATTTACATTGCTCCGCATTTGCCAATGCCGCCGATGTCTTCTCTACGGGCAGCGCAGAAGCAGGATGATCTAGAGGCAGACCGATTCGCCGCAGAGCTTGTGAAGAGCCGCCTCTAAAGGCCGAGGTAGCGGCGCACTTCAGGCTCCATGCCCGGAGCGCAAGCCACACCGTTGCCCTCATAGATCGAATCCTTGCCATTGAGGGCAAAAAACTTCGCCCCCGCTTCGCGAAGAATACACGTAGGCGCGCAAAGATCCCACGGGGCGACGCTTGGTTCCATCCAGATCTCCATGCGGCCGCTGGCCACCAGCATGGCATCGTAGATGCCGCCAAAGACGCGCACACACCAGAAGGTCGAGAGCCATTCCAGCATCGGCAGGCCGAAGGGCGGATTTACGGCAGCAGTGAGTTTGTTAACGCAGATCACGGCCTGCTTGGTGCTGTCGATCGTACTCGCCTTGATGGGCGTGCCATCCCAGAACGCACCTTGGCCCTTGGCTGCATAATACATCTCGCCCAGCATCGGCAGATAACAGATACCAACGACGGGTTCGCCTTTTTCTTCGAGACCGATAAGAATTGCCCAGAGGCGGTTGTTGCGCACGAAGTCGCGCGTGCCGTCGATCGGGTCAATGATCCAGCGGCGACCGCTGCTTCCTTCGCGGCTGGCGCCTTCCTCACCGAGAAAGCCGTCTTCCGGGAACGCCTGCGAGAGGATGCTGACAATCAGCCTTTCGCTCTCTTTGTCGGCCCGGGTCACAGGAGAGTCATCAGACTTGGTTTCGGCGACAACGCCCTGGTTCAAAATACGGATACAAGCCTCACCCGCCTTACGGGCGGCGGATTGTGCAAAGAAAAGTTCACTTTCGTAGTTCATGCAAAACGGGATGATAACATCGTCGAAATGAGTACGCGCACCGTATTTACAGCACTGGATGAAGCAGCAGCCAAGTATGGCGATAGCACTGCCTTGATACAACCCATAGGCGGTGGCCAAAACGTTACCTATTCGTGGAAACAATACAAGCAGATTGTGCAAGAAATTACTTGTGGATTGCGGTCGCTCGGAATTGAGCGCGGCGACGTTGTGGCGATCCAGAGTGAGACGCGTGCGGAATTCTACTTCGTCGACATGGGCATCATCTCGAACGGTTCCACTGCGGCGGCGATGTACACCGTGTACCCGCAGGGCGAAGCAATTGCGAAACTGAACGCCTGCAAGGCGAAGCTGGCCTTCGTCGAAAACCCCAAAATGCTGGCCACTCTCGCAGCGAGTTTGTCTGGGGCAGAGCCCATGGACATCCGCTGGATCCTGATGACGGGCCAGGCCGAGGGTGTGATGACCCTCGATGAGTTGCGCGAATTGGGGCGCAAGGCGATGGTGGCCGACCCGCAGCTGTTTTCGCGAATTTACGTGGAAACAAAGCCGGAAGATTGCGCGATTATCTATCTGACTTCGGGCTCGACGGGCGAGCCGAAGATGGGCATGGTAACCCACCGCGCGATTGTCTCAAACGTCGCTGCCGCACCTGCCGTTCTCCCTCTGGGCCCAACCGACATTACAATCGCCTTCCTGCCCAGCGCGCACATCACCCAGCGCTTGGTCTTGCAGTTGATGCCCTTGGCCTTTGGCATGGTGATCTATTTCAGCGAAAGCTTGTCCAAGTTGCCCAAAGAGATCCAGAGTGTGCAGCCCACCTTCTTGTTGGCACCACCGCGGCTTTGGGAGCGCATCTATACCAACGTGGTGACGGAGATGAAGAAGAAGCCGCCACTGGTACAGAAGCTCTTTCACGGCGGGCTGGGGCTGTCGCTCAAGGCGATGGATTACAGGCGGGCCGATAAAGCAGTGCCGTTTTGGGTGAGCGCCCCCCTTGCTCTGGTGGATAAGGTGATCTTTAGCAAAGTGCGTGAAAAGCTTGGTGGCAAGATCAAGCTGGCGGTATCAGGATCAGCCCCTTTAGGCAAAGAACTGGCGAATTTCTTTGGTGCGATCGGCGTGAATCTGATTGAAGGCTTTGGTTTGACCGAGGGTGGCGTGACTCACTTGAACCCGGTGAAGAAGCCGATCGTAGGCTCAATCGGGAAGTTGCTCCCAACGGTGGAATGCAAGCTGATGCCAGACGGTGAGATTGCCCTGAACGGCCCCACATTGTTTAGCGGTTACTACAACGACCCTGAAGCGACAGCCAAAGTATTTTCCGATGGCTGGTTGTTGACCGGCGATATTGGTAGCGTGGATGCAGAGGGCTATTGGTACATCACTGGCCGCAAGAAAGAAGTGCTGGTTGCATCCAATGGCAAGAAGATTTATCCAAACCGCATTGAAGGCATGTTCAAAGGCGAGTCTTTGATCAGCCAGGTGGTATTGGTGGGAGACAAGCGGTCGTTTGTGACGGCCTTGTTCAGCTTGAATCCGGCTGTGGTTGAGACGCTCAAAGAGCCGGCTGAAGAGCTAATTCAGCGGCTGGTAAAAGAAGTGAATCGCAAGGTGGAGCCGCACGAGCAGATTCGCAAATTTAAGATTCTGCCCCGTGAACTTTCGATCGATCATGGTGAGGTAACGCCTACGATGAAGATCCGTAAAAGCATTGTCTTTGAACACTTTTCGGCGGAGATCAATGAGATGTATGCAGGCAAAGAGGAGATGAACTAGATGGGTGAAATCAGTTCAACACTGTTGGTGAAGCCGGGGACAAAGCTGAAGCTTGCCGACATCGACCCGGAGGCCACGCCGGGATGCGCCACCAAGGAAGAAGGCCAGGCGAGGCTTGAAAAGAACATCAACCGTTTGAGCGTATTGCAGTACCTGCTTTATGCCGAGGGCCGAAGATCGGTCCTGGCGGTTCTGCAGGGGATTGACGCCGGGGGCAAAGACGGTACGATTCGCAAGGTGATGTCCGGACTGAACCCGCAGGGGGTTGTCGTAACCAGCTTCAAGGCACCAGCAGGCGAGGAGAAGGATCACGACTACTTGTGGCGCGTGCATAAGGCCATGCCGCGCAAAGGGCAAATCGGAATTTTCAACCGCAGCCATTACGAGGATGTGCTCATTGTGCGGGTGCACAACATGGTGCCCAGAGAGGTTTGGCGGAAGCGCTACGACCAGATCAATCACTTTGAAGAGATGCTGCACGAAAATGGCACGGAGATCCTCAAATTCTTTCTCTATATTTCGAAGGATGAGCAGAAGAAACGATTTGAAGAGCGAATCTCAGACCCTGAGCGCAACTGGAAATTTAACATTGAAGATCTCGAAGAGCGCAAGTATTGGGATGAATACGTGGAAGCATTCGAGGCTGCCCTCGAGAAGTGCAGCACGAGCAATGCACCCTGGTATGTAATTCCGGCAAACCGCAAGTGGTACCGGAATCTGGCGGTATCAGAGATCCTTCTGGAAACGATGGAAGCTATGGCGATGCAGTATCCGAAGGCGACCACAGATCTCGAAAAGATCAGCTTTGAGTAGCCCAGTGACCGCTAGGCTATTTTCTCCGCTGAAGTTGCGTGGAGTGGAGTTTCGCAATCGTATCGGTGTATCACCGATGTGTCAGTATTCGGCAGTCGATGGTTTTGTGAACGACTGGCACCTTTCGCACATAGGCACTCGTGCAGCTGGCGGGCCAGGACTTGTCATTGTTGAAGCAACCGCGGTAAGTGCTGAGGGCCGGATCACGCACGGATGCACCGGCCTTTGGGCCGACGCGCAAACCGAAGGCATGGCACGAATCGCGGCATTTGTGAAGTCGCAGGGGTCTGTAGCCGGTATACAGATCGGCCATGCTGGCCGCAAAGCGAGTGCGCAGTTGCCCTGGGAGGGCGGCGGCCCTTTGAGCGTAGACCCCTGGCAGACCGTTGCTCCTAGCTCAATTGCTTTTGATGAGGGCTGGCATACACCGCGCGAACTGACAGTCGCAGAAATTGATGGGCTGGTACAGAGCTTTGGCGCTACTGCCAGGCGCGCGCTAGCTGCTGGATTTGAAGTGATCGAAATTCATGGGGCGCATGGGTATTTGATGAACGAATTTCTGTCGCCCCTTGTGAATCAGCGCACCGATGAGTATGGCGGCAGCTTTGAGAACCGGACGCGCTTCTTGCGGGAGGTGATTGCGGCTGTGCGTAAGGAGTGGCCTGAAAATCTACCGGTATTTCTGCGGATCTCGGCCTCGGATTGGGTAGAGGGTGGCTGGACGGTACACGACTCCGTAGAGCTGGCCAAGATGGTGAAGCCGCTCGGTATCGACCTGATCGATTGCTCTTCGGGCGGTGCGGTAGCTTACGCGAAGATGCAGGTAGGGCCGGGCTACCAGGTGCCCTTTGCCGATGCCGTACGCAATCGTGGGGGCATTGCCACGGCGGCGGTCGGCATGATTACAGAGGCCCATCAGGCGGAGGCCATTCTCAGTGGCGGGCAGGCCGATCTGGTGCTGCTGGCCCGGGAGTTTTTGCGCAACCCGTATTGGCCTGTTCATGCCGCGAGGGCACTCGGCGTAGAAGCACGCGTTCCCAACCAGTATTTACGGGCGCTTTAGCAGCTTTTCGATTCCTTCAACCATTTCGGGAATGCTCTTGATCTGACGGGCAGCCTCGTCGGGGATGTTGATGTCGAATTCGTTCTCTAGTGCGAAGAGGATGTTGATGCCATCCAGGGAATCGAACTTGAGCTCCTCAAACGTAGCTTCGCGCCCGATCAGATCAGGGCTCATCTTCTGGGTGTCGGCAATTACCTTGATTACGCGATCGGTGAGGTCTAATCCTCGATCAGTGTCTCGGACGGTTGATTGGTCGTGCATAGCAACTCACTGATGGTCTCAAATTTATAGCCTTCTTTCTGAAGATAAGGCAGAGCCCACGTTAAGGCATCGAGAGTGTTCTGGATATCGGGGTTGATTTGAAGGCCCCGGCCGTCATGAAGACAAATGATCCCACCAGGCCTGGCGCGGTCTGCAATGCGGCGGGCTACCTGGTCGGCAAGGTACTTCCAGTCGAGGCCAATCACGGTCCACATAACGCCCATCAAGTCGTGACGCGCCTGCGCTGCCCCAAGGCCAAACCAGCGGCAACCGAATGGAGCACGGAAGTATTTAGGGCGAAAGTACAGAACATCTTCAAAGGTCTGTTGAGCGGCTGCGATCTCACGCTCGATGTAGTCTGCGCTGCGCAGATAAAGCGGCTTGTGACTGTAGGTGTGATTGCCGATTTCGTGGCCCCGGCAGAAGACCTCTTGTGCAACATCGGGGAGGCGCCGCACATTGGCCCCGCACATAAAGAAAGTGGCGCGGACGCCGTAACGATCCAGCAGGTCCAGTAGTTCGATGGTGGATTCGCTGGGCCCATCGTCGAAGGTGAGGGCAAGAGTCTTGCGTCGGGTGTCGCCTTTGTAGATGCTGGGGGCTAGCCAGTCGCACCAGGGTGCGCGCACAGCACAAGCCATGCCAGCAGCGGCAATGGAAATGGGGGTAAGCGGATTACTGAGAAGCTCAACCATACTGCGATTTACTGATCTACTACCCACTGTACGCTGTGATCGTTGTAAACGGCCCAGGTGCCCGGGGGCTCGATGAGAGTGAAAGTGCTCCAGGGGCCAGGTTTCCAGGGGTATTTCTCGATCACGGCTTCATTCACTTCGACGCCAAGGCCAGGGGTTCTGGGTACGATCAGATCGCCGTCAACGATATTGAGTGGCTCTTTCAGAATCTCTTCAGCAAGAGGGAATTCGTACATGATCTTCTGGCCCGGCTTGCGATAGAGCGGATACTCCAACCACTCGACAACGTGTTCAGGCCAGCAGATTCCGATGTGGGCGGCGGCGATGATTTCAAGTAGGGTCCCCCAACTGTGGAAGGCAAAGCGCATGTCATTCTTTTCAATTTCGGTGAAGAGCCGGCGGCCCATCCCGTAGCCGCCCTGGCAGATGATGTCGGCCTGGATGAAGTCAACGCAGGGGCCATTCATCAGGTCGAGGAATCCGTCCTCTGAATGTTCGTGTTCGCCGCCTGCCAGGGGGAGGTTGTCTTCTTCGTGCAGTGCGCGGTAGAGTTCGTGCCGGTGAGGGGTGAAGGGCTCTTCGAGCCAGCAGAGGTCATGATCAGCTAACTCGCGCGCCAGGCGTTCTACGGTTTCAGGTGTGTAGCTGCGATCGCCCATGCGCCACCATGTATGAGCATCCACCATGATGTCGATACCGGGGCCCAGGCGTTCGCGAATCAGACGAACGGCTTCGAGATCGGCTTCAGGCCCCATGCCGGGGCGCATCTTGTAGGCCTTGAAGCCAAGTCTGGCCACTTCTGCGGCTTCATCGGCATAGCCTTGCGGTGACATGTACATGCCGGCCGAGCCGTAGAGGCGAATCTTGTCGCGTACACGGCCCCCGAGAAGCTCCGAGACAGGCAGGCCCTTGGCGCGCGCAGCAAGGTCATAAAGAGCGACTTCGACCGTGAAGTAGATCTTGGCCACCTGCGCGTCCTGACCGGGGCCAAGCAGGAACTGCACGCGAAGAGCGTCCGGGTCGGCCAGGGACTTACCAATGAGCCAGGGGCCAATGATGTTCTCGATCATGGACTGCGCGGCTTCACTGCCCTGACCGGGGGCATAGCCGATGCGGCCTTTGTCGCTGATGACACGGATGAGCATCGCGTCGCGTTTGTAGATGATGCGCTCGCCACCGTAATAGTTGAGCTTGAGTGGCTCCGGGAAAGGGAAGGTAAGCAGGTGAGGCTCTACGCGCGCGATCCTTGACATCTTGCCATGCTATCCCAGCGCGGTGGTTCATACTTAGGTGGACATGAATGCGGAACAGGTTCGGGAACGATATGCGGGGCGGGTGAAGGCGCTGGAGACCAGAAAAGCTGAGGCTGAAAATGCTGCGGCTTCGTCTGGTTTGCTGATGGTGGGGTTGGGTGTGGCCGCAATTGCCAGCATTTACTTTGCTATTCAGGGAGCCTTGAATTGGTGGCTGGCAACGGCGCCTCTCCCCTTGCTGGCCTTTGCTGTCCGGCGATTTAACGCTAGCCGGGATGAAGTGGGGCGCCTTGCTCGCGTGTTCCGTTGGTATGAGCGTGCGATGCAAAGGCTGACCGGTGAGTGGGTTGGTGTTGGTTCTGCCGGAGACCGCTTTGAGGAAACAGAGCATCCCTATGCGGGCGATCTGAACTTGTTTGGAGAAGGCTCGCTCTTTCAACTGGTTTGTTCCGCCCGCACTACGATCGGTGAACTTGGCCTCGCGAAGTACCTGAAAGAGCCGGTAAGTCTGGAGGAAAGCCGCTTGCGACAGGAGGCTGTACTTGAGCTGCGAGAGATGTATGAGCTGCGCGAGAGTGTTGTGGCGATGGGACGGTTTGAATCCTTTGAATCTCGCTGGGAGACGTTCATTGAGTGGTTGGAGCTGCCTCCGATCGAGTTTCATCCCATGCTGCGGGTGGGCATGATGGTGACGGTTTCGATCCTGATCCTGCTGGTGGCGGCGGGCGGGTTGAAGTTGTTGAGCTGGGAGTCTGTAGCCCGCTTTGCTGTGCCGGTGCTTGGGATACAGGCAATGGTGGGCCTGCAGTTTCGGGATCGGATCAGCCAGATGCAAAGTTGGCTGGGGTCTGTATCCATTGAGGCCGAAGTGCTGCGGGATGGACTGGAGCTGCTTGAGAAGCAGAAATTTCAAAGTGCAAAGTTGCTAGGCCTGGTGGCCCGGGTTAAGGGAAGTGGGGCGGCAGTAAGGCGGCTGGAGCAATTGCTGGCCGCGATGAGTGAACGCAACAAGGACTGGTTTTATGTGCCTTCACTCGTACTGGTTCTCGGTACACAGTTGATGATTGCAATCGAGACGTGGCGGGCGCGAAATCAAGCGGCGCTACCTGATTGGCTCGCCGCCTGGGGCGAGTTTGAAGCGCTGCAATCCCTGGCGACCTATGCGTTTGAGAATTCGGACAATGTGATGCCAGAGCTGATCGCCGGTGAGATCGCCTTGCGTGGAACTGCGATTGGGCATCCACTCTTGCCGCTGGAATCGTGCGTGCGCAACGACATCACCTTTGATGCCTCGACGCGGCTCTACATCATCAGCGGCTCGAACATGTCGGGTAAGAGTACGCTGCTGCGGGCGATTGGAATCAACTCAGTGCTGGCCTTCGCCGGTGCTCCTGTTCGGGCTGCTTCTCTGCAAGTGTCGGCTCTATCGGTGTGTGCTTCGCTCAGCATTGCGGATTCACTGCTCAATGGCAAATCGAAGTTCATGAGCGAGATGGATCGCCTGCGCATCATGATCGAGCGCGCCCGGGCAGGCGATGCGGTGCTGTTTCTGGTAGACGAGATCATGAGCGGTACAAACTCGCGGGATCGCCGCGTGGCGACCGAAGCAGTGGTGAAGACCTTGCTACAGCATGGGGCGATCGGAGCACTCTCCACTCACGATCTGGCACTGACCGAGATCGCCACAGCTGAGCTGCACGGCGTCAATGTACACATGTGCTCAAAAGGAAATGGTGACCCGCTGGACTTCGACTATACGTTGAAGCCCGGGGTCACCACGGAATCAAATGCAATGGCGATTGCTCGCCTGGCTGGTGTCGCCTAGTTGGGGCGTTGCCGGTACTTATCGTAAAGGCGCGTGTGCTTCGATTCCAGGCTCTGTTGGCGGCCCTGGATAAACAGCATCTTGATGTCGGTTTTGACTTCAAGCGGATCTCCGTTGGTGATCAGAAGGTCGGCGTATTTGCCTTTCTCGATCGAGCCATACTTGTCGCCGATGCCCCAGATCTCTGCTGCGCTGAGGGTGATTGCCTTCAGTGCTTCGTCGTAGGGCAGGCCATAGGAAGAGGCGCTGGCTGCTTCAAAAGCGATGTTGCGGGCGAACTGATTCTGGAAGCTGCCGAAGGCGAACTTCACGCCTGCCTTATGCAGCTTGGCGGGGAGCGCGTAGTTGAAGTCATAAGACATATCGGCTTCGGGTGGCAACTGCGTTACAGGCCCGAGAATACAGGGGATCTTCTTCTTTGCGATCTCTTCGGTGGCCTTGCCGGGCTCACGTACGTCGGCGAGGATAATTTTGACCTTCTCCTCTTCGGCGAACTTGATGGCGGCAAGGATTTCGCGCTCTTTGCTTGCAGTGATCATGAGAGGCGCTTTGCCTTCAAAGAGCGGAATCATCGCCTCAAATCGTACGTTGGTTTTGAGGCCTGGTGTTTTGGCGGCTTTGGCCTGCATGTAGGTGCGGGCTTCGCTGAAGAAGCGCTTGATCTCCTGCATCTGGGTGTCGAAGCGGCGTTTGGATTCGGCGAAAGAGCCGCGGCTGAACTGAAAGGTGTCGAAGTCGAAGCTGCGCGATTGCATCGTCGGGAAGCGCATCTGATAGGCAGCCGTGCGATTGATTTCCATCTCCTCATAGGTGTAGCCGTCGAGGTGGATGAGCGCAGCCTGGCCCAGGATGACGCCGGTGCCACCGCCGCCGAAGCCACCGCCACCGGGCAGGGTGAGCACAGTGGAGATGCCATTGGCGCGTACGACGGGAATGTGTTCCGTCTCAGGATTGATGGCGACGATCGCGCGGAGTTGCGGATTGAAGTCACCCAGCTCGCCGGTGTCGTTGGTCTCACGGATCGAGGAGATTTCAGAGAGTCCAATGTTGGTGGCCGAGTTGATGATGCCGGGGTAAACCTGCAGACCTTTGCCATCGATGACGCGGACGCCTTTAGGGGCAGACTTGGCACCGATGTCGGCGATCTTGCCGTCTACGACCAGCAGTGTGGTGTTGTCGATTTTGGGGCTCGAAACCGGAAAGACCGTTACGCCCTTGAGAAAGAAGCTGTCTTTGTCGCTGGCAAAAAGTGCTGTGCCCAGTAAAAGAATGCTCAAGAATCGCATGTTATTGAGGTCTCCTTGTGGCCGGGGTCTGCCGGCGCAGTTTATCTTCGAGCGCTTTCTTCTGCGCTTCGATCTTCACGCGGGCACTGGCGTCTTCATCGCGGTCAAAGTACTTCACACCGTCGATGTAGACCTGCTGGGCACGAGCGAAGCTCGAGAGCGGGTGCTTGTCCCAGATGACAAAGTCGGCGTCTTTGCCAACTTCAATCGAGCCGACATATTTGTCGACCTGGAGGTGGATGGCCGGATTGATCGTAACCAGCTTGAGTGCCTCTTCTTCGGTGAGGCCACCGTACTTCATGGTCTTGGCGGCTTCTGTATTAAGGCGGCGGATGGTGTCGGCCGAATCTGAGTTGACGCTGGCGAGAACACCTTTGCGGGCCATGATAGCCATGTTGTAAGGAATGGCGTCGTAAGCCTCGATCTTGAAGGCCCACCAGTCGCTGAAGCCAGCGCCGGCCGAGCCGTGCTTTGCCATCTCTTTCGCCACCTTGTAGCCTTCGAGGATGTGTTCAAAGCTGGTGATCTTGAAGCCAATCTGTTCGGCGATTCGGATCATCATCAGGATTTCGTCAGCGCGATAGGCGTGGACGTGGACGAGGCGCTTGCCTTCCAGTACATCGACGAGTGGCTCCAACTGGAGGTCACGGCGTGGGGGAATCACTGCTTCACCTTTGGCTTTTTTCGCTTCGTATTCTTTCCAGGACTCTCGGTATTCTTTGGCCCTGGTGAAGGCCTCGACATAGACATCTTCGATGCCCATACGCGTGGCAGGGTATCGGAGAGTGTTGACGTTGGCTGCACCGACACGGCCGCCGGTGGGGTTGCCCTGGCGCTTGGGGTTTTCACCGAGTGCAAACTTGATGCTGGGTTGCGCTTTATCCCAGAACATCTCTTCGGCCTTCTTGCCCCAGCGGAGCTTGATCAGGCTGTTCTGGCCGCCGATGGCATTGGCGCTACCGTGAAGGACGTTGGCGATCGTTGTGCCACCGGCGATTGCACGATAGATGGCGACGTCTTCGGGGTTGAGTACGTCTTCGATGCGTACCATCGAAGAGACCGAGATTGAACCTTCGTTGATCGAATCGGCGGCAATGTGAGAGTGGCTGTCGATGATTCCGGGCAGAATGAATTGGCCCGAAGCATCGACGATTTTGGCTCCGGGCGGCACCATCACCTTCTCGCCGACTTCTTTGATCTTGCCGTTCTCAACTACGATTGAGCCCTTGACGGTGCCTTTGGTGACGGTGAGGATATTGGCGTTCTGGACAACCAGCGGCGGGTCGGCTGCAAACAGGAGGCAGGGTAGGAAGAAGAGTGAAAATTTCATCGCGAGAACTCCGGACGTTGGGGTGTTTCTTCTGGTGCCGGGTCGAATTTGACGCCGTCAATGAGGACAAATTGCACGCGGGTGGAATCCTGGAAGAGATCTCCCTTCGTGATGGTGAGATTGGCGATCTTGCCTTTCTCGATAGAGCCGAGACGGCTTTGGACGCCGAAGATCTCAGCCGCTGAAAGAGTCATTGCGCGGAGGGCGTCGGCAGCAGGAAGGCCCGCGTCGATCGCTTTCTTGACAGCTCGAATCGTGGAAGCGGGGCTGTCCACACCGATGCTGGAGAACGTGAACTTGACGCCAGCTTTGGCGAGGATGCCGGGGGTCGAAGGCGCCTTGTCGCGCAGCTCCAGTACCTTGATGTCTTCATGATCTTCGGGGTCCTGATCGCGAGGAGCTTCAGGCCAGCGGAGATTCACGATTGCGGGAAGGCCGGCTTTGGCAATCTCATCACCACGGCGGAAGGCTTCGTGCAGGCCATAGAGCACGGGCTTGGTGGGGAAGTCTTTGGTGAGGCGGATCATGCGGTCGATCTCGTAGGCGCGCACTGCAGGGAAGAGCGTCCGGGGTGCTTCAAGGATGCCTTCGAGAGCGCGCTCATAAGAGGGCCGGGCGAGTTGCGGGTTCTTCGCAAACATTTCGGTGGCCGTCTTGTAGTGGTCGGCGTCGATATAGGTTTGACGAAGGTAGGCGATAACGCCCATCAGGGAGTTGGGGAAGCCGCCGCCTCGGTTGGTGGCAAGTGTTGTGTACATGCCGACAGACGGAGCTACGATCATCTGGCCGGCTCGCTCGGCGGCGAGGTTGATGACGGCACCTTGCCCGGCGAAGATACCGGTTGTGGGGAAGGTGACAGAGCTGGTGTAGCCGGCGGCGCGGGCGAGGGGCAAGCGGCGGTCTGTGGTCTTAACCAGGTCTGCGGCTTTGACCCAGGGCGTGGTGAGTGGACGATCTTCGGGGCCACGGGAAATTGTTGTTGCAGGAGCTGCTGCTGGCGGCGGACCACCAGCGCCGCGGCCTGTGGGCAACGCCAAACCGGCGGTGGGTGCTGCATCAAGACCCAGGGTTGAGAGGCCGTCGATCAGGCCCGGGTACACCGTGAGGCCTTCACCTTCGATGATATGTGCGCCTGCTGGCGGGGAAATGGATTCGCCCACCGCCGCGATGAAGCCGTTCTCGACAAGGACTGCGCCCCTGGCAAGGATGGCCCCGCTGACGGGGACGATCCTGGCATTTCTAATGAGTATTGGAGGCCTGCCCTGCGCAAATAAACCGGTGGCGGTGAAGGCGCAGGCGGCGGATTTAAGGAATTGTCGGCGCCGTATCGTCATATGGATTGCTAAAGTATAGAAGATTTCCTATTCATGCCCATAACTTATAGTCAAGCTGGCGTCAGCATCGAAGAAGGCGAAAAAACCGTCGAATCGATCAAGGATGCCGCCAAAAGAACCTTCTCTTCCAACGTGCTTACAGGCATTGGTAGCTTTGGCGCTGCTTTCCGTATCAAAGGTTACAAGCAGCCCGTTTTGATCTCGAGTGCCGATGGAATCGGCACCAAGCTCAAGGTTGCTATCGCCGCAAAGAAGCACGACACCGTTGGTGAGTGCCTGGTAAACCACTGTGTCAACGACATCATGGTGCAGGGGGCTGAGCCGCTATTCTTCCTCGATTATTTCGCTATGGGGGAGCTGGATTCGGCCATTGCTTCCAGTGTGATTCGCGGCATTGCAAGGGGCTGCGAGCGTAATGCGTGCGCCCTGATTGGCGGAGAAACCGCCGAGATGCCTGGGCTCTACAAGAAGGGCGAATATGACGTTGCGGGCTTTATTGTCGGGGCCTGCGAAGAGAAGCAACTGATCACTGGTGCGACGATTGCACCGGGAGATGTGCTGCTGGGACTGCCTAGCGATGGCTTGCACACCAATGGCTATTCGCTGGCTCGGAAACTTTTATTCGAAGTGGCAAAGTACAAGGTGACAACGGTGTTGCCGGAGCTGGGCGAGAGTGTGGGCGATGCCCTGCTGCGGGTGCATCTGAGCTATGCGAACGCTCTGCGGGCGCTGCGTAAGGCCAAGGTGCTGAAGGGTGCTGCGCACATCACGGGCGGTGGCATTACGGACAATACGCCTCGGATGCTGCCAGCGGGGACCAACGCAAAGATTGTGAAGAAGAGCTGGAAGGTTCCGGCTTTGTTTGAATTGCTGCGCGAGATCGGGCAGGTGCCTGAGGATGATTGGCGCAGGACGTTTAATCTCGGGATTGGCATGATTGTTTGTGTTGCGGCGGCAGACGTCGAGAAGTCGACCAAAGCGCTAGTGAAGGCCGGGTTTGCACCGGTCGAAGTAGGCCGCGTGGTGAAGGGCAAGAAGAGCGAGAAGCCGAAAGTGATCTACGCGTGAAGCGTATCGGGATTCTGTTGAGCGGGCGTGGATCGAATTTTCAGGCGATTCATCGGGCAGTAGAGCGAGGCGAGTTGCAAGCCGAAATTGCTTGTGTGATCTCGAACGTTCCCGATGCAGGTGGGGTGGCTTATGCGCGTGAGAGGGGCTTGCCGGTTCATGCGCTGTCGTCTCGCGGTGTGCCTCGTTCGGAGTTTGATCAGCAGGTGATTCAGATCCTCAAGGATGCCAGCGTGGATCTGGTTTGCCTCGCCGGCTATATGCGGTTGCTGAGCAAAGATTTCATTGCTGAGTTTGCGGGCAGGATTGTCAATATTCATCCTTCGCTGCTTCCAGCTTTTCCCGGTTTACATGCGCAAAAGCAAGCCTTTGATGCAGGCGTAAAGGTGACGGGATGCACTGTCCATTGGGTGGACGAAGGGCTTGATACGGGCCCCATCATTGCTCAAGCTGAGGTGGTAGTGAAGCCGGATGATACGGAGGAGACTCTTAGCGCAAGAATTCTAGAGCAAGAGCACAAGCTCTATCCGGCCACTATTCAGGCCATACTCTCGCTGTCTGAGAAGCCCTAATTTCGCAGCCTATCCATTTACGCAACCCGGAGTGGGGTTAGCGGCCGGAAAGGAACAGGCTGCGCGCGGGCACGCCCCGGGCGTCAGTTGTTTTTGAAGTATCTAGCAGGATGTCAAAGAGCAGGCCCGGCGTTGTTTTCGACTGTCCCGGGCGAGGTCGAGTTTGGCTTCGATTTCTACGTTGTCGCCGTTGCCGATGTAGGATTCGCGCTGGGCGATTTCTGTGCGGAGGATTTTTACGAGGCGCTGGATTTTGGTGGGGAGGCGGTCGATCTCTCGCATGAGGGCGGGGGGGAAGTTGACTGGTTTGGCGAGGATGTCTTCGACGCGGAAGCGCATGGCTTCGCCGTAGAGGAATCCCATTTGCAGGAAGCGGATCTGCATGTGGATGAGTTGGTGGACGAGGGCGACCTCGGTGGGTGTGACGGGTTGAATTGCTCGATGAAATTGGTGGCGACGGCGAGGGCCTGATCGTGGTCGGCGATGAAGTTGTCGAAGTTACGCAGGGAGTAGAGGCCGTGTTTGGGGGAGTTGGAGGCGGCTTTGAGCTTGCCGGAGGGCGTGCGGGGGCCGGTGGATTTCTTTGTGTTTGCGCGGTTTGCGGCGAGGCCAGCTTCTGTCATGGTTTTCGTGCGTGGCTGTGGGTCTGAGTTTTGGGCTTCCAGGTTCTCTGCCACGGTCGATGGATCGATTGCATTGTTCTGTTCTTCATTCATGGGATTTCTCCTGAGCAGAAATTAGCAGGCGAGGTGGACGTCTTAATCTTGGGCTTGGGCTGGTTTTATTTGGAATCAGCGAGTTAGGGGGAAAAGAATGTTGAAAATAGTTGCGACTGATAGAGTTCTCATCGGCGGAACGGGGTAGGCTGGCGGGTGGGGGAGACGGCAGGAGATATCGAGAATGCTATTGAAAAGCACAGCGGCTAGTCAGGCGTTCATCATTCTTTTCCCTTTGGTATGGTGTTCCAGGGGAATTCGTAAGCTGATACGGGTGTGCGCGTCCCGACGTTGATTTCCGCAAAATTCGGACTTGTTCGAGGGTTTTTTCTTATGGGCTAAGTGATAGATTCTGAGCAGCTTAAGGGTATAGGGCCAAATTTGATCTGGATGACTGAGCGTCAGATGAGGCGGGAATTGAGAGAAAAGATCTCAAAAAATTGAGGACAATCGACGAATGGCGTTGGGACACTTCAGGCTGAGGGCATTCCGAGGGCATTCCGGCGTGAAGGCCCCGCCTTTTAAATCGATCAAGATGCAGCAACGGAGCTTCAGGTGGTAGAAGAGCAGATCGAGCCTGTAGTCCTCGCCCGCAATCACCAGCGGGTACTGGCTTTCCACGAAAGAGGACCCGACTCCCAGGTCCAACAGAAAATTTCGGATGTGCTCGACGAGTCCAGCCTCAATCTCCCTTTCATGGTCCTCTTTGGATAGGGTGAGGAAATCGAAGTTGTAAGGGTCCTTCAACAGTTGCTGTGCAAGATCGGATTGGGGAGCGGGCAAGGTCCGCTGAAAGTTCGTGACCGCTTTGACCTGGCGATGAAAGAGCTTGGCCTCAATATGAAGCGCCAGCATGTTCCGGCTCCAGCCGTTCTCGATGGTGGCCTTTGCATAACACAAGCGTTCAGATGATACCCCTCCCAGAGCCGAGTTCTGGATTTTCTATGCATCAATAACTCGAAGCCAAGATCCGGGTTTGTAATGATCGTCGGTGAAGAGGATTTTTTCGATTCGCCCGGATTGCTTTAACAACACGATCCGACGGCCCCCTCGTGTTCCCTTGAGATCGGTTGGGCGAGCCTTCCCAACGTCCGCCTCGTACCATTTTGCTCCTCGGTTAGATGGATGGGGGTCGATCAACTCAAGACCGCCATACTCCCGCAATTTATCTAGCTGAAGGTCCATCTTCGCTTTGGCTATCGCGGCAATTGACCTGCTCCCCAAATTCATACCAGCGATTGTTAGTAGTTCGGGATTGATTTTCTTCGCGCAGGCGGCCGCGATTCCGCTTGAGATTGCCGAGGGATTTGGACGTCAATTTCGAGCGCACCAGGACGGGGCCGGTGCTTGCCATGGGCGAGCGCAAGTTGACTTGGAAGGAACGGTTTTGCTTTCCAGGACGTAGAACCATCATGAAACTTACCAATGTAATTCTGCCGCTTTTCATGCTCTCGACAATGGCTGGTGCGGAGCGTTTGATTCGAGTGAGTGGCGATGCTCTAGTAGAGGTTCAGCCAGACTACGCGATCGTTCGACTGAATCTTGAGGCCAGAGACCGGTTGCTGAAGCGAGCCCGGGCCACACATACAGCGGATCTCGAGGCGGTGTTACAGGTGGCAGATCGGCACAAGATATCCAGTGCCGATCTGGCGCAGGATTTTCCCGAGATCGACAGCCGGTCGGATGGCTTTCTGGTGCGGCGAACCGTTCAATTGACGGTGCGGGATTTGAAAGACTATGACGCCTTATTGTTTGAACTTTACGATAGTGCGGCGCTGACAGTGGAATCCGTCGAGTTCAGGCTAAACGACCTGTTGAAGCATCGTGAGCGGGCCAGGGATATGGAGATTACGGCTGCTGAAGCCAAGGTGAACTTGATGGTGAAAGCGATGAAGCGGCGCATTGGGCGGGTCATGGACGTAGAGGTGGAGTCTGGCGGAGGCTCGTTACTCAGGCGGGGCGGCATGACCGTGGACGACGGCAGAGGGAACGGAAATCGAGCCATGCAGAACGCGATCCTTGTTGCCCCGGCCAGTAGCGGCTCAGGGTCAGGCCTGTTTCGTGTTCCGGTGACAGCGAAAGTAGACGTGCAGTACGAGATCCTGGATTAGCCTAGATTGTAGTGCGCAAGAGTCTATTTCGAATTCATCTGATCCTGGGAATCCTGCTGGGGATTTATGCCGTTGTGATCGGTGTGACCGGGTCAATTCTGGTTTACCGGGATGAGCTCGTTGCGTTGGTGCGGCCAGAGTTGTTTCAGCCGGTGAGGGCGATTCGGGTGCAGCCGGATGAGGCTTTGTCTGTGGTGCAGAAGGCGTATCCAGAGTGGAAGGTGTTGACGCTGACGGGGCCCGATATTGAGACGGGCGCCTGGATGGCGTATCTGATTGGGAAGGGTGATGCCCGGCAGGCTTATGTTGACGCCGAGACTAGGGTGTTGCGCGGGTACTATCAGCGCAAGGAAGGTTGGCTGGGGTTTATCGAACAGCTTCACTTCAACCTGATCAGTGGGCGAACGGGACGGCTGGTGAATGGGTATGGTGCGCTGGCGCTGGTGTTGCTGGCGGTGACGGGTTTGTTGCTGTGGCGTCCTCGGCTTTCACGGTTGAACTGGAATGCACGGAATCTGCATGTGAATCTGGGGATGGTGTCGCTTGTCTTCATCGTGATCATGGGCTTTACTGGCGGCTACTTTACCTGGTTTCAGGTTTATGTTGACGGGGTGAAGTTGTTCTTACCGGCGAGGAATCAGCCGAAGCTGGCGGCGGTGGAAGTAGCGGGGGAGCGCAAGAGTCTGGCCGAGCTGGCAGCGGCTGCGCAGCGGGCGGTGCCGGAGGCAAAGGTATACAGGATCTCGCTGGGATCGGGGCCCAAGGAAGCCTTTCGTATATCGATGCGGCATGGGACGCAGGGCGAGTTTCAACTGGTGAGCCATGTGGCACTGAATCCCTATACGCTTGAGGTGATGCGGGTTGAAAAGCTCGAAGACCGGGCCAGTGGGGACTGGCTGATTGGCAATTTCAGCGCGGTGCATTTTGGCGTATGGGGTGGGCCTGCGGCGCGGCTGCTTTGGGCCGTGCTGGGGCTGAGTTTACCGGCTCTGTTTATTACGAGTTTTTTGTTGTGGTGGCGGCGTTTGCGGCAAAGAGGCCTAGTGGGCCTTTGGGGCTGAAGCCGGGGAAGACGCGCGAGAGGTCGCGTTGGCCCAGATGGCCGGTGACAACTTCACCGAGAACCTCTCGGAAGTCTGTGGTGACGGCGAGATCGCGGCCTTCGTAGAGCTGTTCACGTTCGAGACCCGGCCATTTGCCGTGGATCTTGCCGCCAGCAACCGCGCCACCCATGGTGAACATGATGTTGGCGTGGCCGTGGTCTGTGCCACGGTTTCCGTTTTCGCGCGCGGTGCGGCCGAATTCACTCATCGTGGTGACAACGATATCGTCCATGCGGGGGCCCATGTCCCGATAGAAGGCGGCGAGGCTGTCGCCGAATTCGCGCAAGAGGTTCGCGAGCGGACCAATGAAGGGGGTAGCACCGACTTCGTTGACGTGATGGTCCCAACCGCCGAGGTCAGCGAAGGCAACTTCAAGACCGGCATTTGCCTTGATCATCTGGGCGATTTGTTTGAGGCTGGAGCCTAAGCGCCCATTGGGGTAGACGGCGCCGTTGGCGGGGACGTATTCGACCTTGCGGAGAGCTTCGAGGAGGCGAATGGCTTCAAAGGTGTCTTTGCCGGTGCCTTTGAGCTGGGTGTCGACCGAAGCAGCATAGCGGGACATATAGTCTTCGCCCGCCATTTTGTCGCGGACCTGAAAGTCTTTGACGCTATTCATGGCGACGGCGGGTTGCGGGCCGCGGAGGGTACGAGCAAGTACAGGGCCGAGAGAGACGGCGCGGATCGGGGATTTGGTTTTGTCGTCGCTCATGGTGCGGTTCAGCCAGCCGTCGCGAGTGGCCTTGAAGCCGGGGGTGCCGCTCTCCATGTAGTCCTGGGCGTCGAAGTGGCTGCGGGTGGGGTCGGGGCTACCGCAGGCTTCGATGATGGCGAGCTTCTTTTCGTTAAAGATGGGAAGCAGCGATTTGAGGTTGGGGTTGAGGCCGAAAAAACCGTCGAGGTCGAGGGTGGCACCTTCGCTGGAGCCGGGTTTGGGGATGGCGATGCCGGGGCGGCCGGCGTAATAGGCTTTCTCGGCGTGCGGGACGACGATGTTGAGGCCGTCGGCGGCACCGCGCTGTAAGATCGCGACGAGGATCTTTTTGTTGTTGGTGGCAGCAACGGCTCGTTCGAGCCAGATGGGGGAGGCGCCAATTCCAAAGATGGCTACACTCGAGTTTTTGAGGAATGCACGTCTGGTTGCCATTTGATTGATCCTAGCGGCGCTGCCATTCGGGCGCGCCCATGTTTTTGGCCATGGTTGAGAACTTGTCTTTGTCAATGCGGATGCCTTGCAGCTTGTTTTCACTGAGGGCGACTGAGAAGTTGATGCGGGCGAGCAGGCCAGCAGAGTTGAGCCACTCTTCACCGTTGTTGGAGTAGCCGGTGGGCTCCTGTTTGCGATAGAGGGGCTGGCCCATCTGGGCGATGGCCTGTGCGGCGGGCATGGCGTTGGTCAAGGTGGCACCGGTGGCGCGAAGGGCCCCGGCTACCATCTCCAGCGGACTCTTCATCTTCGATTTGTAGGCACCGGCGCTCATGAATTCCTGGCTTTCGAGCATGGTCTTCATGACGGCTTTGAGGTCGCCACTGGTTTGCTGATAGGTCTTGGCCATGCGGTCGGTCAGAGCTTGCGGCGGCTCGTCGGCGACAAAACGCTGGGCGAGCTTGCGGGAGATGAATTTGGCAGTGGATGGGTGTGCGCTGAGGACCTCGATTACCTTGAGGCCGTCTTCGATGCCGCCACCGGCCGGGATCGTGACGCCGAGGACCACTTTTTCACCCTTGTCGTGCGCACGCTCGGCGAAGCGGAATTTGCCGCCCCGGTTTGGTTCTTCGATCGTCCAGCCGGTGAAGCAGCGGGCAACTTCCTGGACGTCTTTTTGGGTGTAACCGCCGTCGACGCCGAGGCTGTGGAGTTCCATGAGTTCGCGGGCGTAATTTTCGTTGATGCCGCGGGCGCGGGCTTTGGGGGCGATGCGGCGAAGCTTTTCTCCGGCTGCGGGGGCGATGCTGGTCCAGTTATCGAGGTAAAAGAGCATGGCCGGGTTTTGAGCTGTGGCCCTGACCATGTCGCTAAAGCGGCCGAGGACATGGGGGCGGATGGCGTCGCGCTCGTAGGCGGTGGTGAGCCACTTGTCGGCACCCTTGTCGAGATAAACGTTGAAGTGATTGAACCAGAAGTCGGCAAGGACTTCATTGAGCTGCCGTTCACTCAAGACGGCGCGGTAGATTTTGGCTTCGGTAAGTTCGCTGGCGACCGCCTGTTGAGGGGCGAGCTTGCGGAGAGCTTCGCTGCGCTCTTCAGTGGTCATGGCACCGACTCGGCGGCGGAGTCGGTCTTCGATACCCTTCTGGGCTGCTTCATCTTCCTCTTCGTTCTTGGTCTTTTTGCGTTCGATACGGGCTTTGTAGCGCTGGCTGAGTCGCTCGTAGACTTCTTTGAGTTGGGGGTCTTCGGGCATCTTCATACGGCCCATGGCTACGGCGGTGAGCACCTGCGGTGGGGGGTAGTTGAGGGCGAGGGCTTCCGGAGAGAGGACCAGCGTGGGCATCTTTGCGATGATGGATTCGAGGGCTGGATTTTCGGCAATCGACTGTGGGTTGAGCTGCTGATCGATCCACTTTTTGATGCCGAGTTTTTGGACGGTTTGGAGGTCGCCCGGGCGAGCGCCGAAACTGAGGCGGCTGAGTACGTGTTCGGCCTGCTGTTGCTTGTTGATTTTTTCCTTGAACTTTGAGGCGGAATCAGACGCTTTTTTTGCAGCCAGCGGAGTGAAGGCAAGCAGAAGTGTCGCAATAGCGGCGCAAAAAGTCTTTGTTTTCAACAGGTGTACAAATTTCATCGTTCGGGCCTAATGTTATATGAAACTCAACTAATGAAGAGAAGTTTCGTTGGTTGCCAACACCAGATAAACTAAAGCAGTTCCCCTAGTGTGGCCTGGGGGATCGATATAAGGTTTCTGGATGTTTTTGTCGATTGTGCTCTGGAAGTTGCCATTTCAGGTAGCAGGATTGTTTGAACCCAATTACTCCACGCAAGGTCTTGAATCCGATGATCGATGCGCGGGCTTCAAAGATCGAAGACCCGGTTGCGAAACTGCGTTTTTTGAAGAATACAGAAAAGCGGGTGGGTCAAGTGGAAACGGTGCTGGGGCGGCCACAGTACTGGTGGTTG
The DNA here is from genome assembly GCA_022843625.1 of Bryobacter sp. Lineage (GTDB taxonomy): Bacteria > Acidobacteriota > Terriglobia > Bryobacterales > Bryobacteraceae > Bryobacter. Next base: position 22,375 of record JALHNH010000033.1, on the reverse strand, counting down.
CGCAATAAGAAGTTTTGGCTGGCTTTGGGTTGCCTGTTGATGATTCCAACTCTCTCCCTATTCCGTAGTAGTGCACCACCCATTTCTGTTTCGGATGGGGCGATGAATCTGGTGGCTGGCCGCGGCTCAAAGCCTTTCCGTGAGGGGCCTCTCGAGAAGGTATGGCTGATTGATTCGAAGAATGGGGTGGAAACCTGGTCGAACGGCTTACACATTGAAACGCGCTTCAGCACGACAAACCGGCCCCGTGATTATTTTGCCTGGAACCGCAATCAACCAACATCGAGCCTGGTGCAGTTGGCCGACAAGCAGGCGGCAGGTATTGTCTTTCATACAACGGAGAGCACGCTCGAAGAACTCGAAGAACAGAAGATGCGGCGGCTCAAACTGCTTGGGGAATCTCTTCTGCAATATGTATCGAAAGAAAAGGCCTATCACTACGTGATTGATCGATTTGGCCGGGTCTTTAGGATTGTGAAAGAAACGGATGCAGCCAATCATGCCGGCAAGTCGACCTGGGCGGACGACAAGTGGGCTTACATCGGGTTGAACGATTCCTTCCTTGCCGTCTCGTTTGAGACGCAAACGCGGCCTGGGGATGAGGCGCCGATCATTTCGCAGGCGCAGATCGATTCCGGCAGAACACTGACTCGCATGCTGCGTTCGAGATACAACATTCCAGCGGCAAACTGCGTGACGCATGCGCAGGTGTCGATCAATCCGAGCAACTTCCAGATTGGATATCACACCGATTGGGCTGGCAATTTTCCTTTTGAGGCCATGGGTCTGCCTGATAATTATTTACAACCCCTTGCGAGTCTCAATCTTTTTGGCTTTAATTACGACGGCACCTTTTTTGCAGCCACCGGGGCGCGCATGTGGAAGGGCGTCGTCAGCAGTGAAGACCTGCTTCGAGAGCAGGCGAGAGAGAATTCTATTTCTGTTGCGCAACTACGTACCCAATTGCGCAACCATTACCGCCGCCTGAGTGCTTTGTTGCCAGAGAACAACAGGTCCAGCGGTGGCAACCCAAATTCCAATTCGAGCACAGCTCAAGAGGTGAACCCATGAAAAGCAACCACACTCCTGCTATCGGGCTTGACGTCGGCACAAGCCGGATCGTAGCCGCCAGCAAGGCAAATGACGATTTCCAATACAAGAGCCAGCTCAATGCATTTGTTGAGGTGCCCTGGTCGAAAATGACCGAGGCATCACTCAAGCGCGAAGGCGTGCCATACGTCGTATCCGGTGAGAACACGGGCAAGTTGATCATCGTTCCTGGCAACGAGAGTTCGCGATTTGCAGACCTGTTGCAGACGGAATCACGGCGTCCGATGAATCGTGGCGTACTCAATCCGAGCGAGCCGCAAAATGCGGCAATGCTGAAGCAACTGATTGAGAATCTGACCGAAGGCGAACGACGGCAAGGTTTGCCGGTGTACTACAGCGTCCCGGCCGCGCCGCTCGGCGCAGAAGAAAATCTCACCTACCATGATGCATCGATTGCGCAGATCCTGCGCGAGCTCGATTGTGAACCCACCCCGATCAATGAGGGCCTGGCAGTTGTTTTTTCAGAGCTTGAAGAGACCAACTATTCGGGAATCGGTATCAGCTTTGGCGGTGGTCTGGTGAATGTGTGCCTGAGCTATCTGGCTGTGCCCGTGCTGAGCTTCAGCGTGGGCAAGGGCGGCGATTACATCGACAGTTCTGCTGCTGCAATTACCGGTGAGCTGACCACACGGATTCGACTGGCGAAGGAAGAATCCTTCCAGATCAACGGCCACTATGCGGACAAGTTGCACCAGGTGCTCAACGTTTACTACGACGAAGTGATCCGGGCTACGGTGAACGGGTTGAAAGAAGCCTTTGCGAACTCGCGGAATATTCCGAAGATGGGCAAGCCCATTCCGATGGTTCTTTCCGGCGGCACGGCGATGCCGAAGGGCTTCCGTGACCGCTTTGAGAAGCTGCTCAAGGAATCTGAGTTCCCACTGCCATTGAGCGAGATTCGGATGGCGGAAACGCCGCTCAACTCGACAGCGAAGGGTGCACTTGTGGCAGCGCTGGCCGAGCTCTAACCGAGCTTTTACAAGCCAAAAACCAAAATGAACCCGCTTGGCCAAAAGGGCCAGGCGGGTTTCTTCATTGGGCTAGAGTTTGTGAGAAGCCAAAGCTAGACGAGTACTTCTTTCACCACGCGACCAAAGACGTCGGTCAGCCGGAAGTCGCGTCCGGTGTAGCGGTATGTGAGTTTCTCGTGATCGAGGCCGAGCAGGTGGAGCATGGTGGCGTGAAGGTCATGAATGTGCACCTTGCCGCTAACCGCATCCCAACCAAACTCGTCAGTCTCCCCATGAGAGATACCGGGCCTTACGCCTCCACCGGCCATGAACATCGTGAATCCGCGCGGGTTGTGTTCGCGACCGCGATCTTCGATCGGGGCCTTGCCTTGTGAGAGGTCCTGATCAAAGGGAGTGCGGCCGAATTCTCCTCCCCAGAGAACGAGTGTGTCGTCGAGAAGCCCGCGCCGCTTGAGATCGGTAATCAAGCCTGCCATTGGCTTGTCTACGGCACGGCAGCGAACTGGGAGACTTTGTCGCAATTTGCCGTGATGATCCCAACCACCATCTGTGATCTGAACAAAGCGCACGCCGGCCTCGGCCATACGGCGGGCCATCAGGCATTGGCGGCCGAAGTCGTCTGTTTCTTTTTCTCCAATCCCGTAGAGCGCCCGGGTTTCATCGGACTCGCTGGCAAGGTCGAGGACGCGGGGGGCTTCCATCTGCATGCGGAAGGCGAGTTCAAAAGAAGCGGCTCTCCCTTCCAGTTCGGAGTCCGCACCACTATCGGCGATGTGGCTCTGATTGACCTGCGCCAGGAAATCGAGTTGCTTGCGCTGTTCTGATGTCTTGATGCCAGCGTCGCTTAAATAATCGATCCTGGCATTCTTTGCTTCGCCTGATTTGCCGATCGGAGTGCCCTGATAGATTGCAGGAAGAAAGGCACTGCCAAAGAGTTGGGGTGTACCACCGTCGCCACCGAGGACCGGACAGATGGTGACAAAGCCTGGGAGGTTTTGATTTTCCGTCCCTAGCCCGTAGAGCGCCCAGGAGCCCATCGAAGGCCGAACCTGAATGCTATGTCCGGTATGGAGTTGGCGGATTGCCGGAGCGTGGGCTTCACTATCGGCGTGCATGCCGTGGAGGAAACAAAGGTCATCGACAACGCCGCCCAGGTTAGGAAGCATGTCCGTGATGAGCATGCCACGCTTCCCTTTACGAACAAACTTGCTGATGGGGCCGAAGAGTCTCGAATCGCGAATCCCGGGGGCTTCGTAGTTCTGCGGCAGCTTGAATGAGAGCGGCTGTCCGTTGCGCTTTTCGAGTTCGGGCTTGTACTCGAACATGTCCATCTGCGAAGGGCCGCCCTGCATAAAGAGAAAGATGACCCTTTTGGCTTTGGGCTTGTGATGAGGAACACGGAGCGCCAAAGACTCCGAGGCAAGCATGGAGTTTATCGCCAGCATTCCGAATCCGCAGCCGGCCTTGCGCAGGAATTCGCGCCTTGAGTTTGCCACCACTGAGTGAAGTTTATGCATGGTTAGCTCCTGTAAAGGAATTCGTTTGAGATCAACAACGAGTGGCAAAGGCGCTTCCACGCTTCGAGCCGGGCTTCCACCAGGCCTCCGGAGGGATTGCGCTCTGCAAAAGCAGAGGCGAAGGAAAGCAGGCGTTCGACTTCACCGCTCTTTACTTCGCGAGCATAAACTCTTCGCACTAGAAGCCGGATCCTTTCCTTGTCTTCTGTGGAGCTGGAGAGCAGAAGTTTTGCCAGTGCTGCAGCTTGCTCCAGAACAAAGGGGGCATTCAGGAGGAAGAGAGCCTGAGTCGGGATTGTTGTGGCTTGTCTCGCGCCGGTAATCTGATTGGTGTCTGGAAAGTTGAAGAGATTGAGCAGATCGAGTTCGGGCATTTGGCTTTTGCGCAAGACTGGCAGGTAGACAGAACGCTTGAAGCGTTCGGAGGGATCGAGGGTCGCCTCTTCATTCAGGAATTCCGGCTCGGCCAGATTTAGATTGCCCTTTACAAGCAGAGGTAATGCAGGGCCCCCGTAGCTGGCACTCAGGTTGCCTGAGACTGCCAGAATTGAATCTCGAATGGTTTCCGCTTCGAGGCGTCTGCGGCTCATGCGCCAGAGGAGGCGATTCTCCGGATCGGTTTCGGCTGCTTTTTTGTCTGTATCACCAGAGAGCCGGTAGGCGCGGCTTAGAACGACGCGGCGTATCAGTTTTTTCACTGACCAGCCATTCTCGACAAAATCAGTGGCGAGGAAGTCGAGGAGTTCTGGATGGCTGGGGGGCGTGGCGCGGGTGCCCATGTTGTCGATGTTGGGAACGATGCCGGTGCCGAAGAGGTGATGCCAAATTCGATTCACCATTACCCGAGCCGTCAAAGGGTTCTCTTTGCTTCCGATCCAGGTGGCCAATTCTTTTCTGCCACTCGTAAAATCAGCAATATCCAGCTTGCCGCCCTTACCACCAATGACCACGGCACTGCGCGGTGTTTCAGCGCCCAGTTGATGGGCGTTTCCGCGAATGTTGATACGGCAGTCAGCAGGCATATCGGTGTCCTGCACTGCATGCGCAGTTGCGGGCACGGGTGGGAGGTATTCGAGGAGTTTCACGGCCTGATTGGCTTGTGAAATTTCTTTGTCGATTGCTTTGGCCTCTTCTGAATCCTTGGTCAGGGGCTTGCGCTTTTCTCGCAAAGCGGCAAGGGTGTCGCGGGCAGCGCTGAGCTTCTGCCAATACTCGCGGGTTTCTTCAGCCCGTTGCAGGAGCTCTTCGGGAAGTTCCGGTAGTACGACAGAATTGACGTTGCTAAAGACGCTGAGGTGCAAGCGTCCAGAAAGAGTACGAGTGCTGGCGAGGATGCCGGCCATGCCGTAGTAATCGCGAAGTGTGATTGGGTCGAATTTGTGATCGTGACACCGGGAGCATCCCATAGTCAATCCGAGAAAAGACCGGCCAATCATGTCGACCTGCAGGTCGACGACATCCATTTTGAGTTGTTCCTTGTCGGCATTGACCAAAGGCCACGGTCCGAGGGCAAGAAATCCGGTAGCAATCAAATTGGCCCGGCGTTCTTCGGGCCTGGACCAGGCGAGTTGATCGCCGGCCAGCTGCTCGAGGATGAATCGAGGATACGGTACGTCACGGTTGAAAGAGTCGATCACATAGTCCCGGTAGCGCCAGGCGTGGCGGGCGGGTACGCGACGGCCAATTTCGATGTTGTCTGCATAGTAGGTTTGATCAAGCCAGTGACGGCCCCAACGCTGGCCGAAGCCGTGAGAGGCAAGCAGACGATCGACTACTTTCTCGAAAGAGCCGTGACGCGAAAAATCTTCCTGTTCGGCTGGCGTAGGAGGGAGACCGGTCAGATCGAGGGAGACCCGGCGCAGCCAGATTTCTTTTGTTGCATCGGCCACGGGACGCAAGCCTTTGGATTCCAGCCTGGCGAGCAGGAATCGATCCACGTCGTCTATTGGCCACGCTGCATTTTGCACTTGTGGAGGAAGAACTCTGGAGACAGGCTGCCAGGCCCAATGGTTTGTAGCTGACTGTTTTATCTCCACTTGAGTGCTGACGGGTTTATCGTCGACTGGCCATGTTGCACCTTCCAGAATCCATTTGCGAAAGTCTGCAAGTACCTCCTGGGAAACCTTGCCCGTTGGTGGCATCTTCGTTTGACCTTTATAGAGCAGTGCCTGATACAGAGGGCTTTCTTCCGGTTTGCCAGCAACGACAATGGGCCCGGTATCGGAGCCTCTCGCAAGTGCGGCTCTTGAATCGAGCTGAAGGCCGGCAAACGAAAGTTTTGCCGATGAAGAATGGCAAGACCAACATTTTTCGGCGAGCACGGGCCGAATCTTGCGCTCAAAGAAGACAGGGTCTGATTGCGCAGCCAGCAGCCCGCAAGTGAACACGAAATTGAGAGTAAGTTTCGTCATTCGGACTAACGGGTGAATTATACAGGATTGATTCTTGGTTCACCGGACCTGCTTGAGCCTGGAACGGAGTCTCAATCTCGCGCCGCTGCCAGTTGTGCAAATTTACACACCGGTGTGATATATTCGTCAGCCATGCGGAAGCCAATGGCACTTCTCCTCCTTGTCCCGGCGCTTTTTGCCCAAGATGGTTTAACCCTGGAAAAGAAAGAGCAATTTCTTCTAAAGGCTTCTATCACCCGCGAACGCGCGTCCAAGAAAGGAATCACTGGAACTGTTCGGGCGACGCTTTCAGATGGAACCATCACGCACGACGCCAGCATTCAGTCCATCAACGAACAGAAAGCAAAATTTGAAGGGGTGATGGGGAGCGAGATCAATTTTCGGGACACATATCTTTTCAACATTGCGGCCTACCGATTGGGAAAGATGCTCGGTCTGGGAGGGATGATCCCACCTTCGGTGCCACGTGCTCATGTGGGCTATGGCTCGGCCTGGACCTGGTGGGTTGAGGACGTTTTGATGGACGAGGGTGAGCGGGCAAAGAAGAACACAATGGGCCCCGATCCGGACAAGTGGGGCAGGCAGACGCTTATCGTTCGAGTCTTCGATCAATTGATTGCCAACACTGACCGTAATGCGGGCAACACTCTTTATGACAAAGATTGGCGAATCTGGATGATTGACCACACGCGAGCATTTCGTTTGCACAAGCAACTTCTGAATCCGAAGATGCTGGACAAATGTGACCGGCAGTTTCTGGCAGCCATGAAGAGCCTGAATTTGGGGGGGTTGAAAGCAGAACTGTCGCCCTACCTTAGGCAAGACGAGATGAAGGCCATTTTGCAGCGCCGGGACGTGATTGTCTCTTACTTTGAAAAAGCGGGTCCCGACAAGCTTTACGAATATCTCCCTCAGCGCTGACCGAGGGTCTCTACGTAGTTTTTGAGCTTTGAGCCAGCGGGATCCAGCGCCGCTGCTGCCTTGAGATAACCGGGCAGAGCATCGGGGCTGGACGGGATTTCCAGTTTTGTCCCTCGATGCAGCGCAATTGCTTTCCCGCCTTCGATGATTAAACTGACAAGGGCACCGTTGTAAACACTGGCAAGGCCAACATCGGCGAGGATCACTCGTCCATTGAAGCGTGGCATGATCGCGCCTGTTGTTGGAGTATGGCCGAGAACGATGCGGTTCACTTCGAGGCTCTTCAAAACGGATTCCACCAGTGGGGTCAGTGTATCTTCAGAGCCGGTAGCCATTCCCCGGTACCAGAAGGGGCCCTCCTGATCCATCACGAAGCCATTGACGGTAAGCTCTTTTAGCTCTTTGCGCGTATTCTGGTTGATCTCTTCGACCGACATCGCCGCAAATTTCGCACTGATCCCCGCATGCACAAAAAGCGTGTCGTTGATTTTGATGATCGCCTTGCGCTGTAGAAAGGTTTTGCCATAGCGGCCATCCGGCGCGAAGGCTTGCCGGTGTTCTACCCAGCCCAGAGGATGCTCTTTTTCCCATTGCTTTCGATAGTCTGCGTCGGATTTACGGGATGGGTCTGCCAGTGAATCGTAGGCCTGGTTGCGTAGTTCGGCAGACCCGGAATTGGCAAAGGCAGCGAATTCTCCCGGAGCGACGTAGCGCAGGTCGCCAAGCATATTCATGACTTCGTGGTTGCCAAGAAGGGCATGAACACGGCCCTTCGCTTTCTTTGCCTGTCCTTCGAGGGATGCGAGGAGGTCCAGTGCCTTGCGGGAGTCGGCACCGCGATCGAGAACATCTCCAAGCTGAACCAGGTGTGTAGCCCCGCCGATCCACTTGTTATTTGCGTCGATCAGCTCGGCCTGACGAAGTACTGTGACGAATTCTGTGAAGCCCCCATGTATGTCACCGACAGCAACAATTCGTTGAACGCCGGTGAAGACGTCCTGGGCAGAGAGTTTTGCCAGAGCGAAGAGCGCAAATAACAAGAAACGCGGCATCATAGTAAGCTTTATCATTACATCTCATGAAAGGCCACCCCAAGCAATGGCTTCGAGTCTAAGCCGCTTTGATCGCGCCACCGTGATTGCCATGTTGGCTTCCGGGTTGATGATCGCGCAGATGGTGGCGGGCAAGACGCTGCGGGACTCGATCTTTCTCTCCTCATTCCCCGCTTCTGACTTGCCCTTGATGACCTTCGTCGCGGCCGCCTTTGCCATCGCGGCCAGCTTTGCCGGTTCCGAACTTACCAGCCGGATTTCTCCAGGTCTTCTGGTGCCTGGATCGTTTTTGCTTAGTGGTGCAATACAGGTTGGCGAATACTTCCTTTATGCCGGCAATACCCAGGCTGCCGCTATTGCGATCTTCCTTCATGTATTTGCACTCAACCTGCTGCTCACTTCTTCATTCTGGTCTTTGATGACAGAGCATTTCGATCCCCGCTCGGCACAGAAGGCTTTTGGGCGCATTGCGGGGATGGGAACCCTGGGTGGAATACTGGGAGGATTGCTGGCAGAGAGAACAGTTGCCCTGGGCTCCGTTCCTTTATTAATTCTCTTCGCGGCCGGTTTGCATATTGCCTGTGGATTCGCGATGTGGATATTCACCATCAAGTACCCGGTGGCACATGTGCGCGAGCATACCCCGAAGCCAGCGCTAACGGAATCACTTAGGAAATCACCCTACCTTGTGCAACTGGCATCGCTGGTGGTAACTGTGTCTGTCGCTGCGGGCTTGCTGGACTTCCTACTGAAGTCTCAGGCCACGCTCTCGATCGGCAAAGGTCCAGAACTGGCACGGTTCTTTGCCTGGTTCTACACAGCCACATCGGTTGTGGCCGTTGTTGTGCAGACCCTCGCGACGCCAGCGATTCTTTCCAGGCTGGGCCCGGCAATTCCGGTGCGAAGTTTGCCGGCAGCGATTGTGCTTGGCGGTGCAGGGCTGCTGCTCTCGTTTGGCTTCGCCGGCTTGACCCTGTTGCGCGGACTCGAAGTGGTGCTCCGCGGCTCCATGTTCCGGTCTGGTTACGAGATGTTCTACACACCGGTGGCTGCTTCTGAAAAGCGTGCAGTCAAGGGCATCATTGATGTCACGGGTGAGCGCTTGGGCGACCTGCTTGCGAGTGGGTTGATTGGCTTGCTGCTGTGGTTGAGTGCCGGGCAGCAATCGATGCTGCTTGCCTCTGTATTGTGTGCGGGTGGCGCGCTGCTGCTGGCCCGGCGTCTTGAAGATGCGTATCTGAAAGCACTGGAAAAAAGCCTTGCACGACAGGCGCGCCCCTTGAAGACGACAGAAGAGAATCCTCTGTCTGGCATTTCCTTTGTTGCAGGTTCCGATCTGTTGACGGGCTTGCCGGGGCAAGACGCCGGGCAACTGGAAGCGCTGATGCAACCCGCTCTCAGACAGCTGATTGAGTTAAGATCCGGCAACGAGGGCCGCATTAAGAATGCGCTTCTCAAGATGGAGAAGGTAGATCCACTCGTTTGCGGGCAGCTCATTCAATTGCTTGCGAATGCAAATTGTGCGTTTCTGGCGATGGAGAAATTGAAGGCCGTAGCTTCGCAGCATGCCGGACAACTTGCCGACGCTTTGCTCGATGTGCGAGAGCAAAACATGATTCGCCGGCGCGTGCCGTTGGTAATGGCGGCGAGTCAATCGCAACTGGCCCTCGACGCTCTCACTGTTGCGCTCAAGGATCCGGTCTTTCAAATCCGCTTCCGCAGTGCCTACGCCATGCGCCAGATTCTGCGCGAGCGTCCTGCACTTGAGCTGCAGGCGGAACGTGTTTGGCGCGTTCTTTCTGCAGAGTTGCAGGTGGATCGTGTGGAGTGGGAAGAGCGCAGGATGAGCAAGAATTCAAGCGCAAACCAGGAGAGGCCTGGAGATGCCAGTGTCGAATATCTCTTCCTTCTGCTCAGGCTCCTTCTTCCTCCAGAACCAGTAGAGATGGCCTACCGGGCACTCGGGACGGAGGATCGACACCTGCGGGGTACTGCTCTTGAGTATCTTCAGACGGCACTACCGTCTGCTACCTGGAAGCAGATTGAAAGCCTGATTGCAGACCATCTGGTGAAAGCAAAGACCTAGGGGGCAATCACGTGAACGTTGATGCAAGGCAGAGGCCTGCGAGTGTCGTTACGATTGCCGTTGGGGCCAATCCAGAGAGTAGAGATTCCTTCCACCGTTGGGCCAGTGCCATCGCTTGCTTTGGCTCGCACGCGGATCGGATAGTCACCTGCAGGTGTACTTGCCGGAATCTCAATCAAAAGCGGGACGCTCGGAATGTTGATGTTGTCGCCGTCGCCGGATGGGCCGAACTGTTGATCGGCTCGGAACTTTGCTTTCGGTGAGTTCAGGCCTTCCACCCAGACATCTACCGCTTTGTCGAAGCCAGGCTGCCGGATGAGAAGCGCTTCGAGAGTACCCTTGCCGCCAGCAACGATCGTGAAGCCAGCAGGCTCTGTGATGAGTTGGAAGGACGGAGCTTCATTTGCCATGTGGAGACGATAGGCATAAGTGGGGCCGGTGCGGTCTGTGCGGTCTCTTACCGTGAGCTTTGCTCTTTCTGTTTTGGCAGGCGTGAAGTAGAGGCTGCTGTCTGGATTGCCAATGACTGTTCCCTGACCCGTCATCAGATCGTCGTGCTCAGCCAGGAGCTTGCCTTCGGCGTTCCAGATTTCGATCACGGTATCGATGCTGGGTAGCCCGAGTTGAGCGGCAAGAGTCCAGGCATGAAAAGGGCGTCCGGCTTCAAGCTCAATGTCGTAACTGTTTCCCTGCCCCAAAATCCCGTCGATGGCCTTAAGGTCTTGGTCTATTTCGATCGACATCGCTTCGGCAACGCCTTTGGGCGTGTTGAGCCACAATCGCCAGAGTCCGGGCCGAGCCGTTTTCGGAATCTGAAATTCGGCCTCTACCAATGCAGCAGTGGCTCGAAGTCTGGTTGCGCGCACCTGGATGAGATCCTGATCCGAACCATCCACCGGCATGGAGTATGGGAAAGTAAGCCGGTAGTGTTCGGCTCCACGCGCTCTTTGCAGATAGGCACCCTGAACACTCTCAAGGGCTTCGCCGACGATTCTTGCATTGTAGGGCTTGCCTGGCGTGACACCGAGGGGAAAGATGGCGCTCACTACAGGGAGCTGTGAGATGTGTAGTGCATAGCCGCAATTTTCGCCACAGGCCACTCCTTGTGGGCCGCGGTATTGATCCACCTTGAGAATGTACTCTCCATCTTTCGGGAAGCGGAAGCTGAGTCGCGGTGTCTCAAGGTATTCGTCTTGGTCTTCATTGAAGGCAAGTTCTTTGCCGGTGGAATCGAGTATCTGAAGGGAAGATTCCATAAAGCCTCCACGTTCGATCGACTGCGCGTCGAAGAGCCACCGCTCGCCGGCCTTTGCCGTGAAAATGTAATGATCGACATCGACGTCGCCCTTCAGGTAGCCGTAGACAACTTGTGGCTTGAGTGAAATGCGTTGGGCAAGATTGCGCTGGTCATTGGGCTCTGCTTCGTTCAGGCCCGGGAACTCCGTCACGTTGAAGAGCCGGCCATTGGAGAGGCCGGACTTCGAGAAGCACTGGAAGCGGTGCGGGCCTAGCGCCGCTTTAGCAGAAATGCGCACACGCCCAACGACACGCTCCGGAGTCTGGCTGGAGGTCTCAAGCCACTCGATCTCTTTGGTGTCGAAGCGGGCGGAAGTGAAGCCGGCCAGATTCTTGCCCACAAGCTCGACTGCAACAACGGTGCCCGCTTGCCCACCGAGAGGGGTGATGCGATCCATGTGCGGCGTGGCACCGAGGGTGAGAAGCAGCGCGATCAGTTGCATCAGAAGAACTCGCGTATTGGCGTGCCGTCGCTGTTGATTCTTACGGGACGTCCGGTGGTGCGGTATTCCTTGTGGAAGTCGATACCGAGCTTTTTATAGACGGTAGCCCCGAGATCTTCGATCGAGATGGGACGGTCTTTGGGTGCGCCACCCTGAGCGTCGCTCGAACCTATGATCTGCCCACCTGGGATGCCAGCGCCTGCTGCGGCAATCGAGAAGACGCCGGGCCAGTGGTCCCGGCCGGCAGAATGGTTGATGATCGGGGTACGGCCAAATTCACCGATGGCCAGCACCAAAGTTGTGGCTAGAAGGCCCCGGTCTTCAAGATCAGTGATCAGTGTGGCAAAGGCCTGGTCAAAGACAGGAAAGATCTTGCGGCTGGTCTCGTCGTTGTTGGTGTGAGAGTCGTATCCGCCCTGGAAGACGGCAGCCATGCGAACGCCGGATTCCACCAGACGCCTTGCGAGCAGTGCGCCCTGGCCCGCACTGTTGCGGCCATAAGCATCGCGCAGTTTGTCAGGCTCTTCGCTCAAATTGAAGGCCTTGCGCGCGGCGGTGGACGACACCAGATCGAATGCCTTCTGGTAGAAGTAATCCATTCCTTCTACGGTCTTGCTCTTTTCGGTCTGGCGGATCTCTTCGTCCATGGCGGCGAGCAGCCGGCTACGCGATACGCTCTCGTCAAGAGTCAGATTGGAGGGCAGGCTGAGATCCTGTACCTTGAATTCTTTGCCAGCAGGATCTCCGGTGATGAAGGGATCATAGGCCGGGCCCAGAAAGCCTGCATCGGCAGAGATGTCTTTGCGCGGGATGCAGACAAAGGCCGGCAGCCCATTGCGGGGCCCGAGTTCTTTAGCGAGAACGGAGCCGAAGACAGGGTGCTTGAAGGCGTTATTGGGGCGAGAGCCGGAGAAGATGTATTGCTTGGCTTTTTCGTGGATCGCTTCTTTGGAATAAACAGAGCGGATCACTGAGAATTTGGATATCGTTTGGGCGCACCGAGGAAGGAGTTCACTGAAGTGAACGCCAGGAATCGATGTAGGAATGGTCTTGAAACTGCCACGGATCTCGGACGGCTGATCGGGTTTGGGGTCGAAGGAATCGTGCTGGCAAGGGCCACCTTCGAGAAAGAAGATGATGCAGTTCTGCGCCGGGCCAGAGGCACCGGCCAGCAGACGCGGTAGGCTGAGGCCGCCAAAGAGAGAGCTGCCGAGACTGAGGAGAGAGCGTCGATTCATCATTGGTTGAGTTGAAACTCCTTGGAGTTCAATAATGCCCAGAGTATGTTTTCAAAGGCGCGGCGGCGTGTGCGCCCGGCTTCCTTTTCTGCAATGAGAAACTGCTCTACACTCTGCCATTCACGTTTTTCCAGTTTTCTTGCAAAGGCACGCAGATAGAGAGCCTCGACAATCACACGATCCTCGATTGTCTTCTCAAGGAGCTCTGAAAGGATGTTCTTCGGGGATTCGATCTTCTCCCGCATCGAGTCGGCGTTCATGAGGTGCAAGGCTTGGGCAAGAGACGGAGCCTGGCTGCGTGGCTCCATGATGTCGCGTCGCGGATGGCCAAAGGTGGTGAGAAAGTATGTGGCACCGATGTTGGCGACAAGGTCTTTGGCGGAAGTACCAACAGGGTAATTGTTGAAGGTTTGCGGGACACCCGTAAGTTGTCCGATGGAATCGAGCAGCACTTCGGCACTGAGCTTTCTGGGTTCATAGCGGGCGAGGAGGGTTTTCTCCAGCGGGTCGGCACCATTGCTGTATTTGGGGGCGCGCGAGCTCACCTGATAGGTACGGGAGTTCAGGATGAGACGATGGATGGGCTTGAAGCGGTAACCCCCATCGATGAAGGCCTGGGCAAGTTGATCGAGCAATGCGGGATGTGAGGCCATGTTGGTAGAGCGGAAGTCGTCGGGCGGATCGACGATTCCCGCAGTGAAGTATTCCGCCCATATGCGGTTCACTGTGGCGCGGGCGAACTGAAGCTTCTGCTTGTCGAGAATCCAGTTGGCCAGCACTTCACGACGGTCTTGACCCTCTGCAATTACCGGGACGGTGCCATCGAGGAACTTGGGCGCAACGGGCGCTTTGGTAACAGGATGCAGCACTTCTCCATCCCGCGAGTTGTACCAGATACGCCGGTATTGAGCGTAACCATGCTTGACCTTCATGCGGCCCAGAAAGGCGGCCATCCCGTAGAAGTCGTCCTGGGTCAGATTTTCGAGTGGGTGATTGTGGCACTCTGTGCATTCGATGCGTTGCCCGAGAAAGAGGCGGCTCACGGTGGGAGTGGCCTTGCTTACTTCAAAGGTCTTCAGCATGAAGTCCATGGCGGGATGCCAGAAATTGCCCGCCGGATGGACGGTGGTGTCGCCGGTGGCGGTGAGCATTTCGCGCACGCTCTGATCATAGGGCTTGTCGGCACGGATTGCATCGGCGAGCCAGCGTTTGAAGCTGCCGTTGGTGCGGCCTTGGGAATAATATTGCGAGTTGCGAAACCAGTCTTCGAATTTGACCAGCCAGTGGGAGGTGTATTCGGGACGCTCGAGAAGCTGGTCGATGAGGCGGGCGCGCTTGTCAGGGCTTGTATCGGCAAGGAAGGTTTCGGCCTCGGCTGGCGTGGGCAGAATGCCGATCGTGTCTAGGTGAACACGGCGCAGGAAGGCACTGTCTGACGTTTGAGGATAGGGCTGTAGTTGTACTTCTGCCAGCTTTGAGTAGACCTCGCGATCGATGAAATTGGATGGGGAAGGCATAGCGCCGCGCGCATTGGCAGTCTTGTCGAGAACGATGAACTGCGCGGTGGCGGTTTTGCCAACCCCGCGTGCCATCACTACTGTGAGGCCTCTTCCAGTAGCAGTGCTTGTGCCGGTTTGACTCACCTTGACGACTGCTTCATCAAGAACGGAATAGCGCACAGCGCGTGTCATGTCGCGGGTGGTGCCGTCGGAGAGGTGGCCGATGACGATTAGCTGTGCGGTAGCTGCGGGTTGGGTGAGGATCGCTTCGCGGGGCGTTATCGAGATTGAGAGGATGCGTGGCCCGCCGGCATTGCGTTTGGCACCCTGTTGCAGCCACTGGAGGATGGTCTGATATTCGTCGGATTGCGAGCTCATCAGATTGCCTCCGCCATGCGGGATGGCAAAGGCGGGTTTGCGCAGGAGCAGCGAGTTTGCGGGAGTTTTGAGATCGACGCGGCGGCCCTTATGTGCGTTGACGATCATCTCGTGGTCGGCGGCAGGATCTGAACCAAAGAGAGAAAGCTTGAAGCCGCTCTGGCCGGCAGGAGATCCATGACAACCCGAGCCATTGCAGCCCTTGGTTGTGAGGATCGAGATCACATCGCGCTCAAAGCTGATGTCGACGGGGAGTGTTGCGGCCTGCAACACAGAAGCGAAGAGTAGTGCTTGAATCCCGAGTTTCATTGGGCGATGAAGTGAGTCTATAACAATCTTCATTTTTCGGCATTGCGGACCAGGAAGATGGCAAAGATGCCGAGCCCGTAGACCAGTGCGCATATCGCTCCCACTCTCGGGTAGTCCCCGCCCAACGCGCTGAAGAGGAAGCCAGCAGCCAAGACTCCAATTGCGGTTCCGAAGCGGCCAAAGTTGTAGGCGAGGCCACTACCCGTGGCTCGCACCTGCACCGGAAAAATCTCTGGCAAGTAGAGCGCCAGCCAACCGAAGAAGAGCGTTGCCACAGTGCCTTGAGCGAAGACTACGTAATGGAAGGCTGGCTCTAGTGGCGCAGTGAGCGTAAACATCGAAACAGTCAGGACGGTAGCACCGATGCTGATCCACAAATAGCTGTACCGGCGTCCCAGGCGGCTTGCCAGTTCTGCGCCTGCGATGGCACCAATGATTGCTCCCAGTGCCCACCAGCCTTGAGTGGCAGCTTTGTATTGCACGTTTCCTGCACCCGCCACTTTGTCCGCCCATGGGATCATCCACTTGCTGGCTGCCCAGGCCCCCATCAGAGGAATCACACTGACAACGATTGCCGAGAGGGTGGTTCGAAGAAGATTGGGCTTGAATAGATCGGCAAGCGGGGCGACGGCTTTGCGGCTCTGGCCTCGTGAGGCGAGCCATTCTGGCGATTCAGGCAATGCCGCAAGAATTATGATTCCGAGTAGTGCAGGTACTCCTGAGAGTTGGAAAATCCATCGCCATGAATCGGGCGTGATCGGCCAGATTCGTGCTAATTGCGACAAGAGTAGAATGCCAGCATTGAGGCCCGCCATCATGACGCCCGATACCAGCGGTTTTGCGGCTGAGGGCCAACACTCAGAGACGAGCGCGATACCGTTTGGCCACATTCCACCAACGCCGAGGCCAACCATAAAGCGGAGCCAAAGCATCTGTTCCTGAGTTTCGACAAATGCCCCAAGCGCGGCAAAGACGGAATAAAAGAGGATGCTAATTCCCATGGCCCGGCTACGGCCAATGCGGTCACCGAGGTTGCCGAGTGCGATGCCGCCGACAGCTGCCCCAAGCATGAGTGACGCAGTGAAGCGGGCAAACCAGTCACCCCCCGATGTTGCCGTGAAAGCATCGCCAAGCAAACTCTTCGAGACCGAGAGCGAGGCGATGGGCATCAGGCCGAGTTCTACTCCGTCAAATAGCAGGCCCAGAAAAGATGCGATAAGAACCGCTACACGCGCAAAGGGTGAGAGGGTGAGTTTGTTGGGCATTGGCTGCGTCAACCAAGTTATGATACTTTCCCTTTGCATGACCCAATCCCTGAACAAAGACGTCGGTCTTCTTGGCGCGGGGCTGGTTGGCACCGCGCTCGCACAACGTCTGTTGGCAGCGGGATTCTGTGTCTTCGCCTTTGACCCCAGCCCGGAAGCGAGATTGCGCGTTGAATCGATCGGGGGAAAGGTTTTGGCCTCGGAGATCGAAATCGCACGACGGTGCCGCCGAGTGATTTTCAGTCTTCCGGGCACGAACGAAGTACAGGAGGCTTTAAAGCAGATCTCATCGGATTTGAAAGCTGGCGACCTGATTCTCGATACTACGACCGGCGATCCTGAAATCGTTGAGAAGCTGGGCAAAGAGCTGGAAGGCCGAGATGTGCATTACCTTGACGCTACGCTCGGAGGTTCAAGCCGTCAGATTGCCGCGGGGGATGCTATCGTTCTGTGCGGCGCCGCGCCATTGGCGTTTATCGCTGCCGGAGATCTGTTGGCGCAATTTGGCAGGCAGGTCTTTCACACCGGTGCAACGGGATCTGGAAGTCGAATGAAGCTGGTTCTCAATCTGGTGTTGGGCTTGCAACGGGCGGTGCTGGCCGAAGGGCTTGAATTCGCACGCAAAAGTGGCGTAGACCCGCAGCGCGCTCTTGAAATTCTCAAGGCAGGCCCGGCCTACGCCAGGGTGATGGACAACAAAGGACAAAAGATGTTATCGGGTGACTTTCAACCAGAAGCACGGCTGGCACAACACTGGAAGGACGTCACCCTGATGCAGCAGAGTGCCGGTTCAAATGGCGCCAAGATCCCGCTCACTGACCTGCATGAGAAACTGCTGCGCAGCGCAATCGAAGCGGGCTGGGGAGGCGAGGACAACAGTGCCATCATCAAGGCCTTCTATTGATTCCGGGCGATGGTCGATGTTGCCGATGCAGGATCGACGGCCAGGGACAGCGCAATCGAGGCCCAGGCAGTTCCAGCAGCGGAGATGAATTGATCGGTGCCGTAGGGGAAGCCACTTTCAAAGTAGGGCTGCAGCCAGATGGCTCTGGTCTTGACGTGCCAGGTTCCGTCGCTTGCCTGCGTCCGCAATAGATAGGAGATGCCTTTGCGGTACACAGGGCTGTGGGTAGAGACACCCGCAGTGTGCAGCGCATAGAGAGCCTCGCCGGTTGCGTAGGCATCGCTGCCCATATTCGGCAACTGTGCCCAACCACCTTCAGGCCGTTGTGATTCCGTCAGGGCCTTTGTCGCACGGGAGATCGAATCCTCTGAGGCATTTGACCAAACCAAACCCATCAGATGGAAGGCACGATCTTGTGAATTTGTTGGTGATTGGCGCTCAAGCCATGTTCTGGCTTTGCTGATCGCGTGTTCCGATTCAGCACGGCTGGCCGCGGGCGTATAGTTCTTGAGCGAGTAGATGGATAGCGCGGCGGTCTGCATGTCGCCATTGGTCATCGGTGGCCGGCGGCTCTGACCGCTCTTCCAGTGTCCGTCTTCCGCTTGCATCGCGCGAATGTAATGGACTACGGCATCGGTGTAAGGGGTCTTCGGCTGCTGGTTCATACCGAGATCAAAGAGTTCCCATGCCATACCGACCACTCCAACAACTCCCAGGTCGAGAATGCGCTCGGCCGAAATGCCTGTCATGGCTCCAGTCAACTGCGGGATCTCTTTGGGAGCCGGGATCGAACGGGCTCTTGCCAGACCAGCGGCTGCCGATGCGAGGTCCTGGGCGTGGCAGGAATTACACCCACCGATGCGGATGAAGTTGTAGCTTTGCTTCTCGAGTTGAGGAAGTGCTTTCTGCACTGCCTGCGAAGGGCTTAAGGACTTCACATCACTGACTGGGGTTACGATCAGTCGCACGGTCTCAGCAACGCCAAGCAGCCGGGCGATTTCCGTATCACCGCGCTTGGCGGCAAGCGCGGCGGCCGTGCTTTCATACTCTGCCGTGAGCTTGGCATCTGCACCGCTGGCGAGAAGAAGCTTCACTGTACCAACAGGTACTGCGTCGGATGATGCAGCGTGCATGAGTGGCGAATAGCCGCGCTCATCCTGGGTGTTCACTTTGGCTCCGCGGGCAATCAGGAGGCGCACGCTCTCTTCGACACCCTGCGTCGCGGCGGCATTGAGGGCCGTTTCGCCACGCTTGGTTTTTGTATTCGGGTCGGCTCCTTTTTCGAGAAGAAGCTTTACAGCGGCTGGCTGGCCACTCCCGGCTGCAAAAACAAGTGCGGAAGAGCCAGCAGCGTTCTTCGCATCAGCCTTTGCTCCTTTGGCGAGCAGCATCTGCATTGCCTCGACGTTGCCGCGATTGGCGGCGGCCATCAATGGCGTAAGACCTGTGGCAGTGCCAATGTTCGGGTCGGCATTCTTGTCGAGCAGTAACTGGAGAACCCGGTTGCTGTTGCCCAGCATGGCAGCCTGTCGCAGTATTGGTGTGCCGTCCACCAGGCGAGCATTCACGTCTGCGCCATGAGTGAGCAGCAACTTCACGCGGGCTTCGTCATGGAGAGCCCAGGCAAGAGGAGTCGATTTGCGACGATTCTTCGCGTTTACGTCTGCACTCTTGTCGAGGAGGGTTTTCATGGTGGCAATGGTTCCGTATGCGGCAGCGATGTGGAGCGGAGTCGAGTTTGCCAGATCGCGCGCATCGATCAGTTTGGGATCGGCCGCAATCATAGCTGCAACTGCTTTATCGTCACGGTTCCGGATCGCGCTGAAGAAGGCTGCAACGCCCGGAGCGATTGCCTTCGGAGCTAGGTCTTCCTTCACTTCGATGCGGTAGTCGGCACCCTGGTCAATCCAAGCTCGCAGCAGACTGATCTCATCGTCGGACAAGGCCTCAGTGGGTGGCATGCGCAAGCCGCCATCACCGTTAAAAACTCGCTTGATGAGCTTGCTTTGGGCGCTATCGCCGGCAATAATCACGGGCCCGTAATCGCCGCCGCGCATCGCTTGCTGGCGACGGTCGAGGCGCAGGCCGCCCTGGGTTACTTCGCCTCCGTGGCAGGAGAAACACTTCGCTGCAAGGAGGGGTTGGATGTGCTGGTTAAAGTCGACTTGGATCTTTGCGGCCGGAGGAAGCTGGGAGCTCGGAGAAGTCTGGCAGAAGAGCTGGAGTGACAGAGCCTGGACGGCCAGGAGTGTCAGCGATACCTTTAAGGTCTTCATACAAACGGTAGCGTGACTCTACTCCTATATCCGCCAAATATCAATGGGGCGTCTCTCGATTCGATTGGTAATCGATAGAATGCAGGGATGTTTCGATTGCTGATTCTCCTTTGTAGTGGATTCGTGCTGGTGGCCCAGACGGGCCTTGATCCGGCCCGGTTGGCCAAGATTCCGGTGCGGATGAAGAGTTTTGTCGACGCTGGTACGATGGCGGGAACCGTGACGCTAGTGGCACGGCACGGCAAGATCGCCGCACTTGATGCGGCTGGCTATACCGATATCGAATCGAAACAGCCGATCCGAACTGATGCCATCTTTCAACTGCATTCGATGACCAAGCCCGTGGTGGCCATGGCCGCAATGATGCTGGCTGAGGAAGGTAAGCTCTCGATCCTGGACCCTGTTGAGAAGCATTTGCCGGAGTTTCGTGGGCTGATGTTGCTTGAAGGCAGCAACTTAAGGAAGCCGGCGCGGCTGATCACGATTCGTGATCTGATGACCCATACCTCGGGCATGGTGCTGAACCCTCCAGCCGGGATTGGCGAGCTGCATGGGGCGCTGCACAAGACGCTATCTGAGGTGGTGCTGATCTACTCGCAAACGCCGATTCAGTTTGAGCCAGGCTCGAAGTGGCAATACAGCAATGCCGGCATTGCGACGCTGGCGCGTATCGTTGAGGTGCTAGGGGGCATGCCGTTTGAGAAGTTTCTCGAGGCACGGATCTTCACTCCACTGGGGATGAAAGACACCTACATCTATCCGCCGAAAGAGAAGTGGAACCGCATGCCTACGGCTTATATCCTCACAGAGGGCAAGCCGCTGAAGTACAGCTCAGACCCTCTGGGTGAGGGCGCGATGAAGTTTCGCGATGGAGCAAAATACCCGCTGCCCGAAGGCGGCCTCTATTCGACGGCCAGCGATTTGTTTCTGCTCTATCAGATGCTTCTCAATGGAGGCCAGCTCAACGGGCAGCGCATTCTGTCACGACATTCGATAGAAACGATGACGAAGGTGCATACCGGGATGCTGTCGACCAACGGGCCGGGAATGGGTTATGGGCTGGCGTGGGCCGTAGCGCGTGATTCTGCTGCTGCTCCGCTGTCTGAAGGTACGTATGGACACGGCGGACGCTATGGCACTTATTGTTTTATCGATCCCAAGCGCGACATGATTGGGATCTTCATGATCCACCGGGAAGGCGGGTCTGAGGAGCGCAATGCTTTCGTCAATATGGCGTACGGCGCGATTCTCGACTAGCCGTTGGCGAATGGGCTGCGCTTGATTGCGTAATCGAGCGCTTCCTTGGGCACTTCGTACTTCGAGAGTGCCTTGTTGCCCAGGTAGCCAAGGTCTTTGATTCCCATCGGGCTGGTGTAGAAGGCGTCGACGGTCATCTTGCGGACCCAGTCGAAGAAGCGCGCACCGACGGCAAGCTCGTGTTCTCGCTTCACAGTGTAGTTGCTGAACTCTTTGTAGACGGCAGCCTTCTGATAAACCAGTTCTTCGCTGCGGCGTTCGGCTTCGCTGCGGCCTGCCTCTACCAAGAGGTCGAGCATGGCGGTTTGTTGCTCGGGTTTGGCAGCGACGAAGCCTGTGTTGTAGCGCTTGCGCATCTCGGCTTCCATCCAGGCGAGGCCGCCGTGGAAGAGATCGGCGAGGGTATCGTTTTGGCTCGACAAAGTGTCGATGAACTCGGGGGCGCCGGCATCTTTGGCACTGCCGGAGACCTTGTCTGCGGGCACGATCAGTTCGGCTAGCCGTTCGAGAGTTTTATATTCGGCGGCAGTGAATTCCTTCAGCTTGTAGGTGCCGGTTTTGGCCTTCTCGGCGGTGGTCTCGGTGTGGACGTGCTGGGCGGCTTCGAGGTCCAGCGTGCCTGAGGCGGTGATGGCCAGGGCGATGCCACGCAGAACGGCGCGACGGTCTATCGATTCGAGGGCTACGAGATTAGACATTTCCTTTTTTCATCTCCTCTGCCAGGTAGTCACAAGCGCGCCAGGCGAGCGCATTGATTGTCAGTGTCGGGTTCTTGTCGGGGTTTGAGACGAAGCTGCCTCCGTCCATGACAAAGAGATTGCGCATCTCGTGTGCCTGGCAGTAGCCATTGAGAACAGAGTTCTTCATCGAGGTACCCATGCGCGCGCCACCCACTTCGTGGATGATTGTGCCGGGCACCGAGATGCCATTTGCTTCACGCTGAGCTGCGCTCAGACCCGAGACGCGGCCACCCATTGCGGTAATGATCTCGGTAAAGGTCTTCTCCATGTGGCGGGCCTGTTTCCATTCGTAGTCGGTCCACTTGAAGTGGAAGCGGAGAACCGGGATGCCCCACTTGTCGACGACGTTTGGATCGAGCTCGCAATAGGAGTGGATGTTGGGGATCATCTCGCCACGGCCGGCGAAGCCGATGGTGGCACCGTAGCCTTCGCGAATCTTGGTCTTCATGTCTGCACCGTAGCCCAGACGCTGAGCAGCGCCGTGATAGGAGCCGATACCGGGGAGGCTGTAGCCGCCGCCGATTTCGATGTGATAGCCACGCGGGAAGTCGAGCTTCTGGTGTTTGTCCCAGAGCCACCACGGCATAAAGAGGTGCGCGCCGCCGTTGCCATCGGTGTTGTATTGCGGCATGCCTTCGAGTGCTGGTACGTAGCCGGAGAGGCCGAAGCCAACCGTATCCATGAGGTAGCGGCCCAGGAGGC